>NZ_LMOX01000003.1:446914-447038 GCF_001423665.1 Frigoribacterium sp. Leaf164
AGGCCCGCCCCCGGGCGGGGACGGGCCTCTCGGCGGGGCGCTGGCTAGGCCTGGAAGCGCGGGAACGCCGAGTAGCCGGCGTAGACCGCGGCCTCGCCGAGCTCCTCCTCGATGCGGAGCAGCT
>NZ_LMOX01000003.1:447060-545899 GCF_001423665.1 Frigoribacterium sp. Leaf164
GGTTGTACTTCGCCACGCGCTCGCTGCGGGCCGGGGCGCCGGTCTTGATCTGGCCGGCGTCGGTCGCGACGGCGAGGTCGGCGATCGTGGTGTCTTCCGTCTCGCCGGAGCGGTGCGACAGCACGGTGGTGTAGCCGCTGCGCTGGGCGAGCGAGACCGCGTCGAGCGACTCGGTCAGGGTGCCGATCTGGTTCACCTTGACGAGGATCGAGTTCGCGGCGCCGGTCTGGATGCCCTTGGCGAGGCGGGTCGGGTTGGTGACGAAGAGGTCGTCGCCGACGATCTGCGTCTTGCGGCCGATCTCGCTCGTGAGGTGCGCCCAGCCCTCCCAGTCGTCCTCGTCGAGGGGGTCCTCGATGGAGACGAGCGGGTACGAGGCGACGAGGTCGGCGTAGTACGAGGCGAGGAAGGCCGAGTCGCGCGACTGCCCCTCGAACGTGTACGAGCCGTCGGAGAAGAACTCGCTCGAGGCGACGTCGAGGCCCAGCGCGATGTCTTTCCCGGGGGTGAAGCCGGCCGTGGTGATGGCCTCGACCAGCAGGTCGAGCGCGGCGCGGTTGCTCTCGAGGTTCGGCGCGAAGCCGCCCTCGTCGCCGAGGCCGGTCGAGAGGCCGGCGGCCTTCAGCTGGCTCTTCAGCGCGTGGTAGGTCTCGGCGCCCCAGCGGACGGCCTCGCCGAAGGTCGACGCGCCGATCGGCAGGATCATGAACTCCTGGATGTCGACGTTGCTGTCGGCGTGCGAGCCGCCGTTGATGACGTTCATCATCGGCACGGGCAGCGTGTGGGCGTTCGGGCCGCCGAGGTAGCGGAAGAGCGGCAGGTCGGCCGAGTCGGCGGCGGCGCGGGCCACGGCCAGCGAGACGCCGAGGATGGCGTTGGCGCCGAGGCGCGACTTGTTCTCGGTGCCGTCGAGCTCGATCATCGCCGCGTCGATCAGGCGCTGGTCGGTGGCGTCGAGGCCCTCGACCTCCGGGCCGATCTCGTCGATGACGGCCGCGACGGCCTTCAGCACGCCCTTGCCGAGGTAGCGGCTGTCGTCGCCGTCGCGGAGCTCGTAGGCCTCGAAGGCCCCGGTGGATGCGCCCGAGGGGACGGCCGCGCGCGACACGGTCCCGTCGTCGAGCAGGACCTCGACCTCGACGGTCGGGTTGCCCCGCGAGTCGAGGATTTCGCGGGCGCCTACGGCGTCGATTGCTGCCACGGAGAACTCCTTAGTGTGTCGTCAGGTCGTCGGGGCCTGGGCCCCGCCGCCTAGCCTAGCCGCGCCTCCGACCGGCGACGCGGGTGTTCAGCGGACGTTCGCCCGCCGTCGGTCAGCCGATCGCGCGGATCTGCAGCTCGTCGACGGACTCGCCCCCGCGCACGGAGGCGAACCGCCCGAAGCCGGCGGCCGCGAGCGCGGCGAGCTGTCCCTTGGCGTTCTTCGCGCGGCGCTCGAGCCGCACCCGGCCCTCGCCGCCGGCGAGCAGCGCCCGCTGCAGGGCGACCAGCTCGGCCGGCGGCACCGTCTTGTCGTGCAGCACGGCCAGGCCGTCGTCGTCGGCCCCGTCGAGCTCGACGAGGTCGACGATGCGCTCGAAGCCGAGCGAGAAGCCCGCGGCCGGCACGTCGGTGCCGAGGAACCGGCCGATCATGCCGTCGTAGCGACCGCCGCCGCCCAGCGAGTAGCTGAAGTCGGGGTGCGCCACCTCGAAGATGGTGCCCGTGTAGTAGCCCATGCCCCGCACCAGCGTCGGGTCGAGCACGAGGGTCGCGCCCGGCAGCGCGTCGCGGAGCGCCACGAGGTCGGCTGCGGCCTCGGCGTCGAGCCAGGCGGGAGGCGCGGAGCCGGTGATCGAGTCGAAGGTCGCCTCGCCGAGCTGGTGCAGCTGCGCCGCGAGGTCGTCGCCGCCGACGCCGAGCTCGCGCAGCTGCGTCGCCACGCCCTCGACGCCGATCTTGTCGAGCTTGTCGATCTCGATCAGCGCCCGGTCGGTCAGCTCGGGGGCGACGCCCCAGTGGGCGAGCACGCCGAGCAGCACGCGGCGGTCGTTGACGCGGATGGTCGTGCCCCGGAGCCCGAGGGCGTCGAGCACGTCGGTCGTGGCCGAGATCAGCTCGACCTCGGCCTGCTGCCCGGGCTCGCCGAGGATGTCGATGTCGCACTGGACGAACTGGCGGTAGCGGCCCTTCTGCGGCCGCTCGGCCCGCCAGACGGGAGCGATCTGCACCGAACGGAAGACCGTCGGCAGCTCGGCCCGGTGCGACGCGTAGAACCGGGCCAGGGGCACGGTGAGGTCGAAGCGCAGCCCGAGGTCGGCGAGCTCGAGCGGCGACCCGACGGCGCGGACGGCGTCGAGGTCGAGCCCGCGGCGCAGCACCGCGAAGACCTGCTTCTCGTTGTCGCCGCCGAGGCCGGACCAGAGGAACTCGGCGCCCTCGACGACCGGGGTCTCGATCTCGTCGAAGCCCCGCGAGCGGTAGACGTCGCGCACGGTGGCCAGCACGCGTTCGCGGCGGCGCTTCTCGGCGGGCAGGAAGTCTCGCATCCCGCGCGGCGGGGTCACGTGTGAGGGCATCGCACCATCATCCCAGAGGGCAGCCCCGGGAGGCGCGCGGTCGAGCCCCGCAGGATTGCGCGTCATGTGACATGTCGGCTATGGTCGACGCAGGTCGTCGGCGCGAATCGGGTTGCGCACCGGCGACCGACCCCGGCGCCCTCCCTTCCCTGCGGTGAGGGCTCCACGACGGGCCAGGCGCCTCGCGCCTGGCCCGTTCATCAGCGCGGGGCGGGGCGGCTCTGCCCTGGGCCAGCCACGGCGTGACCGACCGTCACGCGACCGCTCCGGGCTCGACCCCGGCGTGCGGTCACGGCGTGGAGGCGAGCTGCGGCGCGCGGGCCACGAGGTCGTCGACGACGCGGGTGGCCGCGGTCGTGAGCGGGCGCACCTCCGCCGTGACGAGGGCGTCGTGCTGGAGACCTCGGAGGGCGTCGACGGCGACCCGCGCCTCCGGCCCGGCCACCGCCTCCGGCACGCCCTGCCCCACCAGCCAGCGCGCTACGAAGTCGTGCCAGCGGGCGACCTCGCCCCGGGCCGGGCCCTGCTCGCCGGCGACGACCTCGAGCAGGGCCGCCTCGGTCTCGAGGCGCAGCAGGTCGCGGCCGCGCTCGCTGGTCGAGTCGGCCCAGGCGTCGAGCAGGTGCGACCGGAGCGCCCGGGCGTCCAGGGCGGTCGGGTCGACCGCCAGCGCGGCGTCGTGCCGCGCGACGACCCCGCGCACGATCTCGGCGACGAGCTCGGCGCGGTTGCCGAAGTGGTAGACGAAGACGTACGTGCTCACGCCGAGCGCCTCCGCGAGGGTGCGGAACGACACCGTGGCGATCGACCGGCTGCGGAGGTGCTCGATGATCTGCGCGAGCAGCTCGGGCTTGCGGGTCGGGTCGGGTCTGCGAGGCACGGGAGCCCCTCCTCTGCGGGGGCGAGCGGCCCGGCCCTGCGCCGGGTCGTCGGCCCGGTCGCACGATAACAGACGGCCACCGCGGCCCCCGGGCGCCCCCGACGACACGGGCGGGCGGACACGCCGGGGTCGACGAGCAGCGTCGACGACCACCGGTGACCGCCGACCAGGTGACACATCAGGGTTCCGTCTTTGACATGTCAGCACTCCACCCGGTACATTCGAGGCAGTGCCGCACGACGCGTCGCGGGTGATCCCCCTCGACGCAGTGCGGCGCCGACGTGCCCCTCGCCGCGCGGCTGGTCCTCGACCGCCGTGTGGCCGGGCACGTGGGGGCGCCCGCCGTTCGGGTCGGTCGGGTGCCCTGTGCCGGGGTGTCCGCCGTTCGGGTCGGTCGGACCCCCGGCCCTCTCCCCTGGGCGTCTGCCCCGCGCCCTGTCCGTCCACGACGGCGACATCGTGGCGGGGGCCCGTCCGCGCCCGGCCGGGGACGCGCTACGGCCGCGGAGCCTCGCCCGACCGCAGCTGCTGCTCCCGCTCGCGGACGGCTCGCCGGAGCGCCCGCTCGGCGTCCAGCCCCTCCGCGGTCGCCGCGTCGACGCGGGCGAGGAGCTCGCGCCCCCAGGAGAGCTCGACGTCGGGCTCGTCGTCGACGAGGGCTGCGGGCGGCGTGACCTGACCGGCCGACCGGCGCCGCGACTCCACCTTCTGGGCCCTCGCGAGGGAGGGCAGGCCGAGGGGCACGCCGTCGTAGGCGCTGCGGCGGTCGGCTTTCTCCCGGGCCTTGGCGGCGGACCAGAGACGGACGATGTCATCGACGTCGGCGGCCTCGTCGCCGGCGAAGACGTGGGGGTGCCGACGCACGGTCTTCGCGGTGACGTCACGGACGACGTCGGCCAGGTCGAAGCCCTCCCCCGGCGCCCTCGCCGCGATCGCAGCGTGGAGCACCACCTGGTACAGCACGTCGCCGAGCTCCTCGCGGCGGTCGGCCGGGGTGCCCGACTCGATGGCCTCGACGAGCTCCGACGACTCCTCGACCAGGTAGGTGACGAGGCTGTCGGGGGTCTGGGCGCGGTTCCACTCGCAGCCGCCCTCGTCGGCCAGCAGCGCCTCGACCACGCGGACGAGCGCCGCGAGCTCGGCGCCAGCGCGGCCGTCGACGCCGTCCGTCACGGTCGGCTCAGCTCGCCGCGGCGGAGCTGTCGGCGGACGGGCGCGGCGCCTCGGCGCCGTAGATCGACGACATGAGCTGCTCGACCCAGGTGATGAGCTCGCCGTCGGGCAGGGCCTCGCCGTGCTTCCGCGGCAGGGGGACGCTCACCGAGCGCGTCTGGCCGAACCAGCGCGAGCCCGGGTACATGCGCTGCAGGCGCACCTGCATGCTGTCGGGCAGGTCGAGGCCGGCGACCCGGAGGTTGCTGCCCATGACGACGACCTCGCTGAGCCCCGCCTTCTGGGCGGCACGGCGGAGGCGCGACACCTCGATGAGCGCGAGCACGGACGCGGGCGGGGCCCCGTAGCGGTCGGTGAGCTCCTCGAGCACGGCGTCGATCTGCTCGTCGGTCGAGGTGGGCGAGCTCGCGGTCGACAGCTTCTGGTAGGCCTCGAGGCGGAGGCGCTCGCTCTCGACGTACTCCTCGGGGATGTGGGCGTCGACGGGCAGCTCGAGCCGCAGCTCGGTCTGGCCCTCGGCGACCTCGCCGCGGAAGGCGCCGACGGCCTCGCCGATCATGCGGAGGTAGAGGTCGAAGCCGACGCCGGCGATGTGCCCGGACTGCTCGCCGCCGAGCAGGTTGCCCGCCCCGCGGATCTCGAGGTCTTTCAGGGCCACCTGCATGCCCGCGCCGAGCTCGTTGTTCGCCGCGATGGTCTCGAGGCGGTCCTGGGCGGTCTCGCTGAGCGGCTTCTCGGCGTCGTAGAGGAAGTACGCGTAGCCGCGCTCGCGGCCCCGGCCGACGCGGCCGCGCAGCTGGTGCAGCTGGCTGAGGCCGTACTTGTCGGCCCGGTCGATGATGAGCGTGTTCGCGTTGGCGATGTCGAGCCCGGTCTCGATGATGGTGGTCGAGACGAGCACGTCGAACTTGCGCTCCCAGAAGTCGACCATGACCTGCTCGAGGGTCGACTCGGCCATCTGCCCGTGCGCGACGGCGACCCGCGCCTCCGGCACGAGCTCGGCGATCTGCGCGGCGACGCGGTTGATGCTCGAGACGCGGTTGTGGACGTAGAAGACCTGGCCCTCGCGGAGCAGCTCGCGGCGGATGGCGGCGGCCTTCTGCCGCTCGCTCTCGGGGCCGACGAAGGTGAGGATGGGGTGGCGGTCCTCCGGCGGGGTCGCCAGGGTCGACATCTCACGGATGCCGGTGACGGCCATCTCGAGCGACCGCGGGATCGGCGTCGCCGACATCGCGAGGATGTCGACGTTCGTCTTGAGCTTCTTCAGCGCGTCCTTGTGCTCGACGCCGAACCGCTGCTCCTCGTCGATGATGACGAGACCGACGTCTTTGTAGACGATGCTCTCGCTGAGGAGGCGGTGGGTGCCGATGACCATGTCGACGGTGCCGTCGCCGAGGCCCGCGATCGTCTCGCGGCTCTCCTTCGCGGACTGGAAGCGGCTGAGGCTGCGCAGGTGCACGGGGAAGCCCGCGAACCGGTCGGCGAAGGTGTCGAAGTGCTGCTTGACGAGCAGCGTCGTCGGCACGAGCATGACGACCTGCTTGCCGTCCTGGATCGCCTTGAACGCGGCGCGCACGGCGACCTCGGTCTTGCCGTAGCCGACGTCGCCGGAGAGCAGGCGGTCCATCGGGATGGGCCGCTCCATGTCGGCCTTGATCTCGTCGATGGTCGTCAGCTGGTCGGGCGTCTCGGCGAAGGGGAAGGCCTCCTCCAGCTCGCGCTGCCACGGGGTGTCGGGCGGGAACGCGTGGCCCTTCGACGCCATGCGGGCGGAGTACAGCTTCACGAGCTCGACCGCGATGTCGCGGACGGCGCGACGGGCCTTGCTCTTGGCGCTGGCCCAGTCGCTGCCGCCCATCTTGCTGAGCGTGGGAGCCTCCCCGCCGACGTAGCGGCTGAGCAGGTCGAGCTGGTCGGTGGGCACGTAGAGCTTGTCGCCCGGGTAGCCGCGCTTCGACGGCGCGTACTCGAGCACGAGGTACTCACGGCTGTTCCTCACGGCGTTCTTGCCGCCGGTGCTGACCTCGCGGCTGGTGAGCTCGAGGAACTTGCCGATGCCGTGCGTCTGGTGCACGACGACGTCGCCGGGCTTGAGCTGCAGGGGGTCGACGACGGCCTTGCGGCGGCTGGCGAGCTTCTTCACCTGCCGGGAGTCGTAGTTCGCCGAGCGGCCGTAGAAGTCGCTCTCGCCGAGCACGGCGACCTTGGCCTCGGCCAGCTCGAAGCCGGCCTCGACCCCGCCGGCGACGAGCAGGGCGACGCCCGGCTCGAGCTCGTCGGGCAGGTCGTCGAGCAGGCGAGCAGCCACGGCGCGCTCGCCGAGCACGTCGCGGGCCCGCTCGACGAGGCCGACGCCCCGCGACGTCACCACGACGCTCCACCCGTCGCGGAGGCGCTGCACCACGTGGTCGACGGCGCCCTCGGCGTGGCCGCTGAAGCTCGGCACGCTCTCGGCCTCGACGCGCACGTAGTCGCCGGCCGACGCGGCGGCGTCCTCGTCGCTGAGCACCTCGCCGGTGTCGAACGAGCTCATCGTGAACCAGGTGCGGTCGCCCGCCGACTCGCGGAGCTGGCGGAGGGTGATGAAGTCGCCCGCGTCGAGGTCGATGGGCGCCTCGGCGCCGGCGGTCGCGGCGTTCCACGCCGCGGAGAGGAACTCGCGGTTCGTCTCGGCGAGGCTCTGGGCACGGGAGTTCACGCGCTCGGGCGACAGCACGGCGACGGAGGCGCCCGCCGGCAGGTAGTGCGTGAGCGGCACGAGGCCGTGGACGAGGGCGGGCGCGAGCGACTCCATGCCCTCGACGGGGATGCCCTCGGAGATCTTGGCGAGCATCTGCGCGAGGCTCGGGAACTCGTGCTGCATCTCGCGCGCCCGCTGCCGCACGTCGTCGGTGAGCAGCATCTCGCGGCTCGGCGGCAGCTCGACGCCGGCCACGTCGCCGTCGAGGCTGCGCTGGTCGGCGACCGAGAAGCGGCGGATCTGGTCGACCTCGTCGCCGAAGAAGTCGACGCGGACGGGGTGCTCGGCGGTGGGCGGGAACACGTCGAGGATGCCGCCGCGGACGGCGAACTCACCGCGACGGGTGACCATGTCGACCCGGGCGTAGGCGAGGCCGACGAGGGACTGCGAGATGGCGGTCAGGTCGTGCCCGCGGGAGCCCACGGTCAGCTCGACCTGGTCGATGTCGGCGAGGTTGTCGGCCAGGGGCTGGAGGGCGGCGCGGACGCCGGCCACGACGACGATCGGCCGCACGGCGTCGGGCGCCGCGGCGGCCTCGGCCGACCAGGCGGCGAGGCGCCGGAGCGCGTGGATGCGCTTGCCGACGGTCTCGGCACCGGGGCTGAGGCGCTCGTGCGGCAGGGTCTCCCACGCGGGGAACTCGATGACCTCGGCGTCGGGCAGGTAGCTCGCGAGCGAGCCGCGCACGGCCTCCGACTCGCGGCCCGTCGCCGTGACGACCAGCATCGCCTGAGGACCCTCGCGGCGGGCCAGGAGGCCGGCGACGAGGGGGACGCGCAGACCGTCGACCAGGCTGTAGTCGGTGCTGCGACCGGCCCGGTCGAGGGCAGCGGAGAACGTGGAGGCGCGCGACAGCGCCGAGATCAAGCCCGCGAGTATCACCCGGCAAGGGTACTCGGCACGACCGACAGACAGCCCGCGGGTTCGCTGAGGGCTCAGCCCCCACCGGCGATGCCGCCCTGGGGAGGGAGCTAGCTCCCCGCGGTGTGGGTGCTCTAGCTCTTCGCGGTGTGGAACTTGAGCTGCGCGCTGGAGCTCAGGGGATCGCGGAGCGATCCCGCGACCACAGCGCCGACCACGTCCGTGGTCGGTCACGTGCGGGGCGCTCTAGCTCTTCGCGGTGTGGAACTTGAGCTGTGCCGCGGTGAGCCCGTCGGCGACGATCATCTCGACCGCGTCGGCCGCGTCGGCCAGGAGGATCGGGAGAGTCTGCCGCTCGGTGGGCGTGAAGTCGCGCAGCACGAAGTCGGCGGCCGGCTGGCGGCCCGGGGGGCGGCCGATGCCGACCCTGACCCGGAGGAACTCGTTCGACCCCGTCGCCGCGATGATGTCGCGCAGGCCGTTGTGGCCGCCGTGGCCGCCGCCCTGCTTGATCTTGAGGGTGTCGAAGTCGATGTCGAGCTCGTCGTGCACGACGATCAGCCGCGACACGTCGAGGTCGTAGTACTTGAGGAGGGCCGCGACGGGGCCGCCCGAGAGGTTCATGAAGCTGCCGGGCGCCGCGAGCACGAAGCGGGGGCCGCCCGGTGCCGGGCGGCCCTCCGCGACGAGCGAGTTCGTCCTGTGCTTCTTGAACCCCGCGGACAGGCGGTGGGCCAGCTCGGCCAGCACCATCTGCCCGACGTTGTGCCTGTTGCCGGCGTAGCCGGGCCCGGGGTTGCCGAGCCCGACCACGAGCCACTGGTCGCTCAGGGGGTCCTCCTCAGTGATGCAGCGGCGGGGCGTCAGACGGTGGTGCGGGTGTTACTCGGAGCGCTCTTCGTCCTCGATCGAGGGCACGTCGCCCTCGGCCTCGGCGGCCTCGCCCGACTCGTCGTCGACGGCGTCGGTGGTGAGGTCGAGCTGCGGCACGGAGACGGCCAGCACGAGCACCTCGGGGTCGGTGACCAGCGTCGCGCCCTTGGGGAGCGCGAGGTCGGAGGCGTGCACCTGCGAGCCCTCCTCGAGGCCCTCGATCGAGACGACGACCGACTGCGGGATGTCGGTGGCCGACACCTCGAGCGAGACGACGTTGAGCTCGACGACGTGGATCGTGCCGGGAGCCGACTCGCCCTCGACGTGCACGGGCACGTCGACGTTGACCTTCTCGCCCTGGCGGACGACGATGAGGTCGATGTGCTCGATGATCTGCTTCACCGGGTCGCGCTGGATGTCCTTGACGAGGGCGAGCTGCTTCGTGCCCTCGATGTCGAGCGTGATGAGCGCGTTCGAGCGACGCGTGATGAGCATCGTCTCGTGGCCGGGGAGGGTGACGTGCTGGGGGTCGGTGCCGTGGCCGTAGATGACCGCGGGGATCGCGTCGGCGGCGCGGATCTTGCGGGCCGCTCCCTTGCCGAAGCTGGTGCGCAGGGTGGCGGACAGGGTGTTGTCGTCGGACATGGTGGTCTCCGTTTCTGCAGGCCCGCGGGCCTGGGGGTGTGTGGTCGGTGTCAACTCGAACGCGCGTCGCGTGAGGAGGGACCCACAGCCGTGGAGCGACCACCCAGAGGGCGGTCTCGGGACTGAGTGCCTGCCTACCTCGTCGATCACGGATGCCGGAGCATCCCTCGCCGAAGTTCAGCTGCCCAGGTTACACGCGGCCCGGGCGTGTCGCCAACCGGTCGAGGACCTCGGCCACGATCTCGTCGGGGCCGGCCTGCACGTCGACGCTGGTGCCGGGCTCGTCGTCGGCGAGCGGCTCGAGCGCGGCGAACTGCGACTCCATCAGCCCGGGCGGCATGAAGTGGCCCTTCCGGGCCTTCTGGCGCTCGGCCACGAGCTCGCGGACCCCGGTGAGGTGGACGAAGAGGAGGCGGTCGTCGCCCGAGCGGAGGACGTCGCGGTACGAGCGCTTCAGCGCCGAGCACGCGACCACCACGCCGTCGTCGCCGGCCTCGCTGATGCGCCCGGCGACGATCTCGAGCCAGGGCCGACGGTCGTCGTCGTCGAGCGGGTGGCCGGCCGACATCTTGTCGCGGTTGGCCTTCGGGTGCAGGTCGTCGGCGTCGACGAACGGCACGCCGGCGCGCTCGGCCAGCAGCTCGCCGACGGTCGACTTGCCCGACCCGCTCACGCCCATCACGACGACGGGGGGCAGGGTGGAGGTGGTCATGCGGTGTCCTTCCGAGACGGGCGGGTCCCGACCAGCGTAGGCGCGCCTCCCCCCGTCCGCCGGGGGTGCCCGACGGTCCCTGTCAACCGGTGGGCGGCGAGGCATAGTCTGCGGTCCACCGACCTTGAGGAGGCACCGTGACCGAACACGGAGACACGAGCGAGCAGACCGCGCAGGCGAACATCGGAGTGGTCGGCCTGGCCGTCATGGGCTCCAACCTGGCGCGCAACCTGGCCAGCCGCGAGGGCAACACCGTCGCGGTCTACAACCGCTCCCCCGAGCGCACCGACACCCTGATGAGCGAGCACGGCGACGCCGGCTTCGTCGCGTCCAAGTCGATCGAGGACTTCGCGGCGTCGCTGCAGAAGCCGCGCACCGCGATCATCATGGTGCAGGCCGGGAAGGGCACCGACGCCGTCATCGACCAGCTCGCCGACCTCTTCGAGGAGGGCGACATCATCGTCGACGGCGGCAACGCGAACTTCCAGGACACGCGGAGGCGCGAGGCCGCCCTCAAGGAGCGCGGCCTGAACTTCGTGGGCGCCGGCATCTCGGGCGGCGAGGAGGGCGCGCTGAAGGGCCCGTCGATCATGCCCGGCGGCTCGAAGGAGGCGTACGAGACCCTCGGGCCCATCCTCGCCTCGATCGCCGCGGTCGCCGAGGGCGAGCCCTGCGTCACCCACGTCGGCAGCGACGGCGCCGGCCACTTCGTCAAGATGATCCACAACGGCATCGAGTACGCCGACATGCAGCTCATCGCCGAGTCGTACGACCTGCTGCGCCGCGTCGGGGGCCACGAGCCGGCCGCCATCGCCGACGTCTTCGAGGAGTGGAACCGCGGCGAGCTCGAGTCGTACCTCATCGAGATCACCGCCGAGGTGCTGCGCCAGACCGACGCGAAGACCGACGCCCCGCTGGTCGACTCGATCGTCGACCAGGCCGGCTCGAAGGGCACCGGCGTCTGGACGGTGCAGAACTCGGTCGGGCTGGGCGTGCCCGTCGGCGGCATCGCCGAGGCCGTCTTCGCCCGCGCCGTGTCGTCGAAGCCCGACCAGCGCGCCGCCGTGCAGGCGACGCTGCAGGGCCGACCCGAGGTGCAGGAGGCGGGCGACGGCTTCGAGGACGACGTTCAGAAGGCGCTCTACGCGTCGAAGATCGTCGCCTACGCGCAGGGCTTCGACGCGATCATCGCGGGCGCCCTGGAGTACGGCTGGGACATCGACAAGGGCGCGATCGCGAAGATCTGGCGCGGCGGCTGCATCATCCGCGCGCAGTTCCTGAACCGCATCGTCGACGCCTACGAGAAGGACGCGACCATCGCGACCCTGCTCGAGGACGACTACTTCGCCGCCGCCGTGCGCGACGGCGAGGACGCCTGGCGCCGCATCGTCGCGAAGGCGGCGCTGTCGGGGATCCCCGTGCCCGGGTTCGCGTCGGCGCTGTCGTACTACGACTCGCTCGCGTCGGAGCGCCTCCCCGCCGCCCTCATCCAGGGGCAGCGCGACTTCTTCGGCGCGCACACCTACGAGCGGGTCGGCGAGGAGGGCGTGTTCCACACCCTCTGGTCGGGCGACCGCTCGGAGATCGAGACGGAGCCGTCGACGCACTGAGTCGACGACTCACCGGGACGACGACGGGGCGACCAGCAGTGCTGGTCGCCCCGTCGTCACGGCGTGGGCTGGGTCAGGCGGCGCCGTCGAACATCGAGGTGACCGACCCGTTGTCGAAGACCTCGTGGATGGCCCGCGCGATGAGGGGGGCGATCGGCAGGATCTCGAGCTTGTCGAACTTCTGGTGCTCGGTCAGCGGCAGGGTGTCGGTGACGACGACCGAGTCGATGAACTCGCTGGCGAGGATCTCGGGGGCAGGGTCGCTGAACACGGCGTGGGTCGCGGCGACCACGACGCCGATCGCGCCGGCGGCCTTGAGGGCCTCGGCGGCCTTGACGATGGTGCGGCCCGTGTCGATCAGGTCGTCGACGAGCAGGCAGACGCGGCCCTCGACCTCGCCGACGATCTCGTGCACCGTCACCTGGTTCGGCACCAGCGGGTCGCGGCGCTTGTGGATGATGGCGAGGGGGGCGTCGAGCTTCTCGCTCCAGATGTCGGCGACGCGCACGCGGCCCATGTCGGGCGACACGACCGTGAGCGTCGAGTTGTCGAGCTTCGCGCGGAAGTGCTCGAGCAGCACCGGCATGGCGAAGAGGTGGTCGACGGGGCCGTCGAAGAAGCCCTGGATCTGCGGGGCGTGCAGGTCGACGCTCATGATGCGGTGGGCGCCGGCGGCCTTGAACAGGTCGGCGACGAGGCGGGCCGAGATCGGCTCGCGGCCGCGGCCCTTCTTGTCTTGCCGGGCGTACGGGTAGAAGGGGGCGACGACCGTGATGCGCTTGGCCGAAGCGCGCTTGAGGGCGTCGACCATGATGAGCTGTTCCATGAGCCACTCGTTGATCGGGGCCGAGTGCGACTGGATGACGAACGCGTCGGCGCCGCGGACGCTCTCGTCGAAGCGGGCGTAGAGCTCGCCGTTGGCGAAGGTGCGGGCGTCGGTCGGGATGAGCTCCGAGCCGAGCTCCGCCGCGATCTGGTTCGCCAGCTCGGGGTGCGCACGACCCGAGACCAGGACGAGTCGGTTCTCCCCGGTGATCTTGATTCCGGACACGTCACTCGCTCTCCGGCCCCGAGGGGCCAACCCGACCGGCTCGCTAGTCGGTCGTTCGTTCGGCGCGAGCGGCGGCCTCGGCAGCCGCGGTGCCGGGGCGGTTCGCCTCGACCCATCCGCTCGCATTGCGCTGAGGAGCGATGCTCAGGGCCAGGGCACCTGCCGGCACGTCCTTCCGGACGACCGTTCCCGCACCTGAGTACGCTCCGTCGCCAATCCTAACGGGGGCGACGAACACGTTGTGCGACCCCGTCCTCACGTTCGAGCCGACCTCGGTGCGGTGCTTCGAGACGCCGTCGTAGTTGGCCGTGATCGTGCCGGCGCCGATGTTCGAGTCGGTGCCGACCTCGGTGTCGCCGATGTAGCTGAGGTGCGGCACCTTCGAGCCCGCGCCGATCTCGGCGTTCTTGGTCTCGACGAAGGTGCCGATCTTGCCGCCCTCGCCGAGCGTCGTGCCGGGCCGCAGGTACGAGAAGGGGCCGACGGAGGCGCGGGCACCGATCACGGCGAGGGTCGCGTCGGTGCGCTTCACGACCGCGCCCTCGCCCACCTCCGTGTCGACGAGGGTGGTGTCGGGCCCGACGACGGCGCCGGCGGCCACGTAGGTCGCGCCCTTCAGCTGGGTGCCGGGCAGCAGCTCGACGTCGGGGCTGAGGGCGACGTCGCGGTCGATCCAGGTGGTCTGCGGGTCGACGATGCTGACGCCCTCGCGCTGCCAGTGCTCGACGATGCGGTCGTTGAGGCGGCGGGCGGCCACGGCGAGCTGCACGCGGTCGTTGATGCCCTCGAGGCGCCAGGTCTCGTCGACCGCGCGGGCGGCGACCTTCTCGCCGGCGCCGGTGAGCAGGCCGACGACGTCGGTGACGTACTTCTCGTTCTGGGCGTTGGCCGAGCCGACGCGGGGCAGCTGCGCGCGGAGGGCCGCGACCGTGAAGGCGTAGGTGCCGGAGTTGATCTCGCGGAGGGCCCGCTCGGCCTCGGTGGCGTCCTTGTGCTCGACGATCCGCTCGACGTCGCCCGAGGCGAGGCGCACGACGCGGCCGTAGCCGGTGGCGTCGGGGAGGACGGCCGACAGCAGCGTCGCGGCCGCCGCCTCCTCACGGTGCTGCTCGAGGAGGCCTCGCAGGGTGCCGTGGTCGAGGAAGGGGACGTCGGCGCTCACGACGACGACGTCGCCGTCGAAGTCGGCGGGCAGCGCCTCGACAGCCTGCTCGACGGCGCGGCCGGTGCCGGGCACGTCGTCCTGGTCGACGATCAGGGCGGTCGGCGTCGTCTCGACGATGCTCGTGACGACGAGGTCGCGCTCGTGCCGCACGACGGCGACGAGGTGCTCGGGCTCGAGCGCGGCCGCCGACTCGAGGACGTGCTGGATCAGCGGGAGGCCGGCCAGGCGGTGCAGCACCTTCGGGGTCGCGGACTTCATGCGCGTGCCCTGCCCAGCGGCGAGGACGACGACGGCGAGGGTGCGTGCGGGCATGGTGCTCCTTGGTGAGGTGGGCGCGGCGTTCACCGCCGATCCTCCCACGCGGGGGCGGCGATCAGCGGGAGCGGACGACGGCGACCGAGCCGGAGACCGCGACGGCGTCCTCGACGAGCGCGACGACGAGGTCGGGCAGGCCGGTCTTCTCGACGACGGCCCTCCGGGCGAGGTAGAAGAGCCAGCTGCCTGCGAGGGCGCCGAGCGCCCCGGCCACGGCTCCGGCGACGCGGTGGCCGTCGCCCGCGGTGGTGCTGATCGCGGCGCCGACGACGGCGCCGGAGGTGGCCCGGCCGAACAGCGGGCCCGCGCCCACGCGGCTGGGCGTGGCGGGCAGCTTGTCGCCGACGAGCTCGCCCGCGCCGGCGGCGACGGCCACGCCGCGGCCGACGGGGCTGCGGAACAGGGCCCAGCGCTGCCAGCTGCCCCGCGACTCCGCGCTGTCGTGGTGGAGGGCGAGCACGGCGAGGGGCGTGGCGGAGCGGGAGCCGCTGAGGGCACCGAGCAGGGCGGCCTTCACGAGCGGGCGGAGGGTGGCGGACGTCGACATGGGCGGCTCCTCGTCGTCGGGGCGCGGCGCTGACGCGGCCGGCCGATGGACCTGGAGGCTACCGACGGAGCCGCACGGCGTCCGCCCCGCCCGGCCGACTCACGGCTCCGCCACCAGGATTCGAACCTGGACCTAACAGCTCCAAAGGCTGTCGTGCTGCCGTTACACCATGGCGGACCGCGCTCGCGCGCGAGGTCAAGTGTGACAGCGCGGTGCAGGCAGGGCAAAGCGGACCGGGTGCCATGATGAGGGGATGTCCGAGCCCGAGCGCACCGAGGGGCGCGACCAGCCCGCGGGGCCCGAGCCCCGCGACGAGGTCGACCGCATCGTCGACGCCTGGGGCCACGAGCGCCCCGACCTCGACTTCGCCCCGCTGCACGTGCTCTCGCGCGTCGACCGGCTCGCCAAGCACCTCGAGCGGGCCCGACGCGACGCCTTCGTCGCCAGCGACCTCGAGCAGTGGGAGTTCGACGTGCTCTCCGCCCTGCGCCGCGCGGGCGCCCCGCACCAGCTCAGCCCGAAGACCCTCCTGCAGCAGACGCTCGTCTCGAGCGGCGCCATGACCAACCGCATCGACCGGCTCGTCGCCCGCGACCTCGTCGAGCGGCGCACCGACCCGCACGACGGGCGCGGGATCCTCGTCACGCTCACTCCGTCGGGCGGCCGCGCGGTCGACGACGCCATCGAGCGGCTCGTCGAGGCCGAGCGGGCCCTGCTCAGCGATCTCGACGACCACGACCGCCGACGCCTCGCCGGGCTGCTGCGCACGCTGAGCCTCACGCTCGGCGGCTAGGCCGCCCACGTGCGGCCCGAGTGGTCACGAACTGTCGTCCTCCCGCTCGGGAAGAGCCGATCGTGACCACTCGGCACGAGGCTCGCTAGGCGAGCAGCTCGCTGAGCTCCAGCCAGCGGGCCTCGAGCTCGGCGGTCTTCGCGTCGAGCGCCGTGAGCTTCGCCTGCAGCGCCGCGAGGCCGTCGAAGTCGGACTGGTCGAAGGTCGCGAACTGCTCGAGCAGGCCGGCGCGGTCGCCGCCCGCCTTCGCCAGCTTGCGGTCGATCGAGCCGAGCTCCTTCTCCGCGTTGCGCTTCTCGGCGCCCGAGAGGCCCGACGCCGCGGCGGCCGCCGCGACCGAGCCGTGCGCCCCCTGGACCGCCGTCGGCCGGTCGGTGGCGCCTCCCTGGGCGTCGGTCACCTGCTTGCGGAGCGCCAGGTACTGGTCGACGCCGCCGGGCAGGTGCCGGAAGGCCCCGTCGAGCACGGCGTACTGCTGGTCGGTGACGCGCTCGAGCAGGTACCGGTCGTGCGAGACGACGAGCAGGGTGCCGGGCCAGCCGTCGAGGAGGTCCTCCATCGCCGCGAGCATGTCGGTGTCGAGGTCGTTGGTGGGCTCGTCGAGGATGAGCACGTTCGGCTCGTTCAGCAGGATGAGCAAGAACTGGAGGCGGCGCTTCTGCCCGCCCGAGAGGTCCTTGATGGGCGTCTGCAGCTGCGCGCTCGTGAAGCCGAGGCGCTCGAGCAGCTGGCCCGGCGTCATCTCCTTGCCGGCCGTCACGTAGGAGGTGCGCTGCCGGCCGATCAGGTCGTTCACCTTCTCGTTCGCGACGGCGTGCAGGTCGGCGAGCTGCTGGTCGAGGATGGCGAACTTGACCGTCTTGCCCTGCTTGACCCGCCCCTCCGTCGGGGCCACGACCCCGGTGACGACCTTCAGCAGGGTGGACTTGCCGGCGCCGTTGACGCCGAGGATGCCGGTACGCTCGCCGGGCGCGATGCGCCACTCGACGTCGTGCAGCACGCGCTTGTCGCCGAACGAGACGCCGACCTCGACGAGGTCGACGACGTCCTTGCCGAGCCGCGCGGTCGCCATCTGCGACAGCTCGACCGAGTTGCGGGCGGGCGGCTCGTCGGCGATGAGCTCGTTGGCGGCGTCGATGCGGAACTTCGGCTTCGTCGAGCGGGCGGGGGCGCCGCGGCGCAGCCACGCCAGCTCCTTCCGCATGAGGTTCTGGCGCTTCGACTCGCTCGCCGCGGCCGAGCGGTCGCGCTCGACGCGCTGCAGCACGTAGGCCGCGTAGCCGCCCTCGAAGGGCTCGACGACGCCGTCGTGCACCTCCCACGTGTCGGTCGAGACCTCGTCGAGGAACCACCGGTCGTGGGTCACGACGACGAGCGCGCCCGACGAGGGCGACCAGCGACGACGGAGGTGCTCGGCCAGCCAGGCCACGCCCTCGACGTCGAGGTGGTTGGTGGGCTCGTCGAGGAAGAGGACGTCCCAGTCGCCGACGAGCAGGGTGGCGAGCGCGACACGGCGACGCTGGCCGCCGGAGAGGTCGCCGAGGGTGGCCTCCCACGGGATGTCGCTGGCGAGGCCGGAGATGACGTCGCGGATGCGGGCGTCACCCGCCCACTCGTGCTCCTCCCGGTCGCCGACGATCATCGCGCCGACGGTCTCGTGCTCGGGCAGCACGTCGCGCTGGTCGAGCATGCCGATGGTGAGGCCGCGGCGGGTCGTCACGCGGCCGTCGTCGGGCTCGAGCCGGCCGGCGAGCACCGACATGAGCGTCGACTTGCCGTCGCCGTTGCGCCCGACGACGCCGATCCGGGAGCCCTCGTCGATGCCGAGGGTGACGCCGTCGAGGACGACCTTCGTCGGGAACTCGAGCCGGAGGTTCTCTGCTCCAAGTAGATGTGCCACCTGAGAAGAGTAGTGCGGCTCACCTGGACCCTCGGTCGCAGGCTCCCTCGGCGCTGGCGTCGCGCGCCGCTCCGCGACGCCTCAGCTCCAGCGCGCCAGTAGATGTGCCACCTGAGAAGAGTAGTGCGGCCCAGCTGGACCGGCCGCCGCACGGTCAGCCGAGCGAGGCGACCCACTCGTCGGTGCCGTCGGTGAACTCCTGGCGCTTCCAGATCGGCACGCGCTCCTTGACCAGGTCGACGAGGTCGGAGCACGCGACGAAGGCGGCGGCCCGGTGCGCCGACGCGACCGCGCAGGCCAGCGCGAGGTCGCCGACGTCGAGGTCGCCCACCCGGTGCTGCACGGCGATCGTCACCTCGGGGTGCCGCGCGGCGATCTGCTCGGCGACATCGGCCATGACGTCGCCCGCCGACGGGTGCGCCTCGTAGTGCAGGGCCGTCACGCCCCGGCCGTCGTCGTGGTCGCGGACCACCCCGGCGAAGGCCACCACCGCCCCGGAGGCGCGGCTCGAGACCATCACGGAGCACTCGGTGGCCGACAGCTCGGTCGAGACCACCTCGGCGAGCACGACCCGCCCGCTCGGGCCGCCCGGCACGGGGACGTCGTCGTCGGGGCCGGCCGTCTCGGAGAGCGGGCCGTCGTCGTCAGTCATGTGCGCCTCCGGAGATCTGGTCGAGGGCGTGGTCGACGATCTCGTCGAGCACGGCGAGGCCGTCGCGCACTCCCCCGCGCGAGCCGGGGAGGTTGACGACGAAGGTGCGGCCCGCGACGCCGGCGACGCCGCGGGAGAGGACGGCCGTGGGGGTGGCGGCGAGGCCGCGGCGGCGCAGCTCCTCCGCGACGCCCGGCACCTCGAGGTCGAGCAGGGGGCGGGTCTGCTCGGGCGTGCGGTCGGTCGGCGTCAGCCCGGTGCCGCCGGTCGTGACGACGAGGTCGGGGCCGTCGGCGAGCGCCGCGGCGAGCGCCGCGCCCACGGGCGGGCCGTCGGCCACGACGACGGGCTCGGCGACGTCCCAGCCGCGGGCCTCGGCCCAGGCCCGGATCACGGGCCCGGTGAGGTCGTCGGCCCGGCCGGCGGCGGCCCGGGTGGAGGCCACGACGACCGCGACGCGGCGCACCGGCAGGGTGGTCACCGCGACCAGCGCCCCGAGGTGCCGCCCGACTTCTCGAGCACCTTCACGTCGCCGATCACGGCGAGGTGGTCGACGGCCTTGATCATGTCGAAGAGGGTCAGGGCCGCGACGGTGGCCGCGGTCAGCGCCTCCATCTCGACCCCCGTCACGCCGCGGGTCGCCACGCGGGCGACGACCGTGACGCGGTCGCGGCCGACCTCGAAGTCGACCGAGATCGCGCCGAGCGGCAGCGGGTGGCAGAGCGGGATGAGCGCGGGCGTCTGCTTCGCGGCCATGATGCCGGCGATGCGGGCGGTGCCGAGGGCCTCGCCCTTCGGCAGGGTGCCGTCGCTGAGCTGGGCGACGACGTCGGGCCGCGTCGTGATCACGGCCTGGGCGGAGGCCTCGCGCGTCGTCTCGGGCTTCTCGGTCACGTCGACCATGTGCGCGGTGCCGTCGGCCCGCACGTGGGTGAGGCCGCCGGGCGCCACGGGCGAGGAGGAGGCCGGGCGGAGGCGGTAGTGGTCGTCGGTCATCGCGGGCCCCTCAGTCGTCGAGGGCCCAGACTACGACCTCGTCGCCCGGCTGCACCCGGTCGACCCCGACCGGGAGGTGCACCAGCAGCGAGGCTGCCGCGTGGGCGGAGAGCAGGTGCGAGCCCGGGCCGCCGACGAACCGGACCCGGCCGTCGTCGTCGAGCCGGCCCCGGCGCAGCTGGTGCTTGCCGACGGGCGACTCGGCCGCCTCGGCCATCGGGGCCGACCACGCCCGACGCGGGGTGCCCGCCGACGTCTCGGCCTGGAGCACGGGGCGGAGGAACGCCTCGAACGACACCAGCGCACTGACCGGGTTGCCGGGGAAGCAGACGACCGGCAGGGCGGCCGCCCGGCCCTCGAGCCGGAGACGCCCGAGGCCCTGCGGCCCGCCCGGCTGCATCGCGACCGACGAGAACACGACCCCGGCGGCCTCGAAGGCGTCGCGCACGACCTCGTAGGCCCCGGCGCTGACCCCGCCGGTGGTGACGACGAGGTCGACGTCGTCGGCCGCGGCGGCGACCACGGCGAGCAGCGCCCGGGCGTCGTCGGAGACGCGGCGCACCCGCACGTCGACGCCGACGTCGCCGAGGGCCGCGGCGAGGCTCGCGCCGTTCGCGTCGTGGATCGTGCCCGGCGCGAGCGCCGAGCCGGGCTCGGCGAGCTCCTCCCCCGTCGAGACGAGCAGCACCCGCGGGCGACGCAGCACCTCCACCGTGGCGAGGCCCGCGGCGGCGACGACCCCCCAGCGGGCGGGCGTCAGCACCGTGCCCGCCTCGTGCAGGACGGCGCCGGCGGCCACGTCGCTGCCGGCCGCCCGCACGAACGTGCCGGGGGCGACGTCGCCGGGCAGCACGACGCGGGCCGCCGTGCCGGGCTCGGGGAAGGCCGCGGGCAGGGCCCGCTCGACGGGCACCACCGCGACGGCGCCCTCGGGCACCGGCGCCCCCGTCATGATCGGCGCGGCCGTGCCGGGCAGGAGTCGCGGGCCCGTCCGCCCCGCGGGGATCGGCTCGACGACGACGAGGTCGACCGGCCCCGCGCCCCCCAGGTCGGCAGCGCCCACGGCGAAGCCGTCCATCTGCGAGTTCGCGAAGGGCGGCAGG
This sequence comes from Frigoribacterium sp. Leaf164, assembly GCF_001423665.1. Lineage (NCBI taxonomy): Bacteria > Bacillati > Actinomycetota > Actinomycetes > Micrococcales > Microbacteriaceae > Frigoribacterium > Frigoribacterium sp. Leaf164. The sequence goes on from NZ_LMOX01000003.1 coordinate 467,635, forward strand.
TCGATCGGCGCGGCGAGGGGCGCGGCGAGCACGCGGCGGCGGTACCGCTCTGGCTCCGCCGCGAGGAGGGCGGGATCGACGCGGAGGACCTCGGGGGAACGGTCGGCGAGGGCGTCCCTCACCAGGGCCTCGACGTCGTGGCGGTGCTGCTCGACGGTGCGCACTCGGCTCCTCTCGCGGTGGTCGCCAGTAGCGTAGCGAGCGTGACCGACACGACCGACGCGCACCGCGACTCCTCGACCTCCTCCTCCCCCGCCGGCTCCGCCGCGCCCGACGCCGCGGGCCTGCCCCGCGTCGACGTCGCCGTGATCGGCGGCTCGGGCCTCTACTCGCTGTTCGCCCCCGGCACGGCCACGAGCCACGTCGTCGAGACGCCCTACGGGCCCACCTCGAGCGAGGTCACGGTCGGGCAGCTCGGCGGCAAGACGGTCGCCTTCCTCACGCGGCACGGCAAGGGCCACTCGGTGCCGCCGCACCGCATCGACTTCCGCGCGAACGTCTGGGCGCTCGCGTCGCTCGGCGCGAAGGCCGTCGTCTCGTCGTCGGCCGTGGGCGGGGTCAGCCCGGAGTACCCGCCGGGCACGATGGTCGTCACCGACCAGTTCATCGACCGCACCTGGGGCCGCCCCGACACGTTCTTCGACGTCGCGGGCTCGGTGCAGCACCTCGTCGCGGCCGACCCGTTCGACCCGGTGCTGCGCGCCGCGGCCGTCGCCGCCCTCGAGCAGCAGGGCGAGCCGTTCGCCGCGACCGGCACCTGCGTCGTCATCCAGGGGCCGCGCTTCTCGACGCGGGCGGAGTCGCTGTGGTTCCGCGCCGCGGGCGCGCACACGATCAACATGACGATGTACCCGGAGGTGCCGCTCACGATGGAGCTCGGCATGGGCGCCGTCAACCTGTCGTTCGTCACCGACAGCGACGCCGGCATCTCGCCCGAGGAGGGCACCGACGACGACGCCGTCAGCCACGGCCTCGTCATGGAGCGCCTCGCCGCGGCCCAGCCCCGCATCGTCGCCGCCATCGAGTCCATCGTCGCGGCGCTGCCGGCCGACTACGAGCCGCGCGAGCTGATCCCGGCGGCGGCCGTGGCCGAGGTGCTCGCACGGCCCGTCGCGGCGGCCCGGTCGTGAGCGACGCGACCCGCGACCCGTCGGCCCCCGGCCGGCTGCTCGTCACGGGCGGGGCCGGGTTCATCGGCTCCGCGATCGTGGCGCAGGCGCTCGACCGGGGCTGGACGGTGCGCGTGCTCGACTCGCTGCGCCCCGACGTGCACGGCGGGCCCCCGTCGCTCGACCCGCGCGTCGAGTTCGTGCACGCCGACGTGCGCGACGCCGCCGCCGTCGACGCCGCGCTCGTCGGGGTCGACGCCGTCTGCCACCAGGCCGCGAAGGTGGGGCTCGGCGTCGACTTCCAGGACGCCCCCGACTACGTCGACAGCAACGAGCACGGCACGGCCGTGCTGCTCGCGGCGATGGACAGGGCCGGCGTCGGCCGTCTCGTCGTCGCCTCGTCGATGGTCGTCTACGGCGAGGGCAGCTACCGCACGTCGACCGGCGAGACGGAGCGCCCGGCGCCCCGCCGCGTCGCCGACCTCGACGCGGGCGTCTTCGACCCGCGCGACGAGCACGGCGAGCTGCTGCAGCCGCAGCTCATCTCGGAGGAGGCGCCGCTCGACCCGCGCAACGTCTACGCGATCACGAAGCTGACGCAGGAGCACCTCGCCACCTCGTGGGCCCGCAGCACCGGCGGGCGCGCGGCGGCCCTGCGCTACCACAACGTCTACGGGCCCGGCATGCCGCAGAACACGCCGTACGCCGGCGTGGCCTCGCTCTTCCGCTCGTCGCTCGAGCGGGGCGAGGCGCCGCGCGTCTACGAGGACGGCGCCCAGCGCCGCGACTTCGTGCACGTGCGCGACGTCGCGTCGGCGAACCTCGCGGCGCTCGACTGGACGGCCGGGCAGGAGCCCGAGACCTCCCGCGCCTTCAACGTCGGCAGCGGCACCGTGCACACCATCGGCGAGATGGCGGAGGCGCTGGCCCGCGAGGCCGGCGGCCCCGCCCCGGTCGTCACCGGGCAGTACCGCGCGGGCGACGTGCGGCACGTCACGGCGTCGTCGGAGCGGCTGCGCGACGAGCTCGGCTGGAGCCCGAGCGTGTCGTTCGAGGAGGGCATGCGCGAGTTCGCGACCGCGCCCCTGCGGGCGGCCGTCGCCGGCTGACCCTGGGCCCGGTCACGCGGCGGCGGGGGGCGTCCCACCGCCGCCGACAGCGCTGGGCGGACAGGCGCGCACCCCGTTCGGGGCGGCACCGGCCGTTCCCAAGGCGGGCTCTCTACAGTCGGGAGGATGAGCTCTCCCCTGGTCGACGTCGTGCTGCCCTGCCTCGACGAGGAGGGAGCGCTGCCCTGGGTGCTCACGCGCATCCCCGAGGGCTGGCGCGCGATCGTCGTCGACAACGGCTCGACCGACCGCTCCGCCGCCGTCGCGCGCGAGCACGGCGCCCTCGTCGTCGAGGAGTCGCGGCGCGGCTTCGGCGCGGCCGCCCACGCCGGCCTCGAGGCCGCCACCGCCCCGTGGGTCGCCTTCTGCGACGCGGACGCCTCGATGGACCCGGGCGACCTGGTCGCCCTCGCCGCCCCCGTCCTCGCGGGCGACGCCGAGCTGGTGCTCGGCCGCCGACGCCCGACCACGCGCGGCGCCTGGCCGCTGCACGCCCGCCTCGCGAACCTGGTGCTGGCCCGCCTGATGCGCCGCGCCTCCGGCGTCGCCCTGCACGACCTCGGGCCGATGCGAGTCGCCTCCCGCGAGGGCCTCCTCGGCCTCGGCCTCGTCGACCGCCGCAGCGGCTACCCGCTCGAGATGGTGCTGCGCGGCTCGCAGGCCGGCTGGCGCATCGTCGAGCTCGACGCCCCCTACGCCCCGCGGGTCGGCCGCAGCAAGGTCACGGGCACGATCCGCGGCACCTGGGTCGCCGTGAAGGACATGTCGCGACTGCTGCGCGAGGTGGGCCGGTGACCACCCTGGTGCTGATCTGCAAGGAGACCGTCCCCGGCCGGGTCAAGACGCGGCTGCACCCGCCCCTGAGCCTCGAGCAGGCGGCCGAGCTGGCCGCCGCGGCGATCCAGGACACCCTCGACGTGCTCCGCGCGCTGCCCGCCACGCGACGCGTCCTGCTCTTCGACGGCAACCGGACGCCGCCCGGCTCCGAAGACCTCGATGTGATCCCCCAGACCAGCGGTGACCTCGACGAACGGCTCGGGGCGCTCTTCGACGCCGTCGACGGCCCGACCGTGCTCGTCGGCATGGACACTCCGCAGATGACCGCCGCCGACCTCGCGCCCGTGCTCGACTCGTGGCGCGACGGCCCCGGCGACGAGGTCGACGCCTGGTTCGGCCCCGCCAACGACGGCGGCTTCTGGGCCCTCGGCCTCGCCCGACCGACCGGCGACCTGCTCCGCGGCGTCCCGATGTCGCGCGCCGACACCGGCGAGCACCAGCTGCGTCGCCTCGCCGAGGCCGGCCTGCGCGTGCGCACCCTGCCCGAGCTCGCCGACGTCGACACGATCGACGACGCGCGCCTGGCCGCCGCCGCCGGCCCCGAGACCCGCTTCGCCCGCCTGCTGCACCGCTTCGAGGAGCCCCGCTCGTGACCATCGCCTCCGACCCCCGCCCCACCTTCGGATCAGGAGGCGCGGAGCCCTACGCCCGCGCCCTCCGCCGTGAGGGCCTGCTGCAGCTCGTCCGCTCCCCCGGCAGCACCCGCGAACGGGGCGGTCGCCCCGGGGACGCCGCCCGGGGCACCGCCCAGGCCGCCTTCGACGTCGCCCGCTGGAGCGCCGACGCCGACGCGGCCGACCTCACCACGATCGACGACGCGCGCTCCGTGCTCGACATCGGGTGCGGCCCCGCCCGGATGGTGCGCGCCGCCGTCGACCGCGGCCTCGACGCCCTCGGGGTCGACGTCTCCGTCACCGCGGTCGCGATGGCCGTCGACGCGGGCCTGCCCGTCGTCGCCGGCTCCGTCTTCGACGCGGGCCTGCCCGGCGAGGGGTCGTGGCACGTCGCCCTGCTGCTCGACGGCAACATCGGCATCGGGGGCGACCCGACCGCGCTCGTGCGCCGCGCCTCCTCGGTGCTGTCGACCGACGGCTCGGTCGTCGTCGAGACCGCTCCCGACGCGCGCGCCGACGTCGTGTACGACGCCCAGGTCGTCGACGAGCAGGGCCGCGCGAGCGCGACCTTCCCGTGGGCCGAGGTCGGCCGTCAGGCCCTCGGGCGGCACGCCGCCGCCGCGGGCCTGCGGGTGGCTCAGACCTGGTCGGCCTCGGGCCGGACCTTCTGTCGCCTGGTCACCGCGAGGTAGACGGCGATCGTCGCGGCGGCGAGCAGGGCGAGCACGAGCCAGAGCAGCGCCAGCCGCGCGCCGTAGTCGAACGGCAGCACCGTGTCGTTCTTGGTGCCCTTCGCCTTCGCGATGATCTCGGGCACGACGACGATCGACAGCACGGCTCCGACGATGACGGTCGTCTGGACGATCGCCAGCACGGCCGGGCGCACCCGGCGGCCGGCCCGCCGCACGACGAGCGAGACGGCGACGACGAGCGGCGCGAGCACGGCGTCGTGGACGATCACCGAGCCGATCAGCCAGACCAGCAGCCCGCCGTACCGGGTCGGGTTCACCGTGTCGGTGAGCACGTACCCCCCGAGGCCGATCAGCGCGACGCCGACGACGAGCAGCACGGCCCGGGCGACGCGGACGCCACGCCCGGTCGAGGCCGGCACGCTCGGGGCGGCGCTCGACGCGGTCATCGGACGACCTCGATCCGGCTGAGCCACTTGGTCTGCAGCACGCCGGGGCGGCCGGGGGCGATGACGCGGGCCGGGTAGCCGTGCTCGATGTCGAGGCGGCTCCCGTTCAGCTCGAGGGCGACCAGCGTGGTCGGGTCGGTGGCGTACTCGGGGCCCATCAGCATGATGCGGTACCCGCCCTTCTCCTCGAGGCTCGTGAACTTCAGGCGGGCGTCGGCCGGGGCGCCGACGGCGCCCATCAGGTCGACGAGGCGCACGCCGCGCCAGGCCGCCGTCTGGCTCCAGCCCTCGACGCAGGCGATCGGCAGGCGCTCGTCGCCCTGCCGCATCGCCTCGAGGTCGGCGGCGCTGAACGACAGCTCGCGGTCGCCGTTCGCGACGGTGAGGCGCCAGGCCGGGTCCATCGCGGTCTCGAGGACGCGCGCCGCCGCGGCCGTGCGGTTGATCGGCAGGTCGTTCGGGCCGAGGCCCGCCTGCCGCGGCCCGAAGGCGTTGAGCGGCGCGAGCGCGGCGAACGACTGCCCGGCGGTCAGCACCACGGCCCCGCCGGTGGCGACGCCGACGCCGGTGAAGAAGGCCCGGCGGGAGACGACGGAGGCGCGGGGCGCGTCGTGCTCGTCACGCGCGCCGTCGATCCACCGGGTCACGCGACCGACGAGGCCCGTGGGCTGCGGGGCGGCCGCGGCCTGCCCGCGCCGCGGCTCGGGGGCCGCCTGCCGGGCGCGCAGCTCGCGGGCCGCCGTGAACTCGGCGCGGGCCGGGTCGAGCTCGCGCGACGGCTCGACGAACCGACCCTCGGCGTCGTAGCTGTCGCGGGCCCGCCAGTAGCGCGTGATGAGCGGCAGCTTCACCGCGATGTGCACCGCGAGCGACCCGATGATCACGAACGACAGGGCGAAGTGCACCTGCTTGAACGGGAACGGCCACGGGTACCACTGGTACGTGTTGAGCAGCCCCGTGACGAGCTGGAGGATCGAGCTCGCGACGAAGAGGGCGATGGAGGCGCGCTCGAGCAGCTGCACCGGGTGCCGCACCAGCGGCGTCTGGAACAGCTGCGGGAAGACCGCGTAGAGCTTGCCGAGCAGCAGCGGGACGCACGCGATGCCGGCCGTGATGTGCACGCCCTGGCTCACCTGGTACAGCCACACGGGCGAGGTCGGGAAGCGCATCCAGGCGGCGGGCTCCTGGAGGAAGTGGCTGTAGAGGCCGGTCAGCAGGCAGACGACGAAGGCCAGCCCGAGCAGCCGCCCGAGCACCGTCGCGGTGCGGGCCGTGCGCGTCGGCGAGGAGGCCGCCGTGCGGAGCGTGTCGAGCAGTCGTCTCATGGGGGCCGTCTCTGCGAGGTGCGGGAACGACCTCCCAGGGCGGAGTCGTCCAGACTGGTCGCGTGCGTACTCTATTCGCGGCCGTGGCCGTCTCCGGATTGGCGGCGACCGTGGCCTGGGGCGTGCTGGAGCTGGGCTTCCTCGAGAAGGACCTCCGCGACTCCTACGTGCTCTGGACGGCCGCGTGCTGGGCCCTCTTCGTGCTCGCCGTCGTGCTGCTGCGACGGGTGCCCCTGCGGGCCGTCACCGCCCTCGTGCTCGCCGGCACGGCGCTGCTCGGCGGCGCCGCCCTCGTGGGCCCGCCGAACACCAGCACCGACCCGGCCCGCTACGCCTGGGACGGCATCGTGCAGGGCGCCGGCACCTCGCCGTACACGTACACGCCCGACTCCGGCGAGCTACGCGACCTGCGGCCGGAGTGGATCTTCCCGCCCGCGGCCGACTTCACCCGCGACGACGGCACGATCGGCCAGCGCTGCAGACAGCCCGACCGGCAGATCCACCGCGCCTACGACACCGAGACCGGCGACGTGGTCTGCACCGCGATCAACCGGCCCGAGGTGCCGACGATCTACCCGCCGACCGCCGAGCTGTGGTTCTGGGCGGTGCGCTCGGTGGTGCCCGCCGACGTGGAGTTCCTGCCCTTCCAGCTCGCCGGGGCGCTGCTCGTGCTCGGCACGACGGCCGCCCTGCTCGTCGCCCTGCGGCGGCGCGGGCTCGACCCGCGGTGGGCGGCGCTCTGGGGCTGGTGCCCGCTCGTGCTCGGCGAGGGCGTGACGAACTCGCACGTCGACCTGCTCGGCGCCGTGCTCGTCGTCGTCGCCTCGCTGTTCGTCGCCCGCGGCGCGGGCTGGCGCGGCGGCGTCGCGCTGGGCGCCGCGATCGCGACGAAGCTCATCCCGGTCATCGCCGCGCCAGCGCTGCTGCGCCGCCAGCCGGTGCGGGTGATCGTCGCCTCGATCGTCACCTTCGCCGTGCTCTACGTGCCGTACGTCGTGTCGACGGGCATCGGCGTGCTCGGCTACCTGCCCGGCTACCTCACCGAGGAGGGCTACGAGGACGGCTCGCGCTTCGTCTTCGCCTCGGCGTACCTCCCCGACTCCGTCGCGACGCCCGTGGTCGCGCTCGTGCTGCTCGTCACCGGCGTCGTCGTGTGGGTCAGGACGCCGCCCGGCGACCCCTGGCTCGGCCAGCTCGTGATGATCGGCGTGACCCTCGTCGCCGTCAGCCCCCGCTACCCCTGGTACGCCCTGCTGCTCGTGCCGTTCGTCGCCATGACCGGGCGGTGGGAGTGGCTCGCGATCCCGCTCGCGCTGCTCGTGCGGCAGCTCGAGCCGGGCCAGGCGCTCCAGAGGTCGTCGCTCGCGGCGGCGGTGCTGGTCATCCTGCTCGGGACGATCCTCCGCGCCGGGGCCGGCTGGCTCGACCGACTGGCGGACCTGGCGGAGGCGGGGGCCCGGCGCCTGCGCCACCCGCGCTGGCCGCGGGGCCGGGGCGGGCGTGCCGCCCTCGGGGGCAGGGGCGTCGCGGGCGCCCGGGGCGTCGGGGGCGTCGGGGGCGTCGGGGGCGTCGGGGGCAGCTCCGCCGGGGCGGCGAGGTCGACCGGGGCCGCCGGGCCGCCGGGGGCGTCGGGGGCGTCGGCCTAGGATCGTCGCATGCCGACCCGGTCACGCGCCCCGCGCCTCCTCGCCGCCGCCCTCGTCGGGCTGGGCGTGCTGGCCGCCTCGACGGCGTGCTCCGCCGGCGACCTCGGTCAGGGCGACGACACGACCGCGGGCACGACCGCCCCGGGCCGGGCGACGCCCGCGCTGTCGGGCGAGGTGACCGTGCTCGCCGCGGCCTCGCTGACGGAGACCGTCGACCGCCTCGCCGCCGAGTTCGAGGCGGCGAACCCCGGCACGACCGTGACGGTGAGCTACGGCGGCAGCTCGGCGCTCGCGCAGCAGATCGTCTCCGGCTCGCCCGTCGACGCCTTCCTCAGCGCGAGCAGCGCGACGATGCAGACCGTCGTCGACGCGGGGCTCGTCGAGGGCGAGCCGACCACCTTCGCGCGGAACGCCCTCGAGATCGCCGTGCCGGCCGGCGACCCGGGCGACGTCGACTCCCTCGCCGACCTCGCCGACCCCGACGTCTCGGTCGCGCTCTGCGCCGTCGAGGTGCCCTGCGGCGCGCTCGCCCGGCAGCTGCTCGAGGCCGAGGGCGTCGACGTCGTGCCCGCCACCCTCGAGCCCGACGTGAAGAGCGCGCTGACCAAGGTCGAGCTGGGCGAGGTCGACGCCGCGCTCGTCTACGAGACCGACGTCGCGGCCGCCGGCGACCGCGTGCAGGGCGTCGACGTCGGCGGTGCCGACGCCCCGACGACGGCGTACCTCGGGGCACGCCTGCGCGACGCTCCCGACCCGACCGTGGCCGACGCCTTCCTCGCGTACGTGCTCTCCGACCCCGGGCAGGACGCCCTCGCCGATGCCGGCTTCCGGGTCGGCTGAGGCCGGGGCGGCCTCCGGGGTGGGCTCCGGGGCAGGGCCGGCCTCCGGGGCGGGGCGCGGCGCGGTCGCGACGCGGCCCGGGCGCCGTGACCGCCGCCTCCCGGTGCTCGTGCTCGTGCCCGCGCTCGTCGGCCTCGCGCTGCTCGTGCTGCCCGCCGTCGCCCTGCTGGTGCGGGCGCCGTGGGCGACGCTGGCGCCGCGACTCCTCAGCGAGGGCGTGCTCGACGCCCTGCGGGTCTCGCTGACCAGCGCCCTGCTGGCCACCGCCCTCAGCCTCGTGCTCGGCGTGCCGCTGGCCTGGCTGCTGACGACGAGCGACGGCTGGGCGGCGCCGTGGCGTCGCCTGCTGCGCGCCGTCGTGACCGTGCCGCTCGTGCTGCCGCCCGTGGTCGGCGGCGTCGCGCTGCTCTACCTGCTCGGGCGCCAGGGGCTCATCGGGCGGCCCCTCGACGCCGCCTTCGGCGTCACCGTGCCGTTCACCCTCGGCGCCGTCGTGATCGCGCAGACCTTCGTCGCGATGCCCTTCCTCGTGCTGAGCGTCGAGGGGGCCCTGCGCGGGGTCGACCGCGGGCTCGAGGCCGCCGCCGCGTCGCTCGGCGCGTCGCGCTGGTACGCCTTCCGGCGCGTGACGGTGCCGCTCGTGGCACCGGGAGTCGCGGCGGGCGCCGTGCTCTGCTTCGCCCGCGCCCTCGGCGAGTTCGGCGCGACGATCACCTTCGCCGGCACCTTCCCCGGGCGCACCCAGACCCTGCCGACGAGCGTCTACCTCGCCCAGCAGAGCGACCCCGAGAGCGCCGTCGCGATCTCGCTGCTGCTGCTCGCGGTCGGCGTCGGGGTGCTGCTGCTGCTGCGCGACCGGTGGCTGACGACGGGGGCGCGGTGAGCGGGGGCGCAGCGGCCGCCGAGCTCGGGGCCGGGGCCGGGCTCTCGGCGCGGCTGCACGTCGCGCGCGGGGCGTTCCGGCTCGCCCTCGACCTCGACGTCGCGCCCGGCGAGGTGGTCGCCCTGCTCGGGCCCAACGGCGCCGGCAAGTCGACCGTGCTCGGGGCTCTGGCCGGGCTGCTGCCGGCCGACGGGTCGGCGGTCGTGCTCGACGGGCGGCCGCTGGAGGGCGGCTCGACGGCCGGTGGCGCGAAGGCGGACGGCCGGGCGGCGCAAGGCCCGGCGGCGCGGCGGCCGGCGGCGCAGGGCCCGGCGCGCAGCGTCCCCGCGCGCGACCGCGACGTCGGCACCGTCTTCCAGGACTACCGCCTCTTCCCGCACCTCACCGCCCTCGAGAACGTCGCCTTCGGCCTCCGCGCGCGGGGCGTGCCGGCGACCCGGGCCCGGGCGCGCGCCCGCGACGAGCTCGCCCGCGTGGGGCTCGCCGACCAGGCCGGGCGTCGCCCCGGCGAGCTGTCGGGCGGCCAGTCCCAGCGCGTGGCGGTGGCGCGGGCGCTGGCGGCCGACCCGCGACTCCTGCTGCTCGACGAGCCGCTCGCCGCACTCGACGCCGGGGCGCGGGCCGACCTCCGGGCGGCCCTCGCCGAGCTGCTGCGCGGGGTCGCCGTGCCGACGGTGCTCGTGACCCACGACCCGGTCGACGCGGTGGCCCTCGCGCACCGGGTCGTCGTGCTCGAGCGGGGAGCCGCCGTGCAGCACGGCAGCCCGACCGCCGTGCTGCTCGACCCGCACACCCCGTACGTCGCGTCGCTGACCGGTGCCACGGTGTGGTCGCCCGCGGCGGTGCACGAGGGGCCGGGCACGCTGACCGCGGAGCTGCCGGGCGGGGTCGTGCTGACGTCGACGCGCCCGCGGGCCGCGACGGGGCCGCCCCGGGTCGCCTTCCCGGCCGAGGCGCTGGTGCTCTCCGCCCCCGGCCGCGGCGGGGCCGGCCGGGTGGCCGCCCCGGGGGACCTCCCTGCAGGAGGCGCGGCGCCCGCCGCCCTCGCCGCCCGCGTCGTCCGCACCGAGCAGCGTCTCTCGCGGCTGGCCGTGCTGGTGGCCACCGACCGGGGCGGTCACCTGGCCACCGCGGAGGTGCCCCTCGGCGACGCCGACCCCGCCGTGCTGCACGCGGGCGCCCCGGTGACGGTGACGGTCGACCCGGGCCTCGTCACGATCCGCTGACCGACGGGCGTTCCCCGCTGCACCGGGGGCCAGCACCGGCGAGGACACGGACCCGCCGACTCGCCGGGACGACCCCCGACGGCCCCGGGCCGAGCCGGCGGGAGCGCGACCGGGCCGGTCCGCGCCGCGGTCACCGCGCCTCCGGCCTGCGGCGTCCGCGTGGTTCGCCTACAGTCGTCGCATGACGGTCTCGCTCGGGTTGCCCGCCCTCCCCCGGCGCTCCGGCGAGGTCGGAGCCGGCAGCGCCGACGCCGGCCTCCCCGCGCGCCCCTCCGCCGACCGAGCCCCCGGCCTGCTCGACCGCTTCGGGCGCGTCGCCAGCGACCTCCGGGTGTCGCTGACCGACAAGTGCAACCTGCGCTGCACCTACTGCATGCCGGCCGAGGGGCTGCCCTGGCTGCCGAAGGACCAGGCCCTCAGCGCCGACGAGATCGTGCGCCTCGTCGCGATCGGCGTGCGCGACCTCGGCGTGCGGCAGGTGCGCTTCACCGGCGGCGAGCCGCTGCTGCGGGCCGACCTCGTCGACATCGTCCGTCGCGTCGCGGCGCTCGAGCCCCGGCCCGACGTGTCGCTCACGACGAACGCGATCGGCCTGGCGCAGCGGGCCCAGGCGCTCCGCGACGCGGGCCTCGACCGCGTGAACGTCTCCCTCGACTCCCTGCACGCCCAGACCTTCACTCAGCTCACCCGACGCCCCTTCCTCGACAAGGTGCTCGCGGGCGTCGACGCCGCGGCCGCCGCGGGCCTCACCCCGGTCAAGATCAACGCGGTGCTGCTGCCGGGCGTCAACGACCACGAGGCCGCCGACCTGCTGGCCTGGGCGCTCGCCGGCGGCCACGAGCTGCGGTTCATCGAGCAGATGCCCCTCGACGCCGACCACACCTGGGAGCGCGACTCCTTCGTCACCTCCCTCGACATCCGCACGCGCCTCGCCGAGCGCTTCGTGCTCAGCCCCCACGCCGCACCGCGTGACGGCGCACCCGCCGAGCGCTTCGACGTCGTGGGCCACGGCGCCGACGCCGGGCTGGCCGGCACCGTCGGCATCATCGCCTCGGTCAGCGACCCCTTCTGCGGCGACTGCCGCCGCACCCGGCTCACCGCCGAGGGCGGCGTGCGGAGCTGCCTGTTCGGCGACGCCGAGACCGGGCTCCGCGACCCGATGCGGGCTGGGGCCGACGACCGCGAGCTCGCCGACCTCTGGCGCGGGGCGATGTGGACGAAGCCCGCCTCGCACGGCATCGACCGACCCGACTTCGTGCAGCCCGCGCGGTCGATGAGCGCCATCGGAGGCTGACGTGACCCGAGCGACCCTGAGGTTCTTCGCGGCGGCCCGCGCGGCCGTCGGCCTCGACGAGCAGGTCGTCGAGCTGCCCGACGACGAGCGCGCGACCGTCGGGCGGCTGCTCGCCGAGGTGCGGCCGGTCGAGGGCACGTCGGCCGCCGACTGGCGCGACGTGCTGCTGCGCTGCTCGTTCCTCGTCGACGGGCTCACGACGCGCGACCGCGAGCAGCTCGTGGCGGACGGCGACGTCGTCGACGTCATGCCGCCGTTCGCCGGCGGCTGAGCCGGGCGTACGGCGGCGCGGGCTGAGCCGACCGGGCGGGCGGCGCGGGGCGCGGAGTCGGGCGGCGGCTCAGTCGAGCGCGCGGCAGCGCAGAACGAGAGCATCTCGGTCGCCAGCACCGGAGGGCCGGGGCTCCGACCCTCGTTCTCACCGGATCACTCTCAAATTCGAGAAGTGGCGCCGCCCACCGGTCAGCGGGCGAGGACGTCCGTGGTGCGTCAGCCGCGGGCCAGGACGGGGTGCCCCGCCGACAGGCCGGGGACGGGCCGCCTCAGCGACGGGCCGCGGCGTCGGCGCGCAGCTGCCAGCCGAGCATGCCGCCGTCGAGCACGGCCACGTCGAAGCCCTCCCCCGCGAGCAGGTCGGCGGCCGCCCGTGCCCGGGGCCCCCGTGCGCAGTAGACGATCACGGGCACCGCGGGGTCGAGCTCGGGCCGCTGCCGCGTCCGCACGCCGAGGCCGGGCGCCGTGACGTCGCCCGGCAGGTGCGCGAAGTCGTGCTCGTCGGGCTCCCGCACGTCGAGCAGGGTGAACTCGGCCACGCCCTCCTCCCGCGCCGTGAGCAGCTCGGCGAGGTCGTCGGCGCTCACGTCGGGCCCGACCGCCCGGGCCTCCGAGGCGGCGACAGGAGCAGCCGGGGAGGCGGTGGTCACGACCGGGCCCGCCGACGCGCTCGGCTCGACCCGCGACTCCTCGGGGTCGGCCCACTGCCGGGACGCGGCCGCGCGCTCCCGCTCGGCCGCCCGGTGCGGAGCCCGCCGCAGCCGGCTCTCGCGCCACGAGCCGCCGAGGGCGTCGAGGGTGACCACGCGGCCGAGGAGGGGCTCGCCGACGCCCGTCAGTAGCTTGACCGCCTCGGAGGCCATGACGCCGCCCACGGTGCCGCAGAGCGGGCCGAGGACGCCGACGTCGGCGCAGGACTCGTCCCAGCCGGAGGCGGGCGGCGCCGGGTGCAGGTCGCGGTAGTCGACGGAGCGGCCGTCGGGGGCGGCGTCCCAGAAGACGGAGACCTGGCCGTCGAAGCGGGAGACGGAACCCCAGACGACGGGCAGCCCCCGGGCCGCGGCCTCGTCGGCGACGAGGTAGCAGGTGTCGAACGAGTCGCTGCCGTCGACGACGAGGTCGTACCCGTCGAGGAGCGACGCCGTCTCGGCCGTGAGCCGCACGGGGTGCACGACGACCTCGACCTCCGGGGCCGCGGCACGGACGCGCTCGGCCGCGACGTGGGCCTTCGGCCGGCCGACGTCGTTCGGCGAGAAGAGCACCTGACGTTGTAGGTTCGAGCGGTCGACGACGTCGTCGTCGACCATTCCCAGCGTCCCCACACCGGAGGCTGCGAGATATTGGACGACCGGTGCGCCCAGCCCACCGGCACCCACGACCAGCACCCGCGCTGCCCGCAGCCGGCCCTGGGCGTCGAGACCGAAGCCCGGCAGGCGGACGCTGCGCGACCAGCGCACGTCGTCCTCCGGGGCGGTGGCCGACCCCTCGGGCCCGGCGACGGCCCGCGCGGCGGACACCCTGACAGACGACACGAGAGGGGGCAGTGACGACATGGCGGACCTCCTGAGACCAGCCGCGGGCGACGCGGCCGCGCCCACTGTATCCCCGACCACCGGCACCGCCGACGGCACGGCCCCCGGCACCGCCGACGGCCGTGCCGACCGCCCGGCCGGCCGCCCTCGTGGGGCCGTCGCGCGCCTCCTGCACGCCCGTCACGCCGACGCCGTCCTCATCGGCCTGCTCGCGACCGTGGTGTCGGGGGCCTTCCTCGGGGTGCCCTCGGTCTGGTACGACGAGGCCGCGACGGTCGTCTCGGCCACCCGCACCTGGGGCCAGCTCTGGACGATGATCCACACGGTCGACCTGGTGCACGCCACGTACTACGCCTTCATGCACCTCTGGTTCGACGTCTTCCCGTACTCGCCGACGTCGCTGCGCGTGCCGAGCGCCCTCGCGACGGGCGCCGCGGCCGGGTTCACGGTGGCCCTCACGCGCATCCTCGTGGACCGCCGCACCGCCGTCGTGGCCGGCCTGCTGTTCTGCCTGCTGCCCCGCGTCACCTGGATGGGCGGCGAGGGCCGCTCGTACGCCCTGTCGGCGATGTTCGCCGTCGCCCTGACCCTCGTGCTCGTCGTGGCCGCCCGCCGCACCTCGGAGGACGGCGTGGCCCGCACCCGTCGCTCGGTGGCGCTCTGGTGGGTCGCCTACGGGGTGCTCGCGGTCGTCGCCGCCGCGTTCTTCCTCTACCTGGCGCTGCTCGTCGTCGGCCACGCCGTGACGATGATCGTCCGGGTCGTGCGCGACCACCATGACCAGCGCGACCAGGTGGGGCGCGTCGACGAGTGGGCCCGCACGGGCTCGGTCGTCGTCGTGCCGGCCGGCGCCGCCGCGGGGTCGGCCACGGGGCCGCTCCGCACCGCGACCCAGCTCGGCGGCGTGGTGCGCGACTCGGTGCGCTCGTCGCGCCGCGCCTTCGTCGGGTGGTTCGGCGGCGCCGTCGTGGCCGGCCTCGCCTGCCTCCCGCTCGCCTGGTTCATCTCGGGGCAGAACGGGCAGGTCAGCTGGATCGAGCGGCCGAACTTCGACACCCTGCGCGGCGTGCTGGTGACCCAGTGGTTCATCGGCAACGAGAACTTCGCCGTCTTCGCGATCCTCGCGATGGCGTCGACCCTCGTCGTGCTGGCGCTGCGCCTCGCCCCGGCCGCGCGCGGCTTCGCCGAGGTCGTGCTGCCCTGGCTCATCGTGCCGACGGTCGGGCTCGTCGGCGTCTCGCTGGTCGTCGACCCGCTGTACTCGCCCCGGTACCTGACCTTCGGCACCCCCGCCGTCGCCATGACGATGGCCGTCGCCGTGGCCGCGATCCCCTGGCGGCGCGTGATCGCCCTCGTGCTGCTCGTGGCCGTCGTGCTCACGACCCCCAGCTGGCTCGAGCAGCGCGAGCCCGAGGCCAAGGACTCCTCGGCCTGGGACCAGGTCGCGGCCCTCGTCGCCCGCGAGCGCGCGGAGGAGCCCGCCGGCACCGCGGAGGGACTCGTCTTCGGCCCCGTGCGGCGTCACCCCCACGCCACGTCGCGGATCATCCAGGACACCTACCCGGCCGCGTTCGAGGGCATGTCCGACTTCACCCTCGAGACGCCCGGCGCCGAGACCGACGGCCTGTGGGAGACCCAGCACGACCTCGGCGACGTGCTCGACCGCACGGCCGACCTCGACGTCGTCTGGCTGATCACGAGCGACAAGCAGGACTGGCGCCCCCGCGTCACCGACGAGCTCGGCAGCGTCGGGTTCCACCTCGACGAGGAGTGGTCGCTGACCCGCACGAACGTGCTGCGCTACACGCGCTGAGCGGAGGTGGGCGCCGCCCGAGGCGGCCCTGGTGGCGGGCGCCGCTGCGGGCCGACGCCGCCCCTGCTCCTGCTCCTGCTCCTGCTCCTGCTCCTGCTCCTGCTCCTGCTCCCATCCTCTCTCCCTCCCAATGTGAGAGTGATCGGCCCGCGCGCGGCCTGGACGGCCCGGTCTCAGGTCTGGGGAGCACGGATCTCTCTCGCATCGCGGGTCGAGGGGTCGCGGGTCGGGGAGTCGCGGGTCGGGGAGTCGCGAGTCGAGGAGTCGAGGAGTCGCGGGTCGAGCCGACAGGTCCCGGTCCCGGTCCCGCTCCGGTCGGGCGAGAACGGTCGGCTCCCGCAGAGAGGGCCCGCCTCAGTCGGCGACGACGCGGGCGCCGTGCACCGGCCCCGTCGCCCGCAGCACCGTGAGGCGTGCCGCGCTGAGCGCGATCTGCAGCTCGAGGGCGCTGTCGAGGTCGGCGGTGAGGAACGCCACGGTCGGCCCCGAGCCGGACACGATGCCCGCCAGCGCGCCGTTGCTCTCGCCGAGCTCGAGCACCGCGGAGAGGCCCGGCTCGAGGTGCAGCGCGGGCGCCTGGAGGTCGTTGTGCATGCTGTCGGCGAGCATGCCGGCGTCGCCGGCGCGCAGCGCCTGCAGCACCCCGGCGTCGACGACGGGCTGCCGCACCGGCGCGATGTCGCTCTGGTGGCGGCGGCGGTGCTCGTCGAGCTCGCGGTAGACGGTGGGGGTCGAGAGGCCGAAGTCGGCGAGGGCGAGCACCCACTGGAACTGCCCCTTGGCGAGGGCGGGGCTCAGCTCGTCGCCGCGGCCGGTGCCGACGGCGGTGCCGCCGGCGAAGGCGAAGGGCACGTCGGCCCCGAGCTCGGCCGCGAGCCGCAGCAGCTCGTCGCGCCCCACGCCGGTCTGCCACAGGGTGTCGCACGCGAGCAGGGTCGCCGCCGCGTCGGCCGAGCCGCCGCCCATGCCGCCGGCGACCGGCACGGCCTTGTCGATGGTGAGGTCGACGCCGCCGGCCCAGCCCGTCGTGGCGGCGAGGAGGCGGGCGGCCTTGATGGCCAGGTTGCTCTCGTCGGTGGGCACGCCGGAGACGTCGACGCCCGGGCCCGCCGAGACGCGCACGGTGAAGTCGTCGGAGTGCCGCGCCCGCACGTCCTCGTAGAGCGAGACGGCCTGGTAGGCGGTCGCCAGCTCGTGGTAGCCGTCGCCCTGCAGGTCGCCGACGGCCAGGAAGACGTTGATCTTGCCGGGGGCACGCGTGTGGACCACGGTCGGGGCGGCCACGGTCGTCATGACTCCCAACCTAGTCAGTTCTGCCGGTCGCTCACGACGCGGAAGGCCTTCGTGAGCTCCTGCTTGACGGGTTCGACCCGCTCGGGCAGGCGGAGCCTGCTGAGGGTCAGGCTGACGGAGCACTTGCCGCCCACCGGCGGAGCCACGGTGAGCAGGAGCGACTCGTCGCTCGGCAGCCGCCAGCGCGCCGTGGGGTGCTTCGCCGAGCGGCTCGTCGAGTCGGGCGGGCCGCCCGCGAAGGCGGCGAAGCGCTCGACCGCGAGGTCGAGCAGCTCGAGCTGGCCGCCGCGCAGGCTGCGGCTGACCGACACCGAGAACGTGCCGTCGGCCTGCTGACCGGGGAGGCGCATCCCCCTGGCCTGCTCGTACCGCACGGTGATGCTCTGGGCCCACCAGCCCGGCACCTCGTGCTCGTCGACCAGCCAGCGCGCGATCTGCGTGTGCGACCGCGTCGTGGAGCCCGCCGCGTCGAGGAGGGCGAACCACTGCTCGGCGCTGCGGCCGGTGCCGGCGCCGAGCCGGGCGTCGCTCATCGTCTGCTCGTGGCCGCTGACGCCGCGCGGGGGCACGCCTCCCGCGGCGGCTGAGGCTGCGGCGGCAGCGGTCGCGCCGTCGGCGGACCGGCGACCCGACGACCCACGACGACGCGGCGTCGAGGGGTCGTCGTGGATGCTCACGGGGTCAGTCTGCCTCGGGAGCGCCCTCGGCGACCGGGGCGGCGCCTCCCCCACGGCCGCTCGCGCGCACGATGCGGAGGAAGTCGTCGACGGTCAGCTGCTCGCCCCGCTCGGTCGGTTCGAGGCCCGCGGCAACAAGCGCCTCGGAGGCGGCCGCCGACGACCCGAAGACGCCCGAGAGCGACTGGCGGAGCATCTTGCGTCGCTGCTGGAAGGCGCCGTCGACCAGCTCGAAGACGGCGAGGCGCTCCTGCTCGGTGCCGCGGGGCTCGCGCCGGTCGAACGCGACGAGGATGCTGTCGACGTTCGGCACGGGCCAGAACACCTGGCGGCTGACCTGGCCGGCCGTCGAGAACTCGCCGTACCAGGCCGCCTTGATGCTCGGGGCGCCGTAGATCTTCGAGCCGGGCTCGGCCGCGAGGCGAAGGCCGACCTCGGCCTGGACCATGACGAGCCCGCGCTCGAGCGACGGGAAGTGCTCGAGGAAGTGCAGCAGCACGGGCACGCTGATGTTGTAGGGCAGGTTCGCGACGAGGTGCGACGGCTCGGAGGGCAGCGCGACGACGCGCATCGCATCGTCGACGATCACCCGCAGGTCGGCGGCCGGCTGCAGCAGCTGGACGGTCTTCGGCAGCTGCTCGGCGAGGCGCTTGTCGATCTCGACGGCGACGACGTCGGCCCCCGCCTCGAGCAGGCCGAGGGTGAGCGAGCCGAGGCCCGGGCCGATCTCGACGACCGACATGCCGGCCGAGACGCCGGAGGCCGCGACGATGCGCCGCACCGTGTTGGCGTCGTGGACGAAGTTCTGGCCGAGCTTCTTCGTCGGCTGGATGCCGAGCAGGTCGGCGAGGTCGCGGATCTCGGCGGGGCCCAGCAGGGTCGAGCGCGACATCAGCCCTCGACCGTCACGGGCTCGTCCGTCCACGAGCCGTAGACCAGCTCGGTGTTCGACGAGATCTGGGCGGCGAGCATCGACACGTCGGTGCCGATCGTCTCGGCCATCGACCGCAGCGTGTGCGGGATGAGGTACGGCGCGTTCGGCCGGCCGCGGAACGGCGTCGGCGTGAGGTACGGCGCGTCGGTCTCGACCATGACGAGGCTGCGGGGCAGCTGCACGAGCGCGTCGCGGAGGGGCTGCGCGTTCTTGAACGTGACGGTGCCGGCGAAGGAGGCGTACCAGCCGTTCTCGGCGAGGATGCTCGCGAGCTCGGGGCCGCCGCTGAAGCAGTGGAAGACGGTCTTGTCGGGGGCGCCGACCTCGAGCAGCAGGTCGACGACCTCGTCGTGGGCGTCGCGGTCGTGGATCTGCAGGGCCAGGCCGTGCTTCTTCGCGATCTCGACGTGGGCGACGAACGACTCGATCTGGGCGTCGCGGCCCTCCTCGCCGGTGCGGAAGAAGTCGAGCCCGGTCTCGCCGATCGCCCGCACGCGGGGTCGCGAGGCGAGCTCGTCGATCTCGGCGAGGGCGTCGGCCAGCTCGCCGCGGGCGGCGAGGGCGGGCGCCTCGTTGGGGTGCAGCGCGACGGCGGCGAGCACGCGCGGCTCGCGGGCGGCGATCGCGGCCGACCAGCGCGACGTCTCGAGGTCGGTGCCGACCTGCACGACCCCGCGGACGCCGACGCTCGACGCCCGGTCGAGGTGCTCGCGGTAGTCGAGCGAGTTCTCGCCGTCGGCGATCTCGAGGTGCGTGTGGTTGTCGTACACGGGCACGACGAGGGCCTGCGGGCTCGGCGGGTACGTCAGGTCGCGCGTCTGCCCGCCGGACTCGGTGGAGGCGCGGTGGCGGACGTGCGCGGGAGCGACGCCCCCGGGGGCGGCCGCGTCGCGGTCGGCGTCGCTCACGCCGCCGGCTCCGGCTGCTCGATGCGCGGGAAGAGCCCGGCGGCGAGCGGCACGACGGCCGGCGCGCTCGACCACTCGGCGGCCCGGTCGACCGGCTGGCTGGTCAGCGTGCCCTGGCCGATGGACTCCCACAGCGTGTGCGTCGCGGTCGGGATGAAGGGCGAGAGCAGCACGGTGAGCGTGCCGAGGCCGCGGAGGGCGGTGCTGAGAACCGTCGCGAGGCGCTCACGCTGGTCGTCGTGCTTGGCGAGGGCCCAGGGCTCCTGCTCGGTGATGTAGCCGTTGAGAGCGTCGACGAGCTCCCAGATGGACGCCAGCGCCTCGTTGATCGCGAAGCGCTCGATCGCGGCGTCGGCCGCGGCCGTCACGCGCAGCTCGGTCTCGCGGATCGCGAGGTCGGCGTCGGTCAGCTCGCCGGCGACGGGGACGACCCCGTCGAAGTAGCGGGTGATCATCGCGACGACGCGGGAGGCCAGGTTGCCGAAGCCGTTCGCGAGCTCGGCCTGGTATCGGGCCGCGATGTCCTCCCAGCTGAAGTTGCCGTCCTGGCCGAACGTGATGGCGCGCATGAAGTAATAGCGGAACGCGTCGGCGCCGAAGACGTCGGTGATCTGCTGCGGGGCGATGCCGGTCAGCTTCGACTTCGACATCTTCTCGCCGCCGACGAGCAGCCAGCCGTGGCCGAAGACCGCCTTCGGCACCGGGAGGCCCGCGGCCATGAGCATGGCGGGCCAGATGACGGCGTGGAACCGGGCGATGTCCTTGCCGACGAGCTGCACGGCCGGCCAGCGTCGACGGAACTGCTCGTCGTCGACGCCGTAGCCGATGGCCGTGACGTAGTTGAGGAGGGCGTCGAACCAGACGTAGACGACGTGCTCCTCGTCCCACGGGACCTTGACGCCCCAGTCGAAGCTCTGGCGCGAGATGGAGAGGTCGCGGAGGCCCTGCCGCACGAACTGCACGATCTCGTTGCGCACGGTCTCGGGCTGCACGAAGTCGGGCTGCTGCTCGTAGAGGTCGAGCAGGCGCTGCTCGAAGTCGCTCATGCGGAAGAAGTAGTTGTTCTCCTTCAGCAGCTCGACGGGCTTCGAGTGGATCGCGCAGACCTGCTCGCCCTCGAAGGGCCCGGTGCCCTCGACGAGGTCGCCGGGCTGCTTGTACTCCTCGCAGCCGACGCAGTACGAGCCCTCGAACTCGCCCTGGTAGATGAAGCCGTCGTCGTACAGCTTCTGCAGGAACTTCTGCACGCCCGCCTCGTGGCGCTCGTCGGTCGTGCGGATGAAGTCGTCGTTGCTGATGTCGACGGTCTCGAGCAGCGGCTTCCAGGACTCGGTGACGAGCTTGTCGGCCCACTGCTGCGGGGTCACGTCGTGGCTGGTCGCGGTGCGCAGGATCTTCTGGCCGTGCTCGTCGGTGCCGGTCAGCAGCCACGTGTCGTCGCCGCGCTGGCGGTGCCAGCGCGCGAGCACGTCGGCCGCGACCTCGGTGTAGGCGTGGCCGATGTGCGGCACGTCGTTGACGTAGAAGATGGGCGTTGCGATGAAGAAGGAGTCGCCGGCGGGCATGGCCACCATCTTAGGTGCGGCCACCGCCCCCGTGACGCGGCCCGCGCCTCCCCCCGGGGGCCTCCTCAGGGCAGGTGCCGGGCCTCGGCGGCGCGCTCTCCTCGCCTCGCCGGCTGCGGCGGGTCGTCGTCCTCGTGGGCGGGTGCGCGACGACCCGCCCACCAGGACACGGACCCGCCGCACCTGCGCTCGACGGCGTCCCTCCCCAGGACGCGGGAGCGCCGGTCCCTCCGCAGCCCCACGGAAGGACGCCAGGGAGTCGCGGGTCGTCTCCCAGGATCACCTCCGTGGACCCCTCAGACCTGGTCATCGCGACCTCCCGCCAACTCGCCCGTCGCGGCGTCGACCGCAACGCGCAGAGCCGACTCACCCGGAGGGGCGTGCTCGTCCGGGTCGCCCCGGGGGCCTACCTCGAGGGAGACGTCTGGCAGGCCCTGGACGCGAGGGGGCGCTTCGTCGCGCGGGCACGTGCCGTGGTCGCCACGCGCACCCGAGAACTCGTGGTGAGCCACCGCTCGGCGGCCGTCCTCTTCGGGCTGCCCGTCGTCGGCGGGCTCCCCGACCGGCTCGACGCGCTCCGCACCGAGGTGTCGGGCGGCCGGTCGGAGGCCAGCATCCGGGCGCACCGCTCGACGCTGCCCTGCGACCCCGTGCCGATCGGTGACTTCTGGCTGACGCCCCTGGCACGGACGCTCGTCGACGTCGCCCTCGCGCACTCCTTGATCGTGTCCGTGCCGATGATCGACCACGCCCTCCTCCACGGGATGGTCGAGCTCGACGAGCTGTCGGACGAGCTGGAGCGGCGCCCCCGCCATCCTGGCGCGCGGCGGGCGAGATCCGCGCTGGGGCTGGGCACCCCGCTGTCGCAGTCGCCGCTCGAGTCGCTCGTCCAGGTGAGGTGCTTCGAGGGCGGCTGGCGTCGCCCCGAGCAGCAGGTGCGCCTCCGGCTGCTGACGGGTCGCCGGGCCGAGGTCGACTGCCTGTGGCGCGAGCTGCCGGGGTCGACCGGGCCCGGCCTGGTGCTCGAGGCGGACGGCCGGTACAAGTACGGGCCGGACGCCGAGCTCATGACCGGAGACGAGCACTGGGACGAGAAGGTCCGGGAAGACGATCTCCGGGAGCAGGGGTACGACTTCCGCCGCCCGACCTGGGACCGGGTCTGGAACAGGGCCGCGTTCGAGGCGATGATGCGCGGGACCACCGTGCCGCGGGACTGGTGAGCCGCGGTGAACGCTCGCTGTCGGGCATGGTCGGCGGGTCGACGTCCTCCCCGGCGGTGCAGCACGAACCGTGCGGCGGGTTCGTGTCCCTGTGGGCGGGCGGGCGCTCGCCCGCCCACGAGGACACCAACCCGCCGCACTGGACAGGCCGGGCCGGCCGGGCGGGGGGCGCCGC
The DNA here is from genome assembly GCF_001423665.1 of Frigoribacterium sp. Leaf164. Classification (NCBI taxonomy): domain Bacteria; kingdom Bacillati; phylum Actinomycetota; class Actinomycetes; order Micrococcales; family Microbacteriaceae; genus Frigoribacterium; species Frigoribacterium sp. Leaf164. The sequence continues at coordinate 490,046 of NZ_LMOX01000003.1, forward strand.
GCCCCGGGGGCAGGTCAGGAGGGGCGGGGGGCCCGGGCGGCGAGGGCGGCCTGGTAGAGGTCGCGGCGGGAGAGGCCGGTGGCGGCGGCCACGTCGGCGGAGGCCTCCTTGAGGCGGGCGCCGTCGGCGACGAGCGCCTGCACCTGCGCGAGCCCGGCGGCGAGGTCGAACTCGCGCTCGGGGGCACCCTCGACCACGACGCAGATCTCGCCGCGCACGCCGTCGGCCGCCCAGGCGGCGAGGTCGGCGGCCGACCCGCGCCGCACCTCCTCGTGCATCTTCGTCAGCTCGCGGCAGACGACGACGCGGCGGTCGGCGCCGAGGGCGGTCGCGACGTCGCCGAGCGAGTCGGCGAGACGGTGGGGCGACTCGAAGAACACCATCGTGCGGCGCTCGTCGACGAGGGCGCCGAGCACCCGCAGCCGGTCGCCCTGCTTGCGCGGCAGGAACCCCTCGAAGCTGAAGCGGTCGGTGGGCAGGCCCGAGACGGCGAGCGCCATCAGCACCGCCGAGGGGCCGGGCAGCGCGGTGACCGTGACGCCGGCCGCGGCGGCGGCCTCGACGAGCGGGAACCCGGGGTCGCTGATGGCGGGCATCCCGGCGTCGGTCAGCACCAGGACGTCGGAGGCGCGGGCCAGCTCCACGAGCTCGCCCGCCTTCTCGCGCTCGTTGTGCTCGTGCAGGGCGATGAGCCGCGGGCGGTTCTCGACGCCGAGGGCGCGCATGAGGTGGATGGCCGTGCGGGTGTCCTCCGCGGCGATCACCTCGGCGTTGCGGAGGGCCTCGACGAGACGCGTCGAGGCGTCGCCGAGGTTGCCGATGGGGGTCGCGGCGAGAACGATCACCCGGTCATTCTCCCCCGGCGCGACGGAGCCGCTCGACGCGCCGAATACGATGGCCCGATGACGACCCCGGGCGAGCGCGAGTTCGACGCGCTCCTCGAGGCCGAGGGCGCGCCTCCCCGGGGCCCTGACGGACTCGATCAGGGCTCCGCCCCGGGCCCGGGCGAGGCCGGCGCGACCGCCCCGCCGCCGGCGCACGCCCCGCGCCTCACCCGCGTCGACGCCTGGTGGGGCCGGCTGCTCTCGACCCCCGGCCGTCGCACCGCCTGGCGCTGGGGCGGCCCGATCGGCGTCACCGTGCTCGCGGCCCTGCTGCGGCTCTGGCACCTCGGGGTGCCCGGCACGCTCGTCTTCGACGAGACCTACTACGTCAAGGACGCGTGGACCCTCCACGAGCTCGGCTACGAGGGCTCGTGGCCGACCGACTACGACGCCTCGTTCGCGGCGGGCGGCGCCGACGGGTTCCTGACCAGCCCCTCCTTCGTCGCGCACCCCCCGCTCGGCAAGTGGCTCATCTCGCTCGGCATGGCCGCCCTCGGCCCCGGCGACCCGGCGGGCTGGCGGCTCAGCACGGCGATCGCGGGCGTGCTCGCGGTGGCCCTCGTCGCCGTCATCGGCACGGTGCTGCTGCGCTCGACGCTCGTCGGCACGATCGCCGGCTTCCTGATGGCGATCGACGGCCACGCGATCGTGATGTCGCGGGTCTCACTGCTCGACAACTTCGTCATGCTGTTCGGGCTGCTGGCCTTCGGCGCCGTCCTGCTCGACCGGCGGCAGAGCGCCGGCCGTCTCGAGGCCTGGCTGGCGAGGAGGCGCGGTGCCGGTCGGGACACCGCCTGGGGCCCTGCCCTGTGGTCGCGCCCCTGGCTCGTCACCGCGGGGCTGATGTGCGGCCTCGCGACGGCCGTCAAGTGGAACGGCCTCTACTTCCTGGCCGTGTTCGCCGTCTACACCGTCGTCGTCGACGTGCTGGCCCGACGCCGGGCCGGCGTCGAGTTCTGGCTGTCGGGCACCCTCTTCAAGCAGGCGCCGGTGAGCTTCCTCCTCACGGTGCCGATCGCCGTCGTGGCGTACCTGGTGAGCTGGACGGGCTGGTTCGTCACCGGCGGCGGGTACTACCGCGACTGGGTGCAGGAGACCGGCGAGCGCTGGACGGGCGGACTGGCCTGGGTGCCTGACGTCGTGCAGAACTTCTGGCACTACGAGGCCGGTGTCTACGCCTTCAACGTCGGGCTGCAGACGCCGCACGACTACCAGGCGAACCCGTTCACCTGGCTGCTGATGCTCCGGCCGACGAGCATGTACTACCAGGGCACCGACCTCGGGCAGGCCGGCTGCGACGTCGCCCGCTGCGGCGAGGCGATCACCTCGATCGCGAACCCGCTGATCTGGTACGCCGCGGTCGCGGCCTGCCTCTACCTGCTCTATCGGGTGGTGCGGCACCGCGAGTGGCGGCACGGGGCGATCCTCGTCGGCATCGCGGCGGGCTACCTGCCGTGGCTGGCGTTCTCCGGCCGCACGGTGTTCCAGTTCTACACGATCGCCTTCGAGCCCTACCTCCTGCTCGGCCTCGCCGCGGTGATCGGGCTGCTGCTGGGGCGTCGCACCGACGACCTCGACCGACGCCGCCGCGGCCTCTCGATCACGGCGGGCTTCCTCGTGCTGGCCGTCGCCGTGTCGGTCTGGTGGTACCCGATGTGGACGGCCCAGCAGATGGACTGGGAGTGGATCCGCCTGCACTACTGGATCCCGTCGTGGAAGTAGGCGGCGCCTCCCCCGCCCCCGAGACCTGGTCGAAGTCCCCGGCCGGGCCGAGCCCCTCCGGCCGCGCCGCCCGCCGTCGCCTGGCCGCCGCCCGCTGCGACGCCTGCGGCCACACGTGGACGGCACACCCGGGGGCGCACGAGCCGGTGGTCACGCGCTGCCTCGAGTGCGCCGCGCAGGGCGACGGTGACGCGGCCGACCCCGACGCCGATGTCGAGGCCGCCGCCGCGGACGTCGAGCCGTGTCGCCGCAGGGTCCCGCGCCGAGTCCTCCGCCGCGCGTCGGCGCGGAGCCTCGAGAGCTCGGCGCCCTGGCACGTCAAGGCCGCCCACCGGGTCAAGCAGGTCCTGGGCGAGGTGATCGAGGCCGTCGTGGACGGGCTCACGAACCCCTTCTGACCCGTCGCCCGTCCCTCCCCACCCGTCGCCCGTCCCTCCCCACCCGCCGGAGGCGCGGGTCGACTGTGAAGTTCTGTGACCTCCCAGCCGGGGCCGTCAGGGGCAGCGGCTAGCGTGGCCCCATGGCAGATCGTGAGTACGGCTTCCGCACGCGGGCTATCCACGCGGGCAACATCCCCGACGCGGCGACGGGCGCCCGCGCCCTCCCCATCTACCAGTCGAGCGCCTTCGTCTTCGACGACACCGACGACGCCGCGGCTCGCTTCGCCCTGCAGAAGTACGGCAACATCTACAGCCGCCTCGCGAACCCGACCACCGCCTCCTTCGAGGAGCGCATCGCCAGCCTGGAGGGCGGCCTCGGGGCCGTGGCCACCTCGAGCGGGCTGAGCGCGCAGTTCATCACCTTCGCGAGCCTCGCGGGCGCCGGCGACCACATCGTGGCGAGCGCCAACCTGTACGGCGGGTCGATCACGCAGCTCGACGTCACGCTGCGCCGGTTCGGCGTCGAGACGACCTTCGTGCAGTCGAGCGAGCCGGCCGACTACGCCGCCGCGATCACGCCGGCGACGAAGCTGCTCTTCGTCGAGACCGTCGCCAACCCCTCCGGCGAGATCGCCGACCTCGAGGGCCTCGCCGAGGTCGCGCACGCCGCGGGCATCCCCCTCATCGTCGACTCGACCATCGCGACCCCCTATCTGAACCGCCCGATCGAGTGGGGCGCCGACGTGGTGATCCACTCGGCCACGAAGTTCCTCGGCGGGCACGGCACCACCCTCGGCGGCGTCGTCGTCGAGTCAGGCCGCTTCGCGTGGGACACAGAGAGGTTCCCGCTCTTCGACCAGCCGGTGGCGAGCTACGGCGGGCTGAACTGGTCGGGCAACTTCGGCGAGTACGCCTTCCTCACGCGCCTCCGTGCCGAGCAGCTGCGCGACATCGGGCCGGCGCTCGCCCCGCACTCGGCGTTCCTCCTCGCCCAGGGCGTCGAGACCCTGCCGTACCGGATGCGCGCCCACGTCGACAACGCCCGTCAGGTCGCCGAGTGGCTCGACGCCGACCCCCGCATCGAGCGGGTGCGCTGGGCCGGCCTGCCCGAGCACCCGCACCACGAGCGGGCGGCGAAGTACCTGCCCGAGGGGCCCGGCTCGGTCTTCACGTTCGAGCTCGCGGGCGGCCGCGCCGCCGGCAAGACCTTCATCGAGTCGGTCGAGCTCGCCAGCCACCTCGCCAACATCGGCGACGCCAAGACGCTCGTGATCCACCCCGGGTCGACCACCCACGCGCAGCTCAGCGAGCAGCAGCTGGTCGACGCCGGCGTGCTGCCCGGCTCGGTGCGCATCAGCGTCGGCATCGAGGACCCCGCCGACATCATCGACGACCTCGACCAGGCGCTGACCGCAGCCAGCAAGGGAGACCGGTCATGACCGACACCGTCACGACGCAGTTGACCAACGGGCTCACCTGCGAGCTGCCGTCGAGCTCGCCGCTCGCGAAGCTGTTGAAGTCGCAGCGCACCTGGGTCGGGCCGACCGCGAAGGAGCGCCAGGCGATCCTCCGCGAGGCGAAGTCCGTCGCGATCGTGGGCGCGTCGCCCAACGCCACCCGCTCCTCCTACTTCGTCGGCACGTACCTGCAGCAGTCCAGCGACCTGCGCGTGTACTTCGTCAACCCGAACGCCGACACGATCCTCGGCGAGAAGGCCTACCCCGACCTGGCGTCACTGCCCGAGGTGCCCGACATCGTCGACGTGTTCCGCAAGGCGAGCGACATCGCGTCGGTGGTCGACGACGTCGTGGCGAGCGGCGCCCGCACGATCTGGGTGCAGCTGGGGATCTACGACGAGGAGGCCGCGCGGTACGGCGAGGAGAAGGGCCTCACCGTCGTCATGGACCGCTGCATCAAGGTCGAGCACGCCCGCTTCAACGGCGGGCTGAACCTGATGGGCTTCGACACGGGCGTCATCTCGTCGCGTCGGTCGCGCTGACCCTGGTGCCCCGCGGGGGCTCGAGGAGTTCGCCCCCGGCCTCGACGCCGACCTGCTCGAGCTGATCCAGGCCACCGCCGAGCTCGAGCTGCAGGACATCGAGAGCTTCTCCGGCCCGACCGGGAAGTAGTCGCTCGCCCGGGCCGACCTGCGGGAGTCGCGGGTCGGCTCGGTCGTTCCGCCGGCGGGAGCCGCGGGTCGGCCCGGTCGCGATCGTGACGCGCCGTGAAGGCGCGCCCTGGCCGATGACAGGGGTCGGCAGTACCGTGGCCCGCATGCCTCCCGTGCTGACCTCCCCCCTCGTCTCGAGCCAGTGGCTCGCCGACCACATCGGGGCCGACGAGATGGTGGTCGTCGACGCGTCGGTCGTCTCCGTCGCCGGCCCCGACGGGCGGCCCAGCGGCCGCTTCGTCACCGGGCACGAGCAGTACCTCGTCGGCGGCCACGTGCCCGGCGCCGTCTTCGGCGACCTCGTCAGCGAGCTCAGCGACCACCGGGCCGACCTGCCCTTCACCCGCCCCGACGCCGAGCGCTTCGAGGCGGCGGTGGGCGCGCTCGGCATCACCAACGAGACCACCGTCGTGGTCTACGACTCGTCGGTCGGCCTCTGGGCCGCACGACTCTGGTGGCTGTTCCGTGCCTTCGGCTACGACGACGTCGCCGTGCTCGACGGCGGCTTCACGACGTGGCAGCGCGAGCAGCGCCCGATCGACGTCGGCCACGTCGAGCCGCAGCCCGCGCTCTTCCTCGCCGACGAGCGTCCCGAGCTCTGGGTCGACAAGGCCTACGTCGAGGCCGTCGTGCACGGCGACGAGCAGGCCGCTCTCGTCTGCGGCTCTCCCCGCGCCGAGTTCGCCGGCCACGAGGGCCGTCGCCCGCGGCTCGGCCACATCCCGGGCAGCGTGAACGCGCCCGCCGACGAGCTCGTCGCCGACGACCGGCGCTTCGCCAGCCCCGCGCAGCTCCGAGCCCTGCTCGCTCCCGCCCTCGGCGCCGACCGCGTCGTCGTCTACTGCGGCCAGGGCATCGCGGCCAGCGCCGACGCGTTGGCGCTCACCCTCGTCGGCGAGCGGAACGTCGCGCTGTACGACGGGTCGCTCACCGAGTGGGCCGCCGACGGCGACGCCCCGCTCACGACGCTCGCCGCCTGAGCGGGGGCCTCACCCGACCGCCACCGCGCGTCTGACCGCCGAGTGGTCACGAACTGTCGTTCCCGCGCGCGGGAGGAGCCGATCGTGACCACTCGGCGCCGCCGGCCTAGAGCTGCTCGGCGAGCTCGCGGTCGAGCTCCTCGATGCCCGTGACGGGCAGGCGGCAGACGAAGTCGTGGCAGAGGTACGCGGTCACGTGGCCGCGCACCGCCCGACGACCGGCGAACAGCTCGAAGCCGGCGTCGGCGAGCGCCTCGGCGGCGTCCTCCCCGACGACGCCGACGAGCACGCCGGGTCCGAGGGTGCGCCGCGCCCGCTCCCCGAGGTCGAACGCGGGCACCAGCGTCGTCGTGTCCTCGACAGCCGCCGCGTCCGCGCCCGCGTCCGCACCCGCCACGACGGCGGGCTCGACGACGACCAGCTGCGTCGACGGCGCGGCGAGCTCGGCGAGCAGGGCGAACGTGGTGCCGAACGCGACGGGAGCGTCGAGGGCCCGGGCCGCGCCGGGGGCGACGGCGCGCTCCGCGGCGGACCGCCACCGCGCCTCCCCCGTCATCCGGTGCAGGGTGAGGGCGGCGGTCGCCGTGGCGCTGAGCCCGGAGGGGTAGGCCCCCTCGGAGGGGTCGGCCGCCAGCGCCGTGCCGTGGCCGCGCAGCACCGGGTCGGCCCCCTCGGGCGCGGCGAACGGGACCGCAGCTGCGGGGTCGTCGACGAGGGTGCGCTCGAGCAGCTCGCGGGCCGCGACCGCGTAGCGCGGCAGGCCCGTCGCGAGCGTCAGCTGCAGCAGCCCTTCGGCGAACATGCCGTGGTCCTCGAGGGTCGCGACGGCCGTCGAGACGCCGGACCCGGTGGAGGCGCGGAGCAGCCGCCCGTCGGAGGTCACGTGCTCGTCGAGCAGCAGGTCGGCGGCCGCCCGGGCCGCCGCGACCCACTCGGGCCGGTCGTGCCGCGCGCCGGCCTCGGCCAGGGCGGCGATGGCGAGCCCGTTCCACCCGGTCAGCACCTTCTCGTCGACGGGCGGGGCCTCGTGCCGGCGGCGCTCCTCGGCGTCGAGGGCGTACCAGCCGCCCTCCACGCGGCGGCCGTCGATCGTGCTCTCCGAGTCCTGGGCGGAGGCGAACGCCCCGCGCGGGGTCCGCAGCCGACCGAGCAGCACGTCGGCGATGCCCGTGGCGACCGACAGCGGGTCGGGAGCGGTGCGGGCGGCGGCGGCCGCGCCTCCCGCGGGCTGCTCCGCCGACGACGACGTCTCTTCGACCAGGCCCGGCTCGAGCAGGGCCAGGCGCGAGTACGCCGTCAGCAGCAGCGCGTTGTCGTAGAGCATGCGCTCGTAGTGCGGATCGTGCCAGTCGCGCCGGGTCGAGTACCGGAAGAACCCGCCCTCGACGGGATCGCGCAACGGCGACGCGGCCATCGCCCGCAGGGTGCGCGAGACGAGGGCCAGGGCGGCCCGGTCTCCCCCGGCGCCCAGGCCGAGCAGGGCCAGCTGGGCCGGCGCGACCGGGAACTTCGGCGCGCCGCCGAAGCCGCCGTGCTCGATGTCCTCCGCCGCGCCGACCCGGGCGGCCGCGTGCCGGAGCACCTCGGTCGACGGCAGAGGCGCGTGCTCCCCCGGAGGCGCGGGCTGCGCCGCGAGGGCCGCCGCCACGCCGCGGGCGGTCGCGTCCACCTCGCCGCGGCGGGTCGTCCAGGCCTCGGTGACGGCGTCGAGCACCTGCCGGAAGGCCGGGTGCCCCTGCACCGGCTGCGGCGGGAAGTAGGTGCCCGCGAAGAACGTGCGGCCCTCGGGCGTCGCGAAGACGGTGAGGGGCCAGCCGAGCTGCTCGGTGAAGGCCGAGGCGGCGGCGAGGTAGCTCGAGTCGACGTCGGGGTGCTCCTCGCGGTCGACCTTGACGGCGACGAAGCTCTCGTTGAGGTGCGCGGCGAGCTCGGGGTCGCTGAAGCTCTCGCGGGCCATCACGTGGCACCAGTGGCAGGTCGCGTAGCCGATCGAGACGAGCACGGGCACGTCGCGGCGGGCGGCCTCGTCGAAGGCCTCCTGGCCCCAGGGCCACCAGTCGACGGGGTTGTCGGCGTGCGAGCGCAGGTACGGGCTGACGGCGTCGGCGAGTCGGTTCGTCATGTGCCCCACGCTAGGCGCGTGCGGGCGGGGCGTCCCGCCGCGGCCGCCCCTCGCTCGCCGGAACCACCGACTGATCAAAGAACCACCCAACGACGTGGTTGTTTGATCAGTCGGTGGTGTCGGGGCGGCGGAACCGCCGGGATCGACGGCGACGGCGACGGCGACGGCGAAAGCAGCCGCAGCAGCGGCGGGGAGGGGGACGGACTGCCTACGCTCGCGCCGGGACGGCTCGCTGCGCGGGCCCGTCGTAGTGCGACAGCGGCCGGATCAGCGAGTTCGCCTCCCGCTGCTCGATCACGTGGGCGCTCCAGCCCAGCACCCGGGCCGCGACGAACAGCGGCGTGAAGACCGGGGTCTCGAAGCCCATCAAGTGGTAGGCGAAGCCCGACGGCCAGTCGACGTTCGGCTTCAGCCCCTTGCGGTCGAGCACGCCCGCGGCCAGCGCGTCGTACACCGCGGCGAGCTCGTCGACCCGGGTGTCGCCGGAGGCGCGGGCACGGTCGACGAGGCCGGCCAGCGCCTCCTCCATGGTCGGCACGCGGCTGTCGCCGTCCTTGTAGACGCGGTGCCCGAAGCCCATGATCTTCTCCCGGCGGGCGAGCGCGGCGTCGAGCCAGGCGAGGGCGCCGTCGGCCCCGCCGTCGTCGGCGACCCGCTCGAGCAGCTCGAGGGCGGCCTCGTTGGCCCCGCCGTGCAGGGGGCCCTTGAGCGCCCCGACCGCGGCGACGAGCGCGGAGTGCAGGTCGGAGAGCGTCGAGGCCACCACGCGCGCGGTGAAGGTCGACGCGTTGAACGAGTGCTCGGCGTAGAGCACCATCGAGGTGTCGAGGGCCCGCACGTCGAGCTCGTCGGCCTCACGGCCGAAGACGCGGTGGAGGAGGTCCGCCGACCAGCCGAGGTCGTCGCGCGGGGGCACCGGCGGCAGGTCGTGGCGGCGCCGCTGGTCGTAGGCGATGACGCCGGGCAGCGCCGCGAAGACCCTCGTCGCGAGGCGCCGCGCGGCGGCCGGGTCGTGCACGCCCGGGGCGGTGCTCGGCTCGGGCTCGGCGGCGCCCAGGGCGCTGAGGGCGGTGCGGACGACGTCCATCGGGTGCGCCGAGGTGGGGATGAGGTCGATGACGTGCTGCAGACCGGGCGCGAGCGGCCGCGCGGCCCGGAGCTCGGCGTCGAAGGCGACGCGCTGCTCGGGGGTCGGCAGCTCGCCGTGCAGCAGCAGGTGGGCGACGTCCTCGACGTCGCAGCGGGCGGCGAGCTCCTGCACGGGGTAGCCGCGGTAGAGCAGCGAGCCGCTCGTCGGGTCGACGGACGACACGGCCGTCCGGTCGACCACCACCCCGGCGAGGCCCTTGTGCAGCTCGGGGGCGGACGCCGCCGCGGGGGCGGTGAGGGTGTCGCTCATGGTCACTCCTTCGTGAGGTGAGGCGGTGCCGGCGACGGTGCCGGCGGGCGGTGCGGTGGTGCGGTGCTGCAGGTGCTGCGGTGCGGTGGTGGTGTGCTGCGGTGGGCGGGCGCTGCCGCGGCGCTCAGCGCTCGACGGTGAAGTCGAACACGTCGCCGTCGAAGGCCGAGTAGCCCTCGTAGTCGATCAGGTCGTACAGGTCGGCGCGATGCTGCATCCGGTCGAGGAGGCGCGCCTGGGTGCCCCTCTCGGCCAGCTCGTCCAGGCCGCGGGACGCCTCGCCCATCGCGAGGCGCAGCAGGCTCACGGGCCAGATGACGATCCGCACCCCGGCGTCGCGCAGCTCGTCGACGGTGTGCAGCCGCCCCTTGCCGAACTCGGTCATGTTGGCGAGCACGGGCACGTCGACCGCGGAGGCCACGGCCTCGAACTCGGCGAGCCCGGTGAGCGCCTCGGGGAAGACCGCGTCGGCCCCCGCGTCGACGAGGGCACGCACCCGGTCGACGGCGACGTCGAGCCCCTCGAGCGCCCGGACGTCGGTGCGCGCCATGACCAGGAAGTCGGGGTCGCGGCGCCCCTCGACGGCCGCCCGCACGCGCTTCACGGCCGTGTCGAGGTCGACGACCTGCTTGCCGTCGAGGTGGCCGCACCGTTTGGGGTTCACCTGGTCCTCGATGTGCATGCCCGCGACTCCCGCGTCCTCCAGGGTCTGCACGGTGCGCGCCGCGTTCATCGGCTCGCCGAAGCCCGTGTCGGCGTCGACGAGGGTCGGCAGGTCGGTCATGCGCGCGATCTGGCCGGCCCGCTGGGCGACCTCGGTGAGGGTGGTGAGGCCGATGTCGGGCAGGCCGAGGTCGGCGGCGACGACCGCGCCCGAGACGTAGACGCCCTCGAAGCCCTTGCGCTCGATCAGGCGCGCGCTGAGCGGGTTGAACGCCCCGGGCAGCCGCAGCACGTCGTCGGTGCCGCGCAGCCGCTCGCGGAACAGCCGCCGCTTCTCGGCCGGGGCCAGCGTCGAGTACAGCATCAGAACAGCCCCTCGGGCGACGCGGCGTCGACCTCGCGCAGGCTGCCCTCCGGCGGCGTCACGGTGAGCCCGGCGAGCTCGTCGGGGCGCAGGCTCCGGAGTCGCGGGGCCAGCTCCAGGAACCGCTCGACCTCCTCGTCGGCGAGCACCCCCTCGGCGAGCGTGCGGAACTTGCGCACGTAGTCGGCCCGCGCGAACGGCCGCGCGCCGAGCGGGTGCGCGTCGGCCACGGCGATCTCGTCGACGAGGCTCGACCCGTCGACGAACTCGACCTCGATGCGCCCGCCGAACGCCTTCTCGGCGGGGTCGACGGAGTGGTACCGCCTCGTCCACTCGGCGTCCTCGGCGGTGCTGATGCGACTCCACAGCTCCACGGTGTCGGGGCGCTGCGCGCGCTCGGGCGCGTAGCTGCGCTCGTGGTGCCACGCGCCGTCCTGCAGGGCGACGGCGACGATGTAGGGGATGGAGTGGTCGAGCGTCTCGCGGCTGGCCCGCGGGTCGTACTTCTGCGGGTCGCCCGCGCCCGAGCCGATGACGACGTGCGTGTGGTGGCTCGTGTGCAGCACGATGCGCCGGACGGCCGCGGGGTCGCGCAGCTCGGGCCGCTCACGGCCGAGACGGCGGGCGAGGTCGATCCAGGCCTGCGCCTGGTACTCGGCGCTGTGCTCCTTCGTGTAGCTGTCGAGGATGGCCCGCTTCGACTCGCCCGGGGCCGGCAGCGGCACGCTGTACCGGGCGTCGGGGCCGTCGAGGAGGCGCGCGATCACGCCGTCCTCGCCCTCCCAGATCGGGCTGGGGCTCGTCTGGCCGCGGAGCGCGCGGTCGATCGCCTCGACCGCCTGCTTGCCCGCGAAGGCCGGGGCGTAGGCCTTCCAGGTCGAGATGAGGCCCTTCCGCGACTGCCGCGTCGCGGTCGTCGTGTGCAGCGCCTGGGCGATGGCCTGGGCGGTGGTCTCGACGTCGAGGCCGAGCAGGGCTCCGATGCCGCCGGCCGCGCTCGGGCCGAGGTGGGCGACGTGGTCGATCTTGTGGGCGTGCAGGCTGATCGCTCGGGTCAGGTCGATCTGCAGCTCGTAGCCGGCCACCAGGCCGCGGAGCAGCTGCTCGCCCGTGGCGCCGACGTGCTGGGCGACGGCGAGCACGGGCGGCACGTTGTCGCCGGGGTGCGAGTACTCGGCGGCGAGGAAGGTGTCGTGGAAGTCGAGCTCGCGCACGGCCACGCCGTTCGCCCAGGCGGCCCACTCGGGCTGGACCCGCCGGTCGGGGTCGAGGCCGACGACGGTCGCGCCGTCGTGGCGGGGNAGCCGCGCCGCGGCCTGGGCCCGGGCGGCGACGACGGGTGCGCGGTGCAGGCTCGCGGCGGCGACGGCCGCGTTGTCGATCACGCGGTTGACGACCATCTCGGCGACGTCGTCGTCGACGGCGACCGGGTCGACCGCGACCGCGGCGAGGCGGTGGGCCAGCTCGTCGCGCCGCGCGAGCGGGTCGTCGGACCGGTGGACGTGCACGTCGTTGAGCATCACGACGCTCACTCTAGGCGTCGGGCACCGGGGCCTGTCGAGGGGTCGCGGGCGGGGCGGGCGGGGTCGCGGGAGGCGCGGGCGGGGTCGTGGGCGCGCCCCGCCCCGCCCGCGGCCCCGTGACGACCGCCACGACGCCGACGAGCACGAGCGCGAGGCCCAGCCAGCCGAGCGGCGTCAGGCGCTCGCCCACGACGACGACCGCGAGCAGGGTGGCGACGACGGGCTCGAGCAGCGTCACGGTGGTCGCGCGGGAGCTCGACACCGTGCGGAGCCCGCGGCCGAAGAGCAGGTACGCGATGAACATCGGGCCCAGGGCGAGGTACGCGTGCACGCCGACCGATGTCGCCGACTGCACGATCGACACGCCCGTCGCGAGCAGGACCGGCACCAGCAGCACGGCCCCGACGCCGAACTGGGCGGCCATGGCGCCCCGCGACGGGTGCCCCTGCTGGATGAGCCGGCCGGCGGTGTAGGTGTAGGCCGCGTAGGCGAGGCCCGCGAGCAGGCCGAGGGCGACGCCGCCCACGAGGCCGGCGCCCGGGGCGAGGGCCTCGCGGGGGTCGGGCCCCGCCCCGGCGACGACCGCGACGTCGGTCGGCGGCTCGGCGTGGCCGACGCTCGCGAGGAGCGCCACGCCCACGACGGCGGCCCCGGCGGAGGCGAGCCAGCGCCGCTCGAGGGGGCGGCGCCGGGCGGGCGGGTCGAGCAGCCGCTCGAGCAGCGCGGCGAACAGGGGCGCCGTGCCGAGCGAGACGACGTTGCCGACGGCGACGCCGGCGAGCGACATCGAGCTGTAGAACGCGAGGGGGTAGACGGCCACCCCGACGGCTCCGGGGGCGATCCAGCGCCAGCTGCCCGCGCCTCCTCGGAGCACCGCCGCGGCGAGGCGCGGGGCCGTGAGTGCCAGCAGGAGGCCACCGACCGTCATGGTGGCGGCCCCCGTCGCCAGCGGGCTGACCGTCCCGCCGACGAGGCTCGCGGCCGTGCCGGTCGTGCCCCAGAGCAGGGCGGCGAGGACGATGGCGATCACCGTCGTCATCGTAGGGCGCGGGCCTCGCGCGGGTCGCCCCGTGACGCCGTGGTGCAGGGGCGTGCGGAGTACCGGCCCCGGCCGGAGGGAGCGCGGCCGTCAGGAGGCGGGGGTCGGCTCCTCCCCCGCGCTGAACCGGTCGACGAGGGCCCGCTTGAGCACCTTGCCGCTGGGGCCGATCGGCAGGGCGTCGAGCACGTGGACGACCCGCGGGAACTTGTACGCGGCGATCTCGTCGGAGACGTGGGCGATCAGCTGCTCGGGGGTGGCCGTGGCGCCGGGGCGGAGCACCACCGCCGCCTCGATCTCCTGCCCGTGCACCGCGTGCGGCACGCCGAACACGGCCGCCATGGCGACGTCGGGGTGGGTGGCGAGCACCTCCTCGACCTGCCGCGGGTACACGTTGTAGCCGTTGCGGATGATCATGTCCTTCGTGCGGTCGACGATCGTGAGGTAGCCGTCGTCGTCCTTCGTGCCGAGGTCACCGGTGCGGAACCAGCCGTCGACGATGGCCGCGGCCGTGTCGTCGGGGCGGTTCAGGTACCCGTTCATCAGGTTGTGGCCGCGGATCACGAGCTCGCCGATCTCGCCGTGCGGCAGCAGGACGATCGCGTCGGCGGAGCCCGGGTCGGCGATCTCGACGTCGACGCCCCAGATCGGCGTGCCGATCGTGCCGGGGCGTGGCGGGCGGCCGACGTGGTTGAAGGTGGCGACCGGGGAGGTCTCGGTGAGCCCGTACCCCTCGTGGATCGGAGCGTCGAAGACGGCCTGGAAGCGCTCGAGGACGGCGAGCGGCAGGGAGGCCCCGCCCGAGATCGCGTACCGGAGCGCCGGTCGTGCCTCGGTGCGCGTCGCGGCGTCGAGCAGCGCCATGTACATCGTCGGGACGCCCATGAAGATCTCGCAGCCGTGCTCGACCATGGCCGCGAGCGCGCCGTCGCCGTCGAACTTCGGCAGCATGACGATCGTGGCCCCGGCCCGGAAGCCGGTGTTCATCGTGCAGGTCTGCCCGAAGGTGTGGAAGAGCGGCAGCGCCCCGAGCAGCACGTCGCCGCGGGTCATGTCGAAGGTCGTCATGAGGTTGGTGTTCACCTGCTCGAGCAGGGCGAAGTGCGAGCCCTCGGCCCCCTTGGGCTGGCCCGTCGTGCCGCTCGTGTACAGGATCGTGGCGGTGTCGAACGGGTCGCGGGGCACGTAGGTGTCGAGCGGCTCGCTCGCCTCGGCGAGCGCCTCGAGGCGGTCGTGCCCGGTGCCGTGCGGGTCGACGGACGAGGGAGGCGCCAGCACGGTCACGACGTCGACCCCGGCGAGCGCGGCGCCGGCGGCGCCCTCGGCGAGCAGCGGCGCGGCGCAGACGAGCATCGTCGCCCCGCTGTCGCGGAGCACGTACTCGATCTCGTGCTGCTTGAGCAGCGCGTGGACGGGCACCGCGACGGCGCCGAGGGCGAGGGTCGCGTAGTAGACGCGGGGGAAGTCGGCGACGTTGGGAACGAGCATCGCGACACGGGAGCCCTCGGTGACGCCCTTGGCGCGGAGCGCGCCGGCGTAGGCGAGGGTCTGCGCCCACAGCTCGGCGTAGGTGGTCCGCTGATCGCCGACGATGACGGCGACGTCGTCGGGGAACCGCCGCGCCGACTCGGCGAGGACAGCGGCGACGGAGGCGGTGGCGCGGGTGGGTGCGGTGCTCCGGTCGCCCGGGGCGCCGGGGCCGGGGCGGGCCCCGGTGTCGGAGCCGGGGCTCGGGCTCGGGCTGGTGCTGGTGCCGGTGCTGGTGCCGGTGCTGGCCGGGGTCTCCGTGGTGCTGGTCATGGGTGGTCTCCGTCTCCGTTGACGTGCGAGTTCCTCGGATCATACGTCGGCATCCGTCCACCGCAGGGGCGAGTGCCAGGTGGCCGCCGAGGTGCCTCAGGTGAGGCTCGCCGGCCTCGTCAGGTGAGGCCGGCACCGCCGTCCGTCTCCTCGGCCCACTCACTCCGGCCGACGCCCCGCCGGGCGAGGTCGCGGGCACCGCGTCCCTGACGCAGACGAGCGGGGCGGTGGTGCACGTCGTCGAGCAGGGGTGCGCCGTGGCGGGCTCCGACGTCGGTGGTGAACGCCGCGGGAGGGAGCGACGCGGTGAAGCCGAGCTCGCGGAGCGGCCGGTGCTCGTCCCACACGCCCCGCAGCCCCGAGAGCGCGGCGTCGACGCGGTCGAGCCAGTCGGGGCGCAGGGCGTGCCAGCGGGTCGGGCCGTCGACGACGACGTCGGTGAAGCCGGCGCGGCGCAGGGTGACGAGGTGCCGCGAGACGGCCGACCACCCGATGCCGAGGGACTCGTGAGCGAGCGAGGCGAGGTCGCCGGAGCTGTGCTCGCCGACGCAGAGCTGCTCGATGATCCACACCTCGACCGGGTCGGCCAGCACCTCGAACGGAGTCCGCGAGCGCCGCCAGCTCGGAGCCCGCTGCGCCTGCTCCCGCCCGCGGCCCCGGCCCCGGCCCCGGCCCCGCTCCTGCTCGGCGCCGAGCTCCCCCGCCGCCGCCTCCGTCGGGAGCCCGTCGTGCCCCGAGGAGAAGTCGCCCGCCAGAAAAGCCGATCCACTCCAGAGTGGAGCAGCCCCCTCCGGCTGCCCCCACGACCGCGCTCCTTCTTCCCCCGCTCCTCCACTCCAGAGTGGAGCAGCCCCCTCCGGCGTGGTGGGCTCCGCGGGGGATGCTCCCGTCGCTCCTCCACTCCAGAGTGGAAGACGAACCCCCGACTCACGCTGCTGGTCAGACCCCGCTGCCTCACTCCCGAGGGGAGGAACCTGCTCCGGCCCCTCGTCGGTGCCAGGACCCACGTCCTCGGCTGCTCCACTCCAGAGTGGAGCAGCACCCTCAGGCCCCTCGTCAACGCCCAGACCCATGTCCTCCGCTGCTCCACTCCAGAGTGGAGCAGCACCCTCAGGCCCCTCGTCAACGCCCAGACCCATGTCCCCCGCTCCTCCACTCCAGAGTGGATCGACGTTCTCGGCGACCGACTCCGGGCGCAGCCGCTCGTCGGCCGCCCCGGCCGCCCCGGCCGCCGCGCAGGCGACGTCGCGGCCGACGTCACGGCCGACGGCGCGACCCACCGCAGGCCCACTCACCTCACGCCCCCTCGGGGCGCGGGCGCCCGAAGGGCAGGCCCAGCGTCCCCTCGGCGACACGGCGGGCGTGCCGCTGCCCGGCAGGCGAGAGCCGGAAGGCCTCGGCCACGGCCCGACGCGCCTCCGCGGTGCTGCGCGTCGCCCAGGCCGCGTCGATCGCGGTGACCGCGTCGGTCGCCTGCTCCGAGTCGCCGGCCTCGTCGAGGGCCCGCAGCACGTCGACCACGCTGTCGAAGGCCGCCGCCAGCTCGTCGTGCGTGCAGCCCCGCCACGCCGGCTCGGCCCCGCCCCCCTCGACCCGCATCGCGAACCCCGCGTCGACCATCGAGGCCAGCCGCGACGTCACCGCCTCCTCCGTCGTGTCGAGACGGTCCAGGGCCCCGGTGACCAGCGCCTCCCGCGAGACCGCCCCGCCGCCGCCCCCTCCCTCGGCGAGCAGGTCGAGCAGGTAGACGCCCACGGGGTCCGTGGCGATGACGAGGGGAGCAGAGGCGAGACCGGTGACGTTCATGGGGCGAGCGTGCCGCGGCGGCCGACCCGCGACTCCTGCCCCTCGACCGGCCCGGGGAGGACGCCCACGGCGAACGACCTGGGGAGGGCTGGCCGCGAGCCCCCGTCCACAGCCCCCGCGGCTTACCATGGGGGGCTCATGTCTGCCGCTCCCCTGCCTCCGCTCACGATCTCGTACCCCGCCGAGCTCCCCGTCAGCCAGCGGCGCGACGACATCGCCGCCGCGATCCGCGACCACCAGGTCGTGATCGTCGCCGGCTCGACCGGCTCCGGCAAGACCACGCAGCTGCCCAAGATCTGCCTCGAGCTCGGCCGCACCAGCATCGGCCACACGCAGCCCCGGCGCATCGCCGCCCGCACCATCAGCGAGCGCATCGCCGAGGAGCTCGGCCAGGAGGTCGGCGGGCTCGTCGGCTACCAGGTGCGCTTCACCGACAAGGTGTCGAGCGACACGAAGATCAAGCTGATGACCGACGGGATCCTGCTCAACGAGATCCACTTCGACCGCGACCTGAAGCGCTACGACACGATCATCATCGACGAGGCGCACGAGCGCAGCCTCACCATCGACTTCCTGCTCGGCTACCTCAAGCAGCTGCTGCCCCGCCGCCCCGACCTCAAGCTGATCATCACCAGCGCCACCATCGACCCCGAGTCGTTCTCCGCGCACTTCGACGGCGCCCCCATCGTCGAGGTCTCCGGCCGCACCTATCCCGTCGAGATCCGCTACCGGCCGCTCGTCGCCGACGACGCGGCCAGCACGCGCGGCGATGACGACGACGACCTCGACGAGCTCGACGAGGCCCCGCCGCGCCGCGCCGCCGCGCCCGCACGCTCCCCACAGAAGAACGCCCCCGCGCCCGCGAGGGCGGACGACAAGGACTACCTCCAGGGCATCAACGAGGCCCTCGACGAGCTCGCCCGCGAGTCGAGCGGCGACGTGCTCGTCTTCCTCAGCGGCGAGAACGAGATCCGCGACGCGGAGGACGCCATCCGGGGCCGGAACCTCCCGCACACCGAGGTGCTCCCCCTCTACGGCCGCCTCAGCGCCGCCGACCAGCACCGCGTCTTCCAGCCCAGCACCACCGCCGGCACGAGACGCCGCATCGTCCTCGCGACGAACGTCGCCGAGACCAGCCTCACCGTGCCCGGCATCAAGTACGTCGTCGACGCCGGCACCGCCCGCATCAGCCGCTACTCCACGCGCGCCAAGGTGCAGCGCCTCCCCATCGAGGCCATCTCGCAGGCGAGCGCGAACCAGCGCTCCGGGCGCTCCGGGCGCACGAGCAGCGGCATCGCGATCCGTCTCTACAGCGAGACCGACTTCGAGAAGCGGCCCGAGTTCACCGAGCCCGAGATCCTCCGCACGAACCTCGCCGCCGTCATCCTGCAGATGATCTCGCTCGGCCTCGGCGACATCGCGGCCTTCCCCTTCCTGCAGCCGCCGGACTCCCGGGGCATCAAGGACGGCCTCGACCTCCTCCGCGAGCTCGGCGCCGTCACGCAGGGCGGTCAGATCACGCGCGTCGGCAAGCAGCTGACCCGCCTGCCGATCGACCCCCGCCTCGCCCGCATGGTGGTCGAGTCGAAGACGCAGGGCACCACGCGCGAGGTCATCGCGATCGTCGCGGCCCTCAGCATCCAGGACCCCCGCGAACGCCCCCTCGAGCGCCGCGCGCAGGCCGATGAGAAGCACTCGCGCTTCCGCGACCCCAAGGGCGACTTCCTCACCCTGCTCAACCTCTTCGACTACCTGGAGGACAAGCAGAAGGAGCTCAGCGGCAACGCGTTCAAGCGCCTCTGCCGCGACGAGTTCCTCAACTACCTGCGCGTGCGCGAGTGGCAGGACGTCTTCCGCCAGCTCTCCCGCGCCGCCCGGCCCCTCGGGCTGCACGTCGGCGAGCGCAGCGCGAACCCCGACGGGGTGCACCGCAGCCTGCTCGCGGGGCTGCTCAGCCAGATCGGCCTGTTCGACCCGCAGAAGAAGGACTACGTCGGCGCCCGCCAGACCCGCTTCGTGCTCTTCCCCGGCAGCTCGCTCGCGAAAAAGCCGCCGGTCGCCATCATGAGCGCCGAGCTCGTCGAGACGAGCCGGCTGTTCGCCCGCGTCGCCGGGGTCATCGACCCGGCCTGGGCCGAGCCGCTCGCGCCCGACCTCGTGAAGAAGAGCTACGGCGAGCCGCACTGGGAGAAGAAGCAGGGCGCCGTCGTCGCCTACGAGCGCGTGACGCTCTACGGCGTGCCGATCGTGCCCCGCCGCCGCATCCAGTTCTCGCGCATCGACCCGGGCTACGCCCGCGAGCTGTTCATCCGGCACGCGCTGGTCGAGGGTGACTGGGAGAGCCGTCAGGCGTTCGAGGCGAAGAACCAGCAGCTGATCCGCGAGCTGACCGAGGTCGAGGAGCGCACCCGCCGTCGCGACATCCTCGTCGACGGCGACGCCGCGTTCGAGTTCTTCCAGCGGCGCATCCCCGCCGACGTCACGAGCACCCGCGACTTCGAGGGCTGGTGGCGCACGGCGAAGCAGCAGACCCCCGACCTCCTCACCATGACCGCCGCCGACCTGCTCGGCGACGACGAGCCCGACGTCGACGAGGCGGGCTTCCCGAGCACGTGGCGGCAGGGCGACCAGACGCTGACCCTGCGCTACAAGTTCGAGCCGGGGGCCGACGACGACGGCGTCACGGTGGTCGTCCCCCTGCCGCTGCTGGCGCGCCTCCGCCCGGTCGGCTTCGACTGGCAGGTGCCGGGGCTCCGCGACGAGCTGGTCACGGCGCTGATCAAGTCGCTGCCGAAGCAGATCCGCAAGAACGTCGTGCCCGCCGCCGACTGGGCGTCGAAGATCACCGCCGAGCTGCCGGCCGAGCCGCCGGCCGACGTCGACGAGCCGTTCACCGCGACCGTCGCCACCGTCATCCGCACGCTCACCTACACGCCCGTGGCCGTCGACGACTTCGACCTCGAGCGCGTGCCCGCGCACCTCCGGGTCAGCTACGCCGTCGTCGACGAGCGCGGCCGCACGGTCGGCGTCGACAAGCGCCTCGACGCGCTCCAGGAGCGCCTCAGCGACGACATGCGCGAGAGCGTCGCCCGCGTCACGCAGGGTCAGGGCCAGGGCGAAGGAGGCGCGGGTCGCTCCCGACGAGGCCGCGGCGGCCCGCAGGCGGTCGCCTCGGGCGCCCCCGCGGCGAACGCCATCGAGCGCTCCGGCATCACCAGCTGGGACTTCGACGAGCTGCCGACCGTCGTCGACACGAAGCACGGCGACACGGTGATCCGTGCGTACCCGGCGCTGGTCGACGAGGGCACCTCGGTGGCGATCCGCCTGATGGCGACCCCCGCCGACCAGGCGCTCGAGACGCCCCGCGGCGTCCGCCGGCTGCTCATGCTCGCCGTGCCGAGCCCGGTGGCCTACGTGCAGCAGCACCTGACAGCGCCCGAGAAGCTCATCCTCGCCACCAGCCCGTACCAGAACACCGCCGCGCTCTTCGCGGACTGCCTCGTGGCCGTCGTCGACGACGTGCTGCACCGGGTGAAGCCCGACGGCCAGCTGTACACGAAGAAGGAGTTCCTCACCGTGCGCGACCGGGTCTCGGCCGCCGTGATGGACTCGATGTTCCAGACCGTGTCGCTCGTGGCCCGCACCCTCACGGCGGCGCGCGACGCCGACAAGGCGATGAAGGCGGCGACGAACATGTCGCTGCTGGCCGCCCTCACCGACATGCGGCAGCAGCGCGAGCGGCTGATCTACCCGGGCTTCGTCTCCGCGACCGGGCTGCAGCAGCTGCAGCGCGTGCCCGTCTACCTCGTCGGCGTCACGCGCCGCACGGCGAAGCTGCTCGAGGCGCCGGCGCGCGACCGGGCCTGGCTCACCGAGGTGCAGCAGGCGACGGAGCGGTACGAGACCGCGGGCGGCACCTTCCCGCCCGCCGCCACCGCGCCTCCGGCACTCGTCCGCGCCCGGTGGCTGCTCGAGGAGTTCCGCGTGAGCCTCTTCGCGCAGGACCTCCGGCCGAGCGAGAGCGTCTCGCTGCAGCGCATCGTCAAGGTGCTCGCCTCGGCCTGACCGCCCGGCGCCCAGCGCCCGCCGCCGGGGGCACGGGCGGCCCCCGCACTAGCCTGGGCAGATGCGCGCGACGGTGAAGGACGTGGCCGCCCTCGCGGGCGTCTCGCCGAAGACCGTCTCGAACGTCATCAACGGCGTCGTCCGGGTCGCCCCCGACACCCGTGGCCGGGTCGAGGCGGCCCTCGCGCAGCTCGACTACGTGCCGAACCTCAGCGCCCGCGGGCTGCGCAACGGCCGCACCGGCGCGATCGCCCTGGCCTTCCCCGACCTGACGACCCCGTACAGCGCCGAGATGTCGCACTGGTTCGTCGAGGTCGCCCACGAGCGCGGCTGGTCGGTGCAGCTCGAGCAGACCGGCGTGCGGCCCGAGCGCGAGCGCGAGCTGCTGCTGCGCGGTCGCGAGCACCTCGTCGACGGCCTCGTGCTGAACCCCGTCAGCCTCGGCGAGAGCGCCATCGTCGGCGCGGAGGACCTCCCGCCGGTCGTCGTGATCGGCGAGGTCGAGCAGCACCTCGTCGACCAGGTGCGCGTCGACAGCGTCACGGCCGCCCGCGACATGACCGAGCACCTGCTCGCCCTCGGCCACCGGCGGATCGCTGTGCTCGGCTGCCCCGGCGACGGCTTCGACTCGGCCACGGCCCGGGCGCGCACCCTGGGCTGGTCGCAGGCGATGGAGGCGGCGGGGCTGCCGGTCGGCGACGACCTGCGCTGGGCCTGCCGCGCCTGGGAGCCCGAGGCCGGCGCCGCCACGGTCGCCGACGCCCTGGCCCGCGGCGAGGCCCCCGACGCCCTCTTCTGCTTCACCGACTCGCTCGCCATCGGCGCCGTCCACGCCCTCTGGAGCGCCGGCCTCCGGGTGCCCGACGACGTCTCGGTCGCCGGGTTCGACGACATCGCCGACGGCCGCTTCACCCGCCCGCCGCTGACCACCGTCCGCCTCGACAAGCGCCTCTTCGCCGAGCGCACCCTCGAGCTGCTCGCCGCGCGCATCGCCGACCGCGAGCGGGCGCCCGAGCTCGCGGTGATCCCGCACGAGGTGGTGCCCCGAGCGAGCACGGCCCGCCGGGCACGGCGCTGACGACGCCCGCCGCCCGCCGTCGCCCCACTTCGCTTTCTGGATGGCGGCTGCCCGTCCGCTGTCAAGCGGTCACGAGGAGTCGCGGGTCGGCCTACCGTCGCACTTCCGTGCACGAGACCGAGAGGCGCCGCCATGTCTGCTGACCAGTACGCATTCGAAGACCCCACCCAGAAGTTCGCCGACATCACCCCGAAGGCCCAGTACCTCGAGGGCGCCGGCACCGACGAGGAGCTCTCGTCGCCCGCCGACCACGGCGAGGAGACCTACCGCGGCTCGGGCCGCCTCGAGGGCCGCAAGGCGCTCATCACGGGAGGCGACTCGGGCATCGGCGCGGCCGTCGCCATCGCCTACGCCCGCGAGGGCGCCGACGTCGCCATCAGCTACCTCGCCGAGGAGGAGGAGGACGCGCAGAAGATCGTCGCCCTCGTCGAGGCCGCCGGCCGCAAGGCCGTCGCCCTGCCCGGCGACATCACCGACCGCGAGTTCTGCACGCAGCTCGTCGAGAAGGCCGTCAGCGAGCTCGGCGGCCTCGACATCCTCGTCAACAACGCGGGCAAGCAGCAGCACGTCGAGGACTTCCTCGAGCTCGACGACGAGAACTTCGACGAGACCTACAAGACCAACGTCTACGCGATGTTCTGGATCACCAAGGCCGCGCTCCCCCACCTCGTGCCCGGCTCGACGATCATCAACACGACGTCGATCCAGGCGTACCAGCCGGCCCCGATGCTCGTCGACTACGCGTCGACCAAGGCCGCGATCAACACCTTCTCCAAGGGCCTCGCCATGCAGCTCGCGCCGAAGGGCATCCGCGTCAACGCGGTCGCCCCCGGCCCGATCTGGACCCCCCTCCAGCCCGCCGGCGGACAGCCGTCGGACGCGCTGCCCGACGTCGGCAGCCAGACCGCCCTCGGCCGCTGGGGCCAGCCCGCCGAGCTCGCGCCCGCCTACGTCTTCCTGGCGTCGGGCGAGTCGAGCTACGTCGTCGGCGAGACCCTGCACGTCGACGGCGGCATGCCCACGCCGTAGGTCGCACGGCTCTGCCGGAGGGGCCGCTCGCGCATCGTCGCGGGCGGCCCCTCCGTCGTCGGCGGGCGGCCCCGGGGAGTCGCAGGTCGCCTCCGGATCGTCGCTTGCGTTCGCGTTACAACGATGTAATGCTGTCCGCAGTCGACGCATCACGAAGGAGTGACCACCGATGACACCCCCTGAGCCCCTGTCCGGCCCGCCCCGCCCCGGCGGCCTCGCCCGTACCGGCCTGGCCGGCCTCTCCCGCCGCAGCCTCCTCCTGGGCGGCGCCGGCATCATGAGCGTGCTGGCGGTGGGCAGCCTGGCGGGCTGCGCGCCCGGCGCGACGACCGCCTCCGGCGCTGCCGTCGAGCAGCTCAAGTTCTGGCACCTGCTGAGCGGAGGCGACGGCATCAAGATGTCGGCCCTCGTCGACCAGGCCAACGAGCAGAACCCCGAGTTCCACGCGACGCAGACCGTGCTCGCCTGGGGCACGCCGTACTACACGAAGCTCGCCATGGCCTCGGCCGGCGGCCGCGCCCCCGACGTCGCGATCATGCACGCGTCGCGCGTGCCCGGCTACGCACCCGGCGGGCTGCTCGACCCGTGGGACATCGACAAGCTCGCCTCGTACGGCCTGCGCGAGCAGGACTTCGCGCCCGCGGTCTGGAAGGCCGGGTTCAACGGCGACCAGCTGTACTCGGTCGCCCTCGACTCGCACCCGTTCATCCTGTTGTACAACACCGACGTCGCCCAGCAGGCCGGGGCCCTCGGGCCCGACGGCCGCCTCGTCGACATCAGCAGCCCCGAGCAGTTCCTCGAGGTCGCGGCCGCCATGCAGGCGGTCACCGGCAAGCACGGCGCCTCGTGGGGGTACCTCAACGACGGCGCCCAGCTCTGGCGCATGTTCTACACGTTCTACAAGCAGCAGGGCGCCGACATGGTGCTCCGCGAGGGCGGCACCGTCGAGTACGACGAGGCCGCCGCGGTCACGGCCCTCGAGTTCATGCAGACGCTGACCGACGGCACCGCCATGGCCACCGCGAGCGACATCCAGTCCGGCATCGCCGAGTTCGTCAGCGGCGAGAGCGGGATGCTCTTCACCGGCGTGTGGGAGGTGCCGAGCGCCGAGGCGGCCGGCATCCCCTACGACGCCAGCATCATCCCGACGCTCTTCGGCACGCCGGCCGTCTACGCCGACTCGCACGCCTTCGTGCTGCCCCGGCAGAGCGACGTCGACGACGCGAAGCGGGAGGACGTCTACAAGATGGTCGCCACCATCCTGAAGGACAGCATCTCGTGGGCCGAGGCCGGGCACATCCCCGCCTACGGCCCGGTCGTCGACAGCCCGGAGTACGCGGCGCTCGTGCCGCAGGCCCACTACGCCGAGGCCGCCGAGTACCTCGCCTACGACCCGCCGGCCTGGTTCTCGGGCTCGGGGTCGGACTTCCAGACGTACTTCCTCGACAGCATCCAGTCCGTGATCCTCGCGAAGGACGACGCGGCCGCGGGCATGCGCGCCTTCGTCGCCCGGGTGGAGACGCAGCTGTCGCGACCGGCCCCCGTCTGAGCCGGCCCGCGCCTCCCCGTGCTCCGCCCCTCCCGCCCCACCTCCCTGCACGACGACGAAGGAGTCGATCTGTGACGACCACCACGGTGACCGCCCCGGCGGCCAGCGCCGACCGCGCGGCCTCGCCCGCCCGCACCCGCACCCGGGTGCGCACCCGCTCCGGCGGGCCGAGAGACACCAAGATCGGCTGGGGCTTCGCCGCCCCGTTCACGATCCTCTTCGCGCTCTTCCTCGTCTGGCCGCTCGTGCACGGGTTCTGGCTGAGCCTCACGGGCCAGAGCCTCACCGGCCAGGGCGGCGACCTGATCGGCTTCGCCAACTACGCCGAGGCCTTCGCCGACGCCGCGATGTGGCGCTCGATGCTCAACACGCTGTGGTTCACCGTGCTCAGCACGATCCCGCTCGTGGTGATCGCGCTCGTGCTGGCCCTGCTCGTCAACACCGGCCTGCCGGGCCAGTGGCTCTGGCGCCTGAGCTTCTTCCTGCCCTACCTGCTGGCGTCGACCGTCGTGTCGCTGTTCTGGATCCAGCTCTACAGCCCGACGCTCGGCCCGATCAACTCGGCGCTGGCGACGGTCGGGCTGCCGCAGCCCGCCTGGCTGCAGGACCCCGACACGGCGATGATCGCCGTCGTCGCCACCACCGTCTGGTGGACGGTCGGGTTCAACTTCCTGCTCTACCTCGCGGCGCTGCAGAACATCCCCGACCAGCAGTACGAGGCGGCGTCGCTCGACGGTGCGGGCCGCTGGCGCTCGCTGGTGTCGATCACGATCCCGCAGCTCGGCCCCACCACCGGCCTGATCGTCATCCTCCAGGTGCTCGCGTCGCTCAAGGTCTTCGACCAGATCTACCAGATGACGAACGGCGGCCCGGCCGGCACGACCCGCTCGACCGTGCAGTACATCTTCGAGACCGGCTTCACCGGCTACCGCTTCGGCTACTCCAGCGCCATCTCGTACATCTTCTTCGCCGTCATCGTCGTGATCTCGATCGCACAGTTCGCGGCCACGGCCCGCAACCGCAAGGGAGCCCAGAAGTGACCACACCGGCCCTCGCCCCCACCGACGACCTCCGCGCCCCGACCGCCCGCCGCGGCCGCGAGCGTGCCCCGCACAAGCCCGGCCAGTCTCGCTTCGGCGTGATGAGCGTCGTCAGCATCGTCATCCTCGTGGTGATGGCCGCGCTGTGGCTCATCCCCTTCCTCTGGTCGCTCGCCACCTCGTTCAAGAGCGAGGCCGACGCCGCGGCGACGCCGCAGACCTGGCTGCCGGCCGGCGGCTTCACCCTCGACGCGTACCGGGCGATCCTCGACCAGGGCAACATCCCGACCTGGCTCTTCAACAGCCTGTTCACGTCGATCGTCATCACGCTCATCGTCGTCGCGACGTCGGCGCTCGTGGCCTACGCGTTCTCGCGCCTCGACTTCCGGGGCAAGAAGTGGCTGTACGTCGCGACGATCGCCTCGATCATCGTGCCGCCGCAGGTGCTGATCGTGCCGCTCTTCTACCAGATGCTCGCGTTCAACATGGTCGACACGTACTGGGGCATCATCCTGCCGCAGGCGATCGCGCCCGCCATGGTGTTCGTGCTGAAGAAGTTCTTCGACCAGGTGCCGATCGAGCTGGAGGACGCCGCCCGCGTCGACGGCGCCGGGCGCATCCGGGTCTTCTTCACCATCCTGCTGCCGCTCTCGCGGCCCATCCTCGGTGCGGTCTCGATCTTCGTGTTCATCGGCGCGTGGAACAACTTCCTCTGGCCGTTCATCGTGACCAACGACGCGTCGCTGCTCACCCTCCCCGTCGGCCTCCAGACCATCAAGAGCGCCTACGGCATCCAGTACGCCCAGAACATGGCCGCGGCGATCCTCGCGGCCCTGCCGCTGATCCTCGTGTTCCTCTTCTTCCAGCGCCAGATCATCAAGGGCATCTCGACCACCGGGTTCGGCGGGCAGTGACTCCCCGCTCGACCGGCCCCGCGCCTCCCCCGCTCCCCCTCCGACCGTCCCCCCGCCAGACCGCCGTCCCCCATCACCAGGAGATAACCGCATGAGCACCGCCCGCATCACCGTCGACCGCGAGTTCGTCGTCGGCCCCGTGCCCCGCCGCCTGTTCGGCTCGTTCGTCGAGCACATGGGCCGGTGCGTCTACACCGGCATCTACGAGCCCGGCCACGAGACCGCCGACGAGAAGGGCTTCCGCCACGACGTGCTCGAGCTGACGAAGGAGCTCGGCGCCACCGTCATCCGCTACCCCGGCGGCAACTTCGTGTCGGGCTACAACTGGGAGGACGGCGTCGGGCCGGTCGACCAGCGCCCCCGCCGCCTCGACGGCGCCTGGCACACGGTCGAGACCAACGCCTTCGGCCTGCACGAGTTCGTCGAGTGGAGCGCGCTGGCCGGCACCGAGGTCATGGAGGCCGTCAACCTCGGCACCCGCGGCGTCGAGGCGGCCCGCGAGCTCGTCGAGTACGCCAACCACCCCGGCGGCACGGCCCTCAGCGACCGCCGCATCGCCAACGGGGCGAAGGACCCGTTCGACATCAAGCTCTGGTGCCTGGGCAACGAGCTCGACGGCCCGTGGCAGATCGGCCACAAGACGGCCGGCGAGTACGGCCGCCTCGCCCAGGAGGCCGCCAAGGCGATGAAGTTCGTCGACCCGACCATCGAGCTCGTCGCCGTCGGCAGCTCGGGCCGGAACATGCCCACCTTCGGCTCGTGGGAGCACGAGGTGCTCACCCACGCGTACGACGAGGTCGACTACGTCTCGATGCACGCGTACTACCAGGAGCACGACGGTGACGCCACGAGCTTCCTCGCCACGGCCGTCGACATGGACGCCTTCATCGAGGAGGTCGTCTCGACCATCGACGGCGTCAAGGCCGCGGGCAAGCACCGGAAGCAGGTCGACATCTCGTTCGACGAGTGGAACGTCTGGTACCAGACGGGCCTCGACACCGACGACCAGCCCCACAACGTCTCGAAGGGCTGGGTCGAGCACCCGCGCCTCATCGAGGACCAGTACAACGTCACCGACGCGGTCGTCGTCGGCACCTTCCTCAACTCGCTGCTGCGTCACGGCGACCGGGTGAAGATCGCCAACCAGGCGCAGCTCGTCAACGTCATCGCCCCCATCCGCAGCGAGCAGGGCGGGCCGGCCTGGCGCCAGACGATCTTCTGGCCGTTCGCCCGCATGGCGGCGCTCGCCCGCGGCGAGATCCTCCGCACCGTGGTGACGAGCGACAAGATCGACACCCCG
This sequence comes from Frigoribacterium sp. Leaf164, assembly GCF_001423665.1. Lineage (NCBI taxonomy): Bacteria > Bacillati > Actinomycetota > Actinomycetes > Micrococcales > Microbacteriaceae > Frigoribacterium > Frigoribacterium sp. Leaf164. The sequence continues at coordinate 517,873 of NZ_LMOX01000003.1, forward strand.
AAGTACGGCGACGCCGACCTCGTCGACGTCAGCGCCACCTGGGACGAGGAGTCGGGGCGCGTCGCGTTCTTCCTCGCCAACCGGGGACTCGAGGAGGCGGCGGACGTCGAGGTCGCCCTCCGCGGCTTCTCGGGCGCCCGTGTCACCCGGGCCGAGCTGCTGACGGTGCCCGAGGGCGGGGACCGCTTCACGAGCAACACCGAGCAGGCGCAGGACGCCGTGGGCCTCGTGCCGCTCGAGGGCGTCAGCGTGGACGGCGGCGTCGCCCGTCTCACGCTGCCCGCCCTGTCGTGGGCCGTCGTGGAGCTCGAGGTCGGCACGGCGTAGGGAGCGCGCCGACCCCGGGAGGGGACGAGGGCCGGTGCCGGGGCGTGAGCCCGGCGCCGGCCCTCGGCCGTGGGGCGTCGGGCGTGGGGCGTCGGCCGTGGGGCGTCGGCCCCCGGGCGTTGGCCGGGGATCGTCGGACGGGGGCGCTACTTGCGGCGCGGGAAGAGCCGGGAGATGGAGTCGCGCACCGTCTCCTCGATGGTGTCGCTGAAGGTGTTCGAGAACGACAGCGAGTCGGCGGGCGCGCTGGCCGCCGTCATCGAGCGGATCACGGCCTCGCCGTGGTGGGCACGGGCGGCGCGGACGGTGTCGAAGGCGAGGCCCTGCGAGGCCGCGAGCTTCTCCAGGAGCGCCAGCCGCGCCTCCTCGCCGAGGCCCGCCCCGGCCGCGAGGGCCCGGGCCGCGTCGTCGTCGACCCCGTCGGCGACCCAGCGGCCGGCGCGCTCGGTGAGGTCGGCGGCGGCGACCAGGCCGATCATGCGCTTGGCCTCGTCGTCGCGGATCTCGGAGCGGGCGACGGCGATGTCGCGAGGGGGCGTGTCGGGCATGCCGACCAGGATATCTCGGCGGTCAGCTGTACAGCCGGGTGGGCACGGTCGCGTCGAGCTCGGCGGTGCGGAGGTCGACGTCGGCGTCGAGGGCGGCGCCGCTCAACGACTCCTCGATGCGGCGCTTCTCGGCGGTGCTCGAGCGGATCAGCGGCAGCCCGCGCGCGATGGCGTTGCGGATGCGCTCCTGCAGCAGGGGCGCCGTCACGCGCCGGTCGGTGAAGTCGCTGGCGTGCGCGTAGACGCCGAGCGGGAGCGTCAACGCCTGGAAGAAGCCGAAGAGCGGCCGCAGCGAGTGCTCGAGGATGAGCGCGTGGCGCTCGCTGCCGCCCGTGGCGGCGAGCAGCACCGGCACGTCGACGAGCGCGTACTGCTCGACGAAGTCGAAGAGGTGCTTGAACAGGCCCGTGAAGGAGGCGCGGTAGACCGGCGAGGCCGCGATCAGCAGGTCTGCCCCCTCGATGGCCCGCAGCTCGCGCTCGACCCGCGCGTCGAGCTGGTCGCGGGTGAGCGCCCCGGCGAAGAGCGGACCGAGCTCGCTGACCCGGATGACGTGCCGCTCGATCGGCATGACCAGGGCGAGCTCGTCGAGGATCGCGTCGACCAGGGCGTCGGTCTTGCTGGGCGTGCTGAGCGTTCCCGACACGGCGACGACGCGCAGCGGAGGTGTCTGAGTCATGACGACCATGCTCGCCCCTCCCCTCGTCGTAACGTTCGTGTGTGACGTTCTGAGTCGTGCGACAGTGACCTGGTGACGCATCACCTACCTGCCTCCGCCTCCGCCCCCGCCGACCCGGCCGACGTGCTCGCGCTGCACGCCGCCTCCTTCGGCCTGGCCGCCGACGTCTACGAACGCGGCCGCCCCTCGTACCCCCGCGAGGCCGTCGAGTGGCTGCTGCCGCGCGGCGCCCGCGACGTGGTCGACCTCGGGGCCGGCACGGGCAAGCTGACCCGCGTGCTGCTCGAGCAGGTCGACGAGGTCGTCGCCGTGGAGCCGAGCGAGGGCATGCGCGAGATCCTCGAGCGCGTCGTGCCGCGGGCCCGGTCGCTCGCCGGCAGCGCCGAGAGCATGCCGCTCGCCGACGACTCGGTCGACGCCGTGCTCGTCGCCCAGGCCTGGCACTGGGTCGACCCCGTGGTCGCCGTGCCGGAGGTCGCCCGCGTGCTGCGGCCGGGCGGCACCCTCGGGCTGCTCTGGAACATCCGCGACGAGACGGTGCCGTGGCTCGCCGCCCTCAGCCGTGTGCTGAACCAGCCCGCCGAGCGCGACATGCAGTCGGAGGCGCCCGTCGTCGGGGCGCCGTTCGGCGAGGTCGAGCGGCACGACGTCGAGTGGGTGCACGAGCTCGAGCGCGACGAGTTCCTCGCGATGATCGCCTCGCGCAGCTACGTCATCACCCTGTCGGTCGACGACCGCGCGCAGGTGCTGCGCGACGTCGGCGCGCTGCTCGACACGCACCCCGACACCCGGGGCGTCGACCTCATCCGCCTGCCGTACGTGACGCGGTGCAGCCGGGCCGTGCTGCTCGGCTGAGCCGCGGCACGGGCGGTGCCCGTACGGTGGGGTCATGACCCCGGAGGCCCTGCTCGTCACGGTCGACCACGTGTGGTCGGGCCGCTGGCGCGGGCCGTCGGTCGTGCGGGCCACGCGCGAGGGGCTGCACCTCTTCGGCAGCCCCGACCCCGCGACCTCGGCGGCGCTGCCGCACCTGCCCGGCACGCTGCTCTCGCCCTTCACCGACTCGCACGTGCACCTCGGCCTCGTCGACCCGACGCAGCTCGGGCCGGGCGGCATCGCCCGGGTGCTCGACCTCGGCTGGGACCCGGACGAGGCCTCCCTCTGGCCCGAGCACGGCCGGATGGACGACGCCTGGCCCGAGGTCCAGGTCGCCGGCGGGCTGCTCGGCGCCCCGGGCGGCTACCCGAGCCGCGCGGGCTGGGCGCCCGCCACCGCCGCGGTGCCGATCACGAGCACCGTCGACGCGCACCGCGAGGTGCGACGGATGCGCGACCTCGGGGCGTCGGTGATCAAGGTCGCGCTGAACGGCGACGTCGGGCCGGTGCTCGACCGGGTGCTGCTCGAGGCGATCGCGGAGGCCGCCGACGACGTGCAGCTGCTCACGGTCGCGCACGTGCAGGGCCTCGGGCAGGTGCGCCGTGCCCTCGACGCCGGCCTGCTGCGCTTCGCGCACACCCCCTTCAGCGAGGTGCTGACCGACGACCTCGTCGACCGTGCCGCCGACGGCACGTGGATCAGCACGCTCGACATCCACGGCCACGGCCGGGGAGGCGCGGAGCACGAGATCGCCGTCACGAACCTCACGAGGTTCCGGGCGGCCGGCGGGCACGTGCTCTACGGCACCGACCTCGGCAACGGTGACCTGCCCGTGGGCGTCAACGAGCGCGAGCTGCGGGCGCTGCAGCGCGCGGGGCTCGGCCTCGACGAGCTGCTCCGGGCCCTCGGCAGCGACGACACCCTCGACGCGGGCAGCGACGGCCGCCACTGGTCGCGCCGGGCGTCGTGGATCCCGACCGCGCCGCCGGGCCCCGACGGCGACGCTCCCGCGTGGCTGGCCACCGCCTCCGTGCTCACCCCCGACACCCTGCTGGAGAAGACCCGATGACCGACGCCTCCCCCACCTCGCCCGCCCCCGGCGCCTCGCCCGCCTCCCCCGCCGGCGCCGACGACCTGCCGGCGGCGCCGCACGACGCGGCCGACCCGCTCGCCGCGCTGGTCGCGAGGTTCGTGCCCGCGGGCGACGTGGTCTCCTACCTCGACGGCAACTCGCTGGGGCGGCCCCTGCTCGCGACGGGGCCGCGCGTCGAGCAGCTGCTGCGGCACGACTGGGGCACCCGGCTGATCCGTTCGTGGGACGAGCGCTGGATGGCGCTGCCCACCGAGGTCGGCGACCGCATCGGCGCCGTGGCGCTCGGCGCGGCGCCCGGGCAGACGGTCGTCGGCGACTCGACCACCGTGCTGCTCTACAAGGCGATCCGGGCGGCGCTCGCGGCGCGGCCCGGTCGGCACGAGATCGTCATCGACGACGACCAGTTCCCGACCGATCGCTTCGTCGTCGAGGGCATCGCGCGCGAGCGCGGCGCCGTCGTGCGCTGGGTCTCGGTCGACCCGGCCCTCGGCGTGACGCCCGAGCTGCTCGCACCGGTGCTGGGCCCCGACACGGCGGTCGTGCTGGTCAACCACGTGTCGTACCGGTCGGCGTTCGTCGCCGACCTCGAGGCGATCGCGACCGCGGTGCGGGAGGCGGGGGCCCTGCTGGTCGCCGACCTCTGCCACTCGGTGGGCGTGGTGCCGATGCAGCTCGACGCGTGGGGAGTCGACATCGCGGTGGGCTGCACCTACAAGTACCTCAACGGCGGGCCGGGGGCGCCCGCGTTCCTCTACGCCCGGGCCGACCTGGTCGCCGAGCTCGAGCAGCCGATCCAGGGCTGGATGGGCGCCGCCGACGTCTTCGCGATGGCCGACGGGTACACGGCGTCGCCGGGCATCCGACGCTTCATCAGCGGCACGCCGCCGGTGGTCGGGATGCTCGCGATGCAGGACATGCTCGACCTGGTCGACGAGGCCGGGGTGGAGGCGGTCCGGGCCAAGTCGGTCGCGCTCACCGAGTACGCGCTCGAGCTCGTCGACGCGTGGCTCGTGCCGCTCGGCGTCGAGGTCGCGAGCCCCCGCGACCCGTCGCAGCGGGGCAGCCACGTGATGATCCGGCACGCGGCGTTCCGCGAGGTGGTCGCGACGCTCTGGGAGCAGGGCGTGGTGCCCGACTTCCGCAACCCCGACGGGCTGCGCATCGGCCTGTCGCCGCTCTCGACCAGCTTCGAGGAGGTGCGGGTCGGCCTGGCCGCGGTGCGCACCGCCCTGCAGGAGCAGCGGGCCGCCCCGGCCGTCGCCTCCGCCCCCGAGCCGGGCCCCACCACCCCCTGAACCCGCCTCCTCGGTGGAGAGGCGGGGCACGACGAAGGGCGCCGGCCGGAGCCGGCGCCCTTCGTGGCGTGTGCGGGGAGGGGCTAGAAGTCCCAGTCCTCGTCTTCCGTGTTGACGGCCTTGCCGATGACGTACGACGAGCCCGACCCGGAGAAGAAGTCGTGGTTCTCGTCGGCGTTCGGCGACAGGGCCGACAGGATCGCCGGGTTCACGTCGGTGGCGTCCTTCGGGAACATCGGCTCGTAGCCGAGGTTCATCAGCGCCTTGTTGGCGTTGTAGTGCAGGAACTTGCGGACGTCCTCCGTCAGGCCGACGCCGTCGTACAGGTCCTGCGTGTACTGGATCTCGTTCTCGTAGAGCTCGAAGAGGAGGTTGAACGTGTAGTCCTTGATCTCCTGCTTGCGCTCCTCGGAGGCTCCTTCGAGGCCCTTCTGGAACTTGTAGCCGATGTAGTACCCGTGCACGGCCTCGTCGCGGATGATGAGACGGATCAGGTCAGCGGTGTTGGTGAGCTTCGCCCGCGACGACCAGTACATCGGCAGGTAGAAGCCGCTGTAGAACAGGAACGACTCGAGCAGCGTCGAGGCGACCTTGCGCTTCAGGGGGTCGTCGCCCGTGTAGTAGTCGAGGACGATCTGTGCCTTCTTCTGCAGGTTCGGGTTCTCGACCGACCAGCGGAAGGCGTCGTCGATCTCGGGGGTCGACGCGAGGGTCGAGAAGATCGACGAGTAGCTCTTGGCGTGCACCGACTCCATGAACGCGATGTTCGTGTAGACGGCCTCCTCGTGCGGGGTGATCGCGTCGGGGATGAGGCTGATCGCGCCCACGGTGCCCTGGATGGTGTCGAGCAGCGTGAGGCCCGTGAACACGCGCATGGTGAGCTGCTGCTCCTCCGGCGTGAGGGTGTTCCACGACTGCACGTCGTTCGACAGCGGGATCTTCTCCGGCAGCCAGAAGTTGTTGACGAGTCGGTTCCAGACCTCGACGTCCTTGTCGTCCTGGATGCGGTTCCAGTTGATCGCACTGACCGACTTGATCAGCGGGATCGACTTGCCGGTGGCGTGCACCGGGTCGCCGGCGACGCTGTTGATCTTGTCGGTGATGGTCATGTCGTCTCTTCCGTCGGGTGGTGCCGTGGTTCTCAGTTCAGGAGGCGGGGGCCGGTCGTCGAGACCGGCCCCCGCCGGGTGCCGCGCCGCAGGAGCGGCACGGCGACGAGCACTAGAGCATGCAGCTGACGCAGCCGTCGACCTCGGTGCCCTCGAGCGCGAGCTGGCGCAGACGGATGTAGTAGATCGTCTTGATGCCCTTGCGCCATGCGTAGATCTGCGCCTTGTTGATGTCGCGGGTCGACGCCGTGTCCTTGAAGAACAGGGTCAGCGAGAGGCCCTGGTCGACGTGCTGCGTCGCCGCGGCGTAGGTGTCGATGATCTTCTCGGGGCCGATCTCGTACGCGTCGGTGTAGTACTCCAGGTTGTCGTTCGTCATGAACGGCGCCGGGTAATAGACGCGGCCGAGCTTGCCTTCCTTGCGGATCTCGATCTTCGACGCGATCGGGTGGATCGACGACGTCGAGTGGTTGATGTACGAGATCGAGCCGGTCGGGGGCACCGCCTGCAGGTTCTGGTTGTACAGGCCGTGCTCCATGACGCTGGCCTTGAGGGCGAGCCAGTCGGCCTGCGTCGGGATCGCGACGCCGGAGGCGGCGAACAGGCCCGCGGCGCGCTCGGTCGCCGGCACCCACGCCTGCTCGGTGTACTTGTCGAAGAACTCGCCGGAGGCGTACTTGCTGTCCTCGAAGCCGCCGAAGGTCACGCCCCGCTCGATCGCGATGGTGTTCGAGGCCCGCAGGGCGTGGAACAGCACCGTGTAGAAGTAGATGTTCGTGAAGTCGATCGCTTCTTCGCTGCCGTAGTGCACGCGCTCACGAGCCAGGTAGCCGTGGAGGTTCATCTGGCCGAGGCCGATGGCGTGCGACTGGTCGTTGCCGACCTCGATCGAGCGCACCGACTGGATGTGGCTCATGTCGCTGACGGCGCTGAGGCCGCGGATGGCCGTCTCGACCGTCTTGCCGAAGTCGGGGGCGTCCATCGCCAGGGCGATGTTCATCGACCCGAGGTTGCAGGAGATGTCTTTCCCGATCTCGTTGTACGAGAGGTCCTCGTTGAACGTGGTCGGGGTGTTGACCTGCAGGATCTCCGAGCACAGGTTCGACATGTTGATGCGGCCCTTGATCGGGTTCGCCGCGTTCACCGTGTCTTCGAACACGATGTAGGGGTAGCCCGACTCGAACTGGATCTCCGCGATCGTCTGGAAGAAGTCGCGGGCCTTGATCTTGGTCTTCTTGATGCGGCCGTCGGCCACCATCTCGCGGTACTTCTCGCTGATCGGGACGTCGCCGAAGGGGACGCCGTAGATCTTCTCGACGTCGTACGGCGAGAAGAGGTACATGTCCTCGTTGTTCTTGGCGAGCTCGAACGTGATGTCGGGCACGACGACGCCGAGGGAGAGCGTCTTGATGCGGATCTTCTCGTCGGCGTTCTCACGCTTCGTGTCGAGGAACCGCATGATGTCGGGGTGGTGCGCGCTGAGGTACACGGCCCCCGCGCCCTGACGGGCACCGAGCTGGTTCGCGTAGCTGAAGCTGTCTTCCAGGAGCTTCATGACGGGGATGATGCCCGACGACTGGTTCTCGATCTGCTTGATCGGGGCGCCGGCCTCACGGATGTTCGAGAGCGAGAGGGCGACGCCGCCGCCGCGCTTCGAGAGCTGCAGCGACGAGTTGATGCCGCGCGAGATCGACTCCATGTTGTCTTCGATGCGCAGCAGGAAGCAGCTGACGAGCTCGCCGCGCTGGGCCTTCGCCGTGTTGAGGAAGGTCGGGGTGGCCGGCTGGAAACGGCCACCGATGATCTCCTCCACCAGGTCGATCGCGAGCTGCTCGTCGCCCTGGGCGAGGCCGAGGGCCGTCATGACCACCCGGTCTTCGAAGCGCTCGAGGTAGCGCTTGCCGTCGAACGTCTTGAGCGTGTACGAGGTGTAGTACTTGAACGCGCCGAGGAAGGTCTGGAAGCGGAACTTCTTCGAGTAGGCCAGGTCGTTCAGCTTCTCGATGAAGGCGAAGTCGTACTGCTCGATGGTGGCGAGCTCGTAGTACTCGTTCTCGACGAGGTAGTCGAGGCGCTCGCGCAGGTTGTGGAAGAAGACCGTGTTCTGGTTGACGTGCTGCAGGAAGTACTGCTTCGCCGCCTCGCGGTCCTTCTCGAACTGGATCTCGCCGGACGGACCGTAGAGGTTCAGCATCGCGTTCAGGGAGTGGTAGTCCATCCCGGAGCTGAGACCCTGCCCCGGGGCGGCGATCACTTCGAGGTCATCGACTGCTGTGTCCAAAATTCTTCCAATCCAGTTCTTACGGCTGTGACGTCGTCGGGAGTCCCGAAGACCTCGAATCGATAGAGGAGGGGCACGTCGCACTTGGCGGCGACGATGTCGCCGGCCAAGCAGTACCCCTCACCGAAGTTCGTGTTGCCCGCGGCCACGACGCCCCTGATGAGGGAGCGGTTGCCCTCGTCGTTGAGGAAGCGGATGACCTGCTTCGGCACGGCGCCCCGACCCTCGCCCCCGCCGTACGTCGGCAGGACGAGCACGTAGGGGTCGCTGACGTGGAGCGGCTGTTCCGAGGGGAACAGCGGGATGCGCTCGGCCGGCACGCCCAGCTTCATGACGAAGCGGTGGGTGTTGCCGGAGACGCTCGAGAAGTAGACGAGGTTCGTCATGTCAGGCGAGCCTCCTGTCTCGTCGGCGACCGCGGCCCGGGAGGCGCGGGTCAGGAGATGCGGGCGGCCAGGCCGGCGATCTTGTCGGGGCGGAAGCCGCTCCAGTGGTCGTCGTCGGCGATCACGACGGGGGCCTGCAGGTACCCGAGGGCCTTGACGGTCTCGAGCGCGGCCTCGTCGGCGGTGACGTCGAGCACCTCGTACTCGATGCCCTTGTTGTCGAGCGCACGGTAGGTCGCGGTGCACTGGACGCAGGACGGCTTGGTGTAGACGGTGATGGCCATGGGATCCCCTGTGTTCTGGTCGGCTCGGGAGCCGGGTGGTGAGCGGCGCGGACGCCGTGCGGTGGGCTTGTGGGGCCTGCGGGCGTGGTGCCCGTGGCGACTGTTCGATACTACATCTAGTGGCCGGGGGTTGCCCCCGCAACTAGATGCGGTGTTACACGCCTGTAGTTCGCCGGACCGAGTTCTCCACAGGGAACCGCACACGTTCTGCACAGAACGAGCCGGGTTCTCCCCGGTTCTGGGCCGTTCTCCACATGTTCGTCCCCACCACCGACATCGCCGAAGGGGTGTCCCCAGTTCGGGGCCCCGGCGTGTCGCGGCGAGTCGGCGGAGGGCTGTCGAGGGCCTCCGGGCGTCCGTAGACTCGACTCCTCGTGAGCACCTACACCTCCCTCCTGAAGACGCCGGGCGTCGGCCGCATCATCGCGGCGCAGCTGACCGCGCGCTTCCCGTTCGGGATGCTCTCGCTCGCGTTCCTCCTCCACGTCGAGCACGTCCACCACTCGTACGCCGCGGCCGGCCTCGTGCTCGCCGCGACGAGCATCGGGCAGGCCATCTCGGGCCCCCTGACGAGCCGGTGGATGGGCCGCTGGGGCATGCGCCCCGTCCTGCTGCTCACCCTCGTCGTCTGCTTCGTCACGATGGTGACCTTCACGCTGTACGACTTCTCCGTGCCCGCCTTCATGGCGCTCGGCTTCGTGACCGGCCTCAGCGTGCCTCCCGTCCAGCCCGCGGTGCGCACCATCTACCCGAAGATGGTCAACTCGTCGCAGCTGACCCCCCTGTTCTCCCTCGACGCCTCCGCCCAGGAGATCATCTGGGTCGCCGGCCCGGTCATCACCACCTTCGTCGGCACGCAGGTCGGCACGCAGGAGGCCATCTGGCTCGCCGCCGTCTTCCTCGTCGGGGGCGGCGCCTGGTTCATCGCCTCCCCCGAGGTCGGCCGGGTGCGCATCCCGCGCAGCAAGCGCGCCTTCGGCAAGGTGCTCGCGCGGCCGACCGTGCTGCTGGCCACCGCCTCCGGCTTCCTCCTCATCGGCGCCTGCGCGGCCGTCGAGGCCGGGGTCGTCGCCCTCTTCGGCGAGGGCAGCGCCGACTCGGGCATCGCCCTCGCCGTCTTCGCCCTCGGCTCGCTCGTCGGCGGCCTCGCCCTCGGGCACGTGCCGGTGGGCCCGTGGGCGCTGGCCCGCCGCCTCGCGATCGTCTTCGTCGGCATGACCCTGGCCGTCTTCGTCAGCGGACTGCTGCCGCTCAGCGCCGCCCTGCTCGTCGCCGGCGTCGGCATCGCCCCGGCCCTGGCCGTCATGTTCGCGATCGTGTCGTCGAGCGTGAAGTTCAGCGACACGGCCGAGGCCTACGGCTGGGCCGGCACCGGCCAGCTGATCGGCTCCGCCCTCGGCTCCGCGATCGCCGGCTTCTGGATCGACCGGATCGGCGGCCAGGGCGGCCTGCTGGTGGCCGCCGTGTTCGCGCTCGTCGGGGCCGTGGTGGGCGCCGTCTTCCACCGCTCGCTGCCCGATCTGCGCGGGCGCGACGCGAGCCCGCTGCCCGACACCGAACCGGTGCCCGTCCAGCCCAGCTGACCCGCGACTCCGGTGCCATGATCGAGGGATGGCCCCCATCGACACGCCCACCCTCGCCCTGAACGACGGCACCACCATCCCCCAGCTGGGGCTCGGCGTCTACAAGGTGCCCGACGACGAGGCCGAGACGGTCGTCGCGACGGCGCTCGAGGCGGGCTACCGCCACCTCGACACGGCGTCGTTCTACGGCAACGAGGGCGGCGTCGGCCGGGCGATGCGCGCCTCGGGCGTGCCCCGCGACGACGTCTTCCTCACCACGAAGGTGTGGAACACCGACCACGGCTACGACGAGACCCTGCGCGCCTTCGACCGCAGCCTCGAGACCCTCGGCACCGACCACGTCGAGCTGTACCTCATCCACTGGCCGGCCCCGACGCAGGACCGGTACGTCGAGACCTACCGCGCCCTGGAGCGCATCCGGGAGGAGGGGCGGGCCCGCTCGATCGGCGTCAGCAACTTCCAGGTGCACCACCTCGAGCGCCTGCTCGGCGAGACCGACGTCGTGCCCGTCGTCGACCAGGTCGAGGTGCACCCGTGGCTGCAGCAGCACGAGGTGCGGGAGTTCGCCGCGGCGCACGGCATCGTGACCCAGGCCTGGTCGCCGCTGGCCCGCGGCAGGATCCTCGACGACCCGACCCTGCTCCGCCTCGCCGAGCGACACGGCGTCTCGACCGCGCAGGTCGTGATCCGCTGGCACCTGCAGCAAGGGCTCGTCGTCATCCCGAAGTCGGTGACGCCGGCGCGCATCCGCTCGAACATCGACGTGTTCGGCTTCGAGCTCGACGACGACGACCTCGCGGCGGTCGCGACGCTCGACTCAGGGCAGCGCACCGGCTCGCACCCCGACACGAACGGCTGAGCCGGAGGCGCGGGTCGAGGGGGCGGCGCCCGCTCGCGTACCGTGGTGGGCGCACATCTCGAGCAAGGAGCACCCATGACGATCGTCGCCGCCGCTGACGGATCCGCCCTCGGCAACCCCGGCCCCGCCGGCTGGGCCTGGTACGTCGACGACGACCGCTGGGCCGCCGGGGGCTGGCCCCGGGCCACGAACAACCAGGGTGAGCTGACCGCCGTGCTCGAGCTGCTGCGCGCCACGGCCGGCACCGACGAGGTCGTCCACATCCTGTGCGACAGCCAGTACACGATCAAGGCCTGCACCGAGTGGATGCCGGGCTGGAAGCGCAAGGGCTGGCGCAAGGCCGACGGCAAGCCCGTGCTCAACGTGGAGATCCTCAAGGAGCTCGACGCCGCCCTCGCGGGGCGGGCGGTCACCTTCGAGTGGGTGCGCGGCCACGTCGGCCACGAGATGAACGAGGCCGCCGACGTCCGTGCCCGCGGCGCCGCGACGGCGTTCCAGAACCGCAGCGACGTGCCGAGCGGGCCGGGCTGGCCGGGTGCGCCGGTCGCGACGACCTCCCCGGTCGCCGCTCCCCCGGAGCCGCCCGCGACGCTCTTCTAGGTCGCGCCCCGCGCCTCCCCCTCACACGACGACGGCCCCGCAGCACGCGCTGCGGGGCCGTCGTCGCGGCGCGCGCCCCGGGCAGGGGGGCGCCCGCCGCTACATCGAGGGGTGGGTGCTCGACAGCCCGCCGTCGACGACGAACTGCGCGCCGGTCGAGAAGGCCGAGTCGTCGGAGGCGAGGTGCAGCGCGAGGCCCGCGACCTCCTCCGGCATGGCCAGGCGGCCACGCGGGCTCATCGTCTTGAAGGCGTCGAGCAGCGCGGGCTGCGCCTCGACCTGGCGCCGGAAGAGCGCGGTGTCGGTCGGGCCGGGGTGCAGGGAGTTGATGCGGATGTCCCAGCCCTCCTGCGCCGCGTGCGCGGCGCTGGAGCGGGTGAGGCCCACCAGCGCGTGCTTGCTGGCGGTGTAGGCCGCGTCGTCGCCGAAGCCGAGGAAGGACGTGGCCGGGGCCAGGTTGATGATCGACCCGCCGGACGACGCCGGGTTCGCGCGCATCTGCTCGATGGCGAAGCGCGTGCCGAGCATCACGCCCGTGACGTTGACGGCGAAGACCCTGTTCCAGCTCTCGAGCTGCGTCACGTCGATCGACTGGCCCGAGACGATGCCCGCGTTGTTGACCAGCACGTCGAGGCGCCCGTAGTGGTCGGCGATGCGGTCCATCACGCGCTTCCAGTCGCCGCCGTTGGCGACGTCGTGCTGGATGAACTCCGCGCCCGCCTCGGCGGCGACGGCCGAGCCGTCGAGGATGTCGGTGGCGACGACGCGCGCGCCCTCGTCCGCGAAGCGGCGGACGATGGCCTCCCCGATGCCCGAGGCGGCTCCGGTGACGATCGCGACTTTGCCGGACAGACGGGACATGGGTCCTCCTCGTGGAGCGGAGCACGGTGGTGCTGCGGGCGGTGCGTCGGAGGGTCGCTCCGGGGTGGCCGACGGGGTGCCGCGGCCAGCGACGATGCTACTCCTCGACGACCGTCGACCGGGCCCGGTCGGAGGCGGGACCGACGGCCGTGACGGTGACCACCGCCTCCCCGCGCTCGTCGCTCGAGGCCAGGTCGACCACGGCCGAGATGCCCCAGTCGTGGTCGCCCTCGGGGTCGGCGAGCACCTGCCGCACGCGCCACACGCTCGGCAGCTGCTCGACCTGGAGCATGTGCGGGCCCCGCGCGTCGGTGTCGGTGCCGATCGTGTCGTACTCGTCGAAGTAGCGGTCGAGGGCCTCGCCCCAGCGGTCGACGTCCCACCCCGACGACGAGTCGAGCTGGCCGAGGGCCTCGGCGTCGTCGCGGGCCATCAGCTGCACCCGACGGAACATCTCGTTGCGCACCGCGATGCGGAACGCCCGGTCGTTCGCCGTGAAGCGGCGGAGCACCGGCGGCACGATCTCGTCGTGGGCCTCGACCTCGCGGGGGTTCAGCATCTCCTCCCACTCGTCGAGCAGGCTCGAGTCGACCTGGCGCACCAGCTCGCCCAGCCACTCGATCAGGTCGGCGAGCTCGTCGGTCTTGGCCTCGTCGGGCACCGTCTGCCGTAGGGCACGGAACGCGTCGGAGAGGTAGCGCAGCACGAGGCCCTCCGACCGGGCCAGGCCGTAGAAGCCGACGTAGTCGCCGAACGTCATGGCCCGCTCGTAGAGGTCGCGCACGACCGACTTCGGGCTGAGGGCGAAGTCGCCGATCCAGGGCTGCGACGCCGCGTAGGTCTCGAAGAGCGCCGTGAGCAGCTCGTCGAGGGGCTTGGGGTGCGTGACCTCCTCGAGCAGCTCCATGCGCTGGTCGTACTCGATGCCCTCCTGCTTCATGGCCGCGACGGCCTCGCCGCGGGCCTTGAACTGCTGCTGCGAGAGGATCGGCCGCGGGTCGTCGAGGGTCGCCTCGATGACGGAGACGACGTCGAGGGCGTAGCTGGGCGACTCGCGGTCGAGCACCTCGAACGTCGCGAGCGCGAACGGCGAGAGCGGCTGGTTGAGCGCGAAGTTCGCCTGCAGGTCGACCGTGAGGCGGATGGTCGGCGCGGCGCCGTCGACGCCGGGCTCCTGCACGACGACCTCCGCGGTGCGGAGCGTGCGGTAGATCGAGATCGCCTGCCGGGCCATCGCGTACTGCTTCGCGAGGGGCTCGTGGTTGTCGAAGACGAGCGACCGGACGTTCGCGAAGACGTCGCCGCCGCGGCCGATCACGTTGAGCAGCATCGCGTGCGTGACCTGCAGGTGCGACACCAGGGGCTCGGGCTCCGCCGCGATGAGCTTGTGGAAGCTCGGCTCGCCCCACGAGACGAAGCCCTCGGGGGCCTTCTTGCGCACGATCTTGCGCTTCTTCTTCGGGTCGTCGCCGGCCTTCTCGATCGCCTTGAGGTTGTCGATCTCGTGCTCGGGCGCCTGCAGCACCACGGTGCCGGAGGTGTCGTAGCCGGCCCGGCCCGCCCGGCCCGCCACCTGGTGGAACTCGCGGGCGCTGAGCTGGCGCATGCGCGTGCCGTCGAACTTCGTCAGCGCGGTCAGCAGCACCGTGCGGATCGGCACGTTGATGCCGACGCCCAGGGTGTCGGTGCCGCAGATGACGCGGAGCAGGCCGCGCTGGGCGAGCTGCTCGACGAGACGGCGGTACTTGGGCAGCATGCCCGCGTGGTGCACGCCGATGCCCGACCGAACGAGCCGGCCGAGCGTCTTGCCGAAGCCGGTGCTGAACCGGAACCCGCCGATGAGCTCGGCGATCTCGTCGCGCTGCTCGCGCGTCGCGACCTTGATGCTCGACAGCGCCTGCGCCCGCTCGAGCGCGGCGGCCTGCGAGAAGTGCACGACGTAGACCGGGGCCTCGCCGGTGGAGAGGAGCTCCTCGACGGTCTCCTGCACGGGGGTCTGCGCGTACGAGTAGTGCAGGGGAACGGGGCGCTCGACGCCGGTGACCCGGGCGACGGGCCGGCCCGTGCGCCGGGCGAGGTCGTCGGTGATGCGCGTCACGTCGCCGAGCGTCGCCGACATCAGCAGGAACTGCGCCCGGGGCAGCAGCAGCAGGGGCACCTGCCAGGCCCAGCCGCGCGACTGGTCGCCGTAGAAGTGGAACTCGTCCATGACGACCTGGTCGACCTCGGCGTCGGGCCCCTCGCGGAGCGCGAGGTTGGCGAGGATCTCGGCGGTGCAGCAGATGATCGGGGCGTCGTGGTTCACCGACGAGTCGCCCGTCACCATGCCGACGTTCTCGGCGCCGAACAGCTCGACCAGCGCGAAGAACTTCTCGCTCACCAGGGCCTTGATCGGCGCCGTGTAGTACGTGCGCCGCCCCTGGCTCAGCGCCACGAAGTGCGCTCCCGCGGCGACGAGCGACTTGCCGGTGCCGGTCGGCGTGCTGAGGACGACGGAGGCGCCCGAGACGAGCTCCATCATGGCCTCGTCCTGCGCGGGGTACAGGGGCAGCCCCCGGCTCTCCGCCCACTCGACGAACGAGGTGTAGGCGACGTCGGGGTCGTACGAGGACGCTCCCGGGGTCGCGGGCAGCAGAGCGGCGAGCGGGGCGGTGGGAGCGGGCGACATGGTGAGTCGATCCTGCCCCATCGACCGGGCCCGCGCCTCCGCCCGGGGCGGGAGAGCCGTCACGGGGCCGGGGGGCGACCCCGTGACGGGCCCTCGCCACGGACCCTGAACCGCCCCGAGGTGAGGACTCCTCGATGGTGCCACGAACGTTTCGGTTCGGCAAACGACCGAGGGAGGCGTGACGCCCGGAGACGAGACACGCCCCCGTCGACGAGCCGGGCTCGGACAGGGGCGTGTCACCGCGCCCACGACGTCGGCCAGCTCGAGTTCGGATCAGGAGAGCCCGAGCGACCGGACGCCGCACGACGGGCGCGGGATGCCCCGGTAACCAGCCGGGCGCACGAACCCTACCGTAGCGTGAGGCTCGGGCTCCGGGAAGGGTGGCTGGGGGGTGATCGTGGGCCGGGTCACTCCGCTACCGCAGCGGACGGTGCTTGCCTGATCCCTCTGCGTCCGCTCCGCTACCGCAGCGGACAGTGCTCGTCTGATCCCGCTGCGTCCGCTGCGCTACCGCAGCGGGATGTGCCCGCCCAGCGCGTCGTCGACCTGCTCGACGGCGCCCTCGCGGGCGGCGTCGTCGGCCTCGGAGGCGCCGTGGGCGTCGACGGGGGCGGGGTCGTCGCCGTGCACGGCGGCCGCGTCGGTGCGGTCGTCGAGGTCGCGGTCGGCGGGGTCGGTGCTGCCGGTGATCGGGTCGGTGCTCATGGCGGTCCTCTCGCTGTCGGTGGTGGCGGGGCCGGGGCCGCGCCGTCCTCGTCACGGTACCCGCGCCTCCCGCACCGCCCCCAGCGACGCCGGACGACCCCGGACCCTGTGGGCCCTCCGCACCCCGACACGGTAAGAACGAGGAGGCGCACCGCGCGCCCTCGAGACCCTCCCCAGGAAGTGCAGACGATGTCGTCACCCGCCCCCTCCCCCGCCCCCCTCCGCGTCGCCGTCACCGGCGGCAGCGGCAAGCTCGGCCGCGCGGTCGTCCGAGACCTCGCCGAGCACGGCTGGGAGGTCGTGCTGCTCGACCGCGTCCCGAGCCCCGACCCGGTGCCCGGCGTCACCTTCGTGCAGGTCGACCTCTCCGACTACGGGCAGGTCGTGCAGGCGCTCACGCACGTCGACGACCGCTACGACTCGATCGACGCCGTGGTGCACCTCGGCGCGATCCCCGCCCCGGGGCTCGTGCCGAACGCGACGCTCTTCACGAACAACGTGACCGGCAGCTACAACGTCTTCGCCGCCGCCCGCGCCGCGCACATCCGCAACGTCGTCTGGGCCTCGAGCGAGACCCTGCTCGGCATCCCCTTCGACCTCGACCCGCCCTACCTGCCCCTCGACGAGGAGTACGCCGTGCGCCCCGAGTCGTCGTACTCGCTCGGCAAGGCCCTCGACGAGGAGATGGCCCGGCACTTCACCCGCTGGGACCGCCAGCTGAAGATGATCGGCCTGCGCTTCTCGAACGTCATGGACGACGGCGACTACGAGGACTTCCCGTGGGACGAGACGCCCGAGGCGAAGACCTTCAACCTGTTCTCGTACATCGACGCCCGCGACGGCGCCCAGGCCGTCCGCCGCGCGCTCGAGAGCGACCTGGTCGGCTACGAGGCGTTCATCATCGCCGCGACCGACACGGTCATGAACACCCCCACGGCCGTGCTGGCCGACCGGTTCTGGCCCCAGGTGGAGCGCCGCGCGGCCGTCGAGGGCACCGACTCGCTGCTCAGCAGCGACAAGGCCCGCGACCTGCTCGGCTTCGTGCCGGAGTTCAGCTGGCGCACCTGGGGCGACCGGGTCGGCAAGCAGGACTGACCTCGGCGGCGGCCGCGGCGGCCGCCGCGGAGCGCGTGGCACGACGGGCGAGTCCGACCCGACCGGGCGTCCGTCGACGCCCGGGTCGGTCGGACCCGCCCCTCGTCCGTCTCAGGCCCGCAGCATCCCCGTCGTCACGAGCTCCCGCACCTGCGGCAGCAGCTCGGCGGTCAGCGCCGCCTCGTCGGCCTCCAGCAGGTGCGCGAGCGCCCCGACGATCGCGCCGACGCTGAGCTCGCCGTCGCAGGCGCCCACCAGGGCCGAGAGCGCGGTGCCCGAGTCGACCCGCCGGGCGAACCCGCCGCCCTGCACGAGGGTGATCACGGTGGGGTCGTCGTTGCCGGGCCAGTAGTGGCGCTCCTCCGTGACGTCGCCGGCGACCGTGAGTCGGGTCGCGAGCAGCGCCGCGTCGTCGAGGCCGCGCAGCACGTCGACGGCGTCGAGCGTGGCCGCCAGGTGAGCGCCCAGCCCGACGTCGTTCGAGCCGAGGCCCCCGAGGAGGCGCTCGGTGCGCACCAGGGGCACCGCGCCTCCGCCCGGGGGTCGCCGGAGCGTCACGTAGCCGAAGCCGACCTCGACGACGCCCCGGGCCTCGAAGTCGCCGAGCCAGGCCTCGTAGAGGCGCTCGAAGTCGTCGGTGCCCGGGCGGGTGCCCCCGTCGCGGATCCAGGTCTCGGCGTAGGCCGCAGGGTCTTGCACCTCGCGCTCGACGACCCAGACGTCGAGGGGCACGTCGCCGCGCGAGGCCCAGTCGGCCACCGAGTACGCCCCCCGCTTGCCGGCCGCGGCGCCCGCGCCTCCGGTCTCCCAGTTGCCGAGCAGCTGCGCGACGCCGCCGGGGGCGAGGTGGGCCCCGACCTGCGCCACGACGGAGGCGACCAGGTCGTCGCCGACCATGCCGCCGTCGCGGTACTCGTACTCGGGCACGCCCGGGGCCCGGGGCGTGATGACGAAGGGCGGGTTCGAGACGACGTGGTCGAACGTCTCGCCGGCCACGGGCTCGAACAGGCTGCCGAGGCGGAACTCGATGCCGTCGACGAGGTTGAGCGCGGCGTTGAAGGCCGCGAACTCGAGGGCCCGCCGCGAGATGTCGGTGGCGACCACGTGGCGCGCGTGGCGGGCGACGTGCAGGGCCTGGATGCCGCAGCCGGTGCCGAGGTCGAGCGCGCGGTCGACGGTGCCGGGCGTCATCAGGCCCGCGAGCGTGGCCGAGGCGCCGCCGACCCCGAGGACGTGGTCCTCGCGCAGGGCGCCGCCGAGGGCGAGCTCGCCGAGGTCGGAGGTGATCCACCAGGAGGCCTCGCCGGCCGCGTCGACGAAGGCGTAGGGGCGCAGGTCGACGAGGGCGGCCACCTCGCCGCCGGGCCGGCGCTCGACGAGCCCGAGGGCCTCGGCGCCGTCCACGCCGAGCGTCGGCAGCGCCTCCGCCAAGTCGTCCGCCGGCTGTGGCACGCCCAGCACGAAGGCCAGCGCGAGGGTCGCGGCCGGCCGGAGCGACGGGTCGCGGTCGACGCTGCGGAGCAGGGCACGGCGAGCGGCCACCCGCTCGCCGCGGAACAGGGCCGCGCCGGCGGCGGCGCCCCAGGCGTCGGCGCTGCCGAGCCGGTCGACGGTGAAGTCGGCCGACGAGAGGTCGGAACGCAGGCGGGCGAGGAGGTCGGCGTCGGTGGAGAGGAACGGCACCCGACCATCTTGCCCCGCGGCGGCCGCGGCCCGGGACAGGGCCGCCGCCCGGCCCGGGAGCGGCGCCGGTGCGTCGGCGCACGCCGCGGCGGCCGCGGGGGCCGCCGCCTCAGCGGGAGCAGGCCCCGTTCGTCAGCCCGGCCGCGGCGCGCGTGCCGGCCGTGCGGCAGGCGACGACGGTGCCGACCGCGCCCTTCTGCACCCAGACCTCGTAGCCGGGCACGCCGCCGAGCACCGTGTTGTCGCGGAAGGCGTTGCCGCGCCCCCAGCCCGAGATGACGTGCACCTGGAAGGCGTCGAGCTTCGTGCCCGTGCCGGAGTTGGCGGTGACGAGGTAGCCGTCGCCCTTGACGTCGACCCACGAGTCGGCCGAGTTCTCGCCCGACCGGCCCGCGTCGCGGAAGACGTTGCCGCTGACGACGCCGCCCGTGGTGCCCTCCTTGAGGTCGATGCCCTCCGCCGCCGTGTCGGAGATGGTGTTGCCGATGATCTGCGCGCGGTCGGAGCGGTCGGGGGTCGACGACGAGCCCATGACGCTGCCCCAGTTGCTGACGGCGCTGCCGACGTAGATGCCCTCGCCGAAGCCCGCCTTGCGGAGCCCGGTGTCGTGCACCGACGAGCCCCGGACGGTCACGTCGACGCTGTTCGTGCGGAGGTGGACGCCCTCGTCGCCGATGCGGCCGACGTCGACGCCCTCGACGACGGTGCCGCTCGACCCGTCGAGCACGATGCCCTTCTGGGCGGTCTGCACGCTCAGCCCCGAGACGATCCACCGGTCGCCGGTCACGTGCAGGCCGTAGCCCTTCGAGACGCTGCCGGTGGTCAGCACGGCGGCCCGGGAGCCGGTGAGGCGGATCGGCCGGTCGGCCGTGCCGTCGGCCGCGGCCCGGAAGGTGCCGGTGTACGTGCCGTCACGGAGCGCGATCGTCTGGCCCGGCCGCGCCGCCGCCAGCGCCGCGGTGAGGCCCGCCGAGGTCGACACCGTCACCGTCGTCGCCGCCGGCGTCGCCACGGGCGACGTCGAGGACGCGGGAGGCGCGGGCGAGGCCACCGGGGCCGGCGCGGGGGTCGGGGCGGGGACCGGCGCGGGAGCCGGTGCCGGCGCCGGCGCGGGAGCCGGTGCCGGCGCGGGAGCCGGTGCCGGCGCGGCTGCAGGTGCAGGTGCGGGCGACGGCACAGGTGCAGGTGCCGCCACCGGCGCGGCGACGGCCGCCGCCCGCACCGTGAACGGCACCTCGACGGCCTGGCGTCCGCCGACCGCGGCGTCCTCCCAGCGCACGTCGAGCTCGTGGGCGCCCGGGGCGACGGCGATCGGGAAGGCGTAGGGCGCGACCTTGTCCTGGCCGAGGTAGCTCCCGTCGACCTTCACCTTGACGACGGAGCCGGCCGGGGCGTCGACCCCGAGCGTGAAGGCCCCGGTGGTCAGTGTGGCTCCCGCGAGCGGCACGCCGTCGGCGGTCGCGACGGACGTCGAGGCCGCGTGCGCCGCCTCGGGCACGGTGACCGTCGCGGCCACGCTCAGCAGCACGGCGGCGCCCGCCACGGTGCTCGTCACGGCCAGTCTCCTGGTGGTGGTCGTTCGTCCCATCATCGTCTCCCCGGTGTCGGTGGTGGTGGCCGACGGCACGCGCGGGGAGCGCCCCCTGCGCCCGGCAGGGTGGCCGTCCGGCGGTCGTCGACGCGCCCTCGGCGCTGATCCGACCATCCCATGCGGGCCCCGGAGCGTCTCCACCCCGTTGGCGGGTCAACCGCCCGCAGAGCGCCCCCAGAGCTGGGGGGCCGCGTCGTCCGACCTCACCCACGACGACGACGTGCCGCCCGCCCCGATAGGGGACGGACGGCACGGAGCAGGTCGCGACGGAGCGTCAGTTCGTGAAGACGGCCGCGTCGTAGTCGTAGCCCGGAGCGATCTGGTAGACGAGCTGAGCCGGGTCACTGACGGAGTAGACCTCCTGCCAGGTGGCGGACTGCCCGGCGGGCACGGTCGTGCTCGGCGAGCCCATGAGCCCCTGGGCCGAGTCGAAGACCTGGCTCGCCTCGACGCCGCCCGACGACACGCTCGAGTAGGTCTCGATCGGGTCGTAGTTCGCGCCGGTGTCGTTCTGCACGGTGACCGTGAACACGACGGCGGCGGCCTGGTCGGCGCCGGCGGCGGTCTCGCTCGGCGTGAAGGGCTGCGGGGCCGAGACGCTGACCGAGATGCCGTCGTCGTACGACCAGACGTCGCCGAAGACGGCGTTCTCGCTGGCCGCCTCCTCCGAGGCGTCGTCGGTCGACTCGGTGGGCTCCGTGACGCCGGGGTCGCTCGAGCCGCCCGTCTCGCCGGAGCTCTCGTCGATCGAGTCGCGGACGCTGCCGGCGGCCACGAGGCCGACGACGAGCACCGCGACGGAGACCAGGACGGCGAGGCCCGAGAGCGCCGTGCCGATGATCGCGAGGAGGCGCGAGCCGGTCTTCTTGAGGAGCGCCACGATGCCGAGGGCGAGGCCCACGAGGCCGAGCACCCCGCCGAAGACGATGATCGAGAGCAGCAGGCCGACGCCGCCGAGCACGACGGAGGCGATGCTCAGGCCGTTGCCGCCGGCCGGCGACGACGGCTGGCCGCCGTAGGGGGCGTAGGGCTGACCCGGCTGACCCGGCTGGCCCGCCTGGCCGTAGGGAGCCTGGGGAGCGCCGTACGCGCCCGGGGACGTCGTCTGCGGGGCTCCGTAGGCCGGCTGCGGCGCCGAGCCGGGGGCGCCGTCGCCGACGGGGGCCTGCTGGCCCGCGCCGGGGTAGGCGCCGTAGCTCGGGGGCTGCGGCACCGAGGGGGGCCCAGCGGCGGCGGGGTCGTACGGGTCGGACGGCTTCTGCGGATCGCTCATTTCTCAGAGTATGCCGTGTACCAGACCGCCCCGTCTGCCTCCCGCCCCGCGCGCCCCCCTTCTGGGGCCAAGCCCACCACCAGGGAGCGGCCCCGCACTCGCCCTACACGTAGTGCACCCGCCAAGAACGCCGCGAAGCGCCCCCGCCACCCGTCCACCACGTAGTGCACCCGCCAGGAAGGCCGCGAAGCGGCCCTTCAGTTGTTCTGACAAGAGGAACGGAATGCAGAAAGGCCCGCCAGAGGCGGGCCTTTCTGCATTCCGTGGAGCTAAGGGGATTCGAACCCCTGACCTTCTCATTGCGAACGAGACGCGCTACCAACTGCGCCATAGCCCCGGAAACTGCTCTGCAACGATAGCACCACCGTGGCGTGGTCCGTGAATCGGGCGGAGCGGCGGCGCGTCAGACGGCGCGGCGGCGCTGCAGGGCCTCGTCGACGCGGAAGGTCGACTCGCCGAGGTCGTCGATGATGCCCATGCGGGCGAAGCGGCTCGGGGCCGTCGGGGTCGGTGCGGGTGAGGGGGCGGCGGCCTCCGCGGCTCGGGCGTCGGCGACGGCGCGGCGGGCGCGCTCGGCGCGGGCGGCGGCGGCCGAGCCTGTGTCGGTCGCGCGTGCGGCGCTGAGGGCGCCCTCGGCCCGGGCTGCCTCGCGGAGGGCGTCGTGCTGGGCGCGCTGGGCGTCGCGCAGGGCGCGGACGGACCGCTCCGACTCGGAGCGCAGCTCCGCGGCCGGGCTGGCGGCGGCGGGCGCGGCCGGGGCAGCGGCGGGCCGCTGGCGCCCCCGGCGCAGGTACAGCGGCGCCGGCACGGCCACGGGCGTCCACGACCGCGAGGCGGGCGCGGCGTCCTCCGCGGGCGCCGACGTGAATCCGTCGGAGAAGTCGCGCAGCGGCTGCGCCTCGCCGGCGGGCGCGACGACCCGCTGACGACGGGCACGTGCGCGGGAGACGGCGGCGAGCTGCGAGAGCACGGCGACCGAGCCGGCCCCGAAGACGAGGCCCGCGACGGCGAGCAGCCAGGCGCTCGCGAACGAGGCGACGCCCACGACGACGGCCAGGCCCGACGCCACGAGCACGAGGGTCGAGACGAGCCGTGAGCGGCGCAGGCGACGCGCGGCGAGGGCAGGGTCGTGGTCGGCGGCCCGCAGCACCGGGGCGGCCGCGGCGAGCTCCCGGGTCAGCGCGCGCTGGCGGGCGGCCTCGTGGGCGCGGCGCAGCGCCTCCCGCTTGCCCTCCTCCTGGCGGAGGATGCGCTGCGCGTCGGCGACGGACCGGGCGTTCGCCTCGATGCGCACCTCCTCGGGCAGCTCGGCCGTCTGGGCGAGGATCCGCAGGGTCTGCTGGAGGCGCACGGCGTTGCGCTCGGTGGCGAGGTACTCCTGGCGCCGGTGCCAGGTGGGCACGAGGTAGACGAGCCAGAGCACGGCGACGAGCGCCAGCACGACGCCACCGCCCCACGACTCGAGTCCCATGGTCACGAGGGTATGAGCGACGACGCGCCGCGGGGGCGCACCGCGCAGGTGTGTCGGTGCGGATCTGCCCCGAGGAGTCGCGGGTCGGCTACCAGGGCAGGCTGCGGGCGGACTCGGCCAGCGCCTCCGGCGGGACGCTGCCCTGCCCGGGCGGCACGAGGCCCTCCCGCCATCGGCGGAGGACGCCGCCGGGCACCTCGTCGGCCACGAGCGCGAAGCAGAAGTGGTCGCGCCACATGCCGTTGATGTGGATGTACCGGCGCCGCAGCCCCTCGTAGCGGAAGCCGAGCTTCTCGACGACGCGGAGGCTCGGGCCGTTCTCGGGGCGGATGCAGATCTCCATCCGGTGCAGCCCGAGGCTGCCGAAGCAGTGGTCGGTGGCCAGGGCGACGGCGGTCGGCGTCACGCCGTGGCCGGCGGCGGACTGGGTGACCCAGTAGCCGATGGTGGCCGAGCCGAGCGACCCGTAGGCGATGCCGCTGACGTTGAGCTGCCCGACGAAGCGCCCGTCGAGCTCGATCGCGAAGGGCAGGCCGAGGCCCGCCCGGGCGTTGATCTGCAGGGAGCGGATGCTGCCCCGCACGTCGTGGCTGGTGAAGCCCGACGGGTTCGTGGCCTCCCACTGGCGCAGCCAGGAGCGGTTCTCCGAGAGCGCCGCGTCGAGGTCGCGGGTGTCACGCAGACGGAGGGGCCGGATGGTGGTCCGCCCCTCCGTCAGCGTGGGGATGGTCGTCACGCGATGGGTCTCTTTACTTCTCGAGACCCGCGGTGAACTCCTGGAGCCACGGGCGGAGCTCGCCGCCGATGTCGTCACGGTCGGAGGCGAGCTGGACGATCGCCTTGATGTAGTCGAGCTTGTCGCCGGTGTCGTAGCGGCGGCCGCGGAAGACGACGCCGTAGACGCCGCCCGTCCACTCCTCGGCGCTGGCCATCTTCATCAGCGCGTCGGTCAGCTGGATCTCGCCGCCCTTGCCCGGCTCCTGCTTCTCGAGCACGTCGAAGACCTCGGGGCGGATGACGTAGCGGCCGATGATGGCCAGGTTGCTGGGCGCCTCGCCCTGGGCGGGCTTCTCGACCAGGCCGGTGATCTTCACGACGTCGTCCTCCGCGGTCTCCTCGACCGTGGCGATGCCGTAGAGGTGGGTCTGCGACGGGTCGACCTCGAGGAGGGCGACGACGGTCGCGTTCTTCGTGCCCTGGACCTCGATCATGCGGGTCAGCAGCGGGTCGCGGGCGTCGATGATGTCGTCGCCGAGCAGCACGGCGAAGGGCTCGCGCCCGACGTGCATCTTGGCGCGGAGCACGGCGTGCCCCAGGCCGAGCGGGTCGCCCTGGCGCACGTAGTGCATGTCGGCGAGGTCGGTGCTCTGGTTGACCTTGGCGAGCTTGTCGTGGTCGCCCTTCTTGCGCAGGGTCTCCTCCAGCTCGGAGACGTGGTCGAAGTGGTTCTCGAGCGCGTTCTTGTTGCGGCCGGTGATCATCAGCACGTCGGTCAGGCCGGCCGAGACGGCCTCCTCGACGACGTACTGGATCGCCGGCTTGTCGACGACGGGGAGCATCTCCTTAGGCATGGCTTTGGTGGCGGGCAGGAACCGAGTTCCGAGGCCCGCGGCGGGAATGACTGCTTTCGAGATCGTGAAGCCCATGCCGGTCAGCGTATAGGGCGCGGCCCTCTCGCGGGGGGCACATCTGCGACCGTACGATGGGGGACATGACGGACGAGGTCGGCGACGCCAAGCGAGCCCTGCGAGCCGAGCTGCGACAGCGCCGCCGGAACCGCACCAGCGCGGAGCGCGAGGAGGCCAGCGCAGCCCTCACCCGGCACCTCGTCGACCTCGCCACGGGCCTCTCCGCCCGCTCCGTCTCGGCCTACCTCTCGGCCCCCGACGAGCCCGACACCCGCCCCTTCCTGAACTGGGCCTTCGCGCACGACGTCCGCGTGCTGTTCCCCGTCTCCCGCCCCGACGGCCTGCTCGACTGGGCCGTGGGCGACGGCGAGTCCGAGACCACCGGCCTCTTCGGCCTGCCCGAGCCGGTCGGCGAGGTGCTCAGCCCGATGGCCATCAACGACGTCGACCTGATCGTCGTGCCCGCCGCCTGCATCGACCGCGAGGGCATGCGCATGGGCTGGGGCCGCGGCTACTTCGACAAGACCCTCGGATCGATGGAGAAGCGCCCCCCGGTCTATGCTGTGGTGTTCGACTCCGAGTACGTCGAGTCGGTGCCGCGCGAGCGGCACGACCAGGCCGTCGACGGCGTCGTCACCCCCTCCGGCATCCACGAGTTCTGACCCGCGCCTCCCCGCGCCGGGCCGGGCCCGGGTGCCCGCCGCCCCGTCTCCGTCGCACCGTGAGGAATCCGTGCCCACCTACTCGTACCGCTGCACCGAGTGCGGCAACGCCTTCGACGTCGTCCAGTCGTTCACCGACGACAGCCTCACCGTGTGCCCCGTCTGCTCCGGCGTGCTCCGCAAGGTGTTCAGCCCGGTCGGCGTGACCTTCAACGGCTCGGGCTTCTACCGCACCGACTCGCGCAGCTCGGGCGCGAAGGGCGGCAGCGGCAGCTCGTCCGGCTCCGCCGAGAAGACCAGCTCGACCTCGTCCTCCGACAAGGGCGGCTCCTCGTCGTCCGACAAGGGCGGGTCGTCGTCGTCCGGCTCCGGAGGCGCGTCGTCGTCGAGCGGGTCGGGCACGTCGTCGAGCGGGTCGTCGGGCTCCTCCGGGGGCTCGACCACCGCCTCCTGACCCGGGCCCGTGGTTAGGTGGTCCCCCGGGACGACCGTTCCGACCACCGACCGAAGGAGCATCCCGTGAAGGGATTCAAGGAGTTCATCCTCCGCGGCAACGTCATCGACCTCGCGGTCGCGGTCGTCATCGGCGCCGCGTTCACCGCCATCGTGACCTCGCTGGTCACGAACGTCTTCAACCCCCTGATCGGTGCGGCGTTCAACGCGTCCATGCTCGACGACGCCCTCGTCGTCCCGATCCCGACCGTCTCCGGCGACACCGCCGAGCTCCGGTTCGGCGCGGTGATCGGGGCGCTGATCAACTTCGTCGTGATCGCCGCCGTCGTGTACTTCGTGCTCGTGCTGCCGGTCAACAACCTGCTCAAGCGGACCTTCGCGAAGCAGCAGGCCTCCGAGCCGGCCCCGGTCGACGTGCCGCCGACCGACGTCGAGCTGCTCAGCGAGATCCGCGACCTGCTGCGACAGACCGTGACGCCCGCGGGCGCCGGCGCGTCGCACGGCAGCCACGCGGCCCCGACCGGCTCCGTCCCGGTCGTCGGCGAGGGCAACGGGCCGCTCGGCAGCCGCTGACGCCCCTCCTCCCCCGGCGACACGACGCCCCCGACCAGACCGGTCGGGGGCGTCGTCGCGTGCGGGCGTCACGGGGCCGTCAGCAGCCGCGCCTCAGCCCCAGTGCGGCGGCACGTCGTCGCGCAGCTGGCGGTCGTTCTCGCCCGAGGAGCGGTCCGGAGGCGCGGGCGCGGGGGTCGGATCGCTCCCGGGCACGGGGTCGGTGGTGACCCGACGCCCGCCCCGACGCCGCACCACGAGCGGTGCCCCCGCGACCGCCTCGAGGGCGGGGCCGGCCTCGTCGGCCGGCACCGCGCCTCCGGCGGGGGCCTCGCGGTCGCTCACGGCGCTCAGCCGCGGTTGACGTGCTGGCGTGCGGGCACGCTCGGCACTTCCTGCGTGCGGGCGGAGTCGATGCCGAGCACCTCGGCCACGCGCTGCGCCACCGAGTCGGGGTCGGTGAAGAGCTGGAACGCGTGCACCCGCACGTAGTGCCAGCCGAGGCGGCGGAGCGTCTCGGGGCGGGCCCGCAGCGACTCGCGGAGGCTGGTGCGCGACAGGGTGGTGTCGGTCTCGATGGTCACGCAGACGCCGTCGTGCGCGGCGACGAGGCCGAGCTTGCCGCGGTGGCCGAGGGCGACGGGGATGCCGCGCGCCTCGAGGCGGCGGGCGAGGTCGACGAGCATCGGGTCGGAGTCGTCGGGCACGTGCTCGGCGGCGGTGCGCGCCTGCACCTCGGTGAGGATCTCGGAGAGCGCGATCGTGCCGTGGCCCATCCGGCCGCCGTCGATGTCGGCGGGCTGGAAGCAGGTCACGATGACCATCGAGCGTCGGGCACGGGTCATCGCGACGGCGAGCAGCCGCTCGCCGCCGGGCTGGCCGAGCGGCCCGAAGTCGCTGAGCACGCGGCCGTGCGGGGTGCGCCCGTAGCCGATCGAGAAGACGACGTGGTCGCGGCTCTGCGCGACGGCCTGCTCGAGCGTCGCCACCATGAACGGCTCGCTCCGGTCGCCGACGACGAACTCCGTGAGGTCCTTGTGGCCCGACACGGCGGTGAGCACGGCCTGCTGCACGCGCACGGCGTGCTTGGCGCTGGCGGTGATGACCATCAGCGACTCGGAGGGGCGCGTGCGCGCGTGCTCGAGCACGAGCGAGACGACCCGGTCGACCTCGGCGTCGACGCTCTCGACCGCGCCCGACTCGGGGTCGGGCACCGCGGTGCCGCCCGAGACGTAGTCGAGCGCGATGCTGCCGTGCCCGAGGAAGCTGCCGGCCCACGGCAGCGACTCGATGCGGCCGCCGTAGAACCGGCGGTTGACGAGCTCGGCGAGGTCTTCTCCGCCGGCCCGGTAGCTGCGGGTCAGCGACAGCGTCGGCAGCAGGGTCGACAGCCGCGCGAGGGCGCTGTCGGCGTGCAGGGCGTCGAGCTCGGAGTCGTCGTGGCGGGGCGGCTGCTTGCCCGGGG
>NZ_LMOX01000003.1:545924-566700 GCF_001423665.1 Frigoribacterium sp. Leaf164
GCCGCGGCGGATCGCCCCGACGTTCTCGGCGATGGTCGTGGCGCCCGCGTCGACCAGCACGACGGTGTCGAAGGGCACCGTGTCGGCGATCGTGTGCACCTCGTAGGGCGAGGCGAGCCACACCGGCGCGACGGCGCGCGACAGGTGCGGCGCCGCGTCGTGCAGCAGGCGCGCGGTGACGTGCCGCTGGCGCAGCAGCATCTTCAGCGCCGAGGCCTCCTCGGGCCAGTCGACGAGGCCGATCTTCCAGTTCTCGGCGAGCTGCCACCCGAGCAGCTGGGCGCTGCCGGCGGCGTGCGCCTCGTCGACGAGGCGGAAGTCGGCCTCGAGGCGGTCGAGCATCGCCGTGTTCGCGCCGAGCAGGGCCCGGTCGGCCTCGAGCAGCGACTCGAGCGCCGAGCGCCACCAGGCGAGCTCGAGCTCGGCGGCGACCTGCTGCTCGGGCACGTGGCGCTCGGCGAGGTCGGTGATGAGCGGCGTGAGCTCGAGGTCGCGGAGCGTCGTCATCAGCTCGGTGCGCTCCTGCAGGTTCTGCAGCACGTCGCTCTCGGCGGCCAGGGCCTCGAGGCGCTGACGCAGCTCGACGACGCCGATCTGGGTCAGGCCCTCGTCGCCGGCGAGGCCGAGCGGACCGTCGAGGCGCTCGAGGTCGTGCGAGACCTGCTGGTGCAGCACGTGCGCGTCGGCGATGCCGGTCGGCACCTCGGGCGGCGTGCCCGCGGCGACGTAGCGCTGCCACATGATGCGCTGCTGCTGGATGCGCTGCAGGGCGCTGTGCAGGTCGGCGATGTGCACGCCGGGCCGCACGTACTCCTTCGCGAGCTTCTTGAGGCGGCGGCGGTTGGCGCTCGACATGTCGGGCGCGTCGCGCTTCGGCGCCGTCGCCGCGACGAGCTCCGCCACCGAACGGTCGAAGACCACGGGCAGGAACTTGTCGAGGGTGTCGCGGATCTCCGTGAGGAGGCGCAGGTAGACGCCCAGCTCCGCGACCGACTCGTAGGGGCGCATCCGCGTGCTGCCGATGACCTCGTCGGCGCGCTCGAGCAGCCGGGGCAGGTCGCGGTGGTGCAGCGACTTCGCCAGCTGGTGCGCGTCGCCGGCCCCGAAGGAGTCGGTGAACCGGGAGCCGTACCAGGGCGAGTCGCCGGGGCCGTAGCGGAACTCGCCGAGGTTGGCGGCGTTGACCATGGTCTCGGCGACCCGGCGACGGCCCTCGACCATCGCCTCGACGCTGCGGCGGCTGAGGCGGGCGGTCGTGGCCGGGGCGGCGGGCAGGAGGGCGAGGCGGCTGAGCTCGGTGAGGCAGTCGAGCACCGAGACGCGGAGCTCGGGGTCGCGGCGGCTCAGCGCGCCGCGGTAGTCGACCAGGACCTTCCGCAGGCGCACGAGGGCGTCGTCGACCTCGCCCATCTGCGGGTGGGTGGCCTTCTCGTCGCGGGCGATGGCGCGGATGACGTCGCGGCGCAGGGTCGTCGGCGCGACCGCGACGCCCGGCAGCCCGATGTCGGCGAGGCGGGCGGTGATGCCACGGAGCGTCGCCCGGCGGGGGCTGACGACCAGCACGCGCTTGTTCTGCGAGACGAGCCGGCCGACGGCGTTGACGATGGTCTGGGTGCCGCCGGTGCCGGGCAGCGTCTTGACGACGACCGAGTTGCCGGCCGCGATCTGCGCGACGACGTTCTCCTGCTCGGGGTCGGCGTCGAGCAGCAGGGTGTCGGTCTCGGGGCTGCGCTCGTCCTGCGGCGTCGCGGTCGTCGGGCGGTACGCCTCCTCGACCTGGCGGAGCGCCATCGGGTTGCCGGCGAGGGCGTCGAGCACCGGGTGGTCGAGCTGGCGCGCGTCGAGGGCCATCTCGGTCGAGACCTCGGCGAAGGTCGAGACCACGAGCCGGGGCTGGACGGTGAACCAGTCGAGGTGAGCGGTGAGGCCGCGGAGGCGGTCGATCACGGGGTTCGGCGTGAACGACCCGTCGCGGCCGGCCAGCGCCACGAAGGCGTCGGCGTCGAGCGAGATGTCGAACTGGTCGTGCAGGGCGTCGGCGAGCGCGGGGTTCAGCACGGGCTCGCCGAGCAGGCGGACCTCGAAGTCACGGCCGTGACGGCGGATCGCCAGCGGGCGGAGCAGGACGGGGGCCCGGAAGTCCTCGCCGGCGAACGACCAGGCGGCCATGCCGATGGCGAGGTGGACGGCGTCGATGCCGCGGACCGTCGCGAGCTCGAGCCCCTTCGCCGCGATCTCGCCCGCGGCGACGCGCGCCGTGCGCAGGGCGAGGTCGTCGCGGATGAGGCTCGAGAGCAGGGTGGTCTTGCCGGTGATGAACTGCGCGAGGCCGCCGGGGTGCGTCGTGCTGAGCTCGATGCGCGCCCGCTGCTCGTCGCCGAAGTGCAGGAGGGTCGACGATCCGCCGACGCTCGAGAGCGTCCGCCGCCAGCCCTCGCGGATCGGCTCCGCGGCGTTGCCGACCTCGAGGCCCGGCCTGCCGAGGCTCAGGGCGCCGGGGGCCACGACCCCGGGCGCACTCGTCGGGGCGACGACAGGACTGGTCCCGTCGTCGCCGTCGTCATGCTGTCTGTCGGGTCGCCACACACGGCCACCTTAAGCTGCTTTGCCCGACATGTCGGGGAGGACGGGCGGACGGTCAGGCACCCCGACCCCCGTCGAGGGCACGGCGAGCGACACCCGTCCGGCAGCTCGACGACATCGCGCAGCACGCTCGTCGTGCTGCGCGACACCCGCAGTACATGACGATGCTTCGCGCATCATGCTCGACAACATGCGTTCGCGGTACATCCCGCACCGCCCTGTGGACAACTCGGTGACGATCTACATGGATGCAGTACCGTCTACACATCACCGGCTCCCGCGCACGGTGACGAAGACACCATCATCACGACATCGCACACTGGAGCCCCCATGCCCTTCGAGCAGAAGTACACCGACGAGACCCGCGAGAAGTCGCTCGCCCGAGTGCTGGAGCGGCGCGAGGCCGAGCCGGGCAACCGCTCGATCATCCGCGAGACGGCCGAGGAGTTCGAGGTCGGCGAGCAGTCGCTGCGCGGCTGGATCCGGGCCCACGAGAAGGCCAACGCCCCGGCGCCCGTCGAGCCCGAGGTCGCGGCGGAGGCCGCCGAGGCCGACGAGAGCCTCGAGGAGGCCGCCGCCGTCGCCGCGCCCCGCCGGGGCCGCCCCCCGGGCTCGGGCAGCGCCGCGACGAGCGACCGCATCAGCGAGCTCGAGGCCGAGGTCGCGCAGCTGCGCGCCGACCGCGAGGCCCTGAAGCGCGCCATCGCCGTCATCGTCGCCGACTAGCGGCGGGTCGGCCGGCACAGCGGGTCGGCTGGCACAGCAGGTCGGCCGGCACAGCAGGTCAGCCGGCACAGCAGGTCAGCGCGGCCGCCGGGCCTCCGAGGGGGGAGGAGGCTCACCGGCGGCCGCGCTGATGGATCCAGTGTGACAGCTGAAATGTCGCATGTCAAACGGCGCGACGCGCCTCGATGTCAGCGCCCTCGGTCGTCAGGGGCGTCGGTCGTCAGGGGCGTCGCTCGGGTCGCCGACCGCCACGGGCCGCGCCGGGTCGGACGACCAGGCGCTCCACGACCCCGGCCAGAGCGCCGGGCGGGCCCCCGCCAGGGTGAGCGCCAGGGCCGCGTGCGCCGCGGTCACGCCCGAGCCGCAGTACACGGCCACGTCGCCCTCGAGGTCGACGCCCGCCTCCCGGTAGCGCGCCGCGAGGGCCGCCGGCTCGAGGAACGTCCCGTCGGGCCCGAGGTTGCCGGCCGTCGGCACGCTCAGCGCACCGGGCACGTGCCCCGCCCGCGGGTCGACCGGCTCGACGTCGCCGCGGAAGCGCTCGGCGGCGCGGCTGTCGACGAGCGCGCCGTGCTCCGGCCACTCCCCGGCCTCCTCCGTGTCGACGACGCCGAGGCCGTCGCGCCCCGCCCCGATCGGCTCGAGCACCACGTCGCCGGGCACGGGCGTCACCTCGCCCTGCTCCACGGGCAGGCCCGCGGTGCGCCAGGCCGCCAGCCCGCCGTCGAGCAGGCGCACGTCGGCCACCCCCGAGACGCGCAGCAGCCACCAGGCCCGCGCGGCGGAGAGCCCGCCCAGGTCGTCGTAGACGACGACGGCGTCGCCCCGGCCGAGGCCCCACCGTCGCGCCGCGGCCTGCAGGTCGGCCGTCGCGGGCAGCGGGTGCCGCCCGTCGGTGGGGGCGCCGTGGCCCGCGAGCTCCGAGTCGAGGTCGACGTAGACCGCCCCCGGCAGGTGCCCGGCACGGTGGTCGTCGCGGCCGTCGGGGCGGTCGAGCCGCCACCGGACGTCGAGGAGTCGCGGGGCACGCGGGCCCCGGAGCTCGCGCTCCAGCTCGGCCGCGGTCACGAGGGGGTGCACGGTGGTCTCCATGCGCCGAGGCTACCCACGCCGTGCCCCTAGGCTCGGCACGTGTCCGTCGCCCCGACCACCCCGCCCCCGTCGCCGTGGGAGTCCGTGGCCGGTGACCTGCTCGACGGGCTGCACCCGCGACTCCGCCCGTACTTCGCGGCGATCCCGGTCGGCTCGGTGGGCGTCGGCCACGGCGTCCTCGACCGCGTGGGCACCCCGCGGCGCTGGCTGTGGCCGGTGCTCGCCGTGCTCGGCCGGCAGGGCGTGCTCTTCCCCGTCTGGCAGCACGACGTGCCCTTCGGCGTCGTGAACACCCCCGGCGTCGACCCCGCCGGCGACGTCGTGGTGGGGGCGGTGCGCACGTTCGCGTTCTCGGACGACCCCGACTCGCACCGCAGCATGGTCGACGCGATCACCGCGGGGCCGGGCGGCCTCGTCGACCACCTGGGCACGCGACGCCGCTGGTCGGCCGACCTCGCCGTGGCCGTCGTCGACGGCGGGCTCGTGCTCACGTCGGGGGCGCTCGCCCTGCGCGTCGGTCGCCGGCACCTCCCGCTGCCCCGGGCGGTCTCGCCGCGCGTGACGCTGCACGAGGCATTCGACCCGGCGGCCGGGCGCCAGCGCGTCTCGCTGACGCTCGACGCCCCGGTCGTCGGCAGGATCTACGAGTACTCCGGACACTTCGACTACCGGATCGAGCCCCGCGCCGCGGCGGCCGACCGCCACCCAGGGGGAACAACACCATGACCGAGCACGTCGTCCTCGCCGGGGCCTCCGGCTTCATCGGCCAGCACCTCGCCGCCGCCTACCGCGCGCGCGGCGCCCGCGTCAGCACCGTCGGGCGCTCCCGCTCCGACGCCAGCTGGGGCGACACCGCGGGCATCACGGCCCTGCTCGAGGGCGCCGATGTGCTCGTGAACCTGGCCGGCAAGAGCGTCGACTGCCGCTACGGGCCCGAGAACCGCGCCGAGATCCTCCGGTCGCGGGTCGAGACCACGCGGGAGCTGGCGGAGGCGGTGCTCGCGTGCACCGCGCCTCCCGCCGTCTGGTTCAACTCGTCGACCGCGACGATCTACCGCCACGCCGAGGACCGCCCGATGACCGAGTCGACCGGGCAGATCGGCACCGGCTTCTCGGTCGACGTGGCGACGGCCTGGGAGCGCGAGTTCTTCGCGCCCGACCTGCCCGCGACCCGTCGGGTCGCGCTGCGGATGGCCATCGTGCTCGGCGACGGCAGCGCACTGGTGCCGCTGATGGGGCTGGCGCGCGCCGGCCTCGGCGGCCCGCAGCTCGACGGCCCGTGGCCCGCGACGCGGGCGCGGCTCGCGGCCGGCACGCACCACCGCGAGGGCGCCGGCGGCGGGCGCCAGAAGTTCAGCTGGATCCACGTCGACGACGTGCTCGGCAGCATCGAGTGGCTGCGCGAGCACGAGGAGGTCGACGGGGTCGTGAACCTCTCGTCGCCGAACCCGACCGACAACCGCACGATGATGGGCGTCGTCCGTCGTGCGGTGGGGATGCCCGTCGGCCTGCCGGCGACGCGGTGGATGCTCGAGCTCGGCACGGCCGTGCTGCGCACGGAGACGGAGCTCGTGCTGAAGAGCCGGTGGGTGCTGCCGGAGCGCCTGGTCGAGGGCGGCTACGAGTTCGTGCACCCGCACCTCGACGAGGCGGTCAAGGGCGTCGTCGCCGAGCGGCGGCAGCGGATCGGCGGCCGCGGGTAGCTCCGCCGGCGACGCGGGGGCCAGGGCGCCCGCCTCCTGCCTGCGGCTGCGCCTGGGCCCGCGCCTACTGCCTGCGCCTAGAGCTTCGCGGCGAGCTCGGGGTCGGTGGGCTCGACGAGGTGGCTGCCGTCGGGGAAGACCACGACCGGGATCTGCGTGCGACCGCTGATCGCGTATGCCCGGTCGGCGCCGTCCTCCACGGCCTCGACGTCGACGTAGTCGTACTCCACGCCCTCGCGGTCGAGCAGCGCCTTCGAGCGGCGGCAGTCGCGGCACCAGTCGGCGCCGAACATGAGGATGCGGTCGGGGGTCTGGTCGCTCATGCGGGCGAGCCTATCTGCGGAGCGTGGGGGCGACTCCCCCTGTTCGCACGGGGCGGAAACGCGCCCGACACACGGCGCTGCTAGGAATCTCGCATGCCCACGACGCCCCTGCCGACCTCCCTGCCGCCCGGCCGCCTCCTCGAGGTCCGCGGCGCCGTGCGCGTCGTCGTCGACGAGTCCACCGAGACCGCCGACAGCCTCTGGGTGCGGGACGGCGTCGTGGTGGCGCCCCCGGGCGAGGACGCGCTGCGCGGCGGGCACGACGTCTTCGACGCCGGCGGGTGCGTCGTCACGCCGGGGCTCGTCAACGCGCACCACCACCTGCTGCAGAGCGGGTTCCGCACGCTGCCCGGCACGCGCCACGTGCCGATGGCCGAGTGGCTGCCCGCGATGGCCGCGGCGTACGGCTCGGCCGTGATCGACCCGTCGCTCGTCGCGGCGACCACGGCCGTCGGGGTCGCCGAGGGGCTGCTCGCGGGCGTGACGACCGTCGCGGACCACCAGCTCAACTGGCCCGCCGCGCCCGGCCTCGGCGGGGGCGCCCCCGGCAGGGCCGCCCTCAGCGGGGCCACGGCCGACGCCGCCGTGGCCGACACCGTCGCGATCGCCCGGAGCATCGCGGAGACGGCCCGGGGGCTCGGCGGGCGGCTCGTCTTCGTGAGGGGCTCGGCGCGCGACGACCCGCAGCGCGCCGCGGCGTCGGCCGAGGCGATCGTGCAGGGGCTGCTCGGGGCGGAGGGGCCGGTGCCGCGGGGCGGGGTGAGCGCCGACGGGATGCTCCAGCTCGCCGTCGGGCCGGCCGGCGTGCACAGCGACGGGCGCGAGACCTTCGAGCTGCTGGCCGAGGTCGCGGCCCGCCACGGGCTGAGGAGGCGCACCCAGGCGAACGAGCAGGTCGACGTCGCGATCGCCCTCGAGCGCTGGGGGCGTCGCCCGCTCGACCTGCTCGACGACTGGGGCTGGCTCGCCGACGACGTCACGATCGCCCACCTCTGCGCGGTCGACGCGGGCGAGGTGGTGCGGCTGGCGGCGGCCGGGGTCACCGCGACGCACGCCCCGGGGTGCGACCTGCCGATGGGCTGGGGCGTGGCGCCGGTCGCGGCGCTGCGCGCGGCGGGGGTGGTCGTCGGGCTCGGCACGAGCGGCGGCGGGAGCAACGACGCGGGGCACCTGCTGGCGGACGCGCGGCTCGCGATGCAGGTCGCGCCGCTGGCGCCGCGGCCGGGGGGCGCCGAGGGCGCTGCGGGCGCTGAGGGCGCTGCCTCGTCGCCGACGCTGACGCTGACGGCCCGGGACGCGCTCGGGCTCGCCACCTCCGGCTCGGCCGCCGGGCTGGGCCGCCCCGAGCTCGGCCACCTCCGGCCCGGTGCCGCCGCCGACCTCTGCCTCTGGGACGTCTCGGGGGTCGCGGACGCCGGGGTCGCCGACCCGGTCGCGGGGCTGCTCTGGGCGAGCCCGGGGCGGCGTCCGCGCCACGTGCTCGTGGCGGGCCGCCCTGTGGTGCGTGACGGGCGCCTCCTCGGGGCCGACGAGCACGAGCTGGTCGCGGCCCTCCGCGAGCGCGTGGGCCGCTGACGCGCGGTGAGCCGGGTGCGCCCGGCGCGGCCGCGGTGGCGGGCGCCCGAGGCGAGAGCATCCTGGCCCCGAGGCCCTCCGTCACCGGGTGTTCCGGTCCCCGCGGGGAGTGATGTCTCTCAAATTTGAGAGTCGCAGGGGCCTGGGGCAGGAGCGACGGCGGAGGCGGACGCGTCGTCGAGGCGAGGGGAAGGTCGATGTCCGCAGCTCGGTCTCAGTAATGCGAGAGCGATCCGGCTCGGCGGGCCGTGGGCAGGGGGAACTGTGGGGCCCGACTCGCGGATCGCTCTCAAATTTGAGAGGACGGGGCAGGAGGCGCGGGGCGAGTCGGGGCGGGAGGCGCGAGGCGCGAGGCGCGAGGGGCGGGGCGCGCGGGCGCTACAGGTCGAGGACCAGCCGGGGGCACGCGGCCCGCGAGACGCAGGGGAACATGCGGTCGCCGGCGGCCTGCTCGTCGGGCGTCAGGATCGAGTCGCGGTGGTCCACCTCGCCCTCGAGCACGGGCGTCTCGCAGGTGCCGCAGGTGCCCTCGCGGCAGCTCGACAGCACCAGCACGCCGGCCTCCTCGACGACGTCGAGCACCGAGCGGTCGGGCGGCACCGTGACCGTCAGGCCCGAGGCGGCGAGC
The DNA here is from genome assembly GCF_001423665.1 of Frigoribacterium sp. Leaf164. Lineage (NCBI taxonomy): Bacteria > Bacillati > Actinomycetota > Actinomycetes > Micrococcales > Microbacteriaceae > Frigoribacterium > Frigoribacterium sp. Leaf164. The sequence continues at coordinate 554,555 of NZ_LMOX01000003.1, forward strand.
TCGACCTCGAACGACTCGTGCCGCACCGGCTCGCCGACCTCCTTCGGCTCGAAGCGCTCGACGACGACCTGCCGCCCGGCACCGGCCGCCTCCACGGCCGAGACCAGCCTCTCGGGCCCGCAGCAGTAGGTCGTCGTGAACGCGGCCATCCCGGCGAACAGGGCGTCGACGTCGAGCCGGTCGCCCTCGTCGGCGGCGTGCACGTGCAGCCGGTCGCCGTGCAGCTCGGCCAGCTCGTCGAGCAGGGCGAGGGAGGCGCGGCTGCGGCCGGCGTAGTGGATCACGTACTCGACGCCCGCACGTGCCGCCGCGCGCGCCATCGCCGAGATCGGCGTGACGCCGATGCCGCCCGCGACGAACACGTACGAGGTGCCGCGACGGGGCTCGAACTCGAAGTGGTTGCGGGGCCCGGCCAGCCGCACCGCGTCGCCGACGGCCAGGGAGTCGTGCAGCCAGGCCGAGCCTCCTCGTCCGTCCGTCTCACGCAGCACGCCGACCCGCCAGGTGGGCGCGTCGGGGTCGCCGCAGAGCGAGTACTGCCGCACCTCGCCGCCGGGCAGGGCGACGTCGACGTGGGCGCCGGGCTGCCAGCGCGGCAGGGGGCGGCCGTCGGGCGCCGCGAACTCGAAGAGCTCGACCCGGTCGGCGGAGCGGGTGCGGGCCGTCACGACGACGTCGAGGGCGGTGTCGGGCAGTCGGGTGGGGGCGGTCACAGGGTCTCCGGTCTCTGCTTGACGACGAACAGGCGGTAGCCGTCGTCGTCGACGGCGGCCCAGCGGTGGGCGGTGCCCCCGACGTAGTAGAGGGAGTCGCCGGGGCCGAGCACGTGCACGCCCTCGTCGCCGAGCTCCACGCGCAGGCGACCGGCGAGCACGTGGACGAACTCGTCCTCCGCGTGCTCGAAGAAGTCACCGGGGTCGCGGTTGTAGCCGGTCATCTCCATCGGGTGGAAGGCGCGGTCGCCGTGCGTCAGCAGCCGCGCCGAGGCCTGCCCGTAGCGCCCGGTCGAGCCCTCGGCCGCCGCGACGTGCACGACGCCGGGCTGGTCGCCGGGGCGGTCGTCGTCGACGGCGGCGAGGATCTCGACCTGGCTCGTGCCGAGCGCCCGGGCGATGCGCTCGAGCGAGACGAGGCTCGGCCGGGCGAGCCCGCGCTCGAGCTGGCTGAGGAAGGGGTGCGACAGCTCGGCCTCGCCGGCGAGCTGCACGAGGGTGAGGCCCCGGGCCCGGCGCAGCCGCCGGATGCGCGAGCCCACGGCGAGCGCCTGCGGGTCGACGGGCGCGGCGGCGGGCGCGGCGGTCACCGCGGCGGGCGCGGCGGTCACCGCGGCAGGCGCGGCGGTCACCGCGGCGGGCCCCGGGGCCGATGCCGGCGCCGAGGTCGCTGCCGACTCGGCGGCGGGAGCCACGGTGTCGATGTCGTCGAGGGACGTGACGGGAGCCTCCTGGATCGGGTGGACAGACGAGGTCTACCACGGCGGTCGGACGGCCCGGCCCGCAATTAACACGGCGAAACGGCCGCGTCACGTGCCCGAAACGAGCCGTCCTTAGATTGAACCATGTTGATGCGATCAACATTCTGCACCCTGCACCGTCCGGCCCTCCCCCCGAGGGGCCACCGGCCGACAGACCCGAGGACGACCCGTGAGCCGACTCCCCCGCCCGATCTCGCTGCTGACCGCGGCCACCCTGCCCGACGGCTCGGTGGTCGACGTCGTCCTGGCCGGCGACACGGTGGAGGCGGTCCTCCCGGCGGGCACGGCGGCACGGGCCCCCGAGGCCGAGACCCTCGACCTCGCCGGCCACCTGCTGCTCACCGCCCCCGCCGAGCCGCACGCCCACCTCGACAAGGCCCTCTCCTGGGACGCCATCCGGCCCCCGATGGGCGACCTCGAGCTCGCCATCGCCTCCTGGCGCGTGCACGCCGCGACGATGACCGTCGACGACGTGGCCGACCGCGCCCGCCGCCAGCTGCTCGCGATGCTGGCCCAGGGCACCACCGCGGTCCGCACCCACGTCGACGTGCTGCTCGGTGCCGAGGCGACGCGCGGGGCGGAGGCGCTGGTGCGGGTGCGCGACGAGCTGCGCGACCTCGTCGACGTCGAGATCGTCGCCCTCGCCTCGCAGGACAGCCCCGACCGCGACGTCGAGGCCGTCCTCGACCTCGGCGTCGACCTCGTCGGCGGCGCCCCGCACCTCTCCCGCGAGCCCGAGCGCGACCTGCACCGCCTGCTCGACATCGCGGAGCGCCGCGGCGTCGGCGTCGACCTGCACACCGACGAGAGCCTGCACGGGCCCGACACCCTGCTCACCCTCGCGCGCCGCGTGGAGCACTGGACGACGCCGGTCTCGGCCGGCCACTGCGTGCGCCTCGGCAGCATGCCCGCCGCCCAGCGCGACGAGGTGGTCGAGGCGGTCCGCCGTGCCGACGTCGGCGTGATCGCGAACCCGATCACCAACCTCTACCTGCAGGGGTGGGAGTCGCCGGTCGCCACGCCCCGCGGCCTCACCGCCGTGCGCGAGCTGCTCGACGCCGGGGTGCGGCTGGCGGCCGGCGCCGACAACGTGCGCGACCCCTTCAACCCCCTCGGCCGGAGCGACGCCCTCGAGACGGCGATGCTGCTCGTCGTCGCCGGCCACCTGACGATCGACGAGGCCTGGCACGCGGTGAGCGACGGGGCGCGGTCGGTCATGGGCCTGCCCGTGGCCGGAGCCGTGGCGGGGGCGCGGGCGGACCTGCTGGCGATCCGCGCCTCCTCGCTGGCGGAGGCCGTGGCCTCGGCGCCCGCCGACCGCACCGTGCTGCACGCCGGCCGCGTCGTCGCCGAGAGCGTCGTCACGCGGCACGTCGCCGCCCCCGCCGCCGAGCGCGCCCGGAGCGCCGCCCCCACCGACCGCACCCTCACGGAGACCAGGTGACCCGCATGACCACCACCGCCACCCCCCGCCCGAGCGCCCCGGCGCCGACGACCGTCGGCACGCTGCTCGACTTCCGCGACGTCGCCATGCGGTTCCCGAACGGCACGGTCGCGCTCGAGGGCGTCGACCTCACCGTCGACCGCGGCGAGTTCGTCACGGTCGTCGGCCCCTCGGGCTGCGGCAAGTCGACCCTGCTCCGGATCGCCTCCGGCCTGGAGAGCGCCTCGGCGGGGCGGGCCGAGGTCGACACCGACCGCATCGGCTACGTCTTCCAGGACGCGACCCTGCTGCCGTGGCGGAACGTCCGCGACAACGTCGAGCTGCTCGCCGAGCTGAACGGGGCCTCGAAGGCCGACCGGCGCCGCGCCGCCGCCGAGGCCATCGACCTCGTCGGCCTGTCGGGCTTCGAGACGTCGCTGCCCAAGGAGCTCTCGGGCGGCATGAAGATGCGCGCCTCGCTCGCCCGGTCGCTGACCCTCGACCCCGAGCTGTTCCTCTTCGACGAGCCGTTCGGCGCCCTCGACGAGATCACCCGCGAGCGCCTCAACGACGAGCTGCTGCGGCTCTTCGTCGAGAAGTCGTTCGCCGGCCTCTTCATCACGCACTCGGTCTCCGAGGCCGTCTACCTCTCCACGCGCGTCATCGTCATGTCGGGCCGGCCCGGCGGCATCGTCGGCGAGTTCGACGTGCCGTTCCCGATGCCCCGCGACCCCGACATCCGCTTCACCCCCGAGTTCGCCGAGCTGGTCGGCGAGGTCTCGCACGCACTCCGAGAAGGGCACCGCTGATGGCGATCGACACCCGGGTCTCCCCCGCCGAGCCGAGCACGGCGCCCGCCGCGCAGCCCCGGCTGACCGGCCCCCGCGCCCCGCGCCGGGCCCTGACGCCCCGCGCGGCGCGGACGCGCGACGTCGTGCTGCCGATCGTGGTCTTCGTGGCGCTGATCGGCGTCGGCTACCTGATCGCGCTGTACTACGACCAGGTGCGCGGGCTGCCCTTCCTGGTGCCGTACCCGCACCTCGTGCTCAACGCCGTGCTGCTCGACGCCGACTTCCGCCCCGACCTGCTCGAGGCGCTCGGCAACACGACGCTGATCGCGGTGATCGGCCTGGCGATCGCCATCGTGATCGGGGTCGCCTGGGCGGTGCTCATGGTGCAGGCGCGCTGGATCGAGAGCGCGCTCTTCCCGTACGCGGTCGTGCTGCAGTGCATCCCGATCCTGGCGCTCGTGCCGCTGATCGGGTCGCTCTTCGGCTACGAGATGCCGTCGCGCATCATCGTCACGGTCATGTTCGCCCTCTTCCCGATGGTGTCGAACACCCTGTTCGGCCTGCAGTCGGTCGACAAGGGCCAGCGCGAGCTCTTCCAGCTGCAGGGCGCCTCGCGCCTCACCCTGCTGACCAAGCTGCGGTTCCCCGCCGCGCTGCCGTCGATCTTCATCGGCCTCCGCAACTCGGCCGGGCTCTCGGTGATCGGCGCGATCGTCGCCGACCAGTTCTTCCAGCGCGGCGACGGCGGCCTCGGCGTCCTGATCTCGGTGATGAACCAGCGGCTCAACGGCGCCGAGATGTTCGCCGCGATCGTCGTCGCGAGCGTCCTCGGCGTCGTGGTCTTCGTGGCGTTCGGCTGGCTCGGCCGGGTCGCGACGGGCAAGTGGTTCACGGCGAACTAGCCGGCCACCGACACGACCGCGGCGGACCGCCCGGTCGGCCCGCGCCTCCGGCGCTCCCCCTCTCTTCCCCTCCCGCACCTCCCCCCACCGTTCCGCCCCCAGCACAGCACCGCTCTGCCCGCTCCCCTGCTCCACCCCCTTGACAGGAGAACCCCATGCCCCGCACCTCCCGCACCCTCACGGCCCTCGGACTCGTCGTCGTGACGGCCGCCGCCCTCTCGGCCTGCTCCGCCGGGCCCTCCGACGACGCCGCGCCCCAGGCCGCCGCGAGCGGCTCGGGCGTCGACCTCTCGGGCGTCTGCCCCGCGACCGTCGTGATCCAGACCGACTGGAACCCGGAGGCCGAGCACGGCCACGCGTACCAGCTGCTCAGCGACGACTACACCGTCGACGCCGACCAGAAGACGGTGACGAGCGACCTCATGGCCGGCGGCCAGCCGACCGGCGTGAAGGTGGAGATCCGGGCCGGCGGCCCGGCGATCGGCTTCAACACCGTCACCTCGCAGATGTACCAGGACGACGACATCACGATGGGCTACGTCACCACCGACGTCGCCGTGCAGAACTCGGCCGACCTGCCGACCACGGCGGTCTTCGCCGAGAACGACATCTCGCCCCAGATGATCATGTGGGACCCGGAGACCTACCCCGACGTGACGACGATCGAGGAGCTCGGGAAGGAGCTGGCGAAGGACGACGGCGTCGTGCGGTACTTCTCCGGCGCCGCGTACATGGACTACCTGATCGGCAACGACATCCTCCCCGAGGGCGTCACCGACGGCAGCTACGACGGCACCCCGTCGAAGTTCGTCGTGTCGCAGGGGAAGGACGCCCAGCAGGGCTTCGCCACGGCCGAGCCGTTCGTCTACGAGAACCAGGTCTCGGCCTGGGGCAAGCCGCTCGAGTACCAGCTGATCAACGACACCGGCTACCCGATCTACCCCGAGGCCATGGCCGTCAAGACGGGCGACCTCGAGGAGCTCAGCCCCTGCCTGGAGAAGCTCGTGCCGGTGCTGCAGCAGGCCGACGTCGACTACTTCGCCTCGCCCGAGGCCACGAACGAGAAGATCGTCGACCTGGTCGAGCAGTACGACACCGGCTGGGTCTACGACGCCGACGTCGCCGCGTACGCCGTGAAGCAGATGAAGGCGCTCGGCATCGCGACCGACGGCGACAACGGCTACGTCGGCGACATGGACGAGGAGCGCATGCAGAAGATCATCGACCTCGACACCGAGATCTTCGAGGCGCAGGGCTCGACGCTGAAGGAGGGCCTCGCCCCGAGCGACCTCTACACGAACGAGTTCCTCGACGACTCGATCAGCCTGGGGTTCTGAGCCGTGGCCGACGCCCTGACCAGCACCGCCGGCACGACCACCGGCACCACCGCCTCCGCCACCGCCGCCCTCGAGGCCGAGCTGCGCGAGCTGCTCGGCGACCGCGGGGTCTCGGTCGAGCTCGCCGCCCGTGAGAGGGCGAGCCTCGACGGCTCGCGCCTCTCGCCGGTGATCAGCGAGCAGCTGCCCCTCGGCCTCGCCGACCTCGTCGCCTACCCCGCCGACGCCGAGCAGGTCGCGGCGGTCGTCGCGGCCGCCGTGCGGCACGGCGTGCCCGTCACGCCCCGCGGCAAGGGCACCGGCAACTACGGCCAGGCGATCCCGATGGCCGGCGGCCTCGTGCTCGACCTGACCCGGGCGCGCGCCGTCGTCGAGGTGGGGGTCGGCTGGATCACCGCCGAGGCCGGCGCGACGATGGTCGCCCTCGAGCAGGCCGCCGCGAAGACCGGGCAGCAGATCCTGATGTACCCGTCGACCGCGCAGTCGACCATCGGCGGGTTCCTCGCCGGGGGCTCCGGCGGCACCGGGTCGATCAAGCACGGCTCGAACAGCTCCGGCTTCGTCACGGCGCTCGACGTCGTGCACGCGGTGCCCGACGCCCGGCTCGTGCACGTGGAGGGCGACGACGCGCAGCCGTACGTCCACAACTACGGCACGGCCGGCGTCATCGCCCGGGCGACCGTCGCGCTCGAGCCGCTGCAGGACTGGCGCGGGTTCTTCGCGAGCTTCGACCGCTTCGAGCAGGCCCTGTCGCTCATCCGCCCGTTCGCGGCCCTCGAGCCGACGCCCCGCCTCGTCAGCGCCGACCTGCCGACGCTCGCCGACGCGCTGCCCGACGACCCGGGCATCCCCGCCGGGCGTGTCAGCCTGCGCGCCATCCTCGACGCCGCCACCGTCGAGGAGGCCACCCGGATGGTCGAGGAGGCGGGGGGCCGCGTCGAGGACGTGCGGGAGGGCCCCCAGACCGCCATGAAGATCAGCATGATGTCGTACAACCACCCGATCGAGTGGCTGCAGAAGGCCTACCCCGACACGTACTTCCACGTCGAGGTCTCCGGCGACGCGCTGGTCGACCGCATCGACGAGGTGCACGCGGTCTACGAGGGCGGCATGCTTCACATCGAGTCGCAGCACGGGCGGCCGATCGGCATGCTCGCCGGGGTCTACCGCTCCGCCGCCGAGGTGTACGCGGGCTTCGCGAAGCTCCGTGCGCTCGGCGTCGGCTACCACAACCCCCACCAGTGGTACGTGGACTTCGAGCCCGAGCGCACCCGCGCCCTGGCCGCGACGACCGACCCCGAGGGGCTGCTCAACCCCGGCAAGCTCGTCGACCCCGCGACGGTCGGCGGGCCCGACCCGGGCGTGAAGGGCGGCCACGGGGCGCCGGCCGCGGTCGGCGTCGACACCGGGGCGAAGGTCTCGTGAGCGACCTGCGGCCCCGGCCTCGCGTCCGCTCGCGCTCGCGCGACCTCGTCGAGCTGAGCGGGCCGGCCCTGTCGGCGGCGCTCGGCGAGGACAGCATCGTGGTGCTGCCCACCGGCGCGATCGAGCACCACGGCCCGCACCTGCCGCTCGCCACCGACTGGCTGATGGCCGACCTGATCAGCCGGGCGGTCGTCGAGGAGGCGGCGGCCGGCGGGCAGGACGTCTGGCTGCTGCCCCCGCTCGCCTACACGAAGTCGGACGAGCACCACTGGGCCCCGGGCACGGTCTGGCTCACGGCCGAGACCCTGCTGCAGACCGTCGTCGACATCGGCCGCTCGGTCGCGGCCACGCCCGCCCGGACCCTCGTCTTCTACAACGGGCACGGCGGCAACATCGCGCTGCTGCAGGTGGCCCTCCGCGAGCTGCGGCGGCGCTTCGGTCTCCGCACCTTCCTGATGGGCACCGGCATGGTGGCGGGCGACGGCGTGAACGGGCCCGACGAGCACGGCTTCGGCGTGCACGGCGGGCACAGCGAGACGTCGATGATCCTGCACCTCCGGCCCGACCTCGTCGACATGGGCCAGGCCCGGCGGTGGATCCCCGACCACCTGCTCGACACCGAGTTCGTGCGCTTCAACGGCGGGCCGGTGCACTTCGGCTGGACGAGCGACGACTTCGGGCCCGACGGCGTCGTCGGCGACGCCAGCGGGGCGAACGCCGCCTGGGGCGCCGAGCTGCACGCCACGGCGGTGCGGAACGGGGTGGCCCAGCTCGCCGAGATCGCGCGGTTCCGGCACCGGCCGCCGGGCGGGCCCGCCGCGTGAGGCTGCCCGACGAGGCCTGGGCCGTGCTCGAGGCGTGGCTGCCGCCCGACGACGACCCCGACCGCCCCCAGGTGACCCTGTCGACGGTCGACGCCGACGGGGGCCCCGACGCCCGCACCGTGCTGCTCTCGTCGGTGGCCCGCGACGGGCTGTCGTTCCACACCGACGCGACCAGCCGCAAGGTCGCCCAGATCCGGGCGAACCCGCTGGTCGCCGTCACCGTGCTCTGGCCCGGCTTCACGCACCAGCTCGTGGTGCGGGGCCGGGCCGAGCCCGCCGACCCCCCGGCCGTGGCCGCGGCGTACGCCGCCCGCTCGCCCTACCTGCAGCAGCTCGCCTGGCTCAACACCCACGACTTCGCCGCGCTCCCGCTCGCCGAGCGGCGCGCCCGCTGGGCCGCGGCCGAGGCCGAGAGGGAGGCGCGGGTCGCCACCGCGGGAGGCACGGGTCTCGAGCCGCCCCCGACCTGGGCCGGCTTCGTCGTGCGCCCCACCCGCGTGACCGCCTGGTCGAGCGCGCCCGACACCGCGAGCCGTCGCGAGGAGTGGGTGCTCGGCGACGGGGGCTGGGCCCACTCCCACCGCGCCGGGTGAGCCGGCCCGCCCCGCGGTGCTGAGCCGGGCTCGCGGTGCTGAGCCGGGCTCGCCCGGGCCCCGCCGCGGGGCTGCCAGACTCGTACCGCCCCACGAAAGGACCGCCGTGACCGACACCGCCGCACCCCCCGCCCCCGAGCGCGCCAGCCGGAACCCGGTCACGCGCCTCCGCCGTGACCAGGCCCGCATGCACCTCGTGATGATGCTCGCGCTGACCTTCACCACCGGCATCATCGACGCCGTCGGCTACCTCGGCCTCGACCGCGTCTTCACGGCGAACATGACCGGCAACGTGGTCATCCTCGGCATGGCGATCGCCCAGGCCGACGGGCTGCCGATCGTCGGCCCCGTGGTCGCCCTCGTGGCGTTCCTCGTCGGCGCGGCGGGCGGCGGGCGGCTGCTGCGCGGCGGCCGGAAGGGCTGGTCGGGCCGCAGCACGATCGCCTTCTCGGTCACCGGCGGCGTGCTCTTCGTGCTCGGCCTCTCGTGCTTCTGGGTGCTGCCCGAGGAGGGGTCGCCCTGGGCCTACACGATCACCGGCCTGCTCGGCGCGGCCATGGGGCTCCAGGCCGCGGCCGCCCGCAAGATCGCGGTGGCCGACGTGACCACCGTCGTCGTCACCTCGACCATCGTCGGGCTCGCGTCGGAGTCGAAGCTCGCCGGCGGCGACGGCAAGAACTTCCCGCGGCGCGTGCTCGCGGTGCTGATGATCCTCGTCGGCGCGGGCGTCGGGGCCCTGCTGCTGCAGGTGCACATCGGCGTCGGCATGGGCGCGGCCGGGGGCCTGACGCTGCTCGTCGCGCTGACCGGGCACCTGATGCGCGAGCGGGTGAAGGCGGCCGAGGCGGTCGCCGCCGGGGCCGAGGGGGCGCCCCGTGGCTGACGCGGTCGCCGACGACCTCGCCGGGGACCTCGCCGGGGACCTCGTCGTGCGGGCCGAGCGCGTGCTCGTCGACGGCGCCTGGCGGGCCGCGTCGGTGCACGTCCGCGACGGGGTGGTGGTCGCGATCGGGTCGCTCGACGCCGTCGCCGCGAGCCCGGGCGGCCCCGACGTCACGCTGCCCGCCGACCAGGTGCTGATGCCCGGGGTGGTCGACAGCCACGTGCACGTCAACGAGCCGGGCCGCACCGAGTGGGAGGGCTTCGCCTCCGCCACCCGGGCCGCGGCCGCCGGCGGCGTCACGACGATCGTCGACATGCCGCTGAACAGCGTCCCGCCGACCACGACCGTCGCCGCCCTCCAGCTCAAGCGCGCGTCCGCGGCGCCGCAGTCCGTCGTCGACGTCGGCTTCTGGGGCGGCGCCGTGCCGGGCAACCTGGGCACGGGCGACCTCCGGGCCCTGCACGACGCCGGCGTCTTCGGCTTCAAGGCCTTCCTGTCGCCGTCGGGGGTCGACGAGTTCCCGCACCTCAGCACCGAGCAGCTGCACGCGGCGGCCCGCGAGCTCGCGGCCTTCGACGGCCTGCTGATCGTCCACGCGGAGGACCCGGGTGAGCTCGACGCCGCCGCGGCCGGTCTGCCCGAGGGTCCCGCCGGAGGCGCGGTGTACGACGACTTCGTGCGCTCCCGCCCCGAGGTGGTCGAGACCACCGCGATCGAGCACGTCGTCGAGGCCCTGCGCGAGACCGGCGGCCGCGCGCACGTGCTGCACCTCTCGTCGGCGCGCGCGCTCGACACCATCCGCGCGGCCAAGGCCGAGGGCCTGAGGCTCACGGTCGAGACCTGTCCGCACTACCTCACCTTCGACGCCGGCTCGATCGCCGACGGCGCCACGCAGTTCAAGTGCTGCCCGCCCATCCGTGACGAGGCGAACCGCGAGCTGCTCTGGGCCGCGCTCGTCGACGGCACGATCGACGTCGTCGCGTCCGACCACTCGCCGTCGACGCGGGAGCTGAAGTTCGCGGGCGACGGCGACTTCGGCCTCGCCTGGGGCGGCATCGCCGGGCTCGAGCTGAGCTTCCGGGCCGTCTGGTCGGGGGCGCGGGCGCGCGGCGTCCCGCTCGAGCGCGTGCTCGGCTGGATGAGCAGCGGCACGGCCGACCTCGTCGGGCTCGGCGACGGCTCCGGGGCCTCCCCGGCCAAGGGCCGCATCGCGGTGGGGGCCGCGGCCGACCTGGTCGCCTTCGCGCCGGAGGAGCCCTTCACCGTCGACGTGACGGCGCTCGCGCACCGCAACCCCGTGTCGGCCTTCGACGGCGCGGAGCTCGTCGGGCTCGTCGCCGCGACCTGGGTGGGGGGCGTGCTCGTGACCGACGCCGCGCCTCCGGCCCGGTTGCTGACCCGGCCCTGAGGCGGGGCGCCACGGCGGGAGCGCTGGGGTGCTGTCAGCGCGCCGGCGGCGACGCGGGTGCCCGCGCGGGTGCTGACTCGAGCGCGCGACGGGCGACCTGTTCGGGCAGGTCGGGGTGTGCCGCGCCGCGCGCTCGCGTCGCTCTCTGGTGCTCCGGGTGCACCAGGCCTGGCGTCTCGGGTGCGTCAGGTACCTCGATGGTAGCGCCCCCGATACTCTCGGGTATGCACCCCGGTGACCCCCCTTCCGGGGGTCAGCCCCGGGCGTGCCCGACGGGGTGCCGGAGCCCGCTAGGGTGGCGGTCATGGCGACCACGGAACGAGAGCGGACCTCACGACCGCCCCGCGCCGAGGTGCGCGAACGGCTGCTCCAGGCGGCCTCGACCCTCTTCTCGCAGCGCGGCGTCCACGCGACCACCCTCGACGACGTCGCGAAGGCCGCGGGCTTCAGCAAGGGCGCGGTCTACTCCAACTTCGAGTCGAAGTCGGACCTCGTCATCACCCTCCTGACGCAGGAGACCGAGGGGGCCCTCGGCGCCCTCGAGCACATGATGCTGCCGGGCACGCCGCTCTCCGACCTCCCCGCCGCCGTGCGCGACGCCTTCGCGCCCTACGCGCAGGTCACGGCCGACGACTTCACCCTGATGAGCGAGTTCCGCGCTCAGGCCCTCGCCGACGAGGCCGTGATGGCGGCCTTCGTCGACCGGCGGCGGGCGGTGCTCGACACGCTGCGCGGTCTCGTCGACGTCGTGCTGCAGGGCCAGGCGCGACAGGTGACCGGGCTGTCGTCCGACACGCTCGCCCGGCTGCTCATCGACGTCGCGCTCGGCTCGGCGTTCGACGCCCCCGCCACCGGCGAGGTCGGCCCGGGCGAGGTCATGGCCGAGGTGCTCGCGGCGCTGACCCGCACCGCCTGAGGCGCCCCGCCTGAGACGCCCCGACCGAGCCGCCTCGCCTCAGCGTCGAGTCGGCGGGTCCGTGTCCTCGTGGGCGCGCTCGTTCGTCGAGTCGGCGGGTCGGTGCCCTCGTGGGCGGGTCGGCGGCGACCCGCCCCCGAGGACGGCGACCCGCCGCACCGGCGGGGACG
>NZ_LMOX01000003.1:566713-672269 GCF_001423665.1 Frigoribacterium sp. Leaf164
CTCCGTACCGGGCCGCTGCTCCAGCTCGGCCAGGTCGGCGTAGAGCCCGGTGACGTCGCCGACGCGGGTGCGGCCGGTGCGCGGGTGCTCGGCCAGCACGGCCGCCGCGAAGAGCGCCACGAGGCTCATCGCCGCGGCGTAGCTGTCGAAGGGCGAGGGGCTGTCGACCGGGCACTCGAGGCGCACGGCGACCTCCGCCGCGCGGGCCGACGCGTCGCCGACGAGCACGACGGGCACCCCGCGCTCGGCCAGCGAGCGGACGACGCCCGAGAAGCCGGCCGGCCGTCGCCGGAACCCGACGAGCACGACGACGTCGCGCGGGCTCAGCCCCACGAGCTCCTCCCCGACCGACTGGCCCGGCTGCGGGGCGAGGCGCACGTCGTCGCGCACCTGCACGAGCTGCTGTCGCAGGTGCATCGCGACGGGGTAGCTGTTGCGGAACCCGACGACCACGACGCGCTGGGCGTCGGCCACCAGGCGGGCGGCGTCGGCGAGGCGACCGTCGGCGAGGCCGTCGAGCATCCGCTGCAGGTTGCGCTGCTCGGAGGCCGCGTGGGGGGCGAGGTCGCCGCAGGCGGTGGTCGGCCCGACGGGGACGCCCCGGCCGCGCGCGGCGCGGGCCTGCTCGCGCACCTCCTGGGCGTCGGTGAATCCGAGGCGGCGGAACAGCCGCGACACCGTCGCCTTCGACACCCCGCTCTGCTCGGCGATCTCGGTCGCCGTGACGACCGCGAGGTCGTCGAGGTGGTCGAGGATGAAGTCGGCGGCCCGCTGCTCCTGCGGGCTGAGGGCGCCGTAGCCGGAGTCGATCCGGTCGCGGATGCCGCCCTCGGGCGGGGCGGCCGGAGCGTCGGAGGCGCCGACCGGAGCGTCGGTCGGCACGGGACCCGCCGGCTCGGCGACCGCGTCCGCGCTCGCGCTCACGCCGCCTCCGCCGTCCGGGCCGCCAGGGCGCGCACCGCGGCCTCGAACGCGTCGAGCGCGACCGCCACGTCGGCGAGGCCGACGATCTCGTCGGGGTGGTGGCTGATGCCGCCGGCCCCGCAGCGGACGAAGAGCATCGCCCAGTCGGTGAGCTCGGCGACGGCCATCGCGTCGTGGCCGGCCTTCGAGAACAGCGTCATCGGGTCGGCGTCGCCCGTCGCCGCGATGCCCTCGCGCACGACGTCGCGGAGGGCGGGCGAGGCGACCACGGCGGGGGCGCTGTGCGTCTCGCGCGCCTCGACGGTGAGGCCGCGGCGCTCGGCGACCTCCGCGGCCTCGGCGAGCACCGCCTCCCACACGGCGTCCCGCTCGGCGTCGTGCTCGCCCCGCAGGTCGACGCTGGCCTCGACCAGGCCGGGGATGACGTTGACCCCGCCCGGGAACGCCTGCAGCCGGCCCACCGTCGCCACGCAGCCCGCGTCGCGGGCGAGGCGCTCGACCGCGAGCACGATCTCGCTGGCGCCGGCGAGCGCGTCGTGCCGGCGATGGAAGGGGACTCCCCCGGCGTGCCCGGCGACGCCCGTGACGGTGAGCTCGAAGCGTCGTGCCCCGGCGATCGACGAGACGACGGCGAGGGCCCGGTCGGCCTCCTCGAGGTAGGGGCCCTGCTCGATGTGCGCCTCGAGGTAGCCGACGAGCGACCCCCGGGGAGGCGCGGCGTCGGCCACGGCCGCGGGGTCGAGCCCGAAGGCGGTGAACGCGTCGCGCAGCGTGGTGCCCTGGTCGTCGACGAGCTGCCACCACGCGTCGTCCCAGGTGCCGGCCAGCGCCCGGGAGCCGAGCAGGGCCGTGCCGAAGCGCGTGCCCTCCTCGTCGCCGAACGCCGCGACCTCGACCGCGACCGGCAGGCGGGTGCCGGCACGGTGCAGGCGCTCGACGACGGCGATCGCGAGCAGCACGCCGAGGACGCCGTCGTAGCGCCCGGCGTCGGGCACCGTGTCGAGGTGCGAGCCGAGCAGCACCGCGGGGGCGCCCGGCGTCTCGGCCTCGTACCGGCCGCGCTGGTTGCCCGCGGCGTCCTGCCAGGTCGTCATGCCCGCGGCCTGCATCCACCCGGCCGCGATCGCGTTGACCCGGGCGTGCTCGGGGCTGAGGTACACGCGCGTGATGCCGTGGGCGGCGCTGCTCTCCCGGGCGAGCTCGTCGCACCGGTCGAGGACGACCTGGGCGTCGGAGCGGGGCGTTCCTGCGGGGCTCACGCCGCGCCTCCCGCCTGCTCCGCGCCTCCGGCCGTCGCCGCGGCCAGGGCCGCGGCCCGGTCGGCGTCGGCGTACACGTCGTAGGCGGCGTCGACCCCGCCGCCCGACGCGACCCGGGCGCCCGCCCGGCGCAGCACCGACTCGAGCGCCGAGAGCGTCGTCAGCACGGTGTCGCGGCGGGCGTTGTAGCCCATCGTGCCGATGCGCCAGACCTTGCCGTGCAGCGGCCCGAAGCTCGTGCCGATCTCGAGGCCGAAGTCGGCGAGCAGCTGCCCGCGCACCGCGTCGCCGTCGACCCCGTCGGGGATCTCGACGGCGACGACGTTGTTCATCTTGTGCTCGACGTCGCCGAAGACGCCGAGGCCGAGCCCCTGCACCCCGGCGAGCATCGCCGCGCCGTGCAGGCGGTGCCGCTCGACGGCGGCGTCGAGCCCCTCGTCGACGACGAGCCGGGCGCACTCGCGGGCGCCGTAGAGCATCGTCGTGGCCTCGGTGTGGTGGTTGAGCCGCTGCGGGCCCCAGTAGTCGAAGATCATCGCGAGGTCGAAGTAGTTCGACGCGATGCGCCGCTCGCTGGTCGGGTCGCCCGCGCTGCGGATGCCGGCCTCGACGGAGGCGCGGGCCCGGATGCGCTCGACGGCCCGGTCGGAGAAGGTGGCCGGGGCCGAGCCGGAGGGCCCGCCGAGGCACTTCTGCAGCCCGGCGGTGACGGCGTCGAGCCCGAGCGCGTCGGCGTCGACGGCGTTGCCCGCGATCGAGGCCGTGACGTCGGTGTAGAAGAGGACGCCGTGGCGGGCGCAGACCTCGCCGAGCCCCTCGAGCGGCTGGGCGACGGTCGTCGAGGTGTCGCCGTGCACCACCGCGAGCAGCACCGGGCGCGTCTCGACGATCGCGCGCTCGATCGCCTCGGCCGTGAAGACCTGGCCCCAGGGCACCTCGATCGTGTGCACCTCGGCGCCGCACCGCCCGGCGATCTCGACGAGCAGGTGGCCGAAGCGGCCGAAGACGGGCACGAGCACGCGGTCGCCCGGCTCGATCAGCGAGACGAGGGCCGCCTCGATGCCGGCCCGGGAGGTGCCGTCGACGAGCACGGTCTGCTCGTTGTCGGTCTGGAAGACCTGCCGGTAGAGGGCCTGGGTCTCGTCCATGGTCGCGGTCATCCACGGGTCGTACTGGCCGACCAGCTGCGCCGACATCGCCCGCAGCACGCGCGGGTCGGCGGTGATCGGGCCGGGGCCCATCAGCAGGCGAGCGGGCGGGTCGATCGGCTGGAAGGCTCGTTTCATGCCGCCATCGTACGCAACCCGTGTTTCAGGGGTGTTGCCGTCCGGCGGGGTGGCGGCGAGGCTGCGAGGATCGGGGCGTGACCGAGCCGACCCGTGCCCCCTCGTCGCCCTCCGGCGTACCGGCGGGCAGCGCCCCCGGCGGCCGGGTCGTCGGCGTGCTCCTGGCCGCCGGGGCCGGGGCGCGCGCGGGGCGGCCGAAGGCGCTCGTCCGCGACCCCGACGGCACGCCCTGGCTCGAGCGGGGGTGCGCGGCGCTGCTCGACGGGGGCTGCGACGTGGTGGTCGTGGTGCTCGGCGCGCGGGCAGGCGAGGCGCGCGGTCTCGTGCCGGCCGACCCGCGCCTCCTCGTGGTCGTGGCCGGCGACTGGGCCGAGGGGCTCGCCGCGTCGCTCCGCGCGGGGTTGGCGGCCGCGGCGGGGCCGGAGGTCGCCCGGGCGCTGGCCGACGCGGCGGACGGTGCCGGAGGAGGAGCCGAGGAGGCGCGGTGCGCGCTGGTCTCGCTGGTCGACCTCCCGGGGCTGCCGCCGGCCGCGGTCGCGCGGCTGCTCGACGGCGAGGGCGGACGCTCGGCGAGCGCCCTGCGGCAGGCGGAGTTCGGAGGCCGCCCGGGGCACCCCGTGGTGATCGGTCGCGACCACTGGGCCCCGCTGGCGGCCACGCTGCACGGCGACTCCGGCGCCCGGAGCTGGCTGCACGCGCACGGCGCCGAGCGCGTCGACGCCTCCGACCTGTGGGACGGCGCCGACGTCGACCGCCCCGCCTGACGGCGAGCGCGACGCCGTCGCGCCCCGAGGCGACTCGAACGGGGCCCTCCGTGGCACTGCGGGCCCCGGACGAGTCACCTCGATCGCCCCGACGGCGCCGCCGTCGCCGCCGTCGCCGCCGCCTCAGCCGACGAGCGACGCCGCCAGGTCGACGAGCGCGAGGTCCGAGCCGCGCGGCCCCACCAGGCAGAGCCCCACCGGCCCGCCGGAGACGCGCAGCAGCGGGGCCGAGACGGCGGGGCGCCCGGTGACGCCCGCGAGGCAGGTGAGGCGGAGCGTCGCCCCGCGCACGCGGTCGACCTCCTCCGGCGAGGCGTCGAGCCGGGGCGCCGACGACGAGGCCGATGGCAGCAGGAGCACGGCGTCGCCGAGCACCGCGTCGAGGGCGCGACGGGCCTCCGCCAGGCCGAGCCGCGCCTCCTGCTCCTGCTCGGCGTCGACACCCGCCCCGACGGCGAACCGCGCCGCGACGTCCGCGGAGAGGACGCCGGGGTGCGCCTCGATCCACCGCCCGTGGCTGCGCCAGGCCTCGGCGGCCTGCACGACCCGGAACAGCTCGAACAGCGCATCGAGGTCGCCGACCGCGACGGCCGCGAGGCCGGGCAGCCGCCCGTCGTCGACGAGCGCGTCGACGACCTCGGTGAAGGCCGCGGCGACGTCGGGCTCGACCGCGGCGAGCACCCGGGGATCGACGACGACCGACGGCCCCGTAGCCCCCGAGGGACCCGACCGCGCGCGCCCCGCCGACCCGCCGGGCGCCGCCCCCAGCGACGCCTCCGCCGCCGCCCGCAGCGTCGCCGGGTCGCGCGTCAGCCAGCCCACCGTGTCGAAGCTCGGCGCCAGCGGCAGCAGGCCCTCCCGCGGCACGGCGCCGTGCGACGTCCGCAGCCCCCAGAGCCCCTGGTACGAGGCGGGGACCCGCACCGAGCCTCCCGTGTCCGTGCCGAGCCCGACGTCCGCCTGCCCCAGCGCGACCGCGGAGGCGGGGCCGCTCGACGAGCCGCCCGGCAGCGCACCCGGCACGGCCCCGTTGGGCGGGGTGCCCCACGACCCGTTGCGGCCGGCGACGCTGTACGCGAACTCGTCGGTCTGCGCCAGGCCGGCGACGCTCGCCCCGGCGGCGAGCAGCAGCTCGACGGCCGGGGCCGACGCCGTCTCGACCGGCTGCTCGGCGAGCCAGGCGGGCACGCCCGCGCCGACCGCGTGCCCCGCCACGGCGAAGAGGTCCTTGACGGCGACGGTCCGCCCCGCCAGCGGCCCCGAGGAGGCGCGGGCCGGCACCAGGGGCCCGCTCACCACCCGCCACACCCGCGTGTCGACCGCGGGGCGCGGGGCCTGCACGTGCGCGGTCGCGATCCGCCACGGCTGCCCGGCCCCGCGCCTCCACAGCTGGGTGACGACGCCGCGGCCGCCGCCGGCCGGCGCGTTGACGGTGACCACGACGGCCGAGCCGGGGTCGAGCACGCGCACGTGGCACTCCTCGACGCGACGGGCCGGCGCACCGCCCCGCCGGGCCCGGAACGCCGTGATCGCGTCGTGCCCGACGAGCACGCCCTGCGCGTCGACGCGCACGCTGCCCGGGCCGGGCTCGAACGCGTCGGCCAGGGCCGCGGCGTCGTCGCGGCGCAGGGCGTCCTCGTAGGCGACGACGGCGTCGAGCAGGCCCTCGGGCAGCTCGCCGCCCTCTAGCGTGGTGATCGACAGCGGGGCGACCGGCTGCGGGGTGACCGGCTGCGGGGTGACCGGCTGCGGGGTGACCGGCTGCGGGCCGGGGGCGGTCTCGTCAGGCACGGGCCGCCTCCTCGCGGTCGAGCCGGGTCACGGCGCGGTCGCCGCCCACCAGCGGCACGCCGGCGAAGTCCGCCTTGCGCACCCGGGCGTGCACGCCCTTCACGAGGTCGACCACCTGTGAGATGTCGAAGTCGGTCGCGGCCGAGAGGTAGGCGTACGCCAGCGACTCGTCCATGCCCCAGCGTGCCCGGAGCAGGGCGATCGCCGCACGGACGCAGGCGCGCACCGCCTCGTCGAGGTCGGCGTCGAGCCCCGTCGGCACGAGGTCGTCCACGGTCTCGCCGAGCGGCCCGGCGAGCTCGCCGAACATCGCGAGCGCGTCGTCGCGCCGCACGAGGTCGAGCTGCACGGTCACGCGCAGCGACGCCTCCATCGCGGTCAGCGCGACCTCGCCGTCGCCCTGGGCGAAGTGGGGGTCGCCGACGTAGACGAGCGCGTCGGGCACCTGGACGGGCAGGTGCAGCGTCGTGCCGGCCGTGAGGAGCGCGATGTCGACGTTGCCGCCGAAGGCCCCGGGCGGCACCGAGTGGGGGCGCTCGGCGCCCGCGGCGGCGACGCCCATGATGCCGAGGAAGGGCCGCAGCGGGAAGCGCACGACGTGCTCGCCCCCGGGCACCACCGGCAGCGTGCCGACGAGCGAGCCGTCGGGCTCGACGTCCACCGCCGCGAAGACGCTGACCGGGCCCTCCTGCAGCGGGTACTCGCCGGCGAGGGCCCCGCGCCCGTGCCGGTTCGAGACGACGCCGTACGGCACGCGCGGCAGGGCCTCGACGAGCGTCACGCTGAGCACGTCGCCCGGCTGCGCCCCGCGCACCGCGACCGGGCCGGTGACGAGGTGCGGCCCGTCGACGAGCGGGTCGCGGCCGTGGGCGTCGGAGGCGGCGATCGCGACCGCGTCGCGCAGCACGTCGTCGGCGGCGACGCCGTGGGCGGCGAAGAAGCGCACCGGGTCGCGGCCCTGGTCGTCGAGCACGCCCTCGTGGCTGACCGTGTCGATCGTGACGCGCGTGCCCGGCTCGACCGTCAGCACCGCCGTGTCGGCGGCGCAGGGCAGGCGGCCCCAGAGCGTCGTCTCGGGCGTCGCGGGGAGGTAGTGGCCGGCGGCGACGGGGCCCTCCCCCGGCTGCAGGGGCCAGGCCGGGCGGGGCGGGGCGGCGGACGCGGCAGGTGAGACGGGCGCCGCGGCGGACGGGGCGGCGGGCGGAGGAACGGGGGCGGGGGCGGGGTGCACGGCGACGGCCTCTCTGGTCGCGCGGGGCCCGTGGCGGCCCCGGGTGACTCCCGACCCTAGGCGACGAGCCGTCCCTCCCGAGGGCCGTCCTGAAACAATCCGTTCACAAACGGCCCATCGTGAAACACGGCGTTCACACGAGCGTGTGAGGATCACGGCCATGGCGATCATCCTCGGCGACAACCAGTACGGCAAGGCGGAGTCCCGCCTGGTGCGCATCGTGCGCGACTCCCCCCGGCACGAGATCCGCGACCTCAACGTGACGACCGCGCTCCGCGGCCCGTTCGAGGCCGCCCACCTCGCCGGCGACCAGTCGGCTGTGCTGCCCACAGACACGCAGAAGAACACCGCCTTCGCGTTCGCCAAGTCCCACGGCGTGCAGTCGGTGGAGGGCTTCGGCCTCGACCTGGCGCGCCACTTCGTCGCCGACGTGGGCCCCGTCGTCGGCGCGCGCGTCGAGATCGAGGAGTTCGCGTGGGCCCGGGCCGTCGTCGACGGCGTCGAGCACGACCACACCTGGCTGCGCACGGGGCAGGAGGTCCGCACGGCCGCCGTCACGGTCGACGCCGACGACGAGCACGTCGTGGCCGGCCTGAAGGAGCTCGTGCTGCTGAAGTCGACCGGGTCGGAGTTCGCCGGGTTCCTCACCGACGAGTTCACCACCCTGCCCGAGACCCACGACCGCGTGATGGCGACGGCGCTCGACGCGAAGTGGCGGCTCTCCGGCGCGGCGGCGGCCGACCCCGACCGCGACTGGGACGCCCTGTACGCCTCGGTCAAGACGCTGATGGTGCGCGAGTTCGCCACCCTCCAGTCGCTGGCGCTCCAGCAGACGCTCTGGCACATGGGCAAGGCGGTGCTCGAGGCCCACCCCGAGATCGCCGAGATCCGCCTCAAGGCCCCCAACAAGCACCACTTCGCCTACGACCTCGACCGCTTCGGCCTGTCGAACGACAACGAGGTGTTCTGGGCCGCCGATCGGCCCTACGGTCTGATCGAGGCCACCCTCACGCGCGACGACGCCGCCCCCGCGGGCGACGCCTGGCGGGCGTCGGCCGGGCTCGCCTGAGCCCCGTCGCCGTGGCCACCCGACCCGCACCGCCCGCCGCCCCCGCGGCACCCGACCGAGCAGGAGGCGCCGTGAGCGCAGAGAGCACCACACCCGTCACCCGAGCGACCGCCACCGAGGCCGACGACGCCCGCTGGCTCGCCCGCACCATCGAGCTCGCGGTCGAGAACGTCGCCGCCGGCGGGGGGCCGTTCGGCGCGCTGATCGTGCGCGACGGCGAGCTGGTGGCCGAGGGCCAGAACCGCGTCACGGCGAACCTCGACCCGACCGCGCACGCCGAGGTCACGGCGATCCGCGCGGCGTGCCAGGTCGTCGGCGACTTCTCGCTCGCCGGCGCGACGCTCTACACGTCGTGCGAGCCGTGCCCGCTCTGCCTCTCGGCGTCGCTCTGGGCACGGGTCGACCGCGTGGTCTACGCCGCCGACCGCCACGACGCGGCCCGGGGCGGCTTCGACGACCTCGAGTTCTACGAGCTGTTCCGCCGCGACCGCTCCACCTGGGATCTCCCGGTCGTCGCCGCGCGCCCCGACGACGCCTCGGCGCCGTTCGAGGCCTGGCTCGCCCACGACCACCGCACCGACTACTGAGCGCCGTGCGAGGGCCCGTCACGGCCGGGGGCGCCCGGCCCCCGGTCGCCCGGCCCGCGGTCGCCCAGGCCGGCGGGTCAGCTGCCGCGGTACGTCGTGAAGGCGAACGGGCTGAGCAGCAGCGGCACGTGGTGGTGGGCCGACGCGTCGGCGAGCTGGAACTCCAGCACGACGCGCGGCCAGAAGGAGTCGCGGCCCGCGGCCTCGAAGTACGCTGCGGTGTGGAACGTGAGCCGGTAGACCCCCGCGACCAGCGCCTCCGGCCCGAGGTCCGCGACGCGACCGTCGGCGTCGGTGACGCCCTGGCCGAGCAGCGTGCCCGCCTCGTCGGAGAGGTCGACGGCGACGCCGGCGGCCGGGCGGCCGAGCGCCGCGTCGAGCACGTGCGTCGTGACGTGGCTCACGCGGCGGGCTCCCGCGGCGACGCGGTCTCGCTGGTGCGGCCGGTCTCGGCCGTCGCGGCGGCGAACATCTGGCGCAGCCGCAGCGCGGCGATCTCGACCAGCTGCTCGCCCACGACCTGCTTCTCGGTCTCGTCGTCGAGCTTCAGCCGACGCTCGAGCTCGTCGACGATCTCGGCGCGGCTGCGCCCCGCGGCGCGGATGAGGAAGACGCGGCCGAAGCGCTCCTCGTACGTGGCGTTGCCCTCGGCGAGCGCCTTGGCGAGCTGCGGGTCGTCGGTCTGCGCCGACGCCTCCTGCTCGCGCCGGCTGAACTCCTGCGCGGCACCCTCGCCCGTCGGCGCCTCGCCGATGCGCGGGTGGTGCGCCATGGCCTCGTCGACCTCGGCCTCGCTGAGCGGGCTGCCCGCGGCCGTGGCGGCCCCGACCAGGGCGTCGACGTCGTCGAACGGCGCGGACGCGGCCACCTCGTCGACCCAGCGCTGCACGGACAATGCGGTGGCCAGCCGCTCGCGCAGCTCGCTCTCGGGGAGGTCGATCATGGTCGCCACTGTACTGACCGCGACCGGGGGGCGGGTGCCGTCGTGGACCTGATCACCGTGCGCGAGGTGCGCACCCCGACGACGCGGGGCGAGCTCCGCTTCGGCCCCGGCGAGCTGCCCCTCGGCGGCGGCACCTGGCTGTACTCCGAGCCGCAGCCGGGGCTGACCGGCCTCGTCGACCTGACCACCCTGGGCTGGGCCCCGCTCCAGGTCGTCGGCGACGTGCTGAGCATCGCGGCCACGTGCACGCTGGCCGAGCTGACGCGGCTGCCGGCGGAGCCCGGCTGGGCGGCGCACCCGCTCGTGCGCCAGTGCGCCGAGAGCCTGCTCGCCTCGTTCAAGATCTGGAACACGGCGACGGTCGGCGGCAACGTCGCGACGAGCCTGCCCGCCGGCGCGATGACGTCGCTGCTCAGCACCCTCGACGCCGTGGCCGTCGTCTGGACCCCCGACGGCGGCGAGCGCCGCGAGCCCGTGGTCGAGCTCGTCACGGGCGTGCGCGAGAACACCCTGCGCCACGGCGAGGTGCTGCGGTCGCTCGAGGTGCCCCTCGGGTCGCTGCGCTCGCGCACCGGGTTCCGCCGCGTCTCCCTGAGCCCCCTGGGCCGCTCGGGAACGCTCGTCACGAGCCGCACGGCGCCCGACGGCGAGTGGGTGCTCACCGTCACGGCGGGCACGACGCGCCCCGAGCAGCTGCGCTTCGACGAGGTGCCCGGCGAACGGGCCCTCGCCGACGCGCTCGCCCGCGTCGACACCTGGTACGACGACCCGCACGGCGCCCCCGACTGGCGACGGCACGTCAGCGCCCTCTTCGCGCACGAGCTGCGGGCCGAGGCGCTGTCGCCCGCCCCGACGCCGCCCGCGCGGCCCTTCGTCCACCGCCCGGGCCCGGCCCGGTCGGCCGGCACCCCGACCCGAGGAGGCACGGCGTGAGCACCCCAGGAGCAGCCAGCGGCGGCGGCGTGACCGGCCCGGCGACCGCCAGCGAGGCGGCCGTGCCGAGCCGCGCCTCCGGCAGGACCGTCTCGTTCGAGGTCGACGGGCGACAGCTCGACGCGCCGGTGGCGCCCGGCCAGGTGCTGCGCACGGTGCTCCGCGAGGCCGGCGTGCACTCGGTGAAGAAGGGCTGCGACGCGGGCGACTGCGGAGCCTGCTCGGTGCTCGTCGACGGCGAGCCCGTGCACTCGTGCATCTGGCCGGCGCACCGCCTCGACGGCCGCGCCGTCACCACGGCCGCCGGCCTCGGCACGGTCGAGCACCCGCACCCCGTGCAGCAGGCCTTCGTCGACGCCGCGGGCTTCCAGTGCGGCTTCTGCACCGCGGGCATGGTCGTGACCGCGTCGACCCTCACCGAGGCCGACCACGACGACCTGCCCCGGCTGCTCAAGGGCAACCTCTGCCGCTGCACCGGCTACCGGGCGATCGGCGACGCGATCTGCGGCGTCGCCAACACGACGACGCCGGCCGCGGGCACGGCCGTCGGCCAGTCGACCACGGCCCCGGCCGCCCTCCGGGTCGTGACCGGCGGCGAGGAGTACACCCTCGACTTCCGCTCGCCGACGAAGCTGCTGCACCTCGCCGTGCTCGGCAGTCCCCACCCGCACGCGCGCGTCGTGTCGATCGACGTCTCGGCCGCCGAGGCCATGCCGGGCGTGCACGCCGTCCTCACGCACCACGACTCCCCCGCGACGCTGTTCTCGACCGGCCGCCACGAAGACCGGGAGGACGACCCCGACGACTCGCTCGTGATCGACCCCGTGCTGCGGTTCCGCGGCCAGCGCGTCGCGGCCGTCGTCGCCGAGTCGGTGCGCGAGGCGCGCCTCGCCCTCGACGCCGTCGTCGTCGAGTACGAGCTGCTGCCCGCCGTCTTCGACCCCGAGCAGGCCCGGCGCCCCGGAGCCCCGCTGCTGCACGGCGAGAAGACGAGCGAGGTCTCGCGCATCGCCTTCCCCGAGCGCAACACCGTGGCCGCGATGCACGGCGAGACGGGCGACGTCGAGGCCGCGCTCGCCGCCGCCGACGTCACCGTCGAGGGCACGTGGCGCACCCAGCGGGTCAGCCACGCGGCGCTCGAGACGCACGCCACGCGGGGCTGGCTCGACGACGACGGGCGCCTCGTGCTCCGCACCTCGAGCCAGGTGCCCTTCCTCGTCCGTGACGAGGTGGCGCACGTCTTCGGCCTGCCGCAGGAGTCCGTCCGGGTCTTCACCAAGCGGGTCGGCGGCGGGTTCGGCGGCAAGCAGGAGCTCTTGACCGAGGACCTCGTGACGCTCGCCGTGCTGCGCACCGGCCGGGCCGTGCAGTACGAGATGAGCCGCGACGACGAGTTCACGGTCGTGCCGACCCGGCACCCGATGCGCGTGCGCGTGCGGCTCGGGGCCACCCGCGACGGCCTGCTCACGGCGATGCACGTCGACCAGCTGATGGACACGGGCGCCTACGGCAACCACGGCATCGGGGTCATGTACCACTCGGTGCACGAGTCGACCTCCGTGTACCGCTGCGAGAACAAGCGGGTCGACGCCGAGAGCGTCTACACGAACAACCTGCCGTCGGGGGCGTTCCGCGGCTACGGCCTCGGCCAGGTCGTCTTCGGCGTCGAGTCGGCGATGGACGAGCTGGCCCGCGAGCTCGGCCTCGACCCGTTCGAGCTGCGCCGCCGCAACGTCGTCGTGCCGGGCGACCCGATGGTCGTCACCGACCCCGACGAGGAGACGGACCTGCTCTACGGCAGCTACGGCCTCGACCAGTGCCTCGACCTCGTCGAGCGGGCCCTGGCGACCCCGAGCGACGACCCCGCGGTGGCCGCCGCCGACGTCGTGCCCGAGGGCCCGAGCTGGAGCGTCGGCACCGGCATGGCCCTCGCGATGATCGCGACCATGCCGCCCCGCGGCCACTTCGCCGACACGTCGGTCGCGCTGCGGTCCGACGGCGGGTACGACGTGGCCGTCGGCACGGCCGAGTTCGGCAACGGCACGACCACGGTGCACGGCCAGCTGGTCGCGACCGTGCTCGGCACCACGCCCGACCGCGTGACGATCCGGCAGAGCGACACCGACGTGGCGCGGTACGACACCGGCGCCTTCGGGTCGGCCGGGGTCGTCGTGGCCGGCAAGGCGCTGCTCGCCGCGGCGCAGAAGCTGCGGGCCGCGATGGTGGAGCGGGCGCTCGACCTCACCGGAGGCGCGGCGTCGGTCGTCGACGGAGGCCCGCTGCCCGAGGTGGTGACCGGGGGCGTCGTCGTGACCCGCGCCTCCCGCACCCCCGGGGGCGACCCCGAGCACGTCGTCGTCGACGCCGGGCAGCTGCTCGCCGCCGGTCCGCTCTCGGCCGACGGCAGCCACGACGGCACGCCGCGCTCGGTCGCGTTCAACGTGCACGCGTTCCGCGTCGCCGTCGACCGGTCGACCGGAGAGGTGCGCATGCTGCGCTCGATCCAGGCGGCCGATGCCGGCACCGTGCTGAACCCCGAACAGCTGCGCGGGCAGGTCGAGGGCGGCACCGCGCAGGCGATCGGCACGGCGCTCTACGAGGAGGTCCTGCTCGACGAGGAGGGGCGGGTCACCACGACCGCGCTCCGCAACTACCGCGTGCCCAAGTTCTCGGACGTGCCGCGCACCGAGGTGCTCTTCGCGGCGACCCACGACGACCTCGGGCCTCTCGGCGCGAAGTCGATGAGCGAGGCGCCGTACAACCCGGTCGCCCCGGCGCTCGCGAACGCGATCCGGGACGCCCTGGGCATGCGGCCGCACGAGCTGCCCATGTCGCGCGACCGGCTCTGGCGGCTCGCGCGGGGGTGAGCGGGGCTGACCGGCCGGGCGTGGCCGGGCGCGGCCGGGGGTGAGCGCGCGCGGCCGCTGGCCTACAGTACGGAGCACCATGCGCATCGCCCTCGCCCAGATCATCAGCACCGCCGACCCGGCCGCGAACCTCCGGGAGGTGGAGCGCGTCGCCGAGCTCGCCGCGGCCGACGGCGCCGAGCTCGTCGTCTTCCCCGAGGCGACGCTCTGCGCCTTCGGCGGCGCCGACCTCGGCACGGTCGCCGAGCCGCTGGACGGCCCTTGGGCGTCGTCGGTGCGGGGCCTCGCCGCCCGGCTCGGCACGACGATCGTGGTCGGCACGTTCACGCCCGGCGACGACGGCCGGGTGCGCAACACCCTGCTGGTGGCGGGGCCCACGCCCGGCGACGGGGCCCACTACGACAAGGTGCACGTCTTCGACGCCTTCGGCTACGCCGAGTCGGAGTCGGTGCAGCCGGGCGACCGGGCCGTCACCGTGCAGGTGGCGGGCGAGACCGTCGGGCTGGCCACCTGCTACGACGTGCGCTTCCCCGCGCTGTTCCTCGCGACGGCCGCGGCGGGCGCGCGCGTCAGCCTCGTCTGCGCATCGTGGGGCGCGGGCCCCGGCAAGGTCGAGCAGTGGCGGCTGCTCGCCCGGGCCCGGGCCGTCGACACGACCACCGTCGTCGTGGCCGTGGGCCAGGGCGACCCCGCGACGCAGGGGGTCGAGCCCTCGGGCGGCGCGCCCACCGGGGTGGGGCACAGCGTCGTCGTGTCGCCGCTCGGCGAGGTGCTCGTCGAGCTCGGCGCGGCGCCCGAGCTCCGCGTCGTCGACGTCGACCTCGCCCAGGTCGACGCCGCCCGCGGGTCGCTGCCCGTGCTGGCGAACCAGCGCTTCACGGTCGCGAGCGGGCCGCAGGGCTGACCCGCGCCTCCCGACCGGCCTGTCGCTCGGCGGTTCGAGAGCGCCCTCGGGGCCTCGAGGAGGGTCCGCCGTCACCGCTGATCCACTCCAGAGTGGATCAGCGGTAGGCGTGGGTGCTTCCCGGGCGACGGGACCCGCAGGTCGGCCGCGGCAGCGCCAGCTCTGGCCGTACTGGCCGCGCTCCGGCGCCCTCGCCCCCTACGGCGCGCTGGGCGACTCGACGACGAGCTCGCCGCTGACGATGCTCGCTCGCACCGCGTCGAGCTCGGCCTGCAGCTCGGCGGGGACCGACGAGGCGAGGTCGTGGAACGGCGCGATGTCGACGCCGCCGTTGTCGAGCGTGCCGACGTAGGGCTCCGCCGTGAACGAGTCGTCGGTCGACGAGACGGCGATCTGCTGCACGGCCTGCTCCGTGTCCTTGATCACCGAGGTGAGCATGATCGGCCGGTACTCCTCGGGGAGCGTGTCGTAGCCGTCGTTGTCGACCCAGATCACCGAGACGCCGCCCGCGTCGAGGGCCGCGGAGGCGGCGCCCTCGCCGACCTGCCCAGCCACCGGCATGATCACGTCGGCGCCCTGGTCGATCAGCGCCTGCGCCAGCTGCTTGCCCTTGTTGACGTCCTCGAAGTCGCCGGTGAACGAGCCGTCCTGCGCCTCCTTCGACCAGCCGAGCAGCTCGACCGCGGTGCCGTGCGCGGCGTTGTAGGCGTCGACGCCGTCCGAGAAGCCGTCCATGAACAGCGTCACGGGCGGCTGGTTGCCACCGCCGAAGGTCGCCACCGCGCCGGTCTTGCTGACCCCGGCCGCGAGGTAGCCGGCGAGGTACGAGGCCTGCGCCGTGTCGAAGAGGATGGGCTTGACGTTCTCGCCCTCGACGCTCTCGTCGACGATCGCGAAGTCGATGTCGGGGTTCGCGGCGGCCTGCTCCTGCGTCGCCGCGGCGAGCTCGTAGCCGACCGTCAGCACGAAGCCGCAGCCCGAGCCCACGGCCTGCTCGACGTTGGGGGCCAGGTCGGTCTCGCTCGTCGACACGAGCACCTTCGCGTCGATGCCGTCCTCGGCCTGGGCCGCCTGGAGGCCCGCCCAGCTCGACTGGTTGAACGACCGGTCGTCGAGGCCGCCCGAGTTCGTGACCATGCGGGCGCAGTGCGTGCTGTCGGTCGCGGCGACGTCGTCGCTCGGCGCGGTCGCGCAGGCGCTGAGCAGCACGAGGGCCGACAGGCCGACGACGCCCCCGAGGAGGCGCGAGGGGCGACGAGCGGACGACGCGCGGGCCGGGGCGGCGAGGCGGACGACGGCGGCGGGGCTGCCGGTGCGGGCGGGGCGGACTGACACGACGGGGAGACCTCCGGGCTGGGGGATGCTGCAGGGGTGAGCAGCATCATGGCACCGATCGGCCGCCGTGCCGCCTCCGTGACGCCGACGCGCGCGCCCGCGAGGGCGGGGCGTGACGTCAGCGCGCCCCGCCGACCCGGTGCACCAGCATCGCCAGGTCGACCCGCCCCTCCACCTCGAGCTTCTCGTAGACGTGGCCGACGTGCGTCTTCACCGTCGCGAGCGTGATGAAGAGGTCGGCCGCGACCTGCGCGTTCGTGAGGCCGCGCGCCACCGCCCGGGCGACCTCCGCCTCCCGCTCGGTCAACCGCTCGAAGCGCTCGACCTCGCCGACCACCACGGCGGCGTCCACGCCGGTGCCGGCGACCGGGCCCACGCCCTGCCCCGCTCCTGGCCCCGCTCCCCCGCCGCGCCCGGCCGCCACCTCGATCACCCGGTCGAGCACCGACGGCGAGAGCGTCGACCGCCCCTCGGCGGCCGCGTGCACGGCGGCGACCAGCTCGGCCGGCGGCGTGTCCTTGAGCACGAAGCCGCGGGCACCGCTCCGCAGCGCCCCGAGCACCATCTCGTCGGCGTCGAAGGTCGTCAGCACGAGCACCGCGAGGTCGGGCCGTCGCCGCAGCTCGCGGGCGGTGGCGTCGAGGCCGTTGCAGCGCGGCATGCGGATGTCCATCAGCACGACGTCGGGCCGGGTGCGGGCGATGACGGCCTCGGCGGCCAGGCCGTCCTCCGCCTGGCCCACCACCTCGATGCCCGGGTCGCCGCCGAGGAGCAGCAGCAGGCCCTCGCGCACCAGGCGCTCGTCGTCGACCACGACGACGCGCACGGGGGCCGGCCCCGGGGAGTCGCGGGTCACCTCGTCCACGGCAGCCGCGCCTCCACCGTGAACCGGCCGTCGGCGTGCTCGACGGTCAGCGAGCCGCCCGCCAGCCGGGCCCGCTCCTCCAGGCCCGTCAGGCCGTGGCCCCGTCCGGGCACGCGGAGGCCGTCGCCGCCGAGGCCGTCGCTGCCGAGGCCGTCGGCGCCCCCCGCCGTGCTCGTGGTCGGGTTCTCGACCCGCACCCGCAGCTCGCGCCCCGGGCGCCCCGAGAGGCCGACCGTCACCGGCTGCCCCGGTGCGTGACGGCGCGCGTTCGTGAGGCACTCCTGCACGACGCGGAAGGCGTGCCGCGAGGTCGACGTCGGCAGCGCCTCCAGCCCCCGGCGCGTGTCGTCGTCGACCCGCAGCGTCACCGCGGCGCCGGCCGTGCGGGCCTCGTCGAGCAGGCCGTCGAGGCCCGCCAGCGTCGGCTGCGGCGGCACGGCCGCGGCGCTGGCGGCGGCGGCGACGTCGAAGTCGGCGTCGGGGTCGGCGTCGGGCCCGTCGCCCCCGCGCGCCCCGTCGCGCAGCACGCCGAGCACCTCGCGCAGCTCGGTGAGCGCCGCCCGGGCGTTGTCGCGGATGACCCCGGCCGTCGCCCGGGTCTCGGCCTCGCCGAGCCCCTCGCGGTACTCGAGCGCCCCGGCGTGCAGCGCCACGAGCGAGAGCCGGTGGGCGAGCACGTCGTGCATCTCACGGGCGATCCGCGTGCGCTCGTGGTCGCGGGCCTGGGCGAGGCGCAGCGACTGCTCCTCCTCGGCGAGGCGGGCCCGCTCGCGGAGCGAGCGCAGCAGCTCGCGGCGGCCCCCGACGTAGAGGCCCACGGCGACGAGGAGGGCGACGACGAGCGCCGAGACCGCGACCAGCTGCCAGAGGGGCGTCGCCGCGGAGGCCTGCGTGACGATGCGGTCGCCGAGCACCGACGCCCCGACGAAGACGACCGACACGAGGCCGATCTCGACCGGGCGACGACGGGTCGCCAGCGAGACGGTGGCGAGCACCGCGGCGCCGATGCCGAGCGCGGAGGCCCCGCAGAGCGCCACGGCGACGAGGGCCACCACCAGGGGCGCGTGCCGCCGGAAGGGCACGAGCACGAGGGCTGCCGACCCGAGCACGAGGTCGAGCAGCACCAGCAGCGTGAAGCGGGGCTCGCCGAGGCCCTCGGACACCGCGGGGTCCGAGAACCAGACGACCACGAAGAGCAGGAGGCCCACGACCGCGGCGACGACCCAGCGCCAGGTCTCCGACCAGAGGCGCGCCGCGGCGCCCGGGCGGTCGTCGTCGACCGGACGGCCGACGTCCGCGGGGCTCGGGGGCGGGCTCGCGGGGCGTGCTGTCGCGGTCATGCGGCGAGCCTACGGAGCGGCCCGCGGGGCCCGGATCGACCGAAGGTCGGAGATGCGGGCCCCGCGCCCGTGCCGGTGCCCGGGGTCATCCGGTGTTCTGCAGGCCCGCGGCGATCCCGTTGACGGTGAGCAGGAGGAGGCGGTGGTCGGCGTCGGCCGGGTCCTTCTCGACCGCGCGGCGGATGCCCCGGAGCGCCCGCAGCTGCAGCAGCGACAGCGCGTCGACGTACGGGCTGCGGAGGCGCACCGAGCGCTTCAGCACCGGTCGGCCCTCGAGCACCTCGGCGTGGCCGCTGACGCGGAGCACCCACTCACGGGTCAGCGCCATCTCGGCGAGCACCCGGTCGGCGAGGTCGGTGCGCTCGGCCAGGCCGAGGTACTCGCGGGCGATGTGGTCGTCGGTCTTGGCGAACGACAGCTCGACGTTCTTGATCATCGTCGTGAAGAGCGGCCACGACGCGTACGCCTCGCGCAGCAGCTCGACGTCGCCCACCGCGGCGAGGGCGGAGCCGAGGCCGTACCAGCCCGCGAGGTTGATGCGCGCCTGGGTCCAGGCGAACACCCACGGGATCGCCCGCAGGTCCTCCAGCGACTCGACCGAGAGGCCGCGCCGCGCGGGGCGGGAGCCGAGCGCGAGCAGGCCCACCTCCTCCATCGGGGTGACCGTGGCGAACCACTGGGCGAAGCCGTCCGCCTTGACGAGGCCGAAGAAGGCGTCCTTCGAGGCGGCGTCCATCGCGCTCGCGAGCGGGGCGAAGCGCTCCGCCGCGGCGGCGTTGCGCGCGGCCGTGGCGGGGCTCGACGCCTGCAGGGTCGCAGCGGCCATCTGCTCGATGTGCCGCGCGGCGATGGTCTTGTTGCCGTAGTGCGCCAGGATCACCTCGCCCTGCTCCGTGATCTTGAACCGCCCCTCCACCGATCCGGGCGGCTGGGCGCGGACGGCCTCGTGGGCCGGCCCGCCGCCGCGGCCCATCGAGCCGCCGCGCCCGTGGAAGAGCGTCAGCACGATCCCGTTGCGCTCGGCCCACTCGGCGATGCGCGCCTGGGCGTCGTAGAGCGCGAAGCTGGCGCTGACCGGCCCGACGTCCTTCGACGAGTCGGAGTAGCCGAGCATGACCTCGAGCCGGCGGCCGTTCGCGGCGAGGCGCCGCTGCACGGGCTCGGTCTGCAGGGCCTCCTCGAGGATGCGCGTCGACGCCTCGAGGTCGGCGAACGTCTCGAAGAGCGGGATGACGTCGAGCACGGGCGCCGCCTCGGCCGAGCCGAGCGCGAGCTCGGCCAGCTCGACGACGTTCGCGAGGTCGGCCGACGACTGCGTGAACGAGACGATGTAGCGGGAGGCGGCCTGGCGCCCGAAGCGCTGCTGCAGCTCGGCGACCACGCGGAACACCTCCAGCACCTCGACGGTGGTGGGGCTGAGCTCGCCGCCGGCCCGCGCCTCCTCGAGGGCGTTCCGGTGCACCTGCGAGTGCTGGCGCACCTCGAGCTCGGCGAGGTGGAACCCGAAGGTCTCGACCTGCCACACGAGGTTCTGCAGCTCGCCGTTCGCGGCACGGTCGGCCCCCGCGGCCCGCAGCGAGCGCTGCACGGTGCGGAGGTCGTCGAGCAGCTCGTCGGGGCGGCCGTAGGCGAGGGGCTCCTGGCCGAGGCGGGTCGCCTCGAGGCGGGCCGCGACGAAGAGCAGCACGCGGCGGTGGCTCTCGTTCGGCGAGCGGATGCCGATGCGCGAGGCGACGTCGGGCTCGAGCTGCCGCTGCTGCTCGGCGAGCGCCACGAGGCCCTCGTCGCCGGGGGTGTCGGCCTCGTCGAGGGTGAGGGTGCTGCCGATGCGCGTGGTCGCGCGCTGCAGGCCGATCAGCACGTGCTCGGAGGCGATCTCGGCCGCGGCCCGCGTGACCTCGGCGGTGACGTGCGGGTTGCCGTCGCGGTCGCCGCCGATCCAGCTGCTGAGGCGCATGAAGGCGGGGGCGCGCACCGGCTCGCGACCGGCGCCGTCGCCCTGGAGGCGGTCGTCGAGCAGGCGGTAGACCGTCGGCACGACCTCGAAGAGCGTCTGGTCGAAGACGTTCATCGCGGTGCGGACCTCGTCGAGCGGGGTCGGACGCGTCGTGCGGAGCGGCGAGGTGCGCCACAGCGTGTCGATCTCCTCCAGGAGGCGGCGCTGCGTCTCGGCGCCGGTCACCTCGTTGGCGGAGATGTCGCGCTCGGCGAGCAGGTCGCTGATGCGGCGGATGGTCGATGCGACGGCGCGGCGGCGGGCCTCCGTCGGGTGCGCCGTGAAGACGGGCTGGAAGCGCAGCTCGGCGAGGCGCCGCGACGCCTCGTCGGCGCCGAGCTCGTCGACCAGCCGCTCGACGGCGGCCGGCAGGGAGTCGGGGCCCGAGCCGCGGCGCGTCAGCACGCGCACGCGGTGGTGCTCCTCCGCGAGGTTGCTGAGGTGGAAGTAGCAGGTGAAGGCCCGGGCGACCTGCTCGGCGCGCTCGTGGTCGAGCGACTCGACGAGGTCGCGGGCGCGGGCCCTGGCCACCTCGTCGGTGTCGCCCTCGTAGGCGCCGATCACGGCGGCGCGCAGGGCCTCGACGTCGGCGAGCAGCTCGGGGCCGCCCGCCTCGGTGAGCACGCGCCCGAGGAGGCTGCCGAGGAAGCTCACGTCGGCGCGGAGGGCCGCGTCGACCTCGCCCCGGACGTCGTCGCGGGAGGTGCCGTCAGGGCGTCGGGGGGTCTCGGTGTCCGTCACGCGACCATTCTGTGGCACGCGGGCGGAGTGTGACGAACATCGGGGGCCCCGGGGTCGCCCTAGGGTGGCGGCATGACCCCCGAGCCCTCCGCGAAGACCGTCCAGCTGCGCCGCTACGACCTGGTGCCGGGGGTGCTCGACGACTTCCTGGCGTGGTTCCACGCCGAGATCGTGCCCGTGCGCACCGCACAGGGCTTCACGGTCGAGTTCGCGTACGCCGACCGCGAGGCCGAGCAGTTCACCTGGGCGGTCAGCGTGCCCGGCGACGCCGCCGCGTTCACCGCTCTCGAGCAGACGTACCTCGCCAGCGAGGGCCGGGCCGCGGCGTTCGCCGGCCAGCCGACCCGCGTCGCCGTCTCGCACGTGCGCCTGGTCGAGACCGTCGTCGAGGCCGGCAGCCGCGCGTAGCCGCGCCCGCCCCGCGCCCGCCCTGTCCTCACCCCGAGCGAACCACCGACTGATCAAAGAACCATCGCGAAGCGTGGTTCTTTGATCAGTCGGTGGTTCGCCGGGGACGAGGCTGCGGGGGGGGCAGGGGGGGCGGGGAGGGCGGGGGGCAGCACCGGGGCGTCAGGCGGCGGGGACGCCGACCATCGCCGCGCTGCGCTCCCACAGGCCGCGCGAGAGCTCGCGGTCGCCGGCCTGCGACGCGACGCGGCCGGGGGCCTTCAGGCGGTCGAAGTAGTTGCCGCTCGGGGCGGGCACCGACGCCGCGGCCGCGAGCCGGACGAGGGGCTCGGCGCCCTGCTCGGTGCTGATCGCGAGGTTCTTGGCGAGGCTGACGACGGGGCCGCCGCCGCCGAAGCTCGAGGCGACGAAGCCGGGGTGGAAGGCGAAGGCGTCGACCGCGGTGCCGCGGAGGCGGCGCGCCAGCTCGCGCGTGAAGAGCACGTTCGCGAGCTTCGACGTGCCGTACGCCCGCATGCCGCCGAGCCAGGGGCCGCGCGAGCTGTCGAGGTCGTCGAGGTCGACGCGGCCCATCAGGTTGCCGGCGCTCGACGTCTGGACGATGCGGACGGCGCCCGGCGGGACGTCCTGCGCGGTCTCGGTGAGGCGCGGCAGCAGGATCGAGGTCAGCAGGAAGGCCGCGAGGTGGTTGCTCTGCAGCGTCGTCTCGAAGCCGTCGCCGGTGGTGCCGCGCTCGGGCATCAGGCCGCCGGCGTTGTTCGCCAGCACGTGGATGCGCGGGTGGTCGGCGAGCAGCTGCTCGCCGAGCGAGCGCACGGCGGCGAGGTCGGTGAAGTCGGCGAGGTAGGCCCGGCCGCCGACCTCGTCGGCGACGCGGCGGGTGCGCTCCGCGTTGCGCCCGACCACGGCGACGGTGGCGCCGAGGCCCGACAGGGCGACGGCCGCGGCGCGGCCGATGCCCGAGCTCGCGCCGGTGATCACGACCGTCCGGTCGTCGAGTCGGGCGGGGGCGGGCAGCGTGACGGTCATGCCGTGCACGATAGCCGCGCGCCCCCCGCCCCGCCTGGGTGCGGGAGGAGGGGCGCGGGGCGGAGCGCGGGAGGCGCGGTGCGGCTAGCGGCGGCGCTTCCGGTCGCGCCAGGCTCCGGTCGACCAGAGCGCCCAGGCGATCAGCAGCGGCTGGCCGAGCAGGCGCAGGCCGCGCTTGGTGTCGGTGTCGAGCCCGAACGCGTCGCGGTGGTGGATGAGCTGCGCGATGTTGCCGGGGAAGATCACCGTGAAGAAGATCGCGGCGACCCAGCCGACCGTGACGCGGCGGCCGCGGAGGGCGATCAGCGCGGCGCCGAGCGAGATCTCGGCGACGCCCGAGGCGAGCACCGTGACGTCCTCGCTGAGCGGGACGAACTCGGGCACCTGCGCGCGGAAGTCCTCGCGGCCGAAGGTGAGGTGGCTGGTGCCGGCGAAGACCAGCGCGGAGCCGAGCAGCACCCGGCCGATCGTGCGGGGCACGGAGGTGCGGGGGAGCTTGCGCGAGGTCATGGTCGGTCCGTTCGGTCGGTGCGGGGGGAGTCGGGGTGCGGGTCGGTGTCGCCCACGGCGCCGTCGAGCGGGGCGACGGGCGCGCCCGTGGCGACGGCGGCGGCGGTGGCGGTCTCGGCGGCGGCGGACGTGGCGGCGGGCGCTCCTGCGGTGCGGCCCCGCGCCTCCGCCTCGAGCCGGTCGGCCTCCTCGCCGGTGACGGCCTCGCCGCGGGCGACCATGCCGGCCACGTCGCTGAGGGCGATCTGCGGCAGGAAGAGCGCGAGCACGAACGCCACGGCGATGAAGGGGATGAGGTAGGCGAAGACCGGGGCGAGCGCGTCGGCGTAGCCCTCGACGACCTGGCGACGGATCGCCTCGGGCAGCTCGTTCAGGGCCGCGGGGTCGAGGGTGGCCGTCGACTGCGCGGCGTCGCCCGCCGAGGCCCCGGCGCCGGTGAAGACGCTGGTGAGGTTCTCGGTGAGGCGGCTCGTGAAGAGCGCGCCGAAGATCGCGACGCCGAGCGCGGCGCCGACCTCGCGGAAGTAGTTGTTCGTGCTGGTCGCCGTGCCGACGTTCGCCGCGTCGACCGAGTTCTGCACGACGAGCACCACGACCTGCATGATGAGGCCGAGGCCCGCGCCGAAGACCAGCAGGAACACGCAGATCAGCCAGAGGGGCGTGTCGGCCGTGAGCGTCGTGAAGAGGGCCATCGCGATGCCGGTGAGCACCGTCCCGACGATGGGGAACATCTTGTAGCGACCGGTCTTGGTGATCAGGTTGCCCGAGATGATCGAGGTGCCGATGAGGCCCGCCATCATCGGCAGCAGCAGCAGGCCGGAGACCGCCGCGGAGGCGCCCGACGACATCTGCAGGAAGGTCGGCACGAACGCGATGGCCGAGAACATGCCGATCCCCAGCACGAAGCCGACGGCCGTGGCGAGCACGAACACGCGGTTGCGGAAGAACGAGAGCGGGATGATCGGGTCGTCGGCCCGCGACTCGACGAGCACGAAGAGGCTGACCGCGACGAGCACGCCGGCGCCCCACAGCCAGGTCTCGGGAGCGCCCCAGCCGTGGTCGGCCTGGCCACCGAACTCGGTGAAGAAGATGAGGCAGGTGGTGGCCGCCGAGAGCAGCACGACGCCGAGCCAGTCGACCTTCTTCGTGGCCTTCTTGCTGGGGAGGGTCAGGGCCATCCAGGCGATGACGAACGCGGCGACCCCGACGGGCACGTTGATGTAGAACGCCCACTGCCAGGTGAGGTGGTCGACGAAGAAGCCGCCGAGCAGGGGCCCGCCGATGGCGGAGAGGCCGAAGACGGCGCCGAGCGGGCCGAGGTACTTGCCGCGCTCGGAGGCGGGCACGATGTCGGCGATGATCGCCTGCGACAGGATCATCAGCCCGCCGCCGCCGAGGCCCTGGATCGCCCGGAAGACGACGAACATCCAGAAGTCGGTGGCGAAGGCGCAGCCGATGCTCGCGAGGGTGAAGATCGCGATGGCGACGAGGAAGAGGCTGCGCCGCCCGAGCACGTCGCCGAACTTGCCGTAGATCGGCATGACGATGGTCGTCGCGAGCAGGTAGGCCGTGGTGATCCAGGCCTGGTGCTCGACCCCGCCGAGCTCCCCGACGATGGTCGGCATGGCCGTGGAGACGATCGTCTGGTCGAGGCTCGACAGCAGCATGCCCGAGATCAGCGCGCCGAAGATGATCCAGATGCGCCTCTGGGTGAGCAGGAAGGGGGCGTCGGCCCGCTTCTCGGTGGTGGTCGTCATGCGGATCGAGGCGCCTCTCGGTCGGTGGTGCGGAGCGGGGGTGTCACGGGGGCGGCGCCGGCGGCCAGCAGCTCGCGGGCGAGCCGCAGCTGGTCGGTGAGCACCGCGTCGAAGCGCTGGGCCTGGTCGCCCTGAGCGGTGAAGAAGGCGGCCATCGAGCGCTGCGCGAGGCCGGTCATCAGGGTCACGACGACGTCGACGCGGGGGTCGGAGACGTCGAGCCCCTCGTGCGCGGCCACGGCGGCGGCGATGCGCCGCTGCTGCTCGTCGCCCTGGCGCATCACGCTGCCGAGCAGGCGCGGCTCGCGGTCGAGCGCGGCCTTGAACTCGGCGGCGCGGGCGCGGGTGAGGCCGACGTGCTGGATCCGCTCGACGAGCATCGCCGACAGGTCGTCGAAGGTCGTGGCGAACGGCGGCAGCGCCGGGTCGCGGCGGGTCGCGGCGTAGGCCTCCAGCGGCTCGTCGTCGTCGTCGAGGGCGATGCCCACGACCACGTCGTCCTTCGAGGCGAAGTGGTTGAAGAAGGTGCGGCGCGAGATGCCGACCGTCGTGCAGAGCTCGTCGATCGTGAAGCCGGCCAGGCCCTCCGCGGCGGTCAGGCGCCGGGCCTCGGCGACGAGCTCGGAGCGCACGCGCAGCCGCCGGAGCGCGGCCTTGCCGAGCGCCTCGGGGCCGCTCTCGATCGTGCTGTCGGTCACGGGTGCCTCCTCTCGGTCGTCGCGGTGCGGGCCGGCGACGTCGCCGAGGGCGCGGTGCCCGACGACGAGAATTGCACCCTGCGGCGCAGAGTGCAACTCTCAGCAGCTGAGAGATCGCCGAGACGACTGAGCCACGCACGGGAGGCGCGGTGCCGGTCAGACCGACACCGCGCCTCCCCCGGGCACTGCTCCCCCGCCCTCGCGGGGCCGGGGCTACGCCCGGTGCGCTCCGTCGCCGTCGTGCGCCGTCGCCGTCACGGGAGCGTCGACCTCGGCGCCGGGAGCGACGTGCGAGTGGTGCTGCTCGTCGGCGGTGTGCGCGGCCGCGGGGTGCGAGCGCTCGAGCGAGGCACCCTCCACGTCGACGTCGGGCAGGATGCGGTCGAGCCACTGGGGGATCCACCACGCGGCGTCGCCGAGCAGGTGCATCACGGCCGGGATCAGCAGCAGGCGGACGACGAACGCGTCGACGAGCACGCCGAGCGCGAGGCCGAGGCCGATCGACTGGATCATCACCGAGTTCGAGAAGACGAAGCCGGAGAAGACCGCGGTCATGATCAGGGCCGCCGCGATGACGACCGTC
This sequence comes from Frigoribacterium sp. Leaf164, assembly GCF_001423665.1. Classification (NCBI taxonomy): domain Bacteria; kingdom Bacillati; phylum Actinomycetota; class Actinomycetes; order Micrococcales; family Microbacteriaceae; genus Frigoribacterium; species Frigoribacterium sp. Leaf164. The sequence continues at coordinate 592,534 of NZ_LMOX01000003.1, forward strand.
CGCCCGGCGTGCACGCCGCGCTGGACGGCGAGGCGGGCCGGGGCACCGTGCGCGAACGACTCGCGCATGCCGCTGACGAGGAAGAGCTGGTAGTCCATCGCGAGCCCGAAGAGCACGCCGACCATCAGGATCGGCAGGAAGCTCAGGATGGGCCCCGGGTCGTGCACGCCGAAGACCGGCGCGAGCCAGCCCCACTGGAACACCGCGGTGACGCCGCCGAAGGCCGCGAACAGCGACAGCACGAAGCCGAGCGTCGCCGTGATCGGCACGAGGATCGACCGGAACACGAAGATCAGGATGATCAGCGACAGCCCGACGACCACGAGCAGGTAGAGCGGCAGCGCCGAGGCGAGCTTCTCGCTGACGTCGATGTTGCCCGAGGCGTTGCCCGCGACGCCGAGCGCGGAGACGCCCTCGACGTCGAGCCCGCGGAGGTCGCGGACGAGCTGCTCGGTCGACTCGCTCGACGGGCCGCCCTGCGGGATCACCTGGAAGGCGAGGGTGCGGTCGTCGTCCGAGGCGCCGATCGGGGCCACCGCCACGACGTCGTCCTCGCCCTTGATCTCGGTGCCGATGCGCACCTGCTCGGCGACGAGGTCGTCCTCCGAGACGGCCTGGTCGAGGTCGGCGACGACGATCAGCGGGCCGTTGACGCCGGCGCCGAACTTGTCGTCGATCAGCTTGTACGCCTTGTACGCGCTCGAGTCGACGGGCTCCGACGAGCCGGCCGGCAGGCCGAGGCGCATCGACAGCGCGGGGATCGCGACGATCAGCAGCACGGCGACGCCGGCGACCAGCGTGAGCACGGCACGGCCGGTGCGCATCGGCGAGGTGGGCACCTTCACCGGGCCGGTCTGGCCGACGCGGGCGCGCACCTTCTTGGTGAGGATGCGCATGCCGACCAGGCGCAGCAGCGCCGGGGTGAGCGTGACGGCGATGAGGATGGCGACGAAGACGCAGACCGCGCCGACGGTGCCCATCAGGCCGAGGAAGGGGATGCCCGTGAGGTTCAGCGCCAGGAGGGCGATGAGCACGGTCGAGCCGGCGAAGACGACGGCGTTGCCCGAGGTGCCGTTGGCGAGCCCGATCGACTCCTCGAGGGGCACCCCGTCGCGCAGTTGCTGCCGGTGGCGGTTGAGGATGAAGAGCGAGTAGTCGATGCCGACCGCGAGGCCGAGCATCACGCCCAGCACGGGGGTGACCGACAGCATCTCGACGGTGCCCGAGAGGGCGAGCGAGGCGAGCACGCCGACGCCGACGCCGATCAGGGCGTTGACGAGCGGCAGGCCGGCGCCGATGAGGGTGCCGAGCATGACGAAGAGCACGATCGCGGCGATGACGACGCCGCCGACCTCGCCCGGGCCCAGGATCTCGGGGATGCTCGCGGCGATGTCGTTCGACACCTCGACGTCGACGCCGGCGATGTCGGCGCCCTGCATCTCCTCCACGAGGGCGTCCTTGGACTCCGTGGTCACGAGGTTGAGGGCCTTGTCGAACTGGATGCTGGCGACCGCGGTCGTCTCGTCCTTCGAGACCTGGCGGATCTCCTCCGCGAGTGCGAGCAGGTCGGCGCCGTCCTCCAGGGTGGCCGACTGCGTCTCGAGCTCGGTGCGGCTGGCGTCGAGCGTGGCCTGCTGCTCGTCGATCTGCTGCTGGCCCGCGGTGATCTGGGCCTGCTGCGCGTCGAGCTGCGCCTGGGCGGCGGCGAGCTGGCCCGCGGCCTCGGCCTGGGCCCTCGCCGCGTCCAGCTGCTGCTGGCCGGCGGTCAGCTGCGCCTGCGCGGCGTCGATCTGCGCCTGCCCGGCCTCGAGCTGCGCCGTGCCCGCGTCGATCTGGGCGCGCCCGTCGGTGACCTTCTGCGCCTGCTCCGCGAGCTGCGCCTGGGTGTCGAAGGGGTTCGTGGTGCCCTTGACGTCGTCGAGCTCCTCCGTGCGGGTGAGCAGGTCGGCGATCTCGGTCTTCTGCTCGTCGGTGAACGCCGAGTCGTCGGAGGTGGTGAAGACCACCGAGCCCGAGCCGCCGCTCGCGGCCGGGAACTTCTCGGAGAGCTCGTCGCTCACCGCCTGGGTCGCGGTGCCGGGGATGCTGACGGCGGAGGTCAGCGTTCCGCCGAACAGGGCGAAGGCGCCGCCGGCGAGGCCGAGCACGACGACCCACGCCACGATCACCAGCCAGGCGCGTCGGGCCGCGAGGCGGCCGAGTCGGTAGAGCAGTGTCGCCATGGTGGTGGTCCTCCAGGTGGGGCGGTGGTGGCCGTGCGGTGGTGGCCGGGGTGCGGTGGGCCTCGCGTCGTCGGGAGGAGGGGCGGAGCAGCCGGGGTGCGGCGGGTCGGGGGGCGCCGGGTCGGGGCGCCGGGGGCGGTCGGTGCGGGTCAGGGCCCGTCGGGGCCGCGGGCCGCCGGGTAGCCCGTGCGCACCGTCTCGACCAGCCGGTCGAGCAGCTCGCCCCAGACCGCCCGCGACGCGTCGTCGAGAGCGCCGTCGGTGCGGCGCACCCAGTGCACCGCGATCACGGCGATGCCGTGCATCAGCGAGCTGACGAGCAGCTCGACGTCGAGGTCGTCGACCTCGGAGCTGCGGCGGGCCGCGTCGGCCGAGAGGTGCTCGGTCGCCCGCGAGAAGACGTCCTGCATGACGTTCGGCTCGCCCGGCCCCTCGCTGCCGCCCTCGAGCACGCGCCAGAGGTAGGCGATCACGGCCGGCAGGTCGATGCTGCGGAGGGCGAGCGTGACCTCGTCGAACAGGGAGGCGCGGGTGAGCACCGCGGCGGGGGTCGCCACGGCCGCGGTGGCGGTCTGGAACTCCTCGACGGCGTTCGTGATGGCGACGGTGCCGAGGGTCAGCACCACCTGGTCGAGGCCGGAGAAGTGGTTGAAGATCGTGCGGCGCGACACGTCGGCGCGCTCGGCGAGCTCGTCGACGCTGAACCTCGGGGCGCCCCGCTCGGCGATGAGGGCGTCGGCCGCGTCGAGGATCGCCTGCCGGTGCCGCGCCTTGAGGGCGGCACGTCGGTCGAGGGCGGGAGCGGCGGTCACGGTGATTACACTAAGTGCACCCACGCACTCGGTGCACCCTGCTCTGGGCGCATTCCCAGGCCCCCTGAGCCCCGGGCCGTCGTCAGGGCCGGAGCCGCCGCGCGAGGTACGGCGCCGTCCGGCTCGCCGTGCTCGCCGCGACCTCGCGCGGGGTGCCGCTCGCGACGACCTGCCCGCCCGCGTCGCCGCCGCCGGGGCCGAGGTCGATCACGTGGTCGGCCGCCGCGACGACGTCCATCGCGTGCTCGACGAGCACCACGGTGCCGCCGGCGTCGACGAGCCGCTGCAGCTGGGCGACGAGCAGCTCGACGTCGGCCGGGTGCAGCCCCGTCGTCGGCTCGTCGAGGAGGTACAGCGTGTGGCCGCCGCGGGCGCGCTGCAGCTCGGTCGCCAGCTTGATGCGCTGCGCCTCGCCGCCCGACAGCTCGGGGGCCGGCTGCCCGAGCCGCAGGTAGCCGAGGCCCACCTGCCGCAGGGCCTCGAGCGCCCGGGCGGCGGCGGGCACCTCGGCGAGGAAGCCCGCGGCCTCCTCGACGGTCATGCCGAGCACGTCGGCGACCGTGGCGCCGTGCCAGGTGACCTCGAGCGTCTCGGGCGCGTAGCGCGACCCGTGGCACTCCGGGCACGGCGCGTACGAGCCGGGCAGGAAGAGCAGCTCGACCGAGACCGACCCCTCGCCCTGGCAGACCTCGCACCGGCCGCCGACGACGTTGAACGAGAAGCGGCCGGCGCCCCAGCCCCGGGCCCGCGCCTCGTCGGTGGCCGCGAAGGAGGCGCGGACCGCGTCGAAGAGGCCGGTGTACGTCGCGAGGTTCGAGCGCGGGGTCCGCCCGATCGGCTTCTGGTCGACCTGCACGACGCGGTCGACGCCGGGGTGCTCGACCGCGCGCTCGGCGACGACGTGGCCGACGAGGGTCGACTTGCCGGAGCCGGAGACGCCCGTGACCGCGGTCAGCACGCCGAGGGGCACGTCGACGTCGAGCGCTCGGAGGTTGTGCCGCGTGACGTCGCGGAGCTCCAGCCACGCGGCCGGCGTGCGCGGCTCGCGGGGGGCGGGGCGCGCCTCCTCGGCTCCCAGGAAGCGGCGGGTCACCGACGCCTCGACGTCGGCCAGCCCAGCGACCGGGCCGCTGTAGAGCACCTCGCCGCCGCCGGCCCCGGCGGCGGGCCCGACGTCGACGACCCAGTCGGCGCGGCGCACGACGTCCATGTCGTGCTCGACGACGAAGACGCTGTTGCCGCTCGCGACGAGCTGCTCGAGCACCTCGACGAGGGGCTCGGCGTCGGCCGGGTGCAGCCCCGCGCTCGGCTCGTCGAGCACGTAGACGACGCCGAACAGGCCCGAGCGCAGCTGCGTCGCGATGCGCAGGCGCTGCATCTCGCCGGGCGAGAGCGTCGGGGTGGCCCGGCCGAGGCTGAGGTAGCCGAGGCCGAGCTCGGTCAGCACCTCGACCCGCGCGAGCAGGTCGCGGCTGATCGCGACCGCGACCTCGGTGCGCTCGCCCGACGACGCCCGCGACGTCGCGACGCCGGCGTCGGTGATCGCCGCGATCGGCCGCAGCAGCTCCGCGACCTCGGTGAGCGGCAGCGCGTTCAGCTCGGCGACCGTGCGGCCCGCGACCGTCACCGCGAGCGCCGCCCGGGTGAGGCCGGTGCCGACGCAGAGCGAGCACGGCCCCGACTCGACGAACTGCAGCACCTTCGTGCGCTGCGTCTCGCTCTGCGAGTCGGCGAGGGTGTGCAGCACGAACTGCCGCGCGCTCCAGAAGCGGCCCTTGTACGGCTTGGCGACGCGGTCGCGCTGGGGCTGCACCTCGACGACCGGCTGCTCCTCGGTGAAGAGCAGCCAGTCGCGGTCCTCCCGCGACAGCTCCCGCCACGGCCGGTCGATGTCGTAGCCCAGCACGGCGGTGACGTCGCGGAGGTTCTTGCCCTGCCAGGCGCCCGGCCACGCCGCGATCGCGCCGTCGCGGATGCTCAGCGACGGGTCACGGACGGCGGAGGCCTCGGTCACCTCGTGCGCCACCCCGAGGCCGTGGCAGCGCGGGCACGCGCCGGCCACGGTGTTCGGCGAGAACGAGTCGGACTCGAGGCGGTCGGCCCCCTCGGGGTAGGTGCCCGCTCGCGACCACAGCATGCGGACGGAGTTCGACAGCGTCGTGACCGTGCCGACCGACGAGCGCGAGCTGGGCGCGCCGCGGCGCTGCTGCAGCGCGACGGCCGGGGGCAGGCCCGTGATCGAGTCGACCCGGGGCGTCGACCCCTGCGCGATCAGCCGGCGGGCGTAGGGGGCCACCGACTCGAGGAACCTCCGCTGCGCCTCGGCGAACACGGTGCCGAAGGCGAGCGACGACTTGCCCGAGCCGGAGACCCCGGTGAACGCGACGATGCGGTCGCGGGGCACGTCGACGTCGACGGCCCGCAGGTTGTTCTCGCGGGCGCCCCGCACCCGCACGAAGCCGTCGACCGGGTCGGGGGCGGACGAGGAGGCGCGGGTGCGGTCGGCAGGCATCCGGTCGATGGTAGGCGGCCGGTCCGCGGCGGGGCCGGGGAGACTCCCGGGCAGACCACCTTGTCTGCCCGGGCGCGCGTGGCTAGCGTGGGGGGACGACGTCCGAGGCGTCGGGCACGAGGCAGCACCGCTGCACACCGACTCGTCGCCGGCGACACCGGATCAGGGAGACAGCACGATGGGCGAGACGACGCAGGGCGGCTCGGGCCGTACGAGGGCGCGCGGCGCCGAGGCGACGTCGTGAACCCGGCCGGGCGCCTCCTCCTCTCCCCCGCCCTCGCGGCCCGGTACGCCTGGCTCTGCGCGCGGTCGACGACGACGCCGCGGCCCCGCGACGTGCCCTTCGGCGCCGGGGCGGGCCTCGACCCCGACCGGGTCCTCATCGTGGGGGCCGGCCCCGCCGTCGGCTGGGGCACGAGCTCGCACTCGGTCGCGCTGCCGGGCCGGCTCGCGCGGCGCCTGGCCCGCCGCACCGGCCGGGGCTCGCACGTCGCGGCCCTCGCCGACCCGACGCACCGGGTGCCGTCGCTGCACACCGTGCTCGGCGACGCCTTCCTCGAGAACTGGGACGTCGTGGTGGTGACGCTCGGGGCCGCCGAGGCGATGACCCTGCGGTCGCCCCGCGCCTGCGCCCGCGACCTCGACGGCCTCGTGTCGGCCCTGCTCGAGCGCACGAGGCCGTGCGCGAGGGTGGTCGTCGCCTCCACTCCCCTGGCCGACGCGCTGGGCACGTTCGGCGTGCAGCCGACGGCGCTCGCCGAGCGCCACTCGACCCTCCTGGCCGAGGTCTCGGCGGGGGTCTGCGCCGAGCACGCCCGGGTCACCCACCTGACGCTGCCGGGAGGGGGAGGCGCGGAGGCCGTCGACGACGACCGGTCGCCGGGGCGCGCGGAGGCCACGGCCGAGCTCTACGAGACCTGGGCGGAGGCGCTCAGCGAGCACGTCGCGCCCCTGCTGCACGCCCAGCGGGCGCGCATCGACTCGCCGCAGCGGGCCCGGAGCCGCCCGCAGCCCGAGCCGACGCGGCTCGAGGCGATCGCCGCGTCGGGCGTCGTGCAGCCCGAGCCGGAGGCGGCCTTCCAGCAGATCACCGACCAGGCCAGGGCCCTGTTCGAGACCGACGGCGCCGCGTTCAACCTCGTGCTCGACGACCACCAGTGGAACGTCGTGAGCACCCTCGGCTCGAGCACGGCCGTGCCGCTCAGCGAGTCGTTCTGCGCGACGACGGTCGACGCCGACGAGCCCTTCGTCGTGGCGGACGCCTGGCAGACGACCCTGACGGTGCCCCGCAACGACATCCGGTTCTACGCCGGCTACCCGGTGCACACCGCGGAGGGCATCCGCATCGGGGCGCTCTGCGTCTTCGACCCGGAGCCCCGCGACGTGCGGGGCCTGCCGCTCGACGCCCTGCGCGAGCTGGCCCTCGACATCGAGCGGGAGCTCTGGCGCCGAGCCGCCTAGCGCGCCTGGTCGGCCGGGGCCGGCGCCGTGGTCGCGGGGGCGGGGGCGGCGGTCGCGGCCACCGTCGGGGCGGCCGCCGACGCCGCGTCGGCCTCGGCGCCCTTCTCGGTCTCCTTCTTGAAGATGCTGATCGACTGGCCGAGGCCCTTCGCGAGGGCGGGGAGCTTCGTCGAGCCGAAGAGCAGCAGGACGATGCCGAGGATGATCAGCAGGTGCATTCCGCCGAGGTTGGCGAGCATGGGGACTCCTTGGGTCGTGGGGCGCCCCGGAGGTCCCGGGTCGTGCCGCACCGTAGGCCGTGCCGGACGGTCGTCCGGCGAGCCGGCCCCGTCGCCCTCGCCGAGGCGCCCCGCGATGCCACCCCCGCCTCCACCCCGCGGGTCACCCGGTCTCACGTCGGTGAGGAGGAGATCTCACCTCCGGCGTGATGAGTGTGATATTTTGTGTTCCTGCACTGGATATCTTCCACAGGAGAGGCCCCCATGTCACCCACGTCCACGCTCGCCGAGCACCGCTCCCCCGACCAGGGCCTCCGCGGTCGCCCCCGCACCCGCCGCCACGTGCTGCGCCGCGAGGGCGTCTCGGAGGCCCTCAGCCGTGCGGCGGAGGCCTCGGTCGTCGTGGTGCGGGGGCCCGCCGGCGTCGGCAAGACGACCGCGATCGCGGCCTGGCTCGACGAGGCGCCGGTCAGGGGCGCCTGGTGGACGGTCCGGGGCGACCAGGCCGTCGCCGACGTCTGGGCCGGCGTGGCCCGCCTGCTCGACCCGGCCGCCGGCGACCTGGGCGGCGCCCCCCTGGCCGCGCTCGACGAGGCGCTCGGCGGCGCCGCCGGGCCGGTGACGGTCGTGCTCGACGACGTCGACCGCCTCGACGACCCGCGGCTCGCGGCCGACGTCGAGCGCCTCGTGCTGCGCCACGACCACCTCCACGTCGTGCTGGTCGGCCGGGTGCGGACGACCTTCGAGCGCGCCGCCGGCGCCGACCTCGACGTCGAGCTCGTCGCCCCCGACGTCTTCGAGCTCGACCGGGGCGAGGTCGCGGCGATGCTCACCGCCCGCGGGGTCTGCTTCGACGACGCCGCGCTCTCGCTCGTCGACGACGCGCTCGGCGGCTGGGCCGTCGCCGTGCAGCGCCTGGCCCACGAGCTGGCCCTGCAGCCGCGGCGCCTCTGGCGACGTCGGGACCTCGCCCCGCTGGTGGCCCGGCTCGAGGGCGAGCTGACCCGCGACGTGTCGACGGAGGCGGAGTCGCTGGTCGGGGCCGACGCGCTCCGGGCCGCCGCCGAGCTCCCCTTCCTCTCGCCCGAGCTGCTCGAGGCCGTCACCGGCGACCACGACGCCGCGGCCGAGCTGCTCGACGTCGTCGAGCGGTCGGGCGTCGGCGGGTGGACGGTCGTCGGCAGCACGCGGCACCTCGTGCTGGTGCCGGTCGTCCGTCGGGTCCTGCTCGAGCGCCGGGTCGACGAGGCCCAGCGGCAGGAGGCCCGGCGCGTGCAGGTGGCCGGCGCCCGCCAGCTGCTCGACGACGGCGACGCCCGGGAGGCCCTGGGGCTCGCGGCCGCGGCCCACGACTGGCCCCTGCTCGGCGAGGTGCTCGAGCGGCACCACGCCGAGCTGACCCGCGACCACGCCGACGAGGTCCTGTCCGTGCTCGAGACCGTGCCGGAGGCGTCGCTGCGCGCCGACCCGTGGCTGCTCTGCCTGCTCGGCAAGCTCTCGGCGTTCCGCGGTCGCAGCTGGCTGGCCGCCGCGGGCACCCTCGCCGCCGCCGACACGGCCGCGCGCGAGCTGCAGAAGGACGCGGGCCCCACCGGCGCCCTCCGGCTCGCCGCGGTGCGCATCGCGGCGCTGCGGCGGGCGGGCAGCGTCGGGAGGGCCGCGGCCCTCGCCCGACGCACCCGCGAGTCGATGGCCCAGCTCCGGGTGCCCCGCACCCCCGAGCTCGCGCGCCGACTGGCCGACGCCCACCTGCAGATCGGCCTCTCGCTCTTCCACGAGGGCGCGTACGACGAGGCGCTGCTCGAGTTCGGCGCGGTCGGCCGCCTCGACGAGGCGACCGACCCGGTGCGCCTGCGGGCCCTCGGCACCGCAGCCCTCGTCCACGCCCTCGACGGCCGGCTGGGCGAGGCGCGGGCGCTCGTCGTCGCGGCGGAGGGCGACGAGCGCTGGTCGGACTGGCGGCACACGGTCTGGGCGCTGCCCGCCCACCTCGCGGCCGGCGTCGCCGCGCTCGACGCGGGCGACGACCGGGAGGCCCGGCGCCGCATCCGCACGGCGGCGAGCATGCCGGCCTCGGTGGAGGAGTGGCCCGTCGTCGCCTGGCTGACGGCCCTGCGGCACCTGGCCCACGGCGACGGGGCCACCGGCTTCAGCGTCGTCCGCGACGCGGAGGCCGCGCACCCGCAGGGCGTCGCGAGCAACCACCTGCACGGGCTCCTGACCGCCCTGAAGTCCGACTTCCTCCTGCTCTCGAAGCAGGCGCGCTCGGCCCTCGGCGCCCTGCGGCCCTTCGTCGACGGCCGCGAGTCGGTCGCCGGGGCGCACGCCCGCGCGCTGCTCTTCGCGGGCGCGGCGGCCGACGCCCGGGTCGTGGCCGACCGCATGGTCTGGCGGGGCCGGCTCGCGCCCCGCCCGCAGCTCGAGCTGCAGCTCGTCCGGGCGGTCGCCAGCGGCCGGGTCGGCGACCTCGACGTCGCGCGGACGGCGCTCGAGCAGGCCGTCTCGGTGTCGGCCCGCCACGACCTCCGCCTGCCGTGGTGGCTCGTCCCCGCCGAGGAGCTCCGCTCCCTCGCCCGGCAGACGGGCGTCGACCTCGACCCCGTGCTCGCCGACGCTCCCCGCATCTACTCGAGCGGCCTCACCGTGCCGAAGCTCACGCGACGCGAGGCCGTCGTGCTCGCGCAGCTGCGCGGCGCCGGCTCCGTCGAGGACATCGCCCGCACCCTCGGGGTCTCCCACAACACCGTCAAGAGCCAGGTGCGGAGCCTCTACCGCAAGCTCGGCGTGAGCACCCGGCCGGCGGCCCTGCGCGTCGCCTACGAGTGGCGGCTCCTGGCCCCCGTGAGCCGCGAGCAGGCGGCCACCGCCTCCTAGGCCCGCTCCGCCCGCTCGACCAGCCCCTCGGCCAGCAGCTGGTCGACGAAGGCCGCGACCTGCTCGCGCACCGCCGCGGGGTCGGCCCCGGGGTGGTCGGCGAGCGACGCGTCGACGAGGTCGTCGACCGCGGCGACCCCGTCGAGCCGCGCCCAGAGCTCCGCCGCCGTGCCCTCGAGCCGGCGGAGCGCGCTGCGGTCGAGCTGGGCCACGACGAGCGCGTCGCCGTCACGGGCGACCGCCACGCGCGGTGACACGCGGACGACGAGGCGGCCGTCGACCGTGGGGGCTCCGCGGCCGCCGGGGGCTCCGGGGCCGCCGGCGGCCGGGGCGACGCGCCCCTCGCCGGGCCCTCGGCCGGTCCCCTCGCCGTCGGTCATCCGGCCATCCTCCCACGGCGGACCGGCCGCGGCACCCGGGGTGTCATGCGACATGTCACCCCGGTGAAGGGCGGGGTGACATCTCGGGGGCCGCGGCCCGTCGCGACGCCCGACCCGCGCCTCCCGGGGGTGACGGCGCTGCCTACGGTGCACGCCTCTGACACCGACCCCGAGGAGCTGATCACGGTGCCACGCCCCGAGACCCGACCCGCCGCCCACCGCCTGCCCTGGGCCACCGCGACCGAGCCCGCCGAGCCCGCCCGGGCGGACGGCCCCTTCGAGATCGTCGTCGTCTGCCGGGCCAACGAGGCCCGGTCGCCGTTGATCGAGAGACTGCTCGGCGCGGAGCTCGAGCGCCTCGCCCCCGGCGACTTCCGGGTCACGAGCTGCGGCACCCGGGCCCGGGTCGGCGCCGGCGCCGCGCACGGCACCCTCGAGCTGCTCCGGTCGCACGGCATCGACGCGGCCGACCACCGTGCCCGGCAGCTGACCCCGGCCGAGCTCGACGACGTCGACCTCGTCGTCACGGCGGAGCGGAGCCACTCCGACCGCGTGCTCGACCTCGCGCCCGGACTGCTCAAGCGCACCTTCACCTTCCTCGAGCTGGCCGGCCTCGCCGTGCACGCCGAGACCGGAGCACTCGAGGGCCGGGCGTTCGTCGAGCGGGCCGCCGCCCTCCGCGCCGGCCTCGCCGACGTCGACGGCCACCGCGCCGACCTCGACGACCCGGTCTCCACGGTGCCGGGGGCCTTCGAGCTGCTCGACCTGCGCACGCAGGACGCGGTGTTCGTCATCGCCCGGGCCCTCGCGGGTTCGTCGTGACCGGCACCGTGCCGCCCCGCGACGAGGCCGCCCCGGTGACCGACGGCCTGGCGCTCGTCTTCCCGGAGAACGCCGGGGAGCCCGTGTCGCTGCCGCCCCGGCGGCGGCGCAGCCACCAGCCGCACGCGTCGTCCTCCCGCCCGGGGACCCGCAGCTCCGGAGGCTCCCGCAGCACCGCGGGCTCCCGGGCCGAGGCCCGGCCCGGCCGGCGGTCTCCCCGGGGCCCCCGTCGCCGACGCGCCCTCCGACGCCTGTCCGCCGTGCTCGTCGTCCTCGTCGGTCTGCCGCTGCTGGCCGGCGCCCTCGTGCAGCTCGGCTGGCGGTCGGGCGTGACCACCTTCGAGGCCGATCCCTTCCCGTCCGGCAGCCGACCCGCGCCTCCGGCCGACGGGGCCCTCAACGTGCTGCTCATCGGCTCCGACAGCCGCGACGGCGACCTCGACCCGGTCGACGAGGCCGGGCCCACGGGCCAGCGCTCCGACACGATGATGCTCGTCAACGTCTCCGGCGACCGCCGCGAGGTGACCGTGGTCTCGATCATGCGCGACCTCTGGGTCGACGTGCCGGGCCACGGCGAGGCGAAGGTCAACGCGGCCTACGCCTGGGGCGGCGCGCCGCTGCTCGTGCAGACGGTCGAGCAGCTGCTCGACACCCGCGTGGCCCACGTGGCCCTGGTCGACTTCGAGGGCTTCGCGTCGATGTCGACGGCGCTCGGCGGCGTCGAGGTCGACTCCCCCGTCGCGTTCAGCAGCCGCAACGTGCCGGGCCACGACTTCGCCGCCGGTCCGAACGTCGTCGCCGGCGAGCGGGCCCTGGCCTTCGTCCGCGAGCGGTACGCGTTCGCCGACGCCGACCACCAGCGCGTGCGCAACCAGCAGGCGTTCCTCCGCGGCGTCGTCGACGGGCTGCTCCGCGACGGCCTCGCCGACCCCGGTCGCCTGGCCTCGTTCGTCAGCACGACGACCCGCTGGGTGACGGTCGACGCGGGGCTCGGCCCCGCCGAGACCACCCGCCTCGGCTACGAGCTGCGCGGCGTCCGGGCCGACGACGTCGCCTTCTTCACCCTCCCCACCGCCGGCGGCGGCGTGCGGGGCGGCGGCCAGTCCGTCGTCCTGCCCGACGAGGCGGCGACGACCGCCGTCTCCGCCGCCATCGCCGACGACGACCTGCGCCGCTGGAGCGACGCGGCAGACCTCACCCCGGAGCGACCATGACCAGCACCCTCCCGGGCCCGACCACCACGGGCCCCGCCACGACCGACCCGGCCGCCACGGGCCGGGCCCGACCCGCCGAGCGACCGGCCGTCCGCCCCGCCAGCCGGCCCGCCGAGCGCCCCGACGACCGCACCCCGCCCCGGGGGCCGGCACCGCGACTCCCCCGACGTGCGCTGCCCGTCGTCCCGATGGCCGTCACGGAGGCGGCCGCCCTGCTCGTCGCGACGTCCGCCGCGCAGCTCGCCTGGTTCGGGCGCGGCCCCCAGGGGCTCGCGATCGGCGACGGCGGCGTGGGCTACGGCACCGTCTCGGTCGCGCTCACGGCGGCCTGGACGCTGCTCCTCCTCGTCGCCCGGGCCGACGTCCGGCCCGACGACCTCTTCGCGAGCGGGGCCGCGGCGTTCCGCGACCTGCTGCGCGCGACGGTGGTCGTCGCGGTCGGCGTGAGCCTCTTCTCCGCGGCGACGCAGACGCAGATCTCCCGCGGGTGGCTGCTCGTCGCCGTGCCCGCCGGGCTGGCCGTGCTGCTGCTGAACCGGCTCGCGTGGCGGGCGCACGTCCGGTCGCTGCGGGCCGCTCGGCGCCTCGGCACGCGCACCGTGGTCGTCGGCACGGCCGCCGGCGTCGCCGGCGTCCGCCAGGTGCTCGCCCGGGACTCGTCGTCGGGGCTGGACGTGGTCGCGGAGGTCGTCCTGGACGACCTCGACGACGCCCCGGTGGCCCACGTCGCCCGCACCGCCGAGCTCGTCTCGCTCGTCGAGCGACGGCTGGCCGCCGAGGGAGCCGAGGGCGTCGTCGTCGTCGGCAGCGGGCTCGTCGGCGACGAGTTCGTGCGCCGCCTCTCGTGGGCCCTCGAGGGCACCGACGTGCAGCTGATCGTGTCGCCGCAGGTCGGCCCGGTGTCGAGCCGGCGCCTGCAGCCCGTCGCCGTCGGCGGGCACCAGCTCATCCGCGTCGACCGGGTCCAGCTCGGCGGGCGCCAGTCGGTGCTCAAGCGCCTGATGGACGTCGCGCTCTCCGCCGTGGGCCTCGTGGCCCTCGCGCCGCTCCTCGCCGGGGTGGCCGCGGCGATCCGCCTGACCTCGCCCGGCCCCGCGGTGTTCCGCCAGACCCGCGTCGGCGTCGACGGCGCCGAGTTCACCCTCTACAAGTTCCGCAGCATGGTGACCGGGGCCGACGCCCTCGTCACGGCCCTCGTCTCCGACGACGACGACGCCCGCGGCCCGCTCTTCAAGATGCGCGACGACCCCCGGGTCACGCGGGTCGGCCGCGTCATCCGCCGGTTCTCGGTCGACGAGCTGCCGCAGCTGGTCAACGTGCTGCGGGGCGACATGAGCCTCGTGGGACCCCGCCCGCCGCTGCCGCGCGAGGTCGCGGCCTACGACCGCACGGCCCACCGTCGCCTGCTCACCCGCCCCGGCCTGACCGGAGCGTGGCAGGTCAGCGGCCGCGCCGACCTCGACTGGGAGGAGGGGCTCGTCATCGACCTCCTCTACGTCGAGAACTGGACCCTCTCGGGCGACCTCGCCATCCTCGGCCGCACCGTCGGCGCCGTCCTCCGAGCACGGGGGGCCTACTGATGTCGCTCCTCACCGCGCCCCTGCTGCGCGTCGGCGCCCGGGGCACGCACCTCGACGGGCAGCCGCTCTTCCGGGGCGGCCCCGACGAGCTCCTCGACGAGATGGAGGCGCTGGTCGCCTCGGGCGGCCGCCACCTGGTCATGACCCCGAACGTCGACCAGGTGCTGGCCCTCCGCACCGACCCGCGCACCGCCGCCGCGCACCGTGCCGCCTCCCTGCGGATCGCCGACGGCGCCCCCCTCGTCGGCCTCGCCCGTCTGCTCGGCGACCAGCGCATCCAGCGGCTCACGGGCGCCGACCTCCTCGGCGACGTCGTCGCCCGGGCGGCGCGGAACGGCTGGCGCGTCGCGATCGTCGGGGGCGCCGAGGGCGTCAGCGACGACGCGGCGGCCAGGCTGAGGGCGTCGTCGCCGGGCGTCCGGCTCGTCACCGTGCCCTTCCCGTTCGTGCGCTCGGTCGACGACGCCGGGTGCAGAGCCGTCGCCGACGCGCTGCGCGTCGAGCGGCCCGACGTCGTCTTCGTCTGCCTCGGCTCGCCGAAGCAGGAGGCCTGGTTCCTCGAGTGGCGCGACCGCCTCCCCCCGGGCGTCTACGTCGGCGCCGGCGCCGCCGTCGAGTTCGCGGCGGGCACCCGGGCGCGTGCCCCGCGCCTCGTGCAGCGCCTCGGCGGCGAGTGGCTCTGGCGGCTCGCCCAGGAGCCGCGCCGCCTGACGCACCGCTACCTCGTGCGCGGCCCGGCGTTCGTCGGCGTCGTGCTGGGCTCGCTCCTCGCGGCCCGCGGGCGGCGCTCGTGAGCGCGCCCCGGGTCACCGTCGTCTCGGCCGTGCACCGGCCGGGCGGCCACCTGCCCGCCTTCCTCGCCCGGCTCGACGGCTGCCTCGCCGAGGGCGCGCAGGTCGTCGTCGTCGACGACGCCTCCGGCGACGGCACCGGGGAGGCGCTGGTCACGTGGGCCGCGTCGCGCCCGTCCGCCGTCGTGGTCGTCGCCGACGAGAACGCGGGCGTCGCCCGCAGCCGCAACCGGGCGCTCCGTCACGCCGTCGGCGACTTCGTGTGGTTCGTCGACCACGACGACGAGTGGGAGGACGACGCGCTCGCCGTCCTCACCGCCGCCACGGGCGACGACGACGGCGACCCCGTCGACGTCGTCTGGTGCCGGGCCGACCACCGACGGGCGGCCGGGGTGCCCGGCAAGGTCGTCGACGGCCTCGCCGAGCGCCGGACGGTGACCGGCGACGTCGCCCTCGCGCTCCTCCTCGACCGACAGGTCGACGGGTTCCTCTGGTCGAAGCTGCTGCGGCGCCGGCTGCTCGGCGACGCGCCCTTCCCCGAGCTGACGTCGCAGAGCGACGTCGCGGGGGCGGCGGCGGTGCTGGCCCGCGCCTCCCGGGTGCGGTTCGTGCCCGAGGTGCTCTACCACTGGACCCATCGCCCGGGGTCGATCACGCGGGTCTCGACGCCGCGTCTCGCCAACCTCGAGCGAGCCCACGACCTCGTGCTCGCGGCGGCCGGGGCGCGGGGCGGCGCGGCCGCCGACGAGCGCGTGCGCCAGCGCTTCACCACGACCTTCCTCTGCCTGGCGCTCGTCGCCCTGCCCGTGCGCCTCGGCGCCCCCGCGGCGGTGCGGCGGGACGGGCTCCGCCGGGCTCGACGGGCCCTCGGCGGCGTCGACCTCGGCGCCGTGCGACGACGCGACCCCCTGGCCTGGGGCGTGCTCCGGGGCGCCCTCGTGGCACCCGCCGCGACGACCGCGGCGCTCCGCGTGCTGTACGCCGCGCACGACGCGAGGGGCCGGGCCCGGCTCCGCTCCGGGCTCCGGCGCGGGCCCGCCGCGCCGGCACGCCGCGCGGTCCACCCGGGGTGAGACCCGGGGTGAAAGCCCCGTCGGCCCCGGTGCCCGTCTGCCCCGTGCCCCCGGGGATCGGCGCGCGGCCAGCCCCCGGAGCCCCTCGCCACGCGCGGTAGGAACGACCCGGCGCCCGCCTCCGGACGCCCTCCGGCCGCCGGCCGGCACCCGCCCCGCGACACCAGCAGCACCGCCACCGCGACAGGAGAAGCCCGTGGACCGACCCGACACCGAGCCCCGCCCCAGGACCCTCGACCTGCAGGACTACCTGCGCATCGTGCGGTCGTACTGGCTGGGCGCCTTCCTCATCGTGCTGCTCGGCGTGACCGCCGGCGCCGGCTGGACCCTCACCCAGACCCGCGTCTACGAGTCGAGCGCGTCCGGCGTCGTGCAGGTGGCGGCCGGGGGCGACGCCAACCTCGCCTTCGCCGCCGACCAGCTGGCGAAGTCGCAGGCGCAGTCGTACGTCGAGCTCGGCGGCTCGCTCGCGGTGGCCGAGTCGGCCGCGGCGGCGCTCGGCGGAGCGGCGTCGCCGGCGTCGCTGCTGGGGCGCGTGACCACCTCGCTGCCCGAGGACACGGCCATCATCACCGTCACCTCCCGCGGCTCGACCCCGGCCGACGCCGCGGCACTGACCGACGCCTGGCTCGCCGCGATGGGCGAGCAGATCGCCGCGATGCAGGAGGAGAGCACCGACACGGGCGGCTCGGCCACGTCGTTCGTCGCGCTCTCGTCGGCGTCGGTGCCGACGTCGCCCGCGTCGCCGAACGTGGAGGTGGCCCTCCTGCTCGGCGGGCTCTCCGGCCTCATGCTCGCCGGCGTCTACCTGCTCGTCCGCAACACGCTCGACCGCCGGATCCGCTCCGCGGCCGAGGTGGAGTCGCGGTTCGGCGTAGGCGTGATCGGCACCATCCCGCAGAACGACGCGCTGGCCGAGCACGGCGGCCTCGTCGCGGCGCTGCCGAACGCCACCGCCGACGACCGCCACGTGAACTTCGCCATGTCGGAGGCGCTGCGCGAGCTCCGCACCAACCTCGCCTACGTCAAGGTCGACGCGCAGCCGCGGGTGATCGTGATGACCAGCCCGCAGCCGGGCGACGGCAAGTCGACGCTGGCGGCCAACCTCGCGGAGTCGCTCGCCGTGTCGTCCGACCAGCGGGTCGTCGTCATCGACTGCGACCTGCGCCGGCCGACCCTCTCGAAGGTGCTCGGCGTCTCCGAGGGCGCGGGCCTCACCGACGTGCTCTCCGGCCGGGCGCAGCTGCACCAGGTCATGCAGCAGACAGAGGCCGCGTCGAACCTCTGGGTCGTCGGCGCGGGGCGCATCCCCCCGAACCCGAGCGAGCTGCTCGGGTCGCAGACCTTCCAGGACCTCGTCTCGACCCTCGCCGAGCACGCGACCGTCATCCTCGACGCTCCCCCGGTGCTCGCCGTCACCGACGCCGTCGTGCTGGCCGCCAAGGCCGACGGCGTGCTGATGACCGCCTCCGCCGCGCGCACCACCTTCGACCAGCTCGACCGGGCGCTCCAGCTCGTCACGCGGGGCGGCGGCGACGTGCTCGGCGTCGTGCTGAACCGCGTGCCCACCAAGGGCCGCGACGCCCGCGAGTACGGCTACTTCGGCGGCAGCTACTACTACTACGAGGGCGACGTCGGGACGGGCGGGGCCGTCGGGGCCGGCGCGGGCTCCGGCACGGCGCCCGCCTCCCGCGAGGCCGTGACGGCCCCCGCGCCCGTGGTCGCCCCGACGCCTCCTGCGGCCCCGACCCCGGCCCCGGTCCCGGCCCCGGCTGGTGCCGCGGCGGCTGCTGCTGCCGCTGCTGCTCCTGGTGGGGAGCCGGCTCCTGCCCGGGTCCCCGCTTCACCCGCCTCGCCCGCGGCGCCCACGTCCCCGGCGGTGCCCGCCTCCCCCGTCGAGGCCCCGGGCGGGGCGCTCACCCGTCGCGAGATCCGCGAGCGCGAGCGCACGCGGTGACCGGGCCGGCCGTCGTCGTGGCCGCCGCCCCCGTCGTCGAGCTGGCCCACGCCCTCGTCGCCGACGTGGCCGGCGGCGTCGGCCTGCGGGCCCTCGTCGTCAAGGGCGACGGGGCCGCCCACCACGGCCTCCGGCCGCCCCGCGTCAGCGCTGACGTCGACGTCCTGCTCCGCGGCCGGGACGACGCCGCCCGGTTCGGGGCGGAGCTGGCACGACGGGGCTGGCGCACCCGCCCCGCCGACGCCGACCTCACGGCCTTCCCCCGCCACTCCGACACCTGGTTCCACCCGGGCTGGAGCTGCGACCTCGACGTGCACCACCGCTTCCCGGGGCTCGACGACGACCCCGGGGCGGCGTTCGACGCCCTCTGGGCCCGCCGCGTGGTGCTCGACCGGGCCGGCCGCGACGTCGCGGTGCCCGGCCGGGTCGACACCCTCCTCGTGCTGGCCCTGCACTGCCTCCGCAGCCCCTGGGTCGAGCGCCACGCCGACGAGCACGACCGCCTGGTCGAGCACGCGCGGGCGCTCCCCGTCGCGGAGCTCGTCGACGCCGCGCGTCGCCTGCGCGCCCTCGCGCCGCTGCGCCCCTTCGTCGAGGAGGCCGCGGGTCCGCTCGACCTCGCCTGGGGCGCCCCGTCCGCGGAGTGGCGGCTGCGCACCCGGTCGGCCTCGCCCCTGACGCGTCGGCTCGTGGCCTTCCGCGACGCCGGCGCCCGCGAGCGGCTGCACGCCGTGCGCCTCGCGCTGCTGCCGCCGCGGGCGACCCTCGTGAAGGACGGCCTCGGCGCCGACCTCCGGGGCGTCGACCTGCTGCGCGCCTACGTCGTGCGCTGGGCGCGGGGCCTGCGCGGGCTGCCCGTGGCCTGGCGCGACGCGCGGCACGGCTGAGGCCCCGCCGACCGCCGATCCCCTCGGACGCCGCGACCGCCCATCCCCTCAGGGGGCGCGACCGCGCCGAGCGGCGACCGCCTCAGGCGACGAGCGCCGGGCGGCGGTCCTCCCGGGCCGAGCCGCCGTCCGCGGCGGCCGCCGCCTCGAGGTCCCGGGCCGCCCGGCCCTGCTGCTCCGCCCGGTCCGACGCGGCCAGCGCCGCGGCGCCCGGCAGGGCGAAGAAGAGCGACATCAGCACGCCGACCCCGAGCCAGACGACGAGGTCGAAGGAGGCGCCCATGCCGAGGAAGAGCACGACCACGGCACGGGTGAGGCGGTCGCCGCGGGCGAAGGTCACCACGGCGACGAGCAGGAAGACCGACAGCCCCAGCACCCCCGTGGTGCCGAGCAGGTACACGTAGAAGTTGTCGACGACCTCGAGCCCGAAGGTCAGTCGGATGTGCCCGTCACGGAACAGCCCGACCTCGCTGCCGAAGCCGGTGCCCCAGAGCGACTCCGCGAGCGGCCGGGCCAGCAGGGCGGGCACCGCCTGCACCGACTCGAGGCGGTGCACCCACGAGCCCGAGGCGAGCAGGTCGTCGACGATCTCGGAGAGGCCGAGGTCGAGCAGCAGCACCCCGCTGCCGACCACCGCCGCGATCGCGACGTTGCGCAGCCAGGCGGCGAGCCTCGACCGGAGGAGGAGGTGCACGCCGACGGCCACGACGAGGCAGGCCGCGATGCTCCTCGTGCCCGAGAGCAGCACGCCGCCCGCGCACACGGCGAGCAGGGCCCACCGGGCCCGGCGGGAGAGCTGCCACGGGTCGGCCCAGACGAGGAGGACGGCGAGCCCCTCGAGCAGGCCGAGGATGATCGGGTGGCCGAGGGTGCCCTGCACGCGGTCGACGGCGTCGCCGAGGAAGGGGTTGAGGCGCGTGCCGCCGCGGAGGCCCCACAGCAGCGGCTCGCCGACCGCCAGCTCGGCCAGGGCGATGCCGACCTGCACCACCGCGACCGCGACCACGGCGCCGAGCACGAGGTGCACCTCCCGACGGGTGAGCTGGCCGGCGACGAGCGCGACGACGACGGCGAGCCCGAAGTACGCGACGAGACGGGGCACCGAGTACGTCCCCGCGACGAGCGCGCCCACGGCGAGCCAGGCCCAGAGGCCGGAGACGAGCAGGAAGGGCACGCCGCCCACGCGACGCTCGAGACCGCCGCGCGCCACGGCCACGAGGAGGAGCACGGCCGAGAAGACGAAGCCGGCCACCCACGCGGCGGGCGGTGCGCTGTTGTTGCCGACGGCCACGACGACGGCGACGGTCACGGCGAGCGCCGCCGCGCGGACGCACCAGGCGGGCACGACGAGGAGGAAGACGGCGAGCACCAGCAGGCCGGCGCTCGCGAGCAGGAGGAGGGTCATCAGCATGGGGCGGTCTCCGTTCGGGAGGGGCCATCGCACCACGTCGCCCGGCCGCCGCCGGGCCCTCCGCCCGCCTCCGCGGGCCCGGGCGGCGCCCCTTCCACCCCGCGCTTCGCCCGGGGTGAGTCCCGGGATGAAGCGCCGTGCCCCCGCCCCCGTCAGAGCCCGGGGCGACGGGCGGAGGCGGTCGTCGCACCCCGCAGGATCACCGGGTGTCGATCACCCGAGGAGGACCCGTGACCCGCTCTGCCGCCCACCCGCCGACCCCGCACCGTCTCGACGTGCAGGGCCTCCGGGCCCTCGCCGTCGTCGCCGTCGTCGTCGCCCACGCCACCGACCGGCCGAGCGGCGGGTTCACCGGCGTCGACGTCTTCTTCGTGGTGAGCGGCTTCCTGATCACCGAGCTCCTCGTCCGCGAGCGGGCACGGACGGGGACGATCTCGCTCTCGATGTTCTACCGCCGCCGGGCACGGCGCATCCTGCCCGCCGCCCTCGTCGTGCTGGCCGCTACGGTCGCCGCGACGTTCGCCCTGTACGGCTCGGGCCGCGGCGGCGTCGTCCTCCGCGACGCCGCCGCCTCGCTCGGCTTCGTCGCCAACTGGCGGTTCGCCGCCACCGGCACCGACTACTTCACGGCCGACGGCCCCGTCTCGCCGCTCCAGCACTTCTGGTCGCTGGCGGTCGAGGAGCAGTTCTACGTCGTCTGGCCCCTGCTCGTGATCGGCGCCGTCGCGCTCGCGACGCGTCGTCGGCGCGGCGAGCTGGGCCTGCGGGCGCGCCTGTACGCCGGAGCGGCGATCGCGGTCGTGGGGGGCGCCTCCTTCGCGGTGGCCCTCGTGCAGTCGGCGTCGTCGCCGACCGTCGCCTACTTCTCGACCGCCACGCGAGCCTGGGAGCTCGCCCTCGGGGCCGGCCTCGCCCTCGCCGCGCCCGCCGTCGGCCGCCACCTGCCGGGCTGGTCACGCCCCGCCCTGGGCTGGGCCGGAGTCGCGGTGATCGTCGTCGGCTTCGCCACGGTCAGCGAGTCGGCCGGCTTCCCCGCCCCGGGCGCGCTGGTGCCGACCCTGGGCACGCTGCTCGTGCTCGCCGCCGGCATCGACCACCCGCAGCGCTCGCTGGTCGTGCTGACGAACCCGGTCTCGCGCGCGGTCGGCGACGCGTCGTACTCGATCTACCTCTGGCACTTCCCCGTCGTCGTGCTGTTCGCGCCCTACCTGCGCTTCCTGCTGGGAGACGCCGCTCCCGAGGCGCTAGTGACGACGCTCGTGCTCCTCGTCACCGCCGTGCTCTCGGCCGTGTCGCACCGCCTCGTCGAGCAGCCCGTGCTGCGCAGCTCGTGGCTGCTGCCCTCGACGGACCGCCGCCGGAGCGGTCGTCGCGCCGCCGCCTCCCGGCGCTCCCGGCCGCTCGTCGTGGCCGTGGCCGCGACGGTCGCCGTGCTCGCGGTCACGGGCACGGCGATCGCGTCGTCGGGCGGTGCGCCGGCCGACTCCGCCGCGCCGACCGCGGCCGTCGTGCCCGCCCCGCCCGAGGGCGAGGGGGGCGGCGCCCCGGAGGCCGGTGCCGCCCAGGCGCAGCTGACGGCCGAGATCTCCGCCGCGCTCGACGCCGAGAGCTGGCCCGAGGCGGTCGCCCCCGCCGCGGAGAGCGGCCGCGAGGGAGCCGCCCCGGGCAACGCGGGGCGCTGCGGGTCGGTGACGCTGCTGCCCGCCGCGGAGTGCACCTTCGGCGACCCCGACGCTCCCCGTCGGGCCGTGCTCGTCGGCGACTCGATCGCCCAGGCGTACGTGCCCGCCCTCGCCGAGATCGTCGGCACCGGGGAGTGGTCGCTGCGCATCGTGTCGATGTACGCCTGCCCGTTCGTCGACCTCGAGCTCTCGGACGACGCCGCCCGCGCGGCGGCCTGCCGCGACCGCCGCGAGACCGAGTACCGCGTGGTCGAGGAGACCCGGCCCGACGTCGTCTTCGTCGGCAACACCTTCACCCGCGAGGTCGACGCCGCCACCGGCCGCCAGGCCACCCTCGGCGCCTGGTCGGGCGCGTTCCGGTCGATGCTCGAGCGCCTCGGGGCCAGCGCCGGCCAGACCGTCGTCCTGTCGCCTCCCCCCGCCGGCTCCGACGTCCGGGAGTGCTTCAGCCAGTTCGCCGGGCCCGAGGCCTGCGTGAGCCGTGTCTCCGCGTCGAGCTGGCCCTCCATGGCCCAGGACCAGGTCGCGACCGCCGAGGCGGTCGGCGCCGTCTTCGTCGACGTGCGCCCGTGGTTCTGCGACGCGCAGGGCTCGTGCCCCGCCTTCGCCGGGGACACCCTGACGAAGAAGGACGCCCTGCACCCGACGAGCGACTGGATGCGCAAGATCACCCCGGTCGTGCGGGAGGCGCTGGTCGCCGAGGGGGTCGTCGGCCTGTGAGCCTCCTCGCCGCCGCCCCCGCCGCGCTCGCCGCCCCGCGCCCCGCACGCCCCGCCCCGCACCTCGCGCTCCGCTTCCGCCCCGACGTCGAGGGGCTCCGGGCGCTCGCCGTGCTGCTGGTGCTCGCCGACCACCTCGTCGGCGCCCCCTCCGGCGGGTTCGTCGGCGTGGACGTCTTCTTCGTCCTCTCCGGCTTCCTCATCACCGGGCTCCTGCTGCGGGAGGCCGAGACCACCGGGCGCGTCGACCTGCTGGCCTTCTACCTGCGGCGCACCCGCCGCATCGTGCCGGCCGCGCTGCTCGTCGTGGTCGTCACCGTCGTCGCGTCGGCCCTCGTCCTGCACCGCGTCGGCGCCCTCCGCGTGCTCGGCGACGGGGTCGCGTCGGTGCTCATGGTGCAGAACTGGCACCTGGTGCGACGCGGGGTGAGCTACTTCGGCGGCGACGGCACCGGCTCGCCCCTGCTGCACTACTGGTCGCTCGCCGTCGAGGAGCAGTTCTACGTGCTCTGGCCCTGGCTGTTCGTGGTCTGGGCCTGGTCGCGTCGGCGCTCGCGACGGCGCACCGCGGCCGGGTCGACGACGCCCCGCCCGGGCACCGGGCGCGGCGTGCTGCTGGCGGTCGTGCTCGCGGCGACCGCCGCCTCGTTCGGGGCCTCCGTCGCGGAGACCGAGCTGCGCCAGGGCTGGGCCTACTTCTCGTTCCAGTCGCGCGCCTGGGAGCTGGGCGTGGGGGCGGCCGTCGCCGTGGCGGCTCCCGCCCTCGCCCGGGCGGGCCGGGCAGGGCGCACCGTGCTCTGGTCGGGCGGCCTGCTCGCGATCCTCGCGTCGGCCGTGCTCGTCGGCCCCGAGCACGCCTTCCCCGGCGTCGCCGCGCTGCCGGTCGTGCTCGGCACCGCCGCCCTGCTCGCCTCGGGGGGCGCCTCCGGGGGGCGCCGGCTCGCCCCGGTCGTGCTGCTCGACAACCCGCCGATGCGCTGGCTCGGCCGCGTCTCGTACTCCCTCTACCTCTGGCACCTGCCCGTGTTCGTGCTGCTCTCGGCCGTGTGGCCCGACCGCGGCCTCGCCGTCGCGGGGCTCGCGGCCACGCTGTCGGTCGGCCTCGCCGCCCTCACCCACCGGTTCGTCGAGCAGCCCCTCCGCCACGGCGCCGTCGGTCGGCGTGGCCGCTCGGCCGACCCCCGGGCGGAGTCGCGGGCCGAGTCGCGCGCGGAGGCCCGGACGGAGGCGCGGCCCCGGTCGCACGGCCTCCTGGCCGGGACGACGGTGGCGGTGGCGGTGCTCGGCCTCTCCGCCGTGCAGCTCGTCGGCCCGGCGACGTTCCCGCTGCCCGCGCGGGCTCCCGCGGAGCGTGCCGCCGCCGCGCCGTTCCCCGACGAGGCCGCCCTGCGCGCCGCCGTGCAGGAGGCGGCGGACGCGGAAGGCTGGCCGGCCCTCTCGCCGTCGCCGGACGACGTGTCGCTGGCCGACGGCGCGGCCGCCTCGGCCGGCCCCGGCTGCCTCGTCGACCCGGTGGGCGCCTCCCCCCGGTCCGTGGCGGAGGCCGCGGCGGCCTGCACCGCGGGCCCCGAGCACGCCGAGCGCACCGCCGTCGTGCTCGGCGACTCCATCGCGACCAGCTGGCTGCCGGGGATCACCGGCGCGCTGGTGCCGGAGGGCTGGCGGGTGGTCGGCCAGGGCCTGCAGAGCTGCCCCGCCGTCGACGTGCGCACGACCGACCGGCTCGAGCGCGCCTCCTTCGCCGACGACTGCGCGGCCGCCCGCGACGCCGCCGTGGAGCGCGTGGTCGCCGAGGCCCCCGACCTCGTCGTGCTGTCGAGCTCCCTCGGCGCGTACCAGCGGCTGACCGGGCGGGGGGACGAGGCCGACGCGGCGGGAGCCTGGCGGGAGGGCACGGCCCGCACCGTGGCCGAGCTCGCGGCGGCCGGCGCGACCGTCGTCGTGCTCAGCTCGCCGCCCGAGTCCGCACCCGCCGCGGAGTGCGCCGTGCGCCCCCGGGGGCCCGCGACGTGCCTCAGCACGCCCTCCCGCGCGTGGGTCGACAAGACGGCCGCGGAGCAGGAGGCCGTGGCCGGCCTCGCCGACGGCTCGACGCCCGGGGCGCCGCTGCGCGCCCGGTTCGTCGACACGGCGCCCTGGACGTGCACGGACGAGCTGCGCTGCCCGGCCTTCGTCGGCGACGGCCTGGTCAAGGTCGACGCCGGGCACCTCGCCGAGCGGTGGTCGGCCTCGCTGGCGCTCGTCCTCCGGGCGGCCCTGCTCGACGGGGCGGGGGACGCCCGGTGAGCGGGCTGACGACGGGGCCCGACGCGGTCGGCCCGGCAGGCGACGAGGGCCCCGGGGCGCCGCTCCGCGTGGTCCACGTGCTCGACTCGTTCACAGCCGGCGGCGCCCAGGCGGTCGCCGTGCAGCTGAGCGCCTGGCTCGCCGCACGCGGCGCCGAGGCGCACCTGCTCGGCGTCGACGGCCCGCTGGCCGCGGACGCGCGGCGGTCCCTCGGGCCCGCGCGCGTGCACGTCCGCCCCGGGACGGTCGCCGTCGGGGGCTCCGTCGGGCGTTTCGTCGCGGGCCTGCGCGCACTCGACCGGGCCTGCCGCGAGGTCCGCCCCCACGTCCTCCACGCGCACCAGCGCCGCGAGGCCCTGCAGTGCCTCCTCGTCGGCGCGCGGCACGGCGTGCCCGTCGTCGAGCACGCCCACACCTACCTGCCCCGCGCCGGCCTCCGGGCGTTGTCGTTCCGGAGCGCCGCCGTGTTCGCGGTCAGCGACCACGTCGGGGCGATGATCGCCGACCGGTTCGGTCGTCGGGACGGCGTCCTCGTCGTCGGCAACGCACCGGCCCGGACGACAGACCGGCCCGTGCTGCCCGTCCCGCCGCCGGGCGGCCGCCCCCTGCGGATCGTCGGCCTGGGCCGGCTCGTCGAGCAGAAGGACCCGCTCCGCTTCGTCCGCGTGGTGGCGGCGGCGGCCCGGGTCGTCGACGTCGAGGCGGTGTGGCACGGCGACGGTCCCCTGCTCGACGAGGCCCGGGCGCTCGCCTCCCGCCTCGGGGCGCCCGTCGTCTTCGCCGGCCACGCCGACGACGTGCCGGCGAGGATCGACGCGGCCGACGCCCTCCTCATGACCTCGGCCTGGGAGGGGCTCCCCCTCGTGGTGCTCGAGGCCTTCGCACGGCACCGGCCGGTCGTCGCGACGGCGGCCTCGGGCGCGCCCGGCGCGCTGGGCGACGGCCGCGCGGTGGTCGTGCCCGACGACGCCGACGACGAGACCGCGGCCCGCCTGCTGACCACCGCCCTCGCCGACCGGACGAGGACGACCGAGCAGGTCTCCCTCGCCGCCGGGTGGCTGGCCCGCCGGGCCACCCCCGACGCCGTCTTCGGCCCCGTGCTGCGGACCTACGATGAACTGCGGCGCCGCGCCGCACCGAGAGGGCGACGACCGTGAGCCACCAGACCGACCCCGCCCTCCTCGACGCCCTCGACGCCCTGACCGTCACCGCGATCGGCTGCCGGGTGGTGGTCGGGCTCGTGGGCCTCGACGCCGGGCAGCGCGCCGACCTCGCGACGTCGTGGGCGTGGTGCGAGCCCGTCCTCGAGCGTCGACCCCGCTCGGAGTGCGACGCCGTGGCCGTGCTGCGCGGCGACGGCGACGCCCCGGCGGGCGCCGACTCCGACGCACACGCCGACGCGCCCACCCTCGTCGTGGCCGACGCGCTCGACCAGCTCACGGAGACCGTCACGACCGTGGTCACGCAGCTCGCCATCGACCAGCGCCGCGACGACCTCCTCCTGCTGCACGCGGGCGGCGTCGCCGACCCCGTCACGGGCGCCGTCGTCGCGTACGTGGCCCCGTCCGGGCACGGCAAGACGACGGCCTCCCGCGCCCTCGGCCGCACCCTCGGCTACGTGACCGACGAGACCGTCGCCGTCGGCGACGACGGCCTCGTGGTGCGCTACCCCAAGCCCCTCTCGGTGCGGGGCCCGGCCGCGCCGGGGGCGTCTCGGCCCAAGGCGCAGGTCTCGCCCGACGCGGCGGGGCTCCGACGGGCCCCCGACGGGCCCCTGACGCTCGCTCGCGTGGTGCTGCTCGACCGTGACCCCGCCGCGACCGAGGTGACGGTCGGCCCGATCGGCCTCGCCGAGGCCGCCGCCCGGCTCTTCCCGCAGATCAGCTACCTCGGCGCCCGCGCCCGCCCGCTGCGCCGGCTGCAGGCCCTGCTCGAGCGCACCGGCGGCCTGGTCGTCGTGCGCTACGCCGAGGCAACGACCCTCGAACCGGCCGTGCGCGAGCTGCTCGCCGTGTCGGCACCGGCCGCGACGCCGGGGGGCGAGGGCCCCGGGGAGGCGACGGTCGGGCTCGACGCGCACCGCGCCTCCCCGGGGGCGCCGGGCCCGACGCACGGCGGGGGCGTCCTCGTCGCGACGGCGGTGGACGACTGGGTGGCGGACGCCGGCTCCGTCGTGGTGCTGCACCGCGACTCCCTGCGGACCCTCTCGGGCATCGGCGTCGCCGTGTGGCACGCGGCCCGGGCCGGCCGCACGCTCGACGAGTCCGTGGCCGCCGTCGTGCGCGAGCACGGCCTGCCGGGCGACGGGCCCGAGGCGGTCGCCCGGGCCCGCGAGCTCGTGCTGGCCGCCGTCGCCGAGCTCGTCGCCGCCGGCCTCGTGCGTCAGCGCTGACCGGGCGGCCGCGACCGCGGCCCCGTCAGCGTCAGCGTCAGCGCCAGCGGCCCCGTCAGCGTCAGCGTCAGCGTCAGCGGCGAGCGCCGCGGCGACGCCCGACGGCCGCCGTCACGGCCGCGGCGAGCGCGTCGTCGAGCCCCCGGAACTCGGCGCGCACGTAGGCGTCCAGTCGTGCACGGGCCCCGCCGACCGCGCCCGGGCGCCGGTCGGCCAGACCCTCGACCACCCGCGCCAGCGCCTCCGGATCGGCGGCGGGCACGGTCACCAGCTGTCCGCCGACGAGGTCGCGGAGCTCGTCGAGCGCCGCGCTCTCGCGCGTGACGACGACGCGCCCGGCCGCGAGCCCCTGCCAGACCTTGTTGGCGATCACCGAGCCGGCCTTCTCGGAGTCGCCGAACAGGCCGAGCACGACGTCGTGCTCGCCGATCAGCTCGCCGAGGCGCTCCGGGCTCGTGGCCGGCAGGAAGGCGACGCGGTCGCCGACGCCGAGCTCCGCCGCGAGGGCCGCGGCGTCGGCCTCGCCCCCGGCCCGGTCGGCGCTGCCGACGACGGTCAGGGCGACGTCGGCCCGTCGCGTCGCCGCGAACCCGCGGACGATCGTGGGCACGCCGTGCAGGGGCAGGAACGACCCGTAGAAGAGCAGGCGGAGGCGCGGGTCGCCCCTCAGGGGCCGCTCGCGCGCCCAGGTCGGCGCTCCCACCGGCAGCGACAGGACGGTCGCGCGCGGGTGCCGCCGGCCGAGGTGCTCGGCCCGCACCCGCGTGTCGACGAGCGCGACGTCGGCGGCGCGGACGGCGACCCGGTCGACGAGCGCCCAGAGCAACGCGCGCGGAGACCACGGGGCCCGGAAGCCCTGGTCGCCCACGAGGGTCTCGTGCTTGCCGATGAACACGTCGACGACCAGGGGCAGGCGGCGCACCCGGGCGACGGCCCACGCCGCGGCGACGAAGTCGAGCGACATCTCGGAGACGAGCACGACGTCCGCCGCCCGCGAGCGCACGACGAGCGCCCGGAGGTCGACGAGGTGGCGTCGGGGGCCGCGCGCCCGCTCGTGGAGGTCGACGCGGTGGCCGCGGGCCTCGAGGTGCTCGCGCACCCGCACGTTGCGGGGGTAGCCCGGGTCGTGGACGCGCCACTGGAGCACCCGGAGCCCGGCTCCGGTCGCCGCGCCGTGCGCGTCGCCGCCCGCCCCCGCGGCGCCGAGGGCGCGCGCTGCCGAGCGTCCGCGCCGCTCCGCGACGGCCCGCCCGAGCGACCGCAGCTGCACGACGAGCACGGCCGCCTCGGCGACCACCTCGCCCGCGAGGGCACCGACGACGCCGCCCTGGTGGCCCAGCAGCAGGATGAGCGGAACGCCGACGAGCGCCCCGACGAGCGCGCTCCGCGCGAGACCCCGCACCTCCCCCACCACGACGAGCGCGATGCCGCCGACCGCCCGCGACAGGCTCACGACCACGACGAGGGTCGCGCTGATCGCGGCCTCGCGGTGGCCGAGCGTCGCGACGCCGGAGAACACGACGGCCGACAGCCACGGGCCGGCCACGGTCAGCACGACGCCCGCCGCGGCCCCGACCAGGCCGTTCACGACGATCGCGACGCGGGCACGGTCGAGCCGGTGCTCGACGCCGGCCGGGGCCCCGACCCAGCCCTGGAGCGCGTTCGGCACGGCCTGCAGGCCGGAGAGGAGCATGCGCTGCAGCCGCTCCGCCGCGGCGAAGACGGCGGTCACCGAGGTGCCCGCCACCGCGCCGACGAGCACCACCGGGAGGGCGATGTAGGCGGCGCTCAGCGCGCGCCCGGTGAGCGCGTGGCGTTGCCCGGCGAGGGCGCCGAGCACGCGCCGGGGCGTCAGCCCGGCCGCGTGACGGGGCCGCACCCCGACGACCGCGAGCCCGACGACCGGGCAGACGACCGAGGGCAGCAGGCACGCGGCGACGAACCACCAGAGCGAGCCGCCGAGCGACACGGCCAGGGCCGCGACCACCATCGCGGCGATGCGCGGCCCCGCCTCGACGGCGAGCACGAGCGACGGGCGCCCCGTGCCGATGAAGAGCCAGGTGGCGTTGAGGCTGCTGAGGGCGCCGCCCGCCGCGATCAGCAGCGCCTCGACGGGGTGGCGGGGCACGAGCAGGGCGACGGCGAGGGCGACCACCGCGAGCGTCGGCACCGCCGCGACGAGCTTGGTCGCCGTCACGAGCGCGAGGAGGCGACGGCGCGCCTCCGGGCCCTGTCGCGCCGCCCGCTGGGTGCCGGTGAGGCCCCAGCCGAGCTCGACGACGACGGCCGCGGCGGCGCCGAGCGACTGGGCCACCGCGACGCTGACCCACGCCCCCTGCCCGAAGGCGGCCGTGATCGCGGGGAGGACGAGCAGGGGCGCGACGGCGGTGAGCAGCGGCAGGGCGACGAAGCCGCCGAGCCGGGCCGCGGCGGACGAGACCGGGCCGCGCGCCCCTCCGCGCCCGGGAGCGGGCGGGTGAGGTGCAGGAGGCGCGGCGGGCGCGGGACGGTCGGCGGCGGTCGGGTCGGGCATCGGGGCACCTCGGTCGGGGACGGTCCTCGGCGGGACGGGACGGAGCAGGACTCCCAGGGTGCGACTCCCCCGTCGCGCGCCCGGGGGGCTCGGGCCTGGCCCCGCGGCCCCGGCCCCGCGACCTCACCCCGGCCTTCACCCCGGGACGCCGCGAGCCCCCCACCCGGGTCGGGCAGGGGGCTCGGGTCGCGCCGAGGCCGCGGTGGCGGCGGGTGGGCGGGGAGGGCGGCCTACGCGGGCACGGTGCCCGCGAACAGGTGCGTGCTGCCGTCGGGGGCGCCGCCGATGGCCGTGGCCGGCACGACGGTCGGGTTCGCCCCGCTGCCGAGCTGCCACGCGCCGCGGTTGTCGGTCGCGATGTACGAGTGGCCCCAGACCTCACCGGTCGCGGTCACCATCGTGTAGGCGATCTGCGGGTCCTCGCCGGCGCGGTGGGCGCTGGCCGCCGAGATGCCGACGACGGCGCCCGTCGCGCCCTCGGCCTTGCGCGCGATCGGGTCGAAGCCGTCGCCGTACGACCAGGCACGCCAGAGCTGGCCGCCCTTGGCGTAGTAGTGCACGCTGCCCGTCGCGTTGCCGCCGATCGCCGTCGCGGGCCGCACGGCGCCGTCCACGCCCGTGTCCTGGAGCTCCCAGGGCACCTCGTTCGCGAGCGTGCTCGCCGAGGCCCACAGCTGGCCGGTGCTGGTGATCGCCGTGGCCGCGAGCTGGCCGGCCATCTCCGGGTGGTAGGCGTTGACCGCGTCGATCTGCACGACGGCGCCGTCGACGCCCTCGAGCTGGCGCTCGGGCGAAGCCGCGGACGCCCCGGTGTTCGTGACGAGCCAGAGCTGGCCGTCCTTCACGTAGCGGTGCTGGCTCGTGCCGCCGGGGCCGCCGACCGTGGTGGCCGGGCGGACCGACGACGAGGCGCCGGTGTCGACGAGCCGCTCGCTCGTGCCGGTGTTGAACGACGCGCGCGCCCAGACCTGCCCGGTGCTCGTGACGGCCGTGAAGGCCAGGGTGGTCGTCGCCCCCGAGAAGTGGCCGTTCGCGGCGGAGACCTGGGTCACCGAGCCGGTCGCGCCGGTGAGGAGGCGGTTCGGCCCCGCGCCGGTGCCGGCACCGCCGTACCACCACAGCTGGCCGTCCTTCACGTAGAGGTGGTAGCTCCAGCTGCCCGTGTTGCCGATGGCCGTGGCGCCCTCGACCGCGGGGTCGGCCCCGGTGTCGACGAGGCCCCAGCCGGCGGCGGCGCCCCGGGTCGCGCCCAGCGCCCAGACCTCGCCGGTCGTGGTGACCGCCGTGTAGGCGACCTGGCCCGGCTGGCCGGGCAGGGTCACGGTCGCGGCGGAGACGTGCGCGATGTTCCCCGTCGCGTCGGGGATCTGTCGGGCGGCCGGCTGGTCGCCCGTGCCCGCCGTGACGGGGACGAGGAAGAGGCCCTCCTGCACGACCGTGACGGTGGCGGTGACGGGCGCGACGCCGGCGACCGTGGCCGTGAGGGTGACGACGCCTCCCTCGGCGGCGCTCGCGACGAGGCCGGTGGCGACCGCGACTCCCGCGGCGTTCGTCACCGTCGTCCAGGTGGTCGAGCCGCCGAACGAGGCGGGGCCGGTGACGGTGAAGGTGACGGTCTCGTTCGCGAGCGGGACCCCGTTCTGCGAGAGCACGAGCACGCTGGCGTCCGACAGGTCGGAGCCGAGCGCCCGCGGCAGCTCGTTCGAGAAGCCGATGGTGGCGCGGGCGTTCGACGACGCCGCGTGGGCGGGGGTCGCGAGGGCGATGCTCACGACGGGCACGGCCCAGGCCGCGGCGGTGACGACGGAGCGGCGCGAGGGCCCGGCGTGCCCCTCGACGACGGACGGCGGGGCGGCCGGGTTCACGGGCAGGGAGCGATGACGATCGGTCACGGTGGGGGTCCTCTTCGTAAGGGGGGGTCGACGACGACCAGACGTCTCCCGTCTGGCTCGTGTCGGCACCCTGACCCCTCCGCCGGGGTCCGTCACCGCGACTCCCGCGCCCCCGCACCGTCGGCGCACCGACATTTCACCCGCTCCGTCACCTGGCGGCGACCCGCGGACGGCAGGAGTCGCGGCGCCGGCAGCGGGGCACGGTCAGGCGCGCGGCGGCCCCGCGCTCTCGCGGACGACCAGGTGGGTCGGCACGATGCGGTCGGCCGACGGCTCCTGCCCCTCGAGCATCTCGAGCAGCACGTGCATCGACCGCAGCCCGATCTCGCCGAAGTTCTGGTGCACGGTCGTCAGCGGCGGCCAGAACGAGCCGGACTCCTCCGTGTCGTCGAACCCGACCACGCTGACGTCGCCGGGGATGGAGCGGCCGAGCTCGTGCAGCGCGTGCATCACGCCGAGCGCCATCTGGTCGTTCGCCGCCACGACGCCCGTGACGTCGTCGCGACGACCGATCTCGAGCCCGATGCGGTAGCCGGAGGCGGTGGTCCAGTCCCCGCCGAGGGGCGCCTCCGGCTCGAGCCCGGCGTCGCGCATCGTGTCGAGCCACGAGGTCGCGCGGCGCGTGGCCGAGTACGAGGTGGCGGGCCCGGCCACGTGCACGACGCGGGTGTGGCCGAGGTCGAGCAGGTGCTGCGTGGCCAGGCGCATGCCCTGCTCCTGGTCGGTGTCGACGACGACGTAGGGGTCGCCGGCGTCGGAGTCGATGATGACGACGGGCAGGCCGACCGGGACGATGAGGTCGGCGCGGTCGAGCATCTGCGCCTCGATGATGATGACGACCCCGTCGACCGCCTCCTCCTGCAGGCGGCTGAACGCGCCCGCCACCTCGCCCTCGGTGGGGTGCGCGACCGGCATCAGGGTGATCGTGTAGCCCGCGCCCGAGGCGGCCGTGACGATGGCGTCGAGGGTCTTCATGTTGCCGAGGGTCGAGAGCGTGAACATGATCACGCCGATGCTGCGGAAGCGCCCGGTCTTCAGCGCCCGGGCGGCGCTGTTCGGCCGGTAGCCGAGCTCGGCCATCGCGTCGAGCACCCGCTGACGCGTGCCCGCCTCGACGTTGGCGGCGCCGTTCGAGACCCTCGAGACCGTCTGCGACGACACGCCGGCGCGCGCCGCGACGTCCGCCATCGAGACGGTGCGCGTGCGGGAGGGGCGCCGACTGCTCGACTTGACGATCGGCGTCGAAGGTGTCATGGTTGCGAGCATCCCAGATGTTTACGCAAACACCCAATCAGTGGCTGCGAGACGAACCCCGACGAAGTGGATGGACATGACGACGTTGTCGACACCGGCAGCCCGGCCGAGGGCCGAGGCAGCCCCGAGCTCCGTGGGCGGCGGCGCCCCGATCCGTCGCGACAAGCGTCGCTGGACGGGCTGGGGCTTCGTCCTCCCCTTCCTCGCCGTCTTCCTCGTGGTGCTCGTCGCCCCGGTCGTCTACGCGATCTACCTCAGCCTGTTCCAGGAGAAGATGATCGGCGGCAACGCCTTCGTCGGCATCGCGAACTACGCGCAGGCGCTCAGCGACCCGAACTTCTGGGACGCCCTCGGCCGCGTCGCGCTCTTCCTCGTCGTGCAGGTGCCGATCATGCTGATCATCGCCCTGGTCGCCGCGCTGGCCCTCGACTCGGCCCGGCTGCACCTCACGTCGTTCTTCCGCATCGCGATCTTCCTGCCCTACGCCGTCCCCGCCGTGGTCGCCGCCCTCATGTGGGGCTTCATCTACGGCAACCGCTTCGGGCTCGTCGGCAACCTCGAGGACCTCACGGGGTGGGCCCTCCCCGACCTGCTCTCGCAGGGCTGGATCCTCGCGTCGATCGGCAACATCGTCACGTGGGAGTTCGTCGGCTACAACATGCTGCTGTTCTACGCCGCCCTCCGCGTCATCTCGCCCGACCTCTACGAGGCCGCCGAGCTCGACGGCGCCGGCCCGCTCCGCATCGTGAAGAACATCAAGCTGCCCGCGATCCGCGGGGCCATCGTGATCGGCATCATCTTCTCGATCATCGGCAGCTTCCAGCTCTTCAACGAGCCGAACATCCTGCAGACGCTCGCGCCGAACTCGATCAGCACGTACTTCACCCCGAACATGTACGCCTACAACCTCTCGTTCGCAGGCCAGCAGTTCAACTACTCCGCCGCGATCGCGATCATCATGGGCGTCCTGACGATGGTCGTCGCCTACGTGGTCCAGCTCGTCGGCTCGCGGAAGGACGCCTGACCATGTCGACCCTCACCGGTTCCCCCCTCGCGGCGCCCGACGCCGGCACCCCGACCGTCACCCCCACGCGCGAGACGCGCGACCGCAAGCGCCGCGCCGGCGCCCCGCGCGACAAGCGCAGCGTGCTGCTCACGCTCGTCATGGCGCTGCTGCTCATCTACTCGGTGCTGCCCCTCTTCTGGCTCCTGGTCAACTCGACCAAGACGCAGGAGGCCCTCTTCAGCTCGTTCGGGCTCTGGTTCAGCGGCGACTTCGCCCTCTTCGACAACATCGCGGGCGTCTTCACCTACGGCGACGGCGAGTTCATCCGCTGGCTCGGCAACACGCTCCTCTACGTCGTCGTCGGCGCCGGCGGCGCCACGCTGCTCGCCACCCTGGCCGGCTACGGGCTGGCCAAGTTCGACTTCCCCGGGAAGAAGGCGGTCTTCGCCGTCGTGCTCGGCGCCGTGGCCATCCCCGGCACGGCCCTGGCCGTCCCGACCTTCCTGATGTTCAGCCAGATGGGCCTGACGAACACCCCGTGGGCGATCATCCTGCCCTCCCTGATCAGCCCCTTCGGCCTGTACCTGATCTGGACGTACGCGGTCGACTCCGTGCCGAACGAGATCCTCGAGGCCGCCCGGATGGACGGCTCCAGCGAGGTGCGCACCTTCTTCACGATCAGCCTGCGCCTCCTCAGCCCCGGCCTCATCACGGTGCTGCTGTTCTCGATCGTCGCGACCTGGAACAACTACTTCCTGCCGCTGATCATGCTGAGCGACTCGCGCTGGTACCCGCTGACGGTCGGCCTGAACCAGTGGAACGCCCAGTCGACCACCGTCGGCGGCGACCCGATCTACAACCTCGTCATCACCGGGTCGTTCCTCGCGATCATCCCGATCGTGGTCGCGTTCCTCTTCCTCCAGCGCTACTGGCAGTCCGGCCTGTCGGCCGGCGGCGTCAAGGCCTGACGCCGTCGCGACCCGCGCCTCCCTCGTCCTCCCCCCTGCACCACCACCCGCACCATCACCCGCACCATCACCACGGCACCACCTCCACGATGAAGTGAAAGGCACCACAATGTCCCGTTCCCTCCCCCGCTCCGCCAAGCGCGCCATCGCGCTGGGCCTGGGCGTCGTCCTGGCCGGCTCGCTCGCGGCCTGCTCCTCCGGCTCCGGCGGCGGCTCGAGCCCCGACACGGCGTCGGCCGACGAGCTCGCCGCGGCCCTGACGGAGAAGTCGACGATCACCGTCTGGGCCTGGGCCCCGGCCGTCGAGCCCATCGCCGAGGCCTTCGAGGCCAAGTACCCCGACATCACCGTCGACGTGCAGAACGTCGGCACCGGCGCCGACCAGTACACCAAGCTGCAGAACGCCATCAAGGCCGGCAAGGGCGCGCCCGACGTGGCCCAGGTCGAGTACTTCGCGATCCCGCAGTTCTCGCTCAGCGACTCGCTGGCCGACCTGAGCGGCTTCGGCTACGACGACCTCGAGGACGACTTCACCGCCTCCACCTGGAACTCCGTCACCGACGGCGACGCCGTCTACGCGCTCCCCCAGGACTCCGGCCCCATGGCGATGTTCTACCGCCAGGACGTCTTCGACAAGTACGGCATCGCCGTGCCGACGACGTGGGACGAGTACGTCGCGGCCGCCGAGACCATGCACTCGGCCGATCCGAACCAGTTCATCACCAGCGACACCGGCGACGCCGGCTTCACCACCAGCATGATCTGGCAGGCCGGCGGTCAGCCGTACAAGGTCGACGGCGAGACGGTCTCGATCGACCTGCAGGACGAGGGCGCGAAGAAGTGGACCTCGACCTGGAACACGCTGGTCGAGAACGGCTCGCTCGCGCAGACCCCCGGCTGGACGGACGAGTGGTTCCGCGGCCTCAGCGACGGCTCGATCGCCACGCTGCTGACGGGCGCCTGGATGCCCGGCAACCTCGAGGCGCAGGCCGCCGAGGGCTCCGGCCAGTGGCGCGTCGCCCCCATGCCCCAGTACACCGCGGGCGACACCGCGACCGCCGAGAACGGCGGATCGTCCATCGCCGTGATGGAGCAGTCGTCGAACAAGCTCGTCGCGGCGGAGTTCACCAAGTTCGCGACCGCGGAGGAGGAGGGCAAGCAGATCTCGTTCGACGCCGGCGGGTTCCCCTCGACCACGTCCGACCTGAACGACCCGGCCTTCCTCGCCGAGGCCCCCGAGTACTTCGGCGGCCAGAAGATCAACGAGGTCCTGTCGCAGGCCGCCGCCGACGTGGTGCCCGACTGGCAGTACCTGCCCTTCCAGGTCTACGCGAACAGCATCTACAGCGACAGCGCGTCGTCGGCCTACTCGAACGGCACCTCGCTCGACCCCGTCCTCGAGGCGTGGGGCAAGGCGTCCGCCGACTACGGCACGCAGCAGGGCTTCGACGTCACCACGAAGTAACGCCCGCGCTCCCGGGCACCGGGCGGGGAGGCACGACGCAGGTCGCGCCTCCCCGCCGTGCGTCCGCCGCACCTCCCCCCGCACTCCCCGCCACCGACAGGACACGCCACATGTCGAGCCCCGTGCCCGCCTCCGCCGCCACCAGCCGCCGCTTCGTCGTCGGCCCCGAGCACTTCGAGCTCGACGGCGCCCCGCACCGCGTCCTCGCCGGCGCGCTGCACTACTTCCGCGTCCACCCCGACCAGTGGGCCGACCGCATCCACAAGGCGCGACTGATGGGGCTCAACACCATCGAGACGTACGTCGCCTGGAACGCCCACTCCCCCCAGCGCGGCGACTTCGACGCGACCGGCGGCCTCGACCTCGGCCGGTTCCTCGACCTGGTGGCCGCCGAGGGCATGCACGCGATCGTGCGCCCGGGCCCCTACATCTGCGCGGAGTGGGACGGCGGCGGGCTGCCCGGCTGGCTCTTCGACGACCCCGCGGTCGGCGTCCGCCGCACCGAGCCCCTCTACCTGGCCGCCGTCGACGAGTTCCTCGCCCACGTCTACGAGATCGTCGTGCCGCGGCAGATCGACGCCGGCGGCCCCGTCGTGCTCGTGCAGATCGAGAACGAGTACGGCGCGTACGGCGACGACGCGGAGTACCTGCGCCACCTCGTCGACCTGACCCGCGCCTCCGGCGTGACCGTGCCGCTGACCACGGTCGACCAGCCCACCGACGAGATGCTCTCGCGCGGCAGCCTGCCCGACCTGCACCGCACGGGCTCCTTCGGCTCGCGCGCCGACGAGCGCCTCGCGACCCTGCGTCGCCACCAGCCGACGGGCCCGCTGATGTGCTCGGAGTTCTGGGACGGCTGGTTCGACCACTGGGGCGAGCACCACCACACGACCCCCGTCGCCGAGGCGTCGGGCGAGCTCGACGCGCTGCTCGCGGCCGGGGCCTCGGTGAACATCTACATGTTCCACGGCGGCACCAACTTCGGCTTCACCAACGGCGCGAACCACAAGGGCACGTACCAGTCGCACGTCACCTCGTACGACTACGACGCCCCCCTCGACGAGGCGGGCTTCCCCACCGACAAGTTCTTCGCCTTCCGCGACGTCATCGCCCGCTGGGCGCCGGTGCCCGACGAGCTGCCCGCGCGCCGCACGCCGGCGCCCGTGCTGCGGACCGACTTCGACGCCGTCGTGCCGCTCGACCAGCTGGTCGGCGACGCGGGCGACGCTGACGACCGCGGGCAGGCCGGGGCGGCCGGGCAGGAGTCGCGGGTCGACACGCGCGCGTCGGTCGCGACCGCGACCCGTCGCCGTGCCGCCGTGGCCCCCGCCGCCGGGCAGTGGCACCGCACCGCGGCCGTGCCCACCATGGACGAGCTCAGCGCCTTCCGCGGGTTCTCGCTGCACCGCGTGGCGCTGCCGGCCGGCGACGGCCCCCGGGCGCTCTCGTTCGCGGGCGTGCGCGACCGCGCCGTCGTCTCGGTCGACGGCCGCCGCGTCGGCGTGCTGCAGCGCGACCAGCACGAGCGCTCGATCGTCGTGCCGCCCGGCGCGCGGCTCGAGGTGCTCGTCGAGGACCAGGGCCGCGTCAACTACGGCCGCCACATCGGCGAGGCGAAGGGCCTCGTCGGCCCCGCCCTGCTCGACGGCACCGAGCTGCTCGAGTGGGAGTCGCTGCCGCTCGACCTCGACGCGATGGTGGCGACGGTCACCCGTCGTGCCGACCGCGCCGCGGGCTCGGTGCGGTTCCTCGACGGGCCCGTGTTCGCGCACGCGACCGTCACCGTCGACGAGCCCGCCGACCTCTACCTCGACACGCGCTCGTGGGGCAAGGGCGTGGCCTTCGTGAACGGCTTCGCGCTCGGTCGGTACTGGACGCGCGGCCCGCAGCACACGCTCTACGTGCCCGGCGAGCAGCTGCGGGCCGGCGACAACGACCTCGTCGTCTTCGAGACCGGCGCCGCGGCTCGGCCCGAGGTGTCGTTCGTGGCCGAGCCCGACCTGGGGCACCTGGAGTCGTAGCGGGGGCCTGGCCACGAGGTCGAGCCTCCGAGGCGGGCCCTCGCAGGGCCTGCCTCCGCCGGCGGGCCGGCCGTATCGTCGTCGGCATGGACCCCCGAGCTGACGTGCGCGACTTCCTCTCCAGCCGCCGGGCGCGCATCACCCCCGAGCAGGCCGGCCTCGGTCGCGGCGGTGGTCGTCGGCGCGTGCCGGGGCTGCGCCGCGACGAGGTCGCCACGCTCGCCGGGGTGAGCGTCGACTACTACACGCGCCTCGAGCGGGGCGACCTCGGCGGCGTCTCCGACAGCGTCCTCGACGCCATCGCCGGCGCCCTCGAGCTGACCCGCGCCGAGCACGACCACCTGTACGACCTGGCCCGCTCGTTCGCGCCCACCCGACGCCGCGGGCCCGTCGTCGAGGCACGCGGGGCCGCGTTGGAGGCGCCGGTGCAGCACCTCCTCGACGCGGTCACCGCGGCGCCCGCGTTCGTCACGAACACGCGCATGGACATGGTGGCCGCCAACGCCCTCGGCGTCGCCCTCTACTCCGAGATGTACCGCGGCGACGAGCGGCCCGCGAACCACTCGCGCTTCATCTTCCTCGACCCGCGGGCGCGGGAGTTCTACCCCGACTGGGAGCGCGCGGCCGCCGTCAACGTGGCCATCCTGCGCCGTGACGCCGGCCGCGACCCCCGAGACCGGGGCCTCGCCGAGCTGGTCGGCGAGCTCTCGGTGCGCAGCGACGAGTTCCGCGCGCGCTGGGCCGCCCACGAGGTGCGCCGACACTACTCGGGAGCCAAGTCGTTCCGTCACCCCGTCGTGGGTCTGCTCGAGCTCGACTACCTGGTCATGGAGCTGCAGGACGCCCCGGGTCACTCGATGACCGTCTACCCGGCGGCGCCGGGCAGCCCGTCGGCCGAGGGGCTCGCGCTCCTGGCCTCGTGG
Organism: Frigoribacterium sp. Leaf164; assembly: GCF_001423665.1. Lineage (NCBI taxonomy): Bacteria > Bacillati > Actinomycetota > Actinomycetes > Micrococcales > Microbacteriaceae > Frigoribacterium > Frigoribacterium sp. Leaf164. Next base: position 631,889 of record NZ_LMOX01000003.1, read on the forward strand.
GCAGCCACCGAGGGCGTCGACGCCGTGCCGGAGCGCTCGTGAGCGCGACCCGCGCGACGGCCCCGGTCGACCCTCGGCCGCCGCAGGGCGAGGTGACGCGCCTGCCGGTCGTCGCCCTCGTCCTGCTCGCCGCCATCGGCTTCGTGCTGGTCGCGATGGAGACCATGCCGGCCGGGCTGCTGCCGCAGATCGCCGCGGGCCTCGACACCGGCGAGGGCACGGTCGGGCTCCTGATCAGCGCGTACGCCCTCGGCACCGTCGTCGTGACCGTGCCGGCCATCACGCTGACCCGCGGCCTCCGCCGCAAGCCCCTGCTGCTCGGCGCGGTCGCGGGGCTCGTCGTCGCCAACGCCGTGACGGCGGGCTCGACCGAGGTGGCCCTGTCGCTGGCCTCCCGCTTCGTCGCCGGGGCTTTCTCCGGCGTCATCTGGGGCATGCTCGCGGCGTACGGCCGCCGGATCAGCCCGCCGTCGCGGGCGGGGCTGTCGCTCGCGATCGTCTCCACCGGCGCCCCGCTCGGCTTCGCGTTCGGCACGCCGCTCGGCTCGTGGATCGGCAGCACGCTCGACTGGCGCTGGTCGTTCGGCGGGCTGTCGCTCGTGGCCACGGTGGTCGCGGTGCTCATCGCCCTCGTGGTGCCCGCCGCCACGGCGCCCGCGGCGACCGGCGACGCGGCGGCCCGCCGCCTCCCCCTGCTCCGCGTGGCACGGCTGCCCGGCATCGCGGTCATCCTCGCGGTGATCGCCACCTGGATGCTCGGGCACAACACGATCTACACCTACGTCGCCCCGTACCTGCGGTCGACGAGCGCGGACCTCTCGGTCGAGCTCCTCCTGCTGCTCTACGGCGTCGCGTCGATCGGGGGCGTCGTGCTGACGGGGGCCCTGCTCGACCGCCACCCGCGGCCGCTGCTGCACGGCAGCCTCGCCGTCTTCGTGCTGGCCGGGGTCGTGCTGCTCGTCGGCCGCGACGTCACCGCCGCGGTCGTCGTCGCCGCCGTGCTCTGGGGCCTCACCTTCGGCGGCGCCTCGGCGCAGCTGCAGGCCGCCCTGACGACGGCGGGAGGCGCGGAGCAGGACGTCGCGAACTCGTTCCTGCCCGTGGCGTTCAACGTCGCGATCTTCGCGGCCGGCATCGTCGGAGCGGTGCTGCTGCAGCACGCCGACGGGCTCGTGCTGCCCGTCGTCATGATCGTCGGGGGCTCGGCGGCGTTCGTGCTCACGCTGTGGGGGCGGCGCACCGCCTTCCCCGCCAGACTGGTCGGGTGACCACACCGCACGACCTCGCCATCGTCGCCCGCCCGTACGACCACCCCGACGTGCAGCAGCTCGTCGAGGGCCTCCAGCAGCTGTACGTCGAGATCTACGGCGGCCGTGACGAGAGCCCGATCGACGCCCCCGAGTTCGAGCCGCCCCGCGGGGCGTTCGCGGTGGCGTACCTGTCGGAGAGCCCGCAGCCGGCGGGCTCGGACGGCGAGGGCTCGCCGGCGGGGCAGCCCGTCGGCATGGGCGCCTGGCGACTGCTGCCCGACGGGCGCGGCGAGCTCAAGCGGCTGTTCGTGCAGCCCGGGCACCGCGGCCGGGGAGTCTCGCGACGACTGCTGGGCTGGCTCGAGGAGTCGGCCCGCGACTCCGGCGTGGCCTGGATGGTGCTCGAGACCAACACGGCGCACCCCGAGGCGATCCGGCTCTACCGCTCGGCCGGGTACGAGCCGGTGCCCGACTACGGCCACTACGCCGACGAGCCGGAGACGGTGTCGCTCGGCCGGGAGCTCTGACACCGGCTCGTCGACGGACGTCGGAGGGCCCGGCACCGCTCGGGTGCCGGGCCCTCCGGCGGCGCGGCGTCGCCGTCGCCGCGGTCGCCGCTACAGCTCGATCTTCTCGTTCTCGCCCTCGAGGGCCTCGCCGGTCACCTTCGACTTGACGAAGGAGAGCACCGAGGCGACCTTGCCGCCGGGGGTGTCCCAGTACTCGGCGCTGTCGGCGCTGAACTTCACCAGGCCGACGTTGGGGTCGGCGGGCCCGTCGGGGAACCACGCCTCGACGCGGCTGTTCCACAGCTCCTCGAGCTTCGCGTGGTCGTCGACCACCGCGGCGGTGCCGGCGAGCGACACCCAGGAGTCGTTCGAGCTCAGCGTCACGCCGACCGTCCGCTCGCGCCCCAGGTGGTGCACGGCCGAGGAGTCCTGCCCGACGATGAACCACAGGTCGCCGTCGAACTCGGCCTCCTGCACGGTCATCGGGTGGCCGACGAGGGCGCCCTTCTCGTCGATGGTCGTGAGCATCGCGAAGTCGAAGCCGCGGAGCAGCCCCGCGAGCTTGGCGACGTCGTCGTCGTGGGTGCTGGTGGTGCCGGTGGTGTCGGTCATGGTGTGCTCCTTCGCGCAGGGCCGGGCACGGTGGGCGCCCGGGGTCGCCCCCACTCTGCTCTCCCCGGGGGGCGCGCGCCCAGCCTTCGGGCTACTCCGCGTCGAGGGGCAGCAGGATGCCCGCGACCCGCGGGTCGGTCGCGAGGAACTCCTGCACGGCGGGGTCGCGGAACGCCTCGACGAGCTTGCGCACCGCCGCCTCGTCGGCGAAGTCGCTGCCGATCGTGAGCTGGCCGGCGAACTCGTCGGGGGCGGCGGGGGCGAAGATCTGCTGCTCGATCGGGACGCCGGCCGCCAGGTAGTACTCGGTGTAGCCGACGGCGGCGTCGAGGTCGGGCAGCGCCCGCGACTGGGCCGCGAAGTCGAGCAGGGTGAAGCGGAGGCCCTTGGGGTTCGACGCGATGTCGTCCTGGGTGGCGTGGCCCACGTCGACGCCGTCCTTCAGCGTGATCAGGCCGGCGCGCTCCAGCACCGACAGCCCCTGCGCCTCGTTGGCCGGGTCGGAGTAGAGCGAGATCGTCGCCCCGTCGGGGATCTGGCTGACGTCGGTGTACTTCGACGACCAGAGGCCGAAGCCCCAGCGGAACACCGGCGTCGCTGCCTCCTCGCGGAAGTCGGGGTTGGCCGCGAGCACCTGGTCGAGCCAGAGCGAGTGCTGGTAGACCGTGCCGGCGATCTCGCCCTCGCTGACCGCCCGGTTGATGGTGTTGCTGTCGCTCAGCCCCTCGAACTCGACCGAGATGCCGTACTTCGGGGCCACCTCGTCGGCGACGAACTGGACGAGCGCCTGCTCCGAGGCGTTGCCCTCGGCGGTCGCGACCGTCAGGGTCGCGCCCGCCTCGGCCACGGCCGGCACGTCGGGGCGGACGAGCGGCACCACGACCGCGACCGCGACGGCGACGACGACCGCCGCCCCGCCCGCGATCCAGGGCCAGCGACGACGACGCTTCAGCTCGAAGCCGTGGTCGTGGGCGTGGGCGGAGGCCGCGGCGGAGGCCGTGCGGGCGGGGTCGGCGGCGGCGGGCGTGTTCTCGGGCATGAGCAGGGTCCTTCGGAGCGGGCAGCCGGGGCTGCGGAGGGCGTGGCGGCACACCGGTGACCACGGCGGGGCCGGGTCCGGTGAGGAGGAGAGGAGCAGACGAGGAGACGAGAGGAGTCGGGGCCGACGGGCCGGAGGCGCGGTGCGCCCGGGGCCCCGGCCGACGTCACACGGCGGTGACGGCCGTGACGGCGACGGGCGTCGGCCCGTCGGAGCGGCGACGCCACCAGCGTCGGCGCGGCACCGGCTCCGGGCTTGTGGCCCGGACGGCGGCGTCGCCGATCAGCTGCACCGCGGCGACGGTGGCCACGAGGAGGACGATCGTGACGATCATCACCGTGTGGTCGAAGCGCTGGTAGCCGTAGGTGACGGCGACGTAGCCGATGCCGCCCGCGCCGATGGTGCCGGCGATCGCCGAGTACTCGATCATGGCGATCGTGTTGATCGTGAGGCCGCCGATCAGGCTCGGCAGCGCCTCCGAGAGCTGGGCGGTGCGGACGATCTGCAGCGGGGAGGCCCCGCTCGCCGTCGCGACGCGCACCCGGTCGGAGGGGACGCTGCGGAGCGAGTTCTCGACGATCCTCGTGAAGAAGGCGACGCCGGCGATCGACATCGGGACGACCGCCGCGGCGATGCCGATGTTCGTGCCCGTGACGAAGCGGGTGAACGGCACGATCGACGCCATCAGGATGAGGAAGGGCAGGGAGCGGCCGATGCTCACGACCCCGCTGAGCACGGTGTGCACCGCGGGGGCGGGGGCGAGGCCGGCCGGGCCGAGGTTGTGCACGAGCGCGCCGAGGGGCACGCCCAGCACGACGACGATCGCCATCACGATGCCGACCATGAGGAAGGTGTCGCCGAGCGCGGGCAGCACGAGCGCGGGGATCTCGGCGAGGGGCACCGAGTTGTCGTAGGCCGCGGGCGCCCCGGCGGCGAGCAGGGCGCTCATCGGACCAGCTCCGCACCGGCCACGACGCCCGCGACGTCCAGGGTCTGAGCAGGGGCGGCGCCCTGCCCGGCGCGGCGGGCCGCGAGCCCGAGCGCCGCCGCGACCCCGGGGAGGCGGTCGGCGACCGCCTCGGGGACGGCCACGGTGACGTGGCCGACGGTGGCGCCTCCCAGGCTCTCGACCGAGGCGCCGAGCAGGGCCACCGGGGCGCCGAGCGCCTCGCCGAGCCGGGAGGGCCAGTCGGCCGGCACGTCGGCCGAGACGTAGTCGAGCCGCCACGGCCCCGCGCCGGGCGGGGCCTCGGCCGCCTGCCGGGCGGGGCGGAGCGCCGTGCCGAGCGGCGACGCGGGGTCGCGCAGCAGGTCGAGCAGCCGCCCCCGCTCGACGACGCGGCCGTGGTCGAGACGGGCGACGCTGTCGGCGATCTGCAGCACGGTGTCCATCTCGTGGGTGACGAAGAGGATCGACAGGCCGAGGTCGTCGCGCAGCTCGCGCAGCAGGCCCACGATCGACGCCGTCGAGGCGGGGTCGAGGCCGGAGGTGGCCTCGTCGGCCAGCAGCACGCTGGGCCGGAGCGCGAGCGCCCGGGCGATGCCGACGCGTTGACGCTGCCCGCCCGACAGCTCGTGCGGCCGGGCGTCGGCCCGGTGCCCGAGGCCGACCCGGTCGAGCAGCTCGGCGACCCGGCGACGCGCCTCGGCGCGCGTGACGCCGAGGTACTCGAGCGGCAGCGCGACGTTCTGGGCCGCCGTGCGACGACCGAAGAGCCCGTCCGACTGGAAGACCGTGCCGATGCGGCGGCGGGCGACCCGCAGGTCGCGCTCGCCGAGGGCCGTGAGGTCGTCGCCGTTGACGACGACCCGGCCCGAGGTGGGGCGCTGCAGCAGCGTGACGCACTCCGCCAACGTGCTCTTGCCCGCTCCGCTCGGGCCGACGACGGCCGCGATCTCGCCGGCGCCGACGGAGAAGTCGACGTGGTCGAGCACCGTGGTGCGCGTCGTGCCGGTCACGTGGACCTTGGTCAGCGCCTCGAGGCTGATCATGGTGTCCTCCTGGGTCGGTGCGGCGGGGGGCCTCCCGCCGGGTGCCGCCGAGCATAGGGAGGCGCGGGTCGGCCCGCGAGGGATCATCACGTCATGTGTCCCCCCGTGACCCCGTGCGTCGTCGCGCGTCCCCGTGCGTCGTCACGGGGCCGCGCCGACCGATCGCGCCCCCGGCGGGGCGGGTCGGCCCCGCCGGGCGGGCACCGACGCGTAGGGTTGTCCGCACATGGAGGTCCGACGACCCGGAGGGGGCACGATGACCGACGCCGCGACGACGCCCGGAACGACGCCCGGGGCGGCCGAGCCGACCGCCGCGTCCGCTCCCCCGGCCGAGCTGCCCGCGGACCTCTTCGCCGACCTGGACCGCGGGGGCCCGGTGCCGCTCTGGTACCAGATCTCCGTCCGCCTCGAGTCCGCCGTCCTCAGCGGTCAGCTGCCGCCCGGCTCACGCCTCGAGAACGAGGTCGGTCTGGGCGAGCGCCTGGGGCTCTCGCGCCCGACGATCCGGCGCGCCATCCAGGAGCTCGTCGACAAGGGGCTGGTCGTGCGGCGCCGCGGCATCGGCACCCAGGTCGTGCACGGACCGGTGATGCGCGACGTCCAGCTGACGAGCCTCTACGAGGACCTCGCCGCGAGCGGGCAGACGCCGTCGACGCGGCTGCTGGGCCACGAGGTCGTGCCCGCCGACGTCAAGGTCGCGACGGCGCTCGGGCTGCCCCCGGGGACGGCCGTCGACCACATCCGGCGCCTCCGGCTCGCCGACGACGTGCCGGTCGCGGTGCTCGAGAACTACCTCCCGCGCGACCTCGCCGAGTTCGCCTCCGACGACCTGGCCGCCCACGGGCTGTACCAGCTGCTGCGGGCCCGCGGGGTGACCATGCGGGTGGCGAAGCAGCGGATCGGCGCCCGTGCAGCCACCCGTGGCGAGGCTGAGCTGCTCGAGATCGAGCCCGCCGGACCGCTGCTCACCATGACCCGGACGGCCTACGACGCTTCCGGGCGAGCGGTCGAGGTCGGGTACCACTGCTACCGACCCGACCTCTACTCGTTCTCGGTCACCCTGGTCGACAAGTAGGCGCGACCGGCGCCTCGAGTCCACCGGAGCCCGCTCCGGTCAGCCGACCCGCGCCTCCGGGGCCCGCCGCAGGCCGACGAGCAGCCAGGCGACCGCGACGAAGGCCGCCGAGAGGACGGCGAGGATCTGCCCTCCCCAGGCGATCAGGACGCTGGCCTCGCCCAGCCACACGGGCGACGTGAAGAAGAGCTGCCGCACCACGGCGAGGGCGGCCCAGACGAGCAGCGACCACCCGGCGAGCGCCGGCACGACGCGCACCCGCACGACGACGACGGCGGCGAGCACGAGCGCGACCAGGCCGATGAACTCCACGGCGCTGGAGAGCACGGCGACCTGCCAGCCGATCAGCGAGCGCGCCGGCAGCACCGCGGTCAGGGCCGGCACCACGACGAGGGCCACGGCGGCGATGCGCAGGCCGAGCCGGCCCGGGCGGCTGGGGCCCGCGATGCCCGGCTGGGACCGGCTGCCGCTCACCAGCCAGAGCGCGACCGACACGACGAGGGCGGCGGCGAAGAGCAGCACCGGCAGCACGGTGACGAAGACGAACGCCGACGACGCGGCCGCGACGACGACGAGCCGCAGGAGGAAGAGGAGCGCCGCTCCGCCGAAGAGGGAGCCGGCGACGACCAGACGGGTGGACAGGGCCGGGGGCGTGGCGTCGGTCATCCCCCGACCGTACCGGCGCCCCGGGGGGCGCGGACGCCGCGTCGAGGCTTTCCTGTGAGCGAGCGGCGGACGGGAGCGTAGTGTCGAGCGCTGTCCCCGGAGGCACCTAGCCCTCGATGTACCCCGATCGATGTGCCCCACCGTCGGCTCGCTCCGACGGCGGACGGACGCCCCTCTCGGCCCGAACCGCGAGGGGCGTCACACCCTCTTCATGTCGAGGCATCGTCGCGCCTGTTCGCGCTCACAGCCTGTACTGTCTCTCTCATCGGGCGGCTCAGCCGTTCGCACGAGGTCGTGGGATTCGGGTCCCTGGCCTCGCGGTGGGGTCGCCGCGGAGGGGTCTGCGATGCCGGCCCCACCTCAGTTCCCTCTCCGCCCCCGGGTCGGGGCGGCCCGATGGTCTGCCGTCAGCTTCGGTCCTCGCCGCTCAGTCCGCCCGCACGGCGTCCAGCACGGCCTCCGCGACGACGCGCGGTGCGACCTCGGGCAGCCAGTGCCCCTCGTCGAGCTCGACGAACCGGTACGGCCCCGACACGTGACGCTCCGTGAGCTCGGCGGCGCGGCGCCCGAGGGCGGTGTCGTGGCGCCCCCACAGGTACCGGGTGGGGACGGTGACGCGACCGGTCGCCAGCGACGGCCTCGCGCCTCCCCCCGGCAGCCAGAGGGCGCGGTACCAGGCGATCGCCCCGGTGAGGGCCCGGGAGTCGCGCATCGCGTCCGCGTACTCCTCCGCCCGCTCGGCGGGCAGCCCCGTGCCCTGCAGCACGGGCGCCAGCCGGCGGCGGAGCAGCACCTCGGGCAGCCACGGCAGCTGGAAGGCGCCCATGTACCAGGAGCGCAGCGCCTGCGACGACGACGTCAGCGAGGCGGCCAGGGCGGCGGGGTGCGGCGTCGACAGCACCGTGAGGCTGGCGACCCGGTCGGGGTGCTCGGCGGCGAGCTTCCACGCGACGGCCCCGCCCCAGTCGTGTCCGACCACGTGGGCGCGGTCGACGCCGGCCTCGTCGAGCAGGGCCACGACGTCGGCGACCAGCTCCGTCGACCGGTAGGCGCGCCTCCCCCGCGGTCGCGCGCCCGGCGAGTAGCCGCGCTGCAGCGGCACGAGGCAGCGCAGCCCCGCCGCCTCGAGACGGGGCACGACGTCGCGCCAGCTGGCCCGGGTGGCGGGGAAGCCGTGCAGCAGCACGACCACCTCGCCCTCCGCGGGGCCGGAGTCGGTGGTCTCGAACACGAGTCCGTCACGCTCGTAGCGGGTCAGGCGGTCCATCGGCCCAGCCTAGGCAGCGAGGGGCGAGCACGCGCGCCCGCGTCACCCGACCGCGGGCGCCGCGGCGGGGACCTTCAGCTCGCCGTTCATGTACTGCGCGACGCCGAAGCCGAACGACCAGTCCTGGGGGCCGTTCTCGACGTACCCGATGAAGACGTCCTCGCCGGCGACGCCCAGGTCGTGGAGCCCCGCGGCGATGCGGGCGTAGAGGGCCTGCTTCGTCTCGTCGCTCCGCCCCCTCTGCGTGAAGATCTGGATCATGACGACCCCGTCGGTCCGCTCGAAGCCCAGCCCGGCGTCCTCGGCGACGATGCGGCCCGTGGGCAGCTCGGTGACGACCTGGAACCGGTCGCGGACGGGGATGCCGTAGACCTCGACGATCGAGGCGTGGATCGAGTCGGCGATGGCGGTGACCTGTTCCGGCGAACGGCCGGCCATGAGGTCGATGCGGACGAGGGGCATGAGGTGGGTCCTTCTGTCAGGGGGTTATGTTCTTACATACTAACAAGCTAAGGTCCGGTGTGCCACGTCCAGCCGGGGGGGAGGCGCGGTGTCCGTGACGGACACCGCGCCTCCCCCGCCGCGCCTCAGACGGCAGGGACGATGACGTCGCGCACCAGGGCGTCGAGCTGCGCATCGGCCTCGAGGAACTGCCGCAGGGTGACCACGCACGCTCCGAAGCGCTCGAACTCGTCGATCGTCATGCCGTCGACGTCGTAGGCCCGGTGCCACTCCTCGGGGAGCTTCTCGCGCAGCGCGTCGAGGACGTCCTGGTCGACGGGCACGTCGATGCGGTGCTCGGCGGGCACCGAGTTCGCGTTGATGTCGACCTGCCACTGGAACGGTGGCGAGACGACGAGGTCTCCCCCGACGAGCTCGCTCCACTGCAGGTGGTTGCGGAACGCGGCCGAGAGGATCCGCGACCGGTAGCCGCGCGCCACGAACTCGTGGTGGGCCTTCTTGAGCGCCGCGACACCGGCCCACTCGAGGTGGCCGGGCTCGATCAGCACGTGGTCGCGCTTCGCCACGGCCTTGAGCCAGTCGTCCAGTCGACCGCCCATGATGGTCACGACCGAGCCGAACTCGTGGTCCACGAGCCCGTCGGCCGTGCGGCGGTCGAGGCCGCGCTCGATCGCGGCGCCGACGGCGAGCGCCTGAGCCACCGTGAACGAGACCGTCGCGTTGATGCTCACGCCGCGGTACGTGGCCTCCTCCATCGCCTGGATGCCGACCTCGGTCGCCGGGATCTTCACGATGATGTTCTCCGCGAGCCCCGAGAAGTGCACGGCCTGCTCGACGAGCGCCGCGGCGTCCCGGTGGAGGCGGGGGTCGGTCTGCATCGACAGCCGACCGTCCCGACCGCCCGATGCCCGGAAGGCGGGCTCGAGCAGCTTCGCCGCCTGGACGCTCAGTTCCTCGACGGCGAGCCAGCCCAGCTCGGACTCGCCGGCGGTCGGGTGCTCGTCGGCCATCTCGCGCAGACGAGGGCCCCAGGTGTCGATGTTGTTCTTGATCACCGTGTAGGCGATCACCGGGTTGCAGGTCGCACCGACGGCGCCGAACGCGATCGAGGCAGCCAGTTCGGCGGGGTCCGCCGAGTCGTTCCAGAGGCTGGTGGGGGTGTCCTGTGCGGCGCGGAGCAGGCTCGGCCGGTCGTCGGACGACGGCGCGGAGATGCCGGTGTCGGTGGCGGTGGCGGAGCTGGTGGCGGAGCTGGTGTCGGTGGTGGCGCTCATGGCTCTCCTCTGAGGTCGTCGAGCCCCCGTCGTGGCGGCTCTCTTCTGTGCTGCGGGGCTCAGGCCGCGGCGATGCGGGAGCGGATCTGCTCGAGCTGGTACCGGCTGACCTCGTCGACCGACTCGTCCTCGGCGAAGACGCTCGACACGGCGATCGTGTCCGACCGGTCGAGGAAGCCGATCTCGGACAGGCCGCCGAAGAAGCCGTCCCAGTCGACGTCCCCGTCGCCGATCTTGAGGTGCTGGTGCACCCGGGCCGCGGTGCCGGGCGGGTTGCTGATGTAGCGCAGGCCGTGCGAGCGGTTGTGGTCGAACGTGTCGGCGATGTGCACCAGCCCCAGCGACTGCCCCGCCGCCGCCATGATCCCGGCCATGTCGCCGCCGTAGTGGAACGTGTGGCAGGCCACGTAGGCGAGACCGACGCTCCGCGAGTTCAGTCCGCGGATGACCCGCAGCGCCTCGAGGCCGTCCTCGACGAAGTCGTCGGGATGGGGGTCGATGAACACCTGGATCCCCTCGCGCTCGATGATCGGCAGGAGCTCCTCCATCGACCAGTAGAACTGTCGCTCGGACTCCTCCTGCCGCTCGGGGCGCCCGCTGAACTCCGTGTTGATGACGCCGACGCCGAGACGAGCCGTGATCTCGATCACCCGCTTCCACTGCTTGACGGCCGCGCGTCGCGACTCCTCGTCCGGGCCGGACCAGCGCAGCACCGGCAGCACGGACGCGATCTGCACCCCTGCTTCCCTGCAGGCAGCCGCGAAGGCGTCGACGAGGTCGTCGTCGGCCTTCGGGTGCCGGAAGAACGGGATGAAGTCCGCGTGCGGGGTCAGCTGGAGGTGGTCGTAGCCGAGCTCGGCGACCTTGCGGGGCAGCTCCAGCAGCGAGTGGCTGTGGTGCAGCGGCGTCGGGTCGAGGGCGATCTTCACCATGCTCTACGCCCCCGCGAGGACGGAGGAGGCGGGCGAGACCTCGTAGAAGGCCGGCTTGTCGAGCGCGTACTGCACCGGCACCTTCTCACCCGACGCCTGCGCGACGACGCCCGCGTCGGCGACGACGCTCGCGAGGTAGCCGTCCCACGCCGAGGGGCCGTCGATGGTGCCGGCGTGCGCGGCGTCGACCCAGCGCTGGACCTCGACGTCGTACGCCGCGCCGAAGCGCTCCTTGAACGACGGCGTGATGCCCTGGCCGGTGCTGCCCGCCGCGGCCACCTCGATGCCCTGCGGGCGTCCGATGGACGCCACGCCGCTCTCGAACACGGCGTCCGTCGTCACCTGGTAGCCGAACTGCACGTTCACGTTGATCTCGACGATCGCCAGCACGCCCGAGGCGGTCTCGAGGAGCACGAACTGCGGGTCGCGCAGCCCGTCGGGGGCGAGGGAGTTGCGGCGGGGCTTCTTGACCTCGATCGAGACGATCGGCTCGCCCACGACGAACGGCACGACGTCGATCTCGTGGATGACCGAGTCCGTGATGAGGGCCGACTCGGAGAAGTTGGGAGGCGTCGACGGGTTCCGGTGGGCGCAGTGCAGGGCGAGCAGCGCGCCGTGGGCCCCCGACGCGACGAGCTCGCGCAGCTCGAGGTAGCCGGCGTCGAAGCGACGCATGAAGCCCACCTGGATGTGCGGACGGTCGAGCCTCTGCTCGGCCTCGATGATGCGGAGGCTCGACTCGACCGTGTCGGAGAGGGGCTTCTCGCTGAGGATCGCGAGTCCGGCCTCCAGGGCCGGGAGGATGACGGGCTCGTGCAGGAACCCCGGGGTCGCGATGATGACCGCGTCGAGGCGCGTGGCGGCGAGTGCCTCCTCGAACGACGCGAAGGTCTCGGCGCCGGGCGCGAGCTCCGCGGCTGCCGCGACGCGGGCGACGTCGGGGTCGACGACGGCGACGACCTCCGCTCCGCTGATGCGCTGCGTGATGCGCGACACGTGGTCGGCGCCCATCATGCCCGCGCCGACGACGGCGACGCGGAGGTTTCCGGTGCTGGGGATGCTCATGGGTGTTCTCCTTCGAACGGCGTGACGGGACGACTAGTGGGTACGGACGCGACGCGAGCAGCTGAAGATGTGCTCCCGGGTCCGGGTGGCGATGCCGAGCGGCAGGTCGATCGACTCGACCGGGAACATGTCCTGTTCGACGATGGCGAAGATGTCGGGGTCGATGTCGCTGACCGCCTCGATGATCGGCGCCAGGTCGGGCACCCCCTTCGGGGGCTCGACCATCACGCCCATCGCGACGGCGTCGCCGAAGGGCACGTCGTTCTTCAGGACCGTGAAGCGGAGGTCGGAGTCGACCTGCTTGAGGTGCAGGTAGCCGATCCGGTCGGGATGGGTCTCGACGAGGCGGACGGCGTCGCCGCCGTAGTACGCGAAGTGGCCGGTGTCGAGGCAGAGGTTCGTGTAGCGGGCGTCGGTCTCGGCCAGGAACCGCTCGGTCTCCTGGTGGGTGCCCACGTGGCTGTCGGCGTGGGTGTGGAACTGCTGCTTCACCCCGAACTCCTCGAGCAGCGCCTTGCCGAGCTTGTCGTGGCCGGAGCCGAGCGCCCGCCACTGGTCGTCGGTGAGGGTGCGCGCCTCCAGGACCTCGCTGGTCGCGTCGCTGCGCCAGAGGTCGGGGATGACGACGAGGTGCTCGGCGCCGAGCGCCGAGGCGAGCCCCGCGACGGCGAGGGCCTGGTCCCAGGCGCGCTGCCACTGGTCGTCGCCCTTGTGGAAGCCGGTGAAGACCGTCCCGGCCGAGAGCATGAGGCCGCGCTGGCCGAGTTCGTCCTCGAGCTGGTGGGGGTCGGTGGGGAGGTAGCCGTACGGGCCGAGCTCGATCCACCGGTAGCCGGCCTGCTGCACCTCGTCGAGGAACCGCGGCCACGGGATCTGGCTGGGGTGCTCCGGGAACCACACCCCCCACGAGTCGGGGGCTGTGCCGATGCGCAGCCCCCGGTCGGTCGTCGCGGAGGGGGTCTCGACGGGTGTGGCGTCGGGATCGGTGACGGTGTCGGTCATGGCGGCGGTGCCTTTCGTGAGCGTGTCGTGAGGTCGAGGGGAGGGAGTCAGCCGAGGAGCGGACGCTGGGCCGACCGGTGCTCGCGGTAGTCCGCGAGGGCCGCCTCGGTGGCGTCGAGGGTGGAGACCTGGGCGACGGGGACGTCCCACCAGCCCTCGCCGTCGGGGGCGTAGACGAGGGGGTCGCTGTTGATGTGGATGAGGGTGGTCGTGGGCGACGCCTTGGCCGTGGCCAGCGCGGCGGTCAGGTCGGCGACGGCGTTCTCGGTGGGCTGCACCTCGATGACGTCGACCCCGTAGCTGCGGGCGTTCATCGCCAGGTCGACCGGGAGGACCTCGCTGCCCTGGAAGTCGAGGGAGTCGGGGTCGAGCCTGCGGTACAGGGTGCCGAAGCGGTCGGCGCCGACCGTCTCGGACAGGTGGCCGATCGAGGCGTAGCCGTGGTTCTGGATGAGCACGACGATGATCTTCACGCCCTCGGCGACCGCGGTGACGAGCTCAGTGTGGAGCATGAGGTACGAGCCGTCGCCGACCATGACGATGACGTCGCGATCAGGGGCGCCCCGCTTGACGCCGAGGCCGCCGGCGATCTCGTAGCCCATGCACGAGAACGCGTACTCGACGTGGTAGCCGAGCGGGTCGCGGACGCGCCAGAGCTTGTGCAGGTCGCCGGGGAGCGACCCCGCCGCCTGGACGACGACGTCGGTGGGGTCGCTGGCGGCCTGGACCGCGCCGATGATCTCGGGCTGGCCGGGCAGCGCGAGACCGGACGGCAGGAACGCCTCGTCGACCAGGTCGTCCCACGCGGCCTTCTCGGCGGCGACGCGCGTCGCGTGCTCGGCGGGGACCGTGTGCTCCGCGAGGGCTGCGCCGAGGGCGTCGATCGCCTCGCGGGCGTCGGCCACGACGGGCAGCTGGGAGCCGTGCTTGTAGGCGTCGAAGGAGGCGATGTTGACGTTCACGAACTGCACGCCCGCCTCCTGGAAGGCGGTGCGGGAGGCGGTGGTGAAGTCGCTGTAGCGCGTGCCGATGCCGATGACGACGTCCGCCTCGGCCGCGATGCGGTTCGCGGCGGTCGTGCCGGTGGCGCCGATGCCGCCGAGGTGCTGGGGGTGGTCCCAGGCGAGCGCGCCTCCCCCGGCCTGCGTGGTCCCGACGGGGATCCCCGTCGACCGGGCGAAGGCGTCGAGCTGCTGCTCGGCGCCGGAGTAGAGCACTCCCCCGCCGGCGACGATGACGGGGCGCTTCGCGGACCGGATGGCGGCGACGGCTCGCTCGAGCGGCCCGCGCTCGGGGACGGGGCGACGGACGTGCCACTCCCGCGGCTGCAGGAACTCCTCGGGGACGTCGAGCCACTCGGCCTGGACGTCCTCCGGGAGGGCGATCGTGACGGCCCCGGTCTCGGCAGGGTCGGTCAGCACCCTCATGGCGGCGAGGGCGATCGAGAACAGCTGCTCCGGCCGGTCGACACGGTCGAAGAAGCGCGACAGCGGCCGGAACGCGTCGGTCACCTGCAGGGAGGTGTCGTGCGGCATCTCGATCTGCTGCAGCACGGGGTCGCTGACCCGTGTCGCGAAGGTGTCGCTCGGCAGCAGCAGCGCAGGGAGGCGGTTGGTCGTCGCCAGGGCCGCTGCGGTGAGCATGTTGGCGGCGCCGGGGCCGACGGAGGCGGTGCTCGCGTAGGTGGCGCGCCTCCGGTGCATCCGGGCGTAGCCGACGGCCTCGTGGACCATGGCCTGCTCGTTGCGAGCCTGCAGGTACGGCATCAGGCCGGGGCGGTCGACGTGGTACTGCTTCAGGGCCTGACCGACGCCGGCGACGTTGCCGTGGCCGAAGATGCCGAACATGCCGGGGATCGTGCGTTCCCGCACGTCGCCGTCGACGGTCCACTGGGCGGCGAGGAACTCGACCAGTGCCTGGCCGACGGTGAGTCGCTTCGTCGTCACGGGCGGGGTCCTTTCGGTGCTGCTGAGGGGAGGTAGGGAAGGCGCGGGTCCGGGTCCTGCGACTCCCACTGGCTGCGGACCCAGCCGTGGGCGGGGTCGTCGGTGATGAGCCACGCACGCTCGGGATCGGGGCCCGCCATGACGTTGAGGTAGTACAGGTCGTACCCGGGGGCGGCGACGGCCGGGCCGTGGTAGCCGAAGGGCACGAGGGCGACGTCGCCGGTGCGGACGAGCTGGTCCACCTGGATCTGCCCGGTAGGCGAGCCGTAGGTGGCGAACATGCCGAACGGGTCGGCCTGGCCGGGGGCGTCGAGGCCACGGCTGACGGCGGACTCGAAGTAGTAGATCTCCTCGAGCCGGGACTCCGTCCCGGGTACCGACTCGTCGTGCTTGTGCGGCGGGTACGACGACCAGTTCTCGGCCGGGGTCACCACCTCGCAGACGATCAACTTCTGCGCGTGAAGGCCCGCCGGTGTCCCGAAGTTGTGCACCTGTCGGGTGGAGCGGCCCGCGCCCCTGATCTCGACGGGGATGTCGGCGGCACGCAGCACCTGCACGTCGAGCACCTGGTCGGCGGGCGCCTCGGCGACCGCGACGCGACCCGATCCGGTGAGGCGCGCCTCCGTGCCGACCCCGAGGTAGACGACGTCGGCTGGCCCCTCGAAGACGGAGGCCCGCCCGGCGAGCTCGACCGTCCCCGAGCCGCCTCGCGCGTCGCTCCACTCGACGACGACGTCGCCGGTCAGCGGCACGACCATGCGCTCCACCTGCCGTGGGGCCAGCCGCAGCTCGGCACCGTCGACGAGCTCCCCGACGCGCAGGCCGGTGTGCTGCCAGCCGTCGAGCTCGCCGTCGACCACGGTCTGCCAGTCGTCGTGGGCCAGGTCGCCGCGGGGGAAGAACCAGCGCGTCTCGTCGTCCATGTCGTCCACCCGTCAGTTCTGGGGGAACCCGAGGTCGACGCCGCCGTGGCTCGGGTCGAGCCAGCGCGACGTGATCGCCTTCTCGCGGGTGAAGAACTCGAAGCCCTGCATCCCGTAGGCCTTGTCGGAGCCGAAGATGCTGTCCTTGAAGCCGCCGAACGAGTAGTAGGCGACGGGCACGGGGATGGGCACGTTGATGCCGATCATCCCGACCTCGATCTCGGCCTGGAAGCGCCGCGCCGCGCCTCCGTCGTTGGTGAAGATCGCGGTGCCGTTGCCGTACGCGCCCGCGTTGATGAGCGCGACGCCCTCCTCGTAGGAGGCGACCCTCACGACGGAGAGGACGGGCCCGAAGATCTCCTCCGTGTAGACGCGGCTGGTCAGGGGCACCTGGTCGATCAGGGTGGGGCCGAGCCAGAAGCCGTCGGCCTCGCCGTCGACCTCGACGCCGCGGCCGTCGACGACGACGACGGCGCCGTCCTCGAGGGCGACGTCGATGTAGCTCGCGACCTTGTCGCGGTGCTGCTCGGTGACCAGGGGGCCCATGTCGCAGCTCCGTCGGCCGTCGCCGACCGTGAGGCCGGTCATGCGGTCGGTGATCTTCTCGATCAGCTCGTCGGCGACGGGCTCCACCGCGACGACGACGCTGATCGCCATGCAGCGTTCGCCCGCCGACCCGAAGCCGGCGTTGATGGCGCTGTCGGCGACGAGGTCGAGGTCCGCGTCGGGCAGCACCAGCATGTGGTTCTTCGCGCCGCCGAGCGCCTGGACGCGCTTGCCGTACTTCGCGGCGGTCTCGTAGATGTACTGAGCGATCGGGGTGGACCCGACGAACGAGATGCTCTTGACCTCGGGGTGGGTGAGCAGGCCGTCGACGGCCTCCTTGTCGCCGTGGAGGACGTTGAACACGCCCTCGGGCAGGCCGGCCTCGGCGAAGAGCCGGGCGAGGAACATCGCGCTGGACGGGTCCTTCTCGCTGGGCTTGAGGACGACGGTGTTCCCGACGGCGATCGCGATGGGGAAGAACCACATCGGCACCATCGCGGGGAAGTTGAACGGGCTGATGATACCGACGACGCCGAGGGGCGCCTTCGTCGAGTAGACGTCGACCCCGGTCGAGACCTGCTGCGAGAACTCGCCCTTGATCAGGTGCGGGAACCCCGTCGCCAGCTCGACGACCTCGAGTCCGCGCGTGATCTCGCCAAGGGCGTCGCTGAGCACCTTGCCGTGCTCGGACGTGAGGATCTCGGCGAGCTCGCCCTTGCGCTCGTTGAGCAGCTCGCGGAAGCGGAACAGGATCTGCTGCCGCTTCGTGATCGACAGATCGCGCCAGGCGGGGAAGGCCCGGGCGGCGGAGGCGACGGCCGCGTCGATCTCGGACTGGTCGGCGAGCGAGACGTCCTTCGTGACGACGCCGAGGGCGGGGTCGTACACGGGGGCGGTGCGGCCGCTCGTGCCGGGCACCTCGGCGTTGTCGATCCAGTGCGCGACGAGGGGGCGGCCGTCGGCGGCGACGGTGCCGGCGGCGGACGTGGTGCTGGTGGTGGTGGTCATGGTGGTTCCGTTCCGGATCTCGAGAGGAGGCGCGGTCAGCGTCGGGCGTGCTCGGCCGTGTGCACGAGGCCGGCGGCCACGTCGACGGCCGCGGCGACGTCGCCGTCGCCGGGGTAGAGCAGGGTGCGCCCGACGACGAGGCCGCGGACCCCGGGGAGGGCGAGGGCGTCGCCCCAGCGGGCGTAGGTCTCGTCGGGGTGGCCGGTGGGGTCGCCCCCGAGCAGGAGGGTCGGCAGCGTCGTCGACGCCATCACCCGCTCCATCTCGTCGACCACGGGCAGCTTCAGCCAGCTGTAGGCCGACGACTCCCCCAGGCCGGAGGCGACGGCGACGGACTTGATGACGGCGTCGGCGGTGAGGTCGTTGACGACCCGTCCGTCGCGCCGGTCGCTCATGAAGGGCTCGAGCATGATCGGGAGGCGCAGCGCCGCGGACTCCGTGACGGCGCGGGCGGTCGCCTCGAGCGTCGCCGCGGTGCCCGGGTCGCCGAGGCCGATCCGCACGAGCAGCTTCGCGAAGTCGAGGCCCGAGGCCGCGATCGACGCCGCCGAGTAGGCGGTGAAGCGGTCGTCGAGCTCGAACGAGGCGCCCTGCAGGCCGCCCCGGTTCATGCTGCCGACGACGACCTTGCCGTCCAGGGCACCGAGCAGGGCGAGGTCCTCGACGATGTCCGGGGTGCCGAGGACCCCGTCGACGCCCGGTCGGCCGAGGGCCACGACGAGGCGGCGGAGGAGGTCGTACCGGTCGGCCATCGCGGTCGCGTCGGCCCGGACGCCCAGGGCGCCCCGTGCCGGGTGGTCGGCCGCGACGATGAACAGCTTGCCGTCACGCTCGAGCGGCGGGCGGCGCGTGCGCGAGGCGAGGACCTCGCCGAGACGCTCCGGCTCGGTCGCCCGGATCTCCCGGAGACGGTCGAACTGCTCTGCGGTGACCGCCTCGTCGACGCTGGTGGTCTGCTCAGGCACGGTGCGCCTCCTCGAGGACGGCCTCGACCTCCGCGGTCGTCGGCATGGCGGTGGAGCACTCGAAGCGGGTGGCGACGATGCCGCCGGCCGCGTTCGCGAAGCGGAGGGTTCGGTCGAGCGACCAGCCCTCGAGCAGGCCGTGGCAGAGAGCGCCGCCGAAGCCGTCGCCGGAGCCGAGGCCGTTGATGACCTCGACGAGGTGCGCGGGCACCTCCACCCGCTCGTCGCGGGTCTTGGCCAGCACGCCCTTCGGCCCCTGCTTCACGACGGCGAGCTCGACGCCCCGCTCGAGCAGCGCGTCGGCGGCCCGATCGGGATCG
This sequence comes from Frigoribacterium sp. Leaf164, assembly GCF_001423665.1. Lineage (NCBI taxonomy): Bacteria > Bacillati > Actinomycetota > Actinomycetes > Micrococcales > Microbacteriaceae > Frigoribacterium > Frigoribacterium sp. Leaf164. Next base: position 650,742 of record NZ_LMOX01000003.1, read on the forward strand.
GTCTCGCCGACGGCGACCTCGCACTCCTCGCGGTTGCCGACGGCGACCGTGACGTGCTCGAGGGCGCGCTCGACCTCGCGGTGGGCGACCTCGGGGCTGCTCCAGAACATCGGTCGGTAGTCGAGGTCGAGGATCGTCAGCGGCCGACGGGCCCGGGTCTGCCAGGCGACGTGGTGCGCCTGGCGGCTCGGCTCCTCGCTGAGGCCGGTGACGGTCGCCCAGAAGACCCCTGACTGCTCGATGGCGGCGAGGTCCAGCGTGCCCGCGCTGATCATCAGGTCAGGGGCCTTCGGCTGGCGGTAGAAGTAGAGCGGGAAGTCGTCGGGCGGGAAGATCTCGCAGAACGTCACGGGCGTGGCCAGGCCCTCGACCGTGGAGATCAGTCGGGTCGAGACGCCGAGCCTCTCCAGCTCCTGGACCGCGTAGCGGCCGAACGGGTCGTTGCCCGTCCGCGTCAGGACTGCTGCTCGGCGGCCGTACCGTGCGGCCGCGACGGCCACGTTGGTGGCGCTGCCCCCGACGGACTTGCTGAACGTCTCGACCTGCTCGAGGGGAACGCCGGACTGCTGCGGGTAGATGTCGACGCCGATGCGGCCCATGGTGAGGACGTCGAGCGGGCTCGTGCTGTTCTCGGTGGTCACTTGGCGTCCTTCACGACGTAGATGGCTCCGGTGCTGAAGTCCTCCTCGAGCTGCTCGAGCGAGCGTCCGTTCGTCTCGGGCACCCGGGTGGCGGCGAAGACGAGGGAGGCGGCGTTCAGCACCGCGAAGATGAAGAAGGTCGTCGAGATGCCGATGCCCGCCACGAGGATGGGGAACAGCAGGCTGACGGCGAAGTTGGTCAGCCAGAGGATGAGCACGGTCAGGCCCATCCCGACGCCGCGCAGCTTCAGCGGGAAGATCTCGGAGAGCATCAGCCAGACCAGCGGCCCGATGGTGCCCTGCATGGTGCCGACGAAGCAGATGACGAAGATCAGCACGACGATCGCGCGGCCGAGGCCCTGGGGGATGAGGAGCGACGACAGGCCGATCAGCAGGTGGAAGACGGTCACGCCGGCGAAGCCGAACATGAGCATGTTGCGTCGGCCGACCTTGTTGATCACGCGCAGGGCGACGAGCATCGCGACGACCGCGATGACGCCGGCCCCGACGTTGGCGATGAGGGCACCGCTCTGGGAGAAGCCGGACTGCTGGAGCACCTGGGTGCCGTAGTACATGATCGAGTTGATGCCGGTGAGCTGCTGGGCGACGGCCAGCCCGATCCCGATGAACAGGATCTTGCGGAGCCAGGGCTCCGCCACGAGGTCGGCGAGACGGGCGCTCTTGGCCTCCTTCTCCTCCGCGGCGAGGAGGCGGACCTCGGCCATCTCGGCGACGGCCCGGTCGTCGGCGCGGATCTGCTTGAGCACGGCGAGCGCGTCGTCGTCACGGCCCTTGGCGATGAGCCAGCGCGGGCTCTCGGGGACCCGGAACATGCCGATGAAGAGGGCGATGGCGGGCAGGACGGCGACGGAGAGCATGTACCGCCACACGTTGTCGTGCTCGCCCCAGACGCTGCCGATGACGGCGTTGATGGTGAAGGCGGCCAGCTGGCCCGAGACGATCATGAGTTCGTTGCGGCTGACGAGCCCGCCGCGCTGCTCGGTCGGCGCGAGCTCGGCGAGGAAGACCGGGACGGTGACCGATGCCCCACCGACCGCGATGCCGAGGAAGAACCGTGCTCCCGTCAGGAACTCCCAGGTCGGGGCGAGCACGCAGGCCAGGGCGGCGAAGAAGAAGAGGATCGCGAGGGTGTTGATCGTGGGCTTGCGCCCGAACGCGTCGGAGACGCGGCCGATGAAGAACGCGCCGACCGCGGCGCCGACGAGGATGGCCGAGACCATGATCCCCTCGCTGGCGGGGGTCAGCCCGAGGCTCTCCTCCATCGAGTCGAGGGCACCGTTGATGACGCCGGTGTCGTAGCCGAAGAGGAGACCGCCGAAGGTGGCGATGACCGCTACCGTCCCCAGTCTCTTCGTGTGCGGCCCTGAGACCAGGGCGGGGAGCGCCGTCCGAGGGCTGCTCCCTGACGTGTTGGTGACCACGAGTCCTCCGTTGGTAGTGGTTGCTCTCCCCAGCTTCGTCGCTGCGGGGCCGCCCTGGACCTCGACGACGTGACGAGACTACGCATGTCTGTATGTCCTGTCAATGTTCACGGAGGCGAGACGAGCGTCTCGGGCGGACACGTCCTGGAGAACCCGGGTCATGGCCAGTCTGGCGAGCAGCACCGACACTGGACAGCCGTCGGGGAGGCGGTCTGAGCGGGGCGCGCGGAGCTCGGTCGTCAGCCCTCGTGTCCCCTCGCCGCCACGAGGCTCGCGTGCTCACGGCCACGGTCGGCCGGACGAGCACCGGGACGAGGAGCGGCCCTGCCGAGCAGGGCACGTCCCTCTCGAGTCACGTGCCCCTGGAGGGCGACGCCCGGAGCGTTCTCCGCGAGACATCGTGGCCTCAGCGCGGGCGGGCCCCTCAGCGACCTCGTGACGAGGGCGGGAGTCGCGGTGGTGCCCCTGGAGGGACTCGAACCCCCAACCCTTTCCTTAGGACGGAACTGCTCTTCCATTGAGCTACAGAGGCTGACCCGGCGAGTCTACCGAACCCGCGCCCGCGCCTACGCGGCCGCGAGGAACGCGTCCCACTCCTCCTGCGGCCGCTCGACCCCGCGCACGACCCAGCCGACCCCGTGCGGCGCCTTCGGCTGCCAGCGCAGCGACCAGCCCATCTCGGCCGGCGTCCGGTCGCTCTTGACGTTGTTGCAGCGCAGGCAGCAGGCGACGAGGTTCTCCCAGCTGTCGGCGCCGCCGCGCGACCGCGGCTGCACGTGGTCGATGGTCGACGCCGTCGCGCCGCAGTAGGCGCAGCGGTGGGCGTCGCGCCGCAGCACTCCGCGCCGCGACACCGGCACCGACCGCGAGTGCGGGATCTTCACGTAGCGCGTCAGCACGATCACCGACGGGCGGTCGTAGGCGAAGCCGGTGCTGACCACGGGGTGCTCGGCGTCGGCGGCCAGCACCGTCGCCTTCTGGGTCATGACGAGCACGAGGGCTCGTCGGAACGAGACGACCGCGAGGGGCTCGTAACCGGCGTTGAGGACGAGAGTGCGCATGCTTTCCCTTTCGAAGCACCCTGGACGGCTTCCAGGGATTCGACTGCCCTCGGTGAGAGCTGGGCCAGCAGTCCGGAGACGAGAAGAGCACCGTCACGCGTGACGGTGCTCTGGTCATCGGGCGGGGTGTCGTATGTGCTCGCTCGACGACGCACCCATGGTGCGGGCGGCGGTTGAACGGCTCATGTGACGCTCCTGGTCTCAGCAGTGCTCCGAGAGCGCCAGGTTAACCCGCGAGAGCCGCCCTGCCTAGAGGCGGGGCGGCTCTTCACAGTCCGTTCACGAGCGCGGGAGGCGCGGTGCGGGAGGCGCGGGTCGGCTCAGACCCCGAAGCGCACGTAGTGCACGGCGCTCGTCCACAGCGGGCGGACGCTGACCGAGCCGCCGGGCTTCGGCGCGTCGAGGATCATCCCGTTGCCGGCGTAGAAGCCGTCGTGCGACCCGTCGTTGAAGATGACGACGTCGCCGGGCTGGGCCTCGGAGGCCGAGATCGGCGTGCCGAGCGCGCCCTGCGCGGTCACCGAGTGCGGCATCGAGATGCCGTACTGCGCGTAGACGAACATGACGAAGCCCGAGCAGTCGAAGCCGGCCGGGGTCGCGCCGCCGAAGACGTAGGGCGTGCCGACGTACTGCAGCGCCGTCTGGTAGACGTTCGCGAGGCTGAACGCGCCGGGGGTCGCGGTCGTGCCCGTGGCGGTCGAGGTCGCCGCGGCGGCCGTGCCCGAGCCGGAGAGGTACTCCGACGCGGTGGGGCCGGTGTAGCTGTCGTACGACGCGGCGAGCTGGGCCCGCTCGGCCTCGCGCTGCGAGGCGAGGGCCACCGCGGCGGCCGCGGCGTCGAGCGACTCCTGCGAGGTGGCGGTGTAGCCGTCGCGCGACGCGTCGGCGGCGGCGACCGTGGCGTCGACCGCGACGGTCTGGCCGTCGGCCTGGCGCGACGCCGACTCGGCGGCGGCCTCGCTCGAGCCGGTCGAGGCCGGCGCCGTCTGGGCGAAGGCCGGCAGGGCCATCGTGCCGAACAGGCCGGCCGTGAGCGTCATGACGGCGGCCGTGGCGACGGTCCGCTCGCCTCGCGACCGGCGGGTCGGTCGGGCGGCGGCGGCCTCGGCGGCCGCTGCCGCGAGGGCGGCGGCACGGACGGAGGAGCGCGTCGGGAGGTCGGCTCGGGTCGGGAGAGCGCTGCGGGGCGTGAGGTCGGTGCGGGTCTGGAGGTCGGTGCGGGGAGTGCGGAGGGCGTCGGGTGCGCCTCCGGGCTGGGTGGGCTCGGTGAGGGTCAAGAGGGCGGGTCTCCTGCGTCTCGACAACCCTAGGGAAGTTGCCCCATCCGTTCGTCAGTTCACGACAAGCGACAGGAGACGGGTGCACGAGACGTCCTGCCACGGGCCTCCACGCCGGCTTCCTGGCGCGGGGACTCAGCGACCATACCCGAGGGAGGCGGTGAAATCATCCTCGAGGAGGACTTTTGTAACGAATCGGTAAAGGCCCGATGTGCCCGCCGTACGCCTCCTGGGAGCCGGCCGGGCGCCTCCCCCGGCTAGGCCGTGACGTAGATGTGCTGCGCGACCTCGGTCGGCAGCTCGAGGCCCTCGTCGTGGCCCTCGACGCGGACGAGCACGTAGGTGCCCGACTTGGTCACGGTCGCGACGCCGCCCGGGGTGACGCCCGCGTCGTGCAGCTGCTGCAGCAGCTCTGGCTCGAACTGCACCGGCTCGGCGAGGCGACGCACGGGTCGTGTGACGCCCTCGGGGTTCTCGGCGAGCACCGAGACGAGGTTGACGACGCCGTCGAGGAACCGCCCGGCCGGCGAGTCGCCGAGCTCGTCGAGCCCGGGGATGGGGTTGCCGTAGGGCGACTCGGTGGGGTGGTCGAGCATCTCGAGCAGACGGCGCTCGACCTGCTCGCTCATGACGTGCTCCCACCGGCAGGCCTCGTCGTGCACGTAGGCCCAGTCGAGCCCGATCACGTCGGCGAGCAGGCGCTCGGCCAGGCGGTGCTTGCGCATCACGTGGGTGGCCTTGCTGCGCCCCTCGGTCGTGAGCTCGAGGTGGCGGTCGCCGGAGACGACGACGAGCCCGTCGCGCTCCATGCGGGCGATGGTCTGCGAGACCGTCGGGCCGGAGTGGCCGAGTCGCTCGGAGATGCGCGCCCGGAGCGGCACGATGCCCTCTTCTTCGAGGTCGAGGATCGTGCGGAGGTACATCTCTGTGGTGTCGACGAGATCGGTCAACGGGGCCTCCCCAGGTGATGCGCGGACAACGTCGCAAGCTTACCCGGCCCGACGGGGAGCCTCGCGCGCCCCACTACGATCGACCCATGGCGGACATCTCCATTCCCACAGACCTGCTCCCCACCGACGGCCGCTTCGGCTGCGGCCCCTCGAAGATCCGCGGCGCTCAGCTCGAGCACCTCGTGACGGCCGGGGCCTCCCTGCTCGGCACGTCGCACCGCCAGGCCCCGGTCAAGCAGCTCGTGGGCCGCGTGCGCGCGGGCCTCGCCGAGCTCTTCGACCTGCCCGACGGCTACGAGGTCGTGCTCGGCAACGGCGGCTCGACCGCCTTCTGGGACGCCGCGGCGTTCGGCCTCGTCGAGCGCCGGGCCGAGAACCTCACGTTCGGCGAGTTCGGCTCGAAGTTCGCCGCCGCGACGGCGACGCCGTGGCTCGAGGCCCCGCACGTCGTCCGCGCCGAGCCCGGCTCGCGCGCCGAGGTCGAGGTGCTCGAGGGGGTGGACGTCTACGCCTGGCCGCACAACGAGACGTCGACCGGCGTCATGGCGCCCGTCACCCGGGTCGCCGGCGACGCGGGGGCCCTCACCGTCGTCGACGCCACCAGCGCGGCCGGCGGCGTCGACTTCGACGCCTCGCAGGCCGACGTCTACTACTTCGCGCCGCAGAAGAACTTCGCCTCCGACGGCGGCCTCTGGCTGGCGCTCTTCTCGCCGGCGGCGATCGAGCGCGTCGAGCGCATCGCCGCGAGCGGCCGCTACGTGCCCGAGTTCCTCAGCCTGAAGAACGCGATCGACAACTCGCGCCTCGACCAGACCCTGAACACCCCCGCCCTCACGACCCTGCTGCTCCTGGAGGACCAGACCCGCTGGATCCTCGACAACGGCGGCCTCGCCTGGGCCGACGCCCGCACCCGCGAGTCGTCGTCGGCGCTGTACGACTGGGCCACCGCCTCCGAGTACGCCACGCCCTTCGTCGTCGACCCGTCGCACCGTTCGCAGGTCGTCGCGACGATCGACTTCGCCGAGTCGATCGACGCCGCCGCCGTGGCCGCGGCGCTGCGCGCCAACGGCATCGTCGACACCGAGCCGTACCGCAAGCTCGGCCGCAACCAGCTCCGCGTCGCGACGTTCACGGCCATCGAGCCCGACGACGTGCGCCAGCTGATCCGCTCGATCGAGCACGTGGTCGGCGCCCTCTAGGCCCCACCTCGCCGAGACCGCGGGACGCCCCCGTCACCGAGAGGTGGCGGGGGCGTCGTCGTGGGCCCAGGGACCGAGGAGTCGCGGGTCGGGTCGACCGGGTCAGCGGCGGCGACGTCGACGGCGCGGCGAGCTCTCCTCGCGGGGCGCCGCGTCGGAGTCGGAGTCGTCGTCCGAGTCGTCGGAGTCGGAGTCGTCGTCGTCGTCGGAGTCGTCGTCCGAGCGGTCGTGCGAGTCGAGCCCGTCGATGTCGACGCCGTCGACGTCGCCGCCGTGCACGACCGCCTGGGGCTCGTCGTCGTCGGAGTCGCCGTCGTCCGAGTCGTCGTCGTCCGAGTCGTCGTCGTCGTCATCGTCGTCGTCGTCGTCGTCGTCGTCGTCCGAGTCTTCGTCAGACTCGTCGTCGTCGTCCGACTCGTCGTCCTCGTCCTCGTCGTCCTCGTCCTCGTCGGACTCGTGGTCCGCCCCCTGGGAGGCGAGGCGGTCGGCCCACGGCACCCACTCGGGCGCGACGAGGGCGTCGTCGCCGGGCAGCAGCTCGACCTCGAGCACGGTGGGCTCCTGGCCCTCGACCTGCGCGACGCTGACCGTCCAGGCCCAGCCCGGGTAGCCGGGCAGCAGGGTGGCGAAGCGCACGCTGACGACGCCGTCGACCTCGTCGACCGGCTCGAGCTCGGCACCGATGGTGTCGGGCGGGGTGATCTCGGTGAGCGCCCGGCGAGCGAGCTCGGCGTGGGCCGACCCGGTCGGCTGCGGGGCGGCGTCAGACATCGAACGAGTCCGCGACGGTGCGGAGCAGCACGGCGATGCGGGCGCCGTTCTGCGGGTAGCGGCCGTGCCGCAGGTCGCCGCCGGCCTTGTCGAGCACCTTCACGAGGTCCTCGACGATGACGGCCATGTCGTCGGCGGAGCGACGGTTCATCTTGGCGAGGCTCGGGGCGGCCTCGAGCACCCGGACGGAGAGGGCCTGGGCACCGCGCTTGCCGTCGGCGATGCCGAACTCGAGCCGGGTGCCGGCCTTGACGCCCACGGTGCCGGCGGGCAGGGCCGACGCGTGCAGGAACACCTCGGCGCCGTCATCGCTGGTGATGAAGCCGAAGCCCTTCTCGTCGTCGTAGAACTTGACCTTGCCGGTGGGCATGACGTGACTCCTCGTCGGGGGTTGGTGTCGGTGCTCGGTGGGGGTGCGCGGCCTCGGCCGCGGCTCCCGGGGGCTCCACCGCCCGGGTCTGCCGGACGGAGACCTCAGCTTAGGGCGCGCTCTCCGAGCACGCCCCACTATCCTGTGCACGTGGCAGAGATCAAAGACCCGACCGTGTCCGGCGGCGTCCATCGTACTGAACGCGTCCTGGTCTCCATGATCGCCGCCGTCGTGGGGCTCTCCGTGCTGGCCTTCCTGGCCCGCATCGTCGGCACCCTCGTCGGCGTCTCCGACTACACGGCGGGCGTCTGGCCCGCGGTGACCGTCCTGCCGCTGGTCGGCTTCCCCATCGCGATCCTGCTCATCATCGCCTTCGTCGTGGCCACCGTCGTCCGACGCGGTCGAGAGACCCGAGGCACCACACGCTAGCCGCAGCCGACGGCTGCGCGCCCCCAGGAGGACCCGCCCATGTCCAGTGCTCTCGACCTCGCCGGAGTCCTCCGCGACACCCCGCCCGACGAGCTGGTGCGGAGGCTCGCCCCGCGGCTCGTCCGCGCCTCCTCGGTGAACGACGCCTTCGACCTCGCCGACACCCTCCTCGACCCCTCGTCCGTCCGTGACGCGCTGACGCGCCTCGACCGGACGGAGCTGCTCGTGCTCCAGGCGGCCCGCGTCCCGGGCGACGCCGATGCGCTGGCCGCGCGGCTCGACACCGTCTTCGACGTCGACCGCGACGGCGTGCGGGCGGCCGGCGACCACCTCGTCGACCTCTTCCTCGCCGTCCGCACCGGCGACTCCCTCAGTACCCTCGACGCGGTGGGCGAGCGGCTCGACGACGACCCCGAGCTCTCCCCCGCGCGGCTCGGCGCCGTGCACCCGCCCGTCGTGCTCGAGAGCGTCGGCGACGTCGACCGTGCCGCCGTCGACGCCCGGTCGGCCGAGCGGCTCTACGCCGTGGTGATCGAGGTCGCCGAGATCCTGCGCGCCCTCGACCGCTCGCCGGCCCGCGAGCTCGCCAAGGGCGGGCTCGCCCTGCCCGAGACGCGCCGCCTGGCCGAGGCCGCGCACCTCGACGTCGACGACGTGCCCGTCGTGCTCGCGATCGCGGCGCGGGCCGGGCTCGCCGCCTCGGGGCCCGACGGCTACGCGACCACCGCCGACGCCGTCGACTGGCTCGCCGCCTCCTGGCCCGACCGCTGGGAGCAGCTCACCCGGGCGTGGCTCGCGACCCTGCCGACCGAGATCCTCGCCGTGCTGTCGCAGCGGGTCGAGACGTCGTGGGGCGAGCCCTTGGCCGAGTTCACCGCGTGGGCCTACCCGGCCGGAGGCGCGTGGATCGGCGAGCGCCTGGCCTCCTTCGAGCGGGCGGCCCAGCTGCTCGGCCTCACCTCGGGCGGCTCGCCGACCTCCGCCGCCGTCGCGCTCTTCCGCGAGGGGCCCGAGGCCGCGCGGGCCCGCGTCGCCGAGCTCCTGCCCGACGCGATCGACGAGGTGTACCTGCAGCACGACCTCACCGTCGTCTCGCCCGGCCCGCTCGCCCCGGCGCTCGACGCCCGCCTCCGCGTCGTCGCCGACGTCGAGAGCGCCGGCCTCGCCGCCACCTACCGCATCACCGAGGGCGGCATCCAGCGGGCGCTGACCCGGGGCGAGACGGCCGACAGCCTGCGCGAGTTCCTCTCCGGCATCTCGCTCTCGGGCATTCCGCAGCCGCTCGAGTACCTGATCCAGCAGTCGGCCGAGCGGCACGGGCGCTTCCGCGTCGCCGCCGCCGACCCGGCGGCCACCGACCTGCCCGAGGGCACTGCCTCGGTCGTCAGCGCCGTCGAGCGCTCCGACGTCGACACCCTCGAGGTCGACCACGCGCTCTCGCCCCTCGGGCTCCAGCGGCTCGACGGCCAGCGCGTCGCCAGCCGCTTCGAGCGCGAGACCGTGTTCTGGGCGCTCAGCGACGAGCGCTACCCGGTCGTGCTCGTCGACCCCGACGGCGACGAGTCGGCGCCGCCGGTGCGCCGTCGCCCGCGGCGACCGGCCCCGGTCGAGGCCCGCGACCCGCTCCGCGAGATGGTCGAGCGCCTCCGCGAGGCCGGCGCCGCGGCGGCGTCGGGCGGCAGCCCCGAGACGACCGACCGCGCCTGGATCGCCCGGCAGCTCGACGCCGCCGTGAAGGGCCGGCTCACGGTCACCGTGACCATCGCCATGCCCGACGGCAGCACCACCCACCTCGAGATGGAGCCGACCGGCATCGGCGGCGGACGCGTCCGGGGCCGCGACAAGAAGTCCGACGTCGAGCGCACGCTGCCGCTGTCGCACGTCGTCGCGGTGTCGAGCGCCACCTGAGCCGGCACCGGGCCGCTCCCCGTCACCCTGTGAGCGGTGTCGGGGGCCCCGCCTAGACTCGATCCTCATGACCGGCCCCCTGATCGTGCAGAGCGATCGAACCGTCCTGCTCGAGGTCGCGCACCCCGACGCAGGCGACGCCCGCCACGACCTCGCGGTCTTCGCGGAGCTCGAGCGTGCCCCCGAGCACGTCCACACCTACCGCATCACCCGACTCGGCCTCTGGAACGCCCGGGCCGCCGGCCACACGGCCGACGACATGCTCGGCACGCTCGAGAAGTACTCCAAGTTCCCGGTGCCGCAGAGCGTCAGCGTCGACATCGCCGAGACGGTCGCGCGCTACGGCCGCATCGTGATCGAGCGCGACGACGAGGGCGCCCTCGTGCTGCGGGGCACCGACTCCTCGGTGCTCAGCGAGGTCACGCGGGCCAAGAAGGTCGGCGAGCTGCTCGGCGTCCGCCGCAGCGACACCGAGTGGGAGCTCCTGCCCTGGGCCCGCGGCGAGGTCAAGCAGCAGCTGGTCAAGCTCGGCTGGCCCGCGGAGGACCACGCCGGCTACACCCCCGGCACCCCGCACGCGATCGAGCTCGACCCCGACGGCTGGGAGCTCCGCGGCTACCAGCAGCAGGCCATCGACAACTTCTTCGAGGGCGGCTCCGGCGTCGTGGTCCTCCCCTGCGGCGCGGGCAAGACCCTCGTCGGGGCGGGCGCGATGGCGAAGGCCGGCACGACGACGCTCATCCTCGTCACGAACACCGTGAGCGCGCGCCAGTGGCGCGACGAGCTCCTCAAGCGCACCTCCCTGACGGAGGACGAGATCGGCGAGTACTCGGGCTCCGTCAAGGAGGTCAAGCCGGTCACCATCGCGACGTACCAGATCCTCACCGCCCGACGCGGCGGCCAGTACACGCACCTCTCGCTGCTCGACGCCCTCGACTGGGGCCTCGTGGTCTACGACGAGGTGCACCTGCTCCCCGCACCGGTCTTCAAGCTGACCGCCGAGCTGCAGGCCCGGCGGCGGCTCGGGCTCACCGCGACGCTCGTGCGCGAGGACGGCCGCGAGAGCGACGTCTTCAGCCTGATCGGCCCCAAGCGCTTCGACGCCCCGTGGAAGGAGATCGAGGCGCAGGGCTACATCTCGCCGGCCAGCTGCTACGAGGTGCGGGTCGACCTGCCCCAGCACGACCGGCTCGAGTACGCCGCCGCCCCCGACGACGAGCGCTACCGCCTCGCCGCCACGGCGCCGGCCAAGCTCGACGTCGTCTCGCACCTGGTGCACCGCCACGAGGGCGAGCAGATCCTCGTCATCGGCCAGTACCTCGACCAGCTCGACGAGCTCGCCGCCGTGCTCGACGCCCCGACGCTCACGGGCGCGACGCCGATCGACGAGCGCGAGCGGCTCTTCCAGGCGTTCCGCGACGGCGAGCTCAAGGTGCTCGTCGTGTCGAAGGTGGCCAACTTCTCCGTCGACCTGCCCGAGGCGACCGTCGCGATCCAGGTCAGCGGCTCCTTCGGCTCCCGGCAGGAGGAGGCCCAGCGCCTCGGCCGCCTGCTCCGCCCCAAGAAGTCCGGCCTGCCGGCGTCGTTCTACACGCTCGTCAGCCGCGACACGGTCGACCAGGAGTTCGCGCAGAACCGTCAGCGCTTCCTCGCCGAGCAGGGCTACAGCTACACGATCCTCGACTCCCCCGCGCTGGCGGCATGAGCGACGCGCACGACCTGTCGCTGGGCGACGACGAGCTCTGGCGCGACAGCCTGCGGCGGGTGTTCCTGGCCGACCAGTCGGCGACGGCGACCTTCGGGCCGCTGGTCGCCTCCCTCGACCACGACGCGCTGGCGTTCGTCGGCCAGCAGGCGCGCGTCGCGGAGTGGGACGCCTCGGTGGTCGTCTCGGTCGAGCGCAGCTACGAGGTGCAGGGTGGGCTGCACGCCGGCTCCGTGCTGAGCGTCGTCACCTGGAGCCCCGACCCCGAGGTGCTCGAGCGCTCCGACCTCCTGGCGGGCTCGCCGGTCAAGGACCACCTCTTCGCCGGCCTGAGCGCCCTCGGCGAGCTGGACGACGCGGAGGAGGCGCGGGTCGTCTCGGCCCCGGTCGAGGCCTTCCCCGGGTGGCAGATCGCCCGCGCCTCCGGCTACACCGCCGTCCTCGAGCACCGCGACGGCGTGGCCTTCACCCTCGCCGTGCCCGACGAGCTGCTCGAGCTGACGACGCGCATCGCGCTCGTGCCCAACACGGACTGGCCCGGCGAGCACACGGCCCGGTGAGGGTGGGCACGCTGCGCTCACCCGGGTGACTCGCGCTCGGCTCACAGACAACACCGAGGAGGCGCGCAGATACTTGCGTGCATGAGTGACGGCCCCAAGATCCTGATCGTCGACGACGAGCCCAACATCCGCGACCTGCTGACCACGAGCCTGCGCTTCGCCGGCTTCGCGGTGCGAGCGGTCGGCAACGGCGCGCAGGCCATCTCGGCCGTGCTCGAGGAGGAGCCGGACCTGATCATCCTCGACGTGATGCTGCCTGACATGAACGGCTTCGGCGTCACCAAGCGCCTTCGCTCGTCGGGCTACACCTCCCCCATCCTCTTCCTCACCGCGAAGGACGACACGGAGGACAAGATCACCGGCCTCACCGTCGGCGGCGACGACTACGTGACGAAGCCGTTCAGCCTCGACGAGATCGTGGCGCGCATCAAGGCGATCCTGCGCCGCACCATGAACGAGGACGAGGACGCGATCATCCGCGCCGGCGAGCTCACCATGGACCAGGACACCCACGAGGTCACCATCGGCGACACGGCGATCGAGCTCAGCCCGACCGAGTTCAAGCTGCTCCGCTACCTGATGCTCAACCCGAACCGCGTGCTGTCGAAGGCCCAGATCCTCGACCACGTGTGGGAGTACGACTTCAACGGCGACGCCGGCATCGTCGAGAGCTACATCTCGTACCTGCGACGCAAGCTCGACCAGTTCTCGGCCGAGCCGATCATCCAGACGAAGCGCGGCTTCGGCTACATGCTCAAGGCCGCCAAGGCCTGATCGGCCAGCGCGCCGCCCCGCCGGCGTCGCGCGTCCCGCTCCAGCACTCTCCCGGGCGCCTGGGGGCCTCACCGGCTCCCAGGCGCCTCGCGCTAGATTGACCCCTCTATGCACGCACGCCTGTCGCAGTGGTGGAACGAGATCTCCATCCGCACGAAGATCACCGGCATCACGGTCACGCTGGTGACCCTCGGGCTGCTCGTCGCCGGCCTCGGCACGATGACCGTGCTGAGCACGTACCTCTACGGACAGGTCGACATGTCGCTCGAGGCCGCGGCCAAGGGCTTCACCGGCGCGACGCCGAACACGACGAACGCGCAGTCGTGCACCGTCACGTTCGGCGACACGCGCAGCAGCTACGTCGCCCTGTACCGGGCCGACGGCACCCAGATCTGCGACAACAGCGACGAGCTGGCCGCGGGCACGGCCCCCGACCTCTCGTCCGTGCACATCCCCGCCGACGAGACCAACGACGAGGCCGAGAGCGTCTTCAACGAGGCCCACGACCAGCAGTGGCGGGTCTTCGCCTACAACACCACGCTGCAGACGACGTCGGGCGGGTCGGTCGAGCGCATCGACGCGACCATCGTCACCGGCACGAACCTCGCGGTCACCACGGCCCTGATCGGCCGGTTCAGCGGCATCTTCCTGGGCTTCGGCGTCTCGGTCGTCGTTCTCGGCGCCGCGCTCACCCGCCTGCTCGTCACCTCGACCTTCTCCCCGCTGCGCGACGTCGAGGCGACCGCGGCGCGGTTCGCGGACGGCGACTTCAGCCAGCGGCTCGACTCGACGACGCCGAACACCGAGGTCGGGCGCCTCAACCGCTCGCTCAACTCCATGCTCAGCCGGATCGACAGCGCGTTCGACGACCGGGCGCGCACCATCGACCAGATGCGCCGGTTCGTCGGCGACGCGAGCCACGAGCTGCGCACGCCCCTCGTCAGCCTCCGGGGCTACGCCGAGCTCTACCGGATGGGCGCCCTCACGAAGCCGGAGGACGTCGCCCAGGCGATGGACCGCATCGAGAAGGAGGCGATCCGCATGGGCGTGCTCGTGCAGGACCTCCTGGCGCTGGCCCGCCTCGACGAGTCGAAGCCGCTCGAGCTGGGCCCGGTCGACCTCGTGACGATCGCCCGCGACTCCGCCCTGGACACCATGGCGTCGAACCCCGACCGCGACATCGCGGTGGTCGTGCACGACCCGGTCGTGTCGGAGACCGGCGAGGAGGCGCCCGTCGGCCCGGACGCGCCCGCCAGCGTCCCCGAGACGGCCCTCGACCCCGGGGCGACGGGCCCCGTGTCTTTCGCGGGCGCGACCCTCGCCCGGCTGCGCAGCCTGCGGGCCCGCGCCACGCGGGCCGCCGACGAGGCCGCCGCCGGCACCGGTGACGGCACGGCCGGCCACGGCCCCGAGGCGCCCGCCGTCGTGCTCGGCGAGGAGAACAAGCTGCGGCAGGTGATCACGAACCTGATGGGCAACGCGATGCGCTTCACGGAGCACGACAGCCCCATCGAGCTCGTGGTGCAGTCCGACCCGGGCCGGGGCGTGGCGACGATCGACATCGTCGACCACGGTGAGGGGATCCCGCCGCAGATCCGCGAGAAGATCTTCCAGCGCTTCTGGCGCGCCGACTCGTCGCGCACCCGTGACACCGGCGGCTCGGGCCTGGGGCTGGCGATCGTGTCGGGCATCGTGGCGGCTCACCGGGGCAGCGTCGACGTCTTCGACACCCCCGGGGGCGGAGCCACCTTCCGCGTGGCCCTGCCGCTCTTCCCCGAGAACGGCGTCCCGCCCGAGACGCCGGCGACCGGCGTGCCCGGCCAGGCCCCCGCCTCCCCCGGCTCCGTCTCGCTCGCGTAGCCCCCGCCTCCCTCGCTCCGTCCCGATCGCGTAGCCCGCGCCTCCCTCGCTCCGTCCCGATCGCGGCCCCTGCGCGCCTCTGGCCTGCCCGACCCGGACTCCCGGCTCGCCTCCCCCCGGCGCGCCCGCCCCGCTCACCCGACGTCCGCCACGTCGTAATTTGAGAGAGATCGGGCGATCGAACGCCGGGGATCCCTGTGATCTGGTCGACGGCGGACGGATCGCTCGCGTTCTTCAGCGGCGCCGGGCAGCCCTCCCCCAGGAAACGCCCGGCTGACACTGTCCGGGCCGACGGACTCTCGACGGGCGCGGGCACGGGCACGGACAGCCGCGGAGCGGACGGACCAGCCCAGAACGAGAGAGTCCACGGCGACAGCCCCCGAGAACGTGGTGCCGCAGAGCCCGTGGCCCAGGATCACTCTCAGATTACGAGCCCCGACCCGAGCGGCCCGGCGGACGCGGGGTGGCCGGGAGGCCGGGCGGCCGGGCGGCCGGGAGGCCGGGCGGCCGGGCGGCCGGGAGGCCGGGCGGACGCCGAGCGGCCGGGCGGACGACGGGCGGCCGGGGCCGGCCCCCGGGAACGCCGAAGGGCGGCTCCCCCGGAGGGGAACCGCCCTTGAGCGTGGAACCGTGCGGACTAGAAGTCCATGCCACCCGTGGGGTCGCCGGCCGGGGCCGGGTTCTTCTCGGGCTTCTCGGCGACGACGGCCTCGGTGGTCAGGAACAGACCAGCGATGGAGGCGGCGTTCTGCAGGGCAGAGCGGGTCACCTTGGCCGGGTCGATGATGCCGGCGGCGATCATGTCGACGTACTCGCCGGTCGCGGCGTTGAGGCCGTGACCGATCGGGAGGCCGCGGACCTTGTCGGCGACGACGCCGGGCTCCATGCCCGCGTTGAAGGCGATCTGCTTCAGGGGAGCGTCGATCGCGACACGGACGATGTTCGCCCCGGTCGCCTCGTCGCCCTCGAGCTGCAGCTCGGCGAGAGCGGTCTTGCCGGCCTGGATGAGCGCGACGCCACCACCGGCGACGATGCCCTCCTCGACGGCGGCCTTCGCGTTGCGGACGGCGTCCTCGATGCGGTGCTTGCGCTCCTTGAGCTCCACCTCGGTCGCGGCACCCGCCTTGATGACGGCGACGCCGCCGGCGAGCTTGGCGAGGCGCTCCTGGAGCTTCTCGCGGTCGTAGTCGCTGTCGGTCGCCTCGATCTCGCTGCGGATCTGACGCACGCGGCCGGCGATCTGCTCGGCGTCGCCGGCACCCTCGACGATCGTGGTCTCGTCCTTCGTGATGACGACCTTGCGGGCACGGCCGAGCAGGTCGAGCGTGGCGTTCTCGAGCTTGAGGCCGACCTCCTCCGCGATGACCTGGCCACCGGTGAGGATGGCGATGTCCTGCAGCTGCGCCTTGCGACGGTCGCCGAAGCCGGGGG
Source organism: Frigoribacterium sp. Leaf164 (assembly GCF_001423665.1). Lineage (NCBI taxonomy): Bacteria > Bacillati > Actinomycetota > Actinomycetes > Micrococcales > Microbacteriaceae > Frigoribacterium > Frigoribacterium sp. Leaf164. The sequence goes on from NZ_LMOX01000003.1 coordinate 667,120, forward strand.
CCTTGACGGCGACCGACTTGAAGATGCCGCGGATCTTGTTCACGACGAGCGTGGCCAGGGCCTCGCCGTCGACGTCCTCCGCGATGATCAGGAGCTGCTTGCCCGACTGGATCACCTTGTCGACGATCGGCAGGAGGTCCTTGATGTTGGAGATCTTCGAGTTGACGATGAGCACGTAGGCGTCCTCGAAGACGGCCTCCTGGCGCTCGGGGTCGGTGACGAAGTACTGCGACAGGTAGCCCTTGTCGAAGCGCATGCCCTCGGTCAGCTCGAGCTCGGTGCCGAAGGTGTTCGACTCCTCGACGGTGACGACGCCCTCCTTGCCGACCTTGTCGATGGCCTCGGCGATGAGCGCACCGATGGTGGGGTCGGCGGCGGAGATCGAGGCGGTCGCCGCGATCTGCTCCTTGGTCTCGATGTCCTTCGCGTCGGCGAGGAGCTGAGCGGAGACCGCGGCGGCGGCCTTCTCGATGCCGCGCTTGAGCGAGATGGGGTCGGCACCGGCGGCGACGTTGCGGAGGCCCTCACGGACGAGCGCCTGGGCGAGCACGGTGGCGGTGGTGGTGCCGTCGCCGGCGACGTCGTCGGTCTTCTTGGCGACCTCCTTGACGAGCTCGGCACCGATCTTCTCGAACGGGTCGTCGAGCTCGATCTCCTTGGCGATGGAGACGCCGTCGTTCGTGATGGTGGGGGCGCCCCACTTCTTCTCGAGGACGACGTTGCGGCCGCGGGGGCCGAGCGTGACCTTCACCGCGTCGGCCAGGATGTTCAGGCCACGCTCGAGGCCGCGACGGGCCTCTTCGTCAAAAGCAATGATCTTAGCCATGTGTTACTCGTCCCTCCCGGACGTCATGAAGCAGAGGTACTTGGCACTCACCTGCGGCGAGTGCCAGAGCGATTCTGGCACTCCCACCTTGTGAGTGCAAGCCGTCCGGGCAGGCCCACGGCGAGCCCCCGGACGTGACGACGCCGCCCGCCCCGGGAGGGCGGACGGCGTCGTGTCGGAGGGGCCGAGGGGCCGAGGGGCGGGGCTCAGGCGAGCCGCACCGACTCCGCCTGCGGCCCCTTGCTCCCGGTGCCCACCTCGAAGACGACCGCCTGGCCCTCCTCGAGCACCTTGTAGCCGCTCATGTCGATGGCCGAGTAGTGCACGAAGACGTCCTGCCCGCCTCCCTCGACCGTGATGAAGCCGAAGCCCTTCTCCGCGTTGAACCACTTGACGGTCCCGTGTGCCATGGTGCTGCTCCCCTTGCTGTGTTCGTACGGCGGCCGGTCGGTGCCGGGGCCGGGTCGACGCAGTGGCCTGCGCACCCGAACGGTGCAGCCTCGCTCGTTCGGGGCGGGGCGGGCGGGCCGTAGGGGGCGACCAAGACCAGATGGTAGTGCGGCCCCCGGCGCCGACGACAGCCCCGAAGGCCGCAGAACGAACCCGCGGGCGCCCGTCGGCCCGATCCTTTACACGCCCGAAACAGAAGGGGCACGAGGAAGCCCCCGAGGAGGCGCGGAGCGGGGCCCGGCCCCGGTCGCGTCGCCCCCCGCGCTCGCCCGCTACGACGAGAAGTCGGTGCCGAGCACGACGGTGATGGTCGCCCCCGGGAAGGCCGTGCTCTGCTGCGTCGCGTCGATGCCGAGCGACTCGGCGACGCCGAGCGCGGCCGCGCGGTCGGCGGCCGTGGCGTAGTAGACGGTGGAGGTGGCGGAGCGCTCGGGCGCGTTGCCCTGGCTGCCGACCGTCCAGCCGTCGGTGTCGAGCGTCGTCGCGGCCCGCCCGGCGAGGCCGCTCGTCGTCGTCGCGTTGAGCACGGCGATCGTCGTCGAGGCGGGCACGTCGGAGGGGTCGGCCGCGGTGGCCGTCGGGGTCGGCGTCACGGCGGGCGTCTCGCCGGCGGCGTCGGTCGACCCGTCGGTCGAGGCCCCGTCGCCGTCGGTCGCCTCGTCGGACGGCTCGGTCGTCGCGTCGCCGGCCTCGGCCGAGCTGCTCGCGCTGGGGGCGACGAACTGGAAGCTGTCGTTGAGGACGCCCAGGGCGACCACGCCGGCGCCGACGAGGAGGCCGGTGGCGAGGGCCGCCCAGGCGACGACCACCCAGCCGCGCCCCCGGCGGGGCTCGGAGCGGTGCGCCCCGACCCTCTCCAGGTCGCGGGGCACCTCGTCGAAACGATCGCGGGGGTACTTCGGCATGGTCTCCGTGGTCTTCCGGGTCAGCGGGGCGTGGGCCCGAACGAACGGTCGGCGCGGGCCCGGGCGCGCTGGTCGCGCAGGCGCTGCAGGCGACCGACCACCAGGGGCGCGTAGGCCAGTGCAGCAGGTCGGTCGATGAGCGAGTTGAGCAACTGCTGATAGCGCGCGACGCCGAGCCCGAGCTCTCTCCGGATCAGCGCCTCCTTCTGGCCCGGCGTGGCCGGCGGCGACTGCTCCAGGTCGAGGATCGCGCGGTCGAGGGTCGACAACGCGCCCGCGCGCACGCCGGTGCCCCTGCTGCCCTCGTCGGTCACGTCCCGCCCTCTCGATCCTGGTCACCATAACGTCGGGGCGGGCCGTGACCGGGGAGGCGGGGCGCGGTTCGGCCCGTTCAGCCGACGGTCGTGAGGCGGGTGCCGTGGGCGTCGCCGACGGCGAGCGGCCGCCCGTCGAGCGCGAGCACCGCGAAGGCCGACGTGCGCTCGACGAGGGCCGGGTCGACGGCCCCGACGTCGTCGAGCAGGCCGATCCGCTCGTACGAGACCCAGGTGGCGCCGAGCCCCCTGACCGTGTCGACGAACTGCTGTCGTCGTCTGCCCGGCAGGTAGACGAGCGTGCCGGTCGAGACGACGACGAGACGTGCGTCGGCGGGCGCCGTCGCCGCGAGGGCCTCGAGGTCGTCGACGGCGTCGCCGCGGGCGACCCGGGGAGGCGCGGTGCGGGCGAGCGCGACCGCCCGCTCGAGCAGGTCGGCCCGCTCCGTCGCCCCGGGCGGCAGCAGCGCGCGCAGCCAGGCGACGGCCTCGTCGTCGCGGACGTCGACGGGGTCGAGGTCGAGCCCGGCGCGCCAGACCACCGCCGGCAGCTCGACCGCGCCGAGCCCGGCGCCCGCTCCGCCGGGTGCGTCGTCGCCGCGGCCGTCCGTCACGTCGAGCGTCAGCTGCACGGGGCTGAGCGGGTCGCCCCACCGGACGTCGCCGGCCCGGTACGAGACGAGATCGGGCAGCAGGCAGAGGCCTGCCGAGGCCCCCACCTCGAGCAGAGCGACCGGCTCGTCGAGGCGGGCCAGGGCGAGCGAGACCGGGCCGCTCCGGCGCAGGTCGTTCGTCTGCACGGCGCGTCGGCCGAGCTCCGCGACCACGGCGTCGGCGTGGTCGAGCAGCCAGCTCCGGAGGCGCGGCCAGGGCCCCGGGGGCGCACCCAGCCACCGGCACGTCGCGAGCACCAGGACGGGCTGGCGCCGCGACTCCGGCACCCTCTCGACGACGGCCAGCGCGGCCTCGTCGGCGGCGAGGCCGGCGGCCAGCTCGGACCAGCCGGGCGACCCCTCGGCGGCGGCCTGCGCCGAGTAGGCGAGGAAGCGGTCGGCGAGCGTCACGGGCCCGAGTCTAGGGAGCGCCGCGGGGCGTCACCCGGGGAATGGGGCTCAGCGGAACAGTGTTGGATGGGGAGTCCCCGAACGTGTCAGGAGTGCACCCATGACGAACGACAACAGCACGTACAAGGTCGAGAAGACCGACGAAGAATGGCGCCGCGAGCTCACCCCGGAGGAGTACTCGGTGCTCCGCCAGGCCGCGACGGAGCGCCCGTGGACGGGCGAGCTGCTCGACGAGGAGCGCGCCGGCACCTACGCCTGCGCCGCCTGCGGCGCCGAGCTCTTCAAGAGCGGCACCAAGTTCGACAGCGGCTGCGGCTGGCCGAGCTTCTACGAGTCCGTCCGGCCCGACGCCGTCGACCTGATCGAGGACTCCAGCCTCGGCATGGTCCGCACCGAGGTCCGCTGCGCGAACTGCGGCTCGCACCTCGGCCACGTCTTCCCCGACGGCTTCGGCACCCCGACGGGTGACCGCTACTGCATGAACTCGATCTCGCTGTCGTTCACCGAGGGCGACGCCGCCTCGACGGACTCGAAGTGACCGGCGTCGCCGACGCTGCCCGTCGGCGACGGTCACGGTCGAAGGTCACCGACGAGGCCCCGACGCGCGAGCAGCTGCTCAGCTACGTCGAGGCCGCGTCGACGGTGGCCGACCACTCGGGCCTGCACCCGTGGCGCCTGGTCGAGCTGCGCGGCGACGACCGTCGCGTGATCGGCCGGTCGCTGTCGGCGGCGACCGGGGCGGACGAGAAGTCGACCCGCAAGGCGGAGGAGAAGTCGCTCCGCGCGCCGCTCGTGATCGCGGTGGTGTCGTCGCCGGTGGAGAGCCGGAAGGTGCCCGAGTGGGAGCAGGAGTCGGTCGCCTCGGGCGTCGCCCACCTGCTGTCGCTCGTGCTCGACGACGAGGGCTGGGGCGTGATCTGGAAGACCGGGTCGGAGACCCGGCACCCGGTCGTGCAGGCCGCCCACGGGCTGACGGGCGACGAGAAGCTGCTGGGCTGGCTGTACGTCGGGGGCCACGGCGAGCGCGAGGCGAAGCCCCGCCGCCTGCTCGACCCGGCCGACTACGTCAGGCCGCTGACCGCGGGCTGACGGCGGCCGCTACCAAGTGCGGCGGCTGTTGCCCAGGACGGTCATCGGGATGCCGAACGACGCCGTCATCAGCACGATGCCGGCGAAGAAGACGAGCGCGTTGGGCTCGCCCGAGCCGAACGAGTACGCGAAGAGCGCGAAGCTCACGAAGAGCAGGACGATCGATCCGATCGCGGTCAGGATGTTGGTCATGGTGGCTCCTCGTCGTCACGGGCGGTGGCGCGCGGCCGACGCCGCCCGTCTACTTCACCACGTCGCCGTCGCCCGCGCCAATCCTGCGCCGAGCCTCGGCGGTGCGCCCCGCAGCGCCCGCGGCGAGCGCCGTGGTCGGTAGGATGGCCGAGCCCGCCGCCTTGGCGCAGTCCGGTAGCGCAGTGCTCTTGTAAAGCGAAGGTCGTCGGTTCGAATCCGACAGGCGGCTCCCCCGGCCCCGTGCCCGCCCTCCGGCGGCACGGGGCCTCTCCCGTCCCCCGCCACTCCTCCTCCTCCTCCTCCTCCTCCT
>NZ_LMOX01000003.1:672282-696048 GCF_001423665.1 Frigoribacterium sp. Leaf164
GTCCGTCGTCGACCGGGGTACAGCGATGCCGACAGACCCCGTCGCGCACCCCCGCGCGAGGGCGACCCGAGCTGGGGCTGACGACCCCCGGCGGCACGGAGCACGCTGGGAGCACGCCAGGGACCCGACCTCCCCGGCGTGAGCTCCTCCCCCCGGCCCGTCGTCGCGACCCGCTCCTCCCGAGCCCCGCGACCCGGTCCACCCGCTCCACGCGCACCCGCTTGCCCTTCCCACACGCCACGGAAGGGTCCACCACGCCATGAACACCCGTCACCACCGCCGGGGCATCCCGGTCGTCGCCGCCGTCACGGCGGGCCTCGTCGTCGCCACCGGCCTCGTCGCGGCGAGCACGGCCAGCGCATCGGCCGCCACCACGACCCTCGACGCGGCCGCCGCCTCCACCACCCTCGTCACCGGCGACCTGCCCGGCTGGAAGCAGGTGCTGAAGGACGACTTCAGCACGCCGCTCGCCGCCGGCTCGTTCCCCGGGCCGTACGCGTCGCAGTGGATGACGTACGACGGGTTCCCCGACACGTGGAAGATCGGCGCCTACGACGCCGACACCCTCTCCGTCAGCGGCGGGCTGCTCGACATGCACCTGCACACGGGCGCGGACGGGGTGCCGCGGTCGGCCGCGCCGATCCCGCTCGTGAACGGGCAGTGGGGCGGGCAGACGTACGGGCGCTACTCGGTGCGCATGCGCGCCGACGCCCTCCCGGGCTACGGCACGGCCTTCCTGCTCTGGGACGACGAGAACGTCTGGGCCAACGGCGAGATCAACTTCCCCGAGGGCGGGCTCGAGGGCACCACCCACGCCTACAACCACCAGCTCGGCACCCCGTGGAACAACGACCTCGTGCACGACACGGGCGTCTCGTACCAGGCCTGGCACACGTACACGATCGACTGGACGCCGGGGCGCATCAGCTACCTGCTCGACGGCGTCACGGTCGCGACGACCACGACGAACGTCCCCCGCACGCCGATGCACTGGGTGCTGCAGACGGCGACGGACGGCACGAAGCCGGCCGCGTCGGTCGACGGCCACCTGCAGATCGACTGGGTGTCGCAGTACTCCTACGCACCGTCGACCGCGACCAGCGCGCCGGTGACCGCGCCCGCTCCGACTCCGGCTCCGGCTCCGGCTCCGGCTCCGGCTCCGAAGCCCACGCCCACGCCCACGCCGACTCCCGCGCCCGCCCCGAAGCCGACCCCCGCGCCGGCGCCGGCCCCCAAGACCCTGACGACCACGACCCCGACGGTCAGGGGCGACGTCAAGGTGGCCTCGACCCTGCGGGCGAGCGCCGACGGCTGGACCCCGGGCACGGCGGTCACCTGGTCGTGGCGCGTCGACGGCACCCCGGTGCCCGGCGCGACCGGCAGCACCTTCCGCGTCAGGGCCGGCGACGTCGACCGTCGCGTCACCGTCGTGGCGACGGGGTCGGCAGCCGGCTACACGACCGCCTCCCGCACCTCCGCGTCGCTGCTGGTGCTCCCGACGACGTACTTCAGCTGCGGCGCCCTGAACTCCGAGCACCCCGCCGGCGTCGCGAAGAACACCAGCGCCCGCGACCAGGTCGGCACGCGGACCCTCGCCCAGCCGGCCGGGACGACCGTCTCGGCGACCGTCTACGCCGCGAACGCGAGGCTCGACGTCGACCGCGACGGCCTGGTCTGCGAGCGCCGCTGACCGGCGGCCGCCCGGGGCGCTAGCCCTCGAGCTCGCGCAGCAGGGCCGGGAGGCCCCGCAGCAGGGCGTCCCGCTCGTCGCCGTCGAGGCCCGCGATCATCGCGGCCTCGGCGGCGACCTGCACGTCCAGGGCCTCGGCGAGCCGTCGGCGCCCCGGCTCCGTCGGCACGACGAGCCAGCCGCGGCCGTCGGCCGGGTTGGCCTCCCGGGCCACGAGCCCGGCGTCGAGCAGCACGCGGAGGCGCTTGGTGACGGCGGGCGCCGACAGCAGCGTCTCGTCGGCCAGGGCCGTCGGGGTCAGGGGTGCGTCGTGGCGGACGAGGGCGGCGAGCACGTCGAAGTCGGCCCGCCCGAGCCCCAGGTCGCGCAGCAGCTCGTCGCTGCGCCGCTGGATCAGGCGGCCCAGGCGCGTCACGCGGCCGACGACGAGCAGCGGCGACACGTCGAGGTCGGGCCGGAGGCGCCGCCAGCGGTCGTGGACGCGCTCGATCGCGTCGGGTCCGGCGGTGTCGACGCGGGCGGGGTCGGCGGGGCCGGGGTCGACGCGGGCGGGGTCGGCGGGGCTCACGCGTCGAGGGTACCGGTGGTTCACGCGTAAACTACCGACGACCATCTAGTTCACCCGTGAAGCAGTTCGACGACGAACGCCCACCGTCGTCGAGAGGACCCCCGTGGCACCGTCCCGCCCCGAGCCCGCCGCCAGCCCCGCCCCCGGCGCTCCCGTCGCGCCCTCCTCCCCCGTTCCTCCCCCTGCCCCGCCCGCCCCCGCCGCCCGGCCGGCCGTGCTCCCCCGACCCCGCGACTTCGTGCGCCTCGGCCCGCACGACGGCGCCCACGTGCCGGCCGCGCGGGTCGCCGTCAGCGTCGTGCTCCCGCTCGTCGTGCTCGCGGCCACGGGCCACCTCGCCTGGGCGCCCTACGCCGTGTTCGGCGCCTTCGCGTCGGCCTTCGGCCGTGGGCTGCCCGTGGGCCTGCGGCTGCGGATGCAGCTCGAGGCCGGGGCCGTCCTCGTCGCCTGCGTGCTGCTCGGCGCCGTGCTCTCGACGAGCGGAGCCGACGTCGTGCTCGTCGTCGTCGTCATCGCGGCGGTCGCGGGCCTCGGGTCGCTGATCGCCGACGTGCGGCGGTGGGCTCCCCCGGGGCCCCTCTTCCCCGTCTTCGGGCTCGGCGTGTGCGCGTTCCTGCCCGCCGCCTCCTCGTCCGTGGGCGTCGCCGCGGTGGTCGCGCCGGCGAGCCTGCTCGTGGCGCTGGCGGCGTCGGCGGCCGTGCTGCTGCGGCCCTCCGGCCGACGGCGGGACCGGGCCGCCCGCACCCGTTCGGTCGCGCCCGCCCCGGCCCTCGACCGTCGTCGGGCGCTCCTGCACGCCGCGGTCTGCCTCGTCGGCAGCCTGGTGGCGGGCCTCATCAGCGTCGGGCTGGGCTTCGAGAACCCGTACTGGGCGATGGTGTCGGCGGTCGTGCCGGTGGTCGGCCGGGCCACGTCGACCCAGCTCGTGCGGGCCGGCCACCGGCTCGTCGGCACGCTGCTCGGCGTGGGCGTCGCGGCCGCGCTGCTCGCGCTCCGCCCCGGGGAGGTCGGCCTGATCGTCGCCTTCGGCGTGCTGCAGTTCGCCGCGGAGCTCGTCGTCGCCCGCAACTACGGGCTGACCCTGCTGTTCATCACGCCGATGGCCCTCGGCATGCGGGCCCTGGCCGGGCCGGTCGACATCGCGCCGCTGGTCGCCTGGCGGGCCGTCGACACCGGCGTGGGCGTCGGCGTGGCGGTGCTGCTGCTGCTGGCGACGCACCGGCTGCGGCGGGCCGCCCTGCCGCCGGCGGCTGCGCCTGTCGCGGCGACGGCGACGTCGACGGCGGTTGCCACGGCGGTTGCCCGCCCGGCGCCGAGTCGGACGAGCTAGCCCTGGCGGACCGCCTCGCGGCGTCCGTCACGGCCCCACCAGACGAGGTCGGCGACGCCCTGGGCGACCAGCGCGACGGCGACCACCATGACGATCACGGTGGTGCCGGGCGTCTCCCGGTCGCTCGCGAGGGTCAGCACCTGCACGACCAGGCCGAGCAGCCCGACCGCGATCTCGAGCGCGGGCGGCAGCACCGACCCGGTCTTGGTCAGGGTGAACCAGGGTCGGCGCAGCTCGCTCATGCCGACGACCGTAGTCGACCCGACGGGGAGCAGGGCCCCGGAGGCGCGGGCCGGGTCGGCCCCGTAGCCTGGCCCCGTGAGACGGAAGACTGTCGAGATCGACCCCGACGTGCCGAACTGGCTGCTGACGAAGCAGGGCGGCCTGGTGCGCCCCGTCGTCACGATCGTCTGCGCCCTGCTGGTCGCGGCGAGCATCGTCGCCGCCCTCGCCGTCGGTGGAGGGTCGGTGACCGTCGTCACGGTCGTCGTGCTGCTCGCCGTCGCCGGGGCCGTGGTGTGGGCGGTCGCCGACCTCGTGTGGTGGTCGCGCGACGACCGGCGTCGCGTCGTGAAGCTGCCCCGGGGTCCGCGCGCCTGATCGACCCGGGCGGCTCAGCTCTGCTCCGGTGCCCTCGACCGCGCCCACCCGCGGGGCGGTCCCGCATCGCTGATCCACTCCGGAGTGGAGGAGCACCGTGTCGCTGGCACGACTCGCGGACGACTCGCGGACGACTGTTCCACTCCAGAGTGGAGGAGCGTTCTCGGCGACCACTTCTGCTCCGCCCGACGGCTGAGCACCGGAGCGCAGACGTCGGCGGGGCCCGCGGGACGCACCGTCGCGGTCGGCAGACCCGTGCCTCCCCTGCTCGGTCCATGCCCTGATCGGCATGTCTGTGCCCCGGCAACCTGGCAACCGCCCAGCGACGACAGCCGTAAAGTAGGCGGGATGCACCCTCGCCGTGCACCCGACGCCCCGCCCCCCGACAGCCCCTCGCTCGCTCGTGCCCGGACGACGGTCAGGCGAGACGCGCACCGTCGCGACACAGACCCAGCACGACCCAGCACGACCCAGACACAGCACGCCCAGACACAGCCAGCCCAGGCACAACTCGACAGGGAGCCCCGTTGACCGGAGACGCCACGAGCGGCAACGCCACGACCCGCCACAGCAACGTCGCCCTGCTCGCCGTCACGAGCACCATGGCCGACCGGGTCACGACCTCCGCGAGCATCGACGAGAAGCTCCGCCCGGTGCTCAAGCGCCTGAAGCTGCCCACCGGCCTGCTGCAGCGCGTCGCCGGCGTGCACGAGCGCCGCAACTGGGGCGCCGACCAGAGCTTCGACGACGCCGCCGTCGACGCGGGCAAGCGCGCCATGGCCGAGGCGGGCATCCGGCCCGACCAGGTGGGCCTCCTGATCAACACCTCCGTCACGCGCCCGCACCTCGAGCCCTCCGTCGCCGTGCGCCTGCACCACGGTCTGGGCCTGCCGTCGTCGGCCACGAACTTCGACATCGCGAACGCGTGCCTCGGCTTCGTCAACGGCATGACCCTCGCCGCGCAGCTGATCGACGCCGGCCAGATCGAGTACGCCGTGATCATCGACGGCGAGGACGCCGACGACGTCCAGGTCAACACGATCGAGCGCCTGCTCACCAAGGGCTACGGGCGCGACGACTTCATGAGCGAGTTCGCGAGCCTCACGCTGGGCTCCGGCGCCGCGGCCGCCGTGCTCGGCCGGGCCGACCGCCACCCCGAGGGCCACCGCATCGTCGGCGGCGTCACGCGCGCCGCGACCGAGAACTACGACCTCTGCGTCGGCAGCGTCGACGGCATGTTCACCGACGCGAAGGCCCTGCTCAAGCGCGGCATGGAGCTCGTCGTCAGCGCCTGGCGCGAGGCGAAGCGCGACTGGGAGTGGCAGGGCATGGACCGCTACATCATGCACCAGGTCAGCGACGTGCACACGGGCGCCTTCGTGAAGGCCGCGGGCATCGACCGCGGGCGCGTCCCGCTCACGTACCCGACCCTCGGCAATGTGGGCCCCGCCTCCATCCCCATCACCCTCGTCGAGGAGTCCAAGACCCTCTCGAAGGGCGACCGTGTGCTGCTGATGGGCGTGGGCTCGGGCATCAACACGGCGATGATGGAACTCGCCTGGTGAGTCGCCTCCCCCGCGCCGCCCGGGCGACGTCGCCCGCGACGCTGCCGCCCGCGGGGCTCGACGGGCTCGACCCGGCGTGGTCCCGTCTCGTGACGGTGCCCGCGGGCACCGCAGGCACCGGGGGCGAGGGCCGTGCCGGAGGCGCGGAGCCGGTCGACCGCACCTGGCACCTCCTCGACACGGCGGGCTCCCTCGAGGCGCTCGGCGTCGAGCCGGTGGGCACCGTGCTCTGCGTGCACGGCAACCCGACCTGGTCGTACCTCTGGCGTCGTCTCGCCGCCCGCACCCTCGCGACCGCCGCCGCCGGCGGTGCCGCCTGGCGCGTGGTCGCCGTCGACCAGCTCGACATGGGCTTCTCCGAGCGCACCGGCGTCGAGCGTGGGCTGCCGCAGCGCGTCGCCGACCTCTCGGCGCTCACCGAGCACCTCGGCCTCGCCGGACCCGTCGTCACGCTCGGCCACGACTGGGGCGGCGTCGTCTCGATGGGCTGGGCCGTCGACCACCCCGAGCTGCTCTCGGGGCTGATGCTGCTCAACACCGCGATCCACCAGCCCGCCGACGAGCCGATCCCGGCCCCGCTTCGGCTGACGCTCGCCCGGGGCGTGCTGGGTCGGGCGACCGTCGCCACGACCGGGTTCCTCGACGTGACGCTCGCGATCGCGCACCCGCGCCTCCCCCCGGAGGTCGCCGCGGGCTACCGCGCGCCCTACCGCGGCGCCGAGCGACGCGGCGGCATCGGCGGCTTCGTCGCCGACATCCCCGTCGACCAGCGCCACCCGAGCCGGCCCGAGCTCGACCGCGTCGCGGACGCCCTGACCCGTCTCGACGTGCCCGCGCTGATGCTCTGGGGCCCGCGCGACCCGATCTTCGGCGACCGCTACCTCGACGACCTCGTCGACCGCCTCCCGCACGCCGACGTGCACCGCTTCGAGGGCGCCGGGCACCTCGTCGCCGAGGACGTCGACTACGCCTCCGCCGTCGAGACCTGGCTCGGCGACCGCGTCACGGCCGCCGTGCCCTCGGCCGCCAGTGCCGCCGCGGCGAGCGACGTGCAGGAGGCGCCGCCCGCCGCGCAGGACCGCCCGCTCTGGCACCACCTCGACACGCTCGCCGAGAGCGACGACACCGCCCTGATCGAGATGGTGCCGCACGGCGCCGCCCGCGCCTCCGGCCCCCGTCGGGTCAGCTGGCGGCTGCTCAGCCGTCGCGTGACCGAGATCGCCCTCGGGCTGCGGAAGCACGGCGTCCGCCCCGGCGACCGCGTGTCGCTGCTGGTGCAGCCCGGCGCCGACCTCACCGCCGTGCTCTACGCCTGCGTGCGCCTCGGCGCGGTGGTCGTCGTCGCCGACGCGGGCCTCGGCGTGCAGGGGCTGACGCGGGCCGTCCGCGGCTCGTGGCCGGACCACGTCATCGGCCAGCTGCCCGGCCTCACCGCGGCGCGCGCGCTCGGCTGGCCCGGCCGGGTCGTCTCGACCCAGCGGCTGTCGCCGGTGGTCGCGGCCGCCCTCGGCGTCGAGACGTCGCTGCCCGAGATCGCCGCGCTGGGTCGTCGGGCCGGCCGGGCCCTCGCCTCGCTGCCCGACGCGCCCGCCGCCGACGCCCCGGCGGCGATCCTCTTCACCTCGGGCTCTACCGGCCCGGCGAAGGGCGTCGTCTACACGCACGGCCAGCTGACCGCGCTGCGCGATGCCCTCGCCGACCAGTACGGCGTCGGCCCCGGCACGGGCCTCGTCGCCGGCTTCGCCCCGTTCGCGCTGCTCGGCCCGGCGCTCGGGGCGACGAGCGTGACCCCCGACATGGACGTCACCTCGCCGCGCACCCTGACGGCCCGCGCCGTCGCCGCGGCGGCGGCCGCGGTCGACGCCACCGTCGTCTTCCTCTCCCCCGCCGCCCTCACGAACGTCGTCGCGACGGCCGACGCACTCGACGCCCGCGACCGCGCCGCCCTGGCCGGGGTCGAGACCTTCCTCTCGGCGGGGGCGCCCGTCTCCGAGCGCCTCCTCGCGGCCGCCGGCGAGCTCATGCCCGGAGCGACGCCGCACACGCCCTACGGCATGACCGAGGGCCTGCTGATGACCGACGTCACGCTCGACGGCGTCCGTGCGGCCGCGGTGGACCCCGCCGCGAACGGGGTGTGCGTCGGCGTGCCGGCGGCGACCACCCGCGTGCTGATCGCTCCCCTCGACGACCGGGGGCGCGCCTCCGACACGGCCTCCGACGCCCCCGGCGTCACGGGCGAGATCGTCGTCTCGGCGCCGCACCTGAAGCGCGGCTACGACCGCCTCTGGCTGACCGACCGCGCGAGCGTGCGCGGCGTGCCGGGTGCCGCCGCGGGCGCGTCCGAGCGCTGGCACCGCACCGGCGACGTCGGGCACCTCGACGACCGGGGCCGCCTCTGGGTCGAGGGCCGGCTGCCGCACGTGCTGACGACCGCCTCGGGGCCGCTGACCCCCGTCGCCGCGGAGCAGGCGGTGGAGGCGCTGGCCGACGTCGGCCGCGCCGCCGTCGTGGGCGTGGGGCCGGCGGGCACGCAGCAGGTCGTCGTGGTCGTCGAGACCGCCGCCCGGTCGCGCCGCCCGGGGCTGGCCGCCGCGCCGCTCGCCGCCGCCGTGCGGGAGGCCGTGCACGCCGCTGTCGGGCACCGCGTCGCGGCCGTGCTGGTCGTCCCCGACCTGCCGACCGACGTGCGCCACAACAGCAAGATCGACCGGACGCGGCTCGGGGCGTGGGCCTCGTCGGTGCTCTCGGGCGGGCGGATGGTGCGCCCGTGAGGGTGCTCGTCGGCCGCCGGCCGGCTCACGAACGGGCGAGTTCGACACCACCGGGCCTGCGCGCACGCCCGACCTGGTCGCATACGCCCGTCCGGCCGACGCCGGCCCCGCCGACGCCGGCCGTGACGGGGCCGACCCCGTGAGGGTGCTCGTCACCGGCGCCAGCGGGCTGCTCGGCGGCGCCGTCGCCCGGGCCGTGGCCGACGCCGGGCACGAGGTCACCACGTTCCAGCGCCGCGCCTCGGGCGTGCCGGGCGCTCGCGACGTCGCCGGCTCGATGACCGACCCGGCCGCCGTCGACGCCGCAGTCGAGGGGCAGGAGGCGGTGGTGCACCTGGCCGCGAAGGTCTCGTTGGCGGGCGCCCCCGCCGACTTCGAGGCCGTCAACGTGCACGGCACGAGGTCGCTGGTGGAGGCGATGCGCGCCTCCCGCGTGCCCCGCCTCGTGTTCGTGTCGTCGCCGTCCGTCGCGCACGGCGGAGCCTCGATCGTCGGCGACGACGCGGAGCCCGCCTCGCCCGAGCACGCCCGCGGCCACTACGCCCGCACCAAGGCCGCCGCCGAGCGGCTCGCCCTCGCCGCCGCCGGCCCCGACCTGCGCGTCGTCGCCGTGCGACCGCACCTCGTCTGGGGCCCCGGCGACACGCAGCTCGTCGAGCGCATCGTCGACCGCGCCCGCTCGGGCCGCCTGCCGCTGCTCGACCACGGCGCGGCGCTGATCGACTCGACCTACGTCGACAACGCCGCCTCGGGCATCGCCGCCGCGCTCGAGCGCGTCGACGCCGTGTCGGGCGGCGCCTACGTGCTGACGAACGGCGAGCCGCGCACGGTCGCCGACCTGATGGGCGGCATCTGCGCCGCGGCCGGGGTGCCGGCACCGCGCCTCCGCGTCCCGGCCGGGGTCGCCCGGGCGGCGGGGTCGCTGGTCGAGCGCGCCTGGGCCGTGCGCCCGGGCAGCGACGAGCCGCCGATGACACGCTTCCTCGCCGAGCAGCTGTCGACCGCGCACTGGTTCGACCAGCGCCGCACGCAGCACGACCTGCGCTGGGCGCCGGCCGTCGACCTCGACGAGGGCCTGCGCCGTCTCGCGGCCTGGTACGCCGCGGGGGCGCCCGCCGTCTGACCGCGCGGTGCGGTGCGGTGCGGTGCGGCCGCACCGACGACGAACGAGGTGCCCCGATCGGGGCCGTGAGCTGTGCCCAGGGCCCAGATCGGGGCACCTCGCTGTGAGCTAGATGACTCCCTCGCTCCAGGCGTCGGGGTTGCCGAAGCGGTGCGCCGTGATCGACACGGCCTGCTCGCGGAGGAACGGCAGCAGCTCGAGCCGGCCCGACGGCGTCACCGGGGCCGCGAACACCGCGACGGCGGGGTCGCCGCCGAGCGCGGAGGCGAGCTCCGAGGCGGCCGGCACCGAGGAGGCGCCTCCCGCGTCGCGCACTCCGGTCACCAGCCGCACGCGCTCGGTCTGCACCGCACCCGCGCGCACCCGGTCGTGCCAGGTCGCGTCGTCCTCGACGACGAGCGAGCCGGCCGCGAGGCCGAGGGCCGGGGCGAGCCCGGCGGGCAGGCCGATCGACGTCGACACGGTGAGCGGAGCCCCGGCACGGAGCCCGGCGAGCAGCACCCGCACGGCGTCGGCCGGCGAGGCCCCCTCGGCGACGCGCACGGTCACCGGCAGGGCGCGGTAGCGCAGCAGGTCGCGCTCGAGGCCCAGGGCGCTGACGTCGCGGGCGACGCCGAACTCGTCGGCCCAGTGCTGCTCGTCGGAGGCCGCGGCCGCGGCCACCGCCGCCCGCTGCGCGGCGTCGGCGAGCAGGGGCGCCGCGGCCGAGAGGGCGGCGGAGACGGCCTGGCCGGGCCGCGCCTCCTGGGGGCCGGTGAGCTCGCCGGGCGTCCACGACCCGAGGTGCACGAGGTAGTTCGGCCCGCCGGCCTTGGCCCCGGCGCCGACCGACGACTTCTTCCAGCCGCCGAACGGCTGGCGGCGCACGATCGCCCCGGTGATGCCGCGGTTGACGTACAGGTTGCCGGCGTCGACCCGGTCGAGCCAGGTGCCGAGCTCGGCGGCGTCGAGGGTGTGCAGCCCGGCCGTGAGGCCGTAGTCGGTCGCGTTCTGCAGCTCGATCGCCTCGTCGAGGGTCTCGGCCGTCATCACGCCGAGCACGGGCCCGAAGTACTCGGTGAGGTGGAACTCGCTGCCCGGGCGGACGCCGGCGCGGATGCCGGGCGTCCACAGCCGGCCGGAGTCGTCGAGCTGCCGCGGCTCGACGAGCCACGACTCCCCCGCGCCGAGCGTCGTCAGGCCGCCGAGCAGCTTGCCCGCGGCGGGCTCCACGATCGGGCCCATCTGCGTCGTGGGGTCGGTCGGGTAGCCGACGCGCATCGTCGAGGCCGCGTCGACGAGCTGACGGCGGAACCGCTCCGAGCTGCCGACCGACCCGACGAGGATCACCAGGCTCGCCGCCGAGCACTTCTGCCCCGCGTGGCCGAAGGCTGACTTGATGACGTCGCCCGCGGCGAGGTCGAGGTCGGCGCTCGGCGTGACGATGATCGCGTTCTTGCCGCTGGTCTCCGCGAGCAGCGGGAGGTCGTCACGCCACGAGCGGAAGAGGGCGGCGGTCTCGAAGGCCCCGGTCAGGACGACGCGGTCGACCGACGGGTGCGCGACGAGGTGCCGGCCGAGCTCGCCCTCCTCGACGTCCACGAGCCGCAGCACGTCGCGGGGCACGCCGGCCTCCCAGAGGGCCTCGACCATGACGGCGCCGCAGCGCTTCGCCTGGCCGGCCGGCTTGATGACGACGCTGCTGCCCGCGGCGAGCGCCGACAGCACCGAGCCGGCCGGGATCGCGACGGGGAAGTTCCACGGCGGGGTGACCACCGTGAGGCGCGCGGGCACGAACTCGGCGCCGTCGACCTCGTCGAGCTGCTCGGCGAGGTGGGCGTACCAGGTGGCGAAGTCGACAGCCTCGCTGACCTCGACGTCGCCCTCCGCGATCGTCTTGCCGGTCTCGCTCGCGGCGACCTCGATCAGGTCGGCCCGTCGGGCGCGCAGCGAGGCGGCCGCCCGGCGCAGCACCTCGGCGCGGCCGCGGCCGCCGAGCGCGGCCCAGCCGGGCGCGGCGGCGACGGCG
The DNA here is from genome assembly GCF_001423665.1 of Frigoribacterium sp. Leaf164. Classification (NCBI taxonomy): domain Bacteria; kingdom Bacillati; phylum Actinomycetota; class Actinomycetes; order Micrococcales; family Microbacteriaceae; genus Frigoribacterium; species Frigoribacterium sp. Leaf164. The sequence goes on from NZ_LMOX01000003.1 coordinate 683,938, forward strand.
CCCGCGACGATCTCGTCCACCGTCGCGGCGTCCGTGACGCGGGCCGCCTCGATCGCGGCGGTGCCGAGCGTGCTGGTGCGGGCCCGGCCCAGGATCTCGCGGCCCCACGCCCGGTTCGCGGCGAGCGCCGGGTCGGTGTCGGGCTCGTTCTCGAAGGGGGCCGTGGCGTCGGCGACCGGCTCCGGGGAGGCGCCCTGCGCCTCCTCGAGGCGGCTCTGGACCCGGTGGGGCGCGGGCACGACGTCGTCGACCTCGGCGAGCGAGGCGAGGAACCTGCCCTCCTCGCGGGCGAACAGGGCCTCGTTCGAGGCGAGCTCGAAGACGGCCGACATGAAGTTCTCGCTCGACGCGTTCTCCTCCAGCCGGCGGATCAGGTAGCTGATCGCGACGTCGAACTCGCGGGGGTGCACGACGGGCGTGTACAGCAGCAGCCCGCCGACGTCGGCCTTGACGAGCTCGGCCTGGCCCTCGGCCATGCCGAGCAGCATCTCGAACTCGACGCGGTCGTGCACGCCGCGCGCCGTCGCGAGCAGGTGCGCGAACGCGATGTCGAAGAGGTTGTGGCCGGCGACGCCGACCTTCACCGCCCGCGTGCGCTCGGGCGTGAGCGCCCAGGCCAGCACGCGCTTGTAGTTCGTGTCGCTCTGCTGCTTCGTGCCGTAGGTCGCGAGCGGCCACTCGTGCAGGGTCGCGTCGACGGTCTCCATCGCGAGGTTGGCGCCCTTGACGACGCGCACCTTGATCGCGGCGCCGCCGGCGTCGACGCGGGCCGTGGCCCACTGGGTGAGGTGCTGCAGGGCGCCGAGCGCGTCGGGCAGGTAGGTCTGCAGCACGATGCCGGCCTCGAGCCCGCGCAGGCGCGGCTGGTCGAGGAGGCGCGTGAAGACCGCGATGGTCAGGTCGAGGTCGCGGTACTCCTCCATGTCGAGGTTGATGAACTTCGGCCGGGCGGAGCGGGCGGCGAGCTCGTAGAGCGGGGTGAGCTTCTCGACGACGCGCTCGACGGTCTCGTCGAAGGCCCACATCGAGAGCTGGCTGACGATCGACGACACCTTGATCGAGACGTAGTCGACGTCGTCGCGGGCGAGCAGGGCGCGGGTGCCGGCCAGGCGGTGCTCGGCCTCGCCGTCACCGAGGACGGCCTCGCCGAGCAGGTTGAGGTTGAGGCGGGTGCCCTCGCGCTTGATCCCGGAGATGGCGGCGCCGAGCTTCGCCGGCCGGGCGTCGGCCACGAGGTGGCCGACCATGCCGCGCAGCACGCGGCGGGCGACCGGCACGACGACGCCGGGCAGCACCGGGGCGAGCACGCCGCCGCAGCGCACGGCGAGGCGCATGTACCAGGGCAGGAAGGCCGGCACGCGGTGCGCGAGGCCGGCGAGGTTGCGGGCGGCGACGCTGAGGTCTTCGGGGCGGACCACCCGGTCGACGAAGCCGATGGTGAACGCGAGGCCCGACTCGTCCTTGAGCACCTGCGCGAGAAGCTGGGCCGAGCCGGTGCTGGGGGCGTGCGACGCCTCCTGCGCCCAGCGGCGGGCGAGGGCGACGGAGGCGGCGCCCAGGTCGGCGGGCAGGGCCGGCGACCCGGCGGGGGCGGCGCTGCCGGCCGCGGGGCTCGTCGTCGAGGGAGCGGAGGACGGCCCGGCCGTCTGGTCGAGGGAGGTCATGCGAGAACGGTACGACCAGAACTTGCCACCTGGCAAGGTTCGTCACGAGACCGTAACGTGGGGCGGGTGTCGGGGGCACCGACGGGGACGCAGCTCGTCGCGAGGCCGTGACGTGGCGCGGCGACGAGCCGTCCACAGCCGACGGATCGTCACTGGCGCACGGCCCCGCGGGCTGATATTTTGCTGCCCAGCACGGGACCGCACCGAGGCGTTCGGTGGCGGCCCGGCGACCGGCGGAGGCCACCATGGCGATGATCGAGGCGCGGGGCCTGACGAAGACGTACCGCTCGAAGTCCGGGCCGGTGCACGCGCTCACCGGGCTCGACCTCGTCGTGCCCGAGGGCACGGTGAAGGCGCTGCTCGGCCCCAACGGCGCGGGCAAGACCACGACGGTGAAGATGCTCACCACCCTCGAGGTGCCCGACGCGGGCACGGCGACGATCGCGGGCATCGACGTCGTCGCCGACCCGCAGGCCACGCGTCGCACGATCGGCGTCTCGGGCCAGTACGCGGCCGTCGACGAGAACCTCACCGGCTTCGAGAACCTCGACATGATCGGTCGGCTCTACCACCTGGGCGCGAAGGTGTCGCGGCAGCGGGCCCGCGAGCTGATCGAGGTCTTCGACCTGAGCGCCGCCGGCGACCGCCCGGTGAAGGGCTTCTCCGGAGGCATGCGACGGCGCATCGACCTCGCGGGCGCCCTCGTGACCAACCCCCGCGTGCTCTTCCTCGACGAGCCGACGACGGGCCTCGACCCCCGCAGCCGTCTGGCCCTGTGGGAGATCATCACGTCGCTCGTCGCGGGCGGCACCACGGTGCTGCTGACCACCCAGTACCTGGAGGAGGCCGACCGCCTCGCCGACGACATCGCCGTCATCGACGAGGGCCGCGTCATCGCGGAGGGCACGGCCGACCACCTCAAGGCGCAGGTCGGCGGGCACCGGCTCGTCGTCGCGCTGGTCGACGAGGCCCGCTCCGGCCAGGCCGCCGAGGTGCTGCGGCGCCACGGCGACGCCGAGCCCACGGTCAGCGGCGACGGGCGGCAGGTCGAGGTGGCCGTGACCGACGGCCCCACGGCGCTCCAGCGGTCGCTGGCCGACCTGGGCGCGGCGGGCATCGAGCTGCACGACGCGGGCATGCGCCGCCCCACCCTCGACGACGTCTTCCTCCAGCTGACCGGGCGGAAGGCCGTGGCCGACGACGACTCCCCCGACGACGCCGGCGCCCCGACCGGCCGGAAGGGCCGCTCGGCCCGGGAGAAGGAGGCCCGCCGATGACCGCCACGGCCCTCACCCAGACCCTCGTGCCGTCGTCGAGCGCCGGGCTCGGCACCTGGGCGTCCGACGGCTGGACGGTGACGAAGCGCAACCTGATCAAGGTGAAGCGCTCGCCCGACATGCTGATCTTCGCCGTGCTGCAGCCGATCATGTTCGTGCTGCTGTTCAGCCAGGTCTACGGCGGCGCCATCTCCGTCGAGGGCACCGACTACACGCAGTTCCTCATGGCGGGCATCTTCGCCCAGACCGTGGTCTTCGGCTCGACCTTCTCCGGCGCCGCCATGGCGCAGGACTTGAAGGAGGGCATCATCGACCGCTTCCGCACCCTGCCGATGAGCGCCTCCGCCGTCCTCATCGGGCGCACGAACAGCGACCTTGTGCTCAACAGCATCTCGATGGTGATCATGATGCTCACCGGGCTGGCCGTCGGCTGGCGGGTGAACGCCTCGCCCCTGTCGTTCGTCGGCGGGGTGGCCCTGCTGCTGCTCTTCAGCTACTCGTTCAGCTGGGTGATGGCCCTGCTCGGCATGAGCGTCAAGACGCCGGAGACGATCAACAACGCGTCGTTCATGATCCTCTTCCCCCTCACCTTCATCTCGAACGCGTTCGTGCCGAGCGACACCCTGCCGACGGTGCTCCGCGTCTTCGCGGAGTGGAACCCCGTCTCGGCGCTCGTGCAGGCCGCCCGTCAGTCGTTCGGCAACGTCGGCAGCACCCCGGTGCCCGACATCTGGACGCTGCAGCACCCCTACCTCACGGTGCTCGTCGGCATCGGCGTGATGCTCGTCGTCTTCGTGCCGCTCGCGGTGCGGAAGTTCCAGCGGATCAGCTCGAAGTAGGGCTCAGGGCCGGGCAGGAGTCGCGGGCCGGCCGGGCGCGTCGCCCCGGTCACGGTCGGCGACCTCGGCCCGCACGGCGGCGTCGAGCTCGTCGGTCGGCACCGTGAGCAGGGTCGCCACGACGAGCCTCATCGTCTCGGCGACGTGCACCTCGTCGCGGCGGTACAGCCACTGCAGCTGCAGGCCGTCCTGCACGGCGAGCACGACGCGGGCCGCGGTCCCGGCGGTGAACCCGTCGCGCAGCCAGCCCCGGCGCTCGGCGACGCCGAGGTACGCCGACGTCGACGACACGATGCGGTCGTAGTGGTCGGCGTAGTAGTCGTGGGCGGGGTGGTCGCTCGACGTGGCCTCGGCCGAGGCCGTGATGAACAGCGAGATCACCGCGGGCACGTCGACGTTGTACTCGGCCAGCTCGACGAGCTCGGCGAGGCGCATGCCGCCGACGTCGTCGAAGTGCTGGCGCAGCCGCTCGTCGCGGCGGCGGAGGACCGCCATCAGCAGGGCGTTCTTGGTCGGGAAGTAGTGCATCAGCGACTGGTGAGAGACCCCGCACTGCCGGGCGACCTCGCGGAGCGACGCGCCGTGGAACCCCACCTTGCCGAACACCGGCAGGGCGGCGTCGAGGATCGCCTCCCGCTTGGCGATGCCCTTGCGGTAGCGGCCCGGCGTGCGGGCGACGGGGTCGTCGGTCTCGGCGCTCATCGCGCCCAGCCTAGGTCGGGCGCCCGCGGGGCGACGGCGTGTGACGTCGCGGGAGGCCGAGGGCGGCGGGCACGGGCGGCGGCCGCGCACGGGCCGCAGGGCCGGGCGGGGGGAGCTCGCGGCCGCCGCGCGTAGAGTGCGCCGGGTGAGATGGTCGCTGCTGCGCATCCCGGCGTTCCGCGCCCTGTGGGTCGGGCGGCTGCTGTCGTGGGTCGGCAGCGGGCTCGCGCCCCTCGCCCTCGTCTTCGCGGCGATCGACCTCGGCGCCGACGCGGTGGGCGTCGGCCTCGTCGTCGCCGCCCGCTCCGTGCCGAACGTCGTGCTCGTGCTCGTGGGAGGCGCGGTGTCCGACCGCCTGCCCCGTCGCGTCGTGACCGTCGGCTCGTCGGTGCTCTCCGCCGCGTCGCTCACCGTGGCCGGCGTGCTCCTCCTCGCCGACCGCGAGACCCTGGTCACCCTCGCCGTCGCGGCGGCGGTCAACGGCGCCGCGGCCGCGTTCTTCGGCCCCGCGACGAGCGCGCTGCTCCGCGACGTCGTCCCCGACGAGGCCGTCCGCGACGGGACGGTGCTGGCGCGCACGAGCATGAACGCCGGCCTCGTCGTCGGCACGGCCCTCGGCGGCGCCGTCGTCGGGGTGTTCGGCACGGGCGCCGGACTGATCGTCGGGGCCGTGCTGTTCGGGGCGGCGGCCGTCGTGTTCGTGCGCGTCCCCGGGGGGCCGTCCCGCGCCTCCGGCGGGGCCTCGCTGCTGCGCGACCTGGCCGCCGGCGTCGCGTTCGTCTCCCGCTCGCGCTGGCTCACCGCGACCGTCGTGCTGACGTTCGTCTACCAGTTCGCGTTCGCCGGCGGGGTGCACGTGCTCGGCCCGCTGATCGCCGACCAGTCGTTCGGGCGCGTCGCCTGGGGGTTCGCGGGGGCCGTGCAGACGGCCGGGCTCGTGGTGGGCGCCGTCTGGGCGGGGTCGCTGCGGGGGCGGCTGCGCCTGGCCACCGCGGCGCTCGGCGCCGTCGCGCTCGTCGCGCCGCTGATGCTGCTGGCGGGAACGCTGGTCGACCTGCCCTACGTGCTCGACCCGCCCCTGATCGACCCGCTGCACTGGTTCTTCTGGCTCTGCGTCGGGCTGTTCGTCGCGAGCGTGGGCCTCGAGGTCTTCACCGTGCCGCTCGACGTGGCCGTGCAGCTGCAGGTGCCGCGCTCGTACCTGGGGCGCGTCTTCGCCTGCCTGACGCTCGCGTCGCTCGCCGGGATGCCCGCGGGCGAGCTCGCCGTCGGGCCGCTGTCGCGGGTGATCGGCGAACCGCTGACGCTCACCGCCCTCGCGGGGCTCGTGACGGTCGTCGCCCTCGCCGTGGCCGCGACGCCGCGGGTGCGCCGGGTGGACGCACCGCTCGTGCCCGCCGGGCGGGCCGGGCAGTCCGGGCGTGCCGACCCGGCGGACGCGGGCCCGGCGGACGCGACGGGGGCGGCCCGACCCTGAGGTCGGACCGCCCCCGTCGTGGCTCGGTCAGCGGTAGTCGCCGCGGACGATGGCCTCGGCGTACTTGCGCACGTCCGGGCCGGGCTCGTAGTCGATGAAGCGGCCTTTGAGGCGCTCGTTGAGGGCCGCGAAGGCGTCCTCCCACGAGTCGCCCTCGCCGGTCTCGGCGGCCACGTCGCGGACGGCCTCCTGCAGCACGCGGTCGGCGTCGGTGAGGATCTTGTCGCGGGCCTCGTCGTTCCAGACGACGTCGGTGAGGTCTGCCATGGTCTTCGCTCCTACTTCTTCGCGGCGGTCAGGGCGGACTCCTTGTGGGCCGCCTCCGACCCGGACTTGTCGGACTCGACGATGAAGTACGGCTCGTCGCCCGAGGCCTTGAAGGTCTGGCCGTCGAACTCGAACTCCTTCACGCGCTTCTCCTTGACGGTGCCGTGGGTCTCGCCCTGCGGCGTGTTCCACGTCACATGGTCACCCTTGCTGAACGTCATCGTTGCCTCCTGGCTGGCGGCCCGGGGTCGAGCCGCGGGTCGGTGATGGTGCGGTGCCGTGCACGCTACGCCGCGCCTCCCCGGGGTTCTCGGCTCGTCGGGAGGAGGGGTACGGCAGGGCGCCCGGTGCCGACGACCCGAGCCCCGGGCGGCGGCCCGGCGGCCACCACCCTGCGGGCGCCTGCCGTCGGACGAACGGTCTGCGCCGCGTTAGCGGCTGCGGCGCGGGCGGCTGCGGCCGGTGCCGCGCTGGGGCCCGCCGCGGCCCTTGGCCGGCGTCTTCCCCTTGCCGGTGCCGCGCGGGTCGGGAGCCGACCCCTTGCGGGCCTTCGCCGGTGCGGGCTCGTCCTCGCGCCTCCTCGACCTGCTGCTGTTGGCGGTGCGGCCGCGCACGACGCCGATGAAGTCGTCGATGTCGTCGTCGAGCTGGCCGTCGGGCCAGACCAGCGCGATCGTCGTGGGGTCGAGGTCGGCGACGAAGCGGTGCGTGGTGCCCTTGACGCCGTGCAGGCGGGCGAGCGACTGCGGCATGACGGCGACGCCGGCGCCCGTGGCGACGACGGCCACGGCCTCGGCGAGCGAGAGGGCGGGGTCGAGGTCGTGGCGGTGCTCGCCGTCGAGGTCGGCGAGCGCGACCTCCTCCTCCTTGCCGAGCGCCGCGATCGGGTGCTCCTTGTGCACGACGACCACGATCCGCTCCTCGTAGAGGGGGATCACCGAGAAGTCGTCGCCGGTGGGCAGCGGCAGGCGGCCGAGCAGCATCACGACCGGGTCGTCGCCGCCGAGGGCCGCGAGGGGCTCGTCGCCGTCGACCTCGACGACGTCGAGGGGCAGGTCGCCGCGCCGCTCCTCCCACATCCGCGACCACTTCGCGAGCGTCACCCCGGGCACGAACCCCAGGCGGAAGGAGGCGCGGGTCGGCTCGGTCGTCATCGGCCCAGGCTACCGGTGCCCCCGTCGCGCCCCGGCGGGCCCGCCGGGCCGCCCGCCGCCCTCGCCCGCCGCCCTCGCCCGCCGCCTCCTCCGCCTCCGCCGCCGCCGCCGTGACGAACCACGTCCTCGCACCGGAACCCCGCCGCGGCGCGGTTCCGGTGCGAGGACGTGGTTCGCGGCCGCACGGTGCCGGGCCGGTACCCTGGGCGGATGAGCGACGAGACCCCCCGCGGCAAGGCCCCGCAGACCCTGAAGCCCTTCACGGCCGCGAAGAAGCTCGGGGTGCACCTGCCGGCGACGCCCGAGTCGTTCCAGTCGACCCCGATCACGCGCGACGAGTTCGCCGAGCTCACGGCGAACCCGCCCGAGTGGCTGGCCGAGCTGCGCCGCACCGGCCCGCACCCCCGCCCCGTCGTCGCGCAGAAGCTCGGCGTCACCATCTCGGGCCTCGCCCGGGGCGGCGTCGAGGAGGCGCTGACCACCGACGAGATCCACGCCCTGCTCGAGCAGATGCCGGCCTGGCTCGTCACCGAGCGCGCCAACATGGCCGAGGTGCGCGAGGAGGAGCAGCGCGTCAAGGACCGCGACGCCGGCCGCGCCGCCCTCCGCGCCGAGCGCGACGAGGCGGAGCGCCGCGAGGCCGAGCGCTCCGGCAAGTAGGCAGACCCCAGCCCGCCCCCGCCCCGGGCGGCGGCCGGCGGGCGGCGGGCGGCGGGCGGCGGGCTCCCCCGTCGCGTAGCTTCTGAGCCATGTCCTTCAACGACGACGCCCGCATCGACAGCAGCAAGGTCACGCGGCGAGGCCGCGGCCGCACGATCGGCGTCGCCGGCGGCGGGGTCGGCATCGTCGGCGTGATCATCGTCGTGCTGATCGGGCAGTTCACCGGCGTCGACGTCAGCGGCGTGCTCGGCGGCGGCACCGGCTCCGACGGCGGTGCGCAGTCCGGCGAGCAGGGCGTGGCGAACTGCACCACCGGTGCGCAGGCCAACGAGGACGTCCAGTGCCGCATGGCCGGCGCCGCCGACTCCCTCGACACCTACTGGGCCACCGCGGCCCCGCAGCTCGGCGCCCAGTACGTGACGCCCGAGTTCGCCCTCTTCACGGCCGCCGTCGACACGGGCTGCGGCTCGGCCTCGAGCGCGACCGGCCCGTTCTACTGCCCGCCCGACCAGACCCTCTACGTCGACACCGACTTCTTCGAGCAGCTGCGCGAGCAGTTCGGCGCGACGGGCGGCCCGCTCGCCCAGATGTACGTCGTGGGGCACGAGTGGGGCCACCACATCCAGCAGCTGACCGGGGCGTTCGACCGGGCCGACCGCAGTGCGACCGGGCCGGGCTCCGACACCATCCGGCTCGAGGTGCAGGCCGACTGCTACGCCGGCGCGTGGGTCGGCGCGGCCTCCACCATCCAGGACGACCAGGGCACGACCTTCCTCGAGCCGGTCACCGACGCCCAGGTCGCCGACGCCCTCGACGCGGCGGCCGCTGTCGGCGACGACCGCATCCAGGCGCAGAGCGGCCAGGTCGACCCCGACACGTGGACGCACGGCTCGGCCGAGCAGCGTCAGCGCTGGTTCGAGGCCGGGCGCGCCGGCGGGCCCGGGGCCTGCGACACCTTCAGCGTGCCCGCCGCCCAGCTGTAGGAGGCGCGGGCCGGTATCCGCGACCACGCTGCGGCCGTCCGCATCGCCCGCTGGCCGACGACCACTGGCCGCTCCGTGAGAACTCCCAGCCAGCTCCCGACCTGTCGTCCCCCGGTCGGAGCAGACTCAGGGCACGCTGCGAGGAGGCACGACATGGCACGTTCGGGCAAGGCGGTCGAGTTCGACCGGTACGGAGACATCGACGAGCTGCACTTCGTCGCCCAGGAGCTCCCCGTCCCCGCCGACGACGAGGTCGTCGTCGAGGTCGTGGCGGCGGGGCTCAACCACATCGAGAACTTCATCCGGCAGGGCGACTTCGTCGACCGCCTCCCCCTCGAGTTCCCCGCCCGGCAGGGCTCCTGCTTCGCGGGCATCGTCAAGAAGCGCGGCGCCGCGGTGCGCGACCTCGCGATCGGGGCCGAGGTGCTCGGCCACTCGATCGGCGGCGGGGCGCACGCGACCTGGGTCACCGTGCCCGCCACGGCGGTCGTCAAGAAGCCGATGAACGTCGAGTGGGAGGTCGCCGGCGGCCTCTACCTCGCCGGGGTCACCGCCTACGACATCGTCCGCGGGCTGCACCTCGGCGCGGAGGACGTCGTCGTCGTGACCGCCGCGGCCGGCGGCGTGGGGCACATCGAGTGCCAGCTCGCGAAGGCCGCGGGAGCGACCGTGATCGGCACCTGCAGCCCCCGCAACCACGACTACCTGCGGTCGATCGGCGTGATCCCGATCACCTACGGCGACGGCATCCAGGAGCGCATCGAGGCGGCGGTCACGCGCCCCGTCACGGCGTTCATCGACAACCACGGCGGCGACAACCCGGAGCTCGCGACCGCCCTCGGCGTGCCGGCCAGCCGGTTCAGCTCGAGCGACGACCGCCTCGACGTCGAGGTGCGCTTCATCACCTCCGAGCGTGACGACGCCGAGCCGGCGATGATCCTCGGCGCCCTGGCCAAGCTGATCGCCGAGAACAAGGTGCGGGTGCTCATCTCGGGCTTCTACCCGTTCGACGCGGTGGCGCAGGCGTTCGACGACCTCGCCGAGAGGCACTCCCGCGGCAAGGTCGTCGTCGGCATGCAGCCGGTCGAGACCGGCGCGCGCTCGCACTGGTACCTGTCGGGCAAGGCCCGGGCCGTCGCGGAGGCGCGGGACTGACGCGCTCCTAGCCCTCGTCGCCGGGGCGGCGCAGCAGCGCCCCCGGCGCGCGCACGGTGGCGGCGGCGACCGCCATGGCGTCGGTCAGCGCGGCCGCCCAGTCGGTCGAGCCGGGGCCGCTCGTGCCGGCGAGCAGGCTGGCGACGATCGACGCGAACGTCGCGTCGCCCGCGCCCATCGTGTCGACCACCTCGCCCGCCGAGACGGCCACGTCTCGGTGCAGCACCGGGCCGCCCGCGAGCTGGAGGTCGGCCCCGTCGGAGCCCCGCGTGGCCAGCACGGCCCCGGCTCCCGACGCGAGCAGCGCCTCCTGCCAGCCCTCGAGCGAGGTGCCCGCCACGAGCTCGGCGTCGTCGGAGCCGATCTTGACGAGCAGCGAGACGGCCGCGGCGCGGGCGAACCCGGCGCGGAAGTCGTCGACGTCGCGGAGGAACCCGGGCCGCGGGTTCGGGTCGACGACCAGCCGCGGGGGCTCGGCGCCCACGTGCTGCAGCAGGCGCTCGGTGAGCCAGGCGTCGTCGAACGGGTACGAGCTGACGGCGACGAGGGGCGCCACGGCGATCGCCGCGACCTGCTCGGGCGAGAAGTCGAGGCCCCGCGCGACGGCGGCCTCGGTGAACGAGTAGCTCGGCTCGCCGTCGACCCGCTCGGAGACCGCGCGGCCGGTGCCGAGCGGGTTGACGGTCGCGACCAGGTCGACGCCGTGCTCGGCGAGGTGGTCGCGGATCGACGCACCGTCGGCGTCGTCGCCCACCGAGGCGAGCAGGGTGGTCGGCACGCCGAGCCGGGCGAGGCCGACGGCGACGTTGAGGCCGGCACCGCCGACGTGGTCGTCGGAGCCGGCGGGGGTGCGGATCTCGTCGATGAGGGCGTCGCCGACGACGACGACCCGGCCTGCGGTCTGGTCCATGCGGGCAGCCTACCGAGGCCCGCCGTCACGGTCGACGGGCCCCGGTACGCTGTCGCCGTGACTGACTACGCTCTCGCCGTCGACGTCGGCGGCACGAAGGTCGAGGCCGCCCTCGTGGCCGCCGACGGCACGCTCGCCCCGGGCAGCCGCGACCGCCGCCCGACCGGCCGCGCCTCGAGCAGCGACGAGCTGGCCGGCGCCGTCCGCGACGTCGTGGCGCACGCCCTGGCCGCCGTCGGCCCCGACGACGTCGTCGTGGGCGCGGGCATCGGCAGCGCCGGCCCGGTCGACCTCGTGCACGGCACGGTCTCGCCCATCAACCTCCCCTCGTGGCGCGGCTTCCCGCTCCGCGACCTGGTCGCCGAGCTCACCGCGGGCGTCGTCGCCCCCGGCGGCGCGGTCACGCTGAGGCTCGACGGCGTCAGCCTCGCCCTGGCCGAGCACTGGGTGGGCGCGACGCAGGGGGCCGACAACGCCCTGGCGATCACCGTCTCGACCGGCGTCGGCGGCGGCCTCATCGTCAACGGCCGCCTGCTCTCGGGCGGCACCGGCAACGCGGGGCACATCGGCCAGATCCAGATCGCCGACCGGCCCGCCGGCCAGAACGCCTCGGCGGCGACGCTCGAGGTCATCGCCTCCGGCCCCAACGTCGTGGCGTGGGCCCGCGCGCAGGGCTGGCAGGGCGAGCGCGGGGAGGACCTCGCGGCCGGCTACCTCGAGGGCGACCCCCTCGCCGTCGCGGCCGTGCGCCGCTCGGCGAACGCCGTCGGCGAGGCCGTGTCGTCGGTCAGCACCCTGCTCGACCTCGACGTCGTCGCGATCGGCGGTGGGTTCTCCCGCGTCAGCGCCGACTACCTCGACCTCGTCCGCCGCACCGTCGACGAGGCCCCGGTCAACGACTACGCGCGCCGGGTGCGCGTCGTGCGCTCCGGGCTGAGCGACGAGAGCCCGCTCGTCGGGGCAGCCGCGCTCGTGTGGCAGGCCGGCCTGCTCGGCTGACCCGCGCCTCCCCCGCTCGCCCCC
>NZ_LMOX01000003.1:696057-743827 GCF_001423665.1 Frigoribacterium sp. Leaf164
CGTCCCCCACAGCGTCGTCGGAGATCAGCGCGCCCACAGGCGCGCGAGACACCCGCAACCCCCGGAGGTAACCCCGTGCCCACCACCGTCCCCGCTCTCGTCGCCGCCTCGGCCGGCGCCTCGTTCGAGCGCAGCACCATCCAGCGTCGCGACGTCGGCGCCCACGACGTGCAGATCGACATCGCCTTCGCCGGCATCTGCCACAGCGACATCCACCAGGCCCGCGAGGAGTGGGGCAAGGCCATCTTCCCGATGGTGCCCGGCCACGAGATCGCCGGCGTCGTCACCGAGGTCGGCTCCGAGGTGACCAAGCACAAGGTCGGCGACCGCGTCGGCATCGGCTGCTTCGTCGACAGCTGCCGCGAGTGCGAGAACTGCCTCGCCGGCGAAGAGCAGTTCTGCGTCAAGGGCAACGTGCCCACCTACAACGGCCGCGAGTACACGGGCGAAGAGACCTACGGCGGCTACAGCAAGCAGATCGTGGCCGACGAGAACTACGTGCTGTCGATCCCCGAGGGCATCGCCCTCGACGAGGCCGCGCCGCTGCTCTGCGCCGGCATCACCACCTACTCGCCCCTGAAGCACTGGGGCACCGGCCCCGGCACGAAGGTCGCCGTCGTCGGCATGGGCGGGCTCGGCCACATGGCCGTCAAGATCGCGCACGCCATGGGCGCCGAGGTCACCGTCATCAGCCAGACGCTCTCCAAGCAGGAGGACGGCCTCAAGCTCGGCGCTGACCACTACTACGCGTCGAGCGACCCGTCGACCTTCGACGAGCTGAAGAGCTCGTTCGACCTGATCATCAACACGATCTCGGCCGACATGGACATCGACGCCTACGCCCGCACGCTGCGCCTCAACGGCACCATGGTCTTCGTCGGCCTGCCCGAGAACCCGCAGTCGTTCCGCGCCGGCTCGCTCATCATGGGCCGTCGCAGCCTCGCCGGCTCCAACATCGGCGGCATCCGCGAGACGCAGGAGATGCTCGACTTCTGCGCCGAGCACCACATCGGCGCCGAGATCGAGACGATCAGCGCCGACCAGGTCGACGAGGCCTACGAGCGCGTCGTCGCGAGCAAGGTGCGCTACCGCTTCGTGATCGACACCGCCACGATCTAGTCGCCCCGCAGCACGACGACGGCCCCCTCCCGACCAGGGAGGGGGCCGTCGTCGTCCCCGGGCGGGGCCGCCGACCCCGGGCGACGGCGTCGGCACGTCGGCGTCAGGCTCGCCCGCCGTCGACCCCGAGGAGTCGCGGGTCGCCTACCGCGGGCCGGCGGGCGTGTTGAAGCGGTGCAGCCAGCCCGAGAACTGGGCGAGCTCGTCGTCCGTCCAGCCCTCGACGTGGCTGCGGAACACGGCGCGGTTCTCGTGCCGGACCTCGAGCATGCGCGCCTCGGCCCGCTCCGTGCTCCGGAGCATCGAGACCCGGCCGTCGGAGGCGTCGGCCACGACGTCGACGAAGCCGGCCTCGCGCAGCAGGGCGACCTGGCGGCTGACGGCGCCCTTGTCCATCGCCATGGCCCGGACGATCTCGCCGGCCGTGCAGGGCTGGTGCTTCATCACGTAGCGCAGCACGTAGAACGCCGTCGGCGGCACGTCGGGGTCGAAGCGGGAGGCGGCGGCCGCGATGGTGCGCTTCGCCTCCACCATGAGCGAGCCGATCTCGTCGACCACGCTGGCCATCAGGCCCTCCCGGCCCTCGTCGTCGGCCACGGGGAGGCGCGGGGCGTCGAGCACCGCGCCTCCCGGCTGGCCGTCATCGATCGGCTGCGACATCCTTCTCCTCGACCAGGGACGAGAACACCGGGCTCTCGCTCAGCTCGTCGTCGGACACGGGGTGGCCCGCCACCTCGGCGGCCCCGGTCGCGATGATCGTATCGACGGTCCCGGTGCGCGGATGCGCGTCGGCCGGGGCGCTCGAGACCGCGGGCGCGAGCCCGGCGGTCGCCGCGGCGCCCTTGGTCGCCGGGGAGGCGGCGGCTCCGTCGACCGGTGCCGCGCCTCCCTGGGGGCCGGCCGCGGCGGCGCGCTGGATGCCCGACTTCGTGCCGAGCTCGACGTTCGGCAGCAGGCAGACGAACACGATGGTGATGATCGCGAGCGGTGCCGCGATGAGGAACACGTCGGCGACGCCCTGGCCGTACGCGGACTCGATGATGGTGCGGATCGGGCCGGGCACGGTGCTGAGGTCGGGGATGCTCGTGGTCGACTCGCCGCTGCCGAGCGCGCTCGGGTCGACGCCGGCGTCGGTGAGGCCGTCGGTGATGTAGCCCGAGACCTTCGTGCCGAGCACGGCGCCCATGACCGAGACACCGATCGTGCCGCCGAGGCTGCGGAAGAACGCGACGCTCGAGGAGGCGGCGCCGACGACGCTCACGTCGACGGAGTTCTGTACGACGAGCACGAGGTTCTGCATGACCATGCCGATGCCGAGCCCCATCATCGCCATGAAGACGGAGACGACGGCGAAGTTCGTGTCGTACTCGATGGTCGACATGAGGAAGAGGCCGGCGGCGAGGAGGATCGAGCCCACGATCATGTAGGGCTTCCACTTGCCGTACTTCGAGATGAGCGCACCGGCCACCATCGACGAGATCAGCAGGCCGAGCACCATCGGCAGGGTCAGGATGCCCGCCATGGTCGGCGACTGGCCGCGGGCCAGCTGCATGTACTGGCCGAGGAAGACGCTGGTGCCGAACATCGCGACGCCGACGCTCAGCGAGGCGATCACCGCGAAGGTGAAGGTGCGGTTCTTGAACAGCGTGAGCGGGATGATCGGCTCCTTCGAGCGGAACTCCACGACGACGGCGAGGGCGAGCAGCACAGCTGCGCCGAGGCCCATCAGCCAGCTGGTGGCCGAGGCCCACTCGAACTGCTTGCCGCCGAGCGACACCCAGATGAGCAGCAGCGAGACGCCGCCGGCGATCAGCCCGGCGCCCCAGTAGTCGACGACGACCTTCTTCTTCGGCTTGGCGGGCAGGTGCAGCGTGCGCTGGATGACGATCAGCGCGGCGATGCCGACCGGCACGCCGACGAAGAAGTTCCAGCGCCAGCCGATGGTGTCGGTGAGCACGCCGCCGAGCAGCGGGCCGCCGATCGTGCCGACGCTCATCACGGCGCCGAGGTAGCCCATGTACCGGCCGCGCTCACGCGGGCTGATGATGTCGCTCATGACGACCTGCACCAGGGCGGTGAGGCCGCCGGCGCCGAGGCCCTGGAAGACGCGGAAGGTGATCAGCGTCGCGGTGTCCTGCGAGAAGCCGGCCGCGACCGACGCGAGCACGAACAGCACGAGGGCCACCTGCAGCAGCACCTTGCGGTTCGTGAGGTCGGAGAACTTGCCCCAGAGGGGCGTGCTGACGGTCGTCGCGAGCAGCGTGGCGGTGATGACCCAGGTGTACGAGGTCTGGCTGCCGTTGAGGTCGCTGACGATGCGCGGCAGCGAGGTCGACACGACGGTCGACGAGAGGATCGCCACGAGCATGCCCATCAGCAGGCCCGACAGGGCCGTGAGGACTTCGCGGTGGCTCATGCCGGGCGCTTCGCCCGGTTCGTGGGGAGCCGCGGGCTTCGTGCCCGCGGCGGTGGTGGTCTGCGACAAGGTGCGCTCCGTGGTCGTTCTGAGATGGGGGTCGCTGACCGCCGTTGGTCAGGTAGTTGCTGAACGTCAACCATACGCCGTAGTTGACGGAACGCAACCATCTCGCTGCAGATCGTGCAGACTTTTTCCCGAGATACGTCCGCACACGACGGAGGCGCGGTGTGCGTTCTCCGCACACCGCGCCTCCGGCAGGCCCTCGCGGGCTAGCGCACTTCCTCCGGCCGTTTCTTCCGGAACATCTCCGCCGGCTGGTGCTCGCCGTTCCACACCTGCGTGATGCCCCAGACCACGGCCATCAGCGGCACGGCGATGACCGCGCCGACGACGCCGCCGAGGATGGTGCCGGCGGTCAGGGCGACCAGGATGACGAGGCCGTGCAGCTGCAGGGTGCGGCCCATCAGCACGGGCTGGAGGAAGTTGCCCTCGAGCTGGTTGACGAGCACGACGACCGCGATGACCCAGATGGCGGCCACGGGGCCGTTGGCCACGAGGGCGACGAGCGCCGCGAGGATGCCCGCGGCGGTGGCGCCGACGAGCGGGATGAACGCGGTGAGGAAGACGACCACGGCCAGGGGCAGCGCCAGCGGCACGCCGATGATCGCGAGGCCGATGCCGATGCCGATCGCGTCGACCGCGGCGACGGTGGCCGTGCCGCGCACGTAGCCGCCGAGGGTGGCGACCGTCTTGTCGCCGATGCGACGGGCCCGGGCGTACTGCTCGCCCTTGAACGGGCGGAGGAGGAACTCCCAGATGGCCGGGCCGTCCTTGAGGAAGAAGAACAGCACGACGATCATCAGCACGAGTCCGGTCGCGAAGCTGCCGATCGCACTCGCGCCGGCGAGGGCGCCCGAGCCGAACTGCGCGCTCGTCACGAAGTCGACGACGGTGTTCCGCACGGACTCGATCTGGTCGTCGGTGATCGAGAACGGCAGGGTGGTGATCCAGTCCTGAAGCTGGTTGAAGCCCTCCGTCGCCGACTTGGCGAGCGTCGACGCCTGGTTCTCGACGGCCCAGACGAGCAGCCAGCCGACGAGGCCCAGCACGACCACGACGCCGAACAGGGCGATGATCGTGGCGAGGAGGCTCGGCACCCGGTGCCGGCGCAGGAAGGCGATCAGCGGGTACATCGCCGAGGCGAAGATCAGCGCGAGCAGCACGGGCAGCGTGACGAGGCTCAGCGAGAGGAAGGTGTAGATCACGGCGATGCCGACGACGACGACGGCGATGATCTGCAGGCTGCGGATGGCCAGGCGGCCGAACGCGTCGGTCCAGATGCTGCTCTGGACGGCGGCGTTGTGCTCGACCACCTCGGCGTCCTTGGTGCGGAAGAGTCCCACGGTTCGTCCTCGTCGTTCTGTGTGGTGGTCATGGTGCGCGGCCGGAGGGCGTGCGACGACGTCGTGCGGTGCACGACCGTCTCATCGAACTACCTGAGGGGCTCGGAGGGCCACCTGCCACGCGGGCGACGGGAGAGGAGCCGCCGGGCGGAGCCGCCGGGCGGAGCCGCGGGGCCCGTCAGGCGCGGGGCCGCAGACGACGCCAGACGGCGCGCGTGCGCAGCGGGTCGGCCCGCCACCAGCGGGTGAACGGCACCCCCGAGCGCCCGTGCACCGCGAAGACCCGCAGCGCGCGCCGCGTCCGCAGCCCCGGGTCGGCGCCCCGGTCGAACGGCCGCGCCGAGATGCCCGCCACGACGTCGCGCCGGTAGACGAGGCGGCCGCCCCGCGTCGGCGCCAGGTCGCCGAGGTGGAGGGCGAGGTCCATGTCGTCGTGCAGCCCCGTGTCGCGGCGGTGCACGACGTCGCTCACGGCGGCCCACGCCGACCGGCGCATCATCATGGTCGACCCGAACAGCGGCCAGTGCGCCAGCGCCGAGCCCACGAGCCAGTGATACGCGCCGACGTACGCCGCCGAGAGCAGCCTCTGGGCCCCCACGGGCGCGTCGTAGAAGCGGGCGTTCGTCGTGACCGCGAGCACGTCGCCGTCGGCCTCGAGGGTGGCCGCGAGCTCGGCGACCCACGTGCGCGGCAGCACGCTGTCGGCGTCGCAGCGACCGATCAGGTCGCCGGTCGCGGCGTCGTACCCGGTGGAGGCGGCGGCCGCGATCCCGACGACGGGCTCGGTGACGACGCGCGCACCCGCCGCGGTCGCGACCGCCACGGTGTCGTCGGTGCTGCCGTTGTCGACCACGAGCACCTCGTCGGGCAGCCGCGTCTGGCGCGCGAGCGACCGGAGGCAGGCCTCGAGGTGCCGCGCGTCGTCACGGACCGGGATCACGACGGAGACTCGCACCGGCCCAGTCAACCGCGCCTAGCCTGGGCCGGTGACCACCACCGTCGTCGTCGTGTCCGACACCCACGTGCCGCAGAAGGCCCGCGCCGTGCCCGACGAGCTCTGGGCGGCGGTCGAGGCCGCCGACGTCGTCGTGCACGCCGGCGACTGGACCGGCACCGCGATCCTCGACGAGTTCGAGCGGCGCTCCCGACGCCTGGTCGGCGTCTGGGGCAACAACGACGGCGACGAGCTCCGGGCCCGGCTGCCGGAGGTGGCCCGCGAGACGATCGACGGCGTCCGCGTCGCCGTCGTCCACGAGACGGGACAGAAGGAGGCGCGGGAGGCCCGGGCGGACCGCCTCCACCCCGAGACCGACCTGCTGCTCTTCGGCCACAGCCACATCCCGTGGGACTCGACCACCGCCTCCGGCACGCGCCTGCTCAACCCCGGGTCACCGACCGACAAGCGGCGACAGCCGCGGGCCACGTACCTCAGCCTCGTGCTGGACGCGGGCACCGTGCGCGACGTCGTGCTGCACGAGCTGCCGCTCCGGCCGACGACCCGGTCGCGCCGGGCCGACCTGCCCGCGGGGCCGGTGCGGGAGATCGACGTGATCGTGCCCCACCCGCGCCGCCGCGACTGACGGCGACGCGAGCCGGGGCGGTCGGGCCGGGGAGTCGCCGCGGCTAGGAGGCGGGAGTCTCGGCCGGGGCCGGCGTCTCGGCCGGTGCCGACTCGGTGGGCTCGGGCGTCGGCGTGGCCGTCGACGTCGCCGAGTCGGAGTAGCTGTTGCCGGCCGCGGTCACGACGAAGTTGCGGAACTCCTCGTTGGTGAACGGCAGGCTCGGGTCGTACTGCTGGCCGTTGACCAGGACGGTGGGCGTGCCGCGGAAGGTCTCGACGTCGCTGTTCGGCAGCGGCCCGTCGAGCACGCGCTCGGTCGAGGCGCTGACCCAGGAGGCGAACTCCTGGTCGTCGATGCAGGTCTCGATCGCGGAGGCCTGCTGCACGCCGTCGACGCCCGTGGCGATGTCGGCGAGCTGCGAGTCGTCGAGGCCGCGCGTGCCCTCCTCCGGCTGCTGCTCGAACATGGCGGTGTTGAAGTCGAAGAAGGAGTCGGGCGAGTAGTTCGCGACGCAGGCGGCGGCGTTCGCGGCGCGGTTCGAGTACTTCGTGCCCAGCGAGCTGTTGGTCAGGATCGCGATCGGGTGGTACTCGACCGTCGCGGCGCCCGACGACACGAGGCCGGCGATGTAGTCGTTGTTGGCCGCCTCGAACTGGCCGCAGATCGGGCAGAGGTAGTCGAGGTAGACGACGATGTCGACGGTGTCGGAGGCCGCCGTGGTCTCCGTCGCGACGGGCTCGTCGCCCGCGTCGAGCGCGGGGGTCGTCTGCGCGACGAAGTCCTGGCCGATGCGGATGCCGTCGCTGGCCATGTTGGCGGGGCCGGGGCCGGCCGGCTTGATGCTGTTCGTGATGACCAGGACGACGCCGACGACGATCGCGACGACGACCAGGCCGAGGCCGCCCTGCAGCACCCAGCGGCTCGTCCGCTGACGGCGCTTCTGCTTCTTGCGGGCGAGCTGCGCCTTCTCGCGGGCGGCGGCCCGACGCTGGTTCTTGGTCAGCGACTTGTCGTTCTCAGTCATGGGGGTGCGGTTCTCCGATGCGCGACGGGGGTCGGGGCGTCGCGTCGTTGAGGGGCAGACGGGTAGGGCGGAGCGGGTCGGAGAGCACGTGGCGCGCCTCCTGCCCCCCGTGATCCTAGGAGAGCGCGCTGGGAGATGTCCGGACACCATCCCCCCGACCCCCCTCCGGCCACCCGTCCGGGGGCCCTGCCAGGGGCCGTTCTGTGGCATGCTGAGGCGCGGTGGTCATCGTCGACCAACACGGTTGATCACCGTCCATTCACAACGGATCGTCCGGCACGTACCTGCCGGTGAAGGAGAAACGAATCATGGCGTCCGTGACGTTCAGCAAGGCAACCCGTCTCTACCCCGGCTCGACCCGCGCAGCGGTCGACGCCATCGACCTCGAGGTCGCCGACGGCGAGTTCCTCGTCCTCGTGGGCCCCTCGGGCTGCGGCAAGTCGACCACCCTCCGCATGCTCGCCGGCCTCGAAGAGGTCAACAGCGGCGACATCTTCATCGGCGACCGCAACGTCACCGACGTGCCGCCGAAGGACCGCGACATCGCGATGGTGTTCCAGAACTACGCGCTGTACCCGCACATGACCGTCGCCGAGAACATGGGCTTCGCGCTCAAGATCGCCGGCGTCGGCAAGGAGGAGCGCGCGACCCGCGTCCTCGAGGCCGCGAAGCTGCTCGACCTCGAGCCCTACCTCTCGCGCAAGCCCAAGGCCCTCTCCGGTGGTCAGCGTCAGCGCGTCGCCATGGGCCGCGCCATCGTGCGCCAGCCCCAGGTCTTCCTCATGGACGAGCCGCTGTCGAACCTCGACGCCAAGCTCCGCGTCCAGACCCGCACCCAGATCGCCTCCCTGCAGCGTCGCCTCGGCGTCACCACGGTCTACGTCACCCACGACCAGACCGAGGCCCTGACCATGGGCGACCGCATCGCGGTCCTCAAGGACGGCGTCCTGCAGCAGGTCGGCACCCCCCGCGACCTGTACGAGAAGCCGCAGAACGTCTTCGTCGCCGGCTTCATCGGCTCGCCGGCCATGAACCTCCTGCCCGCCGACGTCGTCGACGGCGGCATCAAGTTCGGCACGGCCGTCACCTCGGTCGACCGCGACACCGTCGGCCAGGCCAACGGCAAGAGCGTCACCGTGGGCGTCCGCCCCGAGGACGTCGTGGTCAACACCACCGGCGAGGGCCTCGCGGTCACCGTCGACGTGGTCGAGGAGCTCGGCGCCGACGGCTACCTCTACGGCCACACCGAGGTCGACGGCGCGCGCGTCGACATCGTCGTGCGCGTCGACGGCCGCAACCACCCGGGCCTCGGCGACACGATCTACATCACGCCGCAGGCGCACCACGTGCACGTCTTCGACACCGAGAGCGGCCAGCGCCTCGGCGACAAGGCCGTCGTCAGCGCGTAGCCCCCGCACCCCCGATCGGCCCGTCGCGTCGCCAGGAGAACCTCTCCGAGCGACCCGGCGGGCCGATCGCCCGTTCCGCCCCCGACCACCCCCGATCGCCCGGCGCGCCCCGGCCGTCCGACCAGAGAAGACCCATGAGCGACTCCCTCAACATCACCTCGGCCACCGTCGACCCGGCGCTGCTCGACCTGCCGTGGTCCCTCCCCCTCGACGAGTGGCCCGACGAGGCCATCGCGGCCCTGCCGAAGGGCATCTCGCGGCACCTGGTGCGCTTCGCGCACCTCAGCGGCTACGTGATCGCGATCAAGGAGACCTCGGGCGAGATGGCCCGGGGCGAGTACGAGATGCTCCGCACCCTGCAGCGGATGGACATCCCCTGCGTCGACCCCCTGGCGGTCATCACGAACCGGCGCGACGTCGACGGCTCGCCCCTCAACCCCGTGCTCGTCACGCGGCACCTCAAGTTCTCGCTGCCCTACCGGGCGCTGTACTCGCAGACCCTCCGCCCCGACACCGCGAAGCGGCTCGTCGACGCGCTGGCCCTGCTGCTCGTGCGCCTGCACGTCATCGGCTTCTACTGGGGCGACGTCTCGCTCTCGAACACGCTCTTCCGGCGCGACGCGGGGGCCTTCGCGGCGTACTTGGTCGACGCCGAGACCGGCAAGCTCTACCCGGGCGGGCTCTCGAACGGCCAGCGCGAGAACGACCTCGAGGTCGCCCGCGTCAACATCGCCGGCGAGCTGCTCGACCTCGAGGCCGGCGGACGCCTCGACGACAACCTCGACGCCGTCGACGTCAGCAACGGCATCGTCGCGAAGTACCGCAGCCTCTGGACGGAGCTCACCGGCAGCGAGACGTTCTCCAGCTCGGAGCGCTGGCGCATCACCGACCGGGTCGAGCGGCTCAACGACCTCGGCTTCGACATCGAGGAGCTCGCGATCAAGACGGCCGAGGGCGGCACCCAGGTGCGCATCCAGCCCAAGGTCGTCGACGCCGGCCACCACTCCCGCCGCCTGCTGCGCCTCACCGGCCTCGACGTGGAGGAGAACCAGGCCCGGCGCCTCCTCAACGACCTCGACGCCTACCGGCTGCGCACCGGCAACACCGACGCGGACGAGGAGATGGTGGCGCACGAGTGGGCCGCCCGGGTGTTCGAGCCGGTCGTCCGGTCCATCCCCCGCGACCTCCGCGGCCGCCTCGAGCCGGCGGAGGTCTTCCACCAGCTGCTCGAGCACCGCTGGTACCGCTCGCAGCAGGAGAACCGCGACGTGCCCATCGCCGAGGCGCTGACCTCGTACATCAACGACGTGCTGCGGCACCGCCGTGACGAGCGCACCGTCATCGACCCGGCCACCGAGTCGATCACCCTGCCCGACGCCGAGCTGCTCGAGGCCGAGGACGACGACGACGACTGGCGCTCCAAGGTCTGACCCCGACGCGGTCCCTTCCGTGACCACGCAGAGGAGGCGCGGTGCCGGTCGACCGGCACCGCGCCTCCTCTGTGTCGGGGCTGACGAGCGCTACGAGCGCTCGGCGCGCAGCTTCGAGATCTCGTAGAGCGTGACGCTCGCGGCCATGCCGGCGTTCAGCGACTCGACGGCGCCCGTGATCGGGATCGACACGATGGCGTCGCAGGTCTCGGCGACGATGCGCGAGAGGCCCTTGCCCTCGCTGCCCACGACGACCACGAGCGGGCGGTCGGCGAGCTCGAGGCCCGGCAGCATGACGTCGCCGTCGCCGTCGAGGCCCAGCACGAAGACGCCCTGGTCCTTGAACGACTTGAGGGTCTGCGTCAGGTTCGAGGCCATCGCGACGGGGATGCGCGCCGCGGCGCCGGCCGAGGTCTTCCACGCCGAGGCGGTGAGGCCGACCGAGCGACGCTGCGGGATGATGACGCCCTGGCCGCCGAACGCGGCGACCGAGCGGATGATGGCGCCGAGGTTGCGCGGGTCGGTGATGCCGTCGAGCGCGACGAAGAGCGGGTTC
Organism: Frigoribacterium sp. Leaf164; assembly: GCF_001423665.1. NCBI lineage: Bacteria > Bacillati > Actinomycetota > Actinomycetes > Micrococcales > Microbacteriaceae > Frigoribacterium > Frigoribacterium sp. Leaf164. The sequence continues at coordinate 706,980 of NZ_LMOX01000003.1, forward strand.
TGGCGACGCTTGATCGAGCCCTCGAGCAGGTCGACCGGGTGCGCGTACTCGTACGGCGGCACCTTGAGGGCGACGCCCTGGTGCACCGAGTCGGGGCCCGTGAGGCGGTCGAGCTCGGGGCGCATGACCTCGAGGATCGGCAGCCCGCGACGCGTCGCGAGGTTGAGGATCTCCTTCGTACGGTCGTCCATCTCGATGCGCGCCGCGATGTAGAGCGTCGAGGCGGGGATGCGCGTGCGCAGGGCCTCGAGCACCGAGTTGCGGCCGGTGACCATCTCGCTGTCGTCGGAGCTCTTCGGCTTGCGACGCGGGGCGTCCTGCCCGCCGCGGCCGGCGATCGGCGACCCGGCACGGGGGCCGTTGCCGCCGCGGCCCCGGGCGGCGTCGAGGCGCTCGCGCGCCGCCTTCGCCTTGCCCGCGGGGTGGTACGGGCGGTCCTCCGCGGCGGGCGTGGGCTTCTTGCCCTCGAGCGCTTGCCGCCCCTGGCCGCCGCTGCCGACCTGCTTGCCCTTGCTGCCCTTGCGGACGGCGCTGCTGCTCGGCCGCCCCTTGTTCGCTCCGCTGGTGTTCTTCACTGTTCGAGGCTCCAATGCGACCCGCTGGGGGTGTCTTCGATGGTGACGCCGGCGGACGCCAGCATCTCGCGTACGCGGTCGGCCTGCGCGAAGTCGCGCGCGGCCCTGGCTTCCTGGCGGCTGGCGAGGAGGGTCTCGACGAGGGTGCCGAGCGCGCGGTGCGCGTCGCCCTCGTCGTCTCCGCGCCACTCGGGCGCCAGCGGGTCGATGCCCAGCACGGCCACCATGGCGGCGACGTGCTGGCGGTCGCGGGCGGCCGTGTCGAGGTCGCCGTCGTCGAGGGCGACGTTGCCCGACCGGACGGCGTCGTGCAGCACGGCGATCGCCTGCGGCACGTTGAGGTCGTCGTCCATCGCCTCGGCGAACTCGTCGGGCACGACACGGGCGCCGACACCGGCGAAGCGGGTGTCGGCCAGACGGCGCTCGGCGCGGGAGAGGAACGTCTCGACGCGGTCGAGCGCGGCCTCCGCCTCGACGAGCGCGCCGTCGTGGTAGTCGATGGTCGAGCGGTAGTGCGCCGCGCTGAGGAAGTAGCGGACGACGACCGGCCGCGCGAGGGCGAGGAAGTCGGCGGCGAAGATCGAGTTGCCGAGCGACTTCGACATCTTCTGGCCGTCGACGGCGACGAGGCCGTTGTGCAGCCAGTGGTGCGCGAAGGCGTCGCCGGCCGCGGTCGACTGGGCCAGCTCGTTCTCGTGGTGCGGGAACCGCAGGTCGAGGCCGCCGCCGTGGATGTCGAAGGCGCTGCCCAGGTAGCGCTTCGACATCGCCGAGCACTCGATGTGCCAGCCGGGCCGGCCGTCGCCCCACGGCGACGACCAGCTCGCCGAGGCGGGCTCGTCGGCCTTCGCGCCCTTCCAGAGCGCGAAGTCGCGGGGGTCGCGCTTGCCGCGCGGGTCGGCGTCGGCCGCGGGGGCCATGTCGTCGAGGCCCTGGTTCGTCAGGGCGCCGTAGCTCGGCCAGCTCGCGGTGTCGAAGTACACGTCGCCCGAGCCGTCGGGCGCGGCGTAGGCGTGCCCGCGGTCGATCAGCGTCGCGACGATCTGCTGCATCTCGGTGACGCTCGCGGTCGCGCGCGGCTCGTAGGTCGGCTGCAGCACGCCGAGCGCCTGGTACCCCGCGGTGAACTCGAGCTCGTAGCGGTAGGCGCGCGCCCACCACTCCTCGTCGGTGCCGCTCGAGAGCGCGAGGATCTTGTCGTCGATGTCGGTGACGTTGCGCACGAGGGTGACGTCGAGGCCGCGGTAGGTGAACCAGCGGCGCCACAGGTCGTAGACCAGCGCGCTGCGCAGGTGGCCGATGTGCGGCGACGACTGCACGGTGGGCCCGCAGACGTACAGCCCCACCCGGCCGGGCTCGAGGGGGACGAAGTCGACGAGCGCCTGCTCGCGGGAGTCGTAGAGGCGGATGGTCACGCGGTCAGCCTATTCAGTGGTCGTCGGCGGACGGGTCGGACGACCCGTCGTCGGTGAGCGAGGTCGGGGCGACGGCGCCCCGTGCCGGGGCGGAGGCGGAGCCAGGGCCCCGGGGAGGCGCGGTGCGCGCCGCCGGGTCGACGACCGACACCAGAGCGGTCGCGATCGCCGTGAGCCCCTCGCCGCGCCCGGTGAAGCCGAGCCCGTCGGTGGTCGTGGCCGACACGCTGACGGGAGCGCCGACGACCTGCATCAGCCGCTCCTCCATCTCGAGGCGGCGGGCGGAGAGCCGGGGCCGGTTGCCGACGACCTGGACGGCGACGTCGACGACGTCGACGCCCGCGTGCGTCAGGCGCTCGACGGCCGCGGTGAGGAAGACCTCGCCGCTCGCGCCGGCGAAGCGCGGGTCGTCGGTGCCGAACATCGAGCCGATGTCGCCGAGGCCGGCGGCCGAGAGGAGGGCGTCGACGACGGCGTGCGCGACGGCGTCGCCGTCGCTGTGGCCGGCCAGGCCCGCCTCGCCCTCGAAGTGCAGGAGGCCGAGGTGCAGCGGCGCGGCCGGGTCGAACGCGTGGACGTCGATGCCGAGCCCGGTGCGGAGGGCGGGGTCGGGCCGGAGGCGCGGGTCGGGAGCGCCGACCGCCGCGGCCTGCTGCGCCGCGATCGTCTCGGCGCGTTGGAGGTCCCACCGGGTGGTGATCTTGAACGCGACCGGGTCGCCCTCGACGACGACGACCTCGTGGCCGGCCGCCGCGAACAGGGCGGCGTCGTCGGTGTGCTCGGCCCGGGCCGCGGCGTAGGCGGCGTCGAGGGCCGCCCGCGGGAAGCCCTGGGGGGTCTGCATCGCGACCAGCTCGGAGCGGTCGACGGTGTCGAGCACCGTGCCGGCCTCGTCCACGCGCTTGATCGTGTCGCTGACGGGGAGCCCCGGCACGACGCCGCGGCCGGTCGCCTCGACCGTCGACGCGACGAGGTCGAACTGGGCGGTGGGGGTGAAGGGGCGCGCGCAGTCGTGCACCAGGACGGTCGCGACGTCGGGGGCGACCGCCCCGAGGCCGGCGGCGACGCTGGCCTGTCGGCTGGCGCCTCCCGCGACCACCGCGACGTGGTCGGCGACGTGCCCGGCCGCCGCGACGACGAGCTCCGTGGCGTCGGCGAGCTGCTCCTGCGGCACGACCACGACGATCTGGGTGGGCACCGCCGAGGCGAGCACGGCGTCGAGCGAGCGGGCCAGGATGCTGCGCCCGGCCACCTCGACGAAGGCCTTCGGCGTGCCGAGGCCGAGACGCGTGCCGCTCCCGGCCGCGACGACGACGACCGCCCGACCGACCCCCGTCAGGGAGCCGACCGTGCGGTCGTCGGTGGTGCTAGGACGCAAGAACCTCGTCGAGGACGCTCGACGCCTTCTCTTCGTCGGTCTTCTCCGCGAGGGCGAGCTCGCTGATCAGGATCTGGCGGGCCTTGGCGAGCATGCGCTTCTCGCCGGCGGACAACCCGCGGTCCTGGTCGCGGCGCCACAGGTCGCGGACGACCTCGGACACCTTGATGACGTCGCCCGACGCGAGCTTCTCCAGGTTCGCCTTGTAGCGGCGGGACCAGTTGGTGGGTTCTTCCGTGAACGGCGCACGGAGGACGTCGAACACGCGGTCGAGCCCTTCTTTGCCGATGACGTCCCGGACGCCGACCAGGTCGACGTTGTCTGCGGGTACCTCGATGGTCAGATCACCCTGGGTGACGCGAAGCTTGAGGTACAGCTTCTCTTCGCCCTTGATGATCCGCTTCTTGACTTCAGAGATCGTCGCGGCCCCGTGATGGGGGTAGACGACGGTCTCTCCGACCTCGAACTGCATGAATCAGGCTCCATTCTGCGACGCCCAGGATACCATGGAAGGTCGGTGGTAAGGCTGCCCTGACGAACCGCCCCGCTCTGCCCTCGCTAAGCTGGGGCAGACCTTTGCCGTGAACTGGATCCTGGAGGCACTCGTGCGAGTCGCATCTGCAATTGACCGTCGAGGCGTCCGCGCCCTCGCCGCCGCCACCGTGGGTGCCGCCGTGCTCGTCGTCGCCGCCGGCTGCAACTTCATCAGCCCCCAGCGCACGACCCAGTTCTACGACGCCAGCGACGGCACGAGCGTCACGGTCGGCGACGTCAAGGTGCTCAACGCGCTGGCCCTGACCGAGGACGGCGCCGAGGCCAGCCTCGTCATGTCCATCGTCAACAGCGGCGACGACGCGGCGCAGGTGAGCTTCCAGTACGAGACCGAGTCGGGCGACGAGACGCAGACCGTCGACGTCGACGCGAACTCGCAGGTCGACCTCGGCACCGAGGTCGGCCAGGAGCAGTTCGTGATGAGCGACCTCGACGTCACCCCCGGCGCGCTGCTGCCCGTGTTCGTCCAGTACGGCACCGAGACCGGCAAGAGCCTGCAGGTGCCCGTGCTGACCGGCGAGCTCTCCGAGTACGCGACCCTGCTCCCGACGCCGGGCGAGACCACGGCGCCCTCCGCCGAGTCGACGACGCTCCCGTCGCCCGAGGACGGCACGCCCTCGGCCACGCCGACCCCGTAGCGGCACGCGGCGCCCGAACGGCGCCGAGACGACCAGAGGCCCGGCCCGCGTCAGCGGGGCCGGGCCTCTCGTGCGTCGGCGGTCGGACGGAGGCCGCCCGCCGACGGCGCCTCAGGCCTCGATGCGGTACCCGAGCCCGCGCACGGTCACGAGCGCCTTGGGCTCGGAGGGCACGGGCTCGATCTTCGAGCGGATGCGCTTGATGTGCACGTCGAGGGTCTTGGTGTCGCCGAAGTAGTCGGAGCCCCAGACCCGGTCGATCAGCTGACCGCGCGTCAGCACGCGGCCGGCGTTGCGCATCAGCAGCTCGAGCAGCTCGAACTCCTTGAGCGGCATCGCGACGTCCTCGCCGCGCACCGTCACGACGTGGCGCTCGACGTCCATGCGGATGTCGCCCGCCTCGAGCATGCCGTCGGCGAGGTCGTCGCCGTCGTCGGCCCGGCGACGGAGGACCGCCCGGATGCGCGCCAGCAGCTCCCGCGTCGAGTACGGCTTGGTGACGTAGTCGTCGGCGCCGAGCTCGAGCCCCACGACGATGTCCACCTCGCTGTCCTTCGCGGTCAGCATGATGATGGGCACCTGCGACCTCGAGCGCAGCACCCGGCAGACCTCCGTGCCGGGGATGCCGGGCAGCATCAGGTCGAGCAGCACGAGGTCGGCGCCCGACTTGTCGAACAGGGCCAGGGCGGACGGGCCGTCCTCGGCGACTGTGACGCGGTAGCCCTCGCGCTCGAGGATGAAGGCCAGGGGCTCGCTCAGCGACTCCTCGTCCTCGACGATCAGGATGTGGGTGCTCATCGGGTATCGGTGTCTCCTCGTGTGGTGACCATGACAGGGACGGAACGGGTGTCGGGGCGGGCCTCGAACTCGGGCAGCCGGATCGTGAAGGTCGACCCGCTGCCGACCTGCGACCAGACGCGCACCTCGCCGCCGTGGTTCTGGACGACGTGCTTGACGATCGCGAGGCCGAGGCCGGTGCCCCCGGTGCGGCGCGACCGGGCCTGGTCGACGCGGTAGAAGCGCTCGAAGACGCGGTCGAGCTCGTGCTCCGGGATGCCGTAGCCCTGGTCGCTGACCGCGATCGAGACGCCGCCCTCGTCGTCGACGGTCGCGCCGATGCCGATCCGCGACCCGTCGGGCGAGTAGGCGATGGCGTTCGAGACGAGGTTGTCGACGGCGGTGACGAGCATCGTCTCGTCGCCGAGCACCTGCGCCTTCTTGCCGCCCCGGACGACGAGCGAGATGCCCCGCACCTCGGCCTCGACCCGGTTGCGGTCGACGGCGGTGTCGACGACCGCCCGCACGTCGACGGGGTCGCTCGACTCGAGCGCGTCGGTGGCCTGCAGCCGCGAGAGCTCGATGATGTCCTGGGTGAGGCGGCCGAGCCGGTCGGCCTCGCGCGTCAGGCGGCCGGCGAAGTGGCGGACGCGCTCGGGGTCCGCCGAGGCCGCGTCGAGCGCCTCGGCGAGCAGGCCCACCGCGCCGATCGGGGTCTTCAGCTCGTGGCTGATGTTGGCCACGAAGTCGCGGCGCATGTCGTCGAGCCGGCGGCCCTCGGTGTGGTCCTCGGCGAGCACGAGCACGTAGCGGCCGCCCAGCACGGCGGCCCGCACGCCGAGGGCGACGGTGGCCTCGGAACCGGGGAGGCGCGCCAGGGTGAGCTGCGCCTCCTGCGGGTCGTCGCTCCGCCGCGCCAGGTCGACGAGGGCCTCGACCTCGGGGTGCACGAGGTGCTCCTGGGCGGAGACCAGGCCGAGCTGACGGGCGAACGGCGAGGCCTTCAGCACGTTGCCCGACGGGTCGACGACCAGCCCAGCCGACGAGAGGGCGTCGAGCACCGCGTCGATGCCGTCCGGCAGCGTCGTCTCGACGAGTGCCGCGACGCGGGCGGCCCGGCGCTGAGCCGACACCACCACCATCACGACCGCGGCGCCGACCAGGACGCCGAAGAGCAGCGAGGCCGGCACCAACCAGGTTGGTTCCATGCAGGTCACGATAGTGAACGCCCGGGGCGGGAACGGACGAGAGCCAGCCGGAGCGCTGTACTTTGGGCACTGTTGGGCCTCCCGTCACCGACCGTTAACCTCCACCCGTGAGAGTCGACGGGACTGTGCGGGCGGCTCCGCCGGCACAGCACGGGGCGGTCGCCCCGAGACCCGGACACCCCCGGAACGACGAGAGGCCCAGACTCCCATGCGCGAGGTATTCCAGCAGGAACTGCAAGAGGTGCAGGAGCGCCTCGTCGAGATCGCGGGCCTCGTCGCCGTCTCGATCGAGAACGCCACCACGGCCTTCAACGACTCCGACGTGACGCTGGCCGAGAAGGTCATCGCCGACGACGACCGCATCGACGAGCGCGCGATCGCCCTCGACGAGCTCGCCATCGACATCCTGGCCCGCCAGAACCCCGTCGCCCGCGACCTCCGCATCGTGGTCAGCGCCCTGCGCATCAGCGCGTCGCTCGAGCGCATGGGCGACATGGCCGAGCACATCGCCCAGCTCGCCCGGTACCGCTTCCCCGAGAAGGTCGTGCCGAAGTCGCTGCGCCCGACGTTCCAGGAGCTCGGCCGCCTCGACGTCGCCATCGCGAAGAAGCTCACCGAGCTGCTCACGACGGAGGACGTCCGCCTCGCGGAGGAGATCCGCAACGACGACGACCGCATCGACGAGCTGCACCTCAGCGTCTTCGACAAGGTGCTCGGCGAGACCTGGAAGGGCGCGGCGGTCGACACCGTCGACTCGACCCTCGCGTCGCGCTACCACGAGCGCTTCGCCGACCACGCGGTCTCCATCGCCAAGAAGGTCCAGTACCTCGCGACCGGCGACTGGGTGGCCGCCGAGGTCTGACCCGCTGCGGGATGATGGGGGGATGGCTTCTGTCGCGATCCTCGTCAACGGTCTGCCCGGCTCGGGCAAGACCACCGTCTCGGCCACGCTGGCCGGCGTGCTCGGCTGCCCCCTGCTCGCGGTCGACCCCGTGCAGGAGGCGCTGGCCGACCTGGCCGGGCCGATGATCGCCCCACAGGCGGTGCGGCGCATCGCCGTGGACGCCGTCTGGGCGATGGCCGGCGAGGTCGAGGCCGGCGTCGTGGTCGACGCGGGCTGGCGGCCCGACGACGACCTCGACGGCGTGCGCGCCGGCGTCGAGCAGGCCGGCTCGCCCCGCGTGCTCGAGGTGTGGTGCGAGGTGGCTCCCGAGCTCGCGCTCGCTCGCTCGGCGGCCCGCGTCGAGGGCGGCGGCCGTCACCCCGTGCACGGCACGGCCGACGAGCTGGCCGCCGGCTGGGCCGACCGGGTCGAGGGCGCGGGGCCGCTCGGCGCGTGGCCGGTCGTGCGCGTCGACACGAGCGGCGAGGTCGACGTCGACTCCCTCGTGATGGAGATCAGCGCGCACTTCGTGTGACGGGCACTGCGTGTGACACGCTTGGCGTGTGACACGACGGAGCCCGCCCCCGCACGACGGCGGGGGCGGGCTCCGGTGGCGAGGTCGCGCCTACAGGCCCTTTTTCTCCCCCTGCGCCGCGACGGCGGCCGCACCGGCGGCGGCGGCCTGCGGGTCGAGGTAGCGGCCGGGGCCGGTGGGGCGGAAGTCGTCGTCGAGCTCGTAGACGAGCGGGATGCCGGTGGGGATGTTGAGCTCGGAGATCTCGTCGTCGCTGATGCCGTCGAGGTGCTTCACGAGCGCGCGCAGCGAGTTGCCGTGGGCGGTGACCAGCACGACCTTGCCCTCGGCGAGGCTCGCGGTGATGTCGCTCTCCCAGTAGGGGATCATGCGCTCGATCACGAGGGCGAGCGACTCGGTGCGCGGGGCGTCGACGCCGAGCTCGGCGTAGCGGACGTCGTGCGCCTGCGAGAACTCGCTGTCGTCGTCGAGGGGCGGCGGCGGCACGTCGAACGACCGACGCCAGGTCTGGAACTGCTCGGGGCCGTACTGCTCGAGGGTCTGCGCCTTGTCCTTGCCCTGGAGGGCGCCGTAGTGGCGCTCGTTGAGCCGCCACGAGCGCTTCACGTCGATCCAGAGGCGGTCGGCCTCCTCGAGGGCGATGTCGGCGGTCTGGATGGCGCGGGTGAGGCGCGACGTGTACAGGATGTCGGGCTGCATCTGGTGCTCGACGAGGAGCTCGCCGGCGCGCTTCGCCTCGGCGCGGCCCTGCTCGCTGAGGCGCACGTCGACCCACCCCGTGAAGAGGTTCGCCTGGTTCCACTCGCTGTTGCCGTGACGGAGGAGGATGAGCGTCGAAGTCATGCCTCCAGCGTATCGCCGACGCCCCGGGCTGTCAGACTCGGAGCCATGCCCATCGGATCGATCACGCGCGGCACGACCGGCACCAACCGGCTCCGCCGCGTCGACCGGTGGATCGCCGCGCACCCCGTGCTGCGCCGTGCCGACGACCCGTTGGTCGTCGACCTCGGCTACGGGGCCAGCGCGACCACTCCCCTGGAGCTGCACCAGCGCCTCCGGAAGGTCCGGCCCGACGTCGAGGTGGTCGGCATCGAGATCGACCCGGAGCGGGTGCGGCTCGCGTCGCTCTCGGCGCGGCCCGGCGTGAGCTTCCGGCTCGGAGGCTTCGAGGTGCCGCTCGACGGCGGGCGGCGCCCGGCCGTGATCCGGGCCCTGAACGTGCTGCGGCAGTACGACGAGTCGCAGGTCGACGCGTCGTGGCGGCTGATGACGTCGCGGCTGCAGCCCGGCGGGGTGCTCGTCGAGGGCACCTGCAACGAGGTCGGCCGCGTCGCGAGCTGGGTCGACGTCACCGAGGCGGGGCCGCAGACGTTCACGGTCGCGCTGCACCTCGCCTCGCTCGAGGCCCCGTCGGTCGTCGCCGAGCGGCTGCCCAAGGCGCTCATCCACCGCAACGTGCCGGGCGAGCGCGTGCACGACCTGCTGGTCGACCTCGACCGGCAGTGGGCGATCGCGGCCCCGCTCTCGGTCTACGGACCGGTGCAGCGCTGGATCGCGACGGTGGAGGGCCTGCGGGCCGCCGGCTGGCCCGTGCGGCACGGCCGGACCCGCTGGCGGCTCGGCGAGCTGACCCTGCCCTGGAGCGCGGTGGCGCCCCGCCCCTGAGCCCGCGGGGCCGAGGTCAGACGACGGCGAGCCGGCGGCGAGCCTCGTCGTGCGGCAGGCCCGTGGCCATCAGCAGGTCGATGACGAGCGGGCGCATCATCAGCACCACGATCGCCTCGGTGACCGGGGCCCCCGGCGCGACGACGGCCGGGTCGAGGCGGCGGCCGACCGCGCTGAGGGCCTCCCTCGCCGCGGGCAGCCGCTCGACGTCGTCGACCGACCCGCCGAGCACGACGACCGCGCGGCCGGTGCTCTCGACGAGGTCGGCGAGGCCGAGCCGGTCGCGCCCGTCGCCGAGCGACGTGTCGACCCGACGGGCGATCACCCGGAGGTTGCGCACCGCGAGGTCGACGTGGAGCCGCAGCGACTGCTGCTGACGGAGGTGCGGGAGGCGCGACCTCAGGAAGGGCGAGAGACGCGAGATCGAGACGGCCGACTCGAGCGTCGACGCCCAGTCGTCGAGCAGCGGCTGCGTCGACCTCAGGCGCCGGAGCGCCTCGTCGGCCCGGCGGACGTCGTCGGTGCGGAGCGCGACGACGAGCGCCTCGAAGGCCGCCCCCACCTCGGCGAAGAGGGCCCGGGCGTCGGCCCTCGCCAGCCCGACCGGGTCGCGGGGCACGATCGCCGTCACCGCGAGGGCGACGAGCCCGCCGACCGCGCCGTCGACGCTCCGCACGAAGGGGCCGCCCTCCGGGTCGGGCAGCAGCATGACGAGCATCGACTGGGTGGCGGCCGCCGCGGCGAAGGCGCTGCTCGGCGAGGCGAAGCGCGCGACCGCGAGCACCACCAGCAGCACGGCCGCGACCTGCCAGAGGCCCTTGCCGAGCACGAGCAGCATGACCTCGCTGAGGGCGATGCCGATCAGCACGCCGACCGCGTTCTCGAGCACGACGCGGGGCCGGGCGTCGCGGGCCAGGCCGAGCGACGAGATCGTGATCGTGACGGCGAGCAGCGGCACCGCGTGGCCGAGCCCCAGGTGCGTGATCGCGTACGACGCGCTGGCGGCCACGACGATCTGCACGATCGCCGGCATCGACGTCACCGTGCGACGGGTCGCCGCCCGGGGGTCGAAGCCGCGGGAGGCGCGCGAAGCCGCCCGCCGGACGGCACCCGGCTGCCGGGTCGCCACCCGGGCCGCCTAGCGGCGGACGGCTCCCAGGCGCGGCAGCCGGGGCACCCCGGCGGCGGCGCCCGCGGAGGCCGGCACGATCGTCTGCGGAGCGGCGGCGACGACGATGTCGGCCGAGAGCACCGCGAGGGGCGCGGTCTCGTCGGTGGTGCGCTTGACCACGGCGAGCGCGACGGGGCCGAGCTCGTGGTGGACGGCGGAGCTCGTGACGCGGCCCACGGGGGCCAGGTCGGCGAGCGGGGTGCCGGCGGCGGTCGCCTCGGCGACGGCCGCCGCGGTGACGACGGGGTCGCCGGGGGCGGGCAGCACGGTGTCGGAGCCGTCGAGGTGCAGCATCACCAGGCGCCGCGGCGGGTGCCCGATGTTGTGCACCTTGGCGACGGTCTCCTGACCGCGGTAGCAGCCCTTGGCCAGGTGGACCGCGGAACGGAGCCAGTCGAGCTCGTGCGGGATGCTGCGCTCGTCGACCTCGGTCGAGAGGCGCGGGCGCCACGCCTCGATGCGCAGGGCCTCGAGGGCGAGGGTGCCGGCGGCGGGCAGGTCGGACGCCGCGAGGGCCGCGAGGTCGGCCCGGTCCACGAGCACCTCGCGGTAGCTCCAGTCACGGCCGGGGTGCGTCTCGGCGTCGGCGTAGCCGTGGCCGCCGGGGGCGACCTCGCGCCAGGGGTCGACCCACACGACGGGCACGCCGGCGGGCGCGAGCACCGGGACGGGCAGCTCGACCTCGGCCAGGGCGCCGATCGTCGCGACGTCGGCCGAGCGGTCGGCGACCTCGACCCGCAGCATGAACCGCATCCGGTCGAGCCAGGCGCGCAGGGGCTCCGCCTCGACGCGGTCGACGAGCAGCCAGGTGGTCTCGCCGTCGTCGACGACCCGCGCGGCGTGCTCGAGCCGGCCGTTGGCGTCGAGCAGGAGGGTCTCGGTCGACCGGCCGGGCTCGAGCCCGAGCAGGGCCTGGCTCGTGAGCGAGTTCAGCCAGCTGAGGCGGTCGGGGCCGCTGACGGTGAGCACGCCCCGGTCGGAGAGGTCGACGACCGCGGCGCCGCGGACGAGCGCCCGCTGCTCGGTGAGGGGGTTGCCGTAGTGCGCGGCGACCCCGCTGCCGTCGTCGACGAAGCCGTCGCGCGCCGCGAACGGCGACACGACGACGAGGGCGGGGTCGGCGGGCGGCGCCCCCGCGACTCCGGCGGCCGGGGCGTCAGTCAACGCGGGCCAGGCGCCCGGAGGCGTGGGTACGGAGCTCCTGGCCGAGGGCCGCGATGTCCCAGGCCCAGAGCAGGTGGTTCTCGACGAGGCCGTACATGCGCGTGGCGGCCGAGTACTCCTTCGCGTTGCTCGAGCGGAGCACGGCGTCGGTCGACAGGTCGATGCGCGGGCCCTTGACGCGGCCGAGGTAGAGCTCGTTGACGCCCGTGGGGTGCACGAGCTGCACCTCGAGGCCGAACCCGTCGTCGGGGCGGCGGAGGATCTCGACGGTCTGCGCCGACCGGAACGGCGCGACGCCCTGGCCGGGCAGCATGCCGGGCCCGCGGTCGCCCACCTCGGCGGGGCGCTCGAGGCGCCAGTAGCCGGTCTCGCTCGCCAGGGGCGTGCGCTCGTCGTCGAGCAGCCAGCTGAACGAGCTGTAGTTGAGGTAGGGCAGGCCGTCGTGGCTGAAGCTGACGCGCTGGCCGAACTCGTGCGTGCGACGGACGGCCGGGGGCGCGCCGTCGACAGGGGCGTCGGGGTCGCCCTCGCCGATCTTGTAGTCGACCACGCCCGTGCCCTCCCACACGCCGATGAGCCAGGACAGCGGGACGAGCTCCGCCGGGAGGTCGGTGGGGATGTCGATCACGGGTCTAGCGCTGGCCCTTGAAGAGCTTGACGAGGACGACGACGGAGACGAAGGCGATGGCCAGCGACGCGAGGGCGAGGAGCCCCACGTAGAACATCTCGAGGGCGAGCAAGGAATCCATGCCGCAAGACTACCCGCGCGGCACCGTCGGCGGGAGGGGCGGGAGGCGGTGCCCAGGGGCTGCCCAGCGGCGGGCTGGGCACGGGGCTCAGTGGACGAGCGCGAGCACGCCCGTCGCGACGGCGAGGATGACGAGGCTGCCGCAGAGCGTGAGGACGCAGCGCGAGACCAGGCCGTCCTTCTCGCTGGCGGCGAGCTGCAGCACGAAGCTCAGGATGATGCTCGTGGCCAGCACGAGCGGCAGCCACACGTAGAAGTCGTCGCCGGGGGCGGCGACCGAGACGACGACCGCGACGATCAGCGTGAAGGCCCACACGGGCACCACGGTCAGGGGCTTGAGTCGCACGCGGCGGCTGGTGGGCGGGACGGCCGGGGTGGTCACTGCGCGGTTCTCCGTTCGTGGCCCGAGCCCCGGGGGGGCCTCGACACGTGGTCGAGCCGGGCATCACTCGTGTTTTAGACTGCCGACCATACATTCACTGGAGGTCCGTGTGGCGCAGCTGTTGGTCTTGACCTCTGCGGGCAGCCCTGACGTGCTCCCGGCTCTGGCTCTCCTCAGCCACCGTACCCGGCAGATCCCGGCCGAACCCGCACAGCTGGTGAACGCGCCCTCGAGCGACCTCATCTTCGTCGACGCCCGGGCCGACCTCGCCAGCGCCAAGTCGCTCTGCAAGATCCTCCGCACCACGGGCGTCACGGTGCCCCTCGTGCTCGTGCTCACCGAGGGGGGCCTCACGGCGGTCAACTCCGAGTGGGGCGTCGACGACGTCATCCTCGAGACGGCCGGCCCCGCCGAGGTCGACGCCCGCATCCGCCTCGTGACGGGGCGGCTGGCGCAGTCGCAGACCGGCTCGAAGATCCACGCCTCGGGCGTCGTCATCGACGAGGCGAGCTACTCGGCCAAGGTGCACGGCCGCCCGCTCGACCTCACGTTCAAGGAGTTCGAGCTGCTCCGCTTCTTCGCGACGCACCCCTCCCGCGTCTTCACGCGCGAGCAGCTGCTCAGCGAGGTGTGGGGCTACGACTACTTCGGCGGCACCCGCACGGTCGACGTGCACGTGCGGCGCCTCCGCGCCAAGCTCGGCGACCTCGAGTCGCTGATCGGCACGGTGCGCAACGTCGGCTACCGCTTCAACGTGTACGACGACGACCTGCCGGGGCCGGGCGCGTGACCCCCGCCGACGTCGAGGCGCTCGCCCGCGCGGCCCAGGCGGTCGACGGCAGCCCGCCGGTCAACGACCAGGCGCTCGTCGAGGTGCGCTCGGGCGAGGCCCGCGTCGTCGAGGCGCCGCACGCGGCCGCGGTGCTGCGCTCCGTCGGCGGCGGCGACGACGGCCCGGCCGGCACCGAGGTCGAGCTGGTCGTGCACCCCGATCACCGTCGCGAGGGCCTCGGCGCCCTGCTCGTGCAGAGGGTCCTCGACGAGACGACCGGCCCCACCGCGTTCTGGGCCCACGGCGACCACCCGGGCTCCCGCGTGCTCGCCGCCCGCTTCGGGCTCGACGAGACCCGACGCCTGCTGCAGCAGCGCGCGCCGGTGGCCCCGCGCACCCCGCGCCTCCGCGAGGGCGACCGCGTCGCCGCGTTCCGTCCGGGCACCGACGACGCGGCCTGGCTCGACCTCAACGCCCGCGCCTTCGCGAGCCACCCCGAGCAGGGCTCGATCGACCAGGCCGACCTCGACGCCCGCCGCGCCGAGGCGTGGTTCGACGCGGGCGACCTGCTCCTGCTGTGGCGGGGCGACGAGCTGCTCGCGTCGTGCTGGCTCAAGCTCGAGGCGGGCCAGCCCGGCGAGTTCTACGCCGTCGCGGTGAGCCCCGACCACCAGGGCGAGGGGCTGGGAGGCGCGGTGGTCGACGCCGGCTTCGCCCGCCTCGCCGAGCGCGGCGCCGACACGGCGGCCCTCTACGTCGAGGGCGACAACGAGCCGGCCCTGAGGCTCTACGCCGGCCGGGGATTCGTCGACCACGCGGTCGACGTGCAGTGGACCCTGCGGCGCTGACGCCGCCCGGTCAGGACGACTCCAGGGGGAGAGACATGAGCGAGACACAGGGGACGCCGGCGGACGAGCCGCGCGACGGCGGGCAGGCCGGGCGGGCCGACGGGGCCGAGGGGGCAGACCGGGCCGAGGGAGCCGCCGGGGTCGCGGGCTCCCCCGCGGCGCCGCGGCGCCGTCGTCGTCGGCTCGTGCTGATCGGCGCGGGGGTGCTGCTCTTCCTGCTCGCGGCGGCAGCCGCCGTCGGGGTCGGGCGGACGGCGGCGTCGCACCGCCCCGAGGCCGCCGTGGCGGCGTACCTCGAGGCCCTCCAGCAGGGCGACGCCGAGCGTGCCTTCACCCTCGACGGCACGGAGGTCGGCGACGACGACGTCCTCCTCACCGACGAGGCCTACGCCGCCGCGAGCGACCGGGTGAGCGACTTCGACGTCGCCCCGGCGGTCGTCGACGGCGAGTCGGCCACGGTGGAGGCGACGGTGCAGCAGGGCGGCGAGGCGGGCCCCCGGTGGCAGCAGTCGTTCGCCCTCGTGAGCGACGGCCGCGACCTCCTGGTCTTCCCGCGGTGGGAGCTGCAGCCGGTGGAGCTCGGGACGCTGACCGTCCAGGTCGGGGCGCCGTCGTCCGCCACCGTCTCGGTCGCCGGCGCCGAGCTGCCGCGAGGCGACTCGGCCACGGTGGAGCTGCGTGCGCTGCCGGGCAGCTACGACGTCGAGCTCGGCGGCGGGGGCGAGCTCTGGGGCGCACCCGCCGCGACCGGCACGGCCTCGGGCGCGGGCAGCCGCGGCACCCCGGCCGTCCTCGTGGCCGAGCTGACCGAGGCGGGCGAGGCCTCGGCCCGGGCGGCGGTCGACGGCTGGGTCTCCGGCTGCGTCGGCAGCCCCGACCCCCGCCCCGACGGGTGCAGCTTCGCCCTGCTCAACGGCGACGGCGGCTACGAGCTCTCGAACCAGAAGTGGACCCTCGAGACGGCCCCGACGTACGACGTGGGCGCGTGGGACGGCACCGGCTGGGACGTCACCTCGGTGACCGAGGGCGCCGCCTCCTACAGCGCCGACGCCCGCGACGCGTCGGGGGCGACGGGCACCTTCGGCTCGGTCTCGCCCGTGCCCGTCCGCGTGGCCGGGGTCGTCACGGACGTGACTCCCGAGGGCGCCGCGTTCGAGGCCGGCCCCTTCCTCTAGGGCCGGGGTACATCGGGGTACGTGGTCGGGGCCGCCGGGAGCTACTCCGGCCCGGCCTCCGGGCTGCCACCTGGCTCCCAGCGCGACGGAGTGGATTGTGGGGACCGCACGATCCCCACGAGCTGCAGGAGAACACCATGAACCCCGTCCGTTTCCTCTCCGACCTCGGAGTCCAGAGCAAGCACGCCTACTGGGGCGGCTTCGCCTCCATCGTCATCGCCCTCGTGGCCTGGCTCGCGTCGCAGGGCAAGGACTCGAACGACAAGGCCCAGTCCGACCGCTGGGGCATCTTCATCGGTCACTGGGCGCCCACGTTCTTCGGGCTCGGCCTCGCGCTGAAGCTCGAGGAGAAGAAGTAGCACCAGCTCGAGCTGTGCCGAACGCCCCCGTGAAATCGCGGGGGCGTTCGTCGTCCCCTTATTCTGTTCTCGACATGTGATATCTTCGATCTCAGTTCTGCCCGACGTCCCGATCGGGTGACCGACCGAGGGGCCCCATGCGGATCGTCCACCTGACCGACTCCATGTCGAACACCGCCAACGGCATCGTCAACGTCGTCGTCGACCTCGCCACGACGCAGGCCGCCCAGGGGCACGAGGTCTGGGTCGTCTCGGCAGGAGGCGACTGGTACGACCTGCTCCACGCCCACGGCGTCTCGACGGCGGAGGTCGACTTCAGCCGCCGGGCCCCCCGCCAGCTGCCCGCCACCCTCCGTCGCGTCCGGGGCCTGCTCCGCCGCCTCGACCCCGACGTCGTCCACTCGCACACCCTCACGCCCGCCGTGCTCGCCTCCGTGGCCGCCCCCCGGGTGCCGTCGGTGGCGACGGTCCACAACGAGTTCCAGCGGGGCGTCGGCGTCATGGGCCTCTCCGACGCCGTCGTCTGCGTGAGCGGGGCCGTGGAGCGTGCCATGCAGCGCCGGCCCCTCGCGCGCCGGAAGACCTGCACCGTCACGAACGCGACGATCGGCAGCCCCCGGCGCCCCGGGCGCCCGGCGGCCGCCGACCTCGGGCACCCCGCCGTCGTCGCCGTCGGCTCGGTGACGCGCCGCAAGGGCTCCGACGTGCTCGTCGCGGCGTTCGGCCGGGTCGCGGAGGCGCACCCCGACGCCCAGCTCTGGTTCGTCGGCAACGTCGACGAGCCCGACACGCTGGAGGCGGCGGCCGGCGCCCCGTGGAGAGACCGCGTGCACACGGTCGGCTCGGTCGCCGACCCACGGCCCCACCTGTACGGCGCCGACATCGCGGTGACGGCGTCGCGCCGCGACCCGTTCCCCCTCGTCGTGGGCGAGCAGCGCGAGGCGGGCCTCGCCTGCGTCGTCAGCTCGGCCGACGGCCTGCCGGAGGCCGTCGACCACGGCGCGGCCGGCCTGGTCTTCCCCTCCGGCGACGTCGACGCCCTGGCCCGGGCCCTCGACCACCTGCTCGGCGACGAGACGGCCCGCGCCGAGCTCGGCGGGCGCGCCCGCCGCGGCCTCGAGCGCGCGCACGTGACCCGCATGACGGGCGAGTACCTCGCCGTCTACGACCGCCTGCTGGCCGAGGGGCGCCGACGATGACCACGACCCGCACCGCTCCGTCCCCCGTCGACGGCACCCCCGCCTCCACCCGGTGGCGGCTGGTGGACAGCCTGCGGGGGTTCGCCCTCTGCGGGATCCTCCTCGTCAACGTCCCCGACATCACCCGGCTGGGCAGCGCGGTGCCGTTCGACGCCGACGCCCCCGCGAGCACCACGCAGACCCTGCTCGAGTTCGCCGTGCAGACCCGCTTCGTCCCGATCTTCGTCGTCCTCTTCGGCCTCAGCCTCCAGCTCGTCGTCGACTCGGCGCGGCGCCGCGGCACGGCCCCGTGGCTGCCGGTCGGCCTCCGCCTCCTCGCCCTCCTGGGCATCGGCTGCCTGCACGCACTCGTCTACCCCGGCGAGGTCCTGCGCGAGTACGCGGTCGTCGGGCTGCTCGCGCTCCCGGTCGTGCTCTGGGCGCCCCGGTGGCTGACCCTGGCGCTGGGCACCGTCGGCACCGTCGCGGCCTACGCCCTGTTCGGCGGCGGGCTGGCGTCGCTGCCCGGCCTGGTGCTGCTGGGGGCCGCCGCCGCCTCCTGGGGCCTCCCCCGCGCCCTCGAGCGCGGCGGCAGGCCGGTCGCGGCGACACTGGGGGTCGCCGCCGCCGCGAGCGCGGCCGCGGTCGCGTGGCAGACAACCCAGCCCGGCGACCCCCGCTTCACGACCGCGGGAGGCGTCGCCGGGCTGGCCCTGGCCGTCACGTACACGGCGGCGCTGACCCTGCTGTGGTCCACGCGGGCGCGGGTGGTCGTCGCAGCGGCCTTCGAGCCCCTCGGCCGGATGGCCCTGTCGAACTACGTGGGCGCCTCGGTCGTCGTCGTCGCCCTCGTGGCGGGCGTGCCCGCCCTCGACTGGACGCGCATGACCTCGCCGCTGCCCGCCGTCGTCGCGGCGGTGGTCGTCCTGACCCTGCAGTCCGTCGCCAGCAGGGCCTGGCTCCGGCACTTCCGCTACGGCCCCGTCGAGTGGGCGTGGCGCACCGTCACGTGGCGTCGACGAGCGCCGTTCCGGGGAGGAGTGCTCTGACGCGGGCCGTCACGCTCGCGGCGTCGCCTCCAGCAGCGAGCGCGCGACGGTGCGGGCGTGCTCGAGGGGCTGGTCGAAGGTCTCCATCCCGACCGTGACGATCGCCCCCTCGTGCACGAGCATGAGCGTCCGGGCCAGGTCGTCGGGGCGGGCGAGCCCCGCCTCGCGGCAGAGCTCGGCGAAGAGCGTGAGCAGCCAGCCCTTCTGCCGCGCCGCCTCGGGGAAGACGGCGTTGCCGTCGTGCCCGTCGCCGACCTCCGCCCGCGCGTTGATGGCGCTGCAGCCCTTGCCGCCGTGCTGCCGCGACCAGTCGACGGCGGCGTCGAACACGGCGAGGACCCGCGCGACCCCGGGCTCAGGCACCCGCGCCAGGTGGGCCGCGAGGTGCTCCCGCCACCGGGCGTCGCGGTGGCGGAGGTACGACACGACCAGCGCCTCCTTCGAGCCGAAGCGGTCGTAGAGCGTCTTCTTCGTGACCCCGGCCGCCTCGGCGACGGTGTCGACGCCGACCGCGTGGATGCCCTGGTCGTAGAAGAGGTCGGAGGCGGCGTCGAGCACGCGACGGGCCCCCGGCGTGAGCGCGGGCAGGGCGGGGACGGCGAGGCTGCCGACGGGGCTGTCGAGATCGACCATGCCTCGACTATACCGATGTGTATAGTCGAGGCCATGAGTAAACAGATCGGTGTACCGAGTGGCCTCGTCGTGGTCGGCGGGGCGGCCGCGTTCGTCCTGGCCTGGAGCTCAGGCTTCACGCTCGCCGCCCTCGCGACCGTCGACGTGCCGGCGACGACCCTCCTGGTCTGGCGGTTCGCCCCGCTCGCCCTCGTGCTGCTCGTCGTCACCGGCCTCCGGGGCGGCCTGCGCGGCGTCACCCGCGGCGACCTCGGGCAGCAGGCCGTCGTCGGGCTCCTGGCTCAGTTCGGCTACTGCGTCTTCGTCTACGCGGCCGTGGCCGCCGGGGTGGCGACGGGCACGACGGCGCTCGTCGACGCGGTGCAGCCGCTCGTCGTCGCGACGCTCGTCGGCCCGCTGCTCGGGCTCCGGGTGCGCGGCGGGCAGTGGGCGGGGCTCGCGCTCGGAGCGCTCGGCGTCGTGCTGGTCGTCGGCTCGCAGCTGGGGGCCTCCTCCGCCGCCCCGACGGCGTACGCGCTGCCCGCCCTGGCGATGGCCTGCCTGGTCGCCGGCACGCTCGTCGAGCGGCGGGCGCCCGTCCGCCTCCCCGTGCTGACCACCCTGACCCTGCACGTCTCCGTCACGGCGCTCGCCCTCGTCGCGCTCGCCGTCGCCACCGGCACCTTACGGCCGCCCCTCGACGCCGCGTTCTGGCTGGCCGCCCTCCTCGCCGCGGCCCTGCCGACCCTCGCCGCCTACGGCCTGTACTGGTGGCTGCTGCGGCGCCTCGGCGTGACGGCCGTCAACGCGCTCCTCTTCCTGGTCGCGCCGACGACGGCGCTGACCGGCGCCCTCCTGCTCGGCGAGCCGTTCTCGCTCGCCACGCTCGGGGGCTTCGCCCTCAGCGCGGCGGGCAGCGCCCTCGTGCTGGGCGGGGAGCGCGGGAGGCGCGGGGCAGCACCCGAGGAGCCCTCCCCCGGTGCCCGCCCCGCGCCTCCGTCACCTGCCGTTCACCGTCGGTGACCCCGACCGGTCACCGCGGGTGGCACGATGGGGGGCATGGACAGCGAACCACGCGTCGACGGCGCCGGCGTCACCCCTGATTTCCTCGACGACTTCGACGAGATCGTCAGCTTCGAGGAGGGCACGCTGCCCGCCGAGCGGTACCTCGACCGCGAGCTGAGCTGGCTCGCGTTCAACCAGCGCGTGCTCGAGCTCGCCGAGGACCCGTCGACGCCGCTGCTCGAGCGGGCCAACTTCCTCGCCATCTTCGCGAGCAACCTCGACGAGTTCTTCATGGTCCGCGTGGCCGGCCTCAAGCGCCGCATCGCCACCGGCCTCGCCGTGCCGACCAACGTCGGCCGTGGCCCGAACGAGGTGCTCGCCGACATCAGCGCGGCGGCGCACGACCTGCAGGAGCGGCACGCCCGGGCCTTCCTCGACCTCGTGCGGCCCGCCCTCGACGACGCCGGCATCCACATCGAGAACTGGTCCGACCTCGAGGAGGCCGACCGGGTGCGCATGCGCGAGATCTTCACCGAGCAGATCTTCCCCGTGCTGATGCCGCTCGCCGTCGACCCGGCCCACCCCTTCCCGTACATCTCGGGCCTGTCGCTCAACCTCTCGGTGCGGGTGCGCAACCCCAAGACGATGCGCCAGGAGTTCGCGCGACTCAAGGTGCCGCAGATGCTGCCGCGCTTCGTGCAGCTGCCCGACAACGACAGCGGTCGGGTGCGGTTCATCCCCCTGGAAGACCTGATCGCGAACCACCTGCAAGACCTCTTCCCCGGCATGGAGGTCGTCGAGCACCACGTCTTCCGCGTGACCCGCAACGAGGACGTCGAGGTCGACGAGGACGAGTCGGAGAACCTCATCCAGGCGCTCGAGCGCGAGCTGCTCCGTCGCCGGTTCGGCCCGCCGATCCGTCTCGAGATCACCGACGACATGGACCCGGTCACGCTCGAGCTGCTCGTGCGCGAGCTCGACGTCACCGACCAGGAGGTCTACCGCCTGCCGGCGCCGCTCGACCTCGCGGGCCTCTTCGAGATCACGAAGATGCCGCGGCCCGACCTCAAGTACCCCAAGCACCTGCCCACGACGGCCGTCCAGCTGCAGCCGACCGAGCCGAACATGAAGCCCGACATGTTCGCGAGCATCGCGCGCCGCGACATCCTCGTGCACCACCCCTACGAGTCGTTCGCGACGAGCGTCCAGGCCTTCCTGGAGCAGGCCGCGGCCGACCCGAACGTGCTCGCCATCAAGCAGACCCTCTACCGCACGAGCGGCGACAGCCCCATCATCGAGGCGCTGATCGACGCCGCCGAGGCCGGCAAGCAGGTGCTGGCCCTCGTCGAGGTGAAGGCGCGCTTCGACGAGCAGAACAACATCACCTGGGCCCGCAAGCTAGAGAAGGCCGGCGTGCACGTCGTCTACGGCCTGGTCGGGCTCAAGACCCACTGCAAGCTCGCCCTGGTGATCCGCCAGGAGAAGGGCACGCTGAAGCACTACACGCACATCGGCACGGGCAACTACAACCCGAAGACGAGCCGCATCTACGAAGACATGGGTCTCTTCACCGCCGACGACCAGGTCGGGAAGGACCTGACGCGGCTCTTCAACGAGCTCTCCGGCTACGCCATCGAGAAGAAGTTCAAGCGCCTGCTCGTCGCTCCCCGCTACCTGCGGCGCGGGCTGCTCAAGCAGATCCAGACCGAGATCGAACACGCCCAGGCCGGCCGCGCCTCCGGCATCCGCATCAAGATCAACTCGATCGTCGACGAGCAGATCATCGACGCCCTCTACCGCGCCAGCCAGGCCGGCGTGCCGGTCGACGTGTGGGTGCGCGGCATCTGCACCATCAAGCCCGGGCAGCCCGGGCTCAGCGAGACCATCCGGGTGCGCTCGATCCTCGGGCGCTACCTCGAGCACTCGCGGCTCTTCTGGTTCGCGAACGACGGCGACCCGCAGGTCTTCATCGGCAGCGCCGACATGATGCACCGCAACCTCGACCGTCGGGTGGAGGCGCTCGTGCGCCTCACCCAGCCCGACCACCTCGACGAGGTCGGCTCGCTGTTCGAGCGCGCGATGAGCGACGAGACCGCCTCGTGGTGGCTCGCCGCCGACGGCACCTGGACGCGCCACGCCCGCGACGAGGCGGACAAGCCGCTCGTCGACATGCAGAATTCGCTGATGAAGATGATCACGCAGCGGAAGAAGAGCAGCCGGTGACGGTGGCCTCCACGACGGTCGTCGCGGCGGGCGCCGTGTGCTTCCGGTACGTCGGGGGCGCCGTGCGCGTGCTGCTCATCCACCGCGACCACCACGGCGACGTCTCGTTGCCGAAGGGCAAGGTCGACCCCGGCGAGTCGACGCCGCAGACCGCGGTGCGCGAGATCCACGAAGAGACCGGCTACCGCGTCTCGCTCGGGGCGCCGCTCGGCACGGCCGAGTACGTGATGCCCGGCGGGCGCGACAAGGTCGTGCACTACTGGGCCGCCGAGGTCACCGACGAGTCGTTCGCAGCGGCGGGCACGTTCGTGCCCAACAGCGAGGTCGCCGCCATCCGCTGGGTGCCGCTCGCCGAGGCGCGGGCCGCCCTCACCTACGAGCGCGACGCCGAGGTGCTCGACCGGTTCGCCGACCGCGTCGAGCGCGGGGCGGCGCGCACCTTCGCCCTCGTGGCGCTGCGGCACGCCAAGACCACGTCGCCGGCCGAGTGGAGCGGCTCCGACGCGACCCGCCCGCTCCTGCCGCAGGGGCGCCGGCAGGCCAAGACGATCGCCCCCGCCATCGCCGCGTGGGCCCCGCAGCGGCTCATCAGCAGCACCGCGGCCCGCTGCCTCGCGACCCTCGAGCCGCTCTCCGCCCTGACCCACGTGGGCGTCAAGCAGACCGACTCGCTCAGCCAGGACGCCTTCGAGCGCCACGACGACGACGTCGTCGGGGTCGTGGCGAAGAGGCTCAAGAAGAGGGTGCCGGCGGTGTTCTGCACGCACGCCCCGGTGCTGCCGGAGCTGCTGCGTCAGATCGCCACGAGCACGAAGGGGGGCGAACGGCTCGACCTGCGCCGCGCCTCCTCGCTGAGCCCCGCCGAGTTCACGGTGCTGCACGTCTCCGTCGAGGGCGGCGCCCTGGTCGCCGTCGAGACCCACGGGCCGATGGGCTGAGGCCGACCCCCACCCCGGCCCGCGGGTCGGTGCCGAGCCCCCGGGGCCGCCGTCGAGGCGGTGGCCCCGGGGGCTCGGTCGTCGACGGGCGGCAGCACGGCGCCCACGTCGCCGCGGCCCCTCGCGCCCGCGGCGGGCCGGATGCCCGGCCGATGTTCCCGCCTCGTTAACCTCCCGTTCACCGGCGCAGACGACCGTGGTCAACCTGCCGCCGTAGCGTCACGCACGGGCCGGCACCTGGCCCGCACACACAGCCAACACACTCCACGAAGGAACCTCTGTGAACTTCAAGCGCACCGGCAGCATCTTCGCGATCGCCGCGGTCGGCACCATGCTCCTCGCGTCCTGCGCCGGCAACGAGGGCGCAGCGGAGGCCGGCGACTCCGCCAGCGCCTCCGACCTCTCGGGCACCATTAACGGCATCGGCTCGTCCGCCCAGGGCACCGCCGAGACCACCTGGGCCGCGGGCTTCCAGATCGCCAACCCCGACGTCACCGTCAACTACGACCCGCAGGGCTCCGGCTCGGGCCGCACCAGCTTCATCTCGGGCGCCGCCGACTTCGCCGGCTCCGACGCCGCGCTCAAGGACGAGGAGCTCGCCAGCGAGTTCGCCGCCTGCGCTCCCGGCACGAAGGGCATCGACCTGCCCGTCTACATCTCGCCCATCGCCCTGGCCTACAACGTCGAGGGCGTCGACGACCTGACCCTCGACGCGGCGACCATCGCCGGCATCTTCAAGGGCACGATCACCACGTGGGACGACGACGCCATCGTCGCCCTGAACCCCGACGCCGACCTGCCGAGCGAGTCGATCACGGCGATCCACCGCTCTGACGACTCGGGCACGACGCAGAACTTCACCGAGTACGTCAAGGCGAACGCCGGCGACGTCTGGGACGCCGAGTCGGGCCAGACCTTCCCGTACAGCACCGGTGACGCCGCCAAGGGCACGTCGGGCGTCGTCGACGCGATCAACAACTCGACCAACTCGATCGGCTACGCCGACGAGTCGGGCATCGGCGACCTCTCGGCCGCCAAGCTGATGGTCGGCGGCGAGGCCAGCGAGCTGACCGCCGACGGCGCGTCGCAGGCCGTCGCCGCCTCGCCCCTCGCCGAGGGCCGCGAGTCGAACGACCTCGCCATCAAGCTCGACCGCACCTACGACGAGGCCGGCTCGTACCCGCTCGTCCTGGTCAGCTACCTGATCACCTGCTCCGAGTACGCCGACGCCGAGAAGGGCGCCGTCGTCAAGGCGTACGCCGAGTACGTCGCCAGCGACGAGGGCCAGAAGGCCGCTGCTGAGCAGGCCGGCTCCGCGCCGCTGTCGAGCGACCTCGCCTCGAAGGTCGCCGAGGCGATCGCCACCATCAAGTAGCACCTGCTGCACCCGGCCTGGGTCGCGCGCTCCCGCGCGGCCCAGGCCGCTCCCCTGCTGCGGCCCGCCGCAGCGCTCCGCCCCGACGGTGGCCCACCCGAAGGCCCGCCGCCGAGACACTCACCCGAGCAGGAAGAACCAGGGAATGACCGTCGCCGCCACCACCCCCACGACGAAGTCCACGGTGCGCCCCGGCGACCGCGTCTTCTCGGGGGCCACCCTCTTCTCCGGCATCCTCATCCTCGTGGTGCTCGCCGCCGTCGCGCTCTTCCTGGTCGTGCAGAGCCTGCCGGCGTTCGTCGCCGAGGCCGGCACGCTGCCGAACGACGCCACCAACTTCTGGTCGTACGTCGGGCCGCTCGTCTTCGGCACGGTGTGGGCGTCGCTGATCGCCCTGCTGATCGCCACGCCGCTCGCCCTCGGCATCGCGCTCTTCATCTCGCACTACGCGCCGCGCCGGATCAGCCAGGGCCTCGGCTACGTCATCGACCTGCTCGCCGCCGTGCCCAGCGTCGTCTTCGGCCTCTGGGGCGTCCTCGTGCTCGCTCCCTTCGTGCAGCCCTTCTACGCGAACCTCGTCGACTGGTTCGGCTGGGTGCCGCTCTTCGCCGGCCCCGTCTCCGGCACCGGCAAGACCATCCTGACCGCCGCGATCGTGCTCGCGGTCATGGTCCTGCCGATCATGACCGCCGTCATGCGCGAGATCTTCTTCCAGGCCCCCGTCCTGCACGAGGAGGCCGCGCTCGCTCTCGGCGCCACCCGCTGGGAGATGATCCGCCTCGCGGTGCTGCCCTTCGCCCGCTCCGGCATCGTCTCGGCCATCATGCTCGGCCTCGGCCGCGCCCTCGGCGAGACCCTCGCCATCGCCATCGTGCTCTCGCCCGCCATCGTCGTGAACTTCGCGCTGCTGGGCTCGCAGAACCCCAACACGATCGCCGCGAACATCGCCCTCCAGTTCAACGAGGCCGTCGGCGTCGGCGTCAACACGCTGATCGCCTCGGGCCTCGTCCTCTTCGTCATCACGCTGGCGGTCAACATGCTCGCCCGCTTCATCGTCAACCGCCGCAAGGCCTTCTCGGGAGCGAACTGATGTCGGTCGCCGCGCGCACCACCACGAACACCCTCACCGCGGGCAAGCTCCCCCGGGGCACGGCCTGGGGCCTGCTCGTCGGCAGCTGGGTCCTCTTCTCGGTCGTCTTCCTGCTGCTGCAGGCCGGGGGCATGACGGAGGACTTCAACATCGTCGGGGCCCTGTTCTTCGGCACGATCCTCTTCGACGTCCTGATCGTCGTCGTCTCCCGCATCGTCGAGGGCGGCCGCAAGGCCATCGACCGGCTGATCACGTCGCTCGTGACGACGGCCTTCATCGTCGCCCTGCTGCCCCTCGTGTCGCTGCTCTACACGGTCGTCTCCCGGGGCCTGAACCGCTTCGACGGCGAGTTCTACACGTACTCGATGCGCAACATCATCGACTCGGGCGGCGGGGCCCTGCACGCCATCGTCGGCACGCTCGAGATCACCGCCTTCGCCGCCCTGATCAGCATCCCGATCGGCCTGCTCACCTCGATCTACCTCGTCGAGTACGGCCGCGGTGCGCTGGCCCGCAGCATCACCTTCTTCGTCGACGTCATGACGGGCATCCCGTCGATCGTCGCCGGCCTCTTCGCCTACGCCCTGTTCTCGCTGTTCGCCGGGCCCGGCGTCCGCTCCGGCGCGATCGGCGCCGTCGCCCTGGCCGTGCTGATGATCCCCGTCGTCGTGCGCTCCAGCGAGGAGATCCTCAAGATCGTCCCGAACGAGCTGCGCGAGGCGAGCTACGCCCTCGGCGTGCCGAAGTGGCTGACGATCCTCAAGATCGTCCTGCCGACGTCGCTCGCCGGCATCACGACCGGCATCATGCTGTCGATCGCCCGCGTCATCGGCGAGACGGCCCCGCTGCTGCTCACCGCCGGGTTCACGGCCAGCATGAACTACGACCTGTTCGGCGACCGCATGATGACCCTGCCCGTGTTCGCGTACACCCAGTACGCGAACCAGGGCCCCAACTCCTCCGACTTCCTCGACCGCGCCTGGACGGCGGCCCTGACGCTCATCCTGATCGTCATGCTGCTGAACCTCCTGGCCCGCCTCGTGTCGAAGCTCTTCTCCCCCAAGCTCGGTCGCTAGACCCGAACCGGCCCGACCCCAGAAGGAAGCACCGTGTCCAAGCGCATCGAGGTCAACGACCTCAACGTCTACTACGGCAAGTTCAAGGCCGTCGAAGACGTCAACATCACCATCGAGCCCCGCACCGTCACGGCCTTCATCGGCCCCTCCGGCTGTGGCAAGTCGACCTTCCTCCGCACGCTCAACCGCATGCACGAGGTCATCCCCGGCGCGTACGTCGAGGGCGAGGTGCTGATCGACGGCAACGACCTCTACGGTCCCGGCGTCGACCCGGTGCTCGTCCGGCGCCAGGTGGGCATGGTCTTCCAGCGCCCGAACCCCTTCCCCACGATGAGCATCCGCGACAACGTGCTCGCGGGCGTCAAGCTCAACAACCGCCGCATGTCGAAGGGCGACGCCGACGACCTCGTCGAGAAGTCGCTCCAGGGCGCCAACCTCTGGAACGAGGTCAAGGACCGCCTCGACAAGCCCGGCAACGGCCTCTCCGGCGGTCAGCAGCAGCGTCTCTGCATCGCGCGCGCGATCGCGGTCTCGCCCGACGTCGTGCTGATGGACGAGCCCTGCTCGGCCCTCGACCCGATCTCGACCCTCGCCATCGAGGACCTCATCGAGGAGCTCAAGCAGGAGTACACGATCGTCATCGTGACCCACAACATGCAGCAGGCGAGCCGCGTCAGCGACAAGACCGCCTTCTTCAACATCGCCGGCACCGGCAAGCCCGGCAAGCTCATCGAGTACGACGACACCGCGACGATGTTCTCGAAGCCCAGCGTCCAGGCCACCGAGGACTACGTCTCCGGCCGCTTCGGCTGATCGACGCCCGGCCCGCAGGGGCCGACCCTGCGACGACGGAGGCGGCCCACCGGTCTGGTGGGCCGCCTCCGTCGTGCTGTGGCAGGGTCGCGTCGCCGCGGCGGGCCCCTACGCGCTGCTGACCGCCATGATCGGCTCGCTGGTGGGGGCGTCGGAGCCGCCCGCCGGCTCGACCGTGAGGCCGATGGTGGCGCCGGGCGTCATCTCGCCCTTGAGCACCTGGGTGACCGTGGAGTCGGAGGCCGTGTCGAACGTGCCGGCCGGCACGGCTCCGCGGGCTTCGTCGATGTACCAGAGCTCGTACGTCTGGTCGCCGGGCAGCGAGGTGAGGCCGTCGAAGACGACCGCCGAGCGCTTGAGGTCCTCCGACCAGACCAGGGTCGCGGTGCCGCCGGTGCTGACGTCGGCCACCGAGCGCTGGAAGTCCTTCGCCGCGTAGATCTCGTCGAGGGCCGACGCGGTGGACTCGGTGCCCTGGCCGGGGCCGGAGACCTGCTGGAGGATCGCGCCGCCGCCGAAGAACAGGGCGGCAGCGGCCGCGGCCACGCCGAGCACCGCGACGGGGCGGGTGAACCAGCGGGCACGGGCCGTGCCGGTCGCCTCGAGGAGGCGGCCCGCGGTCTCGGACTCGGAGGGCTCCATCTCGGGCACCGACCGGCGGACGGGAGCGACCTCGTGGTCGTCATCCGCGCCTCCTGCGGTGTCGGGAGCGACCGAGGCCTGCTGCGCCGGGAGCTGCGGCAGGGTGCGGATCGCGTCGAGGACGCTGGAGCGGAGGGCCGCCGAGGGGGCGACCGGCGTCGCCGCGTGGGCGAGCAGCAGGACGGTCTCGCTCATGCCGGTCACCTCCTTCCTGGTGGTCTCGGAGCGGCTCATCAGAGCCTCGAAGTCGTGTCGTTCGTCGTCGCTCAGCGCGTTGAGGACGTAGCTGCCCGCGAGGGCCGCCGTCTCGTCGTCGCCGGGCTGTCGGTCGGTGCCCGTGGGCTCGTCGTGGTCGGTCACGAGGCCACCCCCATCTCGTCGCGCAGCCGGATCATGCCGTCGCGCAGTCTCGTCTTGACGGTGCCGATCGGCACCCCCAGCATCGCGGCCACCTCGCTGTGGCTGTAGCCGCCGTAGTACGCCAGCCGGACGGCCTGGCGCTGGAGTTCGGTGAGGCGCCCCAGGGCGCGTTCGACCCGCTCGTGCTCGATGCGGATCTCGACGGACTCGGTGACCGAGTCGAAGTCGGTGTCGAGGTCTCGGACCCCGATGCGCAGGTCGCGGTCGCGGCCGGCCTGCGAGGCACGGACCCGGTCGACGGCGCGGCGGTGGGCCATGGTGAGCATCCAGCTCGAGGCGCTGCCCCGGGCGGTGTCGAACCGGGTGGCCGTCTGCCAGATCTCGAGGAACACCTCCTGGGTGACCTCCTCGCTCTGCGCGTGGTCCTTCAGGAGGCGCTTGACGAGCCCCAGCACACGCGGTGCGGTCTGGTCGTAGAGCTCGGCGAACGCGAGCTGGTCTCCGCCGGCGACCCTGGTCAGCAGCTCGTCGGGAGTCGACGGCCGGAGATCGTCCTCCGGAGTCTCGGTTTCACGGGTCACGAGTTTCAGCATATGTCAGGTCTCACCTCGATCCCCTGGTCGCTCGGGTCCGTCACGGGATCGTGACGGTGTGGGACCGCCCCTCCGCGAGGCCGTCTGGGATGGCGATGAGGCCCGGACCCGCGGAGGGAGCAGCCCGCCCGGCGGGCCGTAGGGGGCCGTGTCGGGCGGAGGATCTGCACGATCCCTCACGTCAATGGTTCGGCACCGGGGAGCACCCGGATTGGGCGAGTTTCGCCCGGTGGACGAGAGATGCACGACGACGGTCGCGGAGCGGGGGCCTCGCCGGGAGGCGCGGTGGGCCTCGACCGAGACGCAGTGGACCTCGACGGGGCGTGCCCGGAGGAAGAGGGTGCCGGACCGCAGGAACGCCTCTCGGCGCGAGTCCGCTCGAAGCGGCTGAATTTGGAGCCCGGGGTTACTGCGGCCCGACCTGGGCGAGTTTAGCCGCCCGAGCCGGGGCTCGTCACAGGGTTCGCCGGGTGCGAACGGCGGCGCGCCTCCTGAGCGGTCCTGTTGCGCCGGTCTGCTCTGCTGCTCTGCCCCGGTCGCTACGCGAGGCCGCCGTCGCGCCAGAGGGCGGCACAGGCGGTGAGGTCGACGGCGAGCTCGGAGAAGCGCAGCGCCCGTCGGGTCAGGGTGGTCGCGAGGTCGGAGCCGATCGAGTCCTGGTCGTCGGCGACGCTCGTGGCGCCCGCGGCGGCGAGCCGGCAGAAGGCGGCACCCCGCTCGAGGGCGAGGGCGAAGTCCCCGACGAAGACGCCGCGGAGGATGAGGTCGGCGAGCTCGACGACCTCCTCCGGGCTGGCCGGGGCCGGCGCGCCCGCGACGATCGGGTCGATGGTGGACGAGGCCGTGACGCCGCGGTCGAAGAGCAGGGCCACCTCGTCGGGGGCCTGCCGGATGACGGCACGGACGAGGTAGATGCGCCACAGCGCGCCGGGCAGCGTGTGTGCGGCGGCGTGCGCCCACAGCTCGGCGACCGCGTCGATGCCGTGCAGGTCGGTGTAGCTGACCAGGCGGTCGAGGATCTCGGGGTTCGGGTCGTCCTTCACCCGCGCGACGAGGGCCGCGGCCGACTCGTGGGCGACCCGGTTCAGCGTCGCCGGGTCGTCGCCGCCCTGGTACGCCTCGAACTGGGCGCCGGAGAACTGGGTGGGACGGTGGAATTCGCGAGGCATCACGCAGAGCTTAGGCGCGGTCGCCGGGCGACGTGCGGGCGGGCGCCGCCGCTTCGCTGAGGGCGGAGCGGGAGCCTAGGAGGCGCGGGTCGACCCCGGCGGGCCCCATCCGGTCTTCTCGGGGCCTTCCCACCATCTCGTCTCACCTCTTCTCTCAAATTTGAGAGAGATCGACCACGAGACACCAGAACTGCACCGTGGAGCGGTCCCCCTCGGCCGGATCCCTCTCGCTTTCCGACGACCCGGTCGAGGAGGCGCGGGCCGGCCGCCGAGGACGCGCGGCATCCCGTATCGTTGAGCGCGCAGGGGCCTCTAGCTCAGTTGGTAGAGCATCGGACTTTTAATCCGCGGGTCGTGGGTTCGAGCCCCACGGGGCCCACTCCGCCGCGACCGACGCTGGATCGTGTGCGTCGCCTCCACCGCCTCGCGACGGGACGCGCGCAGGCACTCCCCGGGGTCACCGTAGGGAAGCACCTGCTGACCGACACTGATCAGCGGGTCTGACATGACTCGCACGATGCCCGTTCCGGGCCGGGGCTGAACTAGGAACGACGGGTAGCCCCTAGTGGAGGTCGAGAGAATCCGTGTCGGCTGCTCGGAGCCTAGGTCACGACGGGCCGAGCCCGCCGTTCTCGTCCTCCCCGTTCGGGGGACTTGCGCCTGGTCGGTTCGACCGGAGTGCTGCGAGTGTCGACTCCGCCCGGGTCACGGGTGGAGGAGTCATGGTCACGCGCCACGGCTGCCGGCGTCACAGGGGCGACGCCTCTCGGATCACGGCTCCCCGAGCCCGCAGCCGAGGTGCGCGCACCTCCGTCGGGACGACACCCGCCCGGGTGGTGACGGCGACCGGCCGGTCGGACGGCGGGAGAGGTGGCTGGCCAGCGGGTTCTCGGGTCAGCACGAGCCCTGCGGCGCTGTTCGCGGACGCCATCAGCTGTTCGACCCACAGGGTGTTGACCCGCGGCGAGCGACCACCGAGGAAGGCGAAATGGAAGCTGGCCCCGGGGTGGATCCAGATGCTGTTCCAGCCCCCTCCGGCACCCGTGCTGTCCTCCCACGTGAAGGGGAAGCTCTCGTGCCGGCGGAGCTTGGCCATGACGACGAGCCTCACGTGCGCGAGGGTCCGGTCGTCCATCTCGATGTCGACGGTGCCGTGGTCGTAGCGGAGAGTGCCCATGTGCGGTCGATTCTCTGGACACGTCGCAGCCGGTGCTTGCCCAGTGCCGGGTGCGGCGTGGAGGTGTCCCGCGAACGGCGGGCCGCTTGAGGGGGGTGTGCGAGAGAGGCGGGGCAGTTGCCGCTCGGCGAGCCGTCGAGGGCAGCATCGCACACAACGGCGCCGCCCGGGGCTTCGCCCGCCCCGACTCGGGGAGGGCCTCCGACGTGCGAGGGTGGGGCCGTCATCACGTACCCCTACGTGGCGGCCCCACCGCAGGGGCGCGGACCCGAATCCTGCCCCCGACACCGGGCGTCTGGTCACCGCCCGGTACCCGACGAGCGTACGCCATCTCGCGGCACGACGGGAGGGGATCTCACCATCTCAGGGCCGTTCCGGGGGACACCACCCGGGTGGTCTCTGCGGGGCCGGAGTCGACTTGGGGCATGACCAGCAGTTCTCCGGTGCGAGGCGTCGCCCTGGCGAACCCGGAGGGGTTCAGGTGGCCCGACCCGAATCGGGCCACCTCGCGCGGGATCCGAGAGGATCTCCTGTCGCTTACCCGAGATCGATCAAACCATCGGCGGGAGCGGCCCCGCGTCCCCCATTCCGAGTGCCCCTCGCACGGGGACGATGCCCGACCGGGGCTCGACGGAGGCGCCACCAGGGTGTGAGGGAGCGCCGCCGAGCAGGGCCCCGGGGAGGAAGAGGCGTGCCCCCGCCGAGCGCGGTGCGCGGGCGGGGGCACGTGCGCCGACGATGCAGGACGCCATTCGGATCAGGAAAAGAGCGGCCTGCGTCTACGTCGACGGCGTTCGTCCGGTAACCAGCCGGAACGAGTCGACACGCTACCCCGATTCGCCCCCGCCGCAGAAGGATTCCCAGTAACTTGCGCAATTAGGACAATTTGCTGGTCACCCGACCCGCGCCTCCGGACAGGACCGGGCGGAGCCGCGGGTCGGCCCGGCTGCCGCCCCAGCCCGACGGGATGGTCAGCCCGCGACGTGGCGCATGCCCCAGGAGCCCGACCAGCGCTCGCCCGGCTCGAGGCGGAGGAGCCCCTCGCCGGTCGCGAGGGCGTTCGGCGGCGCCGTCATCGGCTCGGCGGCCACGGCCAGGCCGAGGACGCCGTCGCGGGGGAAGTTGCGCGGGGTGAACACCTGCACGTAGCCGAACGACGCGTCCTGCCAGAGCTCGGTCGCCGTGCCGTCAGGAGCCGTCAGGCGGGTGCGGCGGACGCCGTCGTCGCCCGGTGCGACGTCACGGTAGGGGGTGTCGAGGTCGAGGTCGCCGACCACCGGCGCGCCGCGGAGGTCGTAGGCGGTGCCCTCGACCGGCTCGGTGCCGGTGGGGACGCCGCGCTCGTCGACGGCGAAGCGCGTCGCCGCGTCGAGCGAGACGGTGAGGTCGGCCACGTCGACGTCGCCCACGCGGAGGAAGGGGTGCGCCCCCACCGCGAACGGCGCCGGCCGCGCGCCGACGTTCTCGACCTCGTAGCTGACCCGCAGCCCGTCGGCGACGAGCTCGTGCCGCACCGTCAGGTCGAGCTGCAACGGCCAGCCGTGCTGCGGGTAGACCGTCGCCGCCTGGGTGACCGCGTGCTCGTCGCGCTCGACGAGGCGGTAGCTGGTGTAGCGCAGCAGGCCGTGGCTGGCGTTGCCCCTCGACGGCTCGGTGATGTCGAGCTGCTGCGCCTCGCCGTCGAGCGACCAGCGGCCGCCGTCGACGCGGTTCGGCCACGGGAAGAGCGTGATGCCGCACGCCGACGGCGGCACGACCGTGTCGGGGAAGGTCTCGGTCAGCGCGCGGCCGTCGACGGTCAGCGACCGCAGGCCGGCGGCGACGGAGGTCACCACGGCCTCGACGACGCGGCCGTCGACCTCTCGGCGCAGGTGCAGCTGGTCTCCGGTGGGTGAGCTCGTCACGGTCGTCCTCTCTCGTCGTCGCGGTCGGCCTCGACCACGGTCAGGCCCGCGGCGCGCAGGGCGGTGACCCGGTGCTCGTCGGCCCCGGCGGTCACGAGCCCCTCGAACACGTCGAGGGGCCCGATGACGCCGAGGTGCGCCTCCCCCAGCTTGCTCCCGTCAGCGACGATGTAGCTGCGTCGGGACGTCGTCGTCATGAGCCGCTTGAGGTCGGTCTCGGGCAGGTTGACGTTCGTGACGCCGTGGTCGGGGTGCACCCCGGTGCAGCCGATGAAGGCGATGTCGGCCGTGATCGCCGAGAAGACCGTGGTCGCGAGCGGGTTCACCAGGGAGTGCTGGAGCGGCCGGAGCGTGCCGCCCGAGACGATCACCGTGAAGCGCGGCACCGCCTGCTCGAGGGCGAGGGCGATCGTCAGGCTGTTGGTCACGACGA
This sequence comes from Frigoribacterium sp. Leaf164, assembly GCF_001423665.1. Lineage (NCBI taxonomy): Bacteria > Bacillati > Actinomycetota > Actinomycetes > Micrococcales > Microbacteriaceae > Frigoribacterium > Frigoribacterium sp. Leaf164. The sequence goes on from NZ_LMOX01000003.1 coordinate 740,862, forward strand.
CGACGCCCTCGAGCTCGTGCCGCTCGAGCAGCGCCAGCGCGATCTGCGTGGTCGTCGTGCCGACGTCGAGCACGACGCAGTCGCCCGACCGCACCAGGGCCGCGGCCCGCACGCCGATCGCGTGCTTGGCGTCGATGCCGACCGCGCTCTCCTCCTCGAAGGGGCGCTCGACCACCGGACGGTCGACCGAGAGCGCGCCGCCGTGCACGCGCGAGACGAGGCCGTCGGCGGCGAGGCTCTCGAGGTCGGTGCGGATGGTGACCTCGGAGAGCCGGAACTCGCGGGCGAGCTCGGCCGTGCGGACGAAGCCCCGGCGGCCGACGAGGTCGGCGATGCGGTCGCGCCGCCGCTCGCCCGGGAGGGGCTGGTCGGCGGATTTGGCGTTCACGGGGTCATCTTCGTATGCTTTCACCTGCTTTCGCAAATGCAGGCTGCATCCGTGGGAGCGCCGACCCCGAGGAGGGACAATGGCACCCATCGCCGTCCGCACGTCGACCCTGGCCGACGGTCGCGAGCTGATCTGGTTCGACGACGCCGACACGACGCTCGGCAGCGAGCGCCGTGTCGACGCGCGCGTGCTCGACCCGCGGCCCGAGACCGCCTCGATGCGACAGGACCCGCTCACCGGCGACTGGGTGTCGATCGCGGCGTCGCGCCAGAACCGCGTCTTCCTCCCCCCGGCCGAGCTCGACCCGCTCGCGCCCGCCAGCGAGACGAACCCCTCCGAGATCCCCGACGTGTACGACGTCGCCGTGTTCGAGAACCGCTCGCCGTCGTTCGGCCCCGCGCTGACCGACCCCGACGCCCCCGCCGGGCTCGACGACCTCGCCGAGATCGGCCTCGGCCGTGTGCGCCGCAGCGTCGGCCGCTGCGAGGTCGTCTGCTTCAGCCCCGACACCGTCGGCTCGTTCGCGACCCTCAGCGACTCGCGCGCCCGCACGGTGGTCGAGGCCTGGGCGCACCGCACCGAGGCGCTCAGCGCGCTGCCCGGCGTCGAGCAGGTCTTCCCGTTCGAGAACCGCGGCCAGGCCATCGGCGTGACCCTGCACCACCCCCACGGCCAGATCTACGCCTACCCCTACGTCACCCCGCGCACCGCGTCGCTGCTGCGGAGCATCGAGGCCTACGGCCCCGACCTCTTCCACGACCTGCTCGAGAGCGAGCGCCAGGGGCCCCGCGTCGTGCTGGCCGGCGAGCACTTCACCGCCTTCGTGCCGTTCGCGGCGCGCTGGCCCATCGAGATCCACCTGCTGCCGCACCGCCACGTGCCCGACTTCGCCGGCCTCACGAGCGACGAGCGCGACGAGCTCGCGGTCATGTACAAGACGCTGCTGCGCGGCCTCGACGCGCTCTACGGCGACGAGACGCCCTACATCGCCGCCTGGCACCAGGCGCCGGTCTCGGTCGGCCGCGACACCGTGCGGCTCATGCTGCAGATCACCTCGCCCCGCCGGGCCGAGACGAGGCTGAAGTTCCTGGCCGGCTCCGAGGCCGCGATGGGAGCCTGGGTGGGCGACCTCGTGCCCGAGGCCCAGGCCGACCGACTGAGAGAGGCGATGACGCGCGCATGACCACCACCGACACCCCGGGAGGCACGGGTCAGGCCCGCAGCTACGCCTCCGTCTTCGACTCCCCCGTGGCCGGCACGTGGTCGGCGCCCGGCCGGGTGAACCTCATCGGCGAGCACACCGACTACAACGACGGCTTCGTGCTGCCGTTCGCGATCGACAAGCGGACCGTCGTCACCGTCGGCCGTCGCGACGACCGCCTCCTCCGCGTCGCGAGCACCTTCGACGAGGGCGTCCACGAGATCTCGCTCGACGAGCTCGACCCCTCGGCCATGTCGGGCTGGTCGGCCTACGTCTTCGGCATCGCCTGGGCGCTGTCGGTCGCCCCGCAGCACGCCGACGCCCCCGCCTTCACGGCGGCCGGCGGCGACGTGTCGTCGATCGATCTGTCGGCCGCCTCCGGCCTCGACGTCTTCGTCGAGTCCGACGTGCCCATCGGCGCGGGCCTCTCGTCGTCGGCGGCCCTCGAGTGCTCCGTCGCCGTCGCCGTCACCGAGCTCTGGTCGCTCGAGGTGAACCGCCCCACGCTCGCCGCGGTCGGCCAGCTCGCCGAGAACGACGCGGTGGGCGCGCCCACCGGCATCATGGACCAGTCGGCGTCGCTGCTCGGCCGGGCCGACTCCGCGGTCTTCCTCGACTGCCGCAGCCTCGAGGCCGACGTCGTCGACCTGGGCTTCGCCGCCGCCGGGCTCGAGATCCTCGTGGTCGACACCCACGTCGAGCACGCCCACGCCACCGGCGGGTACGTCGACCGCCGGGCGTCGTGCGAACGCGGGGCGGAGGCGCTGGGCGTCACCTCGCTGCGCGACCTCGACGTCGACGACCTGCCGCGCGCCTCCGACCTGCTCGACGACGAGACCTACCGCCGCGTGCGCCACGTCGTCACCGAGAACCAGCGCGTGCTCGACACCGTGCGCACGCTGCGCACCGAGGGCCCGGCGGCCATCGGCGCCCTGCTCGACGCCTCGCACGTGTCGATGCGCGACGACTTCGAGATCTCTGTGCCGCAGCTCGACCTCGCGGTCGCGACCGCCCAGCGCTCCGGCGCGGTCGGGGCCCGCATGACGGGCGGCGGCTTCGGCGGGTCGGCCATCGCCCTCGTGCCGAGCGACCAGCGCGACGCGGTGGCCGAGGCCGTCACGGCGGCCTTCGCCGAGGCGGGCTACACCGCCCCGACGATCTTCACCGTGCACCCTGCCGAGGGCGCGCGCCGCGAGAGCTAGGCGCAGGCGGCCGCGGCCGCCGGCCGGGCCGGCTGGTGCCGGCCGGCGCCCAGCGGCGCTAGCCGGCGCCACCGGCACTCTCGACGACGGGCGAGTACGACGAAGGCGGGCCACCGTGGTGGCCCGCCTTCGTCGTACTCGCCCGTTCACGGTCGGCGCGGACCTAGGCCGGCGG
>NZ_LMOX01000003.1:743848-769739 GCF_001423665.1 Frigoribacterium sp. Leaf164
GGCCGTGCGGCCGCGTCGCCGTCACGCGTCGCGCTCGGCGGCCTCCACGACGTTCTTCAGCAGCATCGCCCGGGTCATCGGGCCGACGCCGCCGGGCACCGGCGACAGGGCGCCGGCGACCTGCGCCACCGCCGGGTCGACGTCGCCCCGCAGCTTGTACTTGCCCGTCTCCTCGACGAGCACGCGCGTGATGCCGACGTCGATCACGGTCGCCCCGGGGGCGACCCAGTCGGGCTGCACCAGCCCGGCCACGCCGGCCGCCGCGACGACGATGTCGGCGCGGCGCACCTCGGCCGCGACGTCGACCGTGCGCGAGTGCGTGAGGGTGGCCGTCGCCTCGAGGCGGGTGAGCAGCAGGCCGAGCGGCCGCCCGACGGTGAGGCCCTGGCCGATGATCGTCACGTGACGGCCCGCGATCGGCACGTCGTAAGCGCGCAGCATCTCGACGATGCCGCGCGGCGTGCACGGCAGGGGCGTGTCGATCGAGCCCTTGCCGCCGGGCACCGCGAGCACGAGCTCGCCGAGGTTGACGGGGTGGAGGCCGTCGGCGTCCTTCGCCGGGTCCATCAGCTCGAGCATCGCCGTCGGGTCGATGCCCTCGGGCAGCGGCAGCTGGATGATGAAGGCGGTGACGGCGGGGTCGGCGTTCATCGTCTCGATCGCCGCGCGGATCTCCGCCTCGCTGGCCGTGTCGGGCAGGTCGAGGCGGATCGACTCGATGCCGACCTCCGCGCAGTCGCGGTGCTTGCCGGCCACGTACGACAACGACCCGGGGTTGGCCCCCACGAGGATCGTGCCGAGCCCGGGCACCACGCCACGGGCGCGCAGCGCGTCGACCCGGACGCGCAGGTCGGCCTTGACGGCGGCCGCGAGGGCCGTGCCGTCGATCTTCACCGCGCTGCCCGGCCCCGCGATGAGCGGGCGGTCAGCGGGCTCGACGGGTGCCGTCGCGGGAGCGCCGGGTGCCGCGTCGACCGCGGCTCCCGGCCCGACGCCGGCGCTCACGCGTAGAGCGGGAACGCGTCGGTGAGCGCCTTCACGCGCGCCGCGAGGGCCTCGATGTCGGGCTCGGGCATCAGCGCCAGGGCGATGACGTCGGCGACCTCGGTGAACTCCGCGTCGTCGAAGCCGCGGGTCGCGAGCGCCGGCGTGCCGATGCGGACGCCGGAGGTGACCATCGGCGGGCGAGGATCCCACGGGACGGAGTTGCGGTTGACGGTGATGCCGACCTGGTGCAGCAGGTCTTCCGCCTGCTTGCCGTCGACCTCGCTGGCGCGCAGGTCGACGAGCACGAGGTGCACGTCGGTGCCGCCGGTGAGCACGTCGATGCCGGCCGCCTTCGCGTCGGGCGCGGTGAGGCGCGCGGCGAGGAGCTGGGCGCCTCGGATGGTGCGCTCCTGGCGGTCCTTGAACTCGGGCTCGGCCGCGAGCTTGAAGGCCGTCGCCTTGGCCGCGATGACGTGCATCAGCGGGCCGCCCTGCTGGCCGGGGAAGACCGCGGAGTTGAGCTTCTTGAAGAGCGGCTCGTGGTTCGACAGGATCACGCCCGAGCGCGGGCCGGCCAGGGTCTTGTGCACCGTCGACGAGACGACGTGGGCGTGGGGCAGCGGCGACGGGTGCAGGCCCGCGGCGACGAGGCCGGCGAAGTGCGCCATGTCGACCCAGAGGTACGCGCCGACCTCGTCGGCGATGGCGCGGAAGGCCGCGAAGTCGAGCTGGCGCGGGTAGGCCGACCAGCCGGCGATGATGACCTTCGGCTTGTGCTCGAGCGCCTGGCGACGCACGGTCTCCATGTCGATGAGGTACGTCTCGGGGTCGACCTCGTAGGCCACGGCCTTGTACATCTTGCCGGAGAAGTTGAGCTTCATGCCGTGGGTCAGGTGGCCGCCGTGGGCGAGCTCGAGGCCGAGGATGGTGTCGCCGATGCTGGCGATGGCGGAGAGCACGGCGGCGTTGGCCTGGGCGCCCGAGTGCGGCTGGACGTTGGCGAAGTCGGCGCCGAACAGCGTCTTGGCCCGCTCGATGGCGAGGTTCTCGGCGACGTCGACGAACTCGCAGCCGCCGTAGTAGCGACGCCCCGGGTAGCCCTCGGCGTACTTGTTCGTCAGCACCGAGCCCTGCGACTCGAGCACGGCCCGCGGCACGAAGTTCTCGGAGGCGATCATCTCGAGGTAGTCGCGCTGACGGCCGAGCTCCTGCTCGAGCACCGCGGCGATCTCGGGGTCGACCTCGCTGAGCGGGGCGTTGAAGGTCGAGGGCGTCTTCTGGGGGGTCATGGCAGGGCTCTCTCTACACGGTCACGGGACGAGGGCGGCACGAGGTGCCGGTTCTTCAGGTGGCGTGGTGGCCCAGGCGTACGGCCACGTACCGTGTGTGCGTCGCTCCCCGATGGTCGACCATCTGAACGCCAGTCGCGACCCGTCGAGCATACCTCCGCGGGCAGGGGCGCGGGAGGCGCGGAGGCGGTCGTGCGGACCGCCGCGGCGTGGCACGCTGGGGGGCGTGACGCAGACCCTGGACGACACGCGCGTCGGCACCGAGACCGACCCGCGCCTCCTCGTCGCGCCCGACCGCCCGTGGGTCACGCTGGTCTGGGACGACCCGGTCAACCTGATGTCGTACGTGAGCTACGTCTTCCGCAGCTACTTCGGCTACTCGGCCCGCGAGTCGGAGCGGCTGATGATGCAGGTGCACACCACCGGCAGGGCCGTCGTCGCCACCGGCCCGCGCGAGGAGATGGAGCGGCACGTCGAGGCGATGCACGACTTCGGCCTCTGGGCGACCGTCTCGAAGGCCGACGAGTGATCCCCTTCCGTCGCGGCCGGGACGGCATGGAGCTCACGCTGCCCGACCACGAACGTGCCCTGCTGGCCGACCTCGTCGCGCAGCTCGTGAGCGTGCTCGAGGGTGGCGATCCCGGCGACCCGGCCCTCGCGCGCCTCCTGCCCTCCGCGTACCCGGACGACGAGGAGGCGGCGGCCGAGTTCCGCAGGTTCACCGCCGACGACCTGACCGCCCGCAAGGTCGCGAACGCCCGACGGGTGCTCGACGACCTCGGCCCGCCGCCGACCTCGCGGCTCGACGAGGCCGCGCAGCAGTCGTGGCTGCGCACCCTGACCGACCTGCGGCTGGTGCTCGGCAGCCGACTCGGCGTGACCGACGGAGGGCCGGCGCCGACCGACGACCCGGCCGCCCTCGTGATGAACGACGTCTTCGACTGGCTCGGCTACCTGCAGGAGAGCCTCGTGCAGGCGCTGACGCGCTGACCCCCGCTCGGGGTCGGCCACGGCACCGTCTCGGGCCTGCCGACGAGGGGGCGTCGCCGTAGGATGGGCCCCGGGGCGACGGCGGGGGCCCCGCCGTCCGAGGGGGAAGGGGGAGACGTGGCGCAGTCGCGATCCGGCGAGGCCCTGGGGGCGTCGTACCGCCTCGTCGAGCTGATCGGCTCGGGAGCGGCGGGCGAGGTGTGGCGCGCCACGGTCGCTCCGCACGACGACCAGGTCGCCGCCAAGCTGCTGAAGCCCGAGCACGCCGCCGACCCCGGGCTCGTCGAGCGATTCGTGCGCGAGCGCTCGGTGCTCGTCTCGCTGCGGCACCCCGGCATCGTGCGCGTTCGCGACCTCGTGGTCGAGGGCGACCGGCTCGCCATCGTCATGGACCTCGTGCCCGGCGGCTCGGTCGGCGACCTGCTCGAGCAGTCCGGCCCGCTGCCCGCCCGCGACGCCCTGACCATCGCGGCCGAGGTGCTCGACGCTCTCGCCGCCGCCCACCAGCGCGACGTCTCGCACCGCGACGTGAAGCCCGACAACGTGCTGCTCGCCGAGCCCTGGCACCCGGGGCTCGCGGGCGCCGTGCGCGTCAGCGACTTCGGCATCGCCTCCGTCGTCGGCGAACAGGACCGCCGCACGACCGGCCTCCTCGGCACCCCGCAGTACATGGCGCCCGAGCTCATCAGCAACGGGCGCTCGGGGCCCGCCGGCGACGTCTACGCGACCGGCGTCATGCTCTACCAGCTGCTCGCGGGGCGCACGCCGTTCGCCGGTCCGGGCACCGACTTCACCGTCGCCTACCGCCACGTCACCTCGACTCCCCCGCGGCTCGACCTGCCGGGCGACGTCTGGGCGGCGATCGACGGCCTGCTCGCCAAGGACCCGTCTGCGCGCCCCGCCGCGGCCGTGGCCGCCGAGCGCCTGCGCCGCCTCGCCGCCGCCCACGCCGACCTGCCCGCGCTGGCCGCCGTCGAGGCGCCCGAGGGCTTCGACGAGATCGAGCGTCCGGCGACGATCGTGCGCGGCGCCGCGGCCCCGGGAGGCGGCGCCTCCGGCGGGTCGACCGCCGAGCTCGAGAGCGCGCTCGCCCACGGCACCGACGTCGCACCCGAGGTGCAGGAGGCGCGGCCCGACCTGGGCACGGACGGCTCGGCCACCGTGGTGCGGCCGCTGCGACGCCCCGTCGCCGAGCCGGCCACGGTCGTCGACGCTCCCCCGCCCACGCGGCTCGAGCGCGTCCGTCAGCTCGCCGGGTCGCGACCCGGCTGGCTCACCGGACGCGTCGCGGCCCTCGGCGGCGTCGGCGTGCTGCTCGTCGTCGCGCTGGTCGTGGGCCTCGTCGTGCTCGTGCCGTCCGGGAAGGGCGGCGAGGCGTCCGCGCCCGCCACGGCCAGCGCCGCGGCGAACCAGCAGGACCAGGCGCTGCCGACCGGCCTCGGGGTCTCGCGCGACGCCTCCTCGGACACCGCCGCCGGCACGGTGACCCTGGCGATCACCTGGTCGGCGCAGGCCGCACCCCTCTCGGGCCCGCTGCTCGAGGTCGTGCCGGGGCTCGACTCCGACGCCGCGTGCCCGCCCGTGCGGTGGAGCTCCACCGAGGGGCCCGTCTCGGCGACCCGCAACCAGCCGTCGCTGACGGGCGTCTCGGCACCGTGCGGCTGGACGGTGTCGGGCGTCGAGGTGCCCGCCGGCGGCTCGGTCGAGGTCGAGGCGACGTTCCCCCTCGCCGTGGCGGACGCCGCGGCGCTCGACGAGTGGCTGGACGCCGCGGCGACCGCGACCAGCGAGGCCGTCGGGTCGGACCGCGTGAGCGGCACGGCGTACCCGGTGCAGCGCCTCCGCGACGTCGTCGTGACGACCCCGTCGCGCACCGTCAGCCAGACGGCCCTGCCGGTCACCCTGGTGCCCGTCTGGCCGAGCGGCCCCGACGAGCTGAACCCGCTCTACACGAGCCCCAGCACGGGCACGCCCTCGCAGATGCTGCAGGACGTCGCCGGCGGCGAGGCGGGCGTGCGCTTCGCCGACGGGTGCTCCGGGGCCCTGGCGGTCTCGACCGACGGCCTCGTCGTGACGGCGCTGTCGATCGCCCCGCAGTGCGTGCTCCGGGCCACCGTGGGCAACTTCACGGCCCTCGAGAGCTCGACGTTCGGCATCACCGCCCGCGACTGACCCGCGGAGAGCCGCCGGCCGGCAGTGGTCTGCAGACCGCCGCCCGCCCGCACTCCGAGGATCAGGCGCTCGGGCTGATGGTCTGCACGAGCCGCACCGCGCCTCCCACGCAGGCGTAGCCGCGCCCGCGGCTGAGCGCGACCGGCGCGCGCCGCGGCAGGGTGGCGCCGAGCAGGTCGCCGTCGTAGTCGACGTCGGGCTGCAGCAGCACGCCGCAGCGGGCCTTGCGGACCGTCTTCGTCCAGTGGCTGTAGAGGGTGCGAAGGTCGGCGGACCGGCCCGCGGCGACCACCGTCACCGGCGTGCGGCTCGCGAGCAGCGACGCGATCGACTGGTCGGCGTCGTCGAACCGCTCGGCGTCGTCGATCAGCAGCACGACCGGGCGGCGCTCCAGCCGCAGCGACGCGAGCAGCGCCGGGACCTCGTCGACGCCCACGGCGACGCGGTCGAGCCCGGCCGTCGCGAGGGGCGAGCGCCGGTCGCCGATGCCCCAGACCGCGGGACGGTCACCGGGCAGGGCGCGGATCGACTCGGCGAGGGCGCAGAGCAACGTCGACTTGCCCGACCGGGCGGGCCCGGCGATCATCACGTGCTCGCCCTCGTAGACCTCGAGCTGCGCGGGGGTCAGGTCGTCCTCGCCGATGCCGATCGGCAGCAGCCACGGCTCGCCCGTGAGCACGGGCGCGAGGTCGAGCTCGTCGACGCGGACGTCGTCGGGCAGCTGGCCGATGGCGTTGGCCTTCGGCGGCGTGCCGGCCCAGGCCCCTCGCACCTGCGCCACGGCCGCGGCCAGGTCGCCCTCGGGCGTCGCGACGTGCATCTGCAGCCCCGTGACGGTGTCGACGCAGCGACCGGGCACCGCGGCCGGGACGCTCTTGCCCCGGATGCCGTAGGAGGCGTAGTCGTACTGGTCGGCGAGGCGGTACAGCCACTTCTGCGTCGTGACCTCGTCCATCGCCGACGGCACCGCCTTGGCACGGGTCGTCGACACGGCGAACGAGAGGCCGAGGCCGGGGCCGTCGGCGTAGACGCGGTAGAGCAGGTCGAGCAGCTGCTGCCCCTCGTAGTCCTGGTACTCGTCGCGGAGGGCGGCCAGGCCGTCCAGCAGGACGACCGCGCGCCTCCCCGTCCCCGGCGACGCCCGACGCACCTCGAGCTCGGTGCGCAGGTGCCGCAGGAACCGCGCCTGCTGCTCCTTGGCCCCCGTGCCCGAGCCGACGTACGCGACGGTGTGCGGCAGGTCGGCGAGCGGCGCGAGGCCGCGCGAGCCCATGTCGAGCACGTAGAGGTCGAGGTCGTCGGGCGAGGTCTCGCGGGCCATCGTCAGCGCGATGCTCGAGAGGGTCGTGCTCGTGCCGCTGCCGACGATGCCGAGCAGCATGAGGTTGCCCTCGTCGAGCCGCCAGCCGGCGGGGCTCTGCCGCTGCAGGTCGGGCTCGTCGGCGAGGGCCACGGCGACGAGGTCGCCCCGGACGCCGCCCACGACGGGCACGGCGGGCTCAGCGGGCAGGGCGGGCACGGCGGGGGCGGCGCCGGCTGCGGCCGCGACCGCGTCGACGGTCTCGGGCCCGGCCGCCTCGGCGAAGCCCTCCAGCGCGACCCGCTCGCCCAGCGCCTCCGGCCAGACCTGCCGCGGCGGCGCGATGCCGGCGTCGGCGTTCGCCTGCACGACCGCGTCGATCAGCACGTCGAGGTCGGCGGCGTCGTTCGCCGTGGCCCGAGGAGGCGCGGGAGCGGCCACCGGCACGCCGAACGCCCCGATCTCGCGAACGTCGACGGCGCCCGCGGCGACCTCCTGCGCGCGGCCCGTGACGAGGGCGGTCTGCACGGGGGTGATGTCGTCCTGGCCGAGCTTCACGTAGGCGCGGCCGGTCTGCGCACGCCCGATGCCGGCGGCCGCGGGCACGCCGATGACGTTGCTCGAGTCCTCCCGGCTCTGCACGCGCAGCGCGACGCGGAGGTTGGTGTTGGCGAGGATGTCCTCGTTGACGACGCCGGCGGGGCGCTGCGTCGCGAGGATCATGTGCACGCCGAGCGTCCGGCCCACGGCCGCGACGCTGACGAGCGACGACAGGACGTCGGGGAAGTCCTTGGCGAGCATCGCGAACTCGTCGACCACCAGCAGGAGGCGCGGCATGGGCTCCGCCGGACCGGTGCGGAGGTACGCGTCGAGGTTGTCGACGTCGTCCCCCGCCTCGGCGAAGACGCGCTGACGGCGCTCCATCTCGGCCTCGAGCGCCCGCAGCGCCCGGTCGGCGAGCTGCTCGTCAAGGTTGCTGATGGTGCCGATGGTGTGCGGCAGTCGCTCGCAGGCCTTGAAGGCCGCGCCTCCCTTGAAGTCGATCAGCACGAAGGTGAGGCGGGTCGGGTCGTTGCGCGCCGCGAGCCCGGCGACGAGCGAGCGGAGGAACTCGCTCTTGCCCGAGCCGGTGGTGCCGCCGACGAGGCCGTGCGGGCCGTCCTCGACCAGGTCGAGCGTGAGCACGCCCGTCTCGGCGGAGCCGATGGGCGTCGAGACGCCGGTGTCGGCCGCCCACATCGCGCGGATCGCCTGGGCGTCGAGGGCCTGGTGGCCGAGCAGCTCGGGGAGGCGCACCAGCGACGGCAGGGAAGCGCCGGGCACGATCAGCTCGGGGTCGTCGAAGTGCGCGAGGTGGCGGGCGCACTCCTCGGCGGCCTCGAGGGTGACGCCCGCGAGCACGACGTCGTCGACGCGGGCGCGGTCCTCCGGGCGGTGCACGGTCGCGGCCGCGTCGTCGCCGACGACGATGACGCTGGTGCAGGCGGCCGGGAGCTGCTCCTCGGAGGTCGCGATGACGATGCCGCTGACGCGGTGCGGCCGCTCGCCCGGGCGGAGGCTGACGCCGGGCACGCTCCGGCCGTGGCCGAGCAGGGCGCGGGCCGGGGCGTCGCGACCCTCGGTGAGCACCTCGGAGTCGAGCACGACGAGCAGGGCCGGGGTGGGCATCTCGTCGACGGTCTCGCGGAGGCCACGGAGCACGGAGGCGCTCGCCTCGCGCTGCGCCGACATCCACCGCTCGCCCGTGCTGCTGCCCGCGCGGCGGGTGTGCGGCAGCCAGGAGGCCCACTCCCAGTCGGCCTCGCGGCCACGGTCGCAGAAGGTGCCGACCGTGAGGTCGGCGGGCCCGCAGTGCACGGCCGCCTGCACGAGGAGGCTGCGGGCGAGGGCGAGCGCCCCGGCCCGGTCGCCGACGATGCCGACCACGCCGGCGTCGCTGAGGTCCACGACGACGGGCGCGGCGGGCAGGAGGCCGGCCTCGAGCGCCTCCTTGACCTTCTCGTCGCGGCGGGAGACGCCGCGGTCGTCGACCTCGGGCTTCCAGGGCACGTCGCCGATGCCGCCGTGCAGGGCGAGGAAGTCGTCGTCGCCCGCGCGGCGCTGCCACAGCTGGGTCGTCGGCACGGCCGGGCGTCGCAGCACCGTGGCCGGGTCGGGGGCGAGCTCCTGACGGCGGCGCACCTCCTGGGCCGCAGCGTCCGCGATCTCGCGGCGGAACGCCTCCACGGCGGTCGCGAAGCGCTCCTCCTCCTCCTCGAGGTTCTTCCTGCGGCGGTGCTTCTGCTCGAAGTACATGCCGATGGCCATCACCGGGCTGAGCAGGGCGAAGAGCGCAAAGCGGGCGTCGCCGAGCAGCAGCACCATGGCGCCGGCCAGCACGAGCGGCGCCACGACGGTGATGACGCTGAACTTCGAGGCCGGCGGCACGTCCTTGCGGGTGGGCGGCAGCACGGGCTCGATCTCGCCCACGCGGCCTGGGCGGGGCGGGCGGTTGAAGGGCGCCGTCGCGGCAGGTGTGAGGTTGTGCAGCGAGCCAGGAGCCGGCACGGGCGACTCGGGCAGGTCGGGGCGCACGATCAGCACCGCGCCGCCCACGATCACGGTGGTGCCCTCGGTGACGCGGACGCCCTCAGCGCCCACCTTCTCGCCGGCGACGACGGTGCCGTTGGTCGAGCCGGAGTCGCGGATCAGCACGCCGTCGTCGTCGAGCGCGACCGTACAGTGCTCCCAGGAGGCGCTGGCCGTCGGCAGCACGAGGTCGGCCTGCGGCGAGCGGCCGACGACGAGCGGGCGGGTGCGGGGCACCTCGACCACGCGCCCCACGGCGAGCCCGCCGGCGAGCGTGACGTTCCAGCCGGCGACGCGGGCCGGCCGCGTCGTGGCTGTGCGGGCGACGCGCGACCCCTCGAGCAGCACGAGCTCGCGCAGCGGCGTGCCGACCGACACGGCCGAGGCGTCGACGAACAGGTCGTCGTCGGGCCCGACGGAGCAGCCCGCGGCCTCGACCAGCTCGGCCAGGGTCGCGGAGCCGCGCCAGCGGTCGACCTCCACGCTGCGTCGCTGGTCGTCCAGCTCGATCACCACGCGCATGCGGGTCTCCCTCTCGTGCCGCGGGCCGAGCGGGGTCGGCCTCGTCGTCGGTGCGGGGGCGGCGGCGTGGACCACGACGCCGCCCGGGCGGTGCTAGTCGGTCGTCGGCCCGGCGAACCAGACCAGGCGGGCCACCCCGGCGTCGGCGGCCGGGCGGAGTCCGAGGGCCTGCGAGGAGGCGTGCAGCACCTCGACCTCGCCGGTGTCGGGCTCGTCGGCGCCGAAGTCGAGCGCCGGCCCGGCGATGCCGTCGGAGGCGACGAGCGAGAGCGAGCCGAGGGCCGCGGAGACCTCGGCCGGGTCGGAGCTGCCGGCCGCCGAGACGGCACGGACGAGCGCCAGGACGGCGTCGTGGCTGCGCGAGTCGGCCTGCGCGGCCACGGCCGAGAAGGGCTGGTCACCCGTGAGGTTGACGGCGTCTCCGTCCCGGGCGAGCACGCGCACGCCGGCCAGGAAGGCCGACATCGTGCGGCCGGCGGCGTCGGAGCGGAGGGCCACGGCGTCGTCGGTCTGCACGCCCACGGTCGTGAGGTCGCCGGCCAGGCTGCCGCCGCGCTCGCTCAGCGCCGCGGTGAACGCCGGGCTCGTCGCCTCGGGCGTCAGCACGACCGGCACGGGCAGGTCGGCGGACTGGAGGGCTGCCACGAGGGCGGCCTGGCGCGTGGCCGAGCCGCTCAGCAGCACGGCGGTGGCGGGGACGGCGACGGCGGGGGGCGCCGCCTCCGCGGGGGCGTCGGGGTCGACGTCGGTCGACGGTGCCGCGCCGGCGAGCCGGGCGACCTCGTCGGCGACCGCGGTGTCGTCGCCGACGGCCGAGGCGACCAGGATGTCGGCCACGGCGACGCCGGCCGGGCTGCCGCCGCCGAGGTCGACGAGCAGCGTGTGCGTCGACCCGCCGAGCGCGGCCTGGAGGGCGGCGCCCGTGACGGCGGCGTCGGGCGCGGTCGACCAGGCTCCCTCGCCGGAGCCGCCGGGCACCTCCGCGTAGGGCAGCACGACGGGCACGCCGGCCTCGCGGGCGGCGTCGACCGCGCCGGAGACGTGGCTGCCCGAGCTGGCGACGACGATGCCGGCGACGCCGTCGGCGACGAGCACCTCGACGGCCGCGCGGGCGCCCTCGGCGCTGCCGCCGTCGTCCTGCACGGAGAGCGACACGTCGCTGCCGCCGAGCTCGAGGCGGCGCTCGGCGACGAGGCCGCCCTGGGCGGCTGCGGCCCACGCAGAGCCCTCGCCCTGCCCCAGCGTGATCACGACGCCGACGGTCGTGCCGTCGGGCACGTCGGAGGCGCGGATCGCCACGGGCACGGAGGCCGGCACCGGGTCGGCGACCGCACGCTGGTCGCCGCGCACGGCCACGACGACCGCGACGACGACGGCCGCGACGACCACCACGGCTCCCGCCGCGAGCAGGAGGCGGCGACGGGGGCGCCGCGGACGCGTCTCGTCGACGCCGGTCTGCTCGGCCGGCTCGGCCGCGGCCGTGCTGCGGGAGGAGGCGTCGGACGGGCTGGCGTGGCTCACTGGTCGGCTCCGATCCGGAAGGACCACAACGTGGTCGAGGTCGCGCCGGCCGGCACGTCGAGGTGGAACGCCGGCAGCGTGGCCGCGGCGTCGACCGACGCCGTGAACTGCGCCTGCTCGCGCATGATGCCCGCGACGTCCTCCGCGCGGATGTTGGCGTAGCCCGACGCGCTCTTCGAGGCGAGGGCCAGCTGGTAGTCGGCAGTGTCCGACTTCGCGGCGCTCGTGGCCATGGCCCCGAGGATGCCGGAGCCGTTCACCTGGCGGTCGCCGAGGTCGAGCATGACCGCGGCGAGGTCGGCCGTGAGCAGCGTGCGCGCACCGTCGACGTCGCGCGTCGAGGAGGCCGTGCTCTGGGCGATGCGCTCGAGGGTCGAGGCCGTCTGGGCGTCGACGGCCGTGGTGAGGGCCGCCGTCTGCTCGTCGATCGTGCCGCGCTGCTCCTCGATGGTCTCTCGGGCGTCGCCGACGACCACGTCCGACGTGGAGGTGAGGCCGGCGATCGAGCGGGTGAAGGCGTCGACGACCGAGGCCTGGCTGACGGCGCCCTGCTCGGCGACGACGCGCACCTGCTGGCCGACGAGGGCCTGGACCTGCTCGGCGACGTCCTCCGAGGTGTCGGCGAACGCCTCCTCGACCTGGTCGGCGAGGCCCTGCTGCTGGGTGCGGACGCGCTCCAGGCGGATGCCCAGGTCGGCCGTGTCGGCAGTGGTGACGGCAGCGGCCTCGCGGAGCTGCTCGACGGCGCCGTCGACCGAGCCGTCGCCCGCGGCGACCGCGCGACGGACGTCGGCCGCCGCGGCGGCCAGGTCGTCGCCCTGCTCGTCGAGGTCGGCGAGCACGAGGCCGAGGCCCTGCGTGTCGTCGTCGACGTCGGTGGTCGCGACCACGTCGTCCCAGGCTGCCAGCTGGTCGTCGAGGCGCTCGGCGAGGGAGGCGCGGTACGGGAAGGGTGCATCGAGCTGGGCCGGCGTCGGCGCGGGCTGCCCCGGCTCGACCTCCGTGCCCCCGTCGTCGGCGCAGCCCTCGGCGACCAGGTAGGAGCGGAGGCGCTCCACCTCGTCGCGGCTGATGCCGGGGCCCCCGCCGTCGTCCTGGACGACGTCGCAGAGCTCGGCGGCGACCTTCTCCGCCTGGGCGCGCATCGACCCGATCTGCTGCTCGTCGCCGATCTCGCGGCGGGCGCTCTCGGCGCGGTCGTGGAGGCCGTCGACCTGGTCGCGCAGCGTGCGGGTGCTGGTGCGCACCGACGTCACGGTGGCGTCGAGGGCGGTCAGGGCCGTGGCCACGGCCGAGTCGGACGGGTCGACGGCGAGGGCCTCGATCTGCGCGGAGAGGTCCACGAGGTCCGCCGTGACGTCGGCGTGACGGTCGAGGGCGGCGTCGGCGAGCTCGGGCTGGAGCGACTCGGCGAGCTCCTCGCCCTGGCCCACGAGGCCGACGAGTGCGAGGGTGACGAGCAGCGAGGAGCCGTAGAGCGAGCAGGTGAGCGACTGCTGCGTCGCGCAGATCTCGGCCGTGGGCTCGGCCGGGCCGACCGTCGATGCGAGCGACGCCGAGACCTCGTCGCGGCAGAGCGCGCTGGCCTGGGCGTAGGCGTCGAGCTGCGTCGACATCTGCAGGAGGCTGCCGTAGACGCTGCCGGCCTGCTCGGGGGCGGGGACGACCGCGGCGCAGCCCTCGCCGTCGAGCGTCACGGCCGGCGCGGTCGCCGTCGTGTCGCCGAGCAGCGTGTCGACGCTCGTGACCGTCGTCTGCAGCTGGGAGAGGACCGTCGACTGCGTGGCGGTGACCGTCGCGCCGAGGTCGCTCTCGAGAGCGGTCAGCTGCCCGCTCAGGCCCTGCATGGTGCTCGCGAGGGAGGCGCTGCTGTCGCGGAGCTGCTCCGCCGTGCGGACGCCGAGGGTGTCGGAGGTGCTCTCGAGGTTGGTGCGCACCTCGGTGATCGTCTCGCCCGCGCGGCTCAGCACGAGGTCGACGTCGGAGACGAGGGCGATGGTGCGCTCCTGCAGCGCGAGCTCGCTGGTCGAGCTGTCGTCGAAGGCCGAGGCCAGCACGCCGTCGACGGAGAGGTCCGTGGAGAGCCCCGCCTGGGCGGCGAGGTCGAAGGTCGGCGATCGGAAGTCCGCGACGTCGGCGACGAGGTGCAGGGTCGTGCTGGCGCCCGAGCGGGGCGGGGCGAGCAGCGCGCCCCACTGGACGACGGCGTCGCCGCCGTCGTTCGTGCTGACGATGCCGTCGGTCGCCCCGGCGGCGCCGGAGGCGTCGGTGACGACCGAGCTCGGCGAGACGCCCTCGAGCACCGTCGAGGCCGCGAGGCTGAGGGGGGCGCCGACCAGCGCGGGGTCGGTGCGCGACGAGCCGGCGACGTCGTAGGTGAGCTCCTGCGGCGCCACCGTGAGGTTCTCGACGGTCAGGTCGATCTCGACCCGCCCGTCGAAGCCGTCGAGGTCGGCGAGGTCGGTGCCCGACCGGTCGCCGGCACGGTACGACGTGCTCACGCGGATCGGCAGGTCGTCGGCGACGTCGGCGGGCACGTGCTCGGTGCTGCTCGTCGAGGTCGTGCCGGTGGTGTCGTCGACGGAGACCGTCGTGCTGTCGACGGCCGTGATCGACCCGTCGCTCGACAGGGTGGTGGCGACCGACTGCAGGACGCGGGTGGGGTCGGTCACCTCGGGCGCGCCTCCCGTGCAGCCCGTCGCGACCACCGCGACCACGCCGACCACGGCGACCGCCGACAGTCCCCGGGCGCGGCGGAGCGCCCTCCCTCGTCGGGCGGAGCCGGTGCCCCGCGTCGTGCTCGTCTGCGCGTCGGAGCGCACGGCGACGCCCCCGTCGTTCGATCCCCAGGTCATGACGACCAGTCCCCTCGTGATGACGTTCCTCCGCCCAGAGTAGCCCGAGGCGGTGCACCGACAGATCGGTCGCACGCCCCCCGAAGGGGGACCGACGGATCGGTGCACGAGGGTGCATCCTCGACGAGACGAGGTAGTCTCGTCTCGTTCCGGCCCCGGGGGCGCGTCTCGCGCAGGGCCACACCACGATGAAGGGGTACATCACCATGTCTCGCGTTCTCTCCACCGAGCAGGCCAAGACGGCCATCCAGCAGCTGCAGTCGATCGTCAACGGCGGCTTCACCGACCAGATCACCCAGCTCGACGCCCAGGGCCGCATCCTCTCCGACGCCAACGTCTGGGACGGCCCCCTCGCCGCCACCTTCCGCGGCTCGACCTGGCCCGAGACCAAGGCCGCCCTCGACAAGGCCAAGACCGAGCTCGAGCAGCTCCGCACCCAGCTCGACAAGATCTCGCAGGACATCTTCACCGCCGGCGGCGGCGCGTAGCACCACCCGAGGTCCCGGCTGCTCCCCCGAGGGGGAGCGGCCGGGACCTCCTGCCGTCGCGCCCGCCGTCCGCGGGCGCGACCGTCGATTGATCCATCTGCACTCGGGGGAGAAGAGCACATGACCGATCCGTACGGCAACGAACCGCTGAAGTTCAGCTTCTGGGCGGCCGACAACCTGAAGTCGGCGTTCACGAACGCGGCGTCCGACGTCGAGGGGCAGACCGCCTCGCGCGCCTCCGCCGTCGAGACCGGCAAGCAGGAGTTCCGCGGGCTCTTCGCCGACCTCTTCGCCGAGAACGCGACCACGGCGGCGAGGGGCGCCGAGGGCCTAGTCGACAAGCTCCGCGAAGCTGCCGACTTCGTCGACCAGATCATGGAGTCGGCGAAGCGAGAGAACGCCCGCCGCAAGGAGGCGCGCGACTACACGCAGCGCCAGGCCGAGCGCAACGTGGTCGACCACGTCGTCGACGCCTTCACCGGCGGCGAGAAGGCCCCGACCACGAAGAAGGAGGACCAGCTCGTCCTCCGGGCGAGCTACACGCCGCCGCCCCGCGAGGTGCCCACGGGCGGGGGCGCGTCCGGCCCGACGTCGTCGGCCCTGCCGGCGAACCTGCGGTCGTTCGCCTCCTCGACGACGACGCTCGACGGCGAGCTCTCGTCGCGCCCCGGCACCCTGTCGTCCGCCCTCGACACCTTCTCGACGCAGTGCGACTGGGGCGAGTTCTCCGCCGACGGGCTCGTGCGCGCCCTCTCCGCCTGGCTCGACGACAACGCGAACGACGCCGCCTGGGCCACCACCGTCGCCGACAAGTTCGCGCAGGCCGGCGGCGAAGGGTCGGTGTCGACCCTCTCGAACGCCGCGATCGCCGCCTCGCTGCAGGCCGCCGGCATCGACCTCGGCCGCGACGACCTCGTCATCGAGCCACCGCAGGCCTACGGCGGAGCTCCGACGAACGGCTTCTCGGTCGACCCCGTCAACACCACCACCGGTAACTTCCTCGAGACCGAGGTCGACCTGCCGTTCGCGGGCGCCAGCACGACCCTGAGCGTCTCGCGCACCTACAACAGCCTCGACGGCACCGTCGGCCTCTTCGGGCCGGGCTGGTCGTCCGTCCTCGAGACGCGCCTGGAGCTCGACGACGAGGGCGCGACCTTCACGATGGGCGACGGCCGTCAGGTCGTCTTCCCGCGCCTCGGCGACGGCTGGGACCGCGCCGTCGGCGAGAACTGGTGGCTCGCCTCCGAGGGCAGCATGCTGGTCGTCCGCGACAACGCCGGCGCCCGCTGGGACTTCACCCCCTCGGGCACCTGGCTAGGGTCCGCCGGAGGCGCGGACACGGCCGTGCAGGTCGCTCGCGGCTCCGACGACCTCCCGGCCCGCCTCACGCACGCCCGCGGCCGCTGGGTCGAGGTCGAGTACGTCGACGGCCGCGTCGCCGTGCTGCGCTCGTCGGACGGGCGCCGGGTCGAGCACTCGTACGACGAGGCCGGACGGCTGGTGGCCGCGACCACCGAGGCCGGCACCCGCCGCTACGGCTGGGACGACGCGGGGCTGATCACGACGGTGACCAGCGCCTCCGGCGTGGTCGAGGTGGTCAACTCGTACGACGACCGCCGACGCGTCGTCGAGCAGCTCACGCCCCACGGCCGCGCCGTGCGCTTCGCCTACCTGCGCGGCCGCGTCACGGTCGTCTCCGACCACGACGGCTCGCGCTCCGACACCTGGATCTCCGACGCCCGCGGCCGTCTCGTGGGCCTGCTCGACAGCTCCGACCAGCGCCAGTCGATGAGCTACGACGCCCACGGGAACCTCGTCTCGGTGATCGAGCGCGACGGCAGCGTGACCGTGCACGGGTATGACGAGCGCGGCCGCCGCGTGCGCACCGTCACGCCCGCCGGCGCCGACCTCACCTGGAGCTGGGACGACCACGACCGCGTCACCACCGTCGTCACCGAGTCGGGCGCCGTCGTGCAGTACGAGTACGCCGACGACGCCGATCGGGACCCCTCGACGATCGTCGACCCCGAGGGCGGGCGCACCGAGCTGGTCTGGCGCGACGGCCTGCTGCAGCAGGCCACCGACCCGACCGGCGTCGTGGTGCGCTGCCGCTACGACGAGCACGGCGACCTCGTCGAGACCGAGAACGCCCTCGGCGACGTCGCGCGCCTCGAGCGCGACCAGGCCGGGCGGCCCGTCGCCGCGGTGAGCCCGAGCGGCGCCCGCACGACCTTCCGCTACGACGCCGCGGGCATGCTCGTCTCGCGCCGCGACCCCGACGGCGCCACCTGGCGCTTCGAGAACGGCCCCGGCGGTCGCCGCACCGCCGTCGTGGACCCGCTGGGCGCCCGCACCGAGCTGAGCTACGCCGCGAACGGCGAGCTCGAGAGCACCACCGACGCCCTCGGCCGCGTCGTCACGCGCACGTTCGACGACCAGGCCGCGCTGGCCCGCGTCGTCCTCGCCGACGGCAGCGTGCAGTCGTTCACCTACGACGCCTTGTCTCGGCTGCGCACGGTCACCGACCCCACGGGGGGCGAGTGGACCCACGAGCACGACCTCGTGGGCGCGCTCACCGCCGTCGTCGACCCGACGGGGGTCAGGCAGGAGGCGCGGCGCGAGACCGCCGACGGCACGGCTACCCTGCGCGACGCGTTCAGCACCACGACCCTGCGCTTCGACGAGTTCGGGCGCCCGGTCTCGCAGACCTCCGCCGACGGCTCCGCCGAGCTGACGACCTACGACCGCTGCGGCCGCCCGGTCGAGCTCGTCGACGGCGAGGGCGGCCTCACGCGCCTCGAGCGCGACGCGGCCGGCCGCGTCGTCGCGGTCGTCTCCCCCGGCGGCGCCCGCACCTCGTACGAGTACGACGCATGCGGACGACCGGCCGCCAGCACCGACCCGCTCGGCGCCCGCACGACGCTGACCCACGACGCCGACTCCCGGGTCGTGGCCCGCACCCTGCCCACCGGCGAGGTCGAGCGCATCGCCTACGACGCCGTCGGGCGCGTCGTCTCGCGGCACGTGCCCGGCGCGGGCACCGCCCGCCTCGGCTACGACGCCGCCGGACGGCTGACCTCCAGCCAGGACACCCGCCACGGCCGGCGCCGCTTCCGCTACGACGCCGTCGGGCAGCTCGTCGAGGCCGTCGACGGCCTCGGCGGCGTGACCCGCTACGAGCACGACGAGCGGGGCCGCGTGGTCTCCGTCACCGACCCGCTGGGCGGCGTCACCCGCCGCGCGTTCGACGCCGCAGGCCGCCTCGTGAGCTCGACCGACCCGCTCGGCCGCACGACGACCACCGGGTGGGACGCCGCGGGCCGACGCGTGCTGCGTCGCGACCCCGACGGCCGCGAGACCCGGTGGAGCCACGACGCCGCCGGCCGCCCCTCCGCGATCACGGTCGACGGCCGCGAGACCGCGGCCCTCCACCTCGACCCCGCCACGCGCACCCTGCGCGTGGTCGACCGCTCGCGGGGCGAGGGCGTCGACGTTGAGCACGAGCTGGTCTTCGACCGGCGCGGGGCGCTCGTCCGCCGCGCGCGCGGCTCCGAGGCGATCACGTGGGAGCACGACGCCGACGGCCGCCTCGCCGCCCGCGTCGACCCCGACGGCACCCGCACCGAGTACCGCCGCGACGCCGCCGGCCGGGTCGTCTCCGTGTCTCACGCCGGAGTCGAGTCGACCCTGTCGCACGACGCCTCGGGACGCCTCGTCGGGTCGGTCGCGGGCGACGTGGCGCAGACCTGGCGCTACGACGACGGCGAGCTCGTCGAGCACGTCACGACCCGCCTCGACGGCGTGCGGAGCACGCTCGTCGAGCGCGACGACGACGGTCGCATCCGGCGCGTCGAGGGCGCCGACGGCGCTGTCGAGTACGAGTACGACGCGGCCTGCCAGCTGCGCTCGGTCCGCGCCTCCGGAGGTGCCCTCACCACCTGGGAGTACGACGCGGCCGGACGAGTCGTGAGCGAGTCGGCCGACGGTGCCGTGTCGCGCTCGACCTACGACGCGGCGGGCCAGCTCGTCTCGCGCGAGCTGCCCGACGGGCGCCGTCTCGACTACGTGCACGACGGCCTCGGCCGCCGCGTGCGGGAGATCGCCGACGACGGCTCGTACGTCGAGTACGCCTGGTCCGACCTCGGGTCGCTGGCCTCGGTCGTCGACCGCGACCCCGACGGCGCGGTCGTGCGCCGCACCGACCTCTGGGTCGATGCGCTGGGCGAGCTCGCCGCGATCGACGGCGTCGAGACCTGGTGGGACACCGCCAGCGCCGTCCCCGCCCTCGTCTCCGTCGGAGGCGCGTCGGTGTTCACCCTGCCGGGAGGCGCGACTCAGGTCGGCGACGACTGGCTCGGCCCGGCCTGGCGCGGCGTGCGGGCGACCGACGCGGGCGACCCCTGGGGCTCGGCCGACGCCTCCTCGGGGCTGGCGGGCCTGGAGCTGCCCGGAGGCGCGTCGCTGACCGCCACGGGCGGGCTGCAGATCGGCGGCCTCGAGTGGCTCGGCGCGCGGGTCTACGACCCGTCTGCCCGCGGGTTCCTCTCCGTCGACCCGCTCGCACCCGTCACGGGCGCGGCATGGTCGGGCAACCCGTACTCGTACGCCGGCAACGACCCGATGCACGCCGTCGACCCGCTCGGGCTCCGGCCCGCGACCGACGCCGACATGAAGGCGTTCGCGACCGCGAACCAGGGCGCCTTCGCCGCCGCGGGCACGTGGTGGGACGAGAACTGGGAGTACGTCGCTGCGGGCGCCGCGATCGTCGGCGGCGTCGCGCTCATGTGCACCGGCGTCGGCGGGCCCGCCGGCATCGCCCTCATGGCGGCCTCGGGAGCCCTCCTCTCGGGCGGCATCTCGGTGGCGTCGCAGAAGGCCACGACCGGCGAGGTCGACTGGGCCAAGGCCGGCGTGGACACCCTGATCGGCGGGGTCATGGGAGGCGCGGGCGCCGCGGCCGGCGCCTGGGCGACCGGCAGCCAGGCAGCCCGGTCGGCCCTGGCCGTGTCGAACGGCATGAACCGCGTCGGCACCGCCGTCGGCGGCGCGGGGCAGCGTGCCCTCGCCAAAGCCGGACAGGCGATCATGTCGGAGACCGGCAAGAAGGTGGTCGCGAACGGAGTCGTCGGTGCCGCAGGCAACTTCGGCACCTACGCGGCGACCACGGACGAGTGGCACTGGGACGAGGCTCTCGGGGCCGCCGGCAACGGCTTCGTCAGCGGCGGCACGGGAGCGTACGGCGGCCGCTTCACCGGCGAGCTCACCGGAGCGGCCGGGTTCCTGGCGAACGGTGCCGTCGGCGCCACCAGCAGCCTGCTCGGCGGAGGGGCCGAAGCCATCATCAGCAACGAGGGCTACCAGCCGGCCGACCTCCTCTGGAACGCGGGGAGCGGCTTCGTCCTGGGGCAGATGCCGGAGGCGGAGGGCACCCCGGGCACCGACCCCGGCTGGGGCATCCACTTCGGCAACGCCGGTGCCGGGCAGGTCGCCAGCTGGGGTGCGGACTCGATCCACGAGGTCGGCGTCGGCATTGGTATCTTGCCACGATGAGCAACGAGACAGCCAAGGGCAAGCCCCGGCGGGAACTGACGGACGACGAGATCGCAAAGGGCACGGTCGTGAACCGGTGGGTGCGCCGCGCCCTGGCCGCGGGCCTCGTCGCGTCGCTCGTCGTCGCCGCGGTGGTCGTGCTGAGGGTGCCCCTCGACACCACGATCGCCTACCGCGGGAACGGTCGCGACGTGGGCCTGCCCGTGCTGGCGCTGCTGCTCGTGCCGCTGATCTTCGTCATCGGGCTGTTCAAGTCACGCGGCCCGGATGCCGGCAAGGTCCCCGAGGCAGAACGCCAGTTCATCGTGGTCGGGTACCCGATCTTCATGGTGCTCGCCCTCGGTGGGCAGCTGTGGTTCGCGGCGTTGTTCTTCGACGCGGCAGGGGCCTGAGGCCGCGACGGTGACCGTGGTGTCGGCGGAGGAGGACCTCGAGGAGGGGCGCGTCGCCTACCTGTGGGGCAGCAGGGCGATCCTCGTGACGAGCCTGTTCCTCGCAGCTGTCGCGATCTCCGTGTCCACGCAGGTCCCCCTCGACACTACGATGGCCTACAGCCGGTCGAGCGGCGCGTTCCGGATCCCCGTCCTCGGCCTCGTCGTCCTCCTCGTCTTCCTCGCGGTGGCGTGGCTGCGAGGCAGGGGCCAGGACACGAAGGAGCTGCCGCGAGCAGAGCGCTTCGTCATCTACATCGTCTACCCCGTCGTGCTGGCGGGGTTCATCTGGGCTCACCTCACGCTGGCGGCCGGGTTCCTCGCCGAGGGCCGCCAGCGGGCCTCGGCGAGGAGGCTGACGACTCAGCCCAGAGGCTCGTAGGGCAGGACGGTGCCGTCGCCGCAGCGCACGGAGTCCGAGGCGCCGGCGACCGAGAAGGTGATCTCCGGGGTCCAGTCGGACGCCTCGAAGTCGGCCAGCGTGCCCACGCTCTTGGGGTAGACCGCCGTCACGACGTCGCCGGAGGCCGTGGCGGCGTCGGGCACGTCGACGCCCTCGTCGTCGCCCACGGCCGCGGTGGCGGAGCGGAAGGCGCCGCCCACGAACTCGGACGACAGCAGCGCCTCGCCGTCGTCGCTGCCGAGGATGAGCTGGAAGGTCGCCTCCTCGGTGTCGCCGTCGACGGGCAGGCCCGTGAAGACGACCTCGTAGGAGTCGCTGGTCTCGGTCAGCTGGACGGTGCCGGTCACCGCGCCCTCGAGGTCGCAGGAGGCCTCGCCCGGCGTCGTCGCGGGAGTCGAGGTGCTCGCCTCGGGGCTGTCGCCGCCGGC
This sequence comes from Frigoribacterium sp. Leaf164, assembly GCF_001423665.1. NCBI lineage: Bacteria > Bacillati > Actinomycetota > Actinomycetes > Micrococcales > Microbacteriaceae > Frigoribacterium > Frigoribacterium sp. Leaf164. Next base: position 765,353 of record NZ_LMOX01000003.1, read on the forward strand.
CGCCTGGTCGGACGAGCCCGCCGAGCAGCCCGCCAGCAGCACGCTCAGCAGCACCGCCCCGGTCGCTCCGATGGCCCGTGTGCTCGTCGTCGACGTCATGGTCGTCTCCCCCTCAGGTGGCGTGTGGCGGCCGGGTGGGGCCGCGTCGTCGACGCTAGCAGCCCGGCCACGGACCTGTCGGTCCGCCGGACGTCGCCCCGGGAGGGCTCAGCTCTCCTTGGGGAAGAGAACCCACAGCACCACGTAGAGCAGCACCTGGGGGCCGGGGAGCAGCAGCGACGCGACGAAGATCACGCGCACGAGGAACGGGCTGAGGCCGAAGCGGTTCGCGAGGGCGGCGCAGACGCCCGCGATCATCTTGCCGCGGCGGGGACGAGTGAGGGTGGCCATGCGCCCAGCGTGCCAGCCGAGGCTGGGGCGTGCCCGAGCGTCGGCGACGCCGCGGCCGCGGCTCGTCCCTCCCCAGGGCGTGCCCGTCCCCGGGAGCACGCCCGACCCGGCGCCGACCTCGGGGCTCGCCCTCCGGCCTGGGATGATGGGGGGATGAGCGCATCACTCGTGGCCAAGGGCCTCGCCGGCGGCCACGGGCACCGCACGCTGTTCGACGACCTCGACCTCACGGTCGCGCCCGGCGACGTCGTCGGCGTGGTGGGCGTGAACGGGGCCGGCAAGTCGACGCTGCTGCGCCTCCTCGCGGGCGTCGACGAGCCGCAGGCCGGCAGCGTCACCCTGAGCCCGGGCGACGCCTTCGTCGGCTGGCTGCCGCAGGAGCACGAGCGCGTGCCGGGCGAGACGGTCGCCGGGTACATCGGGCGCCGCACGGGCAGCACGCAGGCCACCGCCGAGATGGACGCCGCCGCCGCGGCCCTCGGCGAGGTCGACGCCGCCCCGCGCGCCGACGGGCTCGACCCGGCCGACGTCTACTCGACGGCGCTCGACCGCTGGCTCGCGAGCGGGGCGGCCGACCTCGACGACCGCCTCCCCCAGGTGCTCGCCGACCTCGGGCTCGACAGCGACGGCGACGGCGCGGTCGGCCCCGCATCGCTGATGACCGCGCTGAGCGGCGGTCAGGCCGCCCGCGTCGGCCTCGCGGCCCTGCTGCTCAGCCGCTTCGACGTCGCCCTGCTCGACGAGCCCACCAACGACCTCGACCTCGACGGCCTCGAGCGGCTCGAGCGCTTCGTCGAGGGGCAGCGCGGCGGCATCGTGCTGGTCAGCCACGACCGCGAGTTCCTCGGCCGGTGCGTCACGACGGTGCTCGAGCTCGACCTCGCCCAGTCGTCGAACCGGGTGTTCGGCGGCGGCTACGACTCGTACCTGGAGGAGCGCGAGACCGCCCGGCGGCACGCGCGCGAGGCGTACGACGAGTTCGCCGACAAGAAGGCCGACCTGGTCGGCCGGGCGCGCACCCAGCGCGAGTGGTCGAGCCAGGGCGTCCGCAACGCGATGAAGAAGGCGCCCGACAACGACAAGATCCGTCGCAAGGCGTCGGCCGAGTCGAGCGAGAAGCAGGCGCAGAAGGTGCGCCAGATGGAGAGCCGCATCGCTCGGCTCGACGAGGTCGACGAGCCCCGCAAGGAGTGGCAGCTCGAGTTCACCATCGGCTCCGCGCCGCGGTCGAGCGCGGTCGTGTCGACGCTCAGCGGCGCCGTGTTCCGCCAGGGCGACCCCGAGACGGGCGAGTTCGTGCTCGGGCCGGTGTCGCTGCAGGTGGCGGGCGGCGACCGCATCGGCATCACCGGGCCGAACGGTGCCGGCAAGTCGACGCTGCTGCGCGGCCTCCTCGGGCGGCAGGCGCCGACCGAGGGCGGCGCGAGCACCGGCACCAGCGTCGCCGTCGGCGAGATCGACCAGGCCCGCGCGCAGCTCGCCGGCACCGTGCCGCTCGCCGAGGCGTTCGAGGCGCTCGTGCCCGACTGGCCCCAGGCCGAGGTCCGCACGCTGCTCGCGAAGTTCGGGCTCAAGGCCGACCACGTCTCTCGCCCGGTCGACGAGCTCTCGCCCGGCGAGCGCACCCGCGCGGGCCTCGCCCTGCTGCAGGCCCGCGGCGTCAACGTGCTCGTGCTCGACGAGCCCACCAACCACCTCGACCTCGCGGCCATCGAGCAGCTCGAGCAGGCGCTCGAGACGTACGAGGGCACGCTCCTCCTCGTGACCCACGACCGCCGGATGCTCGAGACGGTCCGCCTCGACCGGCACTGGCGGGTCGAGGGCGGCAGGGTGACCGAGTCGTGAGGGCCGCACCGCGACTCCTCTCGCACCTCGGCGTCGTCGCGGGCCTGGGGCTGCTCGGCCTCGGACTGACGGCGTGCACCACGGGCGAGACGGCGCCCGCCGCGGAGACGTCGGGCTCGGCGAGCTCCCCCGCGCCGAGCGCCACGGGCCCGTCGGGCGCCTCCGGCTCCTCCTCGGCCGCCCCCTGGGCGACCTGGGACGCGGCCCTGGCCGCCGTCGACGACGAGCCGGCCCGCTGGCTCGCCGTGGGCGACTCGATCACCGAGGGGCAGGGCGCCTCGTCGCTCGGCACCCGCTGGGTCGACCTCACGCGGGACGGGCTGCGGGCGGCGCACCCGGTCGAGGGAGTCGCGGGCGGGGTCGGCTACCGCCCGGCCGCCTTCGCGACGTACGGGCCCGACTCCCCCTGGGCGCAGTGGGCCACCGCCCGTGACGGCCGCACCACGGCGGTCACCGACGTCGCCGACCTGGGGCACCGCGCCGTCGAGCTCGACCCGGGCTCCAGCCTCCGGTACGACATCGTCGGCACCGACCTCGACCTCTGGTGGACGCCCGGCGAGGGGGCGTTCTCGTACCGCGTCGACGCGCAGGCGGAGGTGGTGGTCGACACGGCCGCAGGTGCCTCAGGCGGCTCGAGCGGCTCGGACGGCTCGAGCGGCGCGGATGCCTCGGACGGCTCGGACGCCTCCGGCGCGGTCGGCGTGACCGAGGTCACGGGGCTCGCCGCCGGGCCGCACGTCGTCACGATCTCGGTCGCCGACGACGCCCCGGCGAGCGTGGTGCTGCAGGGCCTGGCCCAGTTCGACGGAGACCGCGGGCGCGGCGTCACCCTGTACGACTCGGCACGCTCGGGCGCGACGGTGTCGACGTTCACCGACGACCTCGACGGGTTCCTCGCCGCGGCAGGGGCGGCGCAGCCCGACCTCGTGACGATCACGCTGGGCGCCAACGACGCCGTGACGACGAGCCCCGACGACCTCGCGGCCGGCTACACCACGCTGATCGAGGGGCTGCAGGGCCTCGACTCCGCCCCGTCGGTGCTGGTCGTGGACGAGTTCACGCCGGCGCTCAGCGTCGCCTCGGCGTGGAACGGATCCGCCGCCGACTACCGGAGCGCCGTCGAGGAGGTCGCCCGCCAGACGGGCTCCGCGCACGTGACGATCGACGACGCCCTGGCCGGGTCGGGGGTCGCCGACCTCGGCTCGCTGCTGTCGGCCGACGGGCTGCACCCGAACGACGCGGGGCAGCGTGTGCTGGCCGACTACCTGACGGCGACGCTCGCGCGGGGCTGAGCACCGCTGTCGAGCCGCACGAGGAGCACGCCCTCGCCGCGGACCCGGCCACGGCGTGGCCCCGGGCGAGGACGAGCTCCCGTCGGCGGCCCGGGCTAGTCGAGCAGGGCGTACGTCAGCGCGAGGGTGTCGTCGGTTGAGAGCGGCTCGTCGCCCTCGCCGGCGGCGGTGGAGCCGACGATGACGAGGCCGTGCGGCGTGATGACGCTCGCCTGCGTGGTGGGCACGTCGGCCTGGTCGATCGTCGACACGAACGCCCGTCCGCCCACCGCCGAGGCGAGGCCGTCGTCGACGGACTCGGTGCCCTCGGACGCGGTGATCTGCGAGACCTGCTCGTCGATGGCCGCGGCGTCGAGCTCCTGCGCGCTCGCGAGGGCGATGATCGCCGAGCCCTCCTGGGGCTCGACGCCCGGCGTCGACCAGATGCACTGCACGCTGGAGGCGCTGGTGCTGCCGCCCTCCTGCAGCTCGAGGCCGTCGATCGAGCCGCCGAGCGCGGTGCCGACCTCGTCGCACGAGGCGAAGGAGGTGAGGGTGCCGCTCCGGGGAGCCTCGGCCTCCAGGGCCGAGCCGCCGGAGCCGCTGCCGCTGCCGCTGCCGTCGCTGCCCGCGCTGCTGCCACCGCTCGCGTCGCCCGAGTCGTCGCCGCCGGCCGTGCAGCCGGTGAGCACCAGGCCGAGCGCGAGGGCCCCGGTGGTGAGGGCGGTCAGCGCCGCCCTCGAAGTCGTCGTGGTCATGGGTCCCCCTGCTGTCGCCGGCGACGCTCGTCGTCGCCGGACCGGGCCACCCTACGCGGCGGGGAGACCGCCCGGCCCTGGCCGCGGAGCGCGCCCGGCCGGACGGCTCCCGGCGACGGCGGG
>NZ_LMOX01000003.1:769782-813881 GCF_001423665.1 Frigoribacterium sp. Leaf164
CCCCCCTGCTCATCCCGATCATCATCCGCCAGGTCCAGAAGCGCACCGGCAAGGGCGGCTCGACCGGCAAGGGCGGCAGCACGCGCCGTCGCTGACCGACGCCACGGGCGACCCGTCACCTGAGGGAGGCGCGGTGCCGGCACCGGAGCGGGGTCGCGTCGAGCGCGACCCGCCCTCGGTCCCGGCACCGCGCCTCCGTCGTGTCCGGCCGTGCGTCCGTCGTGTCCGGCACCGCTACTCCGTCGCGTACCGGCATCGCGCCTCCGTCGTCCGGGGTGGACCCGGCGTGCGTCAGTGCGGCGAGCGCCGCATCAGGACGGCGTCGGTGACGAGCACGACGACGAGCATCACCGCGGCGACGACGACGTAGAGCAGCGGGAGCACGTCGAGACCGGCTCCATCGAGCACGAGGGCGCCGATCAGGGCACCGCCGCCGATGCCGGCGTTGAAGCCGGTCGTGTAGAACGCGCTCGCGATGTCGCGGAGGCGTGACGGGGCGACCTGCAGCATCTTCGTCTGGAACAGCGGCGGCAGCGCGCCGAACGTCACGCCCCAGACGACGAACGCGACGAGCGACGGGCCGGGCTGCCCCTCCAGCGCCACCATCGCGAGCACGGCGACGACGACCACGGCCATGCCGACCGGGATGGTGATGCGCGGGCGCTTGCCGAGGAACCAGCCGACGAGCAGCAGGCCGACGCCGCCCGCGATGCCGAACGCGAAGAGCGCGAGGCTGAGCTGCGACTCCTCGATGCCGGTCGAGCGCACCAGGTACGGCGCGATGTAGGTGAAGAACGAGTAGTGACCGACCATGAAGACGGCGGTCACGACGCAGCTGAAGACGATGCCGAGCACCGACGGCGCGGGCATGCGGCGGCGCGCCGTGGTCGTCGCCGACGGCGTGGTCGGGGAGGCGGAGGCTGCGGACGTCGAGTCGGCCGCGTCGACGGTCGGCACGGCCCCGGTGACCGTGCTCGGGTCGGGGGCGGGCACCGGCGGCAGCAGCCGCCAGACGAGCAGCGCACCGAGCGCCATGGCGCCGGCGAGCACGCCGAACGCCGCGCGCCAGCCGAGGGCCTGGCCGAGCGCGGTGCCGAGCGGCACGCCCAGCACGAAGGCGAGGGTGCCGCCGCTCATGGCGACGGCGAGCGCGCGGCCCACCTGCTCACGGGGCACGAGGTGCGCCGCGTAGGCGCCGCCGATCGCCCAGAACATGCCGTGGGCGAGGCCGCCGAGGATGCGCGACGCCACGACCAGCTCGTAGCTCGGTGCGATCGCGGTGAGCGCGGCGCTCACGGCGAGCACGGCGATCAGGCCGACGACGAGCAGGTGCCGCGGCAGGCGGCGCGTGAGGTGCGTGAGGGTCGTGCTGGTGAGCACGACCGTGAACGCGAAGACGCTGACGAGCAGGCCGATGGCCGACTCGGTCACGCCGAGCTCGCTGCTCATCTCGGGCAGCAGGCCGGTCGGCAGCATCTCGCCGGAGATGGAGAGGAAGGTCGCGACGGCGAGCGCGAGCAGGCCGGCGAGGGGGAAGCGGGTGGAGCGTCCGTCACCGGCCGGGAGGCGCGGGGGACGCGGAGGTGCGAGGGTCATGGAGGGTCTCGGTCAGTCGGCGGGCGCCGTTCTCTCGACCCGTGGTGCACGGGGAGGATGGTGATCCCGACTGCGCGCTGTCGTGCACGCCCGGGGCCGCGCGTGACGCACGACCACCGTCGAGGGTACGCGACGCGGCCGCGAGGCGCCAGGGTGTGGGGCGGGGTCGGGGGCTCGGCGCGGAGGCGCGAGTGCGGTGGCGCGGGTGCGGTAGCGCGGGTGCGTTCGCGGAGGTGGGCGGAGGAAGACGCGAGTGATCCGGCGATCGGCCCCGCGCCTCCCGCCTGTTCTCGTCATCGAGCGGCTGATCTCTCTCAAATTTGAGAGGAGAGGAGGAGCGGCGGCACGGAGGAGCGGCGGAGCGGAAGAACTGAGGCGCGGAGGGAGAGGTAGGCACGGGCGCTCGGCGCTCGGGCGGCTCACGGAGGCGGGGAGCAGCATGGAGCCATGCCCGAGCACGACGAGAAGACCTGCCGCTCGTGCGGCCGCCGCATCGAGTGGCGCAAGAAGTGGGCCGCGAACTGGGACGAGGTCGCGTACTGCAGCGACGCGTGCCGCAAGCGCAAGGTGTCGGCGCTCGACCGGGAGCTGGAGGAGCGCATCCGGTCGCTCCTCGCCAGCCGGGCCGCCGCCTCCACCATCTGCCCCTCCGACGTCGCCCGGTCGATCGCTCCCGACGACGAGGCCGCCTGGCGTGACCTGATGGAGCCGGTGCGCCGCGCCGCTCGCCGCCTGGTCGCCGCGGGCGAGGTCGACATCACCCAGGGCGGGTCGGTCGTCGACCCGTCGACGGCGAAGGGGCCGATCCGCATCCGTCGCCACCGCGGCTGACCCGCGCGCGGCCCGGCGAGCCGGCCGCCGCGAGCCGGTCGCCGCGTCGGGCACCACGTCCTCGCACGCGAACCACGCCGCGGCGTGGTTCTGGAGCGAGGAAGTGGTTCGTCGCCCTGCGCGGCCGCCCGCAGTAGCGTGAGGGGGTGACCGCGCGCCGCTTCCCCTCGTCCGTCTACGGCGTGGGCAGCGAGCCCGACGCCCGCTTCACGCTGGCGAACGAACGCACCTTCCTCGCGTGGATCCGCACCGCCCTCGCCCTGCTCGCCGGCGGCGTCGCCCTCGAGGCGCTCGGGCTGGGCCTCGAACCGCACCTCCGGCTGGCCGCCTCGCTCGTGCTCATCGTCGCCGGCGTCGCCACCCCCGTGCAGGCCTGGTTCGGCTGGGCCCAGGCGGAGCGTGCGCTACGGCTCGGCCGCCCGCTGCCCTCGGCTCGGCTGGCGCTGCCGATCGGCGTCGCCGTCGTGGTGGCCGGGGTGCTCGTGCTGCTCGCGGTGGTGCTCGCGTGACCCGGGGGCCGGCCGGGACGTGCCGGGGGGCTGGGCGGCGCACGCGCGCGGCGCCGCGCCGGTCGGCTGCGGGGCGCACGTCCGCTGCGGCTTGCACGCAAGCGGCACCGCGCAGGTCGGCGGCGGCGTGAGCGAGGGAGGCGCGGGTCGGGTCGACCGCTCCGCCCGCCCGTTCGACCCCGGGCTCCAGCCCGAGCGCACCGCGCTCGCGTGGCGGCGGACGGCGCTCGCCCTCACGGTGGGGTCGCTCGTCGGGCTCCGCGTGCTGCCCCTGCTGCTCGGCGACGGCGCCGCGACGTACGCGGTCGCCGGGCTCGGGGTCGCGGCGTCGGTCGCGGTGCTCGTGGGAGCGCACCGGCGGTACCGGCGGGTGCACCGCCTCCTCACCTCCGGGGCGGACGACCGCGCCCCGATCGGCGGCGGGCTGTTGCCGGCGGCGGTCGCGCTGCTGACGGTCGCGGCGGGCGTCGCGGCGCTCGCGCTGGCGCTGGCCGGCGCCGCGGGGGCCGGGCAGGGCTGAGCCGCGGCGGCGGCGCACCGCTGCTGCGGGTCGGCGGGTCGGCGGGTCATCGCGACCCCGGGCGGCAGCCGGGAACGAGCCGGCGGGTCGCCGTCACTGCCGGCGGGTCAGCGCCCGCCCGCCCAGGACGACGCCGACCCGCCGCACCTCAGCGACGCACGTCGTGGAGGTGGTGCACCGGGTCGTGCACGAAGTAGCGCGCGAGCGACTCCACCGTGAAGGCCGAGCCGTCCGACCGGAGGCCGGTGCGACCGAGCTGCTCGTCGGCCACGGCCTCGAAGCGGGCGGCGACGACCTCGGCCGCGGCGACCAGCTCGGCGGCGACCGCGGCCGGCTGCTGCTCGGAGTAGCGGTCGGCCACGGCGGTGGCGTCCTGGTCCCAGTTCGCGAAGGCAGGCACCTCCTCGCGGAGCATCAGCGCGAGCCGCTCGTCGAACACCCGGAAGACGTCGCGCACGTGGGCGCCGTACTCGAGGGCGGACCAGGTGCGGTCGTCGGGGCGGACGGCCGCGTCGGCGGCCGCGAGCACCCCGGGCCACGCCGCCGCGTTCTCGCGGACGAGGCGCGGCACCTCGCGGAACTCCGTCGTCGGCCCGTCGTACCCGCAGTCGCTGCAGGTCTCGTCGAGCACCCAGGTCCAGTTCTTCGTGTCGGGGACGATCGCCATGTCGCGACGCTACCGACGCCCCGGGGAGGCGCGCCACCGACATCCTGCCGACCAGCGACGAGCGCCTGCCGCGGCCATCCGGCCGAGGCTCGTTCGCCTCCTCCGGTGCCGCAATTCCCGACCATCTGCACCCGAGGGCACACCTGGTGCGGGAAAGATCACGTATTGCAGGCTCGGCGGTCGGCATTTGCAACCACCGGCACGCGAGCGGCGGCGGCGCGGGTCAGACGGGCTGGAGCGGCAGCGGCGCGGGTCAGACGGGCTGGAGCGGCAGCGGCTCGCCGGCGGGCAGCTCGACGACGACCTCGTCGCCCGCGCGCACGGTGCCGCCGACGAGCACGACCGACATGACGCCGGCGCGGCGCTCGACCTGGCCGTCGCGGCCCCGGCCGACCATCTGCTTCAGGAGCCCCGGCTCGAAGCCCTCGATCTGCGTGCAGGGGTTGCGCAGCCCGGTCACCTCGACGACGGCCTCCGCCCCGAGCCGCAGACGGGTGCCGGTCGGCAGGCCGAGCAGGTCGACGCCCCGGGTGGTGACGTTCTCGCCCATCTCGCCGGGCGAGACGTCGAGGCCGGCCGAACGCGCCTCCTCGAGGACCTCCTCGTGCATCAGGTGCACCTGCCGCAGGTTCGGCTGGCTCGGGTCGCGCCGCACGCGCGACCGGTGCTGCACCGTCGTGCCGGAGTGCGCGTCGCCCTCCACGCCGAGCCCCGCCACGAGCGTGATCTCGTCGACCACCGGCTTGCTGAAGCGGTGGGCGGAGTCGCGGCTGACGGAGACGACGGAGGCGCGGGTCATGACCACATCCTGCCCCCGGTCGACGGCGGGGTCACCCCCCTCCGCCCGATCTCAGCGCACGGCGGGGGTGACGAGGATCACGACCGACGCCGTGGGCTCCCAGCCGAGCGACCGGTAGAGCAGGGCGCCGTCGACCGAGGCCACGAGCAGCCCCCGGGTCGCACCGCGTCGCCGGGACTCGGCGACGAGGGCGTGCACGACCGCCCCGCCGAGGCCGCGGCGGCGGTGCTCGTCGTCGGTCTCGACGCGGTCGAGCACGGCGGTGCCCGCGGGGGTGAGGGCCGCCCGGCCGGTCGCGGCGTCGTCCCCCTCGCCGGGGTGGCCCTCGCCGACCCAGGCGGTCGCCCGCAGGACGGGGGCGGGGGGCGCCCCGACCTCCTGCACGTCGAGCTCGTACGGCGCCGACACCTCGCGCACGGCCTGCTGGTCGAGGGCGATGCCCATCAGCGACTCCTCGGCGCTCCGCACCTCGAAGCCGGAGCTCCGACCGGCCGCCACGACGGCCTCGGGGTCGTGGCCGACCACGGTCACCCAGACGCGGTCGCCGAGACGCCCGACCTCGGCGGCCTCGGCGAGCACGGCGGCGAGCTGCTCCGTGCGCGCGGCGCGGGACGCGGCCGAGGAGGACGAGGTGGCCGAGGCAGCCGAGGAGGACGAGGAGGACGAGCCCGCTCCGGGGCCGCCGTCGAGCGGCACCACGAACTCGGCCCAGCGGTCGGGGTGCCCGAACGGCACGCGCCACGAGCCGTCGCGCTCGACGGCGACGACGCCGCGCGAGGCCGTCCAGCCCACGACCCAGTCGGCCACGACCTCGCGGAGGGGACGGGCGGAGGCGGGGGGCGGCACGGCGGGGTCGGTCACCCCCCGAGTCTGCCGCAGCCGGGCGCGGGCCCGCGGCAGGCCCGCGCCCGCAGCAGGCCCGGGCCCGGGCGCCGGGTACGATCGGCGGACCCGTCCGCGCGCCCCGCGCGCCCTCCCCCGAGGAGCCCCCGTGTTCGAGATCGCCGACCGCCTGCTCGCCCGCCTCGACGCGGGCGAGCGCGTCGCGGTCGCGACCGCCGTCTCGGTCGTCGGCAGCGCGCCCCGCACGGTCGGCACCTCCATGGTCGTGACGGCCGACGGCACCGTGATCGGCAGCATCTCCGGCGGCTGCGTCGAGGGGGCCCTCTACGAGGCGTGCGAGCGGGTGCTCGCCGACGGCGTGCCCCTGCTCGAGTCGTTCGGCTTCAGCGACGAGGCCGGCTTCGAGGTCGGCCTCAGCTGCGGCGGCACCATCGAGGTCGTCGTGCAGCGGCTCTCCGCCGACGACGACGAGGTCGTCCGCCAGCTGCGGGAGGCGCGGGCCGGCCGCCCAGCGTCGCTCACGCGGGTCGTCGGCGCGGCCGCCACGGCCGACGGGCGCGACGCCGCCGACCGGGAAACCACGGGCGACGCCGCCGCCACGCGAGGCACGGCCGGCACGGCCGGTGGTGCCCCGCGCCTCGGCGACGTCGTCGACCCGGCCGACCTCGACGCGTGCGCGGGGCTCCGCCTGGTGACCGAGCGCTCGGTGCCGGCCCCGCGACTCCTCGTGGTCGGGGCCGTGGAGTTCGCGGTCGCCCTCTGCGCCGCCGGCTCCGCCCTCGGCTACCGCGTCACCGTCTGCGACCCGCGGCCGGTCTTCCTGACCCCCGAGCGCTTCCCCTCGGCCGAGGAGGTCGTCGTCGCCTGGCCGCCGACCTGGCTCGCGAGCACCGAGATCGACGAGCGCACCGTCGTCGCCGTGCTCTCGCACGACGACCGGTTCGACGCCGAGCTGGTCGCGGCGGCGCTCGCCTCCCCCGCCGCGTACGTCGGCGCGATGGGGTCGCGCGGCACGCACGAGCGGCGCGTCCGCCAGCTGCGCGCCCTCGACGTCGACGAGGAGTCGCTGGCCCGCCTGCACTCCCCCATCGGGCTCGACCTCGGGGCGAGCACCCCGGAGGAGACGGCGATCTCGGTGCTCGCCGAGGTGCTCGCGGTGCGCTCGGGAGCGACGGGCGTGCGGCTGCGCGACCGCTCCGACGCCATCCACCGCTGACGGGCGCCCCGTCGCCATCGCCGTCGCCGTCGCCGTCGCCGTCGAACCGACCACCGACTGATCAACGAACCACCTCGTGACGTGGTTCGTTGATCAGTCGGTGGTTCGGGGGCCCCGCTACCCTCGCAGGATGACCGAGCCGAGCCCCGCCGAGAGCACCGCCGAGGGCACCGCCGCGCAGCCCGCCTGGGACCACGTCGTCGTCGGGGCCGGCGTCGTCGGCGCCGCGACGGCCCGGGCCCTGGCCCGGTCGGGCGCCCGCGTGCTCGTGGTCGAGCGCTTCGCCCGCGGCCACGAGGCCGGCTCGTCGCACGGCGCCACCAGGATCTTCCGCCGCGGCTACACGGCCGACGACTACGTCGCGATGACCGGCGCCGCCCTCGCCGAGTGGCGCGAGCTGGAGCGCGAGACCGGCCGCGACCTGCTCGACCTCACCGGCGCCGTCGACCACGGCGACCCCGCCGTGCTCGACGCGATCCAGGCCGCGTTCGAGCGCGCCGGCGTCGCCCACGAGCGCCTGGCCCCCGCCGAGGCCGAGGCCCGCTGGCCCGGGCTCCGCATCGACACGAGCGCGCTCGTCCACGCCGAGGCCGGCCGCCTGCGCTCCGCCGACGCCATCGAGGCGATGCTCGACTCCGCGGTCGCGCACGGCGCCGAGCTCCGCTTCGAGACCCGCCTGCGCGACCTCGACCTGACCGACGAGGGGGCGGTGCTCCGCCTCGAGGGCGCAGGAGGCGCCTCCTCGGTGGTCCGCGTCGCCAGCGTCGTGCTCGCGGTCGGCTCGTGGGCCCACGACCTCGTCGCCGAGCACGCCGCCGCGGCGGGCACCCCGCTGCCCCCGGTGCGCGTGACGCAGGAGCAGCCGGCGCACTTCGCCTCCGCCCTGCCCGACGAGGCGTGGCCGAGCTTCGTGCACTACCCCTCCGACCCGGCCCTGCGCTCCGTGGTGAGCAGCGTCTACGGGCTGCTGACGCCGGGCGAGGGCGTCAAGGTCGGCACCCACGGCACCGGCCGCGAGGTGCACCCCGACGAGCGCGACTTCGCGCCGACCGCCGAGGGCACGGCGGTGCTGCGCGAGTACGTCGAGCGGTGGGTGCCCGGCGTCGACGTCGACAGCCTCGTGCCGATCAGCTGCCTGTACGACACGACCCCGACCGAGGACTTCGTGCTCGACCGGGTCGGCGCGGCGACCGTCGCGACCGGGTTCGCGGGGCACGGCTTCAAGTTCGGGCCCCTGCTCGGCACGCTGCTGGCGGGCGTCGCGACGGGCACGCCGGCGCCCGAGAGGTTCCGGCTCGGGGCGGTCGCGGCGAGCTGAGGCGCCGGGCCGCCCCGCGCGGGCAGTCGGGCGAGCGGCTCAGCTCAGCCCTGTGCCTGGCTCTCGCCGCCGCCCGGCCGCACCTTGGCGGTGTCGGCGACGTCGATGCGCGTGACGCCGTCGGGGCGCTCCTCGGTCGTGATGCGCGGAGCCGCGTCCGTCTCGTCCGACTTCGGCGCCCGGGTGAGCTGGTCGTGGCGCTTCTCGTCGGCGGTCATCCCCGTGCTGTCGGGGGCGTCGTGCTCGCTGTCGTGGCTCATGCTGCGACGCTACGCGACCCGGTCGCCGCTCGGCCGGGGTACACCCTGGGACGACGCCCGGGCGGGCCGGGCGCAGGCTGGGGTCGACCGCGGGGAACGCCGCGGCGCCACCGACGCAGAAGGAGAACACCATGGCAGGCATCGCCGACAAGGCCGGAGACTTACTGAACAGCGACAAGGGCGAGAAGGTCTCGGACGCCGGGCTCGACAAGGCCGGCGACGCGGCCGACAAGGCCACCGGCGGCGGCCACTCGGAGCAGATCGACAAGGCCACCGACGCTGCGGACGAGAAGGTCGGCGACTGATCCACGCTGTCCGTCACGAGACCCGTCGCCCCGCCTCGCGGGGCGACGGGTCTCGTCGTCTCGGCCCCCCCGCACTGCATTGCGCTCAACCGAGTTGTGCGCGATGTGGTAACGTCACGACCATGACGACGACGAGCGCGACCCCGGTGGCGGAGGCGACCACCGCCTCCCCGGCGACCGCTCCCCTGCTCGACGAGCAGATCTGCTTCGCCCTCTACGCGGCGTCGCGCGCCCTGACCGCCCGGTACCGCGAGCTGCTCGAGCCGCTCGGCCTGACCTACCCGCAGTACCTGGTCATGCTCGTGCTCTGGGAGCAGGGCCCGACCGGTGTCTCCGCCCTCGGCGAGCGCCTGCACCTCGACTCGGGCACCCTCTCGCCGCTGCTCCGCCGCCTCGACGCCCAGGGCCTCGTGACCCGGGTGCGCGGCGGCCGCGACGAGCGCGCGGTGACGGTGTCGCTGACCCCGGCGGGCGACGACCTGCGCGGCCTGGCCGCGCGCATCCCCGAGAGCATCTGCGCCGCGACGGGGCTCCGGCCCGCCGACATCGCCGACCTGACCGAGACCCTCGGCACGGTGGCCGACAGCGTGCGCGCGGCGTCCTCGTAGGCCGCGCCGCGACTCCTCGGCCCTCGGCCCCCTGACTCCTCCGACCACCCGCGACACCCGACCCACACCGACGAAAGAGAGACAACATGCCCACTCGCACCGCTCGCACCGCCTGGAACGGAAGCCTCGAGACCGGCGAGGGCCAGGTCGAGATGACCAGCTCCGGCGTCGGCACGTACGACGTGTCGTTCCCGAAGCGCGCCGCTGACGAGGCGAACGGCTCGACCAGCCCCGAGGAGCTGCTCGCCGCGGCCCACTCCGCCTGCTACGCCATGCAGTTCAGCGCCGTGCTCGGCGCGGCCGGCGGCACGGTCGAGGCGCTCGACGTCAAGGCCGACGTCACGCTCGGCCCGGACTCGGCCGGCGGGTTCCGCCTCACGGGCATCGCCCTCACCGTCCGCGGCGAGGTCTCCGGCATCGACGAGGCCGCCTTCCAGGCCGCCGCGCAGGACGCCAAGGAGACCTGCCCGGTCAGCAAGGCCCTCACCGGCGTCGAGATCACGCTCGACGCGACCTTCGAGGGCTAGGCAGCCGCACCGCCTCCCTCCCGGGCGCCCCGTCACGCACGTCGTGGCGGGGCGCCCGTGCGTGGTGGGCGCGAGCGCCGCGCCGGCACCGCCCCGGCACAGTGTCGGCACCGCGCCGGCACCGCCCCGGCACCCGGACTGGGGACGCCGCCGCACCCAACCCGGCGCGGCCGCGCCCCGAAGACTCCTCGACCGCCCGCCCCGACGACACCAGGAGGACACGATGACGCCGCGCGACTCCTCCCTCGACCGCCCCGCCCGCTGTGCCGAGTGCGGCGGCCCGGCCCGTCTCGTGCGGAACCCGTTCTTCGGCTCGGGGCTGTCGGTGCACCCCGAGCTGCTGACCTGCACCTCGTGCCGGTCGGTCACCTTCGTGCCCGCGCCGCCGCGGCGGGCCTGCACGCCGCCGGCCGGCCGACGCCGCGGCCTCCGTCGCGTCGCGCGCTGGTTCTGCCGCCGCTGACGCGCCGCCGCCGAGCCGAGCTGAGACACACCACGTCCTCGCCGGCGAACCACGCCGCGGCCTGGTTCGGGTGCGACGACGTGGTTCGTCGCCGTCCGACCGCCGCGTCGGCGCTCAGGCGCCGAGCCGCCCGATCACGCGCCGAGCCGCCCGATCACGCTGTCGTCGAGGCCGCGCAGCAGAGCGGCCACGTCGTCGACGACCTCGGCCGCGCCGGCCTCGGTGAGCTCGGCGCGCGACATGCCGCCGGTCAGCACGCCGACGCAGGCGACGCCGGCCCGACCGGCCGCCTCGACGTCCCACACCGCGTCGCCGACCATGACGGCGTGGTCGGCGTCGACCCCGGCCTCGTCGAGCGCGGCCTGGACGATGCCGGGGTCGGGTTTGGCCGTCTCGGCGTCCTCCGACGAGGTGACGGCCCAGAGGGCGCCCTCGACGTCGAGCAGGGGGCGCAGCACCTCGAGCTCCTCCTCGGGGGCGCTGGTCGCGAGCACGACGCGGTGCCCGCGGCGGCCGATCTCGGCGAGCAGCTCGGGCACCTGGTCGAAGACGTGCAGGTCGGTGTCGCCGTGGGGCAGGTAGTGCGCGGAGTGGCGCTCCTTCGCCTCCTCGCCCCGCGCCTCCGCGACGTCGTCGCCGAGGAGCGAGCTGAGCAGGAGCGAGCTGTCCTTCCCGATCGCGCGGTGGATCCGCCAGCTGTCGACGGGGTGCCCGATGTCGGCGAAGGCCTTCGACCAGGCGTCGACGTGCGCGTAGTTCGAGTCGACGAGCGTGCCGTCGATGTCGAAGAGGACGGCGGTCGTCGGGGCGTCGGACCCGGCGGAGTCGCGGGTCGGGTCGGAGGAGGGGGAGGCCTGGTCGGAAGCGCGGGTCGAGTCGGTCATGCCCCCAGCCTGCGCCTGCAGACCGTGCACCGTTCGGGGCTGGACACGCGCCTCCCGCGTCCTGTCGGGCCGGGCGACACGGCTGGGCGCCGCCTCCGAGATGGCTGGGAGCGGGAACACGCGGCCGCCCGACGGGCGTTGGCTGACGACATGACCACATACGGAATCATCGGAGCAGGCAACATCGGCAGCCAGGTCGCCCGGGCCCTCATCGCCCAGGGGCACGACGTCGTCATCAGCAACTCGCGCGGGCCCGAGACCCTCGGCGACCTCGTCGCCGACCTGGGCGAGAAGGCGCGCGCCGCGACGTCCGAGGAGGCGGCGGAGGCCGGCGAGGTCGTCGTCGTCACGGTGCCGCTGAAGAACTACGAGCAGGTGCCCGTGGCCCCGCTCGCCGGCAAGGTCGTCATCGACACGAACAACTACTACTTCGAGCGCGACGGGCAGATCCCCGCCCTCGACAACGGCCTCGACACCGTGTCGGGCATGCTGCAGCGCCACCTGCCCGAGAGCAAGGTCGCCAAGGGCTTCAACCACATCATGGCGAAGGACATCACGACCGACGGCAAGCCCGCGGGCGACCCCGACCGTCGTGCGCTCGCCACCTCGAGCGACTTCGAGGAGGCCGCCGAGCTCGTGCAGCGCCTCTACGACGAGATCGGCTTCGACACCGTCAACGTCGGCCCTCTGAGCGAGAGCTGGCGCGTCGAGCGCGACCAGCCCGCCTACGTCGTGTCGCAGACCCGCTCGGAGCTCGTCGAGAACCTCGCGAAGGCCACCCGCGCCACCGCGACCGCCGAGCCGGCGCCGCACCCCTCCGAGGCGTAGCCCCCTCCCCCGCCCGGCGTGAGCTGAGCGGTGCGGTCGGCACCACGCGTCGAGCCCCGGACCGGACGCCGCACCCTGACCACAGGGCGCGGCGACCGGTCCGGGGCTCTCTCGTTCCCGCCGGCCTAGCGCGTCACGACGACGAACCCGCCGGCCTTGACGAGCACCACGCTGCGGCCCGACACGGCCTTCTCCGACACGAGCCGGCCGCGCGAGTCGTAGCTCGACACCGTCGACCGGGTGCCGGATGCCCCGACCGTCGCCGGCAGCGGCAGCCGCGACGTCGACGACACCAGGTCGGTCGCCCGCCCGCCGGCCCCGGTCAGCGACAGCCGCTGCACGAGCGGCCGCACGATCAGCGCGTCGATCGTCACGGGCTGCGAGCCCCGGGCGGTCACGGTGACCGCGGTGGCGCCCGGGCCGACCGGCACGGGCAGGGTCTGCGGCAGCAGGGCCCCGGAGGCGCCGGTCACCCCCTGCGCGCCGACCCGCGTCGACAGCGTGCCGAGCGGCACCTTGCCGGCACGCCAGACCGAGGTCGAGACGACTCCCTCGGCACCGAGCAGCACGGGCTCGACGTGGCGGAGCCCCGACCCGGCGGGCACCGTGATGGTCGCGGTCTGCCCGGGCCGGAGCGTGAGCGCCGAGCCGCCGCTGAGCTGCGACTCCCCCGTCCACGCCGACTCGGGCGTGACGACCGTGCCCGTGGTCGCCGTGGCGGCCTCGGCCTCGACCGTCGTGAGGCCGTCTCGGGCGGCGACCGTCGTCGACGCCTGCGCGAGCGCCGACACGTCGGGCGCACCGTCGAGCGCGATCATCGAGAGCAGGCCGTGGATGGTGCTCTCGGCCCCGCTGTTGCGGTTGACGCTCCCGTCGGCCTGCACGCCGTCGTTGGTCACGCCCGTCGCCCGGTCGTAGACGGGCTGCCCGGAGCGGTTCGTGCCGAAGTACCAGCTGGCGGCCACCGCGGCCACCTTCCGGAACCCGGCGCCGCCCGAGGCGTCGGCCACGGCGAGCGCCGACTGGAGGCGCGAGTCGGCGCCGTAGGCGATCTGCGTCTGGTCGACCGGGGTCGGGTACCAGGCGTTGTCGGGGCCGCTCGCGGTCAGCAGGGTCGTGGTGAACGACGCCGTGTCGACGACGGCGGGCGCGAGCAGGTCGGCGCGACCGAGCACGGTCGAGGCCCGCGCGAGCGCGGCCGGCATCTGCGACGCCCACGAGTGCCACATCGACCGCGAGTTCGTCCAGGGCAGCACGGCCCCGTAGGGCCAGGTCTGCGGGTCGCCCGAGGCCATGCGGGCCACGCCCTCGGCGAGCTGCGTCGTGGCCGTCCGCACGACGGCGTCGTCGGGGGCCGCGGCGACGTACGCGCCCAGGCCGAGCACCGCCTCCGCCGTGGCGTCCGCGCCGTCGACGATCAGCCAGCCGGGCACCTGCACACCGTCGGCGACGTCGTACTGCCCGTACCGCGAGAGGGTGTCGCGCTGCAGCGCCGCGACGCCGAGCTGGAGGCGCTGCTGCAGGAAGGCCGCGAACTCCGGGTCGTCGTCGCGGAAGGCCGCGAAGCCCTCGCCGAACGCCCAGAGGCTGCGGGCCAGCCAGTAGCTGTTGCCGCTGTCGGACGGGTCGGGCAGCTCGACCGGCACCGGGCTGCGGTTGAACGTGCCGTCGGGCTGCATCCACAGCACGACGTTGCCCGCGGCCGGGCCGGTGGTGGTCTGGAAGTACGCGGTCGCGCGCAGCAGTTCGTACGCCTTCTCACGGCTCGCCTCGGCCCCCGTCCGCTGCCAGTCGCGCAGGTAGACGACGGCCGCCCGCGAGACGTCGTCCGAGTTGTACGCCCCCTGGCCCCAGTACCCGGTGGCCGGGTCGAGCGGCCCGCCGCCCACGCGGGCGAAGGCGCCGCCGTCGCGGGCGTCGGCGTACGTCCACGGCAGGGTCAGCGTCGGCTCGGAGTCGAGCCGGTAGGAGGTGTGGCCCTCCTCCGGCACCGGCGTCGCCTGGTCGAGGAGGAAGTCGAGGTGGGCGAGGTTCGTCAGCGGTGCCGGGGCTGCCGCGGGCGCGCCGGCCGCCGGGGCGGGAGCTGCCGGAGCCGCCGGGGCCGCCGGGGCCGCCGGGGCGGGAGCGGCCGGAGGCGCGGCGGAGGCGGGCAGCGCCCCCGTCGCCCCCAGCGCGAGTGCTGTCGTGGCGGCCAGGGCGAGCCCGGCCCATCGTGCGGTGCGTGCGGTCATCGTCGACCGCCTCCTTCTGTCTCGTCGTACGGGGTGGTGGGGGTCAGGCGCGGCGGTGGGGGTCAGGCGCGGTCGAGGCGGGCGACGCCGATCTTGGAGTCGGCCATGCCGTAGAAGACCCACGGCACCCCGTCGACCTCCTCGATCGCGGTCGGGAAGACGACGTTCGGCACGATGCCGGCGCGCTCGTCGTCGGTCTCGGCCTCGAGCAGCGGCTCGGCCGAGCGGGCGAGCACCCGGGAGGGGTCGTCGGCGTCGAGGATCATCCCGCCCGCGGCGTAGTTGACGTTCTGCTGCTGCGCGAAGGCGTCCTCGATGACGCCGGTGACGCCGTGGTGCAGCAGCAACCAGCCCTCGGGCACGCGGCGCGGGGGCGGGCCGCCGCCGATCTTGAGCTCCTCGAACGGGGCCGCGGGCCCGGCGACCGGACGGTGCTGCCCCCAGCGGGCGAGGGCGCGCAGGTCGCGCTCGACGGCCTCGACCGGCACGTAGCTGATCCAGATCGAGTGGCGGCCGTCGGTCACCCCCGCCGGCAGCGGGCTGCCCTCGCCCGGCACGGTCGCGCCGATGTGCCACATCGGCCGGTGCAGCACGGCGAAGCTGCGCACCCCGTCGGGCGCCGTCACCGCCTCGGGGAAGAACGTCGTGTCCTTGTTGTGGAAGAGGCCGAGGTCGGTGTCGAGCTCGTCGACGTAGTCGAACGTCACGGGCCCGAGCCGGCGCCACCCACGCAGGTCGTCGCTGACGGCGACGGCGGTGCGCGGGCCGAGCGGCCCGTACGCGACGTAGGTCATGACGTGCAGGCCGAGCTCGTCGACCCGGGTGACGCGCGGGTCCTCGACGCCGGAGTGCGTGGCGCCGCGCTCCCAGCCGCGGTCGGGGGCGAGCACGACGCCCTGGCGCTCGACGCCGACGGGAACGCCGTCGTCGACGAGCACGCGGGCGAGGCCGACGCGCGAGACGTTGCCCGCGGCGACGAGCCGCGGCAGGAGGTACAGCTCGCCGTCGGGCCCGCGGCCCGAGCCGGGGTTGAGCACGCCCTCGGCCTCGAGCGGGTCGCCCGGGTCGGGGGTCATGACGACCCCGGCGCGGGTCAGCCGGTAGGGGAAGGCGCCCGGCGCGACGGCGGTGGCGGAGCCGCCCGAGGGGCCGATGGAGGCGGTGGAGGCGGTGGTGGGGGATGCGGTGGTCACGGGGATCTCCTGTCAGCCCTTCACGCTCGAGCCGACGTCGGTCGAGATGAAGTAGCGCTGGAACACGATGAACAGCACGACCACGGGCGCCGCGAGCACGACGGCCCCGGCCAGGGTCGCGCCGAAGGGGTTGGCGGCGGTCGCGGCGACGTTCGAGATGTAGTTCGCCAGCGAGACCGCGAGCGGCTGCATCGACGCCTCCTTCGTGATGAGGAACGGCCAGAGGAACTCGTTCCACGGCCCGATGAAGGTGAGCAGCAGCGCCGTGACGAGGGCCGGCCGCACGAGCGGCAGCGCGATGTTCCACAGCAGCCGGAACTCGCCGGTGCCGTCGATGCGGGCCGCCTCGAACAGCTCGCGCGGCAGCTGGAGGAAGTACTGCCGGAAGATGATGACCGCCGTCGAGTTGATGGCGAACGGCAGGATCATGCCCAGGTAGCTGTCGCTGAGGCCGTAGTTGCGGGCGATCAGCACGTAGAGCGGGATGACCAGCAGCTGGAACGGCACGACCTGCACGAGCAGCGCCAGCGCGAACGTCACCCCGCGCCCCCGCCACTGCAGCACGGCCAGCGCGTAGCCGACGAGCACGCCGAAGACGACCGTGCAGACCAGCACGCCCCCGGTGAAGATGCCCGAGTTCACCAGCCCGGTCAGCAGACCGATGCGGCTGTCGATGGCGGCGTAGTTCGCGCCCGTCAGGTTCGACGGGTGCGGGAAGGCCCCGGCGACGGTGGGGTCGGGCTTCGTCTGCAGCGAGCCGATCACCATGTAGTAGAAGGGGAAGAGGAACGCGAGCGCCCCCACGGCGAGGACGACGCCCCGCAGCACGACCTGGAACCTCGACATGTCAGTCCTCCTTCCCGCCGGCGAAGCGGTTCTGGAGCAGCGCGATCACGAGCACGAGCACGACGAGCACGACGCCGATGGCGGCCGCCTGGTCGGGGTTCCCCTGCTCGATGCCCTTCTGGTACATCAGCAGGACGGGCGAGGTCGACGCGCCGTTCGGCCCGCCTCCCCCGGTCAGCAGGTAGGGCTCGGTGAACAGGTTCGCGCCCGTCACGGTCGAGACGAGCAGCACGAGCACCGTCGCGGGCCGGACGCCCGGCACCGTCACGGTGAAGAACGACCTGACCACGCCGGCGCCGTCGCTCGACGCCGCCTCGTAGAGCTCCTTCGGCACGTTCTGCAGCGCCGCGAGGTAGAGCAGGATGTAGAACCCGAGCTGCTTCCAGGTGACGAACAGCGCGATCGAGGGCATCGCCCAGGCCGAGTTGATCAGCCACGACGGCGACGGCGCCAGCGGCCCGAGCACCTGGTTGACGAGCCCGTTGCCGTTGAACAGGAAGAGCCACACCGCGACGACCGCGACGCTCGCGGTGAGGTACGGCACGTAGTAGGCCACCCGCAGGAAGCCCTTGAACCGCACGACCTTGTTGAGCGCCGTCGCGAGCACGATGCTCAGCACGACCGTGAGCGGCACGTTGATGACCAGGAACACGCCGACGTTGGCGAACGACCGCAGCACGGCCGGGTCGGTGAACGCGGTGACGAAGTTCTGCAGCCCGACGAACGGGCGCTCGACCTGGGCGCCGGGGGCCGTGAAGAAGTAGTCGTGGAAGGCGATGTACACCGCGTAGCCGAGCGGGTACGCGAAGACCGCGAGCACGAAGACCAGGTACGGCGCGCTGAAGAGCAGGCCGAGGGGGTTCTTGCCGAGCGGGCCGCCGCGACGGCGACGCACGGGGCCGCGACCACCCGACCGGGCCCCGCCGGGGCGGGGGCGACCCGAGGAGGCGCGGGGCGCCTCCTCGGAGCCGCCGCCGGCTGCCGGCGTGGCCGGCTCGGCGCTGAGGGTCGACACGGCCTAGCCCTGGGCCGCGAGCTCGTCGACCTTCGTGGCCGCGTCGCCGAGGGCCTGGTCGACGTCGCCCTCGCCGAAGATGACGCTCTTCGACCAGGCGTCGCGGAGGGCCTGCAGCTCGGCCACGGTGTTCGGGCCGGACGGGACCTCGATGGTGCGGGCCGCCTGGTCGCCGAAGAGCGCGTAGGCGGGGTTGGCCTCGAAGTAGTCGGCGTACGTCGTCGCGAGGTCGGTGCGGATCGGCATCTGGCCGGTCGTCTCGAGCAGCGCGCGGTCCTGCTCCTCGCTGGTGGAGAACTTCAGGAACTCCCACGCGGTGCCCTGGTTCTCGCACGCCGTGTACATGCCGACGTTCTTCGCGTCGCTGAAGGTGTACGTCTCGTCGGCGGGCGTGCCGTCCTCGGTCGGCACGGGCACGGCGCCCCAGTTCACGTCGGAGTAGACGTTCACGGCCCACGGCCCGACGATCGACATCGCCGCCTCGCCGTCCGCGAACGAGTCGCCGGTGTACTGCTCCTGGCCGGCGAGGCCCTGGTCGTAGAGGTCGCGCCAGAACCCGGCGACGGTCTCGCCCTCGTCGTCGGCGAAGGTGGCCTTCCCGTCCTCGACGAGGCCGGTGCCGCCGGTCGCCGCGGCGTAGAGCGGCATGAAGTCGAACTGCGTCTGGAAGAACTCGCTGGTCGGCGCCGGGTGGATCGCGTAGTCGGAGACTCCCGCGTCGACGAGCGTCTTGCTCGTGGCCAGGAAGTCGTCGTAGGTCGAGAGCGCGGGGGCCTCGGCGTCGAGGCCGGCCTGCGTGAAGAGGTCCTTGTTGTAGAAGATCATCACGGGGTTCGACTTCCAGGGCAGCTGGTAGTACTTCCCGTCGGCGTCCTGGTACTGCTCGGCGAGGTCGCCGCTGCGCTCCTCGACGTAGTCGGCGCCGTCGTCGAAGCTCGACAGGTCGACGAGCCCGCCCTGCTTCTGGAACTGGCCGACGGCGCTGGGGGCCGTGTTGTAGACGAGGCAGGGTGCGTTGCCGGCCGTGATGGCGGCGCCGATGACCTCTTCGCTCGACTTGCCGGCGGGGATCTCCTGCCCCTTCACCTGCTCGTCGGGGTGGTCGGCGTTCCAGGCCTCGACGGCGGCCTTGCCCCAGGCGACCTCCGACTCGTTGTTCGAGTACCAGATCGTGATGGGGCCCTTCGCGGTGAGGGCGTCGCCGCCTCCCCCGCCGCCGCCGGAGCAGGCGGTCAGGCCGAGGCCGGCGAGCAGGACGGTGGCGCCGATGAGTGTGGTGCGTCGTTGCACGGTGTTCTCCTTGATCGGGTGGTGCGCTGTGAGGGGGTGCCGCCACCGGCGAGCCGGCGCGGGCGGGGGTCAGGAGGCGCGGGTCGGGCCCGCGGCCTCGCGGTAGACGTAGAGCTCGCGGCGGCCGGGAGGCGCGTCCCAGCCCTGTGCGAAGGTCCAGCGGCCGTCGACCCGGCTGAGCCCGCCCCAGCTGAGCGAGCCGCCCGGCGTGAGGGCGAGCTGCTCGAACGGGCGAGCGACGTCGTAGAGGGCCTGGCTCGCGGCGAAACGTCCGTCCACGTCGTGGAAGACGTCGAGCACGAGGTGCCCGTCGCCGGTGACGATCGCCGCGGCGACCTCGTGCAGGTGGCCGCCGACGCTCGACAGGTCGAGGTAGTCGACCGGCTCGAAGGCCCAGGTGCGCATGTCGTCGGAGCGGCCGACGTGCAGCACGCCGTCGAAGCCCTCGCTGACGAACATCAGGTACTCGCCGCCGAGGCGGACGGCCTCGCCGTGCTCGTCGCGGGGCACCACGGCGCCCTTCGCCCAGAGCCGCGTCTGCTCGGGCGGGGCGATCGGGCCGAGGCGCTGCCAGGTCACGAGGTCATCGCTGACGGCGAGCATCATCTCGCAGCCGACCGCCCCGACGGGGTAGCCCGTGCTCGGGAACGCGTCCCGCGCCTCCTCGGTGATCGGGTGGACGCCGTTGTAGAACAGCCACCAGCGGCCCTCGGCGCGGTACACCTTCGGGTCCTCGGTGCCGAGCAGCTCGAGGTCGTCGGTCGGGCGGACGACCGGGTTGGCCGGGTCGTCGACCCACGAGGCGCCCGGGGCCGTGAGGTCGAGGGTCGCGTGGCCGATGCGGCTGCCGAGGCTCTCCTTGACGGGCGACGCCCGGTAGAACAGGTGCAGCGTGCCGTCGTGCTCGACCATCGAGGGGTTGTAGAGCGACGAGCTCGTCCAGCCGATGCCGTCGGGGTCGCTCCACTGGCCGTCGAGCGTGAAGGTCAGGGCGGGGTCGGGCTCGAACGGGCCGACGGCCCAGTCGGGGCGGTCGGGGCCGTAGGCGGCCGGGCCGGAGAAGGTCAGCTGCGCGAGGGCGCCGGTCTGCTCGTTCTCGTGCACCAGGGCGTCGTCGAGCACGGCGCGGAGGGCGTCGGGCGTGAGCGGCTCGAGGCGACGGGCTGCGTCGGTGCTGGTGTTGCTGCTGGCGGGGGTCATGGGGCTCCGACTTCGTCGTCGTGGCGGTCTGGCTGGCGTGGCTGATGGTTACCGAAACGTTTCGGTAGACAGGAAGCTAACACGGCCGGGCACCGAGCGGAAGGGGCTCGGCCGACGAGGCGCCGGGCTCAGCGCGCGGCGGGGGCCGTGGAGTCGCGGACGAGCAGGCGGGCCGGCGCCACCGAGGCGTCGGGCCCGGCCTGGCCCTCGACGGCCGCGAGCAGCAGCCGGGCGGCCTCGGCCCCGATCAGCCGAGGCGTCGTCGTGAGGGTCGTCAGCGCGGGGCGCACGTACGAGCCGAGCTCGATGCCGTCGAACCCGGCGACGCTGACGTCGTCGGGCACGCGCACGCCGAGCCGGTCGGCCTCGGCCATGAAGCCGATGGCGGCCAGGTCGTTCGCGCAGAAGACCGCGGTGGGCCGCTCCGGGCGCGACAGCAAGTCGGCCGCGGCCCGACGCCCGCCGTCGTAGGTGAAGTCGGCCTCGACGACGACGCCGGGGTCGTGGCCGGCGGCGACCAGCGACTCCTGCCAGGCCTCGACGCGGTGGACGGCGTGCACGAAGCGGGCGGGCCCGGCGACGTGCGCGAAGCGGCGGTGCCCGAGCCCGACGAGGTGGTCGACGAGCTCGCGCACGCCCGCCGCGACGTCCTGCCGGACCGCCGGCAGGGGGAAGCCGGGGGCGGGGTTGACGCCGACGGCGGGCAGGCCGAGCTGCTGCACGAGCGGCACGCGCGGGTCGTCGACGACGAGCTCGTTGAGGACGACCCCGTCGACGCGCCGCCCGGCGGCGAGGCGGCGGTAGCGGTCGAGGGTCTCGTCGGCCGCGGAGCCCATCTGCAGGATGAGCGCCCAGCCGCGGGGGTCGAGCACCGACTCGAGGCCGCCGATGAAGCTGCCGAAGAACGGGTCGCTCTCGAGCACGAACGGGTCGCGGTGCACGACGAGGCCGACGGTGAACGCGCGACCGGAGCTGAGCGAGCGGCCGCGCACGTTCGGCACGAAGCCGAGGTCGGCGGCGGCCTGCTTGATGCGCGCCCGGGTCTGGTCGGAGACCCCGGGCCGGTCGTTGAGGGCGCTCGACACCGAGCTGATCGCGACCCCGGCGCGGGCGGCGACCTCGACGATGGTGACCCGCTGGGTCATGTCGCGCCTCCTCGCCTCGCCCGTGACGGCTCCGCCGCGGCGAGCGCCGCGGACCGGGTCGATGCTACGGCAGGCGTCGCGGCGCCTCGCGGAGTGGCCGTTCAGCGCGCGTGCACGCGCGGGTCTGCGGACTCACAGCCGTTCCATCGGATCCCGCCAAGAGACTGCACGACATGCACCTTCCCTGGCACCGCGGGCGCGCGGACGACGACGCGGCCACCTCGACGGGCACTGCCGACCTCGACGTGTCGGTCGCGCCTCCCCGGGCTCCTGCCGCGACGGTCGTGCCGGAGGCGGCGGTCGCCTCCGCGGGCGCGGTCGTGCCGGAGGCGCGGGTCGCCTCCGCGGGCGCGGTCGCGCCGCCTGCCCCCTCGCCCCCGGCCGCCTCGGCCGTCCCGCCCGCGATGCAGCTCGCCGGTGCCTGGGGCTGGCGGCTGCTCGTCGTCGCCGGCTGCCTCGCCGTCGCGGGCTGGCTGATCGCGACCCTCGAGGAGATCGTGGTGCCGCTGCTCATCGCGATCCTCATCTGCGCCCTGCTGCAGCCGGTGGTGCGCCTGCTGACGCGCCGCCGCCTCCCCCACTGGCTCGCTATCGTCATCGCGCTGCTGGGCCTCGTCGTCGTGGTCGGCGGCCTGCTCGTGCTCGTCGTCACGCAGGTGCGGGCCGGCGCGGACGACCTGACGGCGAAGGGGGTGGCGTCGTACGACGCGCTGCGGGAGTTCCTCCGCACCTCGCCGCTGCAGCTCACCGACCGGGAGTTCGACCAGTACGTCGGCCAGGCCGGGCAGGCCCTGCAGGACGCGAGCCAGCAGATCCTCAGCGGGGTCGCGGCCCTCGGCTCGGCAGCCGGGCACGTGCTGGCCGGCGGGCTGCTGACGCTGTTCGCGACGATCTTCCTGCTGATCGACGGCCGCGGGGTCTGGCACTGGGTCGTGAGGCTCTTCCCGCGCGCGGCGCGGCCGGCCGTCGACGGCGCGGGCCTCGCCGGGTGGCAGACGCTCGCGTCGTTCGTGCGGGTGCAGGTGGTCGTGGCCGCGGCGAACGCGGTGGGCATCGGGCTGTTCGCGGCGTTCCTCGGGCTGCCGCTGGCCATCCCGATCGCGATCCTCGTCTTCCTCGCGTCGTTCATCCCCGTCATCGGCGCGATCGTGACCGGGGCCCTCGCCGTGCTGCTCGCGCTCGTCGTCGCGGGCCCGGTGCAGGCGCTCGTGATGCTCGGCGGGGTGCTGCTCGTGCACCTGCTCGAGGCGCACGTGCTGCAGCCGCTGGTCATGGGAGGCGCGGTGCGGGTGCACCCGCTCGCCGTCGTCTTCGCGGTGGCGGCGGGGTCGCTCGTCGCGGGCATCCCCGGCGCGCTGTTCGCCGTGCCGACGGCGGCGACGGTGAACGTCATGGTGAAGCACGTCGCCTCAGGCCGGTGGCGGGCGGCGGTCGAGGGGCCGGCCCTGCCCGACGGCACGCCCGCGAAGGGCGCCTAGCGGCGGGCGGGCCCGCGGGCCGGCCAGGGGTCGACGGAGCGCGAGCCCGCGTGGGCGCGCTGCTCGGAGCGGAGCAGCCAGCGGCCGAGACGGCCCCGGAGGGTCGCCTTCTGCGCGGCGTCGCGCGCCCGTCGCTCATCCACCGACGCGAGGATGGCACGAGCCATCTCGATCGTCTCCGGGTGGTCGTGACGATCCCAGGTCATGGCCTTCCTCCGTCTCCGTGGTCGCGGTCAGCGTGCTCGATCTCTGATGAGATCACGGCTGCGATGTCATCATCCTCACTCGTCGCCCAGGGCAGCGCAAGCAGCACCCGCATCATGGCGACCCCGGTCCGCCGATCGTCAGCGTCCGGCCCCAGGCACCTCTCCAGGGTCCACGACCACCTCGTCCACCACTGCTCACGCACGGTCGCGGCGTCGAGGCGGCGTCGTGACCGGCGAGCGTCGGCCACGGTCGCCCCGACGCTGACGACGGAGACGACCGCGGAGACGCAGGCCGCGAGGAACACGGCGGCGGCGCCCGGCGGCCAGGCGGCGAGGTCGAGGAACGGCATGGCTCCAGGCTGACCCACCTCCAGGGGCGGACGGAGACGACACGGCTCCGCCTGTGGACGGCGGGACCTGTGGACATGGAGGGAGCTCGAGGGCCGGGGCCGACCCGTGCGGCTCGTCGGCGTGCTTCGCTGGGCGGATGCGCATCGGAGTGTTCGTCTCGAGCTGGGAGCAGGGCTGCTGCGGCACGGCGGCCGGCATCGGCGACGAGGTGACGTGGGAGCTGACCTGGGGCCGCGAGTGGATCGAGGCGTCGTACGGCCCGGAGGAGGCGGCCGGCGTCGACTTCGCCGAGACGCACCACGGCGGGGACGATGCGCCCCGGGTCGCCGTGGCCGGGCGGATCCTCTCCGTCGACGCCGTCCGACAGCGCTTCCACCGACCGGACCCCGGGGGCCCGTGGACGAACGTCGTCGGCGAGTCGACCAGCGTCGCCGTCGAGCGCCTCCCCGGCCACGGCGAGGACGAGGACGAGGCCGGGGCAGCGGTCGCGGTCTCGGTCGCTCTCTCGGACGAGAACGACGCCTCTCGACCGTTCGGGCCAGGCTTCATCCTGCGGTCAGCGGGGCCCGACGCCCTCGACCTCGCCGGGCAGAGCGGCGTCGCCGGGTGGAGGGTCCGCCTCGACGTCGACGACGGCACCGCCCTGCCGGACGCTCGCTGACGGGCCCTGGCCGACGACGCGGACCAGGCACGGCCCGGACGACGACCGTCGGCGTACTCTCGAGCAGACGACGACACGCGTCGCGCAACTGCGGCGGTCGTCGTGACGTGCAGGACCTACATCGACGGCAAGGGAGCCACGACATGGAACGACTGACAGACAAGATCGCCCTCATCAGCGGAGGCGCGCGGGGCATGGGCGCCTCGCACGCCCGAGCGATCGTGGCGGAGGGGGGCAGGGTCGTCGTGGGCGACCTGCTCGACGACGAGGGCCGAGCCCTCGCGGAGGAGCTGGGCGACGCGGCCCGCTACGTCCACCTCGACGTCACCTCGGAGTCGGACTGGGCCGCGGCGGTGTCGACGGCCGTCGACGAGTTCGGCGGGCTGAACGTGCTCGTCAACAACGCGGGCATCGTCAACTTCGGCCGACTCGGCACGTACACGCTCGACCAGTGGAACCTCATCCTGAGCATCAACGTGACGGGGGCCTTCCTCGGCATCACGGCCGCCCGCGACGCACTCGTGGCGTCGGCACCCTCCTCGATCGTCAACATCTCGTCGACGGCGGGCCTGCAGGGCACCACGGCGCTGCACGGCTACGTCGCGTCGAAGTTCGCGATCCGTGGCCTGACGAAGTCGGTCGCGCTCGAGCTCGGTGCGGAGAACGTGCGCTCGAACTCGGTGCACCCGGGCGTCATCCGCACGCCGATGACCGACGGCCTCGAGCTCGGCGACCAGCTCGGCGCCCTGCACCGCATCGGCGAGCCGGCCGAGGTGTCGAACCTCGTCGTCTACCTCGCCAGCGACGAGTCGAGCTTCCAGACCGGAGCGGAGTTCGTCATCGACGGCGGCGAGCTCGCCGGCGAGAGCGACAGCGTCAGCGAGTGACCCACCCGGGGCCGCGTCGACACGGCGCGGCCCTGGCCCGGCCTCAGCCCCGCCCCTCCCCCACGGGCAGCCACACGCGCATCGTCGACGGCCCGCGGTTGCCCCACGAGGCGTAGGGCACGAGGTCGACGCGGCCGAGCTGCTCGACCGTCGCCGCGACGGACTGGCCGTACGGCCAGGGGGCCGGCCGGGTCCAGCTGCGGGTCAGCGCCACCCGGGCGCCGGTCGGCGTCGTGACGGGGGCGACCCGGGTGTCGACGAGGACGTCGGCGACGCTGCCCGAGGGAAGGTCGACCGACTCGAGCGCCAGCACCAGCGGCCCCCGCTGCACGGCCACCTGGCCGCGCACCGCGTCGATCCGCGGGTCGGGGTGCACCCAGGAGGCGCGGGCCGGCAGGTCGAGGACGACCACGTCGCCCGCCGCGAACGCCTGCCGCACGACCACCGTCGAGGTCGCGTGCCGACTGACCTCGCCGTCGGGCGCGACCAGCGTGACGGCCGCGCCCTCCGTCCACGAGGGCACCCGGAGCGTCAGCTCGACCTCGCGGTCGGTGGCCTCCCGCCAGGTCACCTCGACGCGGCCGTCGAACGGGTACCCGCTCGCGACCGAGAGGGCGACGGCCGTGCCGTCGGGCAGCTCGACGTCGACGTCGTAGCTGCCGTACTGGTGCAGCTGCACGCCGTCGTCGGTGCGGGTCGCGAAGTACTGCTCCACGCTCGCCAGGGTGCGGGCGACGTTCGTCGGGCAGCACGACACCTCGAACCACGGCGCTCGGAGGCTCGACAACGCGCGGGCGTTGACCTCGAGCTCGTCGGGCACGGTGCCCTCGGTGCGCTGGTGCAGCGTGTTCGTGTAGAAGAAGGCGCGCCCGTCCTCGCGGGGCGACGCCAGGACGACGTTGAGCAGCGTGCGCTCGATCAGGTCGGCGTACCGGGCGTCCCCGTCGGCCAGCAGCAGCCGCCACGACAGCATCGTGGAGGCGATGCCGGCACAGGTCTCGGAGTACGCGCGGTCGGGCGGAAGCTCGTGGTCGGCACCGAACGCCTCGTCCTGGTGGTGGGAGCCCATGCCGCCGGTCACGTACGTGCGGTGCGCGACCGTCGCCTCCCACTGTCGGCGGACGGCGTCGGCCAGCTCGTCGTCGCGCGTCTCGACGGCGACGTCGAGGGCTCCCGCCGCGAGGTACAGCGCACGCACGGCGTGGCCGCGCAGCACGTCGGCCTCGCGCACGGGCCGGTCGTCCTGGAAGTACTCGGCGCCGTACTCGATCTCGGCGAGCAGGCCCCGGCCGCGACGGTCGACGAAGAGCCGGGCGAGCTCGACCCAGCGGGGCTCGTCGAGCGCGCGACCGAGCTCGGCCAGGGCCACCTCGATCTCGGGGTGACCGCAGATCGCGACCCGCCCCTCCGGCCCGAACTCGCGCCACAGGTGCTCGGCCAGACGGCGACCGACCTCGACGAGGCGGGGGCCGGTGCCCGTCCGCTCCGCGGCGACGACGGCCTGCAGGAGGTGGCCCATGGAGTACAGCTCGTGGCCCCACTCGAGGTCGCTCCACCGGGCGCGCTGCCAGGGGCGGCCGAAGCTGGTGTGCAGGTAGCCGTCGTCGTCCTGCGCGCCCGAGACGCGCTCGACGAGGTCGTCGTAGCGGCGCTGCAGGTCGGGGTCGTGCTGACGGCCGAGCTCCCACGCCATGCCCTCGAGCAGCTTGTAGACCTCGCTGTCGACGAACTCGATGCCGGAGTGCTGCCACTCCACGTCGACCTGGTCACGGCCCGCGGCGGCGAGGTCGAAGTTGCGGATCCAGCCGATGCGCTCCATCCAGTCCTCACAGTGCCGCAGCACGACGTCGGCGTTGAGCTGCTGCTTCTCGGCCCAGAACCCGCCGGTCAGGCGCACCTGGGTCGCGTCGAGGGGGGTCAGCGTCGACGTGCGGGGGTCGACGGGCCCGGCGAACCGGCGCCGGTCGCCCGCGAGCGTGGTGGGGCGGGGGGAGGTGGTGGTCACGGTGGTGCTCCTGGTCTCGGGGGGTACGGCGACGGGCTGCGCGGCGAGGGGCCGGGTGGTCACGGTCAGTCCTTGACGGCGCCGGCGGTGACGCCGGCGGCGACGTAGCGCTGGGCGACGACCAGCAGCACCGTCGCGGGGATCGAGGCGACGACCGCGGTCGCCATGATCGAGTTCCACTCCTGGTTGTTGTTGCCGATGTAGCGGTAGATGCCGAGGGTGATGGTCTGCGCGTCGCCGCCGCTGTTGAGGGTCGACGAGAAGACGAAGTCCGACCAGGCCCAGAGGAACGCGAAGAGACCGACGGTCACGGCCGAGTTGCGGCTGACCGGCAGCACGATCGAGACGAAGGTGCGCCAGGTGCCGGCCCCGTCGAGCTTCGCGGCCGAGAGGAGCTCGTCGGGGATGCCCTGCATGAACGCCGTGAAGATCAGCACGCCGAAGGGCACCGCGAGGGTCGAGTCGGCGATGACGAGGCCCCACCACTCGTTGAGGATCCCGAGGTTGAGGTAGATGGCGTAGAAGCCCATCGCCATGATCACCTGCGGGATCATCTGCGCGACGATCATCACGAAGCTCATGGCTCCGCCGCCGACGGGCCGCAGCTTGGCGAGCGAGTAGGCCGCGGGGGCCGACAGCGCGATCGTCACCACGACGGTGCCGAGCCCGACGAGCAGGCTCGTGCCGAGGTACGGCAGCTGCTCGCTGACGACGGCGCGGTAGCCGTCGAGGGTCGGCTGCGCCGGGAACCACGACGGCGGGCTCTGACGCATCTGCGCCGTCGGCGTCAGCGACACGTTGATCATCCAGTAGATCGGGAACAGCATCACGGCGGTCAGCGCGACGCCGACGACGGTGGTGCCGAGGCTGCGCCGGCCGAGGCGCCTCGAGGAGGCGCGGCGTGCGTCGCTGGGCGGGCTCGCTGCCCCGGTGGGCCGGGTGGTGGTGACGGCGGTCACGAGTTCGCCTGCTTCCTCTGCACGCGCAGGTAGACGAGGCCACAGATGAGGGCCATGACGATGAGGAGGTTGCCCACGGCGGCCGCGGGCCCGAAGGTGGGCAGCGTCGAGCCGAAGCCGAGCTGGTACGACCAGATGGCGAACGTGGTCGAGGCGTCGCCCGGCCCGCCGCGCGACATGATCCAGATGATGTCGAAGACCTTCAGCGTGTAGACGAGGCCGAGCAGGATCGTGATCGCCGAGACCGGCCCGAGCAGCGGGAAGGTGATCCGCCAGAAGGCCTGCCACGCGTTCGCGCCGTCGAGCGAGGCGGCCTCGTAGACGTCTGCGGAGATGTTCTGCAGCCCGCTGTAGAGGATGACGAGGTTGAACGGGATGCCGATCCAGATGTTGGCGATGATCACGCTCGTCAGCGCCCACTGCGGCGAGGTCAGCCAGTTGACCTGCTCGCCGCCGACGGCACGGATGACCGAGTTGACCACGCCGCTCTCGCTGTTGAGCATCCACGACCAGGTCGAGGCGCTGACGATGAGCGGCAGCAGCCACGGCACGAGGAAGAGCGCCCGGAGCGTCGACGAGAGCGGGAACTTCTGGAAGAAGAAGACCGCGAGGGCCATGCCGATCGAGAACTGGAACGCGATCGAGATCGACGTGAAGAGGAGGGTGTTGACGAGAGCCGGGCCGAAGGTGGGGCTCTGGAAGACCTCGACGAAGTTCTGAAGGCCGATGAACGGCGCGGTGCCGTCGATGAACGACCGCACCGTGTAGTCCCGCACGGAGAGGTCGACGTTCCGCAGCAGCGGGTAGACGTAGAAGACGGCGAGGTAGGCGACCACGGGGGCGAGGAACGCCCAGGCCGCGGCCTGGCCCGGCTCGACGCGTCGACGGCGGCGCGCCGCGGAGGGGTCCGGCGGAGCGCCGGGGGCCGGCGGGGAGGCCGGCCGTGCTGCTCGGGTCGCCTCCGGGCGGGGGACGGTGTCGGTGGTCATCTGCTGCTGCTCCTCGTCGGGGGACGGTGCGGGGGTGCCGCGGGGGCCGGGGCGCCGTGCGCGCCCCGGCCGGGTGGCCAGGCCGGGGCCTCGCTACTTCGTGGCGGACTCGGCGGCCTGCTGCGCCTCCTGCAGGGCCTCCTCCGGGGTCGACGACCCGCTCAGGCTTTTCTGCACGGCCTTCCAGAGCTGCTCCGAGATCTTCGGGTAGTCCGTGCCGAGGTCGTCGCTGGTGCGGCCCTTCGCGTCGGCGACCGCGTCGACCCAGGGCTGGAGGTCGGGGTCGGCGGCGACCTGCGCCTCCTGCGCCTCCGTCGTCGGGGCGACGTACGAGAGCGTCGTGTCGGTCGCGACGAGGTTGTCGGTGCTCGTCAGGCAGGCCTGGATCTTCTCGGAGACCGCGTAGCGCGCGTCGTCGGACTGCACGGGCACCGTCAGGAACTCGCCGCCGGTCGGGGCCGGGGCGGCGCCGCCGTCCTTCGAGGGGATGGAGATGATGCCGTAGTCGATGCCCGACTCCTTGACACCGGCCAGCTGCCAGGTGCCGTTCTCGCCGAAGGCGTAGTCGCCGGTGAGGAACTCCTGCCAGCTGGTCGTCTGCGTGTTGCCGATCACCGAGTTGGGGGCGTAGCCGGCGTCGACCCAGTCGGTCCACAGGGCGAGGGCCGACTGCCCGTCGTCGGAGTCGAGCGTGGTCAGGTCGGCGCCCGAGCCCCAGAACCAGGGCAGGAACTGGAAGCTGCCCTCCTCGGTGCCGATGGCCGAGAAGGTGATGCCCTTCTTCCCCGCCGCGGTGACCGCCTCGAGGGCGGTGGTCAGGCTGTCCCAGTCGGTGATCGAGGCCGGGTCGACGCCGGCGGCGTCGAGGACGCTCTTGTTGTAGTAGAGAGCGAGCGTGTTGGCGCCGATCGGGACGCCGTAGGTCTTCCCGTCGAGCTGGCCGGCGGCGAGCAGGTTCGCCTCGACGGCGGAGGTGTCGGCGCCGGTCTCGTCGGTGTCGGTGAGCAGGCCTGCCTCGGCGAGCGTGGAGACGACGGGGTTGTCGACGAGCAGCAGGTCGGGGCTGTTGCCCTGCTGGCCGGCGAGGAGCGCCTTGCTGGTCAGGTCGGAGGTGTCGTAGCCCGTGCGCTCGATCGTGACGCCGGCGTCGGTGCCGCACGACTCGACGAGCTTCGCCCAGTCGCTGGAGTCGTCGAACTGGGGGTACGGGTCCCAGAAGGTGTAGGTGCCGGACGCGGCGTCGGACGAGCCTCCGCCCGATCCGCCGGCGCAGCCGGTGAGCGCGGCCGCGGTGGCGAGCCCGACGACGGTGACGATGGCGGCCTTGCGGCGAGTGTTCGTGTTCACGGTGATCCTCTCTGGTGCTGCAGGGATCTCGCAGAGAGGCCGCGCGGTCCGCGCATCTCACCGTCGAGAAAGTAGGGGGTGTCGGCTCCGGTGCGGGGTGGACACCGAAACTGGTTTCGGGCATGAAGCTATGCCTGCTCGGCTTGCTTGTCAACACAGACATGAACTAATTTCGGTACATGGCCACGACAGGGGACAGGGCGGGGTCGACGACGGTCACCCTCGCCGACGTGGCGCGGGTCGCGGGGGTCTCGGTGGCGACGGCGTCGAAGGCCCTGAACGGCCGGGCCCAGGTCGCGGCCGGCACGCGGCTCAAGGTCGAGGAGGCCGCGGCGGCCCTCTCGTTCACCCCGAACTTCTTCGCGAGGGCCCTCAACTCGGCTCGCACCGGCACCATCGGCATGGTGACGAGCGACCTCGACAACCGCTTCGTGCTGCCGATCCTCCTCGGGGCGGAGGACGCCTTCGGCTCCGGCTCGCTCTCCGTGCTGCTGGCCGACGCCCGCGACGACGCCCTCCGCGAGCAGCTGCAGATCGACTCCCTCCTGACCCGACGGGTCGACGGCCTCCTCATCGTCGGCCGGACGACGAACCCGCGGCCGCCCGCCGCCGTGCCCGCCGACGTGCCGGTGGTCTACGTGTACGCGCCCTCGACCGGCGACGGCGACGTGTCGTTCACGCCCGACAACGTCCAGGCCGGCACCGCCGCGGCCGAGCACCTGCTCGGCCTGGGCCGCCGGCACATCGCCCTCGTCAACGGCGAGGCGTCGTACGCCGCCGCCCGCGACCGCGCCGCCGGGGTCGCCGGGGCCCTGCGCGCGGCCGGGCTCGGCCTCGTCGGCGGCGACTCGCTCTACGGACAGTGGGGCGAGGCCTGGGGCCGCGACTGCGCGCGCCTGCTCGTGCGCGGCAGCGACCCCCTCGACGCCGTCGTCGCGGGCAGCGACCACATCGCCCGGGGCGTGCTCGACACGCTCCGCGACGAGGGCCTGCGGGTGCCCGACGACGTCGCGGTCGTCGGCTTCGACAACTGGGACCTCCTCGTGCGGGAGTCCCGCCCCCCGCTGACGAGCGTCGACATGGAGCTCGAGGTGCTCGGGCGCACCGCGGCGCAGCACCTGGTCGACATCATCGAGGGGACCGTCTCCGCCGGCGTGTTCCCGCAGCCGGTGCGCGTGCAGGCGCGGGCGTCGACGATCCCGCGCACCGACGCCGGGGCGTGACGCCCGACGTGAGGCGCTGAGCCCGCGCCTGCGCCGTGGCCCTCGTCGTCGGCCGAGGGCGAACTCCCTCGCCCTCGTCCGAGGGCGAGCTCGCCCGAGCTACGGCCGGGCGACCCTTGACCTCGCGTCCTCGAAACCACTTCAGGGCACCTTCTTGCTTAATCCGTAGGCCTCTGTCAGTCTCAGCGAAAGCGGTTTCGGACAATGCCGTCCCACGCGGCGCCGCTCGTCCACGCGAAGGAGCACAGGATGAGAAAGACCAAGAAGACCATGGGGGCCGTCCTCGCCCTCGGCCTGAGCGCAGCCGTCGTCGCGGCGCTCGTCACCCCGGGCGCGACGGCCAGCGCCGCCGGGAACACGCTCGTCGTCGACGCGTCGAGCAGCATCCGGCCGGTCACCCACGTCGGGGCCGGCGGCCTGTACGCCGTCTCGAGCACCACGGAGCCGGCGCCGGGCCTGCTGACCCCGCTGCGGCTCAAGCAGCACACCCAGCCGGCACCCGGGGTCCAGCAGCTCGGCAACGGAGCCACCGTCCCCTCCGGCGACGTCCTCGTGACGGCGCCGGCGTTCACGCGCGACGGTGCGCAGTCGTACGCCCGCATGCCCGACGTGTACCCGGACTTCCCGTACCGCTGGATCAGCTGGGCCGACTGGACCCAGAAGATCGACACGATGGTGAAGGCGCGCGTCGACGCCACCGGCACGACGAACATCAACGGCTGGGAGCTCTGGAACGAGCCCGACGGCACCTGGGACACCGCGAAGGCCGGCCCCTTCCTCGACGGCTGGACCCGCACCTACCGCCAGGTGAAGCTGCAGGACACGACGACGCCCATCGTCGGCCCGAGCTACAGCCGCTACTACCCCGACCTGATGCGCGACTTCATGGCCCGCGCCAAGGCCGACGGCACGCTGCCCGACGTCGTGGTCTGGCACGAGCTGGAGGACGAGACCTACAACACGGTCGACGAGCACGTCGCCGACTACCGGGCCATCGAGCGCTCGCTCGGCATCAGCCCGCGCCCCATCTCGATCAACGAGTACGGCTCGCCGTCGCAGGTCGACACCCCCAGCGTCGCGGCGCACTACATCGCCCAGTTCGAGCGCACGGGCATCAACGACGCCGAGCGGGCGTACTGGTACGAGTCGGGCACCGTCGGCGGGCTCGTCTGGAACGGCGCCCCCACCGGCTCGTACTGGCTCTACAAGTGGTACGGCGAGATGGCCGGGAACATGCTCGCCGTCACGCCCTCGGGCGACCTCGACGGCTTCGCGTCGTACGACTCGACCCGCAAGATCGTCAACGTCGCCCTGGGCGGCACCTTCGGCGACAACGCCGTCCAGGTCAGAGGCCTCGCGAGCTTCGGCGCACAGGCCAAGGTGACGGTCAACTACACGCCCCGATCCGGGCGCATGACCAACGTCTCGGCACCCACCCAGATCTCGAGCACGACCGTCTCGATCGTGGACGGAGCCGTCACGGTGCCGATCACGAACCAGGACTACCTGGGCGCCTACCAGGTGGTCGTCACGCCGGCCGCCGGGCCGACGACGTCGTATCAGCAGGTGTACGAGGCCGAGAACGCCACGGTCGTGAACGCGCAGCGCCTGTCGTCGACCACGGCCTCGAACGGCGGCTACGTCGGGCGCATCGACGGCCTCGGCGACGGCCGCTCGAACAGCTTCGTCGACTTCGTCGTCGAGGTGCCGACCGCGGGCGCCTACTCGCTGACCACCCGGTACGCCAACGGAGGCGCGGCCACGTCCACCCAGGGCCTCGCCTACAACGGGGGCGCGTTCTCGACGGTCTCGTACCCGACCACGGGCGGATGGGGCCGGTTCGCCGACTCCGCCGCCGCCCCCCTCACCCTGAAGGCCGGCTACAACGTCATCAGGCTCGCGAAGGGCTCGCCGAACTACGCCGGCGGCAGCGGCTTCGCGGAGATCGACTCGATCACGGTCCGGCCCCGCTGACCCGGGCCGGGCAGAGCCGACGGCCACGTCACGGGAGCCCCGTGACGTGGCCGTCGGCCTGTGCGGTCGCCACCGTCGCGGCTGGTGCCCGGAAGGGGGCGTGAGCCCCGTCGAGGTCGTCGCCCGAGGGGCGTCCCCGACGCCTCGATTGGTCCTTCTGCCTCAAAAGTCAGAGAATTGCTCCTCATGTCAGGAAACCAGCAGGCCCCCCGACCTACCGATCCGCCCGGCGACCACCGCCACGACCGCACCGCCGGAGGCGCGCGACGCCTCGTCCGCGACTTCACCGAGCCGCCGCCGAGCGGGGTGCACCCCGCCCTGATCCCGGGCCTCGGCGTCGAGCAGACCGGCCGCGTGTTCCGCACCGACCGCACCGTCTTCGGCGTCGCGATCCTCTTCGCGGTCGCCTTCCTGGCGTGGGGCGTCCTCGGCGGCGGGAGCCTCGCCTCCACCGCCTCGGCCGTCCTGGCCTGGGTGATCGAGTACACCGGCTGGTTCTTCACGTCGATCGCGACCGTGATCATGGTCTTCATGCTCTGGGTCGGGTTCGGCCGCTTCGGGCGCATCCGCCTGGGGCGTGACGACGAGGCGCCCGAGTTCTCGATGTTCTCGTGGATCTCGATGCTCTTCGCCGCCGGCATGGGCATCGGCCTCGTGTTCTGGGGCGCGGCCGAGCCGCTGACCTTCTTCGAGACGCCTCCCCCCGGCACCGACGAGGCCGAGACGGTGGAGGCGATGCACACGGCCCTGACGCAGGTCCTGTACCACTGGGGCCCGCAGGCGTGGTCGTTCTACGCCCTCATCGGCGGCGCGATCGCCTACGGCGCCTACCGCCGCGGCCGCACCCCGCTGATCTCGTCGATCTTCGCGTCGCTGCTGGGCGAGGGCCGCACCCAGGGCCCCCTCGGCAAGACCATCGACATCTTCGCCATCATCGTGACGCTCTTCGGCACGGCGGCCTCGCTCGGCCTCGGCGCCCTGCAGATCGGCCACGGCGTCGAGCTGATCAGCGGCATCGGCCAGGCCGGCAACACGCTGCTGGTCGGCGTCATCACGGTGCTGACCATCGCCTTCATCATCTCCGCCGTGTCGGGGGTCTCGCGCGGCATCCAGGCCCTCTCGAACATCAACACGGTCGTGGCGCTCCTGCTGGCGCTCTTCGTGTTCTTCGTCGGCCCGTCCATGCTGATCCTCAACGTGATCCCGTCGGTCGCCGCCCAGTTCGTCGGCGACCTGCCGATGATGATCGGGCGCTCCGGCTCGCAGGGCGAGGAGGCCCAGGCCTTCCTGTCGAGCTGGACGATCTTCTACTGGGCGTGGTGGATCTCGTGGTCCCCCTTCGTCGGCATGTTCATCGCCAAGATCTCGCGCGGCCGCACGCTGCGCCAGTTCGTCTCCGTCGTCGTGGTCGTGCCGTCGATCGTGTCGTTCATCTGGTTCGCGATCTTCGGCGTCACCGCCATCGACCAGCGCATGAAGGACGCTCCGCTGCCCAGCAGCCCGCCCGAGGAGGTGCTGTTCGGCATGCTCGGCGGCCTCCCGCTGGCGGGCGTCACGACGGTCATCGCCGCGATCCTCGTCGCGATCTTCTTCGTCACCGGCGCCGACTCGGCGTCGCTCGTGATGGGCACGCTGTCGCAGCAGGGCCGCCCCGAGCCGTCGCGCTGGGTCACCGTGACCTGGGGCGTGCTCGTCGGCGCGATCGCCGCGGTGCTGCTCGTCGCCGGCGGGGAGGACGGCGCGGGGCTGAGCGCGCTGCAGAACGTGACGATCATCGCGGCGCTGCCGTTCGCCATCATCATGGCGTTCATCATGATCGCGTTCCTCAAGGACCTCCGCCGCGATCCGCTCATCCTCCGCGACCAGTACGCCGAGCGTGTCGTGCGCCACAGCGTGCGCAACGGCCTCGAGGAGTTCGGCGACGACTTCGCGCTGGTGCCCGCCGCGTACGACCACTCGAAGGACGACCTCGCCTGGGTCGAGCACGACGCCGACGAGGGGCTGAGCGCCTCCTACGCGGCGGTCGAGGCCGACGCGGCCGCCGAGGCCGAGGCGTCGGAGGCCTCCGAGGCCTCCGCTGCGGACGAGACCCGGGGAGGCGCGGACGACGCCTCCGTCGCCGAGGGAGCCGTCCCCGGCAGCGGCGAGCAGCACCGCTCCTAGCCGCCCACCACCCCGAGGGCGCCCCGCACGACAGCCGTGCGGGGCGCCCTCCGTGCGCCCGGCGGCGCCGAGCGAGGTCGTGCCGACTCGACGGGGCCCCTTGCGGTCACCGGGGATGTCGCTAGCGTGTCGTGATGAACACCGCCACGGTCGTCGTCACCCTCATCGTCCTGGGCATCGTCGCGGCCACGGCTGTCGTCGTCGTCCGCGAGCGCCGGTCGCGCGCCCTCGCCGCGCGGCTCGACGCGCAGGAGCACGAGTCGGGCCTGCGCGCCCAGGCCGACGCCGAGCGACAGCAGGAGGGCCCGCGCGGCGAGGCCGGCGGCATGTCGTGGTCGGCCGGCGGGCACAACTCGGCCTGAGGGCGGGGGCGGCCGTCGGGCCCTGCCTCGACGATGTCCGCCCCCGCGAACTCGTCGCCTGATGTCGACAGTGGCCTAGCCTGACCAGATGTCGAAGAAGAACGAGGGGGCGGCCGCACTCGCCGTGCTGACCGTCGTCGGGGGCCTGCTCCTGACCGGCTGTGCGTCGGGGAACGCGGGGGCCGGGCCTCCGTCGCGGACGTCGTCGCCGCAGGCCGCCGCCGGCACGGGCGCCGGCGGCGACGACTGGCCCGACGGCGCCGACGCGAGCACGCCGGCGTGCCAGGACGCGTCGGCCGCGACCCTGGCCGTCGTGAACACGTCGCTGCACGAGGCGTCCGTCGCGAACGGCACGGTCGAGTCCGTCCTGCCGTGGCTCAGCGCCCGACCCGACACCGACCTCGGCACGTGGACGCTGACCGGCCTCGTCGAGAACACGCAGACCACACAGGGCACGGAGGGCGGCTACTTCGTCGTCTTCGCGACCGACTCGGACCCCACCTCACCGACGTTCGACGGTCAGGTCTCGGCGGTCGGCGGCGCCAGCGCCGCCGTGACGACGCTGCCTCCCCTCCAGCCGGCCTACGTCGGGCCGACCGACATGGACGACGTCCCGGCGGGCGCGCTCGCCTGCGGCACGCAGCGGTCGCGGGAGTCCTGACCGCGCGACCCCCACGACGAACGACGTGCCGCACACCCCGAGGGGCGTGCGGCACGTCGTGTCGGCGGCTGCGACCTAGCGCGGGTCGCGCACCGCCTCGTCGGCGGCGTCCTGCGTCGCCGTCAGGGGCTCGAGACCACGGCGCCGGGCGACGACCGCTGCCGAGCCGAGGCCGAGCAGGGCGAGCGCCAGCATCGCCAGGACTCCGGTCGCGACGCCGGGGCCGGTGTACGCGAGGTCGGAGGCACCGGCACCGGAGCCCGGGCGGGCCGTGATCGGCGTGGCACCGGAGGCGGCGGGCACGACCGGCACCGCGCCTCCTGCACCCGCACCCGCACCGGGCGCACCCGGGGCCGGCGCACCGGGCGTGCCCGGGTCGGCCGGAGCCGGGTCGACGGGCGTCGGCACGACGGCCTCGGCACCCACGCGGTAGCTCGCCGTCGCGGTCAGGCCGGAGCCCGCCCCGAGCGCGCTCACCGTGCGGACCCCGTCGGGGGCGTCGGCCGCGATCGTGCTGACCAGCGCGAAGGAGCCGGCCGAGTCGGCGATCACGGTCTCGACGAGGGGCTCGCCCTCGTCGACCACCGCGACGGTCGGCGCACCGGGGGCCGTGGCGGCCTCGGGGGCGATCGTCACCGCGACGGCCTCGCCGACCCGGAAGCCCGAGCCCGAGATCGTCAGCGACTGGCCCTGCTGCACGACGTCGTCCGACACCGTGAGGGTGCCGGCCTCGGCCTGCGCCTCGGCGCACGCGTCGCCCTGCACCCCGACGGCCGGGGCCATCGGCAGCACCGTCGCGGGCACGGTCGCCGTCGGCACCGTCACCACCGCGTCGTCCTCACGCACCGTCACCCAGCCGAAGCTGTCGCCGATGGTCGAGCCCTCCTGCGTGTTCGAGATCGTCGCGCGGAACCGCGTCGTCGCCGTCGGGCTCGAGAGGTCGTCGCCCGTCGTCGGCACCGTGACCACCTTGCAGGTCTCGCCGGGGGCGAAGGTCAGGGGCCGCATCGCGACGTCGACCTTGCCGCTCGGCGTGCCGATCGCGCTGAACCACGCGGTGGTCGGAGCGTCGGAGGCGCGGCTGAGCAGCACCGGGACGTCCACCGACCCGAGGCCGTCGCCCTCCTCGATCGCCACGTCGGGCACCGAGACGAACGGACGGGTCGAGATCGCGGCCGTGCCGACGCTCGGCGCCGCGAGGAACGACAGGTCGCTGAGCAGCGCACCGCCGGCGATGCGGGGAGCTGTGAAGCGCACCTCGCGCACGTCGGCCAGGTCGACGCCGGTGAACGACGCGACCGGGATCTCCAGCTGCCGCAGCAGCAGCTTGCGGAGCGGCGCCTTCGTGCCGGGCAGCACCTGCAGGGCGTCGCCGAACTCCGAGGCGGGCAGGCTCGCCGAGCCGCCCTTCCCGTCGACGAGCGTGACGACCAGGTCGGTGCGGGCCGCGACGGTCTCGTCGGGGCTCACACGGAACGACAGCCGCTCGTAGCCGGAGACGTTGGTCGAGCCGCCGGGCATCGGGACGCGCAGCTCGGCCGGGGCGGCGGTCGCCGACGCGGGCTCGGTCCAGGTGAACCGCAGCGACGGCGTGGTCGGCACCGACGGCGCGAAGTTCGCCGGGGTGAAGTCGGGCACCTGGGCCGACAGCAGCGAGGTCGCGCAGTAGGGCTGCGTGCCGGGCACCGGGCGACCGGCGAGGCTGGCGCACCAGGCGTACGTGCCGGCGCCGACCACGCGCACGGCGGGGTCGGGCACGGCGAACGTCTGCACGTCGAGGCGGGTCGAGGCGGGCTGCG
This sequence comes from Frigoribacterium sp. Leaf164, assembly GCF_001423665.1. Lineage (NCBI taxonomy): Bacteria > Bacillati > Actinomycetota > Actinomycetes > Micrococcales > Microbacteriaceae > Frigoribacterium > Frigoribacterium sp. Leaf164. The sequence continues at coordinate 807,942 of NZ_LMOX01000003.1, forward strand.
AGGCGGTGACGCGCACGTCGGCGCGGCCGGCCGAGGCGGGCACCTCGTCGGAGCCGTCGAACATCGGCAGGAACTGCTGCTCGCCGCCCATGGTCAGGCGGAAGAAGCCCGTGAGGTACGCGGTGCCGACGTCGTACTGCTCGTCGTCGGTGAGGCGGGCGGGCGCCGTGCCGTAGCCGCAGTCGGGGTCGACCTGCTGGCGGTCCTGCGCGGCCCAGTCGTCGCTGGCCGAGTAGGCGTACTTGCTCGGCGTCCACGTCGTGTTGTAGAAGTTGTGGTTCGTGCCCATCACGAGCACCGACGAGCGCAGCACGTCGTCGCCGTAGGCGAGGCGCGAGTCGTCGAAGAAGTGCTGGCCCTGCAGGTTCGACACGTCGCCGTCGCAGTACGGCAGCACGACGGCCATCGGCACGTCGGGCAGCGTCATGCGGCCGAAGTCGGTCGGCGCGAGCGGCAGCACGGCCTCGATGCCGAAGGGCTCGGGCAGCTCGGCGTTCAGCAGCGCGGCGCGCACGGCGCCGTCACCGCCGCGCGAGTGGCCCATCAGCCCGACGTGGTCGAGGTCGAGGCGCCCCGCGAGGGCGGGGCTGAGGCCGACGGCCGTGCCGGAGTTCGCCTGCTCGAGCAGCGCGAGGTGGTCGAGGATCAGCTGGGCCCGGGCCACCGCGCCGTTGTCGTCGGAGAGCGTGCCGTCGAGGGCGTTGATCGCGTTGGCCGAGATCGAGACGACGGCGTAGCCCTGGCTGGCGAGCACGTCGGCCGACTCCTGGTACCCCAGGTAGCTCTCGACGTCGACCTGGTCGGGGCTGCAGGGCCAGGCGAGCGGGTTGCGGGTGCCGCCCGAGCACGAGGTGTGGCGCCCGTGCAGGAACATAACGACCGGACGCTCGCCGGTCGCCCCGACGGGCATCGTGACCGACGCGCGCATCTCGCCGAGCCGCCCGAAGCCGCGGATCTCCTCCGCCTCGTCGCCGAGGTCGTAGTCGAGCCGCTCGGTGCCGTAGGCACCGAGCGTCGCGGGGTCGGCCGCGAGCAGGCGCTGCGCGTCGGCGACGCCGTCGTCGGGCACGGCGTCGGTGGTGGGCGTCGGCGCGGCCTGGCGCCGCTGGGCCTGGCCGCCGGGGGCGCGGGCCGGGTCGCCCTCGCCCGTCCAGCCCGCCTGCACCGAGGAGGCGGTGGCCGCGACGGGCAGGGTGGTCACGACGGTGAGGGTGAGACCGTCGAGGCTCTCGGTCGCGACGCCGAGCTCGACGCCGTCGGCCCACAGGGTCGGGGCGGCGCTGCGCTGCTCGACGGGGGCGTCGAGGGTCTTGGTGACGACGTACCCACCGGCGGCGGGCGTGACCGACCAGTCCGAGCCCTGGGCGAGGGTCGTGACCGTGGGAGGCGCGGCGGAGGCCGGGCCCCCGAGCGCGAGCGTGCCGGCGGCGACGCAGAGGGTGGTGGCGACGGCGACGCGTCGCCAGAGGCGGTCGAGCGGACGCGACGGGGCGCGACCGGCGGAGGGCCTGGGGGCAGGCCGAGGGGCAGACGAGGGCACGGGTCTCCTGGGTGAGGGGGCGATGACGGACGGTCGTCCGCCCCCGGGCTCCGTCGGCGGCGTGCTCTCCGACGCCCCGGCTCTGGGCGGATCCAGGGGAACCATAGAGCCGTTCCACAGGCCCCCAGGTCGTTTCGTATACGTTCTTCACACAGCCGAAACGGGGCCGTAACACCGGGTGCCAGAAGGCGAACGGAGCCCCGCCCGCGAGGGAGGGGCCCTAGAGTCGGCCCCATGCTCATCGCCCTGATCGCCGGCGCCCTCGCCGCGCTGCTGCACGTCTACATCTTCGTCATGGAGTCCGTGCTCTGGACGACCCCGCGGGTCCGGGCCACGTTCGGCATCTCGAGCGACGCCCAGGCCGAGCACACGAAGCCGCTCGCCTACAACCAGGGCTTCTACAACCTCTTCCTCGCGATCGTCACGGTGGTGGGCATCGTGCTGATCGCGTCCGACGACTCGGCGGGCGCCTCCCCCGCGGGCGTGTCCCTGCTCGTCGCGGGCACCGGCTCGATGCTCGCCGCCGCCCTCGTGCTCGTGCTGAGCGACCGCACGAAGGCGCGCGCGGCGACGCTGCAGGGCGTGTTCCCGCTGGTCTCGCTCGTGGCGCTGCTGATCGCCACGGTCGCGTAGCACGCCCGCCTCCCGCACTACCCTGGGCTGGTGACCGACCCGACCAGCGACTCCCCCGCCACCACGCACTGGACCTTGACGCTGGTCTGCGAAGACCAGCCCGGCATCGTGCACGCCGTCAGCGGGGCCGTGGTGGAGGCGGGGGGCAACATCACGGAGTCGGCCCAGTTCTCGAGCCACGACACCGGCACCTTCTTCATGCGCCTGCAGGTCGAGGCCCCCGGCGAGCGCGCCGCCTTCGAGGCGCAGCTCGCCCCGGTCGTCGAGCGCTACGGCATGCAGCACGCCCTCGACGTGGTCGGGCGCCCGACGCGCACGCTGGTGCTCGCGAGCAAGGCCGCGCACTGCGTCAACGACCTGCTCTTCCGGCAGCGCGCCGGGCAGCTGCCGATCGAGGTGCCGCTCATCCTCGCCAACCACGACGACCTGTCGGGCCTCGCCGAGTTCTACGGCAAGCGGTTCGAGCACCACCCGGTCACCGACGCGGAGTCGAAGGCCGCCTTCGAGGCCCGCGTGCTGCAGGTCGTCGACCGCTACGACATCGAGCTCGTCGTGCTCGCCCGCTACATGCAGATCCTCAGCCCCGAGCTCTGCGCGGCGCTCGAGGGGCGGGCGATCAACATCCACCACTCGTTCCTGCCCGGGTTCAAGGGCGCGAACCCGTACCGCCAGGCCCACGCCCGCGGGGTCAAGCTGATCGGCGCGACGGCGCACTTCGTCACGAGCGACCTCGACGAGGGCCCGATCATCGAGCAGAACGTCGTGCGCGTCGACCACACCCGCAGCGCTCCCGAGCTGATGGCGATCGGCCAGGACGAGGAGAGCCGCACGCTCACCCAGGCGGTGCGCTGGTTCGCGGAGGACCGCGTGCTGCTCGACGGGGCCCGCACGATCGTCTTCCGCTAGGAGCGGCGGGGGTCGGGCGCCGGGGCGGGGGCGGCGCCGACGCTCGGGCCGTCCCGCCCGCGGTGCCGGGGCGGGCGCCGAGCCGCCGGACGTACGCTGGCCCGGTGACACCGACCTCCTCCGCGCCTCCCCCCGGCCCCTCGCGCACCGGGCCCGTCACGCCGCTCGGCGTGCTGCGCGTCGCGACGATGGCCTTCGGCCTGCTGAGCCTCGCGGCGTGGGGCTACCTGGCGTGGCCGTTCCCGTGGCCGGCGGTGCTGGCCATGGTCGCCGCGCCGCTGTTCGCCGTCGCCGTGTGGCTGCTGTTCCGGTCGCCCCGCTCGGTGGTGCGGACCGACCGGGTCGGCAAGACCCTGGTCGAGACGGCCGTCGTCGGCGCGGTCGTCGTCGTCTGGGTGCAGCTCGGCTACCCCGTGGTCGCGGTCGTCGTCGCGGTCGTCGCGCTCGTGACCGGCGTGCTGGTCGCGAGGCGGGAGGGCGGCTCCTGACCGTCCTGTTCCGCGGAGCCCACGCGGTCGACGCCTCGGGCGAGCGGCCCGGCACGTGGCTGCTCGTCGACGGCGACCGCATCGTGGCGACCGGTCGCGAGGGCGACCTCGACGTCGCCGTCGACGCGGACCCCCGGGCCTCGGCGCCCGGGCAGCCTGCAGGAGGCGCGGTGCCGGTCGCCGACGCCACCGTCGACCTCGCGGGGGCCCGCCTGACGCCGGGGATGGTCGACCTGCACTCCCACGGGGCCGGAGGCGCCTCCTGGGACGACGACCTCGCCGACGTCGAGGGCGGCCTGGCCGTGCACCGCGCGCACGGCACCACGCGCTCCGTCCTGAGCCTGGTCGCGGCGCCGCTGCCGCGCCTCCGGCGGTCGCTGGAGCGGGTCGCCGCGCTGCGGGAGCGCGACCCGCTCGTGCTCGGGGCGCACCTCGAGGGGCCGTTCCTCGCCCCGGGGAGACGGGGCGCCCACGACCCGCGGCACCTCGTCGCGCCCTCGTCGGAGGCGGTCGACGCCCTGCTCGCCGCCGCGCCCGGCGTGCTGCGGCAGGTGACCGTCGCGCCCGAGCTGCCGGGCGGCCTCGAGGCGATCGAGCGGTTCGTGTCGGCGGGCGTCGTGGTCGCCGTGGGCCACACGGAGGCCGACCACGCGCTGACGGCCGCGGCGTTCGAGCGCGGGGCGACGGTGCTCACGCACGCGCTCAACGCGATGCCCGGGCTGCACCACCGGGAGCCCGGGCCCGTCGGGGCGGCCGTCGGCGACGAGCGCGTGACGCTGGAGCTCGTGCTCGACGGGCGGCACGTGCACCCGCAGGTGGCGGCGATGCTCTTCGCCGCCGCGCCCGGTCGGGTCGCGCTGGTGACCGACGCCATGGCCGCGACGGGTGCGGGCGACGGAGACCACCGGCTGGGCGGGCTCGCCGTCACCGTGGCGGACGGGCGCGCCGTGCTGGTGGGCACCGACACGCTCGCGGGCTCGACCCTCACGCAGGACGCGGCCCTCCGCCTCGCCCTCGGCCCCGCGCGGCAGTCGCCGGTCGCGGCCGTGACGGCGCTGACGCTGACGCCGGCGAGGGCGCTCGGCCTCGCCGCGGCGCCTGCCGGATCGGCCGGTGCGGGAGCGGGCACGGGGGCGGGGTTGGGGGCGGAGGCGGGGGCGGTGGCACCTGCACCCGCGGTCGCCGCGGCGCCTGCCGCGGGGGCAGCCCCTCTCGGGCTGTTGGCGCCCGGCCACGCCGCCGACCTGGTCGTCTGGACCGACGACTGGCACGTCGCCCGGGTCTGGGCCGCGGGGGTCGAGCTCGACGTCGGTCGCGCCCCCGGGGGCCCGTGACGGCGTCTCGGCGCAGCGGGCCGTGCCGCCGGGGGTGCGTGAGCGCATCCCGACGCCGTCCGACCGGCTGATGCCCGTCGGGCTGGCGGTCGCCCGACGGGGCGGCGGTCGCCCGGCGGGGCGGCGGTCGCCCGACGGGGCGGCGGTCGCCCGGCGGGGCGGAAGCGACGGTCCAGGACGCTCGATCCACTCCAGAGTGGAGCAGCCGCCCGCCCGGTCCGCCCGCCTAGATCCGCTGTTCCACTCCAGAGTGGAACGGCGAACCGCCCGCGCCCCCCTCCGCGCCGGCACTCGCACTGCACGACCGCCGTTCCACTCCGGAGTGGAACGGCGAACCGCCCGCGCCCCCGCCGCTCCGGCACTCGCACTGCACGACCGCTGTTCCACTCCGGAGTAGAGCATCCGCCCGCCCGGTCCGCCCGCCTAGATCCGCTCCTCCACTCCAGAGCGGAACGGCGAACCGCCCGCGCCCCCGCCGCTCCGGCACTCGCACTGCACGACCGCTGTTCCACTCCAGAGTGGAGCAGCCGCCCGCCCGGTCCGCCCGCCCGGTCCGCCCGCCTAGATCCGCTCTTCCACTCCAGAGTGGAACGGCGATCCGCCCGCGCCCCCGCCGCGCTGGCACTCGCACTGCACGACCGCTGTTCCACTCCAGAGTGGAGCATCCGCCCGCCCGGTCCGCCCGCCTAGTTCCGCTCCTCCACTCCAGAGTGGAAGAGGGATGCCAGGGGGTCGCTCCGGCGCGGGACGCAGCCGTGGCGACGGGGACGCACCACGTTCTCGCACGGGAACCACGCCGCGGCGTGGTTCGGAGGCGAAGACGTGGTGCGTCGTCGCCGGGCTGGTGCGACGGGACGCGGGCCGAGGGGGAGACGAGGTTCCCGCGCGGAGCGTGCGGTGACGCACCCTGTCCTCGCAGGCGAACCCCGCCGCGGCGGGGTTCGGGTGCGAAGACGGGGTGCCTCACCGGGCCCGGCCCGGCCCGGCGCAGCCCGGCCCGAGCGGGCCCGGCCCGGCCCGGCCCGGCCCAGCCCGGCCC
>NZ_LMOX01000003.1:813903-813982 GCF_001423665.1 Frigoribacterium sp. Leaf164
GGCCCGGCCCGGCCCAGCCCGGCCCGGCCCGGCCCGGCCCAGCCCGGCCCCAGAGCGTGCGGCCCGACCGGGCCCGGCC
>NZ_LMOX01000003.1:814001-866277 GCF_001423665.1 Frigoribacterium sp. Leaf164
CCGCGCTAGAGCGTGCGGCCCGCGTTCGCGTCGAGCCACGCCTTCGGGTCGACCTGCGTCGAGCCCCCGACGAGCACCTCGAAGTGCAGGTGCTCACCCGTGGCGACTCCGGTGCGGCCGACGGCTCCGACGAGCTCGCCGACCCCCACCGACTGGCCGGTGACGAGCGGGCTGGAGCCGAGGCGCATGTGCGCGTACAGCGTGCTGATCTTCTGCCCGTCGATCACGTGGTCGATGACGACGTACTGGCCGAACTGCGCGTGCAGCCCCGAGACACGCACGACCCCGTCGGCGACGGCCCCGATCGGAGTCCCGCCGCCGGGCGTCATGTCGAGCCCCATGTGCATGCTCGAGCAGGCCGCGCACGGCGCCGCCCGCGGGCCGAAGCCCGAGCTCAGCACGACGCTGCCGGGGAACGGCCAACGGATGTCTCCGGTGCCGCTGTTCACGACGGTCCCGGCGCCGGACGCCGCACCGCGCGGCGCCGCACCGGACGAACTGCGCGCCGACGACCCGCCCTGCGTCGCGGTCGACGACTCGGCGGCCACCTCGACGGGCGGCGGCGGCGGGGGCGGAGGCGGCGGGTCGGTGACGCCGAAGCCGTCTCGGTCGTCGACGGTCAGCACGACGAGCGAGGCCGCGAGGGTCTGGCCGGGCAGCGGCGCCGTGGCCGACGTCTGCACGCCCGAGCCGCCGAGCTCGGTCGCCGTCGCCGGCGTGACGTTGGAGGAGAAGAACAGGGTGACGGCGACCAACGCGAGAGCGGGCACGGCGGCGTCGCGGACGCTCCGCAGCGCGCTCCGCACCGAGCGAGCCGAGCGGGCCGGGCGAGCCGAGCGAGCGGAGGCGGGGGTAGCGCTCGTGGCGCCAGCGACCTGCGAGGCCGCCACCGACCGCAGCGACGCCGGCTGCCGGAGGCGCGGTGCCGGTCGACCCGACCCCTCGCCCCGGGGCACCGAGACGGGGTGGCGCGTGGTCACCGTGCGCCGAGCGGCGGCCGGCAGGACCACGGGCCCCGCGGCGGGCGGGTCGACGGGCTGGACGATCGAGGGCACGACGGGCTCGAGACCGGACTCCGACGCGTCGCGAGCGGGCTCGACGGCCCCGGCGGCGGCCACCTCGGCGGCACGCTCGAGGGCCCTGGCCTCACGCCGCGTGAGCGGCACGGGCGACGATGCGGGGTCGGTCACGAGAGGCCTCTCACCGGGCTCGCGCTGCTGATCACGGTTCTCCTCGTCGACGGACCTTCCGACCCTAGTCACCATCCTGCCCGCTGACCAGCAGCTCAGGCCGATCCGCCGGGACCGCCGACGCCCCCAGAGCGGGCGACGAGCGAGCGAGAGCCGCGCCTCAGCGCACCCGCAGCCCCGGGAAGTCCTCGTCGCGCCACTCGCCGTCGAGGCGCTCGCCCGACCGGGCCGCCGCCTCCTCGCGCTCCCGCAGCTCGACCCGGCGGATCTTGCCCGAGATCGTCTTCGGCAGCTCGTCGGTGAACTCGACGCGGCGCACGCGCTCGTAGGCGGGCAGGCCGGTGCGGGCGTGGGCGAGCACGGCGCGCGCCGTCTCGGCGGTGGGCTCCCAGCCCGCGGCGAGCGTGACGTACGCCTTCACGACGGCGAGGCGCACGGGGTCGGGGGCGGGCACGACGGCCGACTCCGCGACGGCCGGGTGCTCGATCAGGACGCTCTCGACCTCGAACGGCGACACCTTGTAGTCGGAGGCCTTGAAGACGTCGTCGGTGCGGCCGACGAAGGTGATCATGCCGTCGGCGTCACGGGTGGCGACGTCGCCGGTGTGGAAGAGGCCGTCGCGGGTCGCGGCCGCCGTGCGGGCCTCGTCGCCGAGGTAGCCCGTCATGAGGTTCACGGGGCGCACCCGCAGGTCGAGGCAGATCTCGCCCTCGTCGCCCTGCTCGCCGGTGACCGGGTCGACCAGCACGACGTCGACGCCGGGCAGCGGGCGGCCCATCGACCCGGCGACGACGCGGCCGCCGGGCGGGTTGGCGATGATCGCCGTCGTCTCGGTCTGGCCGTAGCCGTCGCGGATGTCGAGCCCCCACGCCTGCTGCACGCGGTCGATGACCTCCGGGTTGAGGGGCTCGCCGGCCGACAGCGCCTCGCGCAGCGCGACCGGCGCCTCCCCCAGCGACGACTGGATCAGCATGCGCCAGACCGTCGGCGGCGCGCAGAACGAGGTCACGCGGGCCCGGTCGAGCTGCTCGCGCAGCGCCGACGCCGAGAACCGCGCCTGGTTGTGCACGAAGACGGTGGCCTCGGCGATCCACGGGGCGAAGAAGCAGCTCCAGGCGTGCTTGCCCCAGCCGGGCGACGAGATCGTCAGGTGCACGTCGCCGGGTCGCAGGCCCAGCCAGTAGGTCGTGCTGAGGTGCCCCACCGGGTACGACGCGTGGGTGTGCACGACCATCTTCGGCTTGCTCGTCGTGCCCGAGGTGAAGTAGACGAGGCAGGGGTCGTCGGTCGCCGTCGCGACCTCCGGGCGGGCCGGGGAGGCGCGGTGCGAGTCCTCGAAGGAGGCCCACCCCTCGAGCTCCCCGCCCACCACGATGCGACCGACGCCCGGGTCGACCCCGTCGAACTTGGCCGCGTCGGCGACGTTGACGAGCACGTGCCGCACGTCGCCGCGCACGACGCGGTCCTCGACGTCGTGGTCGGCGAGCACCACCGAGGTGGGCAGGATGACCGCACCGACCTTCATGACCGCGAGCATCGCCTCCCACAGCTCCACCTGGTTGCCGAGCATCAGCAGCACGTGGTCGCCGGGCCGCACGCCGCGCTCGACGAACCAGCTCGCGACCTGGTCGGAGCGGCGGCGCATCTCGTCGAAGCTGACCGTCGTCTCGCGGCCGTCCTCCTCGACGATCCAGAGCGCGGTGCGGTCGTTGCCCTCGGCGACCACGTCGAACCAGTCGACGGCCCAGTTGAAGCGGTCGCCGACGTCGGGCCAGCGGAAGGAGTCGCGGGCCGCGTCGTGGTCACCGGCGGCGGCCGCCGAGGCGAGCGAGTCGCGCGCCGCGCGGAACGCGTCGGTCGCGGCCGGGTCGCGCGGGGCGGCACGCGGCGTGGGGGCAGGGCTGGGGGTCGAGCTCGGGTCCGCGATCGCGGTCGGGTCTGCATCGTCGAGGGGCACGCCACCATGATGCTCGCTCGCCCATGCCGACGACGGAATGAGCCGCCCGCCGCTCAGAGCGTGACGACGAGCTTCGTCGCCGACACCCCCTCGCCGAGCCGGTCGAGCGCCGCCTGCACGTGCTCGAGCCCGTGCCCCACGACCTCGGCCCGGGGCGCCGGCACGAACCGGCCCTCGGCGAGCGCCGCGGGCAGGTAGCCGGCCCAGAGCATCGGGCCGACCTCGTCGTGCATGAGCGAGCTGCCCCAGACGAAGGTCGCCCGCACCCCGCGGAGGCGGCTGCGCACCATCACCGCGGCGGTGCGGCTGCCGAGCGCGACCATGGTGCGCACGAGGCCGAGGCTCAGGCCGGGTCGCCGGGGCACGCCGCCGAACGAGACCGAGGGGCTCGCCATGCTGACCCGGGGCGCGCCGGTGCGGGCGGCGATCGTCACGCACGGGTCGGCCGACCCCGTGCCGATCGCGAGCACGCCCGCCACGCGGCGACCGTGCAGGGCGGCCACGACGTCGTCGACGACGCCGGCGTCGCGGTAGTCGAAGAGCTGCGAGGCGCCGAGGGCGCGCAGCCGCTCGTGGTTCGCGGGCGAGGCCGTCGCGACGACGTCGTAGCCCGCGGCGACGGCGAGCTGGATCGCCGCGCTGCCGACGCTGGTCGTGCCGCCCCAGACGACGACGACCTCCCGGGCGCCCCCGGTCGGGGCGGGCCGGGCGCCGACGGGGTGCCGGAGCCCGAGCTGCCCGCCCTGGAAGAGCGCGCTGGCGGCGGTGCTCACCGCCAGGGGCAGGACCACCGCCTCCTCGAACGCCGTGCCCTCGGGCACGGGGGCGGCGAGCGCCTCGCGCACGAGCACGAGCTGCTGGAAGCCGCCGCCGGGCGCGTGCTCCTCGCCCTTCTCGACGCCCACGGCGAGCGCCACGACCCGGTCGCCGACGGCGAACCGGGTGACGGCCGAGCCGACCGCGACCACGTCGCCCGCGACGTCCTCGCCGAGCACGGCGGGGGCGGGCAGCCAGCGGTACATGAGGTCGCCGGTCGTCTGCTTGACGACGTCGACCGGGTTCACGGCGACGGCGCGGGCGCGCACGAGCAGCTCGTGCGGGCCGGGCGCGGTGACCGGGGCGGGGCGCACCGTGAGGTCGGCGAACGGCGCGTCGAGCCAGGCGGCGACGTTGGTCAGCCCCGCGAGGTCGGGGCCGGAGGCGCGGGCGGGGGTGGTGGCGTCGGTCACGGTGTCCTCCTGGACGTCGGCGAGGTGATGTCACCTCGTGTCGTCACTGTACACACGATGTCACTCCGTGTCATCACTAGGATGGGCGCATGAGCAGATGGCAGCCCGACGCCCGCGGGCGACTGGAGCAGGCCGCGCTCGAGCTCTTCCGCGACCGGGGCTTCGCCGAGACGACCGTGCCCGAGATCGCCGCGCGGGCGGGCCTGACCCCGCGCACCTTCTTCCGTCACTTCGCCGACAAGCGCGAGGTGCTGTTCGCCCGCCAGTCGGAGGTGCCCGCCCTCGCGCGGCGGATGATCGCCGAGGCGCCCGCGTCGCACTCGCCGATGCGGATCATCGCCGAGAACCTCGACGCCGTCGCCGCCGCGCAGTTCCCCGACGGGGTCGAGGCGGTGCTCGCCCGCAAGGTCGTCATCGACGGCGACGAGGGCCTGCGCGAGCGCGAGCTGCACAAGATGTCGGCCCTCGGCGACGCGCTCCGTGAGGGCTTCGCCGAGCGGGGGGTCGACCCGCTCACGGCCGCTCTGACCGCCCAGGTGACGATGACGGTGTTCGGCGTCGCGATCGGCCGCTGGCTCGCGGGCGGCGACGACGACGCGCTGCCCGGGCTGCTGCACGACACGCTCGAGTCGCTGCGCGGGCTGCTCGCCGACGGCTAGCGGCCCGTCCGTCACGGGCGGCTCCGTCACGGGCGGCTCCGTCACCGGAAGCTCCGTCACGGGCCGGCACCGCGCCTCCGCCCGGCTGCCTCGTCGCTCGACCCGCGACTCCCCCCTGACCTCGGCCGCGCCACGCCGGGCGGGCGCGCCGCCGCCCCGCCGCGGGTGCACAGTGGAGCGATGACGCAGAAGACCCTCCTCGTGATCGGCGGCACCGGTCAGATCAGCGCCTCGTGCGTCCGGCTGGCCGTGCGCGACGGCTGGGCCGTGACGGTCGTGAATCGCGGCAGCACCTCGATCCGCGCGCTGCCCGCCGAGGTCGAGCACCTGACCGCCGACGTCCGCGACGAGGAGTCGCTGGCCGGCGCCCTGCGAGGCCGCCGGTTCGACAGCGTGGCCGACTTCCTGACCTTCACCCCCGAGCAGCTCGCGACCATGCTGCGCGTCGTGGCCGCCAGCACGGGGCAGTACGTCTTCGTCGGCTCGGCGTCGACCTACCAGAAGCCGCCCGCCGTGCTGCCGATCACGGAGGCGACGCCGCTGTTCAACCCGTGGTCGCAGTACGCCCGCGACAAGATCGCCTGCGAGCGCCTGCTGCGCGACGAGCACCTCGCCGGGCGGGTGCGCGCGACGGTCGTGCGCCCCTCGCACACCTACGACGAGACGCACGTGCCGCTGCTGGGCGGCTGGACGGTCATCGACCGGATGCGCCGCGGCGAGCCCGTCGTGCTGCACGGCGACGGCACCTCGATGTGGGCGATGACGCACTCCGACGACTTCGCGCCCGCGTTCGTCGGGCTGCTCGGCCGCGACGAGGCGCTCGGCGAGGCCTACAACATCATGGGCCCCGAGCTGCTGACGTGGAACGGCATCGTCCGCTGCCTGGCCGACGCGGCGGGCGGGTCGCTGCAGCTGGTGCACCGCACCACCCACGACCTCGTCGAGCTCGCCCCGGAGTGGGACGCCGACCTGCGCGGCGACCGCAGCCACCCGGCCCTGTTCGACACGACGAAGATCCGCGCTCTGGTGCCCGACTGGGAGCCGCGCGTGCCGTTCGCCGAGGGTGCCCGCCAGATCGTGGCGTGGCACGACGCCGACGCGTCGCGCCGCGTCGTCGACCCCGCGGTCGACGCGCTGTACGACCGGCTCAGCGCGTAGCTCGCGGCCGGACGGGACGGGCGGGGGGCTCGTCCTCCCCGGGCCGACGTCCCCGGGCCGGCCGCGGGGCCGGCCAGGGCCGCCCGCTAGGCGCCGGTGACCACGGCCGTCCGGCGTACCCAGGCGTCGTCGCCGAGCTGGGCGAGCATGAAGCGGGCGACGTCGCCGCGGCTGATCGAGCCCGACGCCCCCTCGGGCAGACGCTCCCCCACCGCGACCTCGCCGGTGGCGGGACCGTCGAGCAGGCGCGTCGGGTAGACGAGCGTCCAGTCGAGGTCGCTGGCGCGCACCTCGGCGTCGGCGACCTCCTTGGCCTCGTAGACCTTGCCGAGCACGGTGTGGAAGAACATCTTCTGGAAGGCGTTGGCGTCGCGCTCGGAGTCGCCGACGCCGAAGGCGGAGCAGACCACCAGGCGCCGGACCCCCGCCGCGGTCATCGCGGGCAGCAGCGCCCGACCCACCTCGACCTCGACCGGGTGCCGCACCTGGCGCGACCCCACGGCGTTGACCACCGCCTCCTGCCCGGTGACCGCGGCGGCCACGTCGGAGGCCGACGTCGCGTCGCCGACCACCACGCGCACGCCGTCGTCGACGTCGAGCTGCGACGCGTCGCGCACCAGCACCGTGACCTCGTGGCCGGCCGACAGCGCGAGGCGCAGCACGTGCGACCCCACTCCGCCGGTGGCGCCCAGCAGCAAGACCTTCATGGTGCCTCCTCGTCGACGGCGGTCGGGCCCGCACGTCTCGCTCGTGTCGCCACAGCGAACACCGTCGGGCCAGGAGCGGGCCGAGAGGCCGCTGCACGGTCGCCGACGGGCGCCGGGTAGGCGGGGCGGGCGGGGCGGGCGGGGGCCAGCGGGCCGGCGCCGGGTCAGCCCTCGAGCAGGTACGTCCGCACCGGCAGCCCGAGCAGCGGGTGCTCGTGCAGCTCGCCGTGGGGCCGCCAGCCGTGGGCCTCGTAGAGCCGCACCGCCGGAGCGTTGCTCGGCATCACGTGCAGCGAGAGGCGGGCGTGCCCGGCCGCGCGGGCGTCGGCCGCGACCGCGTCGAGCAGCGCGCCGCCGAGGCCGCGGCGCGCGTGGCCCGGAGCGACGCCGAGCATCGACAGGTACGCCGCGTCGGGCGGGTCGGTGGGGTAGCCCGAGCCGGGCGCGGTGACCAGGGCGAAGCCGAGGAGTCGCGCCGCCGGCGAGCCCGCCGCCCCCGCGCTCGGGGCGGTCGGGTCGTGCACCCCGCGGCCGGCGACCCACGGCGCGGCGAACTTGGCCGCCGCCCGCTCCGCGGTGCCCGGCGCCGGCTCCGCCCCGTCACGCTCGCGCAGCGCCGCGAGCCAGACCTCGACGCAGACGGCGGCGTCGCCGGGCTCGAGGGGGACGGTGGGGACGGGCTCGGTCACGGCAGGCACGCTCCCATGCTGCCAGGGCAACCCCCTCCCCCACGGCTGGTGCGCCGCCGGGACCGCCACTAGCCTGGGCCCATGACCGGCCTGCGCCTCGAAGAACTGTCCGCCTCCACCGTCGTGGCGGCCAACAACCTGACGCTCAAGCCCGGTCAGGAACAGTACGTCGCCCCCGTCTCGCACTCGATCGCCGAGGCCTACGTCAACCCGACGACGGCCTGGCCGCGCGTCGTGGTCGACGACGACGAGGTGGTCGGCTTCATCATGGGCAACTTCGACGCCGAGAGCGACGACGACACCCTCCGCAGCTGCATCTGGCGCATGAACGTCGCCGCAGACCAGCAGGGCCAGGGCATCGGCCGGTTCGCCGTGCACGCCCTCGCCGACGAGGCCCGGCTCCGGGGCTTCGACCGCCTCACGGTGGTCTACGAGCCCGGCGACGACGGCCCGGAGGAGTTCTTCCGCCACATCGGCTTCGAGGTCGTCGGCGAGACCCCCTACGGCGAGCACGTCGCCGCGCTGACGATCGCCCCCTCGCCGCACGCGGAGTGACCGCGGCGGCGGCGGAGGCGTCGGGCGACGAGCTGTCCGGCGGCGAGCCGTCGGGCGGGGCGCCGTCGGGCGGGGCGCTCGTCGGCGACCTGACGGGCGCGCCGTCGGCCGGAGACGACTTCGCCTCGCGGGTGGTCCGCGTGGTCGAGGCGATCCCGCCGGGCCACGCGATGACGTACGGCGGAGTCGCCGCGGCCGTCGGGTCGCGCTCCTCCCGCGGGGTCGGCCAGGTCATGGCCCACGCGGGGTCGGAGCTGCCCTGGTGGCGGGTCGTGCGCGCCTCGGGCCTGGCGCCGCAGGGGCACGAGCAGCGCGCCCTGGAGCAGTACCGGGTGGAGGGCACACCGCTGCGCTGGGCGCGGACGGGCACCTTCCGGGTCGACCTGGCCCGCGCCTCCTGGTGGCCCGAGGGCTGACCGGCCCTCCGGGCGGCCCCGGCCGTGCCCCGGGTGCCCGCGTGCCCGTCTGCCTCGTCGGTGAAACCGAGAGTGATCCAGCCTCCAGGGCCCCGGGAAGCGTGTTCCTCCGGGGTGGGCTGCCGGATCACTCTCAAATTACGACGGGATGAGCGGGAGCGCCGGCGGCAGCGGGACGCCCGGCAGGAGCAGGAGCAGGAGCGCCATCGGCTCAGACCAGCGAGTCCCGCCAGGCGGCGTGCAGCTGGGCGAAGCGGCCCGTGCCGGCGATGAGGTCGGCGGGCGTGCCGTCCTCGACGACACGGCCGTGCTCCATGACGAGCACCCGGTCGGCGATCGCGACCGTCGACAGGCGGTGCGCGATGATCACCGCGGTTCGGTCGGCGAGCAGCGTCTGCAGCGCCTCCTGCACCATCCGCTCGGAGGGGATGTCGAGCGACGCGGTCGCCTCGTCGAGGATGAGCACCGCCGGGTCGGCGATGAACGCCCGCGCGAACGAGAGCAGCTGCCGCTGGCCGGCCGACACCCGCCCGCCGCGCTTCGCGACGTCGGTGTCGTAGCCGTCGGGCAGCGCCATGACGAACTCGTGGGCGCCCACGGCCCGGGCGGCCCGCTCGATCTCCTGGCGCGTCGCGTCGGGCTTGCCGAGAGCGATGTTGTCGGCGACGCTGCCCGAGAAGAGGTACGCCTCCTGCGTCACCATGACGATCGCCCGGCGGAGGTCCTTCGGGTGCAGGTCGCGCAGGTCGACGTCGTCGAGCGTCACCGCGCCGCGGGTGGGGTCGTAGAACCGCGACATCAGCTTCGCGAGGGTCGACTTGCCCGCACCGGTCGAGCCGACGAGCGCGATGGTCTGGCCCGCGGGCACGTGCAGGTCGAACTGCGGCAGCACGACGGCGTCGGCCGAGTAGGCGAACTCGACGTCGTCGAAGTCGACCGCGCCCCTCGCGTGCCGCAGGTCGACCGGGCGCACGGGGTCGGGCACGCTCGGCTGCTCCTCGAGCACGCCGGAGATCTTCTCGAGCGCGGCGGAGGCCGACTGGTAGCTGTTGTAGAACATCGCCATCTCCTCCGCCGGGTCGAAGAAGCGCTTGGCGTAGAGGGCCACGGCGAGCAGCGCGCCGATCTCGAGCGTGCCGCCGATCACGCGGAAGCCGCCGAACAGCACCACGGCCGCGAGGGTCGCGTTGCCGATCAGCACGAGACCGGGGTCGAAGGTGCCGAAGAGCGTGAACACCTTCGAGTTCGCGCCGCGGTTGCCCTCGACCTCGCCGGCGTACTCGACCTCGTTGCGCGCCTCCTTGCGGAAGGCCTGCACGGCCCGCATGCCGGTCATCGTCTCGACGAAGTGCACGATCACCCGGGCGCTCGTGACGCGCGTCGCGCGGAAGAGGCGCTGCGAGCGCACCTGGAACCACCGCGTCAGCGCGACCAGCGGCACGAGCGCGACGGCGAGCACGAGCCCGCTCGGGGCGTCGAGGCTGACGAGCGCGATCGCGGTGAAGACCATGTAGAGCAGGCCCTGCACGAGCTGGTTGATGCCCGAGTCGAGCAGCTCGCGGATGGAGTCGAGGTCGCTGGTCTGCCGCGAGATGATGCGGCCCGACGTGTACGTCTCGTGGAACTCCAGGCTGAGCCGCTGGGTGTGGAGGAAGAGCCGCTTGCGCAGGTCGAAGAGGATCGCCTGGCTGATGCGCGCCGAGAGCACGGTGTACTGCGCCATCAGCACCGCGCCGACGACGCCGGTGGCGAGGTAGACACCGACGACGAGCAGCGCCGGCGCCCAGTCCTGCTCGCTCATCAGGGCGGGCAGGGCACGGTCGATGCCGGCCGCGATCAGCGCCGGCCCGGCCACCTGGCACGCCGTGCTGACCACGACGACGAGCGCCATGACGACGAGGCGCCAGCGGAGCGGCCGCACCAGCGACCCGAGGAGGCGCAGCGAACGCCCCCGGAGCCGCTTGCTCTCGGCCGCGGTGAAGTCGTCCCTCTCCTCGCCGCGGACCCCCTCGGTCGAGGAGCCCTGCCCGATCCGCTTCTGCGCGGGCGTGCGGCCGTCGAGCTCGGCGTGCTCGGCGGGGGCGTCGGGGCGGTCGCCCGGGAGTGCCTGGTCGCTCACGCGAGCACCTCTTCTCGGCTGGGGACGTCGCCGTCGTCGAGCGACGAGATGACGTAGCGGTAGTGCTCGTTCGTGGCGAGCAGGTCGGAGTGGGTGCCGACCGCGGTGACGACGCCGTTCTCGAGCAGCGCGACACGGTCGGCGAGGGTGACGGTCGACGGGCGGTGGGCGACGATCAGCGACGTGGTCGACGCGAGCACGCGCCGGAGCCCCGCCTCGACCCGGGCCTCGGTGTCGACGTCGAGCGCCGACAGCGGGTCGTCGAGCACGAGCACCGCGGGCCGTGCCGCGATCGCGCGCGCGAGGGCGAGCCGCTGCCGCTGGCCGCCCGAGAGGCTGAGCCCCTCCTCGCCGACGCGCGTGTCGACTCCCTCCGGCAGCTCGTCGACGAACTGCGCCTGCGCGATGTCGAGCGCCTCGCGCAGCACCCGCTCGGACTCGACGAGGTCGTCGACCAGGTCGGGGCGGCCGAGCAGCACGTTCTCACGCACCGAGGCGCTGAACAGCGTCGCGTCCTCGAAGGCCATGCCGATGTGGCGGCGCAGCTCGGCCCGGGTGAGGTGGCGCACGTCGACGCCGTCGAGCAGCACGCGGCCGCCGGTGACGTCGTAGAGGCGCGGCACGAGGGCGAGCAGGGTGGTCTTGCCCGAGCCGGTCAGGCCGACCAGGGCCATCGTCTCGCCGGGCTCGACGACGAGGTCGACGCCGTTGACGAGGTCGTCGAACTGCGCCGGGCTGTCCTGGTAGCGGAAGTGCGCGCCCTCGAACTCGAGCCGGCCCAGCGGCTCGGCGATCGTCTCGGGGTGCTCGGGGTCCGTGACCGTGTTGACGCTGTCCATCACCTCGAAGAAGCGGTCGACCGCGGTGCGGGTGTCGAAGGTCATCGACAGCAGGAACCCGATCGACTCCACCGGCCAGCGCAGCACGGTCGCCGTGGCGAAGAACGCGAAGAGCTGGCCGACCGTCAGCTGGCCGTCGGCGGCGAGCCAGATGCCGCCGAGCAGGCAGAGCGCGAAGGCGACGTCGGGCACGAGCAGCAGCCACAGCCAGAGCTGCGAGATGGCCTTCGCCTTCTCGATCTCGGTGCCGCGCAGGTCGTCGGCGCGCTTCGCGAACTCGCGCAGCGAGTGCTTCCCCCGCCCGAACGCCTTGAGCACGCGGATGCCGTGCACGCTCTCCTCCACGCTCGTGGCGAGGTCGCCGACCTGGTCCTGGCTGCGACGGGCCACGACCGAGTAGCGGTTCTCGAACGCGAGGCTGACGACGAAGACCGGGATCGACGCGACGACGAAGATCAGCGCGAGCACCCAGCTGTAGAAGAAGAGCACGACGAAGCCGACGACGATCGTCAGGAGGTTGACGACGAGCAGCACGACGCCGAATGCCAGCCAGCGACGGATGAGCGACAGGTCGCTGACCGACCGGCTGAGCAGCTGCCCGCTCTGCCAGCGGTCGTGGAAGGCCACCGGCAGGTCTTGCAGCTTGGCGTACAGCGCGTTGCGCATGGTGGCCTCGACGTGGGTGCTCGGGGTGAGCACGAGGCGGCGGCGTGCGGCGATCATGCCCGCCTCGACGACGCCGAGCACCAGCACGACGGCGAAGGCCGGCCACACCTGCGCGGTGTCGCCGCTCGAGAGCGGACCGTCGACGAGCAGCTGCAGCACGGCGGGGATGACCAGGGCGACGACGGCGGCCAGCAGCGCGGCGACCATGCCGAGCACGATGCGCGGCAGGGCGGGCGCGACGTAGGGGCGGAGGCGCGCGAGCGACCGGACGGTCGAGGGGCGACCCGGCTCGGAGCGCGCGGGGGCGGAGGGCTGGCGTGACATGGGTGGTCCAAGTGTCGTGATCGGAGCGCGACGCCGGGTCGCGGCGTCGCGGAGCGTGGAGCGGAGGGCCGCCGGGGCTCCTGGGGAGGAGCGGGGCGGGCGGCCGCCGGAGGTGCCGGTCGGCGCAGTGGAGGAGGGACGGAGGCGACGGTCGTCGGCTGCGGGCAGCCTCACAGACTATGTGATCCGTTGCGCACCCCGCAAGACCAGGTGGTTCGGACGAACGAGCCGGACGCCGGACGACGGCCGCCCCGCCACGACGGGTCGTGACGGGGCGGCCGGAGAGCGACGCGGGCGGCGTCAGTGGAAGAAGTGGCGCTCCCCCGTGAAGTACATCGTCACGCCCGCGGCCGTCGCCGCGGCCACGACCTCCTCGTCGCGGATCGAGCCGCCGGGCTGCACGACGGCGCGCACGCCGGCCTCGAGCAGCACCTGCAGGCCGTCGGCGAACGGGAAGAACGCGTCGGAGGCGGCGACCGAGCCGGTGGCCCGCTCCCCCGCCCGGGTCACCGCGAGGTGGCACGAGTCGACCCGGTTGACCTGGCCCATGCCGACCCCGACGGAGGCGCCTCCGTCGGCCAGCAGGATCGCGTTCGACTTCACGGAGCGGCAGGCCCGCCAGGCGAACTCGAGGTCGGCGCGGGTGGCGGCGTCGGCCTCCGGCCCGGCGACCAGCGTCCAGCCCTCGGACGAGAAGGCGTCGAACGAGTCGACCTCCTGCACGAGCAGGCCGCCGGAGACCTGGCGCACCTCCTGCGTCGGGCGGGCGAAGCCCTCGGGCAGCACCAGCAGGCGGATGTTCTTCTTCGTGGTGAGGACCTCGAGCGCCTCGGGCTCGAAGGCCGGCGCGATGACGACCTCGGTGAAGATGTCCTTCACGACCTCGGCCATGGCGCGCGTGACCGGGCGGTTCGCGGCGATGACGCCGCCGTAGGCCGACACCGGGTCGCAGGCGTGGGCGCGGCGGTGCGCGTCGGCGATCGCGTCGGCGGCGTCGGGCGAGGCGACGGCGATGCCGCAGGGGTTGGCGTGCTTGATGATCGCGACGGCCGGCTCGGCGAAGTCGTACGCGGCGCGGAGGGCCGCGTCGGCGTCGACGTAGTTGTTGTACGACATCTCCTTGCCGTGCAGCTGCTC
The DNA here is from genome assembly GCF_001423665.1 of Frigoribacterium sp. Leaf164. Lineage (NCBI taxonomy): Bacteria > Bacillati > Actinomycetota > Actinomycetes > Micrococcales > Microbacteriaceae > Frigoribacterium > Frigoribacterium sp. Leaf164. The sequence continues at coordinate 827,647 of NZ_LMOX01000003.1, forward strand.
GGCCTGCGCGATGCCCGTGCCCGCGGGCGAGGCGTAGAGGGCCGCCGCCTGGTGCGAGTTCTCGCCGTAGCGCAGGGTGGCGAGGCGGTCGCCCTCGAGGGCGACGTGCTCCGGGAAGCCGACCCGCGCCTCCTCGGTGCCTGCCTCGGTGCCCGCCTCGGTGCCCGCGGCGGCGTGCTCGGCGCGGACTCCGACGTTGTCGGCGAACCAGGCCGCGACGGCCGTGTCGTAGGCGGCGGTGTGCGCGAAGGCCTCGCCGGCGAGGCGCTGACGCTGCGCGAGGGTCGTGCCGCCGAGCGTGAGCGACTTCACGATCTGCGCGTAGCTGGCGGGCGAGACGGCGATCGCGACGTTGGCGTGGTTCTTCGCCGCGGCGCGCACCAGGGCGGGGCCGCCGATGTCGATGTTCTCGACCACCGTCGGGGCGGCGGCGCCCGAGGCGACGGTCTCGACGAACGGGTAGAGGTTGACGACGACGAGCTCGAACGCGGCGATGCCGAGGTCGGCGAGCTGCTGCTCGTGCGACTCGAGGCGGAGGTCGGCGAGCACCCCGGCGTGGATGCCCGGGTGCAGCGTCTTGACGCGACCGTCGAGCGACTCGGGGAACCCGGTCACGGCGCTGACGTCGGTGACGGAGAAGCCCGCGTCGCGGATCGTGGAGGCGGTGGAGCCGGTCGAGACGATCTCGACCCCGGCGGCGGAGAGCGCCTCGGCGAGGTCGAGCAGGCCCGTCTTGTCACTGACGCTGATCAGCGCCCGGCGCACCGGCACGGCGTCGCGGTCGCGGTAGAGGGCGGGGTCGATGGCGTGACCGCTCATGCGGTGGGCTCCTGTTCGAGGTCGATGGTCTTCGTGGCGATGTCGTGCACCGTGCGGACGAGCAGCTCGCGCTCGACGATCTTGATGCGGTCGTGCAGCGACGACTCGTCGTCGCCCGGCAGCACCGGGATGCGGCGCTGCGCGAGGATCGGCCCGCTGTCGACGCCGGCGTCGACGACGATGACGCTGGCGCCGGTCTGCTCGACCCCCGCCGCGATCGCGTCGCGGACGCCGTGCGCACCGGGGAACTCGGGCAGGTAGGCGGGGTGGGTGTTGATGAGGTGCGGGCTGAGCGCCTCGACCACCCGCGGCGGCAGCAGGCGCATGAAGCCGCTGAGCACGACGAGGTCGGCGCCCCAGCCGGTCAGCTGCGCGAGCAGCTCGTCGCCCCAGCTCGCGCGGTCGGGGAACGCCGTGAACGGCACGGTGAAGGTCGGGATGCCGAACGCCTCCGCGTGCTCGAGCCCGTCGGCGTCGCGGTCGGCCCCGACGGCGACGACCCGCGCGGGGTAGTCGGCGTGCTGCGCGGCCTCGAGCAGGGCACGCAGGTTCGAGCCGCCACCGGAGATGAGCACCACGAGCTTCAGCACCCGGCAAGCCTAGCGGTGGCCCGACGGGGCCCCGGTCAGCGGGTCAGGCCGTCGATCTGCTCGGTGACGTCGCCGTCGTCGTCACGGGCGCCACGGCCGCTTCCGGTGGCGGTGCCGGTGCCGGCGGGCTCGGGCGGAGTCGCGACCACGTCGATCGGGCCGGTCGCGTCGTCGTCGTGCTCACGGCGTCGCCGCGACGGGATCGACGGCAGGCTCGGCAGGCTCGGCAGCGACGGCAGGGAGGCGCGGGTCGGCAGCCGAGGGAGCCGGCGTCGCGAGGGCGTCGCCTCCGCGTCACCGTGGTCGTCGGTGATCTCCGGCCCGACGGCATGCGCCTCGTCGCGGTCGCGGTCGCGGTCGCGCCCGGCTCCGGCGGCACGGAGGTCGGACTCGCGCCGCGTGTGCTCGCGCCGCGCGTCGTCGCGCCTCGCGTCCTCGCGTCGGTCTTCTTCGCGCCCGTCGTCGTCGTGCCCCTCGTCGTCGTGCCCCAGGAACTTGCGGATCGACAGGGTCAGCGCCAGCGCCGCGGGCAACCCGACCTCGAGCGCCGCGAAGGCCCCGACGAGCAGCGGGTCGGGGCCGACGTCGACGAGACGGCCGGGCCCGGCCGAGCCGGAGGCGGCCCAGGCCAGCAGCCCGACCGCGAGGCCCGCGACGACGCCCGCGGCGACGCCGACCACGACGCGGCACAGCAGGTCGTCGACGCCGGCCCGGCGGAGGGCGGCGTGCACCCGGCCGCGCAGCAGCGTGGCGACGACGAAGGAGGCGACCACGGGCACGAGCAGCCCGACGAAGCCGAACGGGAGGTCGGCCGTCGGCAGGGCGCCGAGGAAGGGCACGGCGGGCAGCGGCCCCACGGTCGTGCCGAGCGGCGAGACGCCCGAGCCGGTGCCCAGCGCGAAGCCCGGGCCGATGAGCCAGGAGGCCGCCCAGACGACGAGGTCGGGCAGCAGGGCGAGCTGGCCGAGGGTGAGCGCGAGGCCGCCGAGGAACCCGCCGTGGGCGCCCTCGTAGAGCGTGATGAGCTCGGCGTAGCTGGTCACGAGCAGCAGGCCGACGACGAGGCCCGAGACGGCTAGCAGCACGGCGGCGCTGCCGACGCCGATGCGCAGGGCGGCGGCCGTCACGACGCGGACGGCGTCGGGGAGCCGGCCGACGGTGCGGGCGACCCAGCCCGTGACCGGGTCGGGCTCGGCGTCACGGCGACGCCGCGTCACCTCCGCCATGGCGACGAGCGGCACGGCGTAGACGAGCGTGGGCAGCACGATCCCCTGCACGAACGACGGCGTCGCGAGCTCGTGCCGGGCGCTGGCGGCGAGGCCCGTGCTGAGCAGCGCGAAGGCCCCGATGCTGACGAGGACGCCCATGACGCGGTGCGGCGTCTCGGCGATCGCCCGCCCCGCCCGCACGGCGAGCAGGACGGTCAGCACGGAGAAGCCCAGGGCGGCGATCGTCACCGAGATGGGCGCGTCGGCGCCGGCGACCCCGGAGGCCGCCGCCGTGGCGGGGCTGAGCTGGAGGGTGAGGTCGACGCCGTGGCCGACGAGCCAGACGTCGACGGCGGCGCGCCAGAAGACGATCCAGTCGATCTGCAGGCCGTATTGGAAGGCCCAGAGCGAGCTGAGCACGACGACCGGCAGCCCGACGCCGATGCCGACGACGAGCAGGGCCTCGAGGGCCGCGAAGACGGCGGTGACTGGGCGGTTCATCGGGCTCGACTGTACCGGGGCCGCGCGGGGCCGCCGACCCGCCCCGCGGGCGCGCCGCGCCCCGGCCGCGGCACGACGAACGGGCGTGTGCGACGTCCCTGGGCGGTCGTGACCGCCCGCGGACGCCGCACACGCCCGTCGTGCCGACCGGGGTCGGCGGGGCCGGCGAGGGCGTCGCGCCTAGAGCGCGGCGTAGACCTCGCGCAGCAGCGCCGCGGTCTCGCTCGGCGTCTTGCCGACCTTGACCCCGGCGGCCTCGAGGGCCTCCTTCTTGGCCTGTGCGGTGCCCGCCGAGCCCGAGACGATGGCGCCGGCGTGGCCCATGGTCTTGCCCTCGGGCGCGGTGAAGCCGGCGACGTAGCCGACGACCGGCTTGGTCACGTGGGCCGCGATGTAGTCGGCCGCGCGCTCCTCCGCGTCGCCGCCGATCTCGCCGATCATGACGATCGCCTTGGTGTCGGGGTCGGCCTCGAACGCCTCGAGGGCGTCGATGTGGGTCGTGCCGATGACGGGGTCGCCGCCGATGCCGATGGCGGTCGAGAAGCCCAGGTCGCGCAGCTCGAACATCATCTGGTAGGTCAGGGTGCCCGACTTCGAGACGAGGCCGATCGGGCCGCTGCCCGAGATGCTGGCGGGCGTGATGCCGACGAGCGACTCGCCCGGCGTGATGATGCCGGGGCAGTTCGGGCCGATGATGCGCGTGGTGCCCTTCGCCTTGGCGAGCGACCAGAACTCCGCGGCGTCCTGCACGGGGATGCCCTCGGTGATGACGACGACGAGCGGCACCTCGGCCTCGATGGCCTCGATGACGGCGTCCTTCGCGAAGGCCGGGGGCACGAAGACGATCGAGACGTCGGCGCCCGTCTTCTCGACGGCCTCGACGACCGTGCCGAAGACGGGCAGCTCGACGTCGCCGTGGGTGACGGTCGTGCCGGCCTTGCGGGCGTTGACGCCGCCGACGACCTGGGTGCCGGCCTTGAGCATCAGGGCGGTGTGCTTGGTGCCCTCGCCGCCGGTGATGCCCTGGACGATGACCTTGCTGTCGCGGGTGAGGAAGATCGACATTGTTCTGAGGTCCTTTACTTCGAAGCCAGCTCGGCGGCCTTGTCGGCCGCCTCGTCCATGGTCGCGACGACGGTGACGAGCGGGTGCGCCGCCTCCGCCAGGATGCGTCGGCCCTCCTCGACGGCGTTGCCGTCGAGGCGGACGACGAGGGGCTTGGTGGCCGAGTCGCCGAGGATGCCGAGGGCCGCGACGATGCCGTTGGCGACCGCGTCGCAGGCCGTGATGCCGCCGAAGACGTTGACGAACACGCTCTTGACCTGCTCGTCGCCGAGGATCACGTCGAGGCCCGCCGCCATGACCTCGGCGCTCGCTCCGCCGCCGATGTCGAGGAAGTTCGCGGGCTTGACGCCGCCGTGCGCCTCGCCGGCGTACGCGACGACGTCGAGGGTCGACATGACGAGCCCGGCGCCGTTGCCGATGATGCCGACCTCGCCGTCGAGCTTCACGTAGTTCAGGCCCGAGGCCGCGGCCTTGGCCTCGAGCGGGTCGGCCGCGTCGGCGTCCTCCAGCTCGGCGTGCGCGGGGTGGCGGAAGGCGGCGTTCTCGTCGAGCGAGACCTTGCCGTCGAGGGCGACGACGTCGCCCTGCTCGGTGAGCACGAGCGGGTTGACCTCGACGAGCGTCGCGTCCTCCCCCTCGTAGACCGCGTAGAGCTTGACGATGACCGGGGCCACCTTGCCGACCAGCTCGTCGGGGAAGCCGCCGGCGCGGGCGATCTCCTCCGCCTTCGCGAGGTCGATGCCGGCTCGCGGGTCGACCTCGACGCGCGCGAGGGCCTCGGGCTTCTCGACGGCGAGCTGCTCGATCTCCATGCCGCCCTCGACGCTGCAGAGCGACAGGTACGAGCGGTTCGCCCGGTCGAGCAGCACCGAGAAGTAGAACTCCTGGGCGATCTGGGCGCCGCCCGCGACCATCACGCGCTTGACGACGTGGCCCTTGATGTCGAGTCCGAGGATGGCCTCCGCCGCGGCCTGCGCCTCGTCGGGGGTCTTCGCGACCTTGACGCCGCCGGCCTTGCCGCGACCGCCGACCTTGACCTGGGCCTTGACCACGATGACGCCGCCGAGCTGTTCGGCCGCCGCGCGCGCCTCCTCAGGGGTGTCGGCGACGATGCCCGGCAGGACGGGCACGCCGTAGGACTCGAACAAGTCCCTGGCCTGGTACTCGAAAAGATCCACGCTGTTCTTCCAATCCGCATCGCTGCGCCAGTGCTAGCTCGGTCGTGCCGCAGGGCGGCACCGGCCTCGTCACGGCTCAGCCGAAGTGTCTCGACGTCGTGACGAACAGGCCTCGGCCAGCCTAGCGCCTGGCCTGTGAGCCGCCCTCGGGAGCCGTGACGGGGGTACTCTCCCCGGCCGGGGTACGGATGAGGAGGGATCTCTGCCGATCGCCTGTGCAGCCTGAGCGTGTCGCCGGGGCCGGGAATCTCATGGTCACTCCCGGCGCACCACGGCGCCGCCCGCACCACGAGGAACGCCATGAGCCGCACCGCGACGAAGCCCGCCCGCACCGCCCCCGACGCCGCCACGATCGCGGAGACCGCCGCCCGCCTCTTCGAGTGGGACGAGCTGCGCCCCGCCCAGGCCGAGGCCATCACGGCGGTGCTCTCGGGCCGCGACACGTTCGGCATCATGCCCACGGGCTCGGGCAAGAGCGCGATCTACCAGGTCGCCGGCGCGCTGCTCGACGGCCCGACCGTCGTCGTCTCGCCCCTCATCGCGCTGCAGGCCGACCAGGTCGCCGGGCTCGTGGGCCATCCGGACGCTCCCCCGGCCGCCGACATCAACTCCGGGCACTCCGACGCGGAGAACGACGAGAGCTGGCGTCGCATCGAGGCGGGCGAGATCACCTACGTCTTCCTCGCGCCGGAGCAGCTCGCCCGCGACGAGACGGTCGAGCGCCTGTCGCGCGCGGGCGTCGCCCTCTTCGTCGTCGACGAGGCGCACTGCGTGTCGTCGTGGGGCCACGACTTCCGCCCCGACTACCTGCACCTCGGCGAGGTCGTCGAGGCCCTGGGCCGCCCGCCGGTGCTCGCGCTCACCGCGACCGGCTCGGGCCCCGTGCGCGACGAGGTGATCGAGCGCCTGCGCCTCCGCGACCCGCTCGTCATCAGCCGCGGCTTCGACCGCCCCAACCTGTCGCTCTCGGTCGTGCGCCACGAGGACGACGCCGAGAAGCGCCGTGCCGTCGTCGAGCAGGTCGCGGAGCTCGTGACCCCCGGCATCGTCTACGTCACGACCCGCTCCGAGAGCGAGCGCTACGCCGACGAGATCGGCGAGCGCTGCCCCGACCGCACCGTCGAGGCGTACCACGCGGGCCTCCGCTCGGCCGAGCGAGGTGCCCTGCACGAGCGCTTCCACGCCGGCGAGATCGACGTCGTCGTCGCCACGAGCGCCTTCGGCATGGGCATCGACAAGCCCGACGTGCGCTTCGTCGTGCACGCCGACGTGCCCGAGTCGCTCGACGAGTACTACCAGGAGATCGGGCGGGCCGGGCGTGACGGCGAGCCCGCCGACGCGACGCTGCACTACCGGCCGGAGGACCTGGGGCTGCGGTCCTTCTTCGCGTCGGGGCTGCCGTCCCGTGCCGAGCTGCGGTCGGTGTACGAGGCGGTCCGCGCCTCCTCGGGGCCGGTGCGGCGCACGACTATCGCCGAGGCGACCGATCTCAAGCCGCGGCAGGTGTCGCGCCTGGTCGACCTGCTGCTCGAGGCGGGCACCGTGCGGGAGGAGAAGGAGGGGTACACCGCGACCTCCGGCGTCGACGCCGAGACGGCCGCCGAGCGGGCGAGGGAGACCGCGGAGGCGCGTGACCGGGTCGAGAAGTCGCGCATCGCGATGATGCGCAGCTACGCCGAGGGCCGGGGCTGCCGCCGACGCTTCCTGCTCGGCTACTTCGGCGAGGAGGCGCCCGAGCGCTGCGGCAACTGCGACGACTGCCGCGCGGCCGAGGAGGCTCCCGAGCTGCCGGCCGCCGAAGAGTCGCGGGTCGGGTCGGATGCTCCGGCCCCGCTCTTCGACGCCGACACCCGCGTCACGCACCCCGCCTGGGGCGAGGGCACGGTCATGAGCACGGACGACGACCGGCTGACGGTCTTCTTCGAGAGCGAGGGCTACAAGGTGCTCGCCGTCGAGGCCGTCGTCGAGCACGACCTGCTCAAGGCCGTCTGACACCCCGGCGGAGTAGACCGGGAGCGACCCGAGCACCACCCCCGACCACCGCACCAGGACCACTAGGAGACACGCATGTCGAAGGACAAGAACCTCGCCGCCCAGCAGCTGATCGGTGAGATCCTCACCGCCCGGGAGGTCGACCGCCTCGGCGAGGGCTTCCACGCCGACGTCGTCGACCACGACCCGGCGCCGGGCGCGCCCGCGGGCGTCGCGGGCATCAAGGCGTTCTGGAGCGACTTCTTCACGGCCTTCCCCGACGTCGACCTCGCGGTCGAGACGCTCGTGGCCGACGACGAGAACGTGACCGCCGTGTTCACGATCTCGGGCACGCACACGGGGCCGTTCCAGGGCCACGAGGCGACCGGGAAGTCGTTCACGGTGCGCGGCATCCAGGTCGGCCGTTTCGACGACGACGGCCTGCTCGTCGAGCGCTGGGGCGCCACCGACGAGGCCGGCCTGATGCAGCAGCTCGGCCTGAGCTGAGCGGCTGCCTCTCCCCCACCACCCATCCCTGACCCACCACCGGAAGGACGCACCATGAGCGACACCCACGTGCCCGCCGCCTCGGGCCACGAGCCCTACGACGAAGAGACCGAGTTCGAGGAGAGCCAGCAGATCGTCACGAACGACGCGGTCGCCGGCGAGACCGTGCTGCCGGGCCTCGGCGACGGCAACGACGGCCCCACCGGCGGGTCGCCGCGCGAGGCCGAGCCGGGCCTCGCCGACAACGACCTCGCGGGCGAGGACATCGACCTCGACGAGACCGAGTAGACAGCAGCACCGCTACGACGCCCGCCCACCTAACTACGGCGGGCGGGCGTCGTCGTGTCCGGTGTAAGCCGAAGTCGCGCGCTGTCGTCAGTCGCGTCGTTCATCCACCACCCGCAATGGGCAGGGCAGCGCGCACGGGTCCACGGTCGTCTCCGAGCTCACGAAGGCGACGGTCTGCCACCATCACGCGTCGGTGGCAGGCTGCCGCTACGCGAGGACTGTGAGTGGCGATGATGAAGCTGGTTCCGCTCTCCTGAAGACGGGTGAAGAGATCGAGGACCTCGCCTTCGGTGTCCTCGTCGAGGGCGCCGGTGGGCTCGTCAGCAAGGATGAGGGTGGGACGCCTGATGATCGCTCGCGCGATCGCGACACGTTGGGCCTCCCCCCCGGAGAGCTTGGTGACCGGCTTCTTGCCCATGCCCTCCAGCCCTACCAACGCGAGGGCCTCCCTCGTCCGGCGCTCCGGTTGCTCCAGTCCGCGGGCGCCGAAGAGGACGTTCCGTTCAACGGTGAAGTCGTCGAGGAGATCGTAGGACTGCGCGACGAGGCCGATGTGCCGTCGTCGGTGGTCAGCGAGCGGATCGAGGTGCTTCGCCAGCGCCGTGCCTTGGAAGACGTACTGTCCGTCGTATCGACCATCCAGGCCGGCGATGATTCGCAGCAGCGTCGTCTTGCCGCTGCCGCTTCGCCCGAGGAGCGCCACCGAACGCTCGTCAGATGCCATGGTGAAGGTGAGGCTGTCGAATATCGGGCGCATGGCGCCGTTGGGCTCGCGCACGGCTTTGGTGAGCGACTGCAGCCCGAGGAGTTCGGTCATGGTTCGTTCCTTGGACGGTGTCGGATGGTGTGTCGGAGCTGCGTACGGCAACGCAACAGATCCGCGGCCCCCAGCAGGGCGATGAGCGTCAGGCAGAATGTCCGTGCGGACGAATCCTGGTTCGGAAGCATGTGCGTGACCGCGAGGAATACGACAGCAAGGCTGGCGTACTCGATGGCGACGATGGTCAGCACTGCTCGTCCGAGGTCGCTGCGGCTCTGCCCGAGCTCCCACGCGATGCGAATTCGTCGTTCTCTGCGTCGGGTCGCGCTGTTCGTCAGGATGCCGCTCATCACGAGAGATGCCGCCGCTACAAGGCACTCGACGGTCAGCACCAGGGCGAAGTTGTCGTGAACGAGAGCGCGGACTGAGGCGAACTGCGTCAGGTAGCTCGGCACGCTCAGCAAGGCGTATTGGTCGAACCCTGATGACGTCGCTGCGCTCTGCAGTGTCGTGAAGACCACCGTATCGGGCTGGCCTCGGTCGACGGCGATGTTGGCGTTCAGCATCGCGAAGGCGAGGATGCCGTAGAACCCCGGATCGGCCTCGGCCGCCCCGGTGATGCTTCTCGGGTAGGGAACGACGAGGTGGTCGTCCAGAAAATGATTGATGTCGCCCTGGTAGAACATCGAGGCGTTCGGCGGGAGGAACCCGGCGACCCGCATGCGGGTGGGCTTGAAGTAGTAGTTGGCGGTGAGGCGGTCGCCGACGGCGTAGACACCGTCGTAGTCGGCCCCGAGGAGGACAGGAATCGTTTCGCTGTCGTAGTCGACAGCACCCCAGTCCAGATCGATGTCGTTCTGACCCGCGAGGTTGTAGAAGTCGAAGGTGGATTCGCTCAGCTGCACGGATTTGACGTTCACGACCTGCTTGCCCAGGACCGGATCCTCGTAGGGACCCTGCACTGTCTCCTGGGTTCCGTAGCCTTGCTCGAACGCCTGCCCGCCCGCGAAGTCCGCGACCGGCATGGCCTGATCGAACGCAGAGAGCAGCCGCACGCCTGCAGGGGCGCCTTGCTCGAGGGAGTCATAGAAGGTGGTGACCTTCTCAAGGTTCGCCAGGGACTTCCGGTACTGCTCGAAAAGCGCAGGGTCAGTCAAGCGATCGGTCAGGCCGTACATGTGGACTTCGGCGGAGTCGTCAAAGCTCTGGCTGACCGCATCCTGGGTCGACCGCGAGAAGCTGAATACGTTGTAAAGACTCGTCACGAGGAAGGCGAGCACGAAGACCTTCGCCACGAGACGGCCGTAGGTGCCGCGCAGCAGCGACGACGCGTTCATCTGTCCCTCACCCAGAGCGATGTTGCGAGGGCCCCCGCAGAGACGACGGTGCTCAGCACGAGCGGTGCGCCCGCTGCGGCCGCGAGTTCCGTCGCAGAGCGCAACGCTCCCGCTGAGGCCAGCGCGAGGCCCCAGACCGTCACGAACACAGCCCCAGCGAGCGAGGCGAGAGGGAGAACGCTCAACATCAGCACGCGCAGGCGTCGAGAACCGAGCCGGTACTGAACGGCTGCGACCGGCCTGCGGAAGCCCGCGATGAGCAGCCCGGAGGCCCCCGCACCGAAGAGCGTGAGTCCCCACCCGCACAGGATCACGATCGGTGAGACGTAGTCGATATTGGTGCGTTGATCTGTTCGCCCGCCTACCGGTTCCGTCGCTCTCACCCTCATGTCTGGCAGCGCCTGCGCGCCGCCCTCTACGTCGACAATGACAGGCCCGTCGACGCTGGCGAGGTCCCGGTCCTGCAGCAAGACGTCATGGGCGAGTCCGCTGTCGGCACGGACACCGAGACGGCCGATGACCAAGAACGCCTGACCCTCGTAGTCGACGTAGCGCCGCCCGTTGTTCAAGCGTGTAGCCACCTGGTGGCCGACGAGAGCAACACGCTCGTCGGTGGCGCGGAACTGTCTTCCTTCGTGGATCGGCAACGGTTCAGGTCGGCCCAGCGTGCGAACCACCCGCAGGTGGCCGCTACCGTCGAGCTCCTGGAAGAGGCGGCCGGTGGGGGGTGTCCTGTCGAGCTCTGCTTGATCGACGACATCGAGCGAGTCGAGCCTCACCGCCGTGGCGCTGTAGAGGTTTCCTCCCTCCAAGGCAACGGCACTGCGGACATCGGCGTAGACGCCGATCCCTGCGCCGAGGGCGCTGAACAGGACCAGGAGCGTCACGCTCAAGAGAGGTTCTCGACGGTTCATGAGGTTCCTGAATGGCTAGAAGCGAGAAGGGCGGGAGGGCAGAACCCTCCCGCCCGAGGTCCTACCGGCCGTAGTAGGACTTCGCTGACCCCTTGCCGTAGGTGTGGTTCGCGACGAACCACGGCGACGTGGCCTGCGTGCCGCTCGTGCCCCACTGACGACCCGAGCTGGTGAGAACCGTGCTGCCGCTCTCCATCCGAGCAGTCGTGTAGTGGCGCACGCCTACCCACGTCGTCCAGCCCTTCGCGCGCTTGTTCGTGTACCCGTTGACGACCTTCTCCTCAGATGCACCCCGGTGGTTCACCGCGGTCACCGCCGCCGATCTGCCACCGATCTCAGGGCCGGATGAGGTCGAGAACCAACCCGTGTTCTCATCCCACCCACCCAGCTCAGCCGCGCCGGCAACACCAGCCGGGAGAGCTACGGCACCGACAACGAGCGCCGCGACGGCTATCGACATCTTCATTTTCTTCATTTCGATCCTCACCATTGACTGCGAAGAAGGGCAATGGGGCTCCTTGCATACGACTGATGTCGTGCAGCAAGTGACGCCGAACGCCCAGTCGAACCCCAGCGGAAAGTCCGCTTCCCAGCGGCATCCTGCCAGTATTGACATGTTCCACACAAGAACTGGGCGGTGTTCATATCGGCAGCCTGACGACGACGGCCTGGCCAGCGAGCGCTGGCGAGCCACGAGGAGGCCTGTAGGATGCGGCAGCTCGACCGTGCCGCGCCCTACGGCGAGAAGACCACCTTGGAGGAGAGCCAGCAGAACGCCAGGAACGAAGCCGTCGCCGGCGAGACTCGGCTGCCTAGCGAACGGTTCGACAAACGGCCTCTACTCGACCAGCGCGCTCTGCCGCATAGCCAAGCTTGCAGACCCAGGCGCGCCCCTAGACAGGATCCCTCTAGCCGCAAGCTACAGCCATGTGGCCGAAGACCTGGTCGAGGCATCAGCTCGTGGTCCACTGCACGTGAAGGGGCTCGACGTCGTCGACGAAATGCAGATCTTCGTCGGAGGGCGCAGCCATGAGTGGAACCCCGCTAGGTGTCCGGCGCACACCCACGAGAGGGCTTTCATCCATTTCGCGGTTGTCTGTCATCGCTAGACCAACTTCTCGATCGGCGCGACCTTCATCAGCAGCTTCTTGCGGCCAGCCGTGTCGAACAGCACCTCGGCGATGCGGCGGGCACCGACGCCGGTGACGGCCATCACACGCCCCTCGCCCAAGTCGACGTGCGAGATGCGGTCGCCCTGCTCGAGCTCGAGGTCGCCGTTGTCGCGCACGGTGNGGCCGCGGTCGCGCGGTCGTAGCTGCCGCCGCCGTAGCCGCCGCTCGCGCGCGGGGTCGAGCCGAGACGGTCGCCCGCACCGCCCTCGCGACGCGCGTTGAGCGCCCGCGGCTGCGTGCCTCCTCGGCTGTCGGCCATGCCGGGCGACTGCTTCCAGTCGATCAGCTCGACCGGGATCTTTTGCAGGTACCGCGACGGCATCGCCACGTTCACCTCGCCGAACTGGGCCCGCGTCGCGATCGAGACAGCGTCGACGGGTAGGGCCCGTCCTCCCCCGCGACGCCCCCCGCCTCGTCGTCCACAGGAAGAAAAGGTCGTCCCTCATCCGCCGCGACACCTTCGCCAGGGTCATCGCATGACCTCATCGCACCGCCCTCCCAGGCCACCTCGTCCTGCTCTCCTCACGGCCCTCCTGATCGTCCTCGCCCTCGTGGCCGGGCCGCTCTGGCTCGCGGCGCCCGCCACGGCCGTCACGGGTGCGGGCCTCGGCACCGGCCACCTCTGGCGCGGCGACGGCGTCTCGTACCTCGGCACCTACCGACTCGACGACGGGCGTCAGGCCTTCTGCCTCGAGGCCGGCAAGTCGTCGCCCGTCGGCAACCACTACGACACGGAGACCGGCTCGGAGGTGGTCGGCGTCTCGACCGCCGACCACGCTCGCCTGGCCTACATCGCCCGCACCTGGGGCGACACCACCGACGCCGACACGGCCGCTGCGGGGCAGCTCGCGGTGTGGACGATCACGGGGCTGAACGGGCACACCCAGCGGTACTACGCGGGGCGCGCCAACGAGCGCTGGCCGATCGTGCTCGACCGGGCCAACGAGATGCTGGCCGAGGCGACGGCCGCAGCGTCGACCTCCGTCACGGCGTCGACCTCCGTCGAGCTCCGCGACGACGGCACGGGCACCCTCCGCTCCGACCTGTCCGTCGACCGGGTCGGCGGCGGGCCCGAGCTGCTCACGCCGCAGCACGACGGCACCGTCGCCCTCACGGGCGGGGCGTTCGCCGACGGCTCGACGACGGCGGTCGTCCAGAACGGCGTCGACCTCGACTTCCGCGCGACCGGCGACCTCGCCCAGGTCGAGGTGTCGGCCGACACGCGCTTCGACGGGCTGCCCTATGGGCGCATCGTCACGGCCGGAACGAGCCCGGCCGGCTCGCAGCGCATCCTCTTCTCCGGCGGCACCAGCGTCGAGGCCTCGGGCGCGGCGAGCGCCGAGGCCCTCTCGCCGCTGCCCTTCCGCCCCCGGGTAGAGACCCGCACCAGCGACGTCGTCGCCGAGCCCGGCACGACGGTCACCGACCAGCTCACCGTCGACGTGCTGCCGGGCGAGGGGCTCCTCTCGGAGTGGGGCCGCCACGACGTCGCGGGCACGTGGCAGCCCGTCCCCGTCACCGTGCGCAGCCGCCTCCTCGGCCCCTTCCGGGAGCCCGTCGCGCGCGCCGACGACTGGCCCTCCGACGCGCCCGTCGTCTGCGACGTGAGCGTCGTCGTCGACGAGGGCCCCGGCACCTACACGACGCCGGGCTGCGAGCTGCCGAGCGGCGGCTGGTTCACGTGGGTGGAGACGATCGACCCCTCCGACACCCCGGTCGACGCGGGCCGGGACCGCGTGCAGGGCTGGCGCTCTCCCTTCGGCACCGCCTCCGAGACGACCTTCGTCCCGTGGGCGCCCGAGGTCTCCACCACCGTCGTGGGGGCCGACCAGGTCGAGCCCGGCGCTTGCGTCAGCGACGAGCTGACCGTCACCGAGTGGAACGGCCAGGCGCCGGAGGCGCGGGTCGACACCGTTCTCGTCGGTCCCTTCCCCGAGGCCCTCGCCGCCGGTCACGACCTCGGCCCGATCGCGGAGATCGACGAGGCCCTGCTCGCCGGCCGGGCCACCACCACGGTGAGCGGCGACGGCACCTACGAGTCGCCGTGCCTCCCGGTGGAGCGCGAGGGCCACTACGTGTTCCTGTTCACGTCGGAGGGCTCCGTGCCCGACGACGACGGCGTCCAGGTGGTGCCCGCGTTCGCCGACACGACCGTGCACCTCGCGGAGTCGTTCAGCGTGGTGGCCCCCGAGGTCCCCGAGCTCCCCGCCGAGACGCCCGCGCCGGCGGCGGCACCGACGGGGCTGGCGTTCACCGGGGCGGACGGCAACCTGCAGGCGGGTGCGGCGGCGCTGGGCGTGACGCTGGCCGGGGCCGTGATGCTCGTGGCCTCCGTGGCGCTCCACGTCCGTCGTCGCCGACGTGGCCACGGAGACACCGCCGAGGAGCTGCTGGTGTCGAGCGCCCCCTGACGTCCTCACGGCGCACCCGCGGGACCGCAGGCCTCCTGGCCTGCGGTCCCGCGGTCCCGCGGTCCCGCGGGTCTGCGGGCCCAGGCCTCGCCGCCCGGCCGGGAACGTCAGCCGCGGGGCACCGTCACGGGCACGGTGACGCCGTCGCCGAGGTGCACGTGGGCCCGCCCCGGTCGGGAGCGAGCTGACGTGGCGCTGCGGGCCAGCTGTGCCCCGACGAGCTCCCCGTCCGAGGTCGCCCTCGGGCTGAGCACCGCGCCGCAGCGGTTCCGGCGGAGGTCGGCGTGCCAGCCCATGAAGCCGACGCCGAGGTCCGCGGCCGACCCCGCGGCCACCAGGGCACCGGGCCCGTCGGCGCACGAGCGCACGAAGTCGGCGAGCCACGCCGCCGCCGGGGCGTCCTTGACGAGCTCGGCGTCGTCGACGACCAGCACCCGCCCTTCCGGTGCCTCGTCGCCGAGGACGGCGTCCAGCTCGTCGGAGCGGAGGTCGGGGCCGCGCAGCACGGCCACCACCCCGGGCAGCCCGTCCAGGTCCCGGAGCGGTGACGACCGCGGTGTGACGACGACCACCTCGAGCCCCTGGGCGAGGAGGGACCGCACCATGCTGACCAGGACGGTGCTGCGTCCGCTCCGTGGCGGGCCGCCGACGACGAACGTGCCCGGAGCGTCGGCGAGGCGCGGGCCGACCGGCACGAGGTCGTCGCCGCCGATCCCCACCATCGCGAAGGCGCCGCCGAGGGCCGCGGGATCGTGACGTGACCACGCGCCGTCGAAGGTCAGGTCGCCCTCCAGCCGGTCGAGCCGGAACGGCCTGCGGCCGGGCGGCACGGCGAGGTCACGGCGGACGGCCTCGCCCGCCGCCTGGCGGAGGGCCTCGGCCTGGGCGCTGCCCGAGGGGTCGGCACCGACCACCGCCACCTGGGTCTCCGCGCCGCTGACGGTGTCCGCTCCGCGCCCGGGGCCGGGCTCGTCGGGCATCGACCTGGGGTCGAGGCCCGCGAGGCCGTAGTCGGCGCGGTCGGCCATGCGCAGGACGAGCTTGCGCTCGACGAGCGTCGCCATCCTGCCGCTGACGAGGAGCCGGTCCCCCGTCACGACGAGGTGCACGCCGACGGCTGCCCCCTCGCGCAGCAGGAGCGTGACGAGCTCCACCGGCTCGCCGAGGTCGAGGTCGCCGAGGCTGGCGACGAACCCCTCCCAGGGGTCGATCATCAGCACGACGTGGGGCAGGCGGTCCTCCTCCGGGGCGGCCCGGCGCTGCTCCGTGACGCTGGCCCAGCTGCCGGCGGCGAGCACCGTCTGTCGCCGGAGCGTCTCCTCCACGAGGCGTGCCAGCAGGCGGCGCGCCCGCTCGACCTCCGTGCGGCGCACGACGGCGCCGGTGTGCGGCGCCGACGCGAGCGGGAGCAGTGCCCCGCTGCCGCAGTCGATGCCGTAGAGGTGCACGTCGGCGCTCGAGGTGTGGCGGATGATCGACGCCGCCAGGGTCCGCAGCACCTGCGACCTCCCGCTCCGGGCGGCGCCCGCGACGAACAGGTGCCCGTCGACGTCGAGGTCGAGTGCTGCTGTCCGCCGGGCCTGTTCCCGAGGGTGGTCCTCCAGCCCGAAGGGCAGGGGCGGCAGGGTGCGCGGTGGTCCGCCGCCTCCGGCCTCGGCACCGACGAGGTGCTCCAGCTCGACGAGGGCAGGCAGCGCGTCCAGCCAGGGCCGGTGCGGCCGCTCCCCGCCGCGGAGCGCCTCGGCCTCCACCACGGCGGCGACGAACTGGACCAGGTCGGTCGTCTCGTGGTCCTCGACGGCGGCCGTCGCGGGCGGCCGGGGCGCCGGCCCGGCCGCCCCGTCCCACGACAGCCGGGCCGACCAGGTGCCGTCCGGTCGGGACTCGCGCTCGGCGCGGCCGCCGACACGCCCCGCCTGGAACGGCACGAGCGCCCCCGCGCCGAGGCGCACCAAGGCGCGCCCCGGTGCGGACCGGGGGATGCGGGAGGCGTCGGCGGCGTCGATGACGTCGGTGCTCTCGCCGGCGTCGGTGACGCGGAGGGCGATGCGGAGGTTGGTGTTGGCCCTGATCTCGGACGACACCACTCCCGACGGTCGCTGCGTCGCGAGCACGAGGTGGATGCCGAGGGACCGCCCCCGCTGGGCGACGTTCACCAGCCCGGTGACGAAGTCGGGCAGCTCCCGGGCGAGGCTCGCGAACTCGTCGATGACGATGAGGAGGCGGGGCAGGGTCGGGAGCGTTCCGCCCTCGGACCGGCCACGCGCCTCCTCGTAGTCCTCCAGGTCCTTGGCCTCGGCGAGCGCGAGCAGCTGCTCCCGACGGTGGAGCTCGGCGCCCAGGCTCGTCAGTGCCCGCTGGACGAGGTGCGGGTCGAGATCGGTGACCATGCCCACGGTGTGGGGCAGCGGGCCGCAGTCGCGGAACGCGGCGCCGCCCTTGTAGTCCACGAGCACGAAGGTCATGGAGTCGGGGGCGTTGGAGGCGGCGAGCGAGGCGACGACGCTCTGCAGCAGCTCCGACTTGCCCGAGCCCGTCGTGCCGGCGACGAGGGCGTGGGGTCCGTCCCGCCTCAGGTCGATCGAGAAGGGACCGTCCACGCCCTCGCCGAGCAGCACCTCGGTGCTGGGCGCCCTCTCGGCCCAGCGCGCGAGGACGGCCCTGCCGCTGGGGCGGTCGAGGCCGAGCACGTCGAGGAGGCGGGAGGACGTCGGCAGTCCGCCGGCGTCGCCCCCGTCGTCGACGTCGACGACGGGGGCGAGCGCCCGCGCGACGGAGTCGTGCCAGCCGACGGGCAGGGCGTCGACCCGCACGTGCTGGACGTCGGCCTCGCGGTGGGCGGAGAGCTCGTGGGCGCTGCGCCCGGCCTGCACGACCGTGACGCACTCCTCGGGCAGTGACCGTCGGTCGGAGTCGAGGCAGAGTGCGACGACCCCGACGGCCGGTCCGTCGCGGAGCACCGTGACGAGGCCCGGCAGCGCCCGGAGCCGGCGTGAGCCGTCGACGACGACGAGCACGTCGGGGGCGTCCAGCACGGCGCCGCTCGACTCACGGCGGGCCCGCTGTCGCGCGTCGACGACGGCGGCCAGCTCGGTGAGCCTCCGGGCGACGGACTCGGAGTCGTTGCCGAGGCGGACGCGGCTGTCCGCGTCTCCCTTGTCGGGGCGGGCGTGGGGCACCCAGGCGAGCCAGCCCCAGTGCTCCTCGGCGTCGCGGTCCGTCAGCACGACGACCATGAGGTCTCGAGGGCTCTGGAGGACGCAGAGCTGGGCCACCATCCACGCGGCGAGCGCCCGGCGTTCGGGGGTGCGCCCGTGCAGCCCCACGACGCCCCGGTCGGCGAGCGCCACGGTGACGGGCACGGCCCGCGCGGGGCTGGCGACGGTGCGTCGGTGCTCCAGCAGGTCAGGGTCGTCGAGGGTGACGCCGGAGGGCAGGTCGGCGACGCCGATCCGCACGGTCAGGTGGTCGGGGTCGTCCCGGCGCCGTTCCCAGAGCCGGGCGCGACGCCGGACGGCCAGGTCGAGGAGCGTCGCGGCGTCCGGGCAGCTGGACCGCAGCTCGTCCTGCCGACGCACGACCGCCTCCGCGGCGTCGGCGGCCACCGCCTGGCGGGTGGCCGCGTGCGACGCGAGGGCGTCGCGGTGCGTGACCCGGCCGTTGCGCCGGTCGTACAGGTAGTTGCCGATGAGGATCACCGGCGAGAGCAGTCCGAAGACGAGGAAGGTCGGGTTGTCGAGCACCAGCACCATGACGCCGCCCATGAGGAGCGGGGCGGCGGCGGCGACGATCGGCAGGGGGCGCCGAGGGGGCGCCTGCGGCTGCGCCGGGTACCGGAAGGCGGTCGTCGGGGGCTCGGGCAGGAGTCGCGGTGGGCGTGCGTGCTCCAGTCGGCCTCCGCCCTCGGCGAGGCCGATCGCGGCGGAGGCCGTCCCGGCGTCCGCGACGCCCAGCAGCACCTCCCCCAGCTCGACCACCGACGACGGCGTCAGCGCCACCGTCGTCGTCAGCGGCACGCCGTCGACGGTGACGGGCGGGACGTCGGCGTCGTCGCAGGCCACGGGAGTGATCGAGAAGCGCGATGCTCCGTCGAGCTGCACGAGGGCCGCGACCGGGGCCACTCCTCGCGCGGCGAGACGGACCGTCGCCTCGGGCGCCGATCCGACCACGACGGTGCCGGGGTCGACGTGGAAGACCGTGCCGGCCCCGGGGCCGCCCACGATGCGGATGCTGGGCAGGTCGGGCGGCAGTGCGGCGACGCCGGGAGGACCGCCGATCGTGAGGACGCTGCCCTCGAGCACCGTTCCCTCGGCGATGCGCACGCTCTCGGCGACGCGGGCGCCGTCGACCGTGACGGCGGTGCCGAGAGCTGCGGCATCCGGACCGTCGGCGCGGATGCCGACCAGCGGTGCAGCCTGTGCGACGAGCTCCCCCACCGTGGTGTCAGGCGAGGTCTCGAACACGACGTCGGCCGAGGCGCCCGTCGCTCCGTCGCGGACGGTGACCGTGAGCCTCACGTCGCCCTGACGACGCTGATGCCGTCGACGAAGGCTCGCGCCACCGGCACCTTCACGGGGACGAACTCGGGCGGGCCGACGTCGCACGTGACCCGGAGGTCGAAGGGCCCCGAGCGGAACGCGAAGATGCTGGTGACCGTGATGCCGCCGTCCAGCTCGGCGTAGCGCAGCCCGTAGACGCCGAGGCCGAGGGAGTCGGTGGTCACGTCCTCGAGGACGGACGGCTCGATCCCCGGCAGGTCGCTCTCGAGGACGAGCTCGCGGAGGGTCGCCTCCCGGTCACCGTAGACGAGGCCGAACTGGATCCGGAGCAGGCTGAGCTCGCTGCTCAGCGAGGGCAGGTACATGAACTTGAGCTCGTTGGGCGTCTGCCAGGTCGCGAGCCGGTCGAGCACCTTGACGAGCCACTTCTTGCCGGCCCGGGTCGGGGCCGCCGTCCGGGCGACGACGTCGCGGACGGTGGCGGCTATCCACGACCTGGCGGTGTCGTGCCCCTGGTGGGGCCATCGGGCGGGCAGGGCGATCCAGAGCCCGGGGTCGTGCTCGACGAGCACCTCCCACCCGTCGGCGGTGCGGGGATCGAGGCCGTCGTCGCCCGTCGGCTGGATGTCGTCGGAGGTGAGTTCGTGGTGCGTCATGCCTGTTCCTTCTCGAGAGGGGCGGGCGGGTGCGCCCGTCATGTCGTGGGTCGATCGGTGATGACGCGCCCCTGGTCGTCGAGCCAGCGAACGGTGGTCATCATCGCGTCGAAGAGCTCGACCAGCGCGTCGGCCACCGCCTGGGTCTCGTCCTCAGAGGTGTCGGGTGAGGCGCCACCCTCGAGCTGGGCCACCATGACCGCGAACGAGATCAGCACGTCGTCGTCGCCGGGAACGCAGCTGATGACCGTCTTGGCGCGGAGGACCCGCATGCCACCTGTCACAGGCCGCTCGGCGCCTGACGAGACCGACGAGACGCAGATGGCAGGCTCTCCTCCGATCAAGAGCGACTGCCTGCCTCTCGCCCCTGCGAACGATTCGCGAGGTCCTGCACGCTGCCCCGCATCCTCGACGGTCACGGACGTGACGACGATGCTGAGGCTGACCCCGCAACCCGGTACCGGGCCTGCCGTGACGTAGGTGTCGAGGACACGCCCCAGACCGGCCAGCTCCTCGAGAGAAGTCGTCGCACTCACGCCCGAGTGTGAGATTCCTGGACCGTCGCGCTCGTCAGCGCCCTCCCGGACGAGCTGGAGGATGTCCTGCAGGTGGACGGCGCCAGGAAGACGGATCACGGCTGGTGGGACTGCAAGGCGGTACGACCTTGCGCTGACAGGCGATCCTCGGGAGACGTACGAGCTCGTCATGCCGGTGCTCCCTCCGGAGGGCTGTCAGGGTGGGCTGAGTCGCTGACGCCATGGAGCAGATGGCTCGTCGCGATGATCACGACAGCGAGCACGAGGCTGACCCAGATCGTGCCTTTCACGAGCGTCGTGAGCAGGTCCGGTCCGGGACCGGCTGCCGAGAAGACGTGACTGATCGCGATGGAAGGTGCCGTCGACAGCACCCATCCCAAGGCCGAGAGATACGGACGGAGGACGTGGATGTGCCGGGCTGGACGGCGGACGTACCTCACCAAGACCGCGGTCTGCCAGGCGTTGCCCACGACGAACAGCAGCCCCAGGACCATCGAGGGCAGGACGCCGAGAGTGACCTGAGCGAGCGGATCCTCTCCTGCGGTCTCCGCCATGACCATCCTGAAACGAGTCGTGAGGATGACGATGACACCGAGGACGAGGTTCCACGCGACGGCGACCCGGACGATGGCCACGGACCTGCGGAGCGAGGGATCGTCCGGACGATCGACCGATGCCCGCGTCACCATGCGGTTCCGTTCTCGATGCGGAGGGTGGTGGCGTCGCGGAGGTCACCGAGGAGGGGGTCCAGCCACCCCGTCGAAGCATCGACCGCCCTTGCTGCGGTCACCCCGGCACTCGCGGCCCGGAGGGCCGTCCCTGCGACGAGTAGACGGTCGAGTCTCGCCACAGTCTCGGCTCCGGCCCTCGCTAGTGCAGCGGTGGACTCGATGCTCCAGGTAGAGAGTCGCCCGAGTTCGGGGTCACCGAGACCGCGCATGCGTCCTCGCAGGTCGAGGGGACCGTCCATGATGGCTCGGTGTTCACCGTTGACGGCTTTCACGGCTGTGCTCAGCGGCACGCCCCCACGCTGCAGTTCCGCGACGCGTTCGAAGGCCACCTTGGCGACCGAGGTCTTCGCCGCGGCCTTGAGGGCCGCGCCCCCCACCCCGAACGTGGCGAGTGACACGATGCTGATCCCCAGCTCCATGAGGCTTCCCGTGCCTGCCGCCGCCCGAGCCGCCTCGGTCGCTGTCGACGCGAGCATCGTCGCCGTGGCCACGACGCCGATCCACGCCGTGAACGGGCAGAGGAAGGACGCCAGCATGAGGGCCAGACCGATGTAGCCCAGCGCTTCGGTCAGCAACTGGATCCACGCGTCGTTCTCTTCCATCCACTGCTGGAAGGATTCGTAGGCGGCGCTGGCGACGCCCCGGACGTCATCCCACCAAGAGTCGACGAGACCGTCGGAGGTGACGTCGTCGAAGCGGGCGATCGCTGCCTCCGCGGCGACTTCGAGGGCGGCTACAGCGGCGTCGACCTTCCGACCCTGGGTCACGACACGGCCGCCCGCCTCGTCCTCACGGAGGCGCTGGACCCGAGCCAGCTCGTCGTAGTCTCGTTGCGCTTCCTCGGAGGTCGCCACGAGAGCCATGCCCTCGTACTTCTCCGCGAGCTTCGCGGCTGCGTCTCGGTCTGCCACCGCGGCCTCGTGCTCTCGCGCCGCGGGGCCAGCCTCCTCCTGGGCCTGCCGCAACGCGACGGCGTAGGCGTGGAGGGCTTCCCCTGCTCCGGCGTAGCGCGCGTGGGCTGCTTCGAGCTGCTCGGCCACGGTGCCCGATCGGTCGAGGAATGCGTCGATGGCATCGCTCTGAGCCCCCTCGGAGTCGAGCTGCCGGAGGGCTCGCGCTGCCGTCGCGATCACCTCAGCGGTCTGGTGGAGACGCGCTGCGGCGAAGAGGACCATCGCCGGATCGCCCGGGACGCTCGCCGCCGAGAACGGACCATCGACCCTCACGACGTCGCCTCGTCACCGGCGAAGGCTGCGGCGAGCCCCTCATCGGCTTCCGCGAAGCCCTCGGCGATCGACGTGGCCGAGGTGCCGAGGCCGCCGATGGAGTCCGCGAGCTCGCGGCGAGTGTCGTTCCAGCTGGTCGAGAACGACTCCACGCGACCGGAGAGGCGGGCGTGGCCGAGGTGCTCGGGCGAACACGCCACCGAGTCGGCAGCCTCGAAAGCGGACCGGACGCCTGCCAAGGTCGTGGTGAGTCGCCCGAGCGCCTCGGCGTCGAACGACAGGGATGATCTGGGGGTCATGCGTGCTCCTGAGCGAGGTGGCCGCGCCGTCGCCGGCACGGCCACCGGGGTGGTCAGCGGTCAGGGGTCAGCGGAGGCTGGCGGCCAGCTGCTCGTCGGCCGCCTGCAGGGTCTCGGCCGCGTTCTCGAGGAACCGCGCCATGCTGTCCAGGGCAGCGATGGTCGTGCTCGCACCGGTGCTGAACTCGCCGTACGTGGTCGCGAACGCCTTCGAGGAGCTGTCGGTCACGTAGCCCGAGGCCACCAGGTTGTCGATCTGCCCCTTGAGGCGTGAGAGCTGCTCCTCGATCGACGCCTGCCCGGTGCGCAGGTGGGTCGCCTGCGTGCGCAGGTCGTCGTAGGTCACGGTCACGTTGGCCATGGGTTCTCCTGTCTCGTCGAGCCGTCAGGAATGACGACTGCCATGAATATTCCACATGAGACAGACTGGTCGCACCACTTTCCACAGAATGGACGAGAAATGACCAGAAGAAGGAGCCTGGGGAGGCGCGGGGCACCACCCGAGGGCCCGATCGTCGTCGACGCCGCGGCCGTCGCTGCGCTGCGCGACCAGGGCCTGCTGTCACGGGTGCAGACGCTGCCTCCGCCGCCTCCCGAGGGTCTGGTCACAGCCGTTCCCGCGGCGGCCGCCGTCATCCCGCCAGGCCCCGCCGTGCCCCCTCCCCGACGGCACGTGCCCTCGCCCGCGCCCGCCGACCTCGACGACCTCGACGACCTCGACGACCTCGACGTGACGGTCCTCCGTCCGCGCTCCTACGAGCTCGTCCTCCCCGACGGCGAGGGCGTCCCTGTCGACCGCGACGGTGTCGTCGTGGGCCGGCGCCCGCGGCACGCCGCGCCGCCACCCGGCGTCTCGACCCCCGCCGCAACAGCCGCGACAGCCCCCGCGGCGGCCCTCACCCCCCTGACAGCTCCCTCGGCGTCCGTCACCGTCACGGACGAGACACGTCAGCTGTCGCGCGCCCACTTCCGCGTCTGGGCCGACGACGCAGGGGCCGTGGTGATCGACGACCTCCACTCCGCGAACGGCACGACGCTCCTCCGCCCCGACGGCGGGCCGGTCACGGTCGAGCCCGGGGTCGGCGTGCAGCTGACGCCCGCCGACACGATCGTCGTGGGCGACCACAGCTTCACGCTGCGGCGGTCACGCCCCGCCCCCTGACGACGAACCACGTCGTCGCACCCGAACCACGCCGCGGCGTGGTTCCCGTGCGAGAACATGGTGCGCGCCGCGGAACCGCCGGTGGAGACCGCTAGATCTTCTCGATCGGCGCGACCTTGATCAGCAGCTTCTTGCGGCCAGCCGTATCGAACAGCACCTCGGCGATGCGCCTAGCGCCGACGCCGGTGACGGCCATGACGCGACCCTCACCGAAGTCGACGTGCGAGATGCGGTCGCCCTGCTCGAGCTCGAGGTCGCCGTTGTCGCGCACGGTGNNCGCCGCGGTCGCGCGGTCGTAGCTGCCGCCGCCGTAGCCGCCGCTGGCGCGCGGGGTCGAGCCGAGACGGTCGCCCGCACCGCCCTCGCGACGTGCGTTGAGCGCCCGCGGCTGCGTGCCTCCTCGGCTGTTGGCCATGCCGGGCGACTGCTTCCAGTCGATCAGCTCGACCGGGATCTCTTGCAGGTACCGCGACGGCATCGCCACGTTCACCTCGCCGAACTGCGCCCGCGTCATCGCCAGCGAGAGGAAGAGGTGCTTGCGGGCGCGCGTGATGCCGACGTAGAACAGCCGTCGCTCCTCTGCCGGGCCACCGGGCTCGCTCGCCGACATGCGGTGCGGCAGCAGGTCTTCTTCGACGCCGGTGAGGAAGACGGCCTCGTACTCGAGGCCCTTCGCCGTGTGCAGCGTCATCAGCGACACGGTGCCGCTCGTGTCGTCGAGGTCGTCGGCCGCGGCGACCAGCGTCACCTCGGTGAGGAAGTCGAGCAGGGTGCCGTCGGGGTTGTTGCGCTGGAACTCCTTCGTCACCGCCACGAGCTCGTCGATGTTCTCGGCACGGGCCTCGTCTTGCGGGTCACGCGACGCGCGCAGCGCCTCGATGATGCCGCTGCCCTCGATCAGCGTGGTGAGGATCTCGTGCACCGGCGCCGTCGCGGCCGTGGCCTGCACGCCGTCGAGCAGCTGGCCGAGGCCCGTAATCGCCCCGGTGACCTTCGGGCCGAGACCCAGCTGGTCGGCGTTGCGCAGCGCCTCGCGCAGCGGCGCCTCGTGCTGGTCGGCCCAGCGCTGCATCGCCGTCTCGGTCGCCGGCCCGATGCCGCGCTTCGGCACGTTCATGATGCGGCGCAGCGCCATCGGGTCGAGCGGGTTCGCGACGGTGATCAGGTACGCCATGGCGTCCTTGATCTCGGCGCGCTCGTAGAACTTCGTGCCGCCGAGCACCCGGTACGGGATGGCCGAACGGATGAAGATCTCCTCGAGCGCTCGGGTCTGCGAGTTGGTGCGGTAGAACACGGCCATGTCTTTGTAGGCCATGCCGCCCTCGCGCAGCTTGGCGATCTCGTCGGCCACGAACTGGGCCTCGTCGTGCCCGGTGTAGCCCGTGAACCCGGTGATCTTCTCGCCCGCGCCGACCGTCGTGAAGAGGTTCTTCGCCTGGCGGTCGAAGTTGTTCGAGATGACGGCGTTGGCCGCGTCGAGGATGTTCTGGGTCGAGCGGTAGTTCTGCTCGAGCAGGATGACCTTCGAGTTGGGGAAGTCGCGCTCGAACTCGACGATGTTGCGGATGTCAGCGCCGCGGAAGGCGTAGATCGACTGGTCGGAGTCGCCGACCACGGTGAGGGAGGCGCCGGGGATCCGCCCGCTGCCGTCGCGCATCGACTGCACGTACTGACCGCCGCGCTCGAGGTCGTCGACGATCTCGGGGTCGACCGGCCGCGTCAGCTCGCGGATCAGCGCGTACTGCGCGTGGTTCGTGTCTTGGTACTCGTCGACGAGGATGTGCCGGAACCGCCGCTGGTAGAGCGCGGCCACGTGCGGGAAGGCCCGGAAGAGGAAGACCGTCTGCGCGATCAGGTCGTCGAAGTCGAAGGCATTCGCCCGCTGCAGCTCGCGCGTGTACTGCCGGAAGATCTCGAGGAACATCACGTCTTGCGGGTCGCCCGCGTTGATCTGGCGCGAGTAGGTCTCGACGTCGGTCAGCTCGTTCTTCAGCTTCGAGATCTTGCCCGACGCCTGGCTGACCGTGAAGCCGAGCGAGTCGGCGTCGAGCTCTTTCAGGATGCGCTTCAGCAGCGCGCGGGAGTCTGCCGAGTCGTAGATGGTGAAGCTCTTCGTGAAGCCGAACTGCTCGGCCTCGCGCCGGAGGATGCGCACGCACGCGCTGTGGAACGTGCTGATCCACATGCCCTCGCCGGCCTGGCCGACGAGGTGGCCGACGCGCTCGCGCATCTCGGCCGCGGCCTTGTTCGTGAAGGTGATCGCGAGGATCTGGCTCGGCCAGGCCTCGCGCGACGCGATGAGCCCGGCGATGCGCCGGGTCAGCACGCTCGTCTTGCCCGAGCCGGCACCGGCCACGATCAGCAGCGACTGCCCGCGGTACTCGACCGCTTCTTTCTGCTGGGGGTTCAGCCCCGCGGTCAGAGGGTCGCCGGAACCGCCGGCAGCGTCAGAGGGCTCGAGCACGATCGTCATGGCGGGCCCAGTCTAGGCGGGGCCCCCGACACCGGGCAGGGGGCCGCCCGGCGCCTCCTCAGAGCCCGTCGCGCACCGCGATCGCGAGGTCCGGCTGGTCGGCGAAGACCCCGTCGACGCCGAGCTCCATCAGCGCCTGGAACTCCGACTCGTAGTCGCCCGTCGCGGCCTTCCCGCCGGCCTGACGGTTCGCCTTCGCGAGGAAGTGGTTCTCGATGCGCAGCGTCCAGGTGAAGACCTCGAGGCCCGCCGCGTGTGCGCGGTCGACGACCCGCGACTCCGTCGTGCCGTCCGGGGCGACCAGGGTCGACTTGTCGAGCGAGACGCCGTGCAGCCCGGCCGCGGCGAAGCCCGCCAGCGAGGCCTCGTCGAGCTGGTCGACGTAGGGCGTCGCCGCCGAGCCGTCGCGGGCGACGAGGTCGGCCGCGGCGCCCGCCTTCTCGAGCAGGTAGACCTGCCGGCCGCCGACCCCCCGCTCGCGCAGCTGGCCGAGCACCGTCTGCTCGAAGCTCTCGACGGTGAGGCGCGGGTCGTCCGTCCAGCCCGCGGCGGCGAGCTCGGCGGCGAGCAGCTCGTCGAGCGGCAGCCCGATCGAGGCGAACCACGTCGCGCGCTTGACCTCGGCCACGAGCCCGACCGGACGCTCGGCCCCGTCGAGGATCGCGAGGAGGTCGCTGAGGCGCTGCACGCGCCCCTCCCCGTCGTGCGCGGCGCTGCCGGGCCGGAGCTGCGGCAGGCGTTCGCGCACCCGGAGGGTCGACAGCTCGGGCCAGGTGAAGTCCTCGGTGAACCAGCCCTCGACGACCCGGCCCTCGATCTCCTTGGTCGTGCGGCGGTCGGCGAACTCGGGCCGGTCGGCGACGTCGGTCGTTCCCGAGACCTCGTTCTCGTGCCGGAGCACGAGCACGCCGTCGCGCGTCGCGACGAGGTCGGGCTCGATCGCGTCCGCGCCGAGCTCGACGGCCAGGCGGTAGGCGGCCTCGCCGTGCTCGGGGCGGTAGCCGCTCGCGCCGCGGTGGGCGATCACGAGGGGCGTGGCGGCACGCGGGGAGTCGGTGGTCGAGGAGGCGGGGGAGGTCACGTCGGCCACGCTAACCGCCCCCGGCCCGGCCGACGCCCCCGTGGGCCCGACGAGCGCCCCCATCCGTGCAGACAGTGCACGTTCGCCCGTCGCGAATGTGGCTCTCATCAGGCAGATCCCCAGCCCGTGCCCGGCCGACACGCGTTAGCCTTTCCCCACGGCGACACGGGTGGACGAGAGCGAGCCCGCGCCGGGCCACGTGGCCCGGCGGCGACCCGGCAGCACCGCTCCGGGTCACCACGTCATCGTCGACAACGCGATCAGAAGAGGAACCCCTTGGCATTCTCGAATCCCGGCTTCAGTCAGTCGCCGGCCTTCTCGGAGAAGGGCGGGCCCGTCATCCGCCAGCAGCAGGCCGACGCCCGCACCGTCGCCTACGACGGCATGACGGCCGAACAGCTGCAGGAGCTCTACACGAAGCCCGCGGCCGGCCCCGACCAGACCGACCGCATGACCTACGAAGACACGATCACGAAGACGCTGATCGCGTTCGCCGTGGTCGTCGTCGGCGCGGCCGTCGGCTGGTTCATCCCCGCCCTGGCCTTCGTGGGCGCGATCGCCGGCTTCGTGCTGGCCCTCGTCAACATCTTCAAGAAGAAGCCGTCGCCCGGTCTCGTGCTCGCCTACTCGGCGGCGCAGGGCCTGTTCGTCGGCGGCATCTCGAGCATCTTCGAGGCCCAGTGGGACGGCATCGTCACCCAGGCCCTGATCGGCACCGTCTCGGTCTTCGTCGTCACGCTGCTGCTCTTCAAGAGCGGCAAGGTACGCGAGTCGGCCCGGGCCACCAAGGTCTTCATGATCGCGATGATCGGCTACGCCGTCTTCTCGCTGCTCAACGTGGGCCTGATGCTCTTCGGCGCCAACACCAACCCGTGGGGCCTGCGCGGCGCCGAGATCTTCGGCATCCCGCTCGGCTTCATCATCGGCATCCTGGTCGTCGTCATGGCGGCCTACTCGCTGGTGCTCGACTTCACGCAGGTGAAGACGGGCGTCGAGCGCGGCGCCCCCCGCATCTACGGCTGGTCGGCCGCCTTCGGCATCGTCATGACCGTGATCTGGCTCTACGTCGAGATCCTGCGCATGCTCGCGATCCTGCGGGGCAACGACTAGCCGACACGGCTGCACCACATCGAGCGGGGCTCGTTCCGAGAGGGGCGGGCCCCGCTCCTGCGTGCGGGGAGGAGCCGCCCGCGCCGAGCTGCGCTTCGCGCCGCTGCCCTGCCCGCGCCCGAGATGCCCCCGCGCGCGTGCACCGCCCGCCTCGCAGCGGGTCGAGACCTCGTAATTTGAGAGGATTCACGCCCACGAGGTGGCAGTGGCCGGTCAGCGTGGCGCTCACGGCACGAGACGCTCTCCGTTCACGGACGGAGGCGGCGAAGGAGGCAGGGGCGTCGAGAGGAGGCCCCGGCCGGGGACTGGCACCCAGTTCTCGCACGGGAACCCTGCCGCGGCGGGGTTCGTGTGCGAGGACGGGGTTCGGGGCGGGACGGGACGGGTGGGGTCCGGGATGCATGAGCCTGGATGGCCGGGGCGGGCGTGGCCTGCGGCGTCGTAGGTACCGGGTGGGGACGCTACTGGGTGGGCACCGGGGGCGGGGGCGCCCCCGGAATGAGAGAGCCTGAACGCTTCGCGTTCAGAGCGGCTCGGTCGGGCGTGGCCTATGCCGTCGTAGGTACCGGGTGGGGACGCTACCGGGTGGACACCGGGGGCGGGGGCGCCCCCGAAATGACCGGGGCTGAACGCTTCGCGTTCAGAGCGGCCCGGGGGCGGGCGTGGCTGGCGGCGTCGTAGGTACCGGGTGGGGACGCTACTGGGTGGGCACCGGGGGCGGGGGCGCCCCCGGAATGACCGGGGCTGAACGCTTCGCGTTCAGAGCGGCCCGGGGCGGGCGTGGCTGGCGTCGTCGTAGGTACCGGGTGGGGACGCTACCGGGTGGGCACCGGGGGCGGGGGCGCCCCCGGAATGACCAGGGCTGAACGCTTCGCGTTCAGAGCGCCCCGGTCATTCCCATTCGATGGTGCCCGGGGGCTTGCTGGTGACGTCGAGAACTACTCGGTTGACGCCGTCGACCTCGTTCGTGATCCGGTTCGAGATCTTGGCGAGCACGTCGTAGGGCAGGCGCGTCCAGTCCGCCGTCATGGCGTCCTCGGACGAGACGGGGCGCAGCACGATCGGGTGACCGTACGTGCGGCCGTCGCCCTGCACGCCGACCGAGCGGACGTCGGCGAGGAGCACGACCGGGCACTGCCAGATCTCCTCGTCGAGGCCGGCCGCGGTGAGCTCGGCGCGGGCGATCGCGTCGGCCTTCCGCAGCAGCTCGAGGCGCTCGTGCGTGACCTCGCCGATGATGCGGATGCCGAGGCCGGGCCCGGGGAAGGGCTGACGGCCGACGATGACCTCGGGCAGGCCGAGCTCGCGGCCGATGGCGCGCACCTCGTCCTTGAAGAGCGTGCGCAGCGGCTCGACGAGCTCGAACTGCAGATCCTCCGGCAGGCCGCCCACGTTGTGGTGGCTCTTGATGTTCGCCGTGCCCGTGCCGCCGCCGCTCTCGACCACGTCGGGGTAGAGCGTGCCCTGCACGAGGAACTTCACCGACGCGTCGCCCTCGGCCGCAGCCTCGAGCACGAGCGCCTCGGCGGCGCCCTCGAAGCTGCGGATGAACTCGCGGCCGATGATCTTGCGCTTCTGCTCCGGGTCGGTCACACCGGCCAGGGCGTCGAGGAACTGCTGCTCCGCGTCGACCGTCACGAGGCGGACGCCCGTCGAGGCGACGTAGTCCTCCTCGACCTGGCGACGCTCGTCGGCACGCAGCAGGCCGTGGTCGACGAAGACGCAGACGAGCTGGTCGCCGACAGCCTCGTGCACGAGGGCGGCCGCGACGGCCGAGTCGACGCCGCCGGAGAGGCCGCAGATCACCCGCGACGAGCCGACCTGCTCGCGGATGCGGGCCACCTGCTCGGCGATGACGTTGCCGCTGTTCCAGTCGGCGGGGATGCCGGCGGCGCGGTGGAGGAAGTTCTCGAGCACGGCCTGGCCGAACGACGAGTGCTTGACCTCGGGGTGCCACTGCACGCCGTAGAGCTTGCGGGCGTCGCTCGAGAAGGCGGCGACGGGGGTCGCGGCGCTCGAGGCGAGCACGTCGAAGCCCTCCGGGGCCTTCGAGACGGAGTCGCCGTGGCTCATCCACGTCGTCTGCGAGGTCGGCTGCCCCGAGAGCAGGGTGCTCTCACCGGCGGCGAGGGTCACGTCGGTGGCGCCGTACTCGCGCTGGCCCGTCTGCGCGACCTCGCCTCCGAGAGCCTTCGCCATCGCCTGGAAGCCGTAGCAGATGCCCAGCACGGGCACGTCGAGCTCGAGGATGGCCGGGTCGAGGGCGGGCGCGCCCTCTTCGTAGACGCTCGACGGGCCACCGCTCAGCACGATGCCGACCGGGTTCTTGGCCGCGATCTCGGCGGCGGTGATCGTGTGCGGCACGATCTCGGAGTAGACGTTGGCCTCACGCACCCGTCGGGCGATCAGCTGCGCGTACTGCGCGCCGAAATCGACGACGAGGACGGGGCTCTGCGCCGTCTCGGTGGCTTCTGTCACGCGGGGGCTCCCTGGGTCTTCGGGGTGGGCTCGGCGACCAGCTCCGCGTGCTCACGCAGGGCCAGCTTGGTCATGTGGCTCTCGACGAAGAACGAGAGGAAGGGCACGACACCGCCGAGCGCGATGATGATGAACCGCGAGAACGGCCAGCGCATCAGGCTCCAGAGGCGGAAGTCGGCGAAGAGGTAGACGACGTAGAGCCAACCGTGGGCGATCAGGATGGCCGTCGAGAGGTTGAAGCCCTCGGTGATGCTGTCTTTCGGGACGAGGAAGCCGCCCTGCCCGCCGAGCTGCATCTCGAGCTGCAGCGGCGTGTACTTGAACACCATCTCGAAGACGAGCAGCAGCAGCATCACGCCCGTGACGTAGGCGGAGATCTTGTAGAACTTCACGGCACCCGGGATCTTCGGGATGTCGCGTTGCCGGGGCTTCAAGGGCATGGGGTCGATCCTACTCGGGGCGGGACGGGGGTCGAGCGCCGCTGCGGCGGGCGACCCGGAGGTCGGGAGGGGAGACGGGAGGAGCGGGTCAGGCGGCGACGTCGGCCGCCAGCCGCGCCTCCTCCGCCTCGTCGATCTCGCGCTCGAACGCGTCACGGACGAGGCGGAACCAGAGGAAGACGGCGAAGCCGGCGAACACGACCCACTCGATCGCGTAGAAGACGTTCAGCCAGTTCAGCGACACGTCGTCGACCGGCGCCGGGGAGTAGATGGCGTCGAGGCCGCCCCATGGCTCGGAGGCCACGACGTAGCCGGCGTAGACGTCGCCGCTGAAGTCGGACCACTCGTTGACGAGCGCCGCGACCGAGACGACCGTCTCACGGCCGTCCTGATAGGCGCCGTCGGAGGGCGCGTCGCTCGGCGAGTACCGGCCGACCAGCGACACGTCGGAGCCGACCGGCACGGCGGCCTCGGCCGCGACGGCCTGGTCTTCGGTGGGGGCCCAGCCGACCGCGACCGCCACGGAGGCGCCGTCGGAGTCGTCGACCAGGCGGCCGATCAGCCACCAGCCCCGGTCGCCGTCGTTGACGCGGTCGCTGACGACGCGGAAGTCGTCGGCGTCGAACTGGCCGGTGACGCTGACCATCTGACCCCCGACGCGGTCGAAGAACGGGGACTGCGGCTCGACGGTGTCGGAGAGCACCTTGACGGTCTCGGTCTCGGGGTTGACGACCTTGCCGCTCTCGATGCTGCGCTCGATCTGCCAGTGGCCCAGCCAAGCGAAGATGCCCGCGATGACGAGCGCGAGCGCGAGCATGGCGATCCAGCGCGGCCGACGGGCCACCTGCCACATGGAGTCGGGGAGGTCGGAGCCGTCGGGAGCGCTCGTGACGGGATGGACCTCGAGGCGACTCACGGGGGCCATCGTACCGTCGGCCCCCGACGGCCCCGCTGTGCGTCCGCTGCGCTCAGCCTGGCGCTCCGCGTCGAGCAGCGCCCCCCCCCGATGACGCTCAGTACTCGGGGTCGCGCTGCCGCGTCGCCCGTTGGTCGGACTGCTGCCCGGCCTGCTCGGCCCACATCGCCCGCTCGGCCGCGCTCATGCCATCGACCTCCGAGTCGTCGTCGAGGTCACCGTCAGGGTCGCCGTCGCCGCCGTCGCCGCCGGCGGCGCCGGTCGGCGAGGTCGCCACGTCGAGCTCGTCCACGACCGGCCGTGCGTGGTCGAGCTCGTCGACCACCACGGTCCGTCGACGGCGGGGCACCGGCGGGTCGTCGAGGTCGGGGTCGTCGAACAGGCCGGAGTCGGGGTCCGGGTCGCGAGCGATCGTGTCGCCGGGCTCCTCGCCGGCGAGCGCCGCCTCCATCAGGGCGATCTCGTCGGCGTGACGTCCCTCGCGCTGCTGGCGTCGCGCCTCCGCCGCGGCCTTCTCGGCCCGGTGACGCGACCGGAACAGCACGGCGCCGATGCGCTCGGAGTTCGCGGCGAGCAGCGGGCCGATCACGGCCATGATCAGCACGTAGAGGCCCGCGAAGGGCTGCAGCAGCGGGTTCAGCCCGGCGCCCGCCGAGAGCGTCGCGAGGATGAGCGCGAACTCGCCGCGGTTCTGCAGGATGAACGAGGTGTTCAGCCCCGCCTGCGGCCCGAGCTTGTTGAGCCACGCGACGAACTGGCCCGCGACGAGGTTCAGGCCGATCGTGATGCCGACGGCCGCGGCCACCGGGCCGAGCACGCTCGGGAAGAGCGACGGGTCGAGCCCGAGGCCGAAGTTGAGGAAGAAGAAGGCGCCGAAGACGTCGCGCATCGGCAGGGCGAACTGCTCGACCCGGTTGCGGTACTTGGTCGCCCCGATGATCAGGCCGATGAGGAAGGCCCCGATCGCGTCGGTGACGCCCAGCACCTCGCCGAGGCCCGCGAAGAGCACGGCGAGCCCGAAGAAGAGCACGGTGAACAGCTCGTCGTCGCGGGTGCGCATCAGCTTCGACACGACGCGGCCCCCCCACCGCGCGACGCTGAACATCACGACGAGGAAGACGAAGGCGATGCCGAGCTTGAGCACCACCGGCCCCGGGTCGGTCTCGCCGCTCAGCACGACGGAGACGATGGCGAGGTAGATCGCGATGAAGATGTCCTCGACGACGGTGACGCCGAGGATCATCGGCGTCTCGCGGTTCGCCAGGCGGTTCAGCTCGATGAGCAGCTTCGTGACGATCGCGCTCGACGACGTCGCGGTCATGCCCGCGACGATCAGGGCCTCGCGGGTGCCCCAGCCGAGCATGAAGCCGAAGGCCAGGCCGACGCCCATGTTGACGGCGATGTAGGTGCCGCCGGAGACGATCAGCCTGCCCGCGTTCGAGAAGAACTCGTCTTGATCGAACTCGAGGCCCAGGTTGAACAGCAGCAGGATCAGGCCGAAGATCGCGATCAGCTCGATGCTGTGCGCGTCGAAGCTGAGCGGGAACCAGCCCGTGTTCGTGCTGGCGAGCAGCCCGACGAGCATGTAGATCGGGATCGACGGCAGGCCGATCAGCTTGCCGAGCCGCCCGAGCACGTAGGCGAGCAGGAGGAGGATGCCGAGGACGATCAGCTCTTCACCCAGGTGCACCGGCGATCAGCTCCCGGGCGGCGAGTCGACCGGGGCGCGGTGCCCGAACGTGCCCGTGCGGTACCAGGAGAACGCCTTCGCGACCTTCTCCGGCGACCCGGCGACGACGAGCGTGTCGCCCGGGAACACCTTGAAGTCGCCCGACGGGGCGGGGTTCGCCGCGTCGCCGCGGACGACGGCCACGACCGTGAGTCCCACGACGCCCTTGGCGCCGAGGTCGCCGAGCGGCTGCCCGGCGATGTGGTCGTCGTAGTCGACGGTGAACCAGTCGATGCTGAGGCCGGGGATCTGGTCGAGCGCGGAGAGCGACTCGGTGATGCGCGTGCCGCCGAGCAGCTCGGCGAGGGTGTGCGCCTCGTCTTCGCTGAGGCGCAGGGAGACCTTCGTGACGTCGGCCCCGTCGGCGTCGTCGCTGAAGGTGATCAGGTCGCTGTGGCCCGAGCGGTGCGTGATGACGCCGCACTTGCCGCCGTCGTCGGTGATGAAGGTGTGCAGCACACCCACGCCGGGGAGCTTGACTCGACGCACGTCAACCATGGTTGGTCTCCAGGAGGATCGGGGGCAGTCGTCTCAGCCTAGCGGCGGGCTCCGTCGCGCTGGCCGGGCTGCTCATGGTGGGCACAACAGGGCCCCGGGCCCCGGTGTTCCCGCCTCGTGGCCGCGTTCTCGGCGGGCGGACCTGCGGGAGGCGCGGTGCCCGCCCCACGGGCACCGCGCCTCCCGCAGCCTGGTCGCGTCGCGACCCCGCCTCGCCCTCGGCTCAGCCCTCGCGGCCTCCCGGCTCGCTGGCGCGCGCCGGCTCGTCGGCGGGCGTGCCGGCCGGCTCCGCCACCGTCTCGCCCGGCTTCGGCGCGCCGCCCTGGTCGGCGCCCGGCACCTTCATGTCGTCCTCGTCGAATCCGAACGTGATGTCGGGCGCCTCGAGGCGCACTCGGTCGGCCGAGGCGTCGTCGGGCTCGAGCTGGCTGGCCCGCTCGGCGGCGACGCGCTTGAGGTAGTTGCCGACCTCCTCCTCGGTCTCGGAGTCGGACCAGCCGTGCACCTCGGCCATGAGGCGGGCGGCCACGGGCGCGGCGGACTCGCCGCGGTCCCACGCCTCGATCGAGATGCGGGTGCGACGGGCCAGGACGTCCTCGAGGTGCAGGGCGCTCTCGTGGCTGGCCGCGTAGACGACCTCGGCGGCGATGTAGTCGTCGGCGCCGGGCAGCGGCTCGGCGAGCTCGGGCCGCTCGCGGATGAGGTCGAGCAGCTCGTCGGTGAGCGTGCCGTAGCGGTTCAGCAGGTGCTCGATGCGGACCTTGTGCACGCCGAAGGCCTTCGCGATCTTGCCGCGCTTGTTCCACGCCGCGTGGTAGCCCTCGGCGCCGAGCAGCGGGATCTCCATCGTCGTGCTCTCGGGGATGCGCCCGTCGAGGGCGGCGACGGCCTCGTCGATGGCGTCCTCCGCCATGACGCGGTAGGTCGTCCACTTGCCGCCGGCGACGACGACGAGACCGGGCACGGTGTGCGCCACGATGTGCTCGCGCGACAGCTTCGAGGTCTGGTCGGACTCGCCGGCCAGCAGCGGGCGGAGCCCGGCGTAGACGCCCTCGACGTCGTCCCGCGTGAGCGGGACGGCCATGACGCGGTTGACGTGCTCGAGGATGTAGTCGATGTCGGCGGCGGTCGCGGCCGGGTGCGCCTTGTCAAGGTCCCAGTCGGTGTCGGTCGTGCCGACGAGCCAGTGGCGGCCCCACGGGATGACGAACAGGACGCTCTTCTCGGTGCGGAAGATCATGCCCATGTCGGAGTGGATCCGGTCGCGGGGCACCACGAGGTGCACGCCCTTGGAGGCCCGGACCTTGAACTGGCCGCGCTCCCCCACCATCGCCTGCGTGTCGTCCGTCCAGACGCCGGTCGCGTTGACGACCTGCTTGGCGCGGATCTCGAAGTGCTCGCCGGTCTGGTAGTCGTGGGCCTTCACCCCGACGACGCGCTCGCCGACCTTCACGAAGCCCTCGACGCGGACGCGGCTGGCCGCGTGGGCACCGTAGCTCGACGCCGTGCGGACGAGCGACGAGACGTAGCGCGCGTCGTCGACCTGGGCGTCGTAGTAGGTGAGGCCGCCGACGACGGCGTCCTTCGAGAGGCTCGGGATGGCCCGGAGCACCTGCGTCTTGCTGAGGTGGCGGTGGTGGGGCACCCCGGGCGGGCGCCCGCCCGTCCAGCTGAAGATGTCGTAGAGGGCCATGCCGGCGCCGATGTAGAAGCGCTCGTACACGGGCTTGCTCAGCGGGTAGAGGAAGCGCACGGGCTTGACGAGGTGCGGGGCGAGCCGCTGCAGCAGCAGGCCTCGCTCGATGAGCGCCTCGCGCACGAGGCGGAAGTTGAGCTGCTCGAGGTAGCGGATGCCGCCGTGCACGAGCTTCGACGACCGGCTCGACGTGCCGGAGCCCCAGTCTCGCGCCTCGACGATGCCCACGCTGAGGCCGCGGGTCACGGCGTCGAGCGCGGAGCCCGCCCCGACGATGCCACCCCCGATCACGAGGATGTCCAGCTCTTTCTCCTTGAGCGCCTCGATGGCGTCGGCCCGTTCCTCCGGACCGAGCTTCGAGGAGAGGGATGCGGACGCGGTCGTAGCCATGCGGGGCCTCCATCGTTGGATCGGCGCGGGCCTGAGCCCGCCTCGTCGCCCATCCAACGCCCGTCAGCCTGACAACGGTGCGTGAGATCGCCCCGCTGGGGACGGATCGAGGTCTAGTGCGGCTGGTAGGGAGCCACGACGACCTCGCTGCGCTGGAACTCCTTGAGGTCGCTGTAGCCGGTCGTGGCCATCGCGCGGCGCAGGGCGCCGACCAGGTTGGCCTGGCCGTCGACCGTGGAGGCCGGGCCGTAGAGGATCTTCTCGAGCGGGCCGACCTGGCCGACGTGCACGCGACGGCCTCGGGGCAGCTCGGGGTGGTGCGCCTCGGCGCCCCAGTGGTAGCCGCCGCCGGGCACGTCGGTGGCGCGCGCGAGGGCGGCGCCGAGCATGACGGCGTCGGCGCCGCAGGCCACGGCCTTGACGATGTCGCCCGACGTGCCGAGCCCGCCGTCGGCGATGACGTGCACGTATCGCCCGCCCGACTCGTCGAGGTAGTCGCGGCGAGCGCCCGCGACGTCGGCGACCGCGGAGGCCATCGGAGCGTGGATGCCGAGGGAGGCGCGGGTCGTCGAGGCAGCGCCGCCCCCGAACCCGACGAGGACGCCGGCCGCGCCCGTGCGCATGAGGTGCAGCGCTGCCGTGTACGTGGAGGCGCCTCCCACGATCACGGGGACGTCCAGCTCGTAGATGAACTCCTTGAGGTTCAGGGGCTCGGTGCTCTTCGACACGTGCTCGGCCGAGACGGTCGTGCCGCGGATGAGGAAGAGGTCGACGCCGGCGTCGACGACGGTCTGGTAGAGCTCCTGGGTGCGCTGCGGGCTGAGCGAGCCAGCGACGGTGACGCCGGCGGCGCGGATCTCGGCGATGCGAGCGGTGACGAGCTCGGGCTTGATCGGCTCGGCGTAGATCTGCTGCATGCGGGCGACGGTCTCGTCCTCCGGCAGGTCGCGGATCTCAGCGAGGACGGACTCGGGGTCGTCGTACCTCGTCCAGACGCCCTCGAGGTCGAGCACGCCGAGGCCGCCGAGTTGGCCGATGCGGATGGCCGTCTCGGGGCTGACGACGGAGTCCATCGGCGCGGCGATGATCGGCGAGTCGAACTGGAACGCGTCGATCGACCAGCTCACCGACACGTCTCGGGGGTCGCGGGTGCGCCGGCTCGGGACGATCGCGATGTCGTCGAACGCATAGGCGCGGCGCGCGCGCTTGGAGACGCCGATCTCTACCTCAGTCACCGTGCCACCCTACCGGGTGCCGCCCCGCGCCGAGCCCGGCGGCCCGCGGCCCGCCCCGGTGCCCGGCCCCGGCACCCGGCCCCGGCGTCCGTCGCCCGCACCCTCGGAGCACGGGCGAGTCCGACCCCGACGGTCTACGACGCTCGCCCCCGTTGGTCGTACTCGCCCGGAACGTGTCGGCGGGGGACGACGAGACCCGCCGAAGCCAACCTCGCGGCGAGCCGACCGAGGTCGAGGGCGTCGTCCCATCCCCAGCGGGCGAAGCCGTTCACCTCGGGAAGGCGTCGCACGGCGTTCTCGCGGTCCTTCTCGTGGAGGAGCGCCTCCTTCGACGAGCGCCCCGCCACCATGCCCTCGTCGAAGTACTTGTCGGTCCCGTCGGCTTCGCCGGCCACTCCCTCGCTCGCCCACCAGAAGTCGAGGGTGGCGACGTGGCGACCCTCCTCGCGGAGGACGTGCTGGAGGACCGGGTCGGGCAGCCCCAGGAGGCGGATGCCCACCTCTCAGCCCAGACCGACGTCTCGACGCACGCCCCGCGGCGGACCCGCACCAGGGCTCCTCGGGCGTGGGACCGTCGGAGCATCGCCGGGTCGAGACCGAGCGAGGAGACGTCGCGACTGAGCAGGAGTCCGGGGCGGTGGACGGTGATGAGCATCCGCCCAGGATCGTCCGGGGCAGGCAGCGGCTCCTCCCCCGGCGCCCCACACGGGGACCACGGGCCACGCGCACCCCCTGGGAAGGGACGATCGCCCGGG
>NZ_LMOX01000003.1:866299-866420 GCF_001423665.1 Frigoribacterium sp. Leaf164
ACGACGACGGGCGAGTCCGAGCCGGGCGGGCGTCCAGGGACGCCCGCTCGGGTCGAACTCGCCCGGGGTCGGCGAGGGCGGCGGGCTAGCGGCGGTAGTTGGGCGCCTCGACGACCATCTG
>NZ_LMOX01000003.1:866462-895025 GCF_001423665.1 Frigoribacterium sp. Leaf164
CAGGTCGTGCGGGTGGCTCTCCTTGAGGCCGGCCGCGGTGATGCGGACGAACTTGCCCTTCATCTTCAGCTCGTCGACGGTGCGGCCGCCGACGTAGAACATCGACTGACGGAGGCCGCCGGTGAGCTGGTAGACCACGTTGCTCAGCGCGCCGCGGTAGGGCACCTGGCCCTCGACGCCCTCGGGGATGAGCTTGTCGTCGCTGGGGACGTCGGCCTGGAAGTACCTGTCTTTCGAGTACGACGTGTTCTTGCCGCGCGTCTGCATGGCGCCGAGCGAGCCCATGCCCCGGTACTTCTTGAACTGCTTGCCCGCGACGAAGACGAGGTCGCCGGGGCTCTCGTCGCAGCCGGCGAGCAGCGAGCCGAGCATGACCGTGTCGGCGCCGGCGACGAGCGCCTTCGCGATGTCGCCCGAGTACTGGAGGCCGCCGTCGGCGATGACCGGCACGCCGGCCTCGCGGGCCGCGAGCGACGCCTCGTAGACGGCGGTGACCTGCGGCACGCCGACGCCGGAGACGACGCGGGTCGTGCAGATCGAGCCCGGCCCGACGCCGACCTTGATCGCGTCGGCCCCGGCCTCGATGAGCGCCTCGGCGCCCGAGCGGGTCGCGACGTTGCCGCCGATGACGTCGACGGCGGCGAAGGTCGGGTCGGCCTTGATGCGCTTGATCATGTCGAGCTCGCCGGCGCTCTCGCCGTTGGCCGTGTCGACCACGAGGACGTCGACGCCGGCGTCGCGGAGGGCGCACGCGCGCTCCCACGCGTCGCCGAAGAAGCCGATGGCGGCACCGACGCGGAGCCGTCCCTCGTCGTCCTTCGTGGCGTCGGGGTACTTCTCGCTCTTGTCGAAGTCCTTGACGGTGATGAGGCCGCGGAGCTTGCCCGCCTCGTCGACCAGGGGCAGCTTCTCGATCTTGTGCTGGGCGAAGATCGCGATCGCCGAGTCGGGGTCGACGCCCTCGGGGGCCGTCACGAGGGGGGCCTTCGTCATGACGTCGCGGACGAGCGTGGTCTGCATCTCGAAGGGCGAGACGAAGCGCATGTCGCGGTTGGTGATGATGCCGACGAGCGTGCCGTCCTCCTCGACGACCGGCAGGCCGGAGACGCGGAACTGGCCGCAGAGGGCGTCGACCTCGGCCACGGTGGCGTCGGGGGTGGTGGTCACCGGGTTGGTGATCATGCCCGACTCGCTGCGCTTGACCTTGTCGACGTGGGCCGCCTGGTCGGCGATCGAGAGGTTGCGGTGGATGATGCCGATGCCGCCCTGGCGCGCCATGGCGATGGCCATGCGCGACTCGGTCACGGTGTCCATCGCGGCGGAGAGGAGGGGGACGGCGACGCGAATGCGCTTCGTGAGGCGGGACGAGGTGTCGGCCTCGCTCGGGATCACGTCGGTGCGCCCCGGGAGGAGCATGACGTCGTCGTACGTGAGTCCGATGAATCCGAACGGATCCGGCTGGTCCATGAGTCCCCTTCGAAGGAGCGAGATGAGGTGGTCGGTGGCACCGGATCGCCGTCGACTCCGGTGCTCCATGTTAAGCCGCCCCGTGCCTCCTGAATTCCGCCCTCGGAGGACGCTCTCGTGCGTCGATGTCGCTATTTTGTAACGAATTGTCGTCATTGGCCTGTGTCCTGCACGAAACACGGCCGACACACAGCGAAAGTAGCGTCACCAACGACGGTCGCCAGCGGCACCCGGGGCATCGCCCCGACTGGCACCTGTCCAGGAGGTCCCGTGAAACCCGACACGACCATCGCAGGCAGAGCTCCGCTCCGCCCTGCCCTGATCGTCACCGTCCTCGCTCTGCTGCTCGGCCTCGCCGGCGCGTTCGTCTCGGTGACCCTGGCTCCCTCGGCCGCCCACGCGCAGGGCGGGGCCACGGCCTCGTGCCAGGCCGACGCGAGCACGGGCTGCATCCAGGGCAGCATCAGGACCTCCGACGGCGAGCCGGCCACCGGCGTCGTCGTCGACGTCACGGGCCCCGGCGGCTTCGAGGGCACGGCCGAGGTCGACGGCACCGGCCGCTGGGCCGTCCCCGTCACCGAGGCCGGCGAGTACGCCGTCCAGCTCGACGAGGAGTCGCTGCCCGACGGGCAGTTCCTCCGCAACGCCGAGACCGAGCGCAGCGTCGACGCGACGCTCGGCGCCAACAAGAGCGTGATCTTCCAGCTCACCCAGACCGAGGGCGAGGTCTCCGGCGCCGCCGCCTCCTCCTTCAACTGGGACCGCCTCGCGCAGCAGTTCGCCTCGGGCATCCGCCTCGGCCTGCTGCTCGCCCTCGCCGCGATCGGCCTCTCGCTGATCTACGGCACCACCGGCCTCAGCAGCTTCTCGCACGGCGAGCAGGTGACCCTCGGCGGGCTGCTCGCCTACGTCTTCGCCAACCAGCTCGGCATGAACATCTTCCTGGCGGCGACGATCACGGTGATCCTCTGCGCGGCCACCGGGTTCATCCAGGACTGGGCGATCTGGAAGCCGCTCCGACGGCGGGGCCTCAGCCTCACCCAGCTCATGATCGTCACGATCGGCCTGT
The DNA here is from genome assembly GCF_001423665.1 of Frigoribacterium sp. Leaf164. NCBI lineage: Bacteria > Bacillati > Actinomycetota > Actinomycetes > Micrococcales > Microbacteriaceae > Frigoribacterium > Frigoribacterium sp. Leaf164. The sequence continues at coordinate 868,999 of NZ_LMOX01000003.1, forward strand.
CGATCGCCCTGCAGTACGCGTTCCAGTACTTCTTCGGCGCCGCGACCGTCCGCATCCAGACGGCCAACCCGACCACGGTCACCTTCGCGGGCGTCACGCTCACGGTGCAGTCGTACGTCGCCATGGGCATCTCGGTGATCGTGCTCGTGCTCACCGGCCTCTTCCTCACGAAGACCCGCACCGGCCGCGCCACCCGCGCCGTCTCCGACAACCCCGCCCTCGCGGCGGCGTCGGGCATCGACGTCGACCGCATCATCCGCCTCGTGTGGACGGTCGCGGCGGGCCTCGCCGGCCTCTCGGGCGTCATGCTCGGCCTCGTGCTCAACGGCGTCAACTGGATGACCGGCCTGCAGATCCTGCTGCTCATGTTCGCGGCGGTCACGCTCGGCGGGCTCGGCACCTCCTTCGGCGCCCTGGCCGGCTCGCTCATCATCGGCGTCATCGTCGAGCTGACCAACCTGGTGCTGCCGGGTGACTTCAAGTACGCCACCGCGCTGCTGATCCTGATCGTGATCCTGCTGTTCCGTCCGCAGGGCATCTTCGGTCGCGCCGAGCGGATCGGTTAAGGGGACAACACATGGACTACGTCATCGACCTCATCCGCCAGCTCACCGGCGAGGCGCTCGCCCCGACCACGGCCGCGTTCGCGATCGCCGCGATCGGCCTCAACATCCACTTCGGCTTCACCGGACTCATCAACATGGGCCAGGCGGCGTTCCTGCTGCTCGGCGCCTACGGCTTCGCGATCTCGCTGACCAGCGGCCTGCCGCTCGGGCTCGCGGTGCTGATCGGCATGGCCTGCGGCCTCGTCTTCGCGCTCATCCTCGGCGTCCCGACGCTGAAGCTGAGGGGCGACTACCTCGCCATCGTGACCATCTGCGCGGCGGAGATCATCCGCATGGTCGGCCGGTCGAGCATCCTCACCGACGTGACCGGCGGCTCGAACGGCATCACCGGCTCGTCGTACCGTGACCCCTTCACGGCGCTCTCCCCCCTGCCCGACGGTCAGACCACCGTGCTGTGGTTCACGTACGACAACAACGGCGTCAACGGCTGGTGGATCCGCATCGTGGCCTGGGCGCTCGTGGCCCTGCTCTGCGTCATCGTGTTCCTGCTCAGCCGCAGCCCGTGGGGCCGCGTGCTCAAGGGCATCCGCGAGGACGAGGACGCCGTGCGCAGCCTCGGCAAGAACGTCTTCTCGTACAAGATGCAGGCGCTCGTCTTCGGCGGCGTGATCGGCTCGCTGGCGGGGATCATCTACGTGCTGCCCTCGTCGGTGCAGCCCGACGCCCTCGGCCGCTCGACGACGTTCTTCATCTGGACGGCGCTCCTGCTCGGCGGCGCGGCCACGGTCTTCGGCCCGGTGCTCGGCGCGATCCTGTTCTTCGTCGTCCGCCTGCTCATCCGCACCCTGGCCGGCGACTTCATCCCCGCGAGCATCATGAGCAACCAGCAGGCCGACCAGTTCTCGTACGTGCTCGTCGGCGTCGCCCTGATGTGCCTGATCATCTTCCGACCGCAGGGAATCCTCGGCAACAAGAAGGAGCTGTCGTTCAGTGTCTGAGACCACGACTACCGGCACGGCCGGAGCGCCCTCGGGCCGCGACCGCAAGCCCGGCTACGACTACGACCGCACCGTGCTGCGCCAGAAGCTCACGACCGTGGGGCGCACGCCCGCCTCGTCGAAGCCCGACCCCATCCTCACCGTCGACAACGTCGTGCGCCGCTTCGGCGGCATGACCGCCGTCGACGTGGGGCACGTCGAGGTGCAGCGCGGCGCGATCACCGCGCTGATCGGCCCCAACGGCGCCGGCAAGACGACGTTCTTCAACCTGCTCACCGGCTTCGACAAGGCGTCCTCCGCCCCGACCGCGTTCAAGCGCGGCGAGGGCACGGCCAAGTGGGTCTTCGACGGCAAGCCGATGGGCAACGTCGGCGCGGCCAAGGTGGCCCGGGCCGGCATGGTGCGCACCTTCCAGCTGACGAAGGCGCTCTCGCGCCTCACCGTGATGGAGAACATGCTGCTGGGCGCCCGCGACCAGCCGGGCGAGAACTTCTTCGTCGGCATCGTGCCCCCGCTGTGGAAGGCCCGCGAGCGTGAGATCACCGTCAAGGCGGAGGAGCTGCTCGCGCGCTTCAAGCTGCTCGAGAAGAAGGACGACTACGCCGGCAGCCTCTCCGGCGGCCAGCGGAAGCTGCTCGAGATGGCCCGCGCCCTGATGAGCGACCCCGAGATGATCATGCTCGACGAGCCGATGGCCGGCGTGAACCCGGCGCTGACGCAGTCGCTGCTCGGCCACATCCAGTCGCTGCGCGACGACGGCACGACCGTGCTCTTCGTCGAGCACGACATGCACATGGTGCGGCACATCTCCGACTGGGTGATCGTCATGGCCGAGGGCAAGGTCGTGGCCGAGGGCCCGGCCGACACCGTCATGGACGACCAGGCCGTCATCGACGCCTACCTCGGCGCGCACCACGACACCGACCTCGGCGACGACTCGCTGCTCACCGACGAGGCGTTCGACCAGATCGAGGAGGAGGTGGCGGCGGAGGACGCGGCCCGCGAGGGCGACCCGACCCGCGCCTCCTCGGCCACCACCGCGGGCGGCGTCGCCGGGCGCGACCTGCCGGGCTCGCCCGACCCCTCCACCCCCACCGCGACGAACGCGGCCGACGACCAGCAGAGCGGAGACAGGGCATGAGCGCCTCGACGACGGAGATGCACCCCGGCACGGAGAAGTTCGCCGGCACCGAGCCGATCATGAGCGCCAGCGGTCTCGTGGCCGGCTACCTGCCCGGCGTCAACATCCTCAACGGCTGCGACCTGGTCTGCTACCCCGGCGAGCTGATCGGCATCATCGGCCCGAACGGCGCCGGCAAGTCGACGCTGCTCAAGGCCCTGTTCGGCCTCGTCAAGATCCACGAGGGCAGCGTCACGCTCGGCGGCGAGGACATCACGAACCTCAAGGCCAACAAGCTCGTGCAGGCCGGCGTCGGCTTCGTGCCGCAGACGAACAACGTCTTCCCGTCGCTGACCATCGAGGAGAACCTGCAGATGGGCATGTTCCTCCGCCCGAAGGCCTTCACCGAGCGGCTCGAGTACATCTACGACCTCTTCCCCGTGCTCGGCGACCGTCGCGGCCAGCGCGCCGGATCGCTCTCGGGCGGCGAGCGCCAGTCGGTCGCCATGGCTCGCGCGCTGATGATGGACCCGAAGGTGCTGCTGCTCGACGAGCCGTCGGCCGGCCTCTCGCCGGTGCGCCAGGACGAGACCTTCATCCGCACCCGCCGCATCAACAAGGCCGGCGTCTCGGTGATCATGGTCGAGCAGAACGCCCGCCGCTGCCTGCAGATCTGCGACCGCGGCTACGTGCTCGACCAGGGCCGCAACGCCTACTCGGGCACCGGCCGCGAGCTGGCCGACGACCCGAAGGTGATCGAGCTGTACCTCGGCACCCTCGCGAAGGACGTCGACGAGTCGCACTGACCCCGGCGCCGAGCGCCACGAGGGCCCCCACGCTGCGGCGTGGGGGCCCTCGGGCGTCGTGGGGGGGCTCGTGTGTCGGGAGGCTCGTGCGGCGGGGGCGCTGGGCCTGCGGGAGGCGCGGTGCCGGTCCCACGCACACCGCGCCTCCCTGCGGCCCTCGCTGCGGATCGTGGCCGGTGCGGCGGGTCGGCGTCACTCCCGGCGGGCCCGCGCCGGCCCGCCCCGGAGGACACCGACCCNNNCCCGGGGCTCTGCCGGAGAACGCGAGCGATCCGTCGGGCGCCGACGCAAGGAGGCGGGCCGCCGAACCATCGCAGCACGGATCACGCTCAGATTTGAGAGCACGACGCTGTGGGAGGCGCGCTGCGGGTCCGGCGCACATCGCGCCTCCCCGGGGTTTTCCCGTAGAACGAGAGCGTTCCGTCGGGCGCCGACGCAGGAAGGCGGGCCGCCGAACCGCCGCAGCATTGATCACGCTCAAATTTGAGAGCAGGGGGCTGTAAAACAGGCCCTCGGTGGTGGACCGTGGCCGAAGCGGCGGGTCCCCGTCACCCCCGGCGGGTCAGCGCCCACCCGCGCAGGAGGACACGGACCCGCCGCACACGCCTGCACCGCACCCCGCACCCCGCACACGGAGAAGGCCCCGACGCCAGAGCGTCGGGGCCTTCAGGGTGCAGCAGGTGCCGCGGTCGGGTCAGTCGCCCGCGGTGCCCTCGACGGCCGTCTGGTAGACGGGCTTGTTGTCGCCGTCGAACTGGTAGATGCCGATGAAGGCCGACGACGGGTCGTTCTTGTCGTCGAACGGTCCGATGCCCGAGGGGCCGGTGTAGTGGATGTCGCCGCCGCCGTCGAGCGCGGTGACGCACTCCTCGAAGGTCGAGCACTCGGTGCCGTCGGTCGCGCCGGAGACCCCGGCCATGTTGGCCTGGATCGTGCCGGCGTCGGTGCCGCCGCCCTTCACCGCGGCGAGCGCGGCGAGGATGGTGGCGTCGTAGGACTCCTGTGCGTACGAGTAGTCAGCGAGGGGGCTGCCGGCCGTGCGCTGGTAGAAGTCGCTGAAGCGGGCCTGCAGGTCGGTCGACGGGAACGCGCCGGGGATGGTGCCCTTGGCGCCCTCGAGGGTGCCCGGGTCGAAGTCCTCGCTGTAGTCGGCCGTGTTGCCGTCCGACATGTAGACCTTGCTCATGTCCCAGCCCTGCGAGACGAGCTCGGGCACGATCGACGCGGTCTCGTCGAAGGCGAGGATGACGATGGCGTCGGGGTCGGAGCCGATCGCCGCGGTCACCTCGGACGAGAACGTGGTCTGGCCGGGCGGGAACTCCTGGCCCTCGCCCTCGGCGCCGTAGACGACGGTGCCGCCGGAGGACTCGATCGAGGCCTGGGTCGAGTTGCGGAGGCCGGTGCCGTAGGTGTCGTTGAAGACGATGAACGCGACGTTGGCGTTGCCGTCGTCGACGATCTGCTGGCCGAGCGCCGAGCCCTGGACGGAGTCCGGCGGCGCGGTGCGGAAGTAGTACGACGAGTAGCCGCTGAGGTCGGTCGCCGTGTTGGCGGGCGAGATCTGCACGATGCAGGCCGCGGTGATCTGGTCGATGACGTTCAGCGTGACGCTGGAGGACTCCGCGCCGATGGCGACGGGCACCTTGGCGTCGATCAGCTGCGTCGCTGCGGCGCTCGAGACGGTGAGGTCGTTGCTGTCGCCCGAGTCGGTGCTGGGGTCGATCGTGACGTCCTGGCCGAGCACGCCGCCGGCGGCGTTGATGTCCTCGACGGCGAGGCCGACGCCGGACTCGGCGGGCGGGTTGAGGTACGCGAGGGTACCCGTGCTCGGCAGGATGGTGCCGATGCGGAGAGCGTCCTGGCTGGGGCTGCTGGGCGCCTCACAGGCGGCAGCGGGGTCGGTCTTCGCCGACGCCGACGCGCTCGACGAGGAGGTGTCGTCGCTGGGCGTCGAGGTGGACGAACAAGCGGCGAGGAGGACGGAGGCGGCTCCTGCGAGCGCCAGAGCCTTCAGCCCTTTGGTGGATCGGATCATCCGTGGTCCCTTTCTGGAAGCGCGTGCAGCCGGACCGCCACTAGGCAGACGGTCCTCGCGATTGAGAAGAAACTAGGGCTCGATTGTTTCCGGCGCGTGTTCTGGTCGTCACTCAGGGGTTTCGTTAGCAATTCGTGACATGCCCTCAGGAGGCGCGGTGCGGGCCCCGGACGAACGTCACGCCACGGCGGGCCGCGGTCGTGCCCGGCGGCTCGCCGACACCATGTCGACGGTCAGCACCACGAGGGCGACCCAGACGATCGCGAAGCCGACCCAGCGGCTGGTCGGCATCTGCTCGTGGAGCAGGACGACGCCGACGACGAACTGCAGCACGGGCGCGAGGTACTGGGTGAGCCCGATCGTCGCGAGGGGCAGCCGTCGCGCGGCGGCCGCGAAGAGCAGCAGCGGGACCGCGGTCACGACGCCCGAGCTGATCACGGTGAGGGTGTGCAGCAGGCTCACCGAGCCGAACACGACGCCGCCGTCGACGCCGGTCGCCGCGATCACGACGAGGGCGACCGCCGCGACGGGCGCGACCGCCAGCGTCTCGAGGGTCAGGCCGCTGACGGCGTCGACGCGCCCGCCCATCTGCTTCTTGACGAGCCCGTAGGCGCCGAACGAGAACGCCATGATCAGCGACGCCCACGGCACGCCGCCGGTGCCGAGGGCGATCACGACGACGGCGACGGCGCTGAGGCCGATGGCGGCCCACTGGGCGGGCCGGAGGCGCTCCCGCAGCACGACGACAGCGAGCAGGACGGTGACGATCGGGTTGATGAAGTAGCCGAGGGCCGCCTCGACGACGTGCCCGGCGAGCGTCGCGACGATGAAGGTCGTCCAGTTGACGACGATGAGCACGCCCGCGAGCGCCATCGGCGCGACGACGCGGCCCTGGCGCAGCAGCGCCAGGAAGGCCGGGAAGCCGCGCGTGACGGCGAGCAGCACCAGGCAGAACGCCAACGAGAAGAGGATGCGCCACGAGACGATCTCGAACGGCCCCGAGGGCGACATGAGCAAGAAGAAGATCGGCAGCACGCCCCACAGGCCGTAGGCGCTGACCGCGTAGGCGAGGCCGGACCCGGCTCGCTCGGCCGGACCCGAGGGCCGGGCGGGGCCGGCGGGCTCGACGGGGGCGGAGGAGGCGCGGGCACGGTCGTCGGTCACGTCACGACTCTAGGGCGAGCCCCCGTCGCCGACCGGCCCGGTGCTGCCGTGGACCGTGCCGCTCCTGCCGATCTCGCGCACGGGCGCCCCGCACAGCGCCTCGACGGGACGGCGCCCCGCCTCGCGCCGCCCGCGCACGACGAAGGCCCCCGCCGTGTGGCGGGGGCCTCCGGGTGGAGCAGGGTGTCGACTGACTAGCGGACGATGACGGCGAGCACGTCGCGGGCCGAGAGCACGAGGTAGTCCTGGCCGTCGTACTTGACCTCGGTTCCGCCGTACTTGCTGTAGATGACCTTGTCGCCGACGGCGACGTCGAGCGGGACGCGGTTGCCGTTGTCGTCGATGCGACCCGGACCGACCGCCACGACCTCGCCCTCCTGGGGCTTCTCCTTGGCGGTGTCGGGGATCACGAGGCCGGAAGCCGTGGTCTGCTCGGCTTCGACCTGCTGGATGACGATGCGATCTTCGAGCGGCTTGATGGAGACCGACACGGTTGACCTCTGCTTTCTCGGAACTTCGTAGAACGTGGGGTGGCACTCACCACGTGCGAGTGCCAGGAACAACTGTAGGGGCCCGCTGGCACTCGGTCAACACGAGTGCCAGCGGCACGGCGTCGATGCGCGAGACTGGAGCCCATGGACACCACCGAGCTGCTCGAGATCCTCTCGCCCGAGGGGCTCCGGCTGCTCGACTCGCTGCCGGCGCGGCGGAGCGACGACGACGTCGTCGGCACGGTCGCGGCGCTCCGCAAGCAGGGCCACTCCCCCGCGCTCGTCGCCGCCGTGCTGAGCCAGGCCCGGCTCCGGGGCCGTGCCGTCGCCAAGTTCGGCGACTTCGCCAGCCGCATGCTCTTCACCGAGGCGGGCCTCGAACAGGCCACGCGCCTCCCCGTGGCCGCCCGGCACGCCGGCCGGTTCCGCGCCGCCGGGGCACGGCGGGTCGCCGACCTCGGCTGCGGCATCGGGGGCGACGCGATGGCCCTGGCCGCCCTCGAGCTCGACGTGCTCGCGGTCGAGCGCGACGAGGTCACCGCCGCCGTCGCCGCGTACAACCTCGCCCCCTGGTCGGGCGCCCGCGTCGAGCACGCCGACGCCGCCGACGTCGACCTCGCGGGCGTCGACGCCGTCTTCCTCGACCCGGCCCGGCGCACGGCGGGCCACAGCGGCACCAAGCGCCTCGCCGACCCGGCCGACTGGTCGCCCTCGCTCGACGTCGCCTTCGGGCACGCCGAGCACCGCCCGACCGGGGTCAAGCTCGGCCCCGGCATCGACCGCGAGCTGCTGCCCGTCGACGCGGAGTGCCAGTGGATCTCCGTCGACCGCGAGGTCGTCGAGCTCGGGGTCTGGTTCGGGGCGCTCGCGCGGCCCGGCGTCGGGCGGTCCGCCCTCGTGGTCACCGCCTCCGGCACCGCCGAGCTCACCGCGCCCGCCGACTCCGACGACGTCGAGGTGGGCGACCTCGGCGAGTGGCTCTACGAGCCCGACGGCGCCGTCATCCGGGCCCGCCTGATCGGCGACCTCGCGCGGAACCTCGGCGCCCGGACGGTCAGCCGCGACATCGCCTACCTCACCTCCGACACGCCGGTCGAGACGCCCTTCGCCCAGGTCTTCCGCGTGGTCGAGGCCCTGCCCCTCGACGAGAAGACCCTCAAGCGCGAGCTGCGCGCCCGGGGCGTCGGCCGCCTCGAGATCAAGAAGCGCGGGGTCGACGTCGACCCCGCCGCGTTCCGCAAGCGCCTGTCGCTGCAGGGCACCGGTTCGGCGACGCTGGTGCTGACGCGCGTCGCCGGGCGGCACACGGCCCTGCTCTGCGAACGCGTCTGACCCGGCACGACGACGGCCGCCGCACCGGGGTGCGACGGCCGAGGTCGTCAGGAGGCGCGGGCCGGGCGGCGAGCACCGCCGCCGGACCGCCTCGGGTCAGTACCCGGAGTAGCTGCTGTCGGCGACGGTGCTGAAGAACGTCGCCCAGCCGATCCAGACGACGATCGCGAGGGCGATGCCCGCGTAGCCGACGATGAGGCCGGTCAGCCAGAACCCGCGCGAACGGGGCTCGCGCTTCTGGGCGATGTGGCCGAGCACCACTCCGGCGATCGAGAAGATGATGCCGGCCCCGAAGGTGACGACGAGGATCGTGATGAACGCGCCGAAGATCGACCCGATCATCGCGAGCAGGCTGAGCACGCTCGACGGCTTGGTGGGCCCGGCCGAGGCGTAGGGGGCGTAGTGCGAGCCGTAGGGCTGCTGCTGCTGCGGGGCGCCGTAGGGCTGGCCGTACTGCTGGTGCGGCTGGCCGTACTGCTGCGGGGGCTGACCGTACGGGCCCGGCTGCGGCTGGACGTACTGGCCAGGCTGCTGCGGCTGCTGGCCGTACTGGCCCTGCTGCGGCTGCTGCCCGTACTGGCCCTGCTGCGTCTGCTGGCCGTACTGCTGCGAGCCCGGCTGGCCGGGCGCCGCCGGGCCGGTCGGAGCACCGTAGCCGGGCCGCGGCGGCTGGGGAGCACCGTAGGGAGCCGACTGCGGAGCGCCCTGCGCCGGCGCCCCGTAGGGAGCCGACTGCGGGGCGCCCTGCGCGGGGGCGCCGTAGGGAGCCGACTGCGGGGCCCCGTACGGCGCCGACTGCGGAGCACCCTGCGCCGGGGCACCGTAGGGAGCCGGCGCCGACGGCGCCGCGCCCTGCGCCGGGCCGGCCTGCGGCGCCGCGAACGGCGAGCGCTGCGGGGCCGGGGTCTGCCCCGGGGCGACGAACGGGTCGTGGGCGGGGCGCGCGGCGGGCTGCGACGCGGCGCCGGGGAAGGAGGTGGGGGGAAGCGGCGGTGACTGCTGCTCACCCGCGGGTGCGGGCGGAGGCGTCGGTGCCTGCGCCGGCTCGGTCTGCGGCGCGTCAGCGGACTGCGGTGCGCGCCCGGACTGCTCGGGGGTGGTGTCGTCGGTGGCCATCAGGAGCCTTTCGCGTGCGGGCGGCGGAGCATCGGAGGAGTCGCGGTGCGGTGTCGCAGGTCAGGTGCGGTGCCGTGCGGTGTCGCCCCGGCCGAGGTGGACCGGACGGACGACGGGGCCCACGCCGTCGGCGTGGACCCCGTCATCGTATCGACGCCTCCGATGAGGCAGCCATGAAGCCCGTGGGCGTCGGCTCAGTACGTCGAGTAGTCGAGCTGGCCCGAGCTGGCGAGCGCCCCGAAGAGGACGGCGAAGCCGACGGCCAGCAGGATGCCGCCGATCAGCACGACGTAGCCGAGGACGGTGCCCCAGAGCGCCATGCCGCGCCCCTCCTCGCCCGTCTTCTTGATCTGGCTGAGCGAGATGTGCCCGACGATGATCGCGGCGATGCTCGCGACGCCGGTGAAGAAGCCCGCGATGCCGAGGATGAGGGCGATCAGCGCGAGGCTGTTGCGGGGCGCCGGGCCGTAGCCCGGGCCGCCGGGGGCGCTGTAGCCCTGGCCGACGGGGGCGCCGTAGGCCGGCGGCTGCTGGCCGGAGGGCGTGCCGTAGCTGTCCTTCTGCGGCTGGCCCTGGGGGGCCGGGTACTGGTCGGTCATGTCCCGTGGTCTCCTCGTCGTGCGCCCGGCTCGTGCCGGTGGTCTGGTCCGCTCGATGCTACCGGCAGGGGCCCCGAGCGCCCCGCCCTCCGGGCACCTCCCGCGCAACAGCCGCGGGCGCGGGGCTCAGACCGCCTGCACCACGGTGACCGGCAGCGTCGAGTCGGCGCCGAAGTCGAGCGGCGAGGGCGCGTGACCGCGGGCCACCAGCTGGGCCCCCAGTGCGGCGATCATCGCCCCGTTGTCGGTGCAGAGCGAGAGCGGGGGCACGCGCAGCTCGACGCCCGCCGCCGCGCAGCGCTCGGCCGCCAGCGCGCGGACCCGGGCGTTGGCGACGACCCCGCCGCCGAGCAGCAGCCGCGGCACGCCCCGGTCGGCGCACGCGGCGAGGGCCTTCGTGAGGAGCACGTCGGCGACGGCCTCGCGGAAGCTCGCGGCCACGTCGGCCACGGGCACCTCGAGCCCCTCGTCGCGACGACGCTCGACCCAGCGGGCGACCGCGGTCTTCAGCCCCGAGAACGAGAAGTCGTACCGGTGCCGCACGAGGTCCTTCGGGAGGGTCAGCCCGCGCGGGAACCGGATCGCCGCGGGGTCGCCCCCGGCGGCCACCCGGTCGATCTGCGGCCCGCCGGGGTAGGGCAGGCCGAGCAGGCGGGCGACCTTGTCGAAGGCCTCGCCCGCAGCGTCGTCGATGGTCTCGCCGAGCAGCTCGACGTCGTCGACGAGGTCGCGCACGTGCAGCAGCGAGGTGTGGCCGCCCGAGACGAGGAGCGCGATCGTCGGCAGCTCGAGGTCGCTGCCGTCCTCGCGCAGCACGTCGGCGCCGACGTGCCCCACGAGGTGGTTGACCGCGTAGAGGGGCGTGCCGGTGGCGAGCGCGAGGGCCTTCGCCGCGCCGACGCCGACCATCAGGGCCCCGGCGAGACCGGGGCCGCTCGTGACGGCGATCGCGTCGAGCTGGTCGAGGGTGACGTCGGCCTCGGCGAGGGCGGCGCGCAGGGCCGGCTCCATCGCCTCGAGGTGGGCGCGGGCCGCGACCTCGGGCACGACGCCGCCGTACCGGGCGTGCTCGTCCATCGACGACGAGATGACGTTGGCGAGCAGGGTCGTGCCGCGCACGATGCCCACGCCGGTCTCGTCGCAGCTGGTCTCGATGCCGAGCACGAGCGGGCCCGAGTCGCCGGACGCCGCTGCGGGCGCGACGGACGGTGCCGGGGAGGCGGTGGTGGCGGTCACGGGGTCGGCTCGCTCTCGGTCGCGGCCGGCCGGGTCTCGGTCGGCGGAACGGTCAGGCGCATCACGACGGCGTCGACGCCGTCGGGCATGTAGTAGCGGGGGCGGACGGCGATGGCCTCGAAGCCGGCGGTCTCGTAGAGGTGCTGCGCTCCCGGGTTGTCGGCCCGCACCTCCAGGAAGACCTCGCGGGCGCCGCGCCGCCGGGCCTCGGCGACGAGCTGGGTCAGCAGGGTGCGCCCCAGGCCGCGGCCGCGCGCGGCGGGGACGACCGCGATGGTCTGCACGTCGGCGTCGGGGGCCCCGGGCAGCGAGAGCAGCCCGGCGTAACCCTCGACGACGGTGTCGTCGGCCTCGGGAGTGGCGACGAGGTAGTAGCCGTCGCGCGACGCGAGCTCGTGCGCCATGCCGCTCCGCGACCACGCGTCGGTGGCGAAGACCGACGTCTCGATCGCCATGACCGCGTCGAGGTCGTCGACGTCGGCCCGGCGCAGCCGCCAGCTCACCGGCCGACCGGCTTCGGCCCCGCCGAGGGCGTCACGTCGGGCTCGCGGAGGTAGAGCGGCTCGGGCGCCGCGAAGGCGCGGCCGTGCTCGAACAGGCGCTCGGCGAGCATGCCGAGGGCCGCCGCCGAGACCACGGTCGCGTCGGGGTCGGTGCGGGGCGACCCCGAGGAGGCGCCCGTCGCGTCGTCGAGGTCGGCCGGGCGCACCAGCGCGGGCCCGTCGAGCAGCACGGGCAGGCCGTCGCCGTCGAGCCCGGCCCACGCGCTCCAGGCCACCTCGCGGCGGCGCGCGTCGGTGACGACGACGAGGGGCGAGTCGAGGCGGCCGCCGGCCTCGGCGACGTCGCGCCCGGCCTCCGCCGAGAGCCGTTCGAAGGCGACCGCGTCGTGGCTGCCGACCGCGAGGCAGGGCACCCCGGCGCCGAAGGCGAAGGCGCGCGCGGCGACGATGCCGACCCGCAGCCCGGTGAACGGCCCGGGGCCGACGCCGGCGACGACCGCGCTGAGGCGCGAGGGCTCGACGCCCGCGACCCGGAGGGCCTCGTCGATCAGGGTGCCGATCACCTCGGCGTGCCGCCGGGTGTCGGCGACCGCGCACTCGGCGAGCACGCCGCCGTCGCGGTCGACCACGGCGACGGCCGAGCCGGCGGAGGTGTCGATGGCCAGGATCACGCACCGATCGTACGCGGTCCCGGGGAGGCGGCCCGCGCCTCCCCGGGGCCTCCCCCGTCGGCGAGGCGTGCCGCCGCCCCGAGGCTCGGGGGCGAGCCGGCGTCGCGTCAGTGCGCGCTGAGCACGCGCAGCACGTCCGCGTGCCGCCCCTCCGCCTCGGCGTCGCGGAGGAAGTGGACGCGGTCGACCAGGACCTCCTCGACGTCGGGCTGCTCGGTGAGGATGCGCATCGTCTCGTCGAGGTACTCGTCGAGCGGCATGGCGTTCGGGTCGTCCGACTGGCCCATCAGGGTCGTCTGCACCGCGGGCGGCACGAGCTCGACGACCTGCAGCGGGGTGTCGGCCCACTGCACGCGGAGGCTCTGCGTGAACGAGTGCACGGCCGCCTTCGTCGCCGAGTAGGTCGGCGCGGCCGGCAGCGGCACGCTGGCGAGGCCCGACGAGACCGTCACGAGCACGCCGTCGGGCTTCGCGGCCAGGAAGGGCGCGAACGCCGTCGTCGTGCGGATGGTGCCGAGCAGGTTCGTCACCACCGTCGCCTCGGCGGTCTCGAGGTGAGCGGGGTCGCGTAGGTCCTCGGGCAGCATGATGCCGGCCATCGTCACGACGACGTCCAGGGCGGGGTGATCGCGCGTGACGCTCTCGGCGGCGGCCGCGATCGAGGCGGGGTCGGCGACGTCGACGACGACCGACGACATGCCGGGGTTCGCGGCGACGATCTCGTCGAGCAGGGCGCGGCGGCGACCGCCCACGACGACGGTGTCGCCGCGGGCGTGCAGGCGCTCGGCCAGGCCGCGGCCGATGCCCGAGGTCGCGCCGGTGATCAGGACGGTGTTGCCGGTGGTCTTCACGGTGCCTCCAGGGCGGTGAGGGGGTTCTCGGGGTGACGGGCGCCGTCGGGGTGCCCACGACGACCCTCCTCCGTCAGCACCGGGGAGGGAAGGGAGCACCGGTCGGGGGAGCGGCGCTCCCTGGCTGGCGGGCGCCGACCACGGCAGGATGGCGGCATGGACCGCTCCGGGCTCGCCGACTTCCTCCGCCACCGCCGTGAGCACCTGCAGCCCGCCGACGTGGGGCTGCCTGCCGGGGCCCGACGACGCACCGCGGGGCTGCGCCGCGAGGAGATCGCCGGGCTCGTCGGCATGTCGACGGACTACTGGTCGCGGCTCGAGCAGCAGCGCGGCCCGCAGCCGTCCGACCAGATGCTCGCCGCCATCGCCCGGGGGCTCCGCCTCGGCCTCGACGAGCGCGACCACCTGTACCGCCTCGCCGGCCAGGCCGTGCCCCGCCGCGCCCGCCACACGCCGCACGTCAGCCCGGGGCTGATGCGGGTGCTCGACCGGCTCGACGACTCCCCCGCCCTCGTGATCACCGAGGCCGGCGAGACCCTCGCCCAGAACCGGCTCGCGACCTCGCTCTTCGGCGACCACACGGCCCGTGCGGGACTCGACCGCAGCGCCGTGCACCGCTGGTTCGCCCGGCCGGAGGCGCGGCGCCCGTACCCGGAGCGCGAGCAGCCCCGGCAGGCCCGCCTCCAGGTCGCCCAGCTGCGGGTCGCGACCGCGTCGGCCGACCCCGACCCCCTGGCGGTGCGCGTCGTCGAGAGCCTGCTCCGGGTCAGCCCGGAGTTCGCCGAGCTCTGGCGCCTGCAGGAGGTCGTCACCCGCTTCGACGACCACAAGACGCTGTGGCACCCGGAGGTCGGCGAGATCGAGGTCGACTGCCAGGCCCTCTTCACCGAGAACCAGGCCCAGGTGCTGCTCGTGCTGACGCCGCGGGCGGGCACGACGGCGGCGGAGTCGCTCCGCCTGCTCGGGGTGCTCGGCGCCCAGGCCTTCAGCTCGTCGGGAGCGTGACCCCGGCCCAGCGCGGGCCGTGCGCGGTGACCGTGACGCGGCGCGGCTCGTCGTGGACGTCGTCGGCGGCGGCCACGTCGTCGGCGGCCACGTCGTCGGCGAGCGCCTCGTCGGCGAGCGCGTCCTCGGCGACCGGCACCGCGCCTCCGGCGCCCGTGGGCCGCTCGATCACGACGTCGAGCCACGAGTCGGCGACCCCGTCGAGCAGCCCGGCGCCCCACTCGACGACGACCACCGAGCCCTCGTAGTCGAGGTCGAGGTCGTCGAGCTCGGCCGCGCCGCCGAGGCGGTAGGCGTCGACGTGCACGAGGGGCACGCCCGACTCGCTGGGGTGCGTGCGGGCGAGCACGAAGGTGGGGCTGGCGACCTGGCCCCGCACGTGCAGGCCCTCGCCGAGGCCGCGGGTCAGCGTCGTCTTGCCGGCGCCGAGCGGCCCCGTCAGCACAAGCAGGTCGCCCGCCCGCAGGAGGCCGGCCAGGCGACGGCCGAGCGACTCCATGGCGTCGGTGTCGACGACGGCGCCCGCGAAGAGCGCTCGCCCCTCGTCGACCGGGGCCGCGTCGTCGGTCACGCGCGACCGCCCGTGTACACCCGCTCGACCCGGGCGCCGATGCGGCACGAGACCTCCTCGGGCACGCTGCCCGTCAGGTCGGCCCACTCGCCGATGGTGAGCTCGCCGCGGTCGCCGGGGCCGAAGAGCACGACCTCGTCGCCCACCGCCACGTCGTGGTCGCCGACGTCGACGAGGAACTGGTCCATCGCGACCCGGCCGACGATCGGGTGGCGGCGACCCGCGATGGTCACCTCGACGCCGTGCTGGGCCCGGCGGCTGACGCCGTCGGCGTAGCCGATCGGCACGAGGGCGAGGGTCGTGTCGTGCGGCGCCCGCCAGGTGTAGTCGTACGAGACGCCCGTGCCGGCGGGCACGCGCTTGACGCGGACGACGCACGCGCTCACCGTCAGCACGGGGCGGAGGCCGCGGTCGGCGGCCGTCACGCCCTCGGTGACCGGGTTGCCGTAGCCGTTCGAGCCCATGCGCACCATGTCGAAGCGGCGCTCGGGGTGCTCCATGCCCGCCGAGCTCGACGACATGTGGCGCTTCTCGAAGGTCGCGCCGAGGGCGGCGGCGTCGTCGAGGGCGCGGCGGAAGACGAGGGAGGCGGCGTGGTCGTCGGCCTCGCTGGTCTCCGACACGTGCGAGAAGCAGCCCCGGAGGCGCACGACGCCCTCGTCGCGCAGCTCGACGGCGCGGGTGACGAGCTCGGCCCAGTCGGCGGGCAGGCAGCCCTCGCGGTGCAGGCCGGTGTCGATGGTGAGGTGCACCAGGGCCTCGTGGCCGGGGCCCGCGGCCCGGGCGGCGGCGGCGAACGCCTCGAGCTGCTCGAGGGTGGAGACGCCGAGGTCGACGCGCAGCCGCACCGCGGCGTCCCAGTCCTCGTCGGGGCCGAGCTGCCAGGCGAAGTACGAGGCGTCGTCGCCGACGCCCTCGCGCCGCAGGCGGTACGCCGGCTCCGGCTCGACGGTGCCGAACCAGCGGATGCCCGCGGCGAGCGCCTCGGGCAGCAGCACGTCCACGCCGAGCGAGTAGGCGTCCGCCTTGACGATCGCGAGCACCTCGACCGGGGCCATGCGCTCGATCAGCGAGGTGAGGTTCGCCCGGTAGGCGGCGAGGTCGATCGTCGCGCGGCGGAGGTACCCGGCCGCGGGGCGCGCCGCGACGGGCGCGGGGCCGGCCTGTGGCGCGGTGCCGGTCTCGGGGGCGGTGCCGGTCTCGGGGGCGGTGCCGGTCATGCGTAGCTCCTCGGGAGGCGGGCCGACAGCGACGCGACGACCTCGTAGGTGATGCCGTCGAAGGCCCGGGCCCAGTCCTCCGCGCCCTGGTGCCCGAGGGCGGGGTCACCGAACAGCACGACCTCGTCGCCCACCTCGACCGGGTCGTCGCCGACGTCGATGACGAGGGCGTTCATCGCGATCCGGCCGCGCACCCGGTAGGTGCGCTGCCCGATCGTGACGGAGGCGCGGTCGCTGGCGGCGCGGTCGACGCCGTCGGAGTACCCGACCGGCACGATGGCGATGGTCGTGTCGCGCTCGGGCCGGAAGACGTAGCCGTACGAGACGCCCTCGCCCGCGGGCACCCGCTTGACGGTCGTCACGGGCGCGCGCATCGTCAGCGCCGGGCGCAGCCCGAGGTCGGCCGCGCGGCGGTCGGGGAAGGGGCTGAGCCCGTAGGCGGCGAGCCCGAACCGCACCATGTCGACGGGCCCCTGGCCCACGTCGGCGAAGTGCAGGGCCGCGGCCGAGGCGGCGACGTGCCGGAGGCGCGGCTCGAGCCCCAGCCCCCCGAGCGTCTCGATCGCGGAGAGGAAGGCGGCGACCTGCGCGCCGTCCTCCTCCGGCGAGGCGTTCGACAGGTGGGTCATCACGCCCTCGACCGGCAGGCGGTCGGCGAGCGCCGCGGCGCGGGCGAAGAACTCGGGCCACTCCGCGGCCACGGCGCCGTTGCGGCTGAGGCCGGTGTCGACGCAGAGGTGCACGGCCCGGACCCCGGCCGCCGCCGCGGCCTCGAGCTGCGCGACGTCGGAGACGGCGGGCGTGACGTCGTGGGCGGCGGCACGCTCGAAGGTCTCGCCGGGAGCGTGCAGCCAGGCGAGCACGGGGGCCGTGACCCCGGCCTCCCGGAGCTCGACGGCCTCGTCGAGGTCGGCGACGCCGAGCCAGTCGACGCCGGCGTCGACGAAGGCGCGGGCGCACTCCACCGCGCCGTGCCCGTAGGCGTTGGCCTTCACCACGGCCATCACGCGGGCCGGCGCCACCGCGGCGCGCAGGGTCGCGACGTTGTGCCGCAGGGCGGCGGTGTCGATGGTCACCCGGATGTCCTGCGTCACGCGTCGGCTCCTGTCTCGGTCTCGGCGGTCTGGGTCGGGCGGTGGTCGTGCTGCGGGGGCTCGTGCCGCGGGGGCTGGCGCTCCGGGGGCTGGTGCTGCGGGGCACGCTCGTCGGTCTCCGCCACCACGTAGGCCACGGCGACTCCCCCGTCGTGGCTCAGCGAGAGGTGGAGGCGCGTCGCGCCCCGCGACTCCGCCAGCGACCGCGCTCCCCCGGTCAGCCGGAGCGAGGGGGCGCCGCTCTCGTCGGAGACGACCACGATGTCGTGCCAGCGCACGCCCGTCGACCCGCCGAGGGCCTTGATCAGCGCCTCCTTGGCGGCGAAGCGGGCCGCGAGCGACCGCACCGGCCGGGGGCTGCCGTCGGCGAGCACCCTCTCGGCGTCGCCGAAGAGCCGGTCGGCGAGCGCCCCGGTGCGCGCCAGCGAACGCTCGAAGCGCTCGAGGTCGACGACGTCGACCCCGATGCCGACGATCACGGGCGGGCGCGGGTGCTCATGCGGCCGGGCGCCCTACTCGACCGTGACCGACTTGGCGAGGTTGCGCGGCTGGTCGACGTCGAGGCCCTTGGCCGCGGCCAGCTCCATGCCGAAGACGTGCAGCGGCACCACGGCCAGCAGCGACTCGAAGAGCGGCGACGCCAGCGGGATGTGGAGCACCTCGTCGGCGAACGGGAGCACCGCCGCGTCGCCGTCCTCCGCGATGGCGATGACGCGGGCCCCGCGCGCACGGATCTCCTGGATGTTCGAGACCACCTTGGGGTGGAGCGACCGGGGGTCGCGCGGGCTCGGGACGATCACGAAGACGATCTGGCCGGGCTCGATGAGGGCGATCGGGCCGTGCTTCAGCTCGCCGGCGGCGAAGCCCTCCGCGTGGATGTACGCGAGCTCCTTGAGCTTCAGCGCGCCCTCGAGGGCGATCGGGTAGCCCACGTGGCGGCCCAGGAAGAGCACGGACCGGGTGTCGGCCATCCAGCCGGCGAGCGTGGCGATGCGCTCCGAGGACTCGAGGACCTTGCTGATCTTCGCGGGGACGGCCTGGAGGTCCGTGACCTGCTCGGCGATCTGCTCCGCGGTGAGCGTGCCGCGGATCGTCGCGAGGTGCAGGCCGAGGAGGAACAGCGCGGTGCCCTGCGCGACGAAGGCCTTCGTCGACGCGACGGCGACCTCCGGGCCGGCGTGCGTGTAGATGACGGCGTCGCTCTCGCGGGGGATGGTGGAGCCCTGCGTGTTGCAGATCGACAGCACCTGCGCGCCCTGCTCGCGGGCGTACTTGACCGCCATCAGCGTGTCCATCGTCTCGCCGGACTGGCTGATCGAGACGACGAGGGTCTTCTCGTCGAGCACCGGGTCGCGGTAGCGGAACTCGTGCGCGAGCTCGACCTCGACGGGCACGCGGGCCCACTGCTCGATGGCGTACTTGCCGAGGATCCCCGCGTAGGCGGCCGTGCCGCAGGCGATCACGATGACGCGGTCGACGGTGAGGAGGCGGTCGCGCACACCGTCGAGGTCGGTGAGGGTCACGGCGCCGTCGTGCACGCGGCCGAGGAGGGTGTTGGCGACGGCCTCGGGCTCCTCGCTGATCTCCTTCGCCATGAAGCTCGACCAGCCGCCCTTCTCCGCGGCGGAGGCGTCCCAGTCGACCTCGAAGGTGGTGGTCTCGACCGGTGCGCCGTCGAAGTCGACGACGTCGACCGAGTCGGGGCGGATCGTCACGATCTGGTCCTGGCCGATCGACATGGCACGACGGGTGTGCGCGACGAACGCCGCGACGTCGCTGCCGAGGAAGTTCTCGCCCTCGCCGAGCCCGACGACGAGCGGGCTGTTGCGGCGGGCGCCGACGACGACGCCGGGCTGGTCGGCGTGCACGACGAGCAGGGTGAAGGCGCCGTCGAGCGTGCCGACGACCACCCGGAGCGCCTCGGCCAGGTCGCCGGAGGAGCGGTAGGCCCGGGCCACGAGGTGGGCCGCGACCTCGGAGTCGGTCTCGCTGAGGAACTCCACGCCCTCCGCGAGCAGCTCGGCCTTCAGCTCCGAGAAGTTCTCGATGATGCCGTTGTGGATGAGCGCGAGCTTGCCGTCGTCGGCGAGGTGCGGGTGGGCGTTCGCGTCGGTCGGCCCGCCGTGGGTCGCCCAGCGCGTGTGCCCGATGCCGGTCGCGCCGTCGGTCAGCGGGTCGGACTCGAGGTCGTCGACGAGGACCTTCAGCTTGCCCGCGCGCTTGCGCATGCCGAGCTGCCCGTCGGCGTCGATCACGGCCACGCCGGCCGAGTCGTACCCCCGGTACTCGAGGCGGGCGAGGCCGCCCAGGAGGACTTCGATGCTCTTCTGCTCGGCACCGGACGGACCGACGTAACCCACGATTCCACACATGCCCCCGATCTTAGGGCGTCCCGTCCGGGGCGCCGCCCGGAGGGCACCGCGGCGGGTCGCGCCCCCCGAGCCCGCCCCGGCCCGCCCGGGGCGACCTCGGGCGACCGGGGGCCGCCGGGGGCGACCGGGGGCGACCGGGTAGCCTCGCGGTCATGCACGGAGCCCCGACGTCGACGACGACCCATCCGGTGAGCCACGCCACCCCGTTCGTCGAGATCGGGCGCGACGCCTGGGCCGACCTCGCCCCGGCGACGCGCCTGCCGCTCACCGAGACCGAGATCGTGCAGCTGCGGGGCCTCGGCGACCGGCTCGACATGCGCGAGGTGCAGGACGTCTACGTGCCGCTCAGCCGCCTCCTCAACCTCTACGCCGCGGGTGCCCGCAACCTGCACCGGGCGACCAGCGACTTCCTCGGCGAGCGCGCCCAGCGCACGCCCTTCGTGATCGGCGTCGCCGGCTCGGTGGCGGTCGGCAAGTCGACGGTCGCCCGTCTGCTGCGCGAGCTGCTCAGCCGCTGGGACGACACTCCGCGCGTGGAGCTCGTCACGACCGACGGGTTCCTCTACCCGAACGCCGAGCTCGAGCGCCGCGGCCTCACCGACCGCAAGGGGTTCCCCGAGTCGTACGACCGCCGCCACCTGCTGCGCTTCGTCTCCCAGGTCAAGAGCGGCGCGGAGGAGGTGCGGGCGCCGTTCTACTCGCACACCAGCTACGACATCATGCCGGGGGCCGAGGTCGTGGTGCGGCGCCCCGACATCCTCATCGTCGAGGGCCTGAACGTGCTGCAGCCCCCCGCCCCGGGCCGTCTCGCCCTCAGCGACCTCTTCGACTTCACGATCTACGTCGACGCGCGCACGAGCGACATCGAGTCGTGGTTCGTCGAGAGGTTCCTCGCCCTCCAGAAGGGCGCCTTCACCCAGGAGCGCTCGTTCTTCCACCGCTTCGCCGGCATGGACGAGGCGGAGGCGCGCACCTTCGCGTCCGGTGTCTGGCGGTCGGTGAACGAGCCCAACCTCGTCGAGAACGTGCTGCCGACGCGGTCACGGGCGACGCTGGTGCTGCGCAAGGCGGCCGACCACGCGGTGAGCTCGGTGCTGCTCCGCAAGATCTGAGCGGGCCTGCGGTGCGGGCACCGCGACTCCTCGGCGGACGGCGCCCCGGGAGGCGCGGGTCGGCTCACACGGGCAGCAGCGACCAGACCGCGGTCAGGCCGACCAGGGCGACCGCCACGGCCACGGCCGCCGCGTTGAGTCGGCGGTGCTCGACCATGATCGCGACGTACTCGCGGAGGAAGGCGCTCGGCACGTAGTACGCGGCCGTCGGCGAGCCCACCACCTGGGCGTCGCTGCCGATCGACCGGGCCAGCAGGGCGGCCCGCAGCACGTGGTAGTCGTTCGTCACCACGAGGGTGCTGCCGTCCCGCCCCGCGTCGCGCTGCACCTCGCGCGAGAAGAGCAGGTTCTCGCGGGTGCTCGTCGAGGCGGTCTCGGGCCGGACGTCGGCGGGGTCGGCCCCCTGCGCGAGGAGGTACTCGGCCATGGCGTCGCCCTCGGCGCGCGGCTCGTCGGAGCCCTGGCCGCCCGACGGCACGAGCAGCGGCCTCGCGGCGGTGCCGGGCACGGAGCGGTAGACCGAGAGCGCCTTGTCGAGACGGCTGCGCAGGAGCGGCGGCACCTCGCCGCGGACCAGGCCGGAGCCGAGCACGACCACCGTCGCGGGCGCGCGCGTGTGGCGGTAGCGGCTGTAGACCAGCGAGTAGAGCCCGAACGCGGCGAAGGTCGCGGCCGCGTACCCCGCGACGAAGACGAGGAGGACTCCCAGGGCGACGAGGACGACCCCGACCGGCCCCGGCAGCTCGGCGACGTCGGGCCCGAAGACCAGCGCGGCCGCCGCGACCGGCACGAGCAGGATGGCGACGCCCGCCAGCAGCGACAGCAGGTTGCCGAGGCTGCGCCCCTCGGAGCGCAGCATGGTGACGCCGTTGCCGAGCAGGAAGAGCGCGAGCACCACGACGAGCAGGCCGGCGACCACGACGCCGAGCAGGACGGCGCTCTGCTGGGCGGGCCCGGTCGCGGCGACCTCGAGCACGCCGGCCACGAGGAGGCAGCCGAGGGCCGCGACGAGGAAGACGCCGTTGCGCAGACGCCGCGCGTCGCGGCGGCGGCTGACGACGTAGAGCACCGCGAAGACGACGGCGGGCAGCAGGAGGAGCATGTGCCCATGGTGCCCGACGCGGGCACGGGGGCGGGGACGCCGGGCCTGCGGGAGGCGCGGGTCGGGCCCGCTAGAGCGCCAGTCGCTCGCGGACGACGTCGGCGAGCTCGTGCGCGACGCGGTCGGCGGTCGCCTGGTCGGCGGCCTCCACCATGACGCGCACGACCGGCTCGGTGCCCGACGGGCGGAGCAGCACGCGGCCGGTGTCGCCGAGCTCGGCCTCCAGGGCCGCCACGGCGTCCGCCACGCCCTGGTCGCCGTCGAGACGCTCACGGTCGACGCCACCGACGTTGATGAGGATCTGCGGGAAGACCGTCATCACCCGGGCCAGCTCGGCCAGGCTCTTGCCGGTCTCCGCCATGCGCGCGACGAGCGACAGCCCGGTGAGGATGCCGTCGCCGGTGGTGGCGTGGTCGCCGAAGACGATGTGGCCGGACTGCTCGCCGCCCAGCGTGTAGCCGCCGGCGCTCATGTCCTCCAGGACGTAGCGGTCGCCGACGCGGGTCTGACGCACGGCGATGCCGTGCTGCTCCATGGCGCGGATGAGGCCGAGGTTGCTCATCACCGTCGCGACGAGGGTGTCGTGGGTGAGGCGCCCATGCTCCTTGTGCGCCAAGGCGATGATCGCCATGATCTGGTCGCCGTCGACGACGGTGCCGGTCGCGTCGACCGCGAGGCAGCGGTCGGCGTCGCCGTCGTGCGCGATGCCGACGTCGGCTCCGTGCTCGATCACGGCGCGGGCGAGGTTGTCGAGGTGCGTCGAGCCGACGCCGTCGTTGATGTTGACGCCGTCGGGGTCGGCCCCGATCAGGGTGACCTTCGCGCCCGCGTCGGTGAAGACCTCGGGCGAGACGGCCGAGGCGGCGCCGTGAGCACAGTCGAGCACGACGTGCAGGCCGTCGAGGCGGTGGGGCAGGGCCCCGAGGAGGTGCAGGACGTAGCGGTCCTCGGCGTCGGCGAACCGGCGGATGCGACCGACGTCGCCCCCGACGGGCATCAGCTGCGGCTCGGCCATGGCGGCCTCGATGCGGTCCTCGACCTCGTCGGGCAGCTTCGTGCCGCCGAACGCGAAGAACTTGATGCCGTTGTCGGGCGCCGGGTTGTGCGAGGCGCTGATCATCACGCCGAAGTCGGCGCCGATGTCGTCGACGAGGAACGCCGCCGCGGGGGTCGGGATCACCCCGGCGTCGAGCACGTCGACGCCGGAGCTGGCCAGGCCCGCGCACACGGCGGCGGTGAGGAACTCCCCCGAGATGCGGGGGTCACGGGCGACCACGGCGACGGGTCGTCGCCCTTCAGCACGACGAGCGTCGGCGTGGTGGCCCTTCGTGAGCACCACCGCGCTCGCCTGGGCGAGGCCCAGGGCGAGCGCGGCGGTCAGCTCACGGTTGGCGAGGCCCCGAACACCGTCGGTACCGAAGAGACGCGACATCGCGAGACCTGCCTGTGTGGGTGTGCGACTAGCGCTTCGAGAACTGCGAGGCCTTGCGGGCCTTCTTGAGACCGGCCTTCTTGCGCTCGATGACGCGGGCGTCACGGGTGAGGAAGCCGGCCTTCTTGAGGGTGGCGCGGTTGTTCTCGCGGTCGATCTCGTTCAGCGTGCGGGCGATGGCGAGGCGCAGGGCGCCCGCCTGGCCCGAGGGGCCGCCGCCGGTGACCTTGACGGTGACGTCGTAGGCGCCGAGCAGGTCGAGCACCTTGAACGGGTCGTTGATCAGCTGCTGGTGCAGCTTGTTGGGGAAGTACTCCTCGAGGGTGCGGCCGTTGACCACGAAGGTGCCGGAGCCGGGGACGAGGCGGGCACGAGCGATGGCCTCCTTGCGACGTCCGACGGCGGAGCCGGAGACGTTGAGGACGGCGCGGGGGGTCGCCGAGGCCTCGGGAGCGGAGCTCTCCGTGGTGAAGCTCTCGGGAGCCTGGTCGATGGAATCTGCGATCTGAGCCACTGTGTGGGGGTCCTTAAGTCTGAAGGCGGACGCTACTGAGCGACCTGGTCGAGGGTGTGAACCGTGGGCTGCTGAGCAGCGTGGGGGTGCTCGGCACCCGCGTACACCTTCAGCTTCTTGATCTGGGCACGGCCCAGCGAGTTCTTCGGCAGCATGCCGCGGATCGCCTTCTCGACGGCGCGCGTGGGGTGCTTCTCCACCATCTCGGAGTACGTGGTGGCCGTGAGGCCGCCCGGGTAGCCGGAGTGGCGGTAGTAGAGCTTCTCGGCCAGCTTGGAGCCGGTCAGGGCCACCTTGTCGGCGTTGATGATGATGACGAAGTCGCCCATGTCCATGTGGGGGGCGAAGGTCGGCTTGTGCTTGCCGCGCAGCAGTGCTGCCGCGTGGCTGGCCAGACGGCCGAGGACGACGTCGTTGGCGTCGATGATCAGCCAGTTCGGCTGGACGTCAGCCGGCTTGGGGGAGAAAGTGCGCGTCACAGTAGTGCTGCTTCCTGGTCGAGGTGAGGTGTTCGTGGATCCCGCTCCGTTGCCGTTGTCGCCGAAGAGACGGCGAGAACGAGTCAGGTGGAGGGCTCAACTTCGGGCGCCGCGCGCAGTTGCGCAGACACCAAGGGTCGACGATACCCGACACGCCCGGGGCCGTCAAACGGCGTCACTCGCCGCCGAGCGCCGCCAGGGCCTGGCCGTCGAGCCGGAACGTGGTCCACTCGTCCATCGACGTCGCGCCGAGCGACCGGTAGAAGCCGATCGACGGCTCGTTCCAGTCGAGCACGGCCCACTCGACGCGGGCGAGCCCCCGAGCCGTCGCCTCCTGCGCCAGGCGCGTCAGGAGGGCGCGCCCGTGGCCGGAGCCCCGGTGCTGCGGCGCGACGTACAGGTCTTCCAGGTGGATGCCGTGGACGCCCTCCCAGGTCGAGAACGTCAGGAACCAGACGGCGAGGCCCGCGAGCTCGCCGGGCTCGTCGCCGTCGACGACGAACGCGAAGACGGCGGGGGCGTCGGCGAAGAGCGCCCGGCGCAGGTCGTCCTCGGTGGTCTTCACCGCCTCCGGCTCCTTCTCGTAGACCGCCAGCTCGACGATCAGGCGGAGCATCTCGGGGACGTCGGAGGGGGTCGCGGGGCGGGGAGCGGTCATCCGTCGAGGCTAGCGGCCGACCGCTTGACCTGGGTGAGCACGACCCGGGCCGCCACCTCGTCGTCGGGCGGGTAGCCGACCTCGACCATGGTCAGCCCCGTGGCGGGGACGACGCGGAACTCGCCGTTGCGCTCGGCCTCCCGCCGGACCCCGACGGCCCGGTGCTCCGGCATCGACCCCTCGCCGACGGCGACGCACGCCCCGACGAGGTTGCGGACGAGGTTGTGGCAGAAGGCGTCCGCCTGCACGGTGGCGACCAGCACGCCGTCGGCCTCGCGCCTCCACGTGAAGTGCTGGAGCTCGCGGATCGTCGTCGCGTAGTCGCGGTGGCGGCAGTACGCCGCCCAGTCGTGCAGGCCGACCAGGCCCGCGGCCGTGGCGTTCATCAGGTCGAGGTCGAGCAGGTGGTCGTACCAGAGGGTGTGGCGACGGCGCGAGGGGTCGCGCTCGGCCCCCCGGTCGGCGATGCGGTACTCGTAGCGACGCCACAGCGCGCCGAAGCGCGCGTGGAACCCGGGAGGCGCCACCCGCGCTCCCGAGACCACGATCTCGTCGGAGGCGCCCGCCAGCCCGTTGAGCCGGCGCGCGAGGACGGTGGGCGCGTCGAGCGGCGACCGGTCGACCATGCCCCGGTGGGGCCGCTGCAGCTGGGCGACCTGCTCGGCCGTGAGGTCGAGGTGGACGACCTGGCCGCGGGCGTGGACGCCGGCGTCGGTGCGCCCGGCGACGGTCACGGTCGGCACGTGCTCGTGCCGACCGAAGAGCACGCGGAGCGCGGCCTCGACCTCGCCCTGGACGGTGCGGCGGCCGGGCTGCTCGCTCCACCCGGAGAAGTCGGTGCCGTCGTAGGCCACGGTGAGCCGCACCCGGGTCATGCCGGGGGCGAGGTCGGGCACCAGGCCGGAGGCGGGGGCCGGGGCCGGGTCGTCGCTCGTCACGTCGACCATGGTACGAGCCCGCGGGGCGCCGGGCCGCCGCCG
>NZ_LMOX01000003.1:895041-895169 GCF_001423665.1 Frigoribacterium sp. Leaf164
CCGCCTGCACGGCAGCTCGCGGCGCACGACGACGGCGGCGGCCGGGGCACGGTCTCCCGCGCCCCGGCCGCCGCCGTGGTCAGCTGGTGCGGGCTACTCCCCCGCGGCCAGGCGACGACGCTGCACGA
>NZ_LMOX01000003.1:895200-915966 GCF_001423665.1 Frigoribacterium sp. Leaf164
GCACCGTGCCGCCGGCGGCCATCAGCGCCAGGGCGAGCACCGCCCAGCCGAGGACCCCGTCCGAGCCGGTGTAGGCCAGGCCCGAGCGGGTCGGGGCGGAGGCGACGGGGGCGCTGCCGGCCGGAGCCGTGCCCGCGCCCGTGCCGGCACCCGCGCCGGCACCGGGCGCGACCGGCGTGGCCGGGTCGGTCGGCACCGGGGTCGGCGCGACGACGTCGGCGAGCAGGTCGACGCCGACGACGACGGGGTCGTGGTCGCTGGCGCGGAACTGGTCGAGCTGGAGCAGGTCGCGCACGTTGTAGTTGAAGCGGCTGTACTCGAGGCCGACCGACTCACCCGAGTTGATGTTCCAGATGTCGACGCCCGTGACGGCCTCGAGGGCGGCGGGCGAGGCCAGCACGTGGTCGAGCGAGCCGCTCAGGCCGCTGAACACGTAGCTGTACTCCTCGCCGTCCTCGGTCGAGCCGAGGTCGGTGAAGCCGGCGGTGCGCAGCACCTCGATCGGGTCCTCCTGCGAGTAGGCGTTGAAGTCGCCGAGCAGGAACACCTTGTCGGTGCCGACGGCGGCCTCGCGCTCGGCGGCGAAGGCCACGAGGGCGTTCGCCTGGTTCACGCGGGAGGCGTTCGAGCCGCCCTGGCCGTCTCCCAGGTCCGCATCGGCGCCGGACCCGCTGCCCTTCGACTTGAAGTGGTTCGCGATGGCGAGGATCGTCGAGTCGACGTCGCCGCCGACGGGGCGGAACGCCTGGGCGAGGGGCTGACGCGCGTTGCTGAACGCCGCAGAGCCCGTGAGGATGCTCGAGTCGCCGACGCTCTCGACCACGCCGGCCTTGTAGATGAACGCGAGGCGGATGACGTCCTCGTTGGCCGGCAGGGCGGCGGGCGACGGGACGAACTCCCAGACGTCCGACCCGGCGTCGGCGTTGAGGGCGTCGACCAGGATCGACAGGGCCGAGTCGCGGTCCTTGCCGAAACGGGCGGAGTTCTCGATCTCCTCCAGCGAGACGACGTCGGCGCCGAGGGCGTTGATCGCCGTGACGATCTTGGCCTGCTGCCGCTGCAGGTCGTCCTGGTTCGCCGCGCCGCGGGCGTCGCAGCCGCTGTTGACGGTGACGGGGTCGCCGGCACGGTCGCGGTAGTAGGTGCAGCCGGTCAGCGAGTCGCCGGTGGTCGGGAAGTAGTTCAGCACGTTGAAGCTGGCGAGCCTGACGTCGCCGCCGACCTCACGGGGAGCGTCGGTGCGGACGTTCTCGAAGGTGACGGGCAGGTCGGCGTACGCGACGTCGCCCGTGACGCGGCTGGTGGGCTGGTACTTCCAGGCCGAGTTCCGGAAGTCGAGGACCACCGGCTCGGTGAAGGCCACCGAGGCACCGACCGTGACCGGGTTCTCGTTCGACAGGTACGGCACCGGGATCGACTGGTTCGCCGCGGTGAGGAAGTTCGTGGTGGCACCGTCGTCGAGCGTCACGGCCCGAGCGGCGTTGTCGGCGATCGTCGCCGCGTACTTCGCGCTGCCGGGGCGTCCGACCTCGGTCGGCTGGATCAGCGGGGTGCTGCCCGACGCGAGCGCCACCTCGCCGTACTGGTTCGTCGTGTAGGTGTCCGCGACCGTGAACTCGCCCTGCGGCAGCAGGAGCATGCTCTCGAGCGACTCGCGCTGCGCGTCCGTGGCGGGGAACCCGACCGTGGCCGGCGCCGGGGCGACGACGGTGGAGGCGTCCAGCTGCGTGACCTGGTCGGTGCCGTCGACCGTCAGCTCGGTCAGCCCGAAGAACTCGGTGACCTCGCCGACGAGCTCGACGTAGTCGCCGACCTCCACCGAGGAGGCGGTGGCCGAGGAGTACACGAAGACCGCGTCCGACGAGAGGTGCGTCGAGAGGTCGAGCGCGCCTCCGGTGCCCGGGGTCTGGACGACGTAGCCGTCCAGGCCGCCGGTCGGGTACGTCGCCGTCACGACGCCGCGGGTGGTGACGGTGCGGCCCGCGTAGGGGCTCGTGTCGGTGACGCCCTGCAGCTGCGCCACGGTGACGTCCGCCTCCGACACCGGCGGGGTCGGCGGCACGGGCGGAGTGGGCGTCGTGCCGGTGCTCGCGGCGTTCTGCGGCGTGATCTGGCCCTGCTGGACGAAGTCGGCCGCGTTGACGTCGGTGTCGGAGAACGCCGTGCGGACGTACGAGGTCGGGACGGGGTTGGCCGAGCCCACCTCCGCCGCCGTCGTCTCGAACGTGTTCGACGTCCCGTAGCCGAGAGCGTCGACCACGCCGGGCGTCGCGGTGGAGATCGACCCCGCCGGGAGGGCCAGGGCGGTCGTCGTGCTCGCCAGCACGAGGGTGCCGCTGGCACCGCCGGGATTGACCGTCGTGACGACGTCGGGCGTCGGCAGCGGCGCGCCCGTGGTCCCGTTGGACGACATCTGCACGAGCAGGTAGCCGCCGGGCGCGATCGACCCGCTCAGGGCCCCCACGCCGGTGAACGTGCCGCTCGACGTCGCCGAGCGGTACTGGATCGACCAGCCCGCGACGGAGACGGAGGCGGTGGTCGGGTTGTAGAGCTCGACGAACTTGTTCGCGAACGGAGCGTTCATGCTGCCGCCCTTGAGGTAGGCCTCGTTGATGACGACGCCGGTGCCGCCGGGGGCCGCGGAGGCGGCGACGGGCACGAGCGGAGCGAGGCAGAGGGCGAGGCCGGCCGCGAGGGCGGCGGCCGTGACCGGGGTGTGACGGGAGCGCGGGGACATGTGTTCCTTCAGCTGGCGGGAGGTGACCCACCGACGCTACGGTCCACAGCCTCCTCAGGGGTTTCTGCCATGTGACGCGTAGGTGAACGACACCTGTTCGGGGGACGCGCGCGTCCGCCGAAGGCCCCACACCCCGCGATCGACGACGGGCGTCGCCCGCGGGCGGACGACGGAGGGCCCGTCACCTCGCGGTGACGGGCCCTCCGGGCGGTGCGGTGGAGCTCGCTGCTACTTGTCGTCCGACTTCGCGGCGGCGTCGGCCTCGACCTCGGCGGCGGGGGCCGTCTCGGTCTCGGACTCGACCGGAGCCGACTCCTCGACGGTCTCGGGCTCCTCGACGGGCGCCTCCTCGACGACGGGCTCCTCGACGGGCGCGGCGGCCGCGGGCGTCGAGCTCTTCGACGACTTGACCTTGGGGGTCACGGGCTCGAGGACGAGCTCCATCGACACCATCGACGCGTTGTCGCCCTTGCGGAAGCCGAGCTTCGTGATGCGGGTGTAGCCGCCCTCACGCTGGTCGACCAGGGGAGCGATCTCCGTGAAGAGGATGTGCGCGGCGTCCTTGTTGTTGCGCAGGGTCTGCATGACGCGACGACGCGAGTGCAGGTCGCCGCGCTTGGCGAAGGTCACGAGGCGCTCGGCGACGGGACGGAGGCGCTTGGCCCGCGTCTCGGTCGTCTTGATGCTCTTGTGCTCGAAGAGCGAGGCCGCGAGGTTGGCGAGCATGAGGCGCTCGTGCGCCGGTCCGCCTCCGAGACGGGGACCCTTGGTGGGCTTGGGCATGATTGATGGTTCCTAGCTGTCGAAGATGATCAGGGCGGGGACGGACGAGACCTAGTTGGTCTCTTCCTCGTCGTAGCCGCTGTAGAAGTGGGCTCCGTCGAACCCGGGGACCGTGTCCTTGAGCGAGAGACCGAGCTCCACGAGCTTGTCCTTCACCTCGTCGACCGACTTCTGACCGAAGTTGCGGATGTTCATGAGCTGCGTCTCTGAGAGGGCGACGAGCTCGGACACCGTGTTGATGCCCTCGCGCTTGAGGCAGTTGTAGCTGCGCACGGAGAGGTCGAGGTCCTCGATCGGCGTCTGGAGCTCGCTGGAGAGGACGGCGTCGACCGGCGCGGGGCCGATCTCGATGCCCTCGGCGGCGGTGTTGAGCTCACGGGCCAGGCCGAACAGCTCGGTCAGCGTGCGACCGGCCGACGCGATGGCGTCGCGGGGCGAGATCGCGGGCTTGGTCTCGACGTCGACCACGAGGCGGTCGAAGTCGGTGCGCTCACCGGCACGGGTGGCCTCGACGCGGTACGTCACCTTGAGGACGGGCGAGTAGATCGAGTCGATCGGGATCTGACCGGCCTCGCTGAACTCCGAGCGGTTCTGCACGGCCGACACGTAGCCGCGGCCACGCTCGATCGTGAGCTCGAGCTCGAACTTCGCCTTGTCGTTGAGCGTCGCGATGACGAGCTCGGGGTTGTGGATCTCCACGCCGGCGGGGGCCGAGATGTCGGCCGCCGTGACCTGACCGGCACCCTGCTTGCGCAGGTACGCCGTGATGGGCTCGTCGTGCTCGCTCGAGACGACGAGCTGCTTGATGTTCAGGATGACCTCGGTGACGTCTTCCTTGACACCGGGGACCGTCGTGAACTCGTGCAGCACACCGTCGATGCGGATGCTGGTGACAGCGGCTCCGGGGATCGACGAGAGCAGGGTGCGACGCAGCGAGTTGCCGAGGGTGTAGCCGAAGCCGGGCTCGAGGGGCTCGATGACGAACCGCGAGCGGAACTCCGAGATGTTCTCCTCGGTGAGGGTGGGGCGCTGTGCAATGAGCACTGGTGGATTCCTTTCGGCGAAGAGTCCGCTATATGACTCTTGGCGGTACGACAGGTGGCTGGCCCGTCGGGTCTGTTGAGTTGTGGGGGCTCCCGGCGAGGGAGCCGGAGGCGCGGTGAACGCGGGTGAGCCCGTCGCGCCTCCGGG
The DNA here is from genome assembly GCF_001423665.1 of Frigoribacterium sp. Leaf164. NCBI lineage: Bacteria > Bacillati > Actinomycetota > Actinomycetes > Micrococcales > Microbacteriaceae > Frigoribacterium > Frigoribacterium sp. Leaf164. The sequence goes on from NZ_LMOX01000003.1 coordinate 899,912, forward strand.
CCCTGCGAACAGGGCGGGGAGGCGCGACGGGCATCGACTCAGTTAGACGCGACGACGCTTCGGCGGGCGGCAGCCGTTGTGCGCCTGAGGGGTGACGTCGTTGATCGACCCGACCTCCAGGCCGGCGGCCTGGAGCGAGCGGATCGCCGTCTCGCGGCCGGAACCCGGCCCCTTGACGAAGACGTCGACCTTCTTGACGCCGTGCTCCTGCGCCTGGCGGGCGGCCGACTCGGCGGCCAGCTGCGCGGCGAAGGGCGTCGACTTGCGCGAGCCCTTGAAGCCGACGGCTCCCGAGGAGGCCCAGCTCAGCACGGCACCCGAGGGGTCCGTGATCGACACGATCGTGTTGTTGAACGTGCTCTTGATGTGGGCCTGGCCCACGGCGACGTTCTTCTTCTCTTTGCGGCGGGGCTTACGCGCGGCCGACTTCGGTGCTGCCAATTTTTTCTCCTACAACCTAGAGGCGAGTACGGCGGGAGCCGGGGCCTAGCGAGCCTTCTTCTTGCCGGCGACGGTGCGCTTCGGGCCCTTGCGGGTACGAGCGTTCGTCTTGGTGCGCTGGCCGCGCACAGGCAGGCCGCGGCGGTGGCGGATGCCCTCGTAGCTGCCGATCTCGACCTTGCGGCGGATGTCGGCGGCGACCTCGCGACGGAGGTCGCCCTCTACCTTGAAGTTGCCCTCGATGTGGTCGCGGAGAAGGACGAGCTGGTCGTCCGTGAGGTCCTTGACGCGGATGTTGCCGTCGATCTCGGTCTCGGCGAGAGTCTTGAGCGCGCGGGTGCGGCCGACTCCGTAGATGTAGGTCAGTGCGACTTCCACGCGCTTGTCGCGCGGGATGTCAACGCCTGCTAGACGTGCCATGGTGGCTTCTCCTCAGAGAGTGGTGGAGGTCTGTCACAGCGCCGGTGCCCGGGCCTCCGCCCCGGGGTGTCCCCCGCGCCTCCTGCCTGGCTGCTGCCGGCGGTGCGGGTTCTGGTGCTGCTCTGTCTTGTGGTGCTGTGGAGCCCTCGAGGGGCTCCGGCCTCTGTCCGACCGCGCGGGGCGGCCGGTCAGATCAACCCTGGCGCTGCTTGTGGCGCGGGTTGCTCTTGCAGATGACCATGACGTTGCCCTTGCGGCGGATCACCTTGCAGTGCTCGCAGATGGGCTTGACGCTGGGGTTGACCTTCATCGTTGTTTCCTTGATCTCGCTGGCTTCGTGCCCCACGGGTGCGTGGGGCCGTTCCTTTCCAGCACGCCCTACTTGTAGCGGTAGACGATCCGGCCGCGGGTCAGGTCGTAGGGGCTGAGTTCGACGATCACCCGGTCTTCGGGGAGGATGCGGATGTAGTGCTGACGCATCTTGCCGGAGATGTGGGCGAGAACTTTGTGCCCGTTGCTGAGCTCAACGCGGAACATCGCGTTGGGCAGAGCTTCGACCACTGCGCCTTCGATTTCGATGACACCGTCTTTTTTGGCCATAGCCTCACTGTCGCTAAGAATTGGGAGTGTTGGTCGTGCGGGGATGCGGTGCCGCAGGCACAGAAGTGACCTGGGAACACCAAAGATCGATCCTAGGTCCTCCCGCTACACTTCAGCAACCCGCCCGTCGACCCGACACGCCGAGTCGAGGGTGATGACGCCGACCCGTGGAGCCCACGATGCCCTCTCCCCGCCGCTCGCCCCGCACCCGGGGCGTCGCCCGTCACGGGCGCCTCCGACGACGTCGCCCCGTCGGTTCCCTCCTCACCGGCCTCGCTGCGGCGCTGGCCGTCCTGCTCGTCAGCGGCGCCTCCCTGTCGGCCATCGCCGCCCGGCAGCTGACGTCGTCGGTGACCTCGGTGGCCCTCGGCAACGAGACCTCGGTGCCGGAGGAGGGCATCGGCGCGATGCCCGGGGGCGCGAACGTGCTGCTCATCGGCAGTGACCAGCGCGACCCGGGCAGCGCCGTGGACGCCGGCGTCGTCGACGGGGTCCGGAACGACGTCAACATCCTCGTCCACCTGTCCGAGGACCACAGCCAGCTCACCGCCGTCAGCTTCCCCCGCGACCTCATGATCGACCGGCCGGCCTGCACGGGCGACGACGGCACCGCCCACCCCGCCGCGGCGTACCAGCAGTTCAACTCGCTGTACGAGCTGGGCGGGGTCAGCTGCACCGTCGCCGCCGTGGAGGGCCTGACCGGCCTCAGCGTCTACTACGCCGGCATGATCACCTTCGACGGCGTCATCGAGATGTCGAACGCCCTCGGCGGCGTCGACGTCTGCGTGACGCAGCGCATCCGCGACACCGACACGGGGCTCGACCTGTCGGCCGGCACCCACTCCCTCCAGGGCAAGGACGCCCTGGAGTTCCTGCGCACCCGGCACGGCGTGGGCGACGGCAGCGACCTGGCCCGCATCAGCTCGCAGCAGGTCTTCCTCTCGTCGATGATGCGCAAGATCATCTCCGGGGGCACCCTCGGCAGCCCGACGACGCTCTACAAGCTCGCCTCGGCGGCCCTCGGCAACATGACCCTCTCGACCTCGCTCAGCAGCCCGGACACCCTCGTCTCGCTGGCGTTGGCGCTGAAGGACCTCACGCCGGCCGACATCGTCTTCGTCCAGTACCCCGTCGTCGACGACCCCGACCAGGCAGGGCGAGTCGTCCCCTCCGAGGCGGACGCGGCGACGCTGGAGGCCGCCCTCCAGGCCGATCAGTCGTTCACCCTCGGCGACGACGCGGCCGGGCGCGGGTCCACCGTCGACGAGTCCGTGCCCGCACCGGAGGCCGCGGCTCCCCCGGCGGAGACGTCTGCCCCCGAGGCCGGGGCGACCGCCCCGGCCACCGAGGGCGCACCGACCGCGACGACACCGGCCACCACGACGCTCCCGTCCACCATCACGGGCCAGACGGCCGCCGAGTCGACCTGCTCGGTCGGGTCGTCGCGAGGCTGACGCCGACACGGCGACGCCCCCTCGAGCCGAGGCTCGTGGGGGCGTCGCAGGCCGGTGCCGAGGAGGCGCGGGTCAGGCGATCGGGACGGGCACGACCCCGAGGGGCGCCAGCTGGGCTGCTCCCCCGTCGTGTGCGGTGAGCACCCAGATCCCGCCCTCGTGCACGGCGACCGAGTGCTCCCAGTGCGCCGCGGAGCTGCCGTCCACGGTGGTGACGGTCCAGTCGTCGTCCTCGGTGACGGTGTCGATGCCGCCGAGGGTGATCATGGGCTCGATGGCCACGACCAGACCCGGCTTGACCGCCGGGCCGCGCCCCTTGACGCGGTAGTTGAAGACCGGCGGGTCCTCGTGCATGGAGCGCCCGATGCCGTGGCCGACGTAGTCCTCGATGATCCCGAAGCTGCCGCGCGACTCCACGTACTCCTCGACGGCGTCGCCGACCTCGTTGAGGTGACGAGCCGACGCCAGGGCAGCGATGCCGTGCCAGAGGGCCTGCTCGGTGACGTCGGACAGCAGCCGTCGCTCGGCGACGAGCTCGGGGCGGCTCGGGTCGTCGAGCACGAAGGAGCGTGCGCTGTCGCCGTTCCAGCCGTCGACCTCCGCCCCGCTGTCGACGGAGACCAGGTCGCCGGGCTCGAGGGCGCGGTTGCCGGGGATGCCGTGCACGACCTCGGCGTTCACCGAGGTGCACACGGTGTTGCGGTAGCCCGGCACGAGCATGAAGTTCGGCACGCCGCCACCGTCACGGATGGTGCGCTCGGCGATCGCGTCGAGCTCGCCGGTGGTGATGCCGGGGCGCAGCGCGGCAGCGACCGCGTCGAGCGATCGCGCCGTGAGCACGCCGGGCGCCGCCATGGCGCGCAGTTCGTCCCGGGTCTTGTAGATGCCCGGCTTGCGGAAGGCCACCCGGCTAGGAGGCGGCGGCCGTCGAGCGGAAGCCGCGCTCGCCCAGGGCGGCGTCGATGCGCTCCGCGACCTGCTCGATGGTGCCGAGGCCGTCGACCTCGACGACCAGGCCCCGCGACCGGTAGCTCTCCAGCAGAGGAGCGGTCTCGCGCAGGTAGACGTCCTGGCGGTGCCGGATGGCGTCCTCCGTGTCGTCCGAACGCCCCTGGTCGAGGGCCCGCTTGCGCAGCCGCTCGACGATCTCGTCGCGGTCGGCCACCAGCAGGATCACGGCCTCGAGCGCCTGCCCCTTGCCGGACAGGTAGTCGTCGAGGAACCCGACCTGCTGCAGCGTGCGGGGGTAGCCGTCGAGCAGGAAGCCCTGCGCCGCGTCGCTCTGGTCGAGCCGGTCGGAGACGAGCTCGTTCGTGAGGCTGTCGGGCACGTAGTCGCCGGCGTCCATGATCGTCTTGACCTTGACGCCCAGCTCGGTCTCGTCACGGACGTTGGCACGGAAGATGTCGCCGGTCGAGATCGCCGGCACCCCGAGGGTCTCCGCGATCTGGGTCGCCTGCGTGCCCTTGCCGGCGCCGGGAGGGCCGACGATCAGGAGGCGCGGGCTGGGCCCGGTCTCGCCCCCCGTCACTTGAGGAGCCCCTCGTAGTGACGCTGCTGCAGCTGCGAGTCGATCTGCTTGACCGTCTCGAGACCGACGCCGACGATGATCAGGATGCTCGCGCCTCCGAACGGGAAGTTCTGGTTGGCGCCGACCGTGGCCAGGGCGATCAGCGGGATGAGCGCGATGATGCCGAGGTAGAGCGAGCCCGGCAGGGTCACGCGCGTCAGGACGTAGTCGAGGTACTCGGCGGTCGGGCGCCCGGCCCGGATGCCGGGGATGAACCCGCCGTACTTCTTCATGTTGTCGGCGACCTCTTCGGGGTTGAAGGTGATCGCGACGTAGAAGTACGTGAAGCCGACGATGAGGGCGAAGTACAGCGCCATGTAGAGCGGGTTGTCGCCGGAGGTGAGGTTCGCCTGGACCCACGCCACCCACGCCGGGGGCGCGGTGCCGTCGGAGGGCTGGTTGAACTGGGCGACGAGCGCGGGCAGGTACAGCAGCGACGAGGCGAAGATGACGGGCACGACGCCGGCCATGTTGACCTTGATCGGGATGTACGTGTTGTTGCCGCCGTACGTGCGCCGCCCGACCATGCGCTTGGCGTACTGCACGGGGATCCGCCGCTGGGACTGCTCGACGAACACGACCGCGGCCATGATCACGAGCCCGACGGCGATCACCATGAGGAAGATCTCGAAGCTGCGCGCCTGCGCGATGCTCCAGAGGGCGGTGGGGAAGCGGGCCGCGATCGAGGTGAAGATCAGGAGCGACATGCCGTTGCCGATGCCGCGCTCGGTAATGAGCTCGCCCATCCACATGATGAGGCCGGTGCCGGCGGTCATGGTGATGACCATGAGCATGACGGCGTACCAGGCGTCGTTGGTGATGAGCTGCTGGCACTCGGCCGCGCCGGAGCCGGCGAACAGCGCGCCGGAGCGGGCCACGGTGATCAGGGTCGTCGACTGGAGGATGCCCAGCGCGATCGTGAGGTACCGGGTGTACTGCGTCAGCTTCGCCTGGCCCGACTGGCCCTCCTTGTAGAGGGTGTCGAAGTGGGGGATGACGACGCGGAGCAGCTGCACGATGATCGACGACGTGATGTAGGGCATGATGCCCAGCGCGAAGACCGAGAGCTGCAGCAGGGCGCCGCCGCTGAAGAGGTTGACGAGCTCGTAGAGGCCCGAGGTGCCCTGGTTGCCGGCGAGGCACAGCTGCACGTTCTGGTAGTCCACGAACGGCGAGGGGATGAACGACCCCAGCCGGAAGAGCGCGATGATGCCGAGAGTGAACCCGATCTTTCGGCGAAGGTCGGGCGTGCGCATGATGCGCGCGACAGCTCTGAACATGTGGGGCCTCCCGGCATGAAGGATAGACGACTGAAAGGGGTGGCCCTGTCGGACCACCCCCTCAGGTGATTACTTGGAGACGGTCCCGCCGGCGGCGACGATCTTCTCTTCGGCAGAGCCGGAGACCTTGTCGACCGCCACGGTGAGAGCGACGCTCAGGTCGCCCTGTCCGAGGACCTTGACCTTCTCGTTCTTGCGGACGGCACCCTTGGCGACCAGGTCGCCGACGGTGACCTCACCGCCCTGCGGGTACAGCTCGCCGAGCTTCTCGAGGTTGACCACCTGGTACTCGACGCGGAACGGGTTCTTGAACCCGCGCAGCTTCGGAGTGCGCATGTGGAGCGGCATCTGACCGCCCTCGAAGCCGACCTTGACCTGGTACCGGGCCTTCTGGCCCTTGGTGCCACGTCCGGCCGTCTTGCCCTTCGAGCCCTCACCGCGACCCACGCGGGTCTTGGCCGTCTTGGCACCGGGAGCCGGACGGAGGTGGTGGACCTTGAGGACCTGCGGGCGGGCGACGTCCGCCGACTGACCGGCCGAGGCCGACTTCGTCGAGGTCGTCGTCGAGGCGGCGGCCGAGGAGGCCGTCGACTTCTTGGTCGTCGCCTTGGGGGCGGCGGCCTTGGTGGTGGTCGCCTTGGCGGCGGCCTTCTTCGGAGCGGCCTTCTCGGCGGCGCCGTTCTTCTCGTCAGCCATTAGTCAATCTCCTCGACCTTCACGAGGTGGGCGACCGTGTTGACGTAGCCGCGGTTCTGCTTGGTGTCCTCGCGCACGACCGACTGGCCGATGCGCTTGAGGCCCAGGCTCCGCAGCGTGTCACGCTGGTTCTGCTTCTCGCTGATTACGGACTTGATCTGGGTCACCTTGAGCTGGGCCATCAGGCACCTGCCTTCTCGGTCGCAGCGGCCTTGGCCGCCTGCTCGGCGCGGGCCATGAAGGCCGGCATCACGGCGTCGATGTCGAGGCCGCGGCGAGCGGCGACGGCACGGGGCTCCTCGAGCTGCTTGAGGGCCTCGACGGTCGCGTGGACGATGTTGATGGTGTTCGACGAGCCGAGCGACTTGCTCAGGACGTCGTGGACACCGGCGCACTCGAGCACGGCGCGGACGGGACCACCGGCGATGACTCCGGTACCGGCCGAGGCCGGACGCAGCATGACGACGCCGGCAGCGGCCTCACCCTGGACGGGGTGCGGGATCGTGTTGCCGATGCGGGGGACGCGGAAGAAGTTCTTCTTCGCCTCCTCGACGCCCTTGCTGATGGCCGTGGGGACCTCGCGGGCCTTGCCGTAGCCGACGCCGACGAGCCCGTTGCCGTCTCCGACCACGACGAGCGCGGTGAAGCTGAAGCGACGACCGCCCTTGACGACCTTCGACACGCGGTTGATCGTGACGACGCGCTCCAGGAACTGGCTCTTGTCGTCACGGTCGCCACGGCCACGGCCGCCGGCGTTGCGGTCTCCGCGACCCTGGCCGCCACGACGGTCGGTGCGACCGCCCTCGCGGTTGTTGGACTCCGAGCCGGCAGCCGTCTCGACGGGGCGCTCGACGACGGCCTCGGCCGGAGCCTTGACCGTCTCGGTCGCCGCGACCGCGTCGGTCTCTGCGGGGGGAGTGGTGTTCGTAGCGTCGCTCACAGGTTCAAACCAGCCTCTCGGGCGCCTTCGGCGATGGCCGCGACGCGTCCGGCGTACTTGTTGCCGCCGCGATCGAACACGACGGCCTCGATGCCCGCGGCCTTGGCGCGCTCGGCGACGAGCTCGCCGACCTTGCGGGACTTCGCGGTCTTGTCACCGTCGAAGGTGCGCATGTCGGCCTCGAGGGTCGATGCGCTGGCGACGGTGAAGCCCTTGCTGTCGTCGACGACCTGCACGAACACGTGCCGGGCCGAACGGGTGACGACGAGACGGGGGCGCTCTTCGGTGCCCACGACCTTCTTGCGCAGGCGGGTGTGACGGCGCTTGGTGGCGGCCGACTTGCTCTTTCCTCGTGTACCGAGACCCATGATTACTTACCTGACTTTCCGGCCTTGCGGCGGACGACCTCGCCGGCGTAGCGAACGCCCTTGCCCTTGTAGGGCTCGGGCTTGCGCAGCTTGCGGATGTTGGCAGCGACTTCGCCGACTGCCTGCTTGTCGATGCCGACGACGGTGAGCTTGTTGTTGCCCTCGACCGTGAAGCTGATGCCCGCGGGCGGCTCGACGGTGATCGGGTGCGAGTAGCCGAGAGCGAACTCGACGTTGGAGCCCTTGGCCTGCACGCGGTAACCGGTGCCGACGACCTCGAGGCCCTTGGTGTAGCCCTGGGTCACGCCGATGATCTGGTTGGCGATGAGGGTACGGGTCAGGCCGTGGAGCGACCGCGACTCACGCTCGTCGTCGGGACGCGTCACGACGACGGTGCCCTCCTCGAGCGCAGCTTCGATGGGGCTCTTGACGACGAGCGACAGCTCGCCCTTGGGGCCCTTGACGGTGACGCCCTGGCCGTCGATCTTCACGTCGACCCCGGCAGGGATCGAGATGGGGAGTCTTCCGATTCGAGACATGACGAATTACCACACGTAGGCGATGACTTCTCCGCCCACGCCCTTCTTCTCGGCCTCACGGTCGGTCAGCAGACCGGAGGAAGTCGACAGGATCGCGACGCCGAGGCCGCCGAAGACCTGCGGGATCTCGGTGGACTTCGCGTAGACGCGGAGGCCCGGCTTCGAGACGCGCTTGATGCCCTTGATCGAGCGCTGGCGCTCGGGGCCGTACTTGAGGTCGATCGTGAGGGTCTGGCCGACGCGAGCGTCTTCGACCTTCCACGAGTCGATGAAGCCCTCACGCTGGAGGATCTCCGCGATGTGGGACTTGAGCTTGCTGCTGGGGAGCGACACGGTCTCGTGGAACGCCGAGTTCGCGTTGCGCAGTCTGGTCAGCAGGTCTGCGACCGGATCTGTCATCGTCATGCGGTGTACTTCTTCCTCATCGGGTTTCGCCATCCGGTACACCGGGTGTCGACCTTGATGATCGGGTGGTCGTGGAGCGGTTCTCCACGACCTCAGGGGAACGGTCGGCAACTCCGGTGAGGAGTTGCCGACCGAACGATCTTAGTTGGCCTGGTCGGCCGTGCGGAACGGGAAGCCGAGAGCCTTGAGCAGAGCCCGGCCCTCGTCGTCGTTCTTCGCGGTGGTGACGACGGTGATGTCGAAGCCGCGGACACGGTCGATGCGGTCCTGGTCGATCTCGTGGAACATGCTCTGCTCGTTGAGACCGAACGTGTAGTTGCCGTTGCCGTCGAACTGACGGTCGCTCAGACCGCGGAAGTCGCGGATGCGGGGCAGCGCGAGCGACAGCAGGCGGTCCAGGAACTCCCAGGCACGGTCGCCGCGCAGTGTGACGTGCGCGCCGATCGGCTGGCCCTCGCGCAGCTTGAACTGCGCGATGGACTTGCGGGCCTTGGTGACCTGGGGCTTCTGGCCGGTGATCGCCGTGAGGTCCTTGATGGCCCCGTCGATGATCTTGCTGTCGCGGGCGGCCTCGCCGACACCGGTGTTCACGACGATCTTGACCAGGCCGGGGACCTGGTGGACGTTCGTGAAGCCGAAGTCGCTCTTCAGCTGCGGCAGGATCTCCGCGCGGTACTTCGCCTTGAGGCGCGGCAGCGCCGCAGGCGTGGTGGTGGTGGTGTCAGTCATCAGAGGTTCTCTCCCGACGCCTTGGCGTAACGGACGCGGACGGTCTTGGTGACGCCGCCCTTGGTGACCGTCTCTTCACGGAAGCCCACGCGGGTCGGCTTCTTGGTCTTGGGGTCGACGAGCGCGACGTTCGACACGTGGATCGGGGCCTCGAAGGTCTCGATGCCGCCGGTCTTGGTGCCGCGCTGCGTCTGGCCGACGCGGACGTGCTTCGTGACGAAGTTCACGCCCTCGACGACGACACGGTTGCGCTCCACGAGCACCTCGAGGACCTTGCCCTGCTTGCCGCGGTCTCCGCCGCGGGCCTGCGAGGCTCCGCTGATGACCTGCACGAGGTCACCCTTCTTGATGTTTGCCATGACTTAGATAACCTCCGGCGCCAGCGAGATGATCTTCATGAACTTCTTGTCGCGAAGCTCGCGACCGACCGGCCCGAAGATGCGGGTACCACGGGGGTCCCCGTCGGCCTTCAGGATCACTGCGGCGTTCTCGTCGAACTTGATGTAGGAGCCGTCCGGACGACGGACCTCCTTCTTGGTGCGGACGATGACCGCCTTGACGACGTCGCCCTTCTTCACGTTGCCACCGGGGATGGCGTCCTTCACCGTGGCGACGATGACGTCGCCGAGGCCGGCGTAGCGACGGCCGGAGCCACCGAGCACGCGGATGGTGAGGATCTCCTTGGCACCGGTGTTGTCGGCGACCTTGAGGCGGGATTCCTGCTGGATCACTTCTGTCTCCTTCTGCTCAAGCAGGCCGCCAGGCCTACTTGGCCCTCTCGAGGATCTCGACCAGGCGCCAGCGCTTGGAGGCGCTGAGCGGACGGGTCTCGTTGATCACGACGAGGTCGCCGACGCCGGCCGCGTTGGCCTCGTCGTGGACCTTGACCTTGGAGGTGCGGCGGATGACCTTGCCGTACAGGGGGTGCTTCACGCGGTCCTCGACCTCGACGACGATGGTCTTGTCCATCTTGTCGCTGGTCACGTAGCCACGACGGGTCTTGCGGTAACCGCGGACCTCGACAGCTGCCGAGTCGACCTCGGTCTTGTTCTCGGTAGCCATTACTTCTCCTCGGCGGTCTCGGCGACGGGCGCCTCGTCGGCGGCGGCAGCCTTCTTGGTCGACTTCTTGGTCGCCTTGGGGGCGGCCTCGACCGGGGCGGGGGTGGCACGGATGCCGAGCTCGCGCTCACGCAGGACCGTGTAGATGCGAGCGATGTCGCGCTTCACGGCACGCAGGCGGCCGTGGCTCTCGAGCTGACCGGTGGCCGACTGGAAGCGCAGGTTGAACAGCTCTTCCTTGGCCTTCTTCAGCTCATCGACGAGACGCTCGTCTTCGAAAGTGTCGAGCTCGACAGGACGGAGCTCCTTGGAACCGATCGCCATTATGCGTCGCCCTCCTCGCGCTTGATGATGCGTGCCTTGAGGGGCAGCTTGTGGATTGCACGAGTGAGCGCCTCCTTGGCGACCTCCTCGCTGACGCCGCTGAGCTCGAAGAGCACGCGACCCGGCTTGACGTTCGCGACCCACCACTCGGGCGAGCCCTTGCCGGAACCCATGCGGGTCTCGGCGGGCTTCTTCGTGAGCGGACGGTCGGGGTAGATGTTGATCCACACCTTGCCGCCACGCTTGATGTGACGCGTCATGGCGATACGAGCGGACTCGATCTGACGGTTGGTCACGTAAGCGGGCGTGAGGGCCTGGATGCCGTACTCACCGAAGCTGACCTTGGTGCCACCAGTGGCCTGGCCGCTACGGCCGGGGTGGTGCTGCTTGCGGTGCTTGACACGACGGGGGATAAGCATGGTTACGCCTCAGCTCCTGTGGTGGCGGGTGCCTTCTGCTCGCGGGGAGCGCGGTCGCCCCCGCCGCGGCGGGCGCCGTCACGGTCGTTGCGGCGCTCGGGGCGAGACGACTTCTGGTTCGCCTGCTCGCGCGCGAGCTCCTTGTTGGTGATGTCGCCCTTGTAGATCCAGACCTTCACACCGATGCGACCGAAGGTCGTCTTGGCCTCGTAGAAGCCGTAGTCGATGTTGGCGCGGAGCGTGTGCAGGGGCACGCGGCCCTCGCGGTAGAACTCCGAGCGGCTCATCTCGGCGCCGCCGAGGCGACCCGAGACCTGGATCCGGACGCCCTTGGCGCCGGCGCGCTGGGCGCCCTGGAGGCCCTTGCGCATGGCACGACGGAACGCCACGCGAGCAGCGAGCTGCTCGGCGATGCCCTGGGCCACGAGCTGAGCCTCGGCCTCGGGGTTCTTGACCTCGAGGATGTTCAGCTGGATCTGCTTGCCGGTGAGCTTCTCGAGGTCGCCGCGGATGCGCTCGGCCTCGGCGCCACGACGACCGATCACGATGCCCGGACGGGCGGTGTGGATGTCGACGCGGACGCGGTCACGGGTGCGCTCGATCTCGATCTTGGCCACGCCGGCGCGGTCGAGCGAGGTCTTGAGCAGGGTGCGGATCTTAATGTCCTCCGCGACGTAGTCGCTGTAACGCTGACCCGCCTTGGTGCTGTCGGTGAACCACCGCGACACGTGGTCGGTGGTGATGCCCAGACGGAAGCCGTACGGGTTGACCTTCTGGCCCATTACTTGCTCGCCTTCTTCGTAGCGTCTGCTGCCTCGACCTCATCCGGCGTCGCGAGGACGATCGTGATGTGGCTCGTGCGCTTCAGGATCTGGAAGGCACGACCCTGGGCACGCGGCTGGAACCGCTTGAGGGTTGCGCCCTGGTCGACGAATGCACGGCTCACGTAGAGGTCCTGCTCGTCGAGGTAGCTGTTGTCCTTGTCCGCCTTCACACGGGCGTTGGCCATGGCCGACGCGACGAGCTTGTAGACGGGCTCGCTCGCGCCCTGCGGCGCGAACTTCAGGATGGCCAGGGCCTCGAGGGCCTGCTTGCCGCGGATCAGGTTGACGACGCGACGGGCCTTCATGGGGGTGACGCGGATGTGACGCACGCGTGCGATCGACTCCACCATTTCTCTCCTCCTTACGTCGCCGCGTTAGCGGCGACGACCCTTCTTGTCGTCCTTCACGTGACCACGGAAGGTACGGGTGGGCGCGAACTCGCCGAGCTTGTGGCCGATCATGCTCTCGGTCACGAACACGGGGATGTGCTTGCGACCGTCGTGCACCGCGATGGTGTGGCCGAGCATGTTCGGGACGATCATCGACCGGCGGGACCAGGTCTTGATGACGTTCTTGGTGCTGGCCTCGTTCTGCGTGACGACCTTGCGAAGCAGGTGGTCATCGACGAAGGGGCCCTTCTTAAGACTGCGTGGCATCTTCTACAACTCCTACTTACGCTTCTTGCCAGCGTTACGACGGCGGACGATGAGCTTGTCGCTCTCCTTGTTGATGTGGCGGGTGCGGCCCTCTTTCTGGCCCCACGGGCTGACCGGGTGGCGACCACCGGAGGTCTTGCCCTCACCACCACCGTGCGGGTGGTCGACCGGGTTCATGGCGACACCACGGACGGTCGGGCGGACGCCCTTCCAGCGCATGCGGCCGGCCTTGCCCCAGTTGATGTTCGACTGCTCGGCGTTGCCGACCTCACCGATGGTGGCGCGGCAGCGGGCGTCGACGTTGCGGACCTCGCCCGACGGCAGGCGGAGCTGCGCGTAGGGGCCGTCCTTGGCGACGAGACGCACCGAGGCGCCGGCCGAGCGGGCCATCTTCGCGCCGCCGCCGGGCTTGAGCTCGATGGCGTGGATGACGGTACCGACCGGGATGTTCTTGAGCGGCAGGTTGTTGCCGGGCTTGATGTCGGCGCCGGGGCCCGACTCGACGATGTCGCCCTGCGACAGCTTGTTCGGAGCGATGATGTACCGCTTCGTGCCGTCGACGAAGTGCAGGAGCGCGATGCGCGCCGTGCGGTTGGGGTCGTACTCGATGTGAGCGACCTTGGCGTTGATGCCGTCCTTGTCGTTACGACGGAAGTCGATCACGCGGTACTGGCGCTTGTGGCCACCACCGATGTGACGCGTCGTGATGCGGCCGGCGTTGTTGCGGCCACCGCTCTTGGACAGGGGACGCAGCAGCGACTTCTCGGGCGTGGAACGCGTGATCTCCGCGAAGTCGGAGACCGACGAACCGCGACGACCAGGAGTCGTGGGCTTGTAGTTACGAATAGCCATTTTGTCTTCCCTCCGGGCCCTAGCCGACAGCCGTGAAGATGTCGATGGTGCCCGACTTGAGCGTCACGATGGCGCGCTTGGTGTCCTTGCGCTTGCCGGTGCCGAAGCGCGTGCGGCGGGTCTTGCCGACACGGTTCAGCGTGTTGATGCTGTCGACCTTGACGTTGAAGATCTTCTCGATGGCGAGCTTGATCTCGGTCTTGTTCGATCGCGGGTCCACCGTGAAGGTGTACTTGCCCTGGTCGATCAGGGAGTAGCTCTTCTCGGAGACGACGGGCGCGATGATGACGTCGCGAGGGTCCTTGCCGTAGCCGCTCATGCGGTGGCCTCCTTCTGGCGCTTCGAGGCGACGAAGCCGTCGAAGGCGCTCTTCGTGAAGACGATGTCGTCGCTGACGAGCACGTCGTAGGCGTTGAGCTGGTCGTACGTGATCACGTGGACCGTGGGCACGTTGCGGACGCTCTTGCGGGTCAGCAGGTCGTCGCGGTCGATGACGACCAGGACGTGCTTGCTCGACGCGATGGTCGAGAGCAGGTCGAGGGCGACCTTGGTGGAGATCGTGTCGGCGACGAAGCTCTCGACGACGTGCACGCGGGCGCCGCGGGCACGGTCGGACAGAGCACCGAGGAGGGCCGCGGCGATCATCTTCTTGGGGGTGCGCTGCGCGTAGTCACGCGGCTGCGGACCGTGGACGACGCCACCGCCGGTCATCTGGGGAGCGCGGATCGAGCCCTGACGAGCGCGACCGGTCCCCTTCTGCTTGAACGGCTTGCGGCCGGCGCCGGAGACCTCGCCGCGACGCTTGGTCTTGTGCGTGCCCTGACGAGCGGCGGCCTGCTGAGCGACGACGACCTGGTGGATGAGCGGGACGTTGGTGACGACGTCGAACAGCTCGGCGGGGAGCTCGACCGTGGTGCCGGTCGAGGCGCCCTTGGCGTCGATGACGTCGACCGTGGTGGCCGATGCGGTAGTGGTGGCCATGAGCTACTTCCCCTTCACGGCGGTGCGGACGAAGACGATGCGGCCACGAGCACCGGGGACGGCGCCCTTGACGAGCAGCAGACCCTTCTCGGCGTCGACGGCGTGCACCGTGAGGTTGAGGATGGTGACGCGCTCTCCACCCATGCGACCGGCCATGCGCATGCCCTTGAAGACACGGCTGGGGGTCGACGAAGCACCGATGGAACCGGGCTTGCGGTGGTTGCGGTGGGCACCGTGCGAGGCGCTGACGCCCTTGAAGTTGTGTCGCTTCATGACACCGGCGAAGCCCTTGCCCTTGGAGGTGCCGACGACGTCGACCTTCTGGCCGGCCTCGAAGGTGTCGACCGTGATCTCCTGGCCGAGCGCGTACTCGGCGGCGTCGGCGGTGCGGACCTCGGTGAGGTGGCGGCGGGGCGTGACGCCCGCGGCGTCGAAGTGGCCCGTGGAGGGCTTGTTCGACTTGCGGGGGTCGATCTGGCCGGCGGCGATCTGGACGGCGCTGTAGCCGTCCTTCTCGAGCGAGCGGATCTGGGTCACGACGTTGGGAGCGATCTCCACGACGGTGACGGGGACGAGCTTGTTGTTCTCGTCCCAGACCTGGGTCATGCCGAGCTTCTTGCCGAGCAGGCCCTTGACGTTCTTGGTGGCGCTGACAGTCATGGTCGCCCCCCTACAGCTTGATCTCGATGTTGACGTCGGCCGGGAGGTCGAGGCGCATGAGCGAGTCGACGGCCTTGGGGGTCGGGTCGACGATGTCGATCAGACGCTTGTGGGTGCGCTTCTCGAAGTGCTCGCGCGAGTCCTTGTACTTGTGGGGCGAACGGATCACGACGACCACGTTCTTCTCCGTCGGCAGCGGCACGGGGCCGACCACGGTGGCGCCCGCGCGGGTGACCGTGTCGACGATCTTGCGCGCGGAGGTGTCGATGACCTCGTGGTCGTACGACTTGAGTCGGATGCGGATCTTCTGTCCCGCCATGTGTGGCTCTCTCTCGTTCGGACGTCGCGCACCTCGGGGGCCGCCTGACGCTGTTTGCTGGGCAAACATCTGGCACGACGTGTCTCTCGCGTACCGCTGTTCTCGTGTGAAGCCATCTCGGACCCCAGCGAGCCGTGGCTCGAGCGTGTCGGTGGCACGAGGGTGGCCCGGGGAGGGCAATCTTCGCTGTCACCGCCGCGCAGAGCTGTGCCCGAGGGCCAGCGCGCTGGAGATTCCGTTGTGAGATGTGTCCTGCTACCCGCGGCCCAGGCGACGAACGCCTGTGCACTGCCTGGCAGTGATCCGGGGCTCGGCGCTCGGCCGACCCGGAATGTTGAACTAGACGATTTTGCCACACGCGTGCATTTGCTGCAACCCGGGCGTGTCGCGGATCCGGGCGACCCCGGCGAGGGGGCCGTGACGCACGGGAGGCGCGGTGCGAGTGGTCTCGCACCGCGCCTCCTCGAGGGCCGGTCGTCAGGCCGTCGCGACCTCCGCCGGGCGGAACCACGGCGGG
>NZ_LMOX01000003.1:915985-1046530 GCF_001423665.1 Frigoribacterium sp. Leaf164
TCTTGTCGTTCGGGACGCCGACGAGCGTCACGGCCTCGAGCTGTACTCCCCCGGGCACCAGCACCTCGGGCTCGAGCAGGTCGGGGTCGGCGAGCGAGAAGCGGCGGACCATCGAGGCCGCGTCGTCGAGGCCCACGGCCTGACGGACGCCCTGGACGGCGGCGTCGCCCTCCGTGACCACGAACCCGTCGTCGAGCGACGAGACCGGCACGACCAGCATGACGAAGTCGGTGGCCTTGGCGGCACGTGCGGCGTCCGACCACTCGTAGCCGTCGGCGCCCGAGCGCAGGACGTCCCACGCGGAGGCGTGGGGCGACAGCGAGAACGGGACGTGCTCGGCGAGGACGGCACCGGAGGCGCTGGTCACCGAGGCGCGGAGCGCGCGGGTCGCCCCCGAGCTCACGTCGAGCTCGGGCTCCGCCGCGGCGCCGGGGCGGAGGGCACCGGCTGCGATGATGCCGGGCAGGTTGCTCACGTGGGTCCAGTGGTAGACGCGCTGCTGCGCGAAGACCGGGACGGGGGCCGCGGCCGACTGCGCGGCGACGGCGACGGCCGCGGAGTCGCGGGCCAGCGCCGGCGTGCTGCGCAGCGACTCGGGCTTGCGCGACGCGGCGCGGCGCTTGGTGGTGAGGGTCCGGACCTCACCGTCGGCATCGAGCAGGGGCTCGCGCTTGCGGGGGGCGCAGATGTCGCAGAGCTCCCTCTCGAACCCGTGGATGCACTCGTCAGTCACTGCAGTAGTTCCTCTCGGGCGTCCGACTCGATCGGACGCAACCCTCTACGGTACGTCATGAGCCTGCGTGGCCGCGACTCAGCGATAGAGCAACGAGCGCACCTCGGACTCCGCCGAGCCCAGGCGACGCGGGTCGATCGTCTCGCCGTGCTCGTACGCGTCGACGAGACGCGGGTCGACGTACGACTTCCGCGCGATGCTCGGGGTGTTCCCCAGGACGTCCGACGCGTCGCGCATCGCCTGCGCGAGCGCCCGGCGGCGCCGACCGACCGTGGGCTGCGGTCCGCTCCGGGCGAGGCTCACGGCGGCCGCGACCGTGCCGTGCAGGGTGCGGAAGTCCTTGGCGGTGAAGTCGTCGCCGGCCCGCAGCTTCACGTACTCGTTGATCTCCGACGCGTGCAGGGGCCGCCAGGGGCTCCCGGCCTCCGGCCGCCAGGCCAGGAGGCGTGAGCGGCCGCCCCGGGTCTTGAGGCTGCGCACGACCGCAGCGAGGTCGGGGTCACGGATCTCGCTGTCCCACTCCTGGCCGCTCTTGCCGGGGAAGGAGAGCGCGACCACGTCGCCGGACACCTTCGCGTGCGAGCAGAGGAGGGTCGAGAGCCCGTGGCTGCCGTGCTCCTCCGCGTAGCGCTCCGAGCCGACCCGCAGCGAGCCGGTGTCGAGCATGCGGAACGCCGCCCCGAGGGCGCGGTCGCGGACGGGCTCGTCGAGGCGCAGGTCCATCGTGACGAACCTGCGGGCGGTGGGCAGCGACTCCGCGAGGGAGAGGGCGCGGTCGAACTTGATCCGGTCCTTCTGCTCACGCCAGGTCGGGTGGTAGATGTACTGGCGCCGGCCGGCGGCGTCCTTGCCCGTGGCCTGCACGTGCCCGTTGGGGTACGGCGCGATCCAGACGTCCGTCCACGCGGGCGGGATCCCGAGGTGGTCGAGCCGCTCCCGCACGACCGGGTCGGTGATGGTCGACCCGTCGGCGTCGCGGTAGCTGAAGCCCGTGCCCGAGCGGTGACGCGAGATGCCGGGATGGGCCTGATCGGTGCGTCGGAGGCGCGGCATCGGTCGAGTGAACACCGTCCGGTCGAACGGTGGCCGGGTCGCCGGGGTACAACGACGGCCCCCGTGCCCCTCGAGGGCTCCGGGGGCCGGCGACGGGGCCGTGGGCCCTACTCGTTGCCGATCTTCTTGTCGGCGGCGCTCTTGGCCTGCTGGATCTTGTCGGAGTGCTTGCCCCCGGTGGCCTTGTCGGCAGCGCCGGCGACGGCGTCGAGGATGCGGTCGCTGACGCCCTCCGCCTTCTCGCTCTTGAGGGCGTCCTGCACCTTGCCGTCGTTGAGGAACGACTGTGCCTTGCGGGTGATGTCGTCGAAACCGGCCATGACGTCTCTCCTGTCTGCGCCGGCGCTTCCGGCGGCACCCCATGGTGACACGCCGGACCTTGGTGACACGAGAGAGGGGGCCGGGCCCTCTCGGGCCCGACCCCCTCTCAGGAGATCAGCAGTGCTGGAGTGACCAGTACTTACTTGGCGATCTTGGTGACGGTGCCGGCACCGACCGTGCGGCCACCCTCGCGGATGGCGAAGCGCAGGCCCTCTTCCATGGCGATGGGCTGGATCAGCTGGACGGTGATCTCAGTCGTGTCGCCGGGCATGACCATCTCGGTGCCCTCGGGCAGCGTGATGACACCCGTGACGTCGGTGGTGCGGAAGTAGAACTGCGGGCGGTAGTTCGCGTAGAACGGGTTGTGACGCCCACCCTCGTCCTTGGAGAGGATGTAGACGTTCGCCTCGAACTCGGTGTGGGGCGTGATCGAGCCGGGCTTGACCACGACCTGGCCGCGCTCGACGTCCTCGCGCTTGGTGCCGCGGAGGAGCAGGCCGACGTTCTCACCGGCGCGCGCGTCCTCGAGGGTCTTGCGGAACATCTCGATGGCGGTGACGGTCGTCTTCGACGACTTCTCCTTGATGCCGACGATCTCGACCTCGTCGTTCGGCTTCAGGATGCCGCGCTCGACACGACCGGTGATGACGGTTCCACGACCGGTGATCGTGAAGACGTCCTCGACGGGCATGAGGAAGGGCTGGTCGGTCGCGCGGACCGGCTCGGGCACGTTCTCGTCGACCTGGTCCATCAGGTCGGCGACCGTGGCGGCCCACTTCTCGTCGCCCTCGAGGGCCTTGAGAGCGGAGACCTGGACGACGGGGGCGTTGTCGCCGTCGAAGTCCTGGCTCGAGAGGAGCTCGCGCACCTCGATCTCGACGAGCTCGAGGATCTCCTCGTCGTCGACCATGTCGGACTTGTTCAGCGCCACGACGATGTAGGGAACGCCGACCTGGCGGGCGAGCAGGACGTGCTCACGCGTCTGGGGCATCGGGCCGTCGGTGGCGGCGACCACGAGGATCGCGCCGTCCATCTGAGCCGCACCGGTGATCATGTTCTTGATGTAGTCGGCGTGGCCGGGAGCGTCGACGTGAGCGTAGTGACGCTTCTCCGTCTGGTACTCGACGTGCGAGATGTTGATCGTGATGCCGCGCTGCTTCTCTTCGGGCGCGTTGTCGATCTGGTCGAAGGCCGACGCCTCGTTGAGGGTCGGGTACTTGTCGTGCAGGACCTTGGTGATCGCCGCGGTGAGCGTGGTCTTGCCGTGGTCGACGTGACCGATGGTTCCGATGTTGACGTGCGGCTTGGTCCGCTCGAACTTGGCCTTAGCCACTGTGGGTCCTCCTCAGGACTCGGTTGCAGTGGGGCCGGGGGCCGGGTCGATGACCCGGCCTACCGGACACTGCGGATTGGTGTGTGTACATGTTACGCGGTCGAGGAACGGCCGCGAGATTCGGGACTATTCGCCCTTGTTCTTCTGGATGATCTCCTCGGCCACGGCCGAGGGGACTTCCTGGTACGACTCGAACGTCATCGAGTAGACGGCACGGCCCGAGGTCTTCGACCGCAGGTCTCCGACGTAGCCGAACATCTCCGACAGCGGCACGCTGGCCCGAACGACCTTCACACCACTGGCGTCTTCCATCGACGAGATCTGCCCGCGACGCGAGCTGAGGTCGCCGATGACGTCGCCCATGTACTCCTCGGGCGTACGCACCTCGACCGCCATGAGCGGCTCGAGGAGAACGGGCTGGGCCTTGCGAGCCGCCTCTTTGTAGGCGATCGACCCAGCGATCTTGAAGGCCATCTCGGACGAGTCGACGTCGTGCGCCGCACCGTCGAGGAGCAGGGCCCGGACGCCCACGGTCGGGTAGCCCGCGAGGACTCCGACCTGCATGGCGTCCTGGATGCCCGCGTCGACCGACGGGATGTACTCGCGCGGCACGCGGCCACCGGTGACCTTGTTGACGAACTCGTAGGTCGACTCGGCCGTGACCTCGAAGGGCTCCAGCGCGATCTGGACCTTGGCGAACTGGCCCGAGCCACCCGTCTGCTTCTTGTGGGTGTAGTCGTAGCGCTCGATGCCCTTCTTGAGGGTCTCGCGGTACGCGACCTGGGGCTTGCCGACGTTGGCCTCGACGTTGAACTCGCGCTTCATGCGGTCGACGAGGATGTCGAGGTGGAGCTCGCCCATGCCCTTGATGACCGTCTGGCCGGTCTCGGCGTTGAGCTCGACGCGGAACGTCGGGTCTTCTTCGGCGAGCTTCTGGATGGCCAGCGAGAGCTTCTCCTGGTCGGCCTTCGTCTTCGGCTCGATGGCGACCTCGATGACGGGCTCGGGGAAGGTCATCGACTCGAGGACGACCTGGTCCTGCGGGTCGCACAGGGTGTCGCCGGTGGTCGTGAACTTGAGGCCGATGACCGCGTAGATGTGGCCGGCGGTCACGCTGTCGACCGGGTTCTCCTTGTTGGAGTGCATCTGGAAGATCTTGCCGATGCGCTCCTTCTTGTCCTTCGTGGAGTTGACGACCTGGGCGCCCGACTCGATGGAGCCCGAGTAGACGCGGACGTAGGTGAGGCGACCGAAGAAGGGGTGCACCGCGACCTTGAAGGCGAGGGCCGAGAAGGGCTCCGTCGACTCGGGCTTGCGGATGATGACCTTCTCGGCGTCACGCACGTCGTGGCCCTCCATGGGGGGCACGTCGAGGGGCGAGGGGAGGTAGTCGATGACCGCGTCGAGCATCGGCTGCACGCCGCGGTTCTTGAAGGCCGAGCCACAGAAGATCGGGTAGACCTCGCTGTTGACCGTCAGCTTGCGGACGGCGGCCTTGATCTCGGCGACGGTGAAGTCGGTGTCGCCCTCGAGGTAGCGCTCCATGAGAGCGTCCTCCGCCTCGGCCACGCGCTCGATGAGCTTCTCGCGGTACTCGGCGGCGCGGTCGGCCAGGTCGGCCGGGATCTCCTCGATGTCGTACTTCGCACCGAGCTCGACGTCGCCCTTGGCGTCGCCGCGCCACGTGAGCGCACGCATCTCGACGAGGTCGATGACGCCCTCGAACGAGCTCTCGGCACCGATCGGCAGCTGCATCACCAGGGGCTCCGCGCCGAGGCGGTTGACGATGGTGTCGACGGTGAAGTAGAAGTCGGCGCCGAGCTTGTCCATCTTGTTGACGAAGCAGATGCGGGGCACGTCGTACTTGTCAGCCTGACGCCAGACGGTCTCGGACTGGGGCTCGACGCCCTCCTTGCCGTCGAACACGGCGACGGCGCCGTCGAGGACGCGGAGCGAGCGCTCCACCTCGACGGTGAAGTCGACGTGGCCGGGGGTGTCGATGATGTTGATCTGGTTCTTGTTCCAGAAGCACGTCGTGGCCGCCGACGTGATGGTGATGCCGCGCTCCTGCTCCTGCGCCATCCAGTCCATCGTGGCCGCACCGTCGTGGACCTCACCGATCTTGTGGGTGATGCCCGTGTAGTACAGGATGCGCTCGGTGGTCGTCGTCTTGCCAGCATCGATGTGAGCCATGATGCCGATGTTGCGGACCTTGTTCAGGTCGGTGAGCACGTCCTGTGCCACGGGTTCCTCCGAAGGGGTAGGTGGGGAGTTGTGGGAGCCGGGGAGGCGCGGTGCGGGGAGTGCCCGCAACGCACCTCATCGACTGGTTACCAGCGGTAGTGCGCGAAGGCCTTGTTCGCCTCGGCCATCTTGTGCGTGTCCTCACGACGCTTGACAGCGGCGCCGAGGCCGTTGGAGGCGTCGAGGATCTCGTTCATCAGGCGCTCGGTCATGGTCTTCTCACGACGAGCCTTGGCGTACGAGGTCAGCCAGCGGAGCGCCAGGGTGTTGGCGCGGTGCGGCTTGACCTCGACGGGGACCTGGTAGGTCGAGCCGCCGACGCGGCGCGAACGCACCTCGAGGGTCGGGCGCACGTTGTCGAGCGCCTTCTTCAGCGTGGCGACGGCGTCCTGGTCGTTCTTCGCGGCGACGCCGGCGAGGGCACCGTAGACGATGCGCTCGGCGAGGCCCTTCTTGCCGTCGAGGAGGATCTTGTTGACGAGCTGGCTGACGATCGGCGCCCCGTAGACGGGATCGGCGACGACAGGGCGCTTGGGCGCGGGTCCTTTACGAGGCATTACTTCTTGTCCTTCTTCGCACCGTAGAGGCTACGAGCCTGCTTGCGGTTCTTCACGGCCTGGGTGTCGAGGGCGCCACGAACGATCTTGTAGCGCACGCCGGGGAGGTCCTTCACGCGACCGCCGCGGACGAGCACCATCGAGTGCTCCTGCAGGTTGTGGCCCTCGCCGGGGATGTAGGCGGTGACCTCGGTGCCGTTGGAGAGCTTCACACGGGCGACCTTGCGGAGCGCGGAGTTCGGCTTCTTGGGGGTGGTGGTGTACACGCGGGTGCACACGCCACGCTGCTGGGGGTTGGACCGCAGGGCGGGGGCCTTGGTCTTGACGACCTTCGGCGTACGACCCTTGCGGACCAGCTGCTGGATGGTTGGCACTGGTTCTCCTAGATTGCGCTCTGCTCGTGCAGGGCTCTGCTCTGTCCGACCGGACGGTCGGCATCCTCGTCGTGCCTCACGCCGGCGCCGCACCCGGAGGTGCTCACCAGCGCTGAGCCCGACCGCGGCGCTGCTCGAGAGACGAGGCCGCTGGTCGTCGTGGACGGCCTGGAGGCCACCACGAGAGACGGTGCATCCGACCCCCACGACCGGGCGGACCCCGTCGTGGTGCGGATTTTTCGGGCGCGCCGTTGAGCGCACACCCGATAGAGCATAGCTTCCGGTAGGGGCTTAATCAAATGATCGCGGGCTGCCCCGGGACGGGTCGACGCGCGACGCCGCCGCGACCCCGAGCACCACGAGCCCGGCCCACAGGGCGCTGCCGAGCACGAACGGCGAGAGGACGTACCGGCCCGCGAACAGGACGGCCGCGGCGCCGTCGTCGCGCACCAGCGCGTAGCCGACCGAGCCGACGACGACCATGGCCGCCCAGACGAGGAGGGCGGTGACGAGGGCCGGGGGCAGGAGGCGCGGGGCCGGGGTGCGGGGCGCGCCCGCGCCGGGGCCGTCGGCGGTGCCCGTCGGGGCCGGTCGGCCCGGGCCGACGCCGTCGGCGGGCTGGGCCGGGAAGGTGCCCCGCGACTCCGGCGCCCTGCCCTCGGCCCGGTCGGCGACCGCGGCCGAGCGCATCAGCGCCAGGAGCACGACGAGCAGCGCCGCGGCCGCCATGGCGGGGCCGAGCAGAGTGCCGGCGTCGGGCTCGCTGATGACGTCGCGGTCGAGGAGCAGGCTCTCGAAGCCGGCCGTCGCGATGAGGAGCGCGGCGAAGAGCACCGTGCCCATGAGTGCGGACACGGCCCTGGTCATCCCGCGAGCGTACGCCGCGCCTCCGACAGGGCCCGGGCGGACGACGGGACCGCCCCGCCGCGCCTCCGGGGAGGGCGGCGGGGCGGTCCCGTCGAGCGGAGCGTCGACCCGCGTCAGGCGCGGCGGCGTGCCCGCCCGGCGCGGCCCGCGGCCACGGCGGTCAGGGCGAGGCCCAGGCCGACCAGCACGGCGGCGATGCCGAGCGGCGTCGTCGTGTCGGAGCCCGTGAAGGCGAGCTCGCCGTCGGCCGGGTCCGCGGCGGCGCGGGTGGCCGTCGGGGTGAGGCGCGTCGGAGCCCCGGCAGCCGGCGTGGTCGCCGCGGGGGCGGCCGCGGCGGGCGTCGTCGGGGTGGTCGGCACGGTCGGCGTCACCACGGCCGGGGTGGTCGGCGTCGTCGGCGTGGTCGGGGTCGTCGGCGTCGTCGGGGTCGTCGGCGTGGTGGGCGTCGTCGGGACGACGGCCGCCGCGGTGATCGCGAGGAACTGCAGGCGGTCGGTGTCGCTGTCGGTCACGACGACGGTGTCGCCGTCGACCGCGACGCCCCACGGGTTCGAGAAGGCGCAGGCGTCGGCCCCGCCGGCCCCCACGGTGGTCCAGGTCTCGCCCTCGCGGACGAGGAGGACGTCGCGGGCCTCGTCGGTGACGTAGAGGCGGCCGGCGGCGTCGACGGCGATGCCCGCGGACTCGTCGAGGCGGAAGGGCACGGCGATGGTCGACACGGTGCCGTCGGCGGCGACCACGCGCACCTCGTCGGCGGGGCGGTCGATGACGTAGACGAGGCCGTCGGCGCCGACGGCGACGCCGATCGTGCCGTCGGTGGTCTGCGGGTCGCTGGCGGGCAGCACGACGGCCCACGTGGTCTCGCCGGGGGCGAGCGCGACGACCTGGTCGGTGTAGCCGGTCGTGGCGTAGACGGTGCCGTCGGCGGCGACCGCGACGCTGGTCACGCGGTCGAAGCCGGCGTAGTCGGGCAGGGCCGTCCAGACCTGGGTGTCGGGCTGGTAGCGCAGCACGCGGTCCGCCTCGGTGTCGGCGACGACGAGGCTGTCGGCGCCGGCGGCGCTGCCGTCGAACGCGAGGCCGAAGGCCTGGCCCACGGGGCCCAGGTCGGCGCCGGGCGCGGGGGCGTCGGTGTAGGTGCCGTCGGCCGCGCGCTGGTGCAGCACGCCGGTGGCCGAGTCGAGCACCCAGATGCTGTCTCGGGCCGTGTCGACCGCGACGCCCTTGGGGTAGTCGAGGCCGTCGGCGCGGCCGGGGACGTCCTCGGACGTCGTGCACGACAGCGTGGCCGGCGCGGTGGCGGCGAAGGCGGAGGGCGCGGGGAGGAGGACGACGGAGGCGGCGAGCAGGGCCGGGATCGCGACCGCAGCCAGGCGGGTGCGACCGCTGAGGCCGCGCCTCCCGGCGTCGGTCGGGACGGTGGAGGGCAGGGCGGGGCGCGCGCCAGGGCGCGCCGACGAGGACATCGACATTCGGGTGTGCGACTTTCGTGCGGAGTGGTTCGCGACCGCGGGCGTTCGGGGCGCCCGGGACGACGAGCTGGGTGGGCTCGGCGTCGTCGTGGTGGGTGGCCACGAGGGGCAGGTCGCGGGCGCGCCCGGTCGGGATGGTCGGGCGGCTCTCCTGGAGACTACGGGCTCGGGCCCGGGAGGGCGATGTGGACGACGGGTGGTTCCCCCCGCCCGGGGGGCGTGGTGGCCCTCACCCGGGGTACACGGGGACCGGGCGGCCGGGGCGGTGGCGGGGGACACGCGCGCGGTCGTCGTCGCCGTCGTCGCCGATCGGCCCCCGACGACGCCGGTCGCCCCGGACGACGAACGAGTGGTCACGACGTGCTCCTCCGCCGGGGCGGGGAGGGCACGTCGTGACCACTCGAGGGTCGTGCAGGTGGGGGGCTACTCCCCCGCGGCCGTGCTGTCGTCGGCGTCGCCCTCGGCCTGCGCGGTCGGCGTCGTGGTGGCGTCGGTCGGGGTCGAGGCCGCGTCGAGCAGCACGTAGACGTTGCCCGAGACCGTCCAGCTGTCGGGGGCCGCGCCCTCGCTGCCGGCCTCCTCGCTGCCGGAGCTGCCGAAGGTCTCGAGGGCGAAGAGCCGGCTGCCGCCCTGGAGGGCCGCGACGAAGTCGAGGGCGTCGGAGTACGAGCCCTCGACCGTGATCGAGACCGGCACGACGGAGAAGTTCGCCGCGGTGATCGCCGGGTCGCTCACGAGGTCGGGCGCCGTGGGGGCGACGGGCTCGGCGGCCGGAGCGGCCGTGGCGGCGTCGGTCGACTCGGCCGAGGCGTCCGTGGTCGCCGCGGCGTCGGCCGGGGCGGCGGCCGCGACCGGGGCGTACGCCTCGGCCTCGGTCGTCGTGATGTCGACCACGGTCGTGCTGGTCTCGTCGGAGAGCCGGCTGACCTCGCTGATGAAGGTCGAGAGCGACGCCGACGACGGGATCGCCGTCTGCAGCGTGCCGAGCTCGGACCGCAGCGCGGGCAGGGCGTCGTTGTCGGCCTGCAGCTGGGCGATCGCCGCCCGGATCTGCTCGTTCTGCGTCGTCACCGTCGTGATCTGCTCGCGCGACGCGGTGGCCGCCGAGAGCTGCGGCTGGACGCCGAGCAGGAAGCCGAGGGCGAGCACCACGACGGCGGTGCCCATCGCGGCGAACATCATGAGTCGGTTGCGGTCCACGTCAGTCGTCCTTCTCGTCGAACCGGCCCGAGAAGGCGTCGGCGGTGATGTGCATAGTGACGGTCGCCTCGTAGACGCCGTCGGAGAAGGCGACCGACCCGGGGGTCGCGTCGGCGAAGCCGGGCAGGGTCGCGAGGCCGTCGAGCCAGACCGGCACGGCGGGCAGGGTGGGGCTGGTCGCCGTGAAGACCACGGTCGCCACGCGCGAGCCCTCGAGCGGGGACGTGCCCTGCGCGTACGACTCGAGCGGCGAGGCCTGGTCGAGCGAGACGCTCGTCACGGTGACGCCGACGGGCAGCGTGCCCTGCACGGAGCGCAGGTAGGTCGCCCAGTCGATGTCGGTGGAGCCTCCGACGGCCTGGCCCGACTCGATCAGGTCGACCTGCGACTGCGTGTCGCGCACCTCGGAGAACTTCGCCTGCTGCGCGAGCAGCGTGCTCGTCTCGCTCTGGACCACGGTGAGGTCGTCAGCCGCGGAGAGCGAGCCGAGGGTCGCGGCTCCCGAGGCGACGACGGTGGCGGCCACGAGCACGACGACGCCGAGCCAGGTGCGGCGCGTGGTCGAGGCGGCGCGACGCTCGGCCCGCACCTCCGGGGGCAGCAGGTCGACGCGGGGGGCGCCTCCCACGGTGATGGCGGCGTCTCTCTTGGACGATCTCATGCGGCGCTCCCGAGGGCGAGGCCCAGGGCCACGGTCAGGTCGGAGGGGCGGGCCCGGAGGGCCGCCTCGTCGACGGTCTTGGCGACGGCGACCGTCGCGAGGGGGTCGCCGAGGGCGACGGGGAGGCGCGTGACCTCCGACAGGGCGTCGGAGAAGCCCGGCATGGCGGAGCCTCCCCCGGCGAGCAGGATGCCCGCGACGGGGTTGGCGGGCCGCGTGTTGACGAAGTACTGGACGGTGTTGCGGAGGCTGCCGAGCAGGTCGTTGGTCGACTCGAAGATGGCCGACGACGCCGCCTGCTCCTGCGGGGTGGTGACGACGGTCGAGAGTCCGCGGGCGTGCTTGAGCTGCTCGGCCGCGGCCGGGCCCGTCTCGAGCGCGGCGGCCACGGCCTGCGTGATGTCGTCGCCGCCCGAGGGGATGATGCGGACGAACTGCGGCACGCCGTCGGTCACCATGACGACCGAGGTCGTGTTGTGCCCGATCTCGACGACGGCCACCGTGCCGACCACCCGGGGGCGGTTCACGAGGAGGCGCACGGTCGCGAACGGGATGAGGTCGACGCCCAGCGTGGTCAGGCCGGCGAGCTTGCTGGCACGGACGTTGCCCAGCACGGCGTCCTTGACGGCGGCGATCAGCAGCCCGTTGACGACCGGGCCGTTGTCGCCCACTCCCTCGCTGTACGGGTAGAAGTCGAGGAGCGCGTCGGCCACCGGCACCGGCAGCATGTCCTGCACCTGGAAGGGCAGCGCCTCCTTGATCCGCTGCGGCGACATCTTCGCGACGGTGAGGTCGCGGGCCAGCACGCGCTGGTTGCCCATGCCGAGCACGACCCGCTTGCTCTTGAAGCCGCCGGCCGACCAGAGCTGCTTGAGCGACCCGGCGACCGTCTGCGGCTCGAGCACCTCGCCGCGGCTCGCCGCGCCCTCGGGCAGCTCGACCTCGGCGAAGCGGACCACGGTCGGCTTCGCCTTGTCGGCGTCGGCCACCTCGACGGCGCGCACGGTGCGGCTGCCGATGTCGATGCCCACGATGTTCTTGCCCATCAGTGCTGCTCTCTGTCAGGTCGCCTGGTCATGCCAGGCCGAGGAGGGTGAGGTAGCCGGTGGCGACGATGCCGCCGGCGAAGACGCCGACCCAGGCGCCCGCGAGCATCCAGGGTCCGAAGGGGATGCCGCCGCTGCGCTGCACCCGGCGGGTGGCCAGCAGGACGACCGAGAAGAGGCCGCCGAGCAGGAAGGCCGCGAACGACCCGACGGCGAGCTCGGCCCAGCCGAGCCAGCCCAGGTAGAGGCCGAGCACGCCGGCGAGCTTGATGTCGCCGAGGGCCATGCCGCCCTTCCAGCCGAGGCCGAGGGCCAGGTAGAAGAGGAACATCGCCGCGAGGCCGACGCCGGCGCGGAGGAGCGCCGCCCAGTCGCCGACCAGCGCGCTCGAGGCGGCGAGGAGGACGCCGCCGACCGCGTAGCTCGGCAGGACGATCGCGTCGGGCAGGCGGTGGTGCTCGACGTCGATCACGGCGAGCGCGACGCTCGCGCCGGCCAGCCAGAGGAAGGCGAGCAGGGCGAGGAGGCGCGACACCAGCGGCAGGACCTCCGTCGGCACGTCGGTGAGCGGCCAGAGCCGCGCCGCGACGACGAGGAAGAAGACGCCCGTGGCGAGCTCGACGATCGGGTAGCGGGCCGAGATCGCGGCCGAGCAGTCGCGGCAGCGCCCGCGGAGGGCGAGCCAGCTGACCACGGGCACGTTGTCACGACGACGGATCGGCGAGCTGCACGACGGGCAGGCACTGGCCGGGCGTGCGATCGAGACGCCGGCCGGCACGCGGTGCACGACGACGTTGAGGAACGAGCCGATCAGGAGGCCGAGGCCGCCGGCGACGAACAGGGCGACGAGCCAGGGGGCGGCGGCGGTCACGAGGCGGCTCCCGTCGAGCGGTAGGCGGGCAGGACCTCGGTCTGCGTGGTGATGCCGTACGAGGTGGTCACCGGGCTGAGGAACTTCGGCGGCGCGAGGTAGCGGAGGCGTGCGTCGTAGCCGTAGGCCTTGATGTAGCCGTTCGAGCCGTTGCGCACGACGCCGCGGAAGGCCTGGGCGATCGAGCCGGTGACCGTGAGCGTGCCCCGGTCGCCGCCGCGCCCGTAGTTCTGCACGAGGAAGGAGTGGTTGACCGAGATGATCGCCGCGTCGATCTCACGACCGGAGTCGCCGAGCATGGAGGCTCCGGTGCTCGCCGAGACGGGGTTCCAGACCCAGGCGATCCCGTCGGAGGCTAGGCCGAGGATGTTGGTGCTCGCGTTCGCCTCGGCGTAGACGACGTCGCCGGTGACGTAGAGGTAGTTCTGGGCGGCCACCGTCAGCTGGCCCTGGAAGGTGCCCTTGACGAAGACGTCGCCGCTGCGGGCGCCGTAGGCGCACGCGCCGGTGCCAGGGCCGCCCGTGGTCGACGAGGTCGGGACGGACTCGCCCGCCCGCGGGTAGCCGACGTGGTTGTTGCCGCACGAGGTCTCGGTGAGGTCGCCGACGGACGCGGCGGCGTTGACGTTCTGCTTCGCGGCGCCGGCGACCGGGACGGGGATGGCCTGCACGTAGACGATGTTGTTGGCGGGCACGGTGATGGTCGCGCCCTTGGCCGAGCCGAGCTGGCCGTCGGCCGTGCCTGGCAGCCCGCAGTCGGCGGTGGCCGTGCCGGCGGTCGCGTCGGCGTTCGAGATGCGGGTCATCTTCGTGTACGGCGACTTCACCGTCATCTTGCCGTCGGCGGTGAAGACGATGTCGGTGGGGCCGGTGTACAGGCAGCCGGGCCGCGGCACGTCGCTGGGGAGGTCGGTGCGCATCTCGCGGATCTTGTCGCCGAGGGTGTCGGGCATCAGCACGCTCGAGACCTGGTCGGGCCCGGCGCCCGCGACGCGCTCCTTGAGGAACTTCTGGCCCGAGCAGGCGTAGCCGTTCGAGTCGACCTTGCTGTACGAGCGACCGTTCGTCGGGTTCGCGGTCGTGACGGTCTGCTCGAAGGTGGCGGAGCAGACGCGCATCGTGTCGTTCGAGTGTGCGGGGCCGGCGATGACGTCGCCGCCGCTGAACGCGATCTCGCCGCAGCCGTCGTCCTGCGTGCGGCCCTCCCACGAGTGCTTCTTGCAGTCGGCGTTCGACTTGCCGGTCAGCGTCGGGTCCTGCGACTCGATGTCGGTGAAGTACAGGTAGTCGATGAAGCCCTTCTGCCGCAGGTCGGCGATGACGGTGCGCGTCGCGCTGCCGACCTTGCCCGTCGAGCGGATGCGCAGGGCGCCGGTCGCGACGAACTTCGAGTTGTCGACCTCGTAGCGGAAGCTCGCCCGGCCGCCGCTCGAGGGCACGGCGGCCCAGGTGCCCGTGGTGCCGGTGCCGAAGGCCGGGTTGACCTGTGAACCGGTGGGCAGCGACACCGAGCTCGCCGTCGTCTTGCTGAAGGGCGCAGCGGGGTTGCCGAACTGCTGGTAGCTGTTGTCGTTGGCCAGGCGCGCCTGGTACTCCTCGACGCCCGCGTAGGCGGCGGAGAGCGCGGCGTTCCAGTC
This sequence comes from Frigoribacterium sp. Leaf164, assembly GCF_001423665.1. Classification (NCBI taxonomy): domain Bacteria; kingdom Bacillati; phylum Actinomycetota; class Actinomycetes; order Micrococcales; family Microbacteriaceae; genus Frigoribacterium; species Frigoribacterium sp. Leaf164. Next base: position 930,355 of record NZ_LMOX01000003.1, read on the forward strand.
CTGGTCGGTGTCGGCCTTCTTCAGGCCGCTCGTCGCCACGGTGAGGGCGGTCGCCGCCATGATGATCAGCACCATGCCGAAGATGAGGGTGATGGCCATGGCCATGCCCCTGTCGTCGCGGAGGCGGTCCAGCCGGTCGAGGCGGAGCGTGCGGCGGAGTCGGATCACGAGACGGACCCCCCGAGGAGGTTCGAGAGCGAGACGGTGTTCTGCAGCGTCACGGTCTGGGCGGTGCGGGCGCCCGCGCGGTCGACCGCGAGGCTGATGCGGACGGCCGCGATGGACGACATCTGCGTCGTGGTGAGGGCGCCGGAGGCGTCGGGGACGAGCTGCTTGCCGCTGAAGTCGACGTAGCTGAAGAGGGGTGTGCCCGAGGCGGCCGTGCTGAGCACCGAGCCGCCGATGACGCGCTTCGTCGCGGTCGCGGTGAAGGTCCAGTAGTCGGCCGCGGAGGCGCCGACGACGGTCGACTCGACCAGGCTGCGGTCGGGCTGGACGGTGAACGACACCTTGCGGGGCACCGTCGCGACCGAGTCCGCGGTGTTCAGGGCGGTGGTCAGGGTCAGGGCCTCGGTCGTGGCGACGCTGAACGAGGGGGTCTCGGTGCCGCCGGGCACGGGGATGGTGCGCGCGGCGCGGATCGTGCGGGTCAGGTCGGCGAGGCCGGTCGACGCGACGCGGGTGTTGAGGTCGATCGAGCGAGCCTGACTGGTCGCCTTGGCCAGAGAGACGAAGGTCGTCGACACCACGGTGATGACGATGCCGAAGACCATCATCGCGACGAGCAGCTCGGCGAGGCTCACGCCCGCGTCGTCGCGACGGCGGGCGAGCAGCGCGCGCAGCGCGGTCACGAGGCGGGCCTCGGGTCGAGGCTGACCACGTTGGTGCCGGCGCCGCCGCCCCCGAAGATCGTGCCGAGGATCGTGCCGATCAGGCCGCTCAGGGAGACGCCGCGGAAGGTCGACGTGGTGCTGCTCGCCGAGGTGATCGCCCAGGTGCCGTAGGGCAGCGCGAGCGTGACCTCGTTGGCGGCCGTCTTGCCCTTGACGGTGAACTCGTAGGCCTGCGGGACCGCGCAGCCGGGATCGCCGTTGAGGGCGGCGGTCGAGACGGCACGGACGACCTTGTCGTTGCCGTCGGCGAGCTTGATCGTGGTGACGCCCATGGGCAGCGAGTAGCTCGCCTTCTTGTCGGAGGCCGCCACGAAGGGCTGCACCGGGGCCGTCTTGCCCGCGGCGTTGGCCGGCCAGAGCGAGGGGTCGGGCGACAGGCAGCTGCCGCCGGCGGTGCCGGTCGGACGGAAGTCGCCGGCGACCATCCGGTAGCCGGTGCTCAGGGGGTAGAGCCAGACGTCGGCCGGGGTGCCCGACGTGGTGGTCGGCGACGGGCCGCCGAGCACGGTGGTCTTGAGGTTGTCGGGCAGCAGCACGGTGCCGCCGGTGTAGTTCGCCGCGTACTTGATCGCGTAGTCGTCGCCGAGCTCGTAGGTGAACGGCACGGGGGCCGAGTCGCCCTTCGCGACGACGACGGTCTTGACCGGAGCGGCGGCCTGCGACGCGTCACGCCACGGGGCCGCGTCGGAGCGCGAGATGGTCACCTTGTACGCGCCGGGCAGGATCTTGATCGCGACGGCGCAGCCGTCGGCGTTCGTGGCGGCGGGCTTCGAGGCGGCGGTGAGGGCCTTGCCGGGCGTCGACGACCCGGTGTCGGGCTCGACGGTGACCACCAGGCCCGGCACGGCCGCGCCCTGGGAGTCCTTGACGCCGACGAGGATCGTGCCCGTGTCCTGGTCGTTGAGGCGGCTGTTCGGGGCGAGGATCGTGTCGCTGGTCACCGGGGAGTCGGGGCTCCGCATGCCGGTCCAGGTCACGGCCACCTGCAGGCGCTTGTAGAACAGCGAGCCGTTGCCGGTCGCGGCGGCCGGGGTGCACGTCGCGTCGACGCCGGTGGTGGTCTGCCAGGCGGCGGTCTGTGCGACCTTGTAGGTGACGCCGCCGACGTCCTTCGTGGTCGTGGCCGAAGTCACCTGGATGACGTCCGCGACGCCGCGGGCGACGTCGACGGCCTCGGAGGCGAGGTTCGTCGCGACCTCGCGGCTGCGGTTGTCGCTGGTGATCGAGAGGGTCAGGCCCACGGCGACGACGGAGCCGACGGTGATGACCGCGAAGACCAGGAGGGCGACGACCACCTCGACGATCGAGAGGCCGGCGTCGCGGTCGGCCGGGTCGGCGGGCCGCAGCCGGTCGCTGAGGAGCTGGAGCATGGTGGGTCACCTCCCGGTCGGTTCAGGGGTGGAGTTGCGGAGGGATGTCTCGGGGGGAGGGTGGGCGCCCTCCCCCCGAGGCGAGGGGTTGCTACTTGCAGGCGCCTTCGACGACTGCTGCAGCGTCGGTGATGCTGAAGGCCTTGCCGGTCTTGCCCGTTCCGTTGATGCAGAAGGTGGTCGTGCCCGCGGTGGGCGCCTTCTGGAAGCCGAGGGTGTTGTCCGCGCTGACGGTGTAGCCGTACTTGGCGAGGCTGGCGTCGAGGGCGGTCGGCAGGTTGCCGGTGTCGGTCTGGAAACCGATGACCGCGGTCTTGGCGTTCGAGAGGTCGCTCTTCACGGAGGCGTCACGGGCGTTGTTCTGCACGCCGAGGTACACCGGGATGGCGATGGCGGCGAGGATGCCGATGATGATCACGACGACGAGGAGCTCGATGAGCGTGAAGCCCTTGTCCTTGTCGGCGGCGAGGTTCTGGCGGCGAGCGTTGAGCTTGCCCATGAGCGCGAAGTACATGAGGGAGTCCATTCCGGGTACGGGGTGCAGGGGGAGTGATCGGCAGCGGTCACTGATCACCGCCGGGAACGATGCTGCCAGCGGGCCGCGGCCCCCGGAATCCCTTGGACGGGGGGTTATGCCCTGCGACACGGCCCCAGTCCGGGGCTCCCCCGAACGGGACAGAACCCCTGGTCACGCCTCGATCACACCCGTACGGGGCACACACGCGGAAGACCCCCTCCGGGCGACAGCTGTCGCCCGGAGGGGGTCCGGGGCAGGGCGGGTCGAGCGCTACTTGATCAGCGAGGTGATCTGGAAGATCGGCAGGTAGAGCGCGACGATCATGCCGCCCACCACGACGCCGAGGAAGGCGATCAGCAGCGGCTCGATCAGCGCGGTGAGCGACTCGGTGGTCGACTTGACCTCCTGGTCGTAGAAGTCCGCGACTTTCTCGAGCATGGTCTGCAGCGAGCCGCTGTCCTCCCCCACCGCGATCATCTGGGTCACCATCGACGGGAAGACGCCGGAGGCGGTGAGCGGGCCGGCGATGGACTCGCCCTGCCGGACCGACTCCGCGACCTCGACCAGCGCCTCCTCGAGCACGTAGTTGCCCGAGACCTCGCCCACGATCCGCAGCGCGGTGAGGATGGGCACGCCGGCGCCGATCATGTTCGAGAAGTTGCGGGCGAAGCGCGCGATCGCGATCTTGCGCAGCAGCACGCCGAAGACCGGCAGCTTGAGCTTCAGCGGGTCGAGGCGCGAGCGCACCTTGACGCTGTTCTTGTTCGTGCGCCACCAGATCGAGAACACGATGCCGAGCACCAGGGCGACGGGCACCACGTACGGCATCGCCTGCGACGCGTAGACGAGCATCATCGTCGGCAGCGGCAGCTTGCCGCCCAGGTTCGTGAACATGTCCTGGAAGATCGGGACGATGAAGAGCAGCATCACGACCACGGCGACGAGCGACATCACGAGCACGACGACCGGGTAGGTCATCGCCGACTTGATCGTGCCGCGGAGGGCGACCTCCTTCTCGAAGTTCTCGGCCGTCGACTCCAGCGCCTTGTCGAGGAACCCGCCGACCTCGCCCGCCTTGATCATGTTGATCATCAGGGGCGGGAAGTCCTTGTCGTGCTTGCCGACCGCGTCGGAGAACGAGACCCCCGTCTCGACGTCGTCACGCACCTCCCCCATGATCTTCGCCAGGCGCTTGCTCTCGACCTGGTCGGCGAGGATGGTCAGGGTGCGCAGCAGCGACAGGCCCGACCCGATCATGGTCGCCATCTGGCGCGACATGACCGCGATGTCCTTCATCTTCACGGCCTTGTCGCCGAGGCCCGGGATCGACACCTCGCGCTGCAGGCCGGTGCCGGCCGCCGCCTCCGAGATCGAGATCGGCTGCACGCCCATCGTGCGCAGGCGCGTGATGACCGCGCCCTCGCTCGAGGCGTCGACCTTGCCCTTGACGACCTTGCCCGCCGTGTCGCGCCCCTTGTAGGCGTAGGCGACCGCGCCGGCCATCAGGCGTCGCCCCGCGAGAAGGCGTCGCCGAAGTCGATGCCGCTGTCGAGGCCCTGCGACTCGCTCTTGTTGATGACGCGCGTGACGAGACGGTCGAAGCCCTCGCGGTCGTGCACCTTCTCCATCGCGGCCTTGTGCGTCACCACGCCCGTGTTGACGAGGTCGGCGAGCTTCTGGTCCATGGTGTGCATGCCGAGGTCACGGCCCGCCTGCATCGACGAGGCGATCTGGTAGGTCTTGCCCTCGCGCACGAGGTTGCCGATGGCCGGCGTCATCATCATGATCTCCGTCGCGACGACCCGGCCGCGGCCGCTCGCCTTGGGCAGCAGGGTCTGGCAGACGACGCCGCGGAGCGTCGAGGCCAGCTGGGTGCGCACCTGGTCCTGCTGGTGCGGCGGGAAGACGTCGATCACGCGGTCGATCGTCTGCGCGGCGCTCTGCGTGTGCAGCGTCGCGAAGACGAGGTGCCCGGTCTCGGCGGCCGTGAGCGCCACCGAGATGGTCTCGAGGTCGCGGAGCTCGCCGATCAGGATCACGTCCGGGTCCTGGCGCAGCACGTGCTTGAGGGCGGCGGCGAAGCTGTGGGTGTCGTGCCCGACCTCGCGCTGGTTCACCAGCGAGCGCTTGTGCTGGTGCATGAACTCGATCGGGTCCTCGACCGTGACGATGTGGTCGGCCCGGGTGCGGTTCACCAGGTCGATCAGCGCGGCGAGGGTGGTCGACTTGCCGGAGCCCGTGGGGCCCGTGACGAGCACGAGGCCGCGGGGCAGCTTCGCGAAGGTCGACACCGACTCGGGCACGCCCAGCTCGTGCAGCGGCTTGATCTCGGTCGGGATGAGGCGGAACGCCGCCCCGAGCGAGCCGCGCTGCTGGTAGAAGTTCACGCGGAAGCGCGACTCGTCGGAGAGCGACCAGGCGAAGTCGAGCTCGAGCTCGTCGTCGAAGCGCTCCTGCTGCTCGGGCGTGAGCAGGCTCGCGAGGGCCGAGGCGACCGTCTCGGCGTCCCACGGCTCGGGCGAGGTGTGCGTCGGCTGCAGGGAGCCGTCCACGCGCAGCGTGGGAGCGGCGTCGACCGTGACGTGGAGGTCGGAGGCTCCGCGCTGCACGACCTCGATCAGGGCGGCGACGAGACCGGGGTGCGCCGTGGTGCGGGCGTGCTCGTGCAGCTCGATGCCGAGGTCGGTCGCGGAGACGACGGGCAGGGCGGCCGTGACCGGAGTCGCGGGCGAGGCGACGGGGGCGGCGTGCTGCGGCTGGGGCGGCGCCACGGCGGCCGCCGCGGGGAGCACGGGGCGGGCGGCGGGAGGCGTCACGGGCACGGGGGCGGAGGCGGAGGCGGAGGCGTGCATGACGGGCGCCGGGGCCGGAGCAGCGGCCGGAGCGGCAGTCGGCTCCGCGACGGCCACCGGGGCGACGGCCACGGGCGCGACCGACACCGGCGCGACCGACACGGCCGGCTCGTCGGCCATGTCCGCGATCGCGTCGAAGCGCGGGTCGCTCCAGCTCGGCGTGGCCGGGGCGCGCGTGAGCCCCGCGACCGCCGGCGACGACGGGGCGCGACCGCTGCCGACCTCGGCCGCGGCGGACGCGACCGCTGCGCCGAGGGCCTCGGCGAGGCGCGCGGCCCGCCGGCTCGAGGGCGCGGGCGTCGGGGTCCAGCCCAGCACCGCCTCCTGGTCGCCCTCGAGCGCGTAGACGTGCTTCGTCGGGTCGACGGGGGGCGAGGCGGGCACGAGCGTCACCGGCGCGGGCGGCTCCCACGACGTCGCGGGCGTGTCGGTGCTGACCTCGCGGCCGGGTCGGCCGGGGGCCCACCCGTCGGCGGCGTGGGGCTCGTCGGGGATCTCGTAGACGCTCATGCGGCGGCCTCCGGGGCGGTGGTGGCGGATCGGGTCTCGGGGGCGACGACGCGCGTCGCGGGAGCAGGTGCCGCAGCCCCGGCGGGGGCCGGGGCAGGGGCGGAGGAGGCGCGGGGCCGGGTCACGCGACCACCCGCAGGATCTCCTCGACGCTGGTGAGGCCGAGCTTCGCCTTCTCCCAGCCGTCCTGGCGGAGCGTGAGCATGCCCTGCTCGCGGGCGGTGCGGCCGATCTCGGCGCTCGAGGCGCGGGTCACGGCGAGGCGCTCGATCTCCTCCGAGACGCTCATCACCTCGTGCAGGGCGATGCGCCCGCGGTAGCCCGTGTTGGAGCACTGCTGGCAGCCGACGGGCTGGAAGACCGTCGGGTCCTCGCCGTCGCGCAGCTCGAACTTCAGCGCGGCGAGCTGCCGCGGCGAGTAGTTCGTGGGCTGCTTGCAGCGGTCGCAGAGGCGCCGGGCGAGGCGCTGGGCCACGACGCAGTCGATGGCGCTGCCCACGAGGAAGGGCTCGATGCCCATCTCGGTGAGGCGCGTGATGGCGCTCGGGGCGTCGTTCGTGTGCAGCGTGCTGAGCACGAGGTGGCCGGTCAGCGACGCCTCGATGGCGATCTGCGCGGTCTCGTGGTCGCGGATCTCGCCGAGCAGGACGACGTCGGGGTCGGAGCGGAGGATGCTGCGCAGCGCGCTCGCGAACGTGAGGCCGGCCTTCGGGTTGACCTGCACCTGGTTGATGCCGCGCATGCGGTACTCGACCGGGTCCTCGACCGTGATGACGTTGATCTCGGGGCGGGCGACGGCGTTGAGCGTCGTGTAGAGCGTGGTCGACTTGCCCGAGCCCGTGGGGCCCGTGACGAGGATCATGCCGTACGGCTTCGAGTACGACGCCGCGTAGACGTCGAAGTTGCGCTCGAGCAGGTTGAGGTCGCGGAGGCTCATCGACGTGTTCGAGTTGTCGAGGATCCGCATGACGACCTTCTCGCCCCACACCGTGGGCAGCGTCGCGACGCGGAGGTCGATCTGACGGCCGCCGTGGCGGACCGACATGCGGCCGTCCTGCGGCTTGCGGCGCTCGGCGATGTCGATCTCGCTCATGATCTTGAGGCGCGAGATGACGCCGTTCTGGATGGCCTTCGGGGCCGGCTGCATCTCGTGCAGCACGCCGTCGATGCGGTAGCGGATCCGGACGTCGGTCTCGCTCGGCTCGATGTGGATGTCGGAGGCGTGGTCGGTGATCGCCTGGCTCACGAGCAGGTTGACGAAGCGCACGATGGGCACGTCGTCGTCGGGGCCGTCGGTGATGTCGGCCGCCGCCTCCTGCGCCTTCTCCTCCTCGAGCGTGCTCGTGAGGTCGTTGAGCTCGTCGTCGGCGCGGAGGTAGCGGTCGATCGCGGCGAGCAGGTCGCCCTTCTCGGCGACCACGGGGTCGACGCCGATGCGGAGGCCGGCGCGCACGTCGTCGATGGCGAAGACGTCGCCCGGGTCGGCCATCGCGAGCAGCAGGCCGCCGTCGCGCACGCCGATGGGCAGCACGCTGTGGCGGCGACAGACGGCCGCGGGCACCATCGTGACGGCGGCGCGGTCGACGGGGTAGTCGATCAGCTCGACGAAGTCCATGCCGGCGGCCTGCGCACGGGCGCGGGCCACCTGCGAGGTGGTCACGACGCCCTGCGACAGGAGCTCGCGGATGGAGGCCTCCTCGTCGGTGGAGCGGCGACCGACGCGGTCGAGGTACTCCATGGGCAGCAGGCCGTGCAGGATCAGGATCTCGGTCATGGAAGCCACGGGACGTACCTCCTCGGTACAGCCGCCGCGGGTGGTCGGGATCGCGTCGGCACGGTCGCCCGGGTCGGGAGTCCGAGCGGTGTCCACGCTAAGGCGAGCGGCCCTCGGGGGCACGTCCCAGAGCGGGTGCCCCCGCAAGGGGGCACAGGGCGTCACCCGTCGCCGCGGCCGGCCGTGCAGGAGGCCTGCGGGAGGCGCGGGCCGACTACCCGAGGACGCGCTGGTACAGCACGTGGTCCTGCCACCGCCCGGCGATCCGGAGGTAGCTCGGCGCCGTGCCGATCAGCGTGAACCCCGACGCCTCGAGCACGCGCCGGGAGGGCACGTTGTGCGGCAGGGCGCTCGCTTCGAGGCGGTGCAGCCGCAGGCGCGTCGCGGCGAGGTCGGCCACGACCGCCACGGCCGCCCGGGCGAGGCCCCGGCCCGTCCGCTCCCGGTCGACCCAGTAGCCGACCGAGGCGGCCTGGACCGGGCCACGGACGATGTGGTTCAGCGAGATGCCGCCGACGACGCGGTCGCCGTCGGGGCCTCGCTCGACGAGGTGGAGGGGCAGGGCCTCCCCCGAGTCCGCCGCCGCGATCCGTGCCGTCAGCAGGGCGAGCTGGCCGGCCGGCTCGAAGAACGAGGCCGGGCGAGCAGGGTCCCAGGGGGCGAGGTGGTCGCGGTTGCGCGCCTGCGCGGCCGCCAGCGACGCGGCGTCGCCGACCCGCGCCTCCCTCAGGGTGACGTCGTCGGTGAGGGCCTGCTCGAACTGCACCCCACCGAGCGTAGGCGCGGGCACGACGAAGGGCCCCGGCTCTCGCAGGTGCGAGAGCCGGGGCCCTTCGTGGTGCTGGGCCTCCTGGGGAGGTGCGGGTCAGGTCAGACCCTCACCGCGCCTCCCCGGGGGTGCTCAGTTGTAGGTGCCGGGCGTGAAGTCGTCCGACGAGAACGAGTCGAAGTCGACGAAGCTGAGGTCAGCCTCGTTGAACGACGCGTCGTCGGTGAAGACGCGGTTGGGGTACCGCTCGGCCTTCGCCTCCTCCGTCGCCTCGACCGACACGTCGCGGTAGCGCGACAGGCCGGTGCCCGCGGGGATCAGCTTTCCGATGATCACGTTCTCCTTGAGGCCGACCAGCGGGTCGCTCTTGCCCTCCATGGCGGCCTGCGTGAGCACGCGGGTCGTCTCCTGGAAGGACGCGGCGGACAGCCACGACTCGGTCGCGAGGGAGGCCTTGGTGATGCCCATGACCTCCTGTCGAGCCGACGCCGTGCGCTTGCCCTCGGTGAGCGCACCGCGGTTGATCTCGTTGTACTTCGACCGGTCGACCAGCTCGCCGGGGAGCAGGTCGGTGTCGCCGTGGTCGACGACGGTGACCTTGCGGAGCATCTGACGGACGATGACCTCGATGTGCTTGTCGTGGATCGGCACGCCCTGCGAGCGGTAGACGTCCTGGACGCCACCGACGAGGTGCTGCTGCACCGCACGGACGCCCTTGACTCGCAGGACCTCCTTCGGGTCGACCGCACCGGCGATGATCTGGGCACCGAGCTCGACGTGCTGACCGTCCTCCACGAGGAGGGTCGAGCGCTTGAGCACCGGGTAGATCACCGGCTCGTCGCCGTTGTCGAGGTTGAGGATGACGCGGCGGGCCTTGTCGGTGTCCTCGATCGTGATGCGACCCGCGCCGTCGGCGATCGGGGACGCGCCCTTGGGGGTGCGCGCCTCGAACAGCTCCGTCACGCGGGGGAGGCCCTGCGTGATGTCGTCGGCCGAGGCCGAACCACCGGTGTGGAAGGTGCGCATCGTCAGCTGCGTGCCGGGCTCACCGATCGACTGGGCCGCGATGATGCCGACGGCCTCGCCGATGTCGACCAGGTTGCCGGTGGCCAGCGAACGGCCGTAGCACTGGGCGCAGACGCCGACGGCGGCCTCACAGGTCAGCACGGAGCGGACCTTGATCGACTCGACGCCCGCGGCGACCAGCTGGTCGATGAGGACGTCGCCGACGTCCGCACCGGCCTCGGCCACGACGGTGCCCTGCGGGTCGACCGCGGCGGCCGCGAGCGACCGGGCGTAGACCGTGTTCTCGACCGTGGCGTCGCGCACCATGACGCCGTCGGCGTCGGGAGCGGCGATCGGCAGCTCGAGACCGCGCGAGGTGCCGCAGTCGTCCTCACGGATGATGACGTCCTGCGACACGTCGACGAGTCGACGGGTCAGGTACCCCGAGTCGGCCGTACGGAGGGCCGTGTCGGCCAGTCCCTTGCGGGCACCGTGCGTCGCGATGAAGTACTCGGCCACCGACAGGCCCTCGCGGTACGACGAGATGATCGGGCGGGGGATGATGTCGCCCTTCGGGTTGTTCACGAGGCCTCGCATGCCGGCGATGTTGCGCACCTGCAGCCAGTTACCACGAGCACCCGAGGTGACCATGCGGTTGATCGTGTTGTCGACCGGGAAGTTCGACCGCATCTCGGCGGCGACCTCGTTCGTGGCCTCCGTCCAGATCTTGATCAGGTCGGCACGACGCTCGGCGTCGGAGATGAGGCCCTTGTCGAACTCGGCCTGCACCGCCGCGGCCTGCTTCTCGTAGCCCGCCACGATCTCCGGCTTGCGCGGAGGCGTGAGGACGTCGGAGAGCGCGACCGTGACACCGGAGCGCGAGGCCCAGTAGAAGCCCGCGTCCTTGATGTTGTCGAGGGCCGCCGCGACGGCGACCTTCGGGTAGCGCTCGGCGAGGTCGTTGACGATCGTCGAGAGCATGCCCTTGTCGGTCACCTGCTGGACGAACGGGTAGTCCGCCGGCAGGTTCTCGTTGAAGAGCGCACGGCCGAGGGTCGTGTCGAGCAGGATGTCCTGGCCGACCTCGTAGCCCTCGGGGCCCTCGCCCTCGGCGAAGTGCACGCCGTTCATGCGGATCTTGACCATCGCGTTGAGGTCGAGCGAGCCCTGGTCCTTGGCGAGGATCGCCTCGGACACCGACGAGAAGGCACGGCCTTCGCCGGTGGCGCCCTCGGTGACCGTCGTCAGGTAGTGCAGGCCGATGATCATGTCCTGGGCGGGCAGGGTCACCGGTCGGCCGTCGGACGGCTTCAGGATGTTGTTCGACGCGAGCATCAGGATGCGCGCCTCGGCCTGGGCCTCGACGGACAGCGGCAGGTGCACGGCCATCTGGTCGCCGTCGAAGTCGGCGTTGAACGCCGCGCAGACGAGCGGGTGCAGCTGGATGGCCTTGCCCTCGACCAGCTGGGGCTCGAAGGCCTGGATGCCGAGACGGTGCAGGGTGGGCGCGCGGTTCAGCAGCACGGGGCGCTCGCGGATGATCTCCTCGAGCACGTCCCACACCTGCGGGCGCGAACGCTCCACCATGCGCTTGGCCGACTTGATGTTCTGAGCGTGGCTCAGGTCGATCAGGCGCTTGATGACGAACGGCTTGAACAGCTCGAGCGCCATCTGCTTGGGCAGACCGCACTGGTGCAGCTTCAGCGTCGGGCCGACGATGATGACCGAACGACCCGAGTAGTCGACGCGCTTGCCGAGCAGGTTCTGGCGGAAGCGACCCTGCTTTCCCTTGAGCATGTCGCTCAGGGACTTCAGGGCGCGGTTGCCGGTGCCGGTGACGGGACGACCACGACGGCCGTTGTCGAACAGTGCGTCGACGGCCTCCTGCAGCATCCGCTTCTCGTTGTTGACGATGATCTCGGGGGCACCGAGGTCGAGCAGTCGACGGAGGCGGTTGTTGCGGTTGATGACGCGGCGGTACAGGTCGTTCAGGTCGCTGGTCGCGAAGCGGCCACCGTCGAGCTGCACCATCGGGCGCAGCTCCGGCGGGATGACCGGGACGACGTCGAGCACCATCGCGGCCGGCGAGTTGCCGGTGGCGAGGAAGGAGGAGACGACGCGCAGTCGCTTGATCGCGCGGATCTTCTTCTGGCCCTTGCCCTCCGAGATCTGCAGGTGCAGGTTCTCGGCCTCGGTCGCGAGGTCGAAGGCCTCGAGGCGCTTCTTGATGGCCTCGGCGCCCATGTGGGCCTCGAAGTACATGCCGAAGCGGTCCTGGAGCTCGTGGAAGACGGCGTCCTCGGGCTTGAGGTCGCCGACCTTGAGGGTGCGGAAGTCCTCCCACACGCGCTCGAGGCGGTTGATGTCCTCGTCGAAGGCCTTGCGGGTCTGGCCCATCTCCTTCTCGGCGACGTCCTTCGCGCGACGCTTCTGGTCGCTCTTGGCGCCCTCCTCCTCGAGCACCGCGAGGTCGTCCTCGAGCTTCTTGAGGCGGTCGGCGATGCGCGTGTCGCGCTGCGACTCGAGCTGCTTGATCTCGAGGCGGAGCTCGTTCTCGAGGCCGGGCATGTCGGCGTGACGGCCCTCCTCGTCGATCGAGATCACCATGTAGGCCGCGAAGTAGATGACCTTCTCGAGGTCCTTCGGGGCCATGTCGAGCAGGTAGCCGAGGCGCGAGGGCACGCCCTTGAAGTACCAGATGTGCGTGACGGGGGCCGCGAGCTCGATGTGGCCCATGCGCTCACGGCGCACCGACGACTTCGTGACCTCGACGCCGCAGCGCTCACAGACGATGCCCTTGAAGCGGACTCGCTTGTACTTGCCGCAGGCGCACTCCCAGTCACGCGACGGCCCGAAGATCTGCTCTCCGAAGAGGCCGTCCTTCTCGGGCTTCAGCGTGCGGTAGTTGATGGTCTCCGGCTTCTTGACCTCACCGTGCGACCAAGCACGGATGTTGTCGGCCGTCGCGAGGCCGATCCGCAGCTCATCGAAAGTTGTTGCTTCGATCAAAATTCAGTCCCTTGTCAGAAAGATTCGACGTGTCGTTGTGGGAGGGGGCTCAGATTTCGTCGACGTTCGACGACTCGAAGCGCGAGGAGATGTTGATGCCGAGCTCTTCGGCGGCACGGAAGACCTCGTCGTCCGTGTCGCGCAGGCTGACCGTCTGGCCGTCGGCCGAGAGGACCTCGACGTTCAGGCAGAGCGACTGCATCTCCTTGATGAGGACCTTGAAGCTCTCCGGGATGCCGGGCTCCTGGATGTTCTCGCCCTTGACGATCGCCTCGTAGACCTTCACGCGGCCGAGGATGTCGTCGGACTTGATCGTCAGGAGCTCCTGCAGCGCGTACGCGGCGCCGTAGGCCTCGAGGGCCCACACCTCCATCTCTCCGAAGCGCTGTCCGCCGAACTGCGCCTTACCACCCAGCGGCTGCTGCGTGATCATCGAGTAGGGGCCCGTCGACCGAGCGTGGATCTTGTCGTCGACGAGGTGGTGCAGCTTGAGGATGTACATGTACCCGACCGAGATGGGGTTCGGGAACGGCTCACCCGAACGACCGTCGAACAGGCGCGCCTTGCCGGACGAGCCGATCAGGCGGTCGCCGTCACGGGTCGGCAGGGTCGAGTCGAGGAGGCCCTCGATCTCGCGCTCGGCGGCGCCGTCGAACACCGGGGTGGCGACCTTGGTGCCGGGAGCGGCGCTGAGCGCCTCCGGGGGCAGGTTCTTGGCCCACTCCTGGACGCCCTCGACGTTCCAGCCCTGCGCGGCGATCCACCCGAGGTGGATCTCGAGCACCTGGCCGAAGTTCATTCGACCGGGGACGCCGAGCGGGTTGAGGATGATGTCGACCGGCGTGCCGTCCTCGAGGAAGGGCATGTCCTCCACGGGGAGGATCGTCGAGATGACGCCCTTGTTGCCGTGGCGGCCGGCGAGCTTGTCGCCCGCGGTGATCTTGCGCTTCTGGGCGATGAACACGACCACGCGCTGGTTGACGCCCGAGCCGAGCTCGTCGTCGCCGTCCTGCGAGTCGAAGACCTTGACGCCGATGACCGTTCCCTGCTCGCCGTGGGGCACCTTCAGGGACGTGTCGCGGACCTCACGGCTCTTCTCGTTGAAGATCGCGCGCAGCAGGCGCTCCTCGGCGCTGAGCTCGGTCTCGCCCTTCGGCGTGACCTTGCCCACGAGGATGTCGCCGGGGCGGACCTCGGCGCCGATGCGGATGATGCCGCGCTCGTCGAGGTCGGCCAGCAGGTCCGGGCTGACGTTGGGGAGGTCACGGGTGATCTCCTCCTTGCCGAGCTTCGTGTCGCGGGCGTCGACCTCGTACTCCTCGATGTGGATCGAGGAGAGCGTGTCGTCCTTGATGAGGTTCTGCGACAGGATCATCGCGTCCTCGTAGTTGTAGCCCTCCCACGGCATGAACGCGACGAGGAGGTTCTTGCCGAGCGCGAGCTCGCCGTTCTCCGTCGCCGGGCCGTCGGCGATGACCTCGCCGACCTCGATGCGCTGACCGGCGTCGACGATCACGCGGTGGTTGTAGCTGGCGCCCTGGTTCGAGCGGTCGAACTTGCGCAGGTAGTACTCCTGCGTGCCGCCCTCGTCGAGCTGGACCACGACCACGTCGGCCGAGACCTCGGTGACGACGCCCGCGGCGTCGGCGGTGACGACGTCACCGGCGTCGATCGCGGTGTAGCCCTCCATGCCGGTGCCGACCAGGGGGCTCTCGCTGCGGACCAGCGGGACGGCCTGGCGCTGCATGTTGGCGCCCATGAGGGCGCGGTTCGCGTCGTCGTGCTCGAGGAACGGGATGAGCGAGGTCGCGACCGACACCATCTGGCGCGGCGAGACGTCCATGTAGTCGACCTCGTCCTTGGCGACGAGCTCCACCTCGCCGCCCTTCTTGCGGACGAGCACCTTGTCGTCGACGAAGTCGAAGCCGTCGGTGAGGGGGGCGTTCGCCTGGGCGACGACGTAGTCGTCCTCCTCCGACGCGGTGAGGTAGTCGATCGTCGCGGTGACGTGACCGGCCTCGACCCGGCGGTAGGGGGTCTCGATGAAGCCGAACGAGTTGATGCGCGCGAACGAGGCGAGCGAGCCGATCAGGCCGATGTTCGGGCCTTCCGGGGTCTCGATCGGGCACATGCGGCCGTAGTGCGAGGGGTGCACGTCTCGCACCTCGACGCCGGCGCGCTCACGGGAGAGACCGCCCGGCCCGAGGGCCGAGAGGCGACGCTTGTGCGTCAGGCCCGAGAGCGGGTTGTTCTGGTCCATGAACTGCGACAGCTGCGAGGTGCCGAAGAACTCCTTGATCGCGGCGACGACGGGGCGCACGTTGATCAGGGTCTGCGGGGTGATCGCTTCGATGTCTTGAGTGGTCATGCGCTCGCGGACGACGCGCTCCATGCGGGAGAGACCGGTGCGGACCTGGTTCTGGATCAGCTCGCCGACCGCGCGGATGCGACGGTTGCCGAAGTGGTCGATGTCGTCGACGTCGAGGCGGAGCTCGACGGCGTTGCCGTCGCGCGTGCCGTCGATCGTCTTCTCCTCGGCGTGCAGCGAGACGAGGTACTTGATCGTCGCGACGATGTCGTCGACGGTCAGGACCGAGTCGCCGAGGGGCGCGTCGATGCCGAGCTTGCGGTTGATCTTGTAGCGACCCACCTTCGCCAGGTCGTAGCGCTTCGGGTTGAAGTAGAAGTTGTCGAGGAGCGCACGCGCGGCCTCGGCCGCGACCTGCTCGCCGGGACGGAGCTTGCGGTAGATGTCCTTGAGGGCCTCTTCCTTCGTGAGGATGGCGTCCTTCTCGAGGGTGGCCTCGATGGACGCGAAGCCCTTGAACTTCTCCGTGATCTCTTCGCTCGTCAGGCCGAGGGCCTTGAGGAAGACGGTGACGCTCTGCTTGCGCTTGCGGTCGATGCGGACGCCGACCTGGTCGCGCTTGTCGATCTCGAACTCGAGCCAGGCACCGCGGCTCGGGATGACGCGGGCCGAGTAGATGTCCTTGTCGGAGGTCTTGTCGGAGGCGCGCTCGAAGTAGACGCCGGGGCTGCGGACCAGCTGCGACACGACGACGCGCTCGGTGCCGTTGATGATGAACGTGCCGCGCTCGGTCATGAGCGGGAAGTCGCCCATGAACACGGTCTGCGTCTTGATCTCACCCGTGAGGTGGTTCATGAACTCGGCGTTGACGTAGAGGGGGGCGGCGTAGGTCTTGCCGCGCTCCTTGCACTCGTCGATCGAGTACTTGGGGTCTTCGAGCTCGGGCGCGGTGAACGACAGCTGCATCGTCTCGCCGAGGTCCTCGATCGGGGAGATCTCCTCGAAGATCTCCTCCAGGCCGGAGTGGAGGGCGAGGTCGGTGCGACCCTGCTCGGTGGCCTCGGCGAGGCGCTGCTTCCAGATGTCGTTGCCGACGAGCCAGTCGAAGCTCTCGGTCTGGAGCGCCAGGAGGTCGGGGACCGTCAGCGTGTCGGTGATCTTGGCGAACGAGAGGCGCGATGCGCCACGGCCGTTCTTGGGTGAGTTGGTGTTTGCGGTGTTCGCAGCAGCCAAGGAAGTAACCTCCGTGGACCCCGTCGGGTCATCACTGTCGGACAGTATGAGTGAGTGGTTGAACGGCCCTCCCGGAGCCGTCGGGGCGTACAGTCCGAGGACCAGCCCGTTCCGACGACCGGACGCGCCCCCGCCGCGATATTCGGAGGCCGTCTCGAGGTGCGTCGTCGACCGCAATATGACGACGGGACGCACGGGGAGCGCAAAGGTCAATACTATGCAGCCGGGACACGCCTGGCAAGCCCTGTCGTTGACTCTCAGCGGAACCTTCGGTATAACGCGGGAGCGGCCCGTGTGTTCCCGCCCCCGAGGGGTGGGAAGCTGGGCCACATGGCTGCTGCGCACGACGACCCCTCCGGCGAGATCACCATCGGCGCCGGCCTCGCCCGCGTCGACGAGGACCGCCACCGACCCGGCGCGTTCACGCTCGTCGTCGACGGCACCCCGCAGTCGCACGTCGACCTCGACGACCCCACCCACCTCGCCTTCGAGTACGTGCGGCGCATCGGCCACGCCATCGACCTGCTGCCCGAGGGGCCGGTCACGGCGCTGCACCTCGGAGCCGGCGCGCTGACGCTGCCCCGCTACGTGGAGGCCACCCGCCCGGGGTCGCGACAGCAGGTGGTCGAGCTCGAGGCGGACCTCGTGGCGCTGGTGCGCGAGAAGCTGCCGCTGCCGAGGGGCGCCTCCATCAGGGTCCGCTACGGCGACGCCCGCGAGGTGATGCTGAAGCTCCCGGCCGGGCTGCGCGGCACGGTCGACCTGCTCGTCGTCGACGTCTTCGGCGGCTCGCGCATCCCCGCCCACGTGACCTCGCTCGAGTTCTACTCGGCCGCGGCGGAGTTCCTCTCCCCCACCGGCATGCTGATCGTCAACTCCGCCGACGGGGCCGGGCTCGCCTTCGCCCGCGGCCAGGCGTCGACGCTCTCCACGGTCTTCGACCACGTCGCCGCCGTCGCCGACCCGGCCACCCTCAAGGGCCGCCGCTTCGGCAACGTCGTGCTGATCGGCTCGCCGTCGCCGCTGCCGACCGACCGCATGCCGCGGCTCTACTCGTCGGACCCGCTGCCGGCCAAGGTCGTGCACGGCCGCGAGCTGCGGGACTTCGTCGCCGGCGCCCCCGTGGTCACCGACGCGACGGCGGTGCCGTCGCCCGAGCCGTCGCGGAGCGTGTTCGGGGCGCGCTGACCGCACGTCACGGCGAGGCACCACGTCTTCGCACGGGAACCACGCCGCGGCGGGGTTCCGGTGCGAGAACGTGGTGTCTCGCGGGCCGAGCGGGCGCGGGCGGGGGCAGCGCGCCTACTGGTCGGCGCGGGCGCGGGCGCGCCGAGCGCGCGGCGGCTACTGGTCGGCGCGGGGCGCGGGGGCGCCGAGCGCGGCTCGGAGGCGGGCCTCGGCGTCGTCGGGGGCCGCGGCCGCCGCGACGTTGGCCTCGGAGACCGCCTGGACGACCTCCTCGCGCTGGATCTTCACGCCGCGGGGGGCGTCGATGCCGATGCGCACGCCCTCGCCCCGGGAGTCGAGGACGGTGATGACGATGTCGTCACCGATGAGGATCCGCTCCCCGACCTTGCGCGTCAACACCAGCATCGGGCCAGCTTAGCGACGTGAGGGTCGCTGGCTACTCGCGCCACCCCACGGGCACGCCGAGCAGGTGCACCGTGCCGGGGGTCGCGGTGTCCTGCGCGCCGACGACCGCGACGGCCGCGACGGGCTGCACCGTGCGGACGGCCTCGACCCAGCGCGCCGTGTCGTCGTGCTTGCGGCCCACGTCGACGGCGACCCAGAGCTGGTCGGCGCCGATCGAGCGGAGCGCCTCGGGGGCGTCGTCGTCCCACGCGAGGGCGGTGACGACCGACGAGCCCTCGTGCACCCCGGTGGCCCGGGCGAGGATGGCGCTGCGGCGGTCGGAGACGTCGACCGAGCGCAGCCCGAACGCCGACGCCATCTGCGCCGCCACCCGGAACGCGTCGCCAGGGCGGCCCACGACGACGACGAGGTCGCCGGCGCCGCGCAGCAGCCCCGGAGCGGCCGGCAGGTCGGCCTGCCCGGCCGCGGCGAGCGCGGGCGACGTGGTGGCGGCGGCCGCGGCGAGGAACTCCGCGGCGGTGGTCAGCGGGCCCGGCCGGGCGTCGTCGGCGGCGGCGGGGGCGACGACGGGGTCGACCGCGATGCCGTTGAAGGTGAAGTCGTCCATGATGTCGGCGAACGCGTCGGTGCGGGTCGAGACGTCGGCCGGCGACGGGACCGGCACCGCGCCTCCGGCGGTCGACGAGGAGGCGGTGGTCGCGGCCGCGGCGGAGGCGGCGGCCGCGGCGGCACGGGCGGCGCGACGGGGGCTGTCGACGGCGCCCGCGTCGGCGGTACGCGGCAGCACGACGACCTCGGGTGCGGGGCGCCGGGCGGCTCCCCCGCCGGCGAGCACCTCGTCGAAGGGGTCTCGCGCGGGCGAGGGGGCGGCGGCCGCGGCGCCGGGGCCGGTCCCGTCGTCGAAGCCGTCCGCCGCGTCGGCGTCGGCGAGGAGCGCCGCGATGCCCGCCCGCGAGGCGGGCTGCGTGATGGTCACCCGGGCGACCGGGCGGTCGGTGGTCGGGTCGGGCACCTCGACGGTCACCTCGTAGTGCTTGCGGGCGAAGAGGCCGCCCACTCCCCCGACGGTCACCTTCTGGGCGGCGACGACCCGGGCGCCGGGCCCGTGCACCGCGCGGGCCTCGGCGGCGAGCTGCTCGAGCGACTCCCCGCTCATCTGCACCCTGCGCGCCACGTCAGGCCGCCGTGATCGGGTCGGCCGCGCGGACGACGCCGACGGTCTCGATGGTCGAGCCGGCGGCCGTGGCCTCCTGGTACGAGAGAACCGGCAGGCCGTTCTGCTGCGCCGACACGAGCCGGTGGATGGCGGGGCGGAGCGCGGGCGCACAGACGAGCACCGCGCTGAGGCCCTGGGCCTCGACGCTCGCGACCGAGTCGCGCAGCGAGCCGAGCACCTGCTCGACCCGGTGGCCGTCGAGCAGGATCTGCGTGCCCTGGTCGCTCGGCCGCAGCCCCTCGAGCATCGACTGCTCGAGGCCCGGGTCGATCATGATGACGCGCAGCACGGCCCCGTCGAGGTAGCGCGCGGTGAGCGCGGGCCCGAGGGAGGCGCGGGCCGCCTCGATCAGCCCCTCCGGGTCGGTCGACTGCTTGGCGCGGAGCGTCAGCCCCTCACAGATGCGCGCGAGGTCGTTGATCGGGATGCGCTCGGCGAGCAGCCCCTGCAGCACGCGCTGCAGCTCGGCGAGCGACAGCATGCTCGGCACGAGGTCGTCGACGGCGGCGGCGTTGACCTGCTTGACGCCCTCGGTGAGCACGCGGACGTCCTCGCGGCTGAGGAGGCGGGCGGCGTTGTCGCCGATGATCGACGAGAGGTGCGTGACGAGCACCGAGACGCGGTCGATGACGGTCGCGCCGGTCATCTCGGCGCTGTGGCGCATCTCGGCCGGCACCCACTTGCCGGCGAGGCCGAAGACGGGCTCGATCGTGACCGTGCCGGGCAGCGAGTCGAGCTGGTCGCCGAGGGCGAGCACCGAGCGGGCGGGCGCCTGGCCGCGGCCCGCCTCGACGCCGGCGATGCGGATCGAGTAGGTCGACGGCGGCAGGTCGACGCTGTCGCGGGTGCGGACGGGCGGCACGACGATGCCCATGTCGACGGCGATCTTGCGGCGCAGCGCCTTGACGCGGCCGAGCAGGTCGTCCGAGGCCCCGCTGACCATGTCGACCAGGTCGGGCGCGAGCAGGATCTCGAGGGCGTGGACGCGCATCTGCTCGAGGAGGTCCTCCGTGGTGTCGGTGGGGGCCGTGGGCGGGACCTCGGCCTCGAGGGCCGCCCGCGCCTCCTCGGCCTTGGCCTTCGTGCTGAGGCGCTGGGCGATGATCAGCAGCGTCGCGCCGATGACGAGGAAGGGGATAATCGGCATGCCGGGGATGAACCCCATGCCGATCGCCGCGACGCCCGCGATGGCGATCGCGATGCGCGACTGCCCGAGCTGCGCCGCCGCCTGCGAGCCCATGTCGCTGTCGGCGCCCGAGCGGGTGACGATCATGCCGGTGCTGACCGCCATCAGCAGCGCGGGGATCTGCGTGACGAGGCCGTCGCCGATGGTGAGCAGGCCGTAGTGGCCGAGGGCGTCGGCGGGCTCCATGCCGTTCTGCAGCACGCCGATGGCGATGCCGCCGATCAGGTTGATGACGATGATCAGGATGCCCGCGATCGCGTCGCCCTTGACGAACTTCGACGCGCCGTCCATCGCGCCGTAGAAGTCGGCCTCGGCGCTGACGTCGGCGCGGCGCTGCTTGGCGACCTCGTCGGTGATCAGGCCCGCGTTGAGGTCGGCGTCGATGGCCATCTGCTTGCCGGGCATCGCGTCGAGGGTGAAGCGCGCGCCGACCTCGGCGACGCGCTCGGCGCCCTTGGTGACGACGACGAACTGGATGATGACCAGGATGCAGAAGATGACGGCGCCGATGATGATCGAGCCGCTCACCGCCACGTGGCCGAACGCCTCGATGACGTGGCCGGCGAAGCCCTCGCCGAGCACGAGGCGCGTCGACGCGACGTTGAGGCCGAGGCGGAACAGCGTCGCCACGAGCAGCAGCGACGGGAAGACCGAGAAGTCGAGCGGCTTCTTCACGAAGAGCGTCGTCAGCAGGATCACCAGCGCGAGCAGGATGTTGCAGATGATCAGCACGTCGAGCATCGGGGCCGGCACGGGCACGACGAGCAGCAGCACGATCGCGACCACGCCGACGGGCACGGCGAGCTTGGGGAGTGTCTTCTTCATCAGGCGGTTCCTCCGGTGACGGACGGACGGGGAGCAGTGGGGGCACCGGCCGGAGGCGCGGTTCGGGAGGCGGCGTCGCGCGCGACCCGCAGGCGGCGGGGCATCGCGTCGGCCTCGAGCGAGCCGGGCGTGAGCACGCCGGCGACCTCGTCGGGGGTGGTGGGGCGGGGGTTGGCGTGGGTGCCGGCGACGGCGGACGCCCCGCGGGCCTGGAGGGCCATCACGAAGGTCAGCACGCGCGCGACCGGCGTGTAGAGGTCGACCGGGATCTCGTCGCCGAGGCCGCAGGAGGCGTGCAGGGCACGGGTCAGGGGGACGTCGCGGACGAGCGGCACGCCCGACTCCTCGGCGCGGGCACGGATCGCGGCGGCGACGGCGCCGGCGCCCTTGGCGACGACGCGGGGCGCCGACTTGCCGGGCTCGTAGCGGAGCGCGACGGCGTAGTCGGTCGGGTTGACCATGACGACGTCGGCGTCGACGATCGCGCCCATCATGCGGTTGCGGCTCATGGCGAGCTGACGCGAGCGGCGCTGCGACTTGACCAGGGGGTCGCCGTCGCTGCTCTTGCTCTCGTCGCGCACCTCCTTCTTGGTCATGCGGGTCTTCTTGCGGTTGCGGCGCATGACGACGAAGACGTCGGCGGCGGCGAGCAGCAGCCCGGCCACGATGGCGGCGCGGAGCAGGATGCCCGTGCCGGCCTCGGCCTCGGCGAGCAGCGCGGAGACGCTGAGGCCGCCGCCGCTCATCAGCACGGGCATCAGGCCCTGGATGGCCATCCAGAGCACGACGCCGACGACGGCGGTCTTGATCAGGGCCTTCGCGCCGTTCCAGAGGGCCTGGGTGCCGAAGGTGTTCTTGATGCCGGCGAGGAGGTTGAACTGCTCGTAGTTGCCGGTCATCCGCTTGATGTGGACGCCGCCCTGCACGATCGCGGTGACGAGCACGGCGACGCCGACGACGGCCAGCATGGGCGCGATGGTCGCCGCCATCGACCCCACGCCGTCGCCGAGGAGGGCGACGACGGTCGTGTCGTCGGGGTGGCGGATGATCTCGCCGATCGAGAACAGCTGGTCGGTGCCGGCCTCGGCCCCGCGCTGGATGGTGCTGGGGATCATGACCGCGGCGGCGCCGACTCCGATCCACGCGCTGAGGTCCTGCGAGCGCGACAGCTGGCCCTTGGAGTGCACCTCCTTCATCCGCTTGTCGGTCGCGGCCTCGGTCTTCTCCCCGGAGTCGTCGGCCACGGCTACCCCACCCCCAGGAGCATCTTCGAGGCGTCGCCGGTCAGCGAGCGCACGACGCCGGGCAGGGCGAGGAAGACGCCGCCCGCGAGCATCACGGTCATCAGGATCTTGAGCGGGAAGCCCATGGCGTAGGCGTTGAGCGCGGGGGCGACGCGGCTGAGGAGGCCGAGCCCGACGTCGGCGAGGAAGAGCACGACGGCGAGGGGGCCGGCGATCTGCAGGGTCGCGAGGAACATCTGCGAGACGCCGTGCGCCATCATCTCGACCGGGCGGGAGAGGTCCATGCCGAGCCCGAGCGGGAACGCGTCGAACGAGCGGGTCAGCCCGCCGATCAGCAGCTGGTAGCCGCCGCTCGCGAACATCAGCGCCAGCGCCGTCATCTGGAAGAGGCGGGTGAACTGCGCGCCGTTCACCATCGACTGCGGGTCGAACGCCTGCGCGAGCGTGAAGCCGCCGAAGAGGTCGATCAGGCTGCCCGCGGCCTGCACGGCCGAGAACGCGAGGAACACCAGGAACCCCAGCACGGCGCCGACGACGACCTCGAGCACGAGCGCCACCACGAACTGCCCGGTGGCGAGCGACTCGTACCCGGGCGTCACGCGCGGCGCGACGGCGAGGCCGAGGCCCACGCCGAGCATCGCCTTCACGCGGCCAGGGAAGGCCTTGTAGGAGAACGGCGGCGCGATGACGATGAACGCCGTCATGCGCACGGCGGCCAGCATCGTGGCCTCCAGCCAGCTGAGGTCGAGGGTCACGGTCGGGCCTAGCCGCCGCTGAGGAGCTGCGGGATGCGGTCGAAGACGGCCGTCGTGAACGAGACCATCTCGGAGATCATCCAGTGCCCGCAGACGATGAGGGCGACTCCCACCGCCACGGCCTTCGGCACGAACGAGAGGGTGACCTCCTGGATCTGGGTGATCGACTGCAGGAGCGAGATCGCGAAGCCGACGACGAGGGAGGTGATCAGCACGGGGGCGGCGAGCTTGCCCGTGATGATCAGCGCCTGCATCGACAGGTCGAGGACGGCGTTGGAGTCCATCAGCTGCCCACCTGGTAGCTCTCGATCAGGCTCGTGATGATGAGGCCCCAGCCGTCGACGAGCACGAACAGCAGGATCTTGAAGGGGAGCGAGATCATCACCGGCGGGAGCATCATCATGCCCATCGACATCAGCGCGGCGCTGACGACGAGGTCGATGACGAGGAAGGGGATGAAGATGACGAAGCCGATGATGAAGGCGGCGCGCAGCTCGCTGATCATGAACGACGGGATGAGCGTGAGCATCGGCACGTCGGTCTGGTCGGCGGGGTTCGGCTGGTCGGCCGAGCGGGTCATCAGCGCGAGGTCCTCCTCGCGGGTGTGCGCCAGCATGAACTCGCGGAGCGGCGCCGAGCCGGCGTCGATCGCGCCCTGCAGGTCGAGCTGGCCCGAGAGGTAGGGCTGCACGGCGTCGTCGTTGATGTGCCCCAGGATCGGCGCCATGATGAACAGGCTCAGGAAGAGCGCGAGGCCCGCGAGCACCTGGTTCGGCGGGATCGACGGCAGCGCGAGCGCGTTGCGGGTCATCGCCAGCACGACGAAGATCTTCGTGAACGACGTCATCATCAGCAGCAGCGCCGGGGCCACGCTCAGCAGCGTGATGCCGATCAGCGTGACGACCGCCTGGCTGGGCGTGCCGTCGGGGCCGGTGATGTCGATGTCGAGGCCGCCCGTGCCGGTGCCGTCGGTGACGGTCTGGTCGGTGTCGGTGTAGTCGGTGGGGGTCGTGCCGGCGGTGCCGTCGGTGCTGCCGACGGCGGGCGCGGTCGGGTCGACCGGCGCCACCGGCGAGACGGGGGCGGGCGCCGGGGCGGCGCTGGCGCTCTGGCCGATCAGCATCAGCAGGGCCGAGGCCACGACCATCGCCAGCAGGCCGACGACGACCGTGCGGGCGAGGCGGGTGTCGGCGAAGCGCACGGGGGCGGCGTCGATCGAGACGAAGCTGCTGCGGCGGGTGGGGCCCCCGGCGAGCGCACGGCCGCGCAGGCCGTCGCGCAGCGTCGGGGCGACCCGCGCGACGAGCGCGGAGCCGAAGGAGGCGCGGGTCGGGCGGGCGAGGGAGGCGCGGGTCATCCGGCGCGTCCGGCCCGCAGGGCCGCGGCCGCCTGGCGCCACGTGCCGGGGGCGAGGATCGAGCCCTCGAGCGGGGTCGAGGCACGGCCGCGGCGGCGCTCTCGCGGGTCGCGCGGGGCGCGGGCGGCGGTGGCCGACGCGGAGGCGACGGTCGCGGCGCGGCGGGCGGCGCCGCGGGGGCGGAGGAGCTCGGGGGCCGGGGCGACGGCGACGGGGGCCTGTGCGGCGGCGGCGGCGGCCGACGCGGCCGGGACGGCGGCCACGGGCAGCGGGGGCTGGGTGGCGAGGACGGCCTCGAACGACATGGGCGCGGGCGCGGGCACCACGGCGGGGGCCGGGGCGGTGAGGGGGGCGATCGGGGTGACCCGCGCCTCCTGCGGGGCCGTCACGGGCGCGACCGGGGCCGGCACCAGCGCCAGCGGCGCGGGGCCGGGCACCTCGGCGGCCGAGAGGACCGTGACCGACGACTCGGTGACGCCGAGCACGAGGCGCTCGCCCTCGACGTCGACGACGACGACGCTGGCCTTGGCGCCGAGGCCCTGACGGGCGACGACGGTGACCGGGGCGGCCGACTTGCCGGAGCCCCGGACGCCCTTGACGAGGCGCTTCTGCAGCACCCACAGCAGGGCGAGCACGACGCCCAGCGAGAGGGCGACGCGCAGCGCGACGAAGAGCGTGTCCACCGGTCAGACCAGGCCGTCGGCGACGTCGAGGATCTTGGTGATGCGGACGGCGTAGTCCTGGTCGACGACGACGACCTCGCCGTGCGCGATCAGGCGGCCGTTGAGCAGCACGTCGGCGGGGGCGCCGGCCGAGCGGTCGAGCTCGATGACGGCGCCGGGCTCGAGGCCGAGCACGTCGCGCACCGACATGCGGGTGCGGCCGATCTCGACCGTGAGGGCCATCTCGACGTTGTTGATGCGGCCGAGGTTGCCGGCGACGGAGTCGAACAGGGGCGAC
Source organism: Frigoribacterium sp. Leaf164 (assembly GCF_001423665.1). Lineage (NCBI taxonomy): Bacteria > Bacillati > Actinomycetota > Actinomycetes > Micrococcales > Microbacteriaceae > Frigoribacterium > Frigoribacterium sp. Leaf164. Next base: position 955,731 of record NZ_LMOX01000003.1, read on the forward strand.
GAGGAGGCGCGGGCCGGGCTCGACCCCACGGTGCCGCCTTCGCGGATGCGGATCGCGAACCAGCCGGCGGGCTGCCCCGCGGCGGTCAGGTCGAAGACCACCGTGTCGGGGTCGGCGAGGAGCGCGTCGGCGGGCTCGCGGCGGCTCTCGCCGAGCACGCCCACGCCGAGCACGCCGGTGGCGGCCTCGAGGGCGGGGCGGAGCACGTCGCCGACGGAGACGAGGGGCGAGTCGGTGCCGGCGGCGGCGGTCAGCTGCTCCATGTCGACGAGCACGAGCGCGGTGTCGGCCGAGACGGCGCCGACGAACGAGGTCATGACGACGCTCGACGCGGCCGTGCGGCGGCCCTGGGCGACGACGGCCTCGAGCGGCACGGCACGGAGCGGCGACGGCGTCGGCAGCACGGAGACGAGCGCCTCCGCCGCGGCGGTGTGCAGGGTGATGGTCGTGCCGGTCATGAGGTTCCTTCTTCGGTGCCGGTCAGGGAGGTGGAGACGACGATGCCCGCGAGGCGGGAGCCGTTGGCCCCGACGGCGGCACGGCCGACGGACTGGCCGTCGACGGTGATCTCGAGCGGTCGCGAGCGCGGGTGCGGCAGGGGCAGCAGGTCGCCGACGGCGAGGCCCAGCACGACGCCGGGGCGGACGGAGGCGGGGGCCAGCTGGAGCGCGACGCCCACCGGCACGGCGGCCAGCTGCGCGCCGAGCAGGCGACGGGCGTCCGCGGCGCCGACCGTCGGGTTCGACTCGCCGAGCTGGGGCAGCAGCACCTCGGCCGGGATGGCCACGGTGCCGAGGGCGGTGCGCTCGCCGACGCGGATCTCGAACGTCGCGACGATCATCAGGTCGGACTTCTGCGCCGCCTGGGCGAACTGCGAGTTGTACTGGAAGCCGCCGACCGAGACCGCGTCGACCAGCAGCGAGCCGAACGAGTAGCGGAGGTCGTCGAGCGCGTCCTCCATCAGGCGGCGCACGAGGGCCTGCTCGACGGGCGAGAAGGTGCGGTCGGGCATCGCGTGCGGCTTCGAGGCGCCGAGCATGTGGCTGACCCAGCCGAGGGCGGCCGAGGTCGGGAACTGCACGACCGCCTTGGGGCCGACGCCCTCGAGCGGGCAGAGCACCATCGCCGTCGTGGCCGGCAGCGACGAGGCGTACTCGTCGTAGGTCAGCATCTGCACGTGCTCGCAGGTGACCTGCGAGAGCACGCGGACCTTGGCGGTCAGCTGCGTGCCCCACTGGCGCGCGAAGGTGTCGAAGGCGAGCTCGAGCACCCGCGAGTGCTCGCGGGCGAGCGTCGTCGGGCGGCGGAAGTCGTAGACCTCGACCTGGCGCGCCGACCGGGCGACCGGCCCGGCGGCGGGCGCGGGGTCGGCGGGCGCCGACGCGGGCGCGCTCGTCACGGCGGGGTCGAGGAGGGTCACGGACGGACCTATCGGCCCGTGCCGTCACCGCGTTAGAGGTGCGTCGTCAGTGACCCCCGGACTGGGCCCCCTCGTCGTGCGACTCCTCCTTCTTCTCGCTCTTCTCGGACTTCTTCTCGTCCTTCTTCTCCGTCGGGGCCGCGGCGGCCTCCGCGGGGGCCGCGGGCGCGACCGGCTCGGGGTTCCTGCCCGCGGTCACCGCGCCTCCCGCTGCCTCGGCCGCCTGCTCGAGCTTCGGCAGCAGGGCGCTGACGTCGTCGCTCTGGTTGGAGAGCACGACGATGTCGACCCGGCGGTTCGCCGCGAGGTCGGCGTCGGTGCTGCCCTGCACGAGCGGGCGCGACGAGCCGAAGCCGACGGCCTGGGCGTGCTCGACCGGCAGGCCGCCGCGCTCGACGAGGTCGCGGAGCACCTGCGTCGCCCGGGCCGACGAGAGCTCCCAGTTCGTGGCGAACGGCGCCGTCGAGCTGCGCTGGTCGGCGTGCCCCTCGACCGAGACGTCGTGCGAGCTGTCGCGGAGCACGGGCGCGATCGCGTCCATCACCCGGGTCGCCTCGCCGCTGAGGTCGGCGCTGTTCGTGCCGAAGAACGTCTCGGAGCCGACGAGCCGCACGGTCAGGCCGCGGGCGTCGGTCGCGAACTGCACGTCGGCGCTGAGGCCGGAGCCCTCGAGGTTGCCGGCGATGGCCTCCTTGATGGCGGTCAGGTCGTCGAGCTCGGACTGCGCCAGGGCCTGCGCCGCGGCCGCCTGCTCGGCGGTCTGGGCCTCGCCCGACGCTGCCGCCTTGCTCATGTCGGTCTCGTCGCCCTCGGAGTAGCCCTCGCCCTCCTCCGTCACGTCACTCGCCGGCACCACGGTGCCCGAGGCGCTGTCGACCTTGCCGACGTCGGTCTGGCCGAAGCCCGTCGCGAGCGAGTTGCGGAGCGCGATGTACTTGTCCTGGTCGACGCTCGACATCGCGAACAGCACGATGAACATGCACATCAGCACGGTGACCATGTCCATGTACGAGGCGAGCCAGCGCTCGTCGGGGTGCTCCTCCTCGGCGTGGGCCTTCTTCTTCCGCCCGCCGCGGCTGCCGCTCACGCCGCGAGCCCCTGGTCGTCGGCGCCGGCCTTCGCCTTCGCCCCCTTGGCGCCGCCCTTGCCCTTGGCGTCGGTCAGCGCGTGGGTCGGCACCATGGCCTTGAGGCGCTCGCCGAGGAGGCGCGGCTGGCTGCCCGCCTGGACGGCCAGGACGCCCTCGATCAGCAGCGTCATGCGCGCCTCGTCGAGGTCGGCGAGCTTCTTCAGGCGGCCGGCGAACGGCAGCCAGAGGAAGTTCGCGCTGAGGAGGCCCCAGAGGGTCGCGACGAAGGCGGCCGCGATCAGCGGGCCGAGCTCGTCGGGCGACGCCAGGTTCTCGAGCACGTGGGTGAGGCTGACGACGGTGCCGATGATGCCGACGGTCGGGGCGTAGCCGCCGAGGCTGTTGAAGAACTTGCTCGCGGTGCGGTCGGCGGCGAGACGGGACTCCATCTCGTCCTCGAGCAGGATGCGGAGCTCCTCGCCGTCGGTGCCGTCGGCGATGTTCTGCAGCGCGCCCTTCATGAACTGGTCGGTCGACTTCTCGGCCTCGGCCTCGAGCGAGAGCAGGCCCTCGCTGCGCGCCTTCTCGGCGAGCGCCACGATCTCGTCGATGACCGACTGCGGCGGGATCACCTTGCCGGTGAACGCGTGCGGGATCTTCTTGAAGCTGAGCAGCGCGTCCTTGATCGTCGTGCCGGCGATGCCGACCGCGATGGTGGCGCCGAAGACGAGGAGCATCGGCGCCGGCAGCAGCAGGCCCTCGACGTGGACGCCCTCGAGCTTGATCATGCCGAAGAGGGCGCCGAAGGCGAGCAGGATGCCGATTATCGTCGCGGGGTCCACGTCAACGCTCCAGGGTGGTGGTCGCGGGGGCGGCGGTGGGAGTCGCGGCGGCGGTGGCCGTCGCGGTCGCGGTCGTCGGGAAGGGCGAGACGAGGCCGGAGCCGCTCGAGCCGCGGACGATGCCGAGCTGCGGGCCGGTCGACGTGCGCGAGCCGAGGGGCTGCGTCGCGGGGGCGGCGGCGTGCGGCTCGTCGTAGGCGATGGCGACGATGCGGGCGCGGTAGCGGGCGATCATCTCGATCACCTCGGCCATGGGCTCGGTGACGATGTACTTCGCCCCGTCGACCATGATCAGCGTCGTGTCGGGCGTCTCGTGGATCCGCTCGATCAAGTCTGGGTTGACAGCGAATCTGCTGTCGTTGAGTCGCGTGACGACGATCATCGGCCCGTCCTAGGTCTGTGTTCTCCCGCCACCGTCCGTGGGGCGAGCGAGCGCTCGTCCTGAGCTGCTCAGGGGGGACTATCGGCCGGGGGCGGGCCGCCGTTAGGCGGCGGCCACCGCGGTGTCCGCACTTCGGCGGACGCGCGCCGCGAGCGGCGCGTCGGCGCGTCGCCGCGTCGCCTCGTCGAGGTGCCCCGTCCTGGGCCCTCCGAGGCGTCGCGGGCCCAGGACGGGGCACCTCGATGCCCGCGGTCGCGGCGGAGACCGACCGATCGGTATGGTGTGTGGCACATATCAGTCGTGACCCCTCGGAAGAAGGCAGCCTTGAGCCACTCGCACCCCTCCCCCGCGCCCCTCACTCCCGGAGCGACGCCCGACGTCGTCGTGCACCGGCCGACCTGGGCGGCGTTCTGGGTCTCGGCGAAGACGCGTGCCCTCATCTTCGGGGCCGCGATGCTGTTCGTGGCGGTGCGCTCGGGCCCGTCGGGCCTCGTCGCCGTGGTGGTCGCCCTCGCCGTGGCCGGGGTCGGCTTCGCGGTGTTCCTGCGGACCGCCACGGTCACGGTCACGCCGACGTCGGTGAGCTACCGCCGTCTCGGCCGCACGAGCACGGTGGCGCTCGACGGGCGGCAGCGCGGCCTGCTCTGCGTGATGACCCAGGGCGTCCAGGGCATCCCGTGGCTGGGGGTCGTCGGCCCCGCCGGCGAACGCGTCGGCCTCAGCGGCGCCTACTTCGACGGCGCGGTGCTGGGCGACGTCGCCACCCGCGCGGGCGTCACGGTCGTGCCGGCCGAGCAGCGCCTCACGGGGAAGGAGGCGCACGGCATGGCACCGGGGTCGGTGCCCGCCCTGCTGCACCGCCCCGCCCTCGTGGCGCTGATCGCGACTCCCGTGGTCCTCGGGGTGATCGCCGTCATCGCGATCCTTGCCTAGTGGTGCCGAAGGTCAAGCAGGTACTCGCAGCGATCGACGAGATGGAGTCACGATGAGCATCGTTCTCGACACCCCCGAGGTGCGGCACTACAGCTACGCGGTGGCCTGGTCTGCGGAGGACCAGGAGTACGCCGCCACGGTGGCGGAGTTCCCGTCGCTCTCGTGGCTCGACGCCGACCAGGACGCAGCCCTGACCGGGCTCCGCGGCCTCGTGGCCGACGTCGTCGACGATCTCGTCGCCTCCGGCGAAGACGTCCCGACACCGTTCGGAGAGCGACGCTTCAGCGGCGAGTTCCGTCTGAGGACGACGCCGGACGTGCACCGCGGCTTGACCATCGCCGCAGCTCGTCAGGGCGTCAGCCTCAACCGTTACGTCAACTCCCTGCTCACGCGCGACTGAGGGCGCTCACGCAGAACGACGCACGCCCTCAGCCGAGCGACCACCCGGGCGAGGGCGAGCAGGCGCGGGCGGGCTGGCAGGATGTCCCGGTGACCGACACCCCCGCGAACGACGGCACGCGCGACGCCACCCCTGTCGCCCGTCCCTCCTCCCCCACCGCCGAGACCGCTGCCGCTGCCGACGGCGCGACCACGCCCACCGGTGCGACGCCGACCTGGTCGACGCCCGAGTCGACCGGGCCGGACGCCGCGCTGTCGCCCGACACGGCGACCCCGCTCGTCGACGACCCGGCCCTCACCGAGAACTCCGTGACGGTCGACGCCAACAAGCACACGCTCGCCGAGAACGTGATGGGGGTGGTGACGGGCGTCTTCATCGCCTCCTTCGGGCTGTTCCTGCTGAAGGAGAGCGGCTCGGTCTCGGGCGGCACCGCAGGCCTCGCCCTGCTGGTCAGCTACGCGACCGGCCTGTCGTTCGGGCTGCTCTTCCTGCTCGTCAACGTGCCGTTCTTCGCCCTCGCGCTCTGGAAGAAGGGCGTGGGCTTCACGCTCCGCACCGTGATGACCGTCGCGATGGTCTCGGCCTTCTCGTACCTGCACCCGGTCGCCCTCGGCATCGACGAGCTGAACCCCGTCTACGGCACCCTCGGCGGCAACCTGCTCGTGGGCGTCGGCCTGCTCATCCTCTTCCGCCACGGGGCGAGCCTCGGCGGCATCAACATCCTCGCGCTGATCCTCCAGGAGAAGGTCGGCTGGCGCGCGGGCTACGTGCAGATGGTGATCGACGTCGCCATCGTGCTGTTCTCGCTGACCGTCGTCTCCCCCTGGGTCGTGCTCGTCTCGGCCGCGGGCGCCGTCGTGCTCAACCTCGTGCTCGCGCTGAACCACAAGCAGGGGCGGTACCTCGGGCGGACGTGAGCCGCGGGGCACCCTCGCGCCCTAGGGCGCCCAGAGCGTCCAGAGGAGCACGACCGCGACGGCCTGGAGCACGACGCTGGCGACGATCGTGACGACCACGCGCCTCCTCGTAGCCGACAGCTGCGCGTCGGCGAAGAGCGGCGACAGCGGCAGCAGCATGCGGAAGCTGCTCTGCTGCGGCAGGAACACCGCCACCAGGTAGGCGACGTAGCCGATCGTGTACGTCTGCAGCTCGAGCCCCAGGCGACCCGACCGCCGCACGAGCCCGACGGCCAGGACGGCGATCAGCACCGCCGCGGCGACCACCCCGAGCCACCCGCCCATCGCCGCCCCGAACCGGAACCACGGCGTGAACGGCACGAAGCCGTCCGACCCGATGTAGTCGCGCCACCACGACGACTCCGTGGCGAAGTAGCCGTCGCGCTCGCCCGTGACGAGCGCGACGACGACCGGCCAGGCGAAGCCGGCCGCCGTGACGACGAGGCCCGCCGCCCAGATGCGCACGTGCTCGGCGACCGGCTCCCGCTCGCGGCGCACGAGCCGCACGAGCCAGGTCAGGCCGAGCGCCGCCGACAGCGCGAGGGCCCCCGGGTGCGCGAACGCCGCCAGCACCCCGAAGACCGCGAACCAGAGCCACCGCCGGGCCGTCATCGCGAGCAGCGCCGCGAACATCAGCAGCAGGAACAGGCTCTCGGCGTAGGGCACCTGCAGCACGAACGACATCGGCGAGACCGTGAAGAAGACGGCGCCCCAGAAGGAGGCGCGGGCCCCGAAGCGCCGCAGCATCAGCCGGTGGAGCACCAGCGTCGCGCCCGCCCCGGCGAGCGTCGCGACGACGAGAGCGCCGACAAGCCAGCTGCCGCCGACGACCGGCGCCACGAGCTTCACGACCGCGGGGAACAGCGGCATGAACGCCCAGGCGTTCTTGACGACCTGGCCGTCGTCGTTCCGCGGGAGCTCGGACGGGTAGCCGCGCTCGGAGATCTCGGCGTAGAACCGGGCATCCCACGACGAGAGGTAGCCGGCGAAGCCGGGGCCACCGTCGTGCTGCGCCCAGTTCGAGGTCGCGGTCAGGGCGTAGGTCGCCCCGAGCAGCACGGTGCTGAGCAGGCGCGCGAGGGCGTAGACGGCGAGGAGGCGGAGGGCCGTCGCGAGGGCGCTGGCAGCTGGCGCGGGCGGGGCCTCCGGAGCGGCGTCGAGGCTGAGGCCTGGGCCTGGGCCGGGACGGGGGGCGGGCGGCGTGCGGTGCGCCTCCGTCCCGGTGCTCATCTCCCTTGTCTACGCACCGGGCCCTGGGAGGCCCGCTCCCGCGTACCCCGCTCGTCGGGGCGTCGAGTGGTCGCGATCTGCTGCTCGCCGGCCTCTCGGACCGCAGATCGTGACCACTCGGCGCGTGCCCGCCGCCGTGCGGCGAAGAACCCCGTTCCGTTCACCGAACCCCGGGAGAACGGGGTGCAGTGAACGGAACGGGGTTCGTCCGGGCCGAGCAGGCGCGGCGCGGCGCGCGTCGAGCTAGCGCTTGAGGTTCGTGAGCTCCTGCAGCACCTCGTCGGAGGTGGTGATGATGCGGGCGTTCGCCTGGAAGCCGCGCTGCGCGACGATCAGGTTGGTGAACTCCTGCGAGAGGTCGACGTTGCTCATCTCGAGCGTGCCGCTCGAGAGCGAGCCGACACCGGGCGAGCCGGGGATGCCGAGCGCGGCGCCGCCCGAGTTGGCCGTGGCGCGGTAGCCCGACGCCCCCGCCTTCTCGAGGCCGCCGGGGTTGGTGAAGGTGGCGAGCGCGATGCGGCCGAGGGCGAGCGACTCGCCGTTGCTGAACTGGCCGACCAGCGTGCCGTCCTTCGAGAGGGTGAAGCCCTGCAGCGTGCCCGCCTCGCGGCCGTTCTGGTCGGTGACCGCGACGGTGTTGAGCTGCGCGAAGCCGGTGATCTTCGACAGGTCGACGGTGATGCCGTCGACGACCATCGAGCCGGCGCCGACCTGCGCGCCGTCCTGGAAGGCGAGGGTCGTGTTGCCGCCCGCGCCCGAGCCGTCGGTGCCGACGACGTTCCAGCCGCCCGCCGTGCGCGTGAACGACAGCGTCAGGGTCTTCTCCGTGCCGAAGGCGTCGTACACCTTCGTGTCGCGCGTGAGCGTCGAGCCGACGGCGGTCTCGGAGGGGAGGTTGCCGGCCACGTTCGCGGCGGTGGTCGCCGTGGCGGGGGCCGCGCCGTTGAGGGGCAGCGTGATGTCGCCGATGGCGCCGCCGTCGTTGACGACGCCGTCCGCGGCCGAGTAGCCCTGCACGATCTTGCCGTCGGCCGACACGAGGCGGCCGTCGGCGTCGAAGTCGAAGGCGCCGGCGCGCGTGTAGAGGGTGTCGTTGCCGAGGCGGGTGACGAAGAAGCCGTCGCCCGAGATCATCAGGTCGGTCGCCTTGCCGGTGGCCTGGGCCGAGCCCTGCGCGAAGTTGGTCGAGATGCCCGCGACCTGCACGCCGAGGCCGACCTGGGCGGGGTTGGTGCCGCCGATGCCGGTCTGCGGCCCGCCGGCGCCCTGGGTCATCTGCGACAGGGTGTCCTGGAACTGCGTGGTCGAGGCCTTGAAGCCCGCGGTGTTGACGTTGGCGATGTTGTTGCCGGTCACGTCGAGCATCGTCTGGTGCGAACGGAGGCCCGAGATGCCGGAGTAGAGGGAGCGGAGCATGGCAGCTGCCTTTCAGGGAGCATGAGGGAGGCGCGTCCTGCGCGGGGAGACCGGTCGCGTCCTGCAGCCGGTGTGGTGCGGGGAGCTACGGGGCGGTGGGAGCGGTCGGGGAGGTCGGCGCGGTGATGCCCGAGATGAGGTCGAGGGCGACCTCCTTGCCGGCGACGGTGACCTTGGGCACCGAGTCGGCGAAGGAGACGCTGGTCGCGGTGCCGGTGATGCTCTTGCCGTCGGCTCCGGTGTAGCTGACCTGCTGGCCGACGAGGTTCGAGGCCGCGATGCGCATCTGCAGCGAGAAGCCCTCGTTCGCGGTGGTGGTCTGGTTCGTGACCTGCTCCATCATCGCGAGCTGGGTGGTCTGCGAGATCATCGCGTTCGTGTCCATCGGCGACGACGGGTCCTGGTTCTTCAGCTGCGTGACGAGCAGCTTCATGAAGATCTCGCTGTCCATGGTCTGCTTCGGGGCGCGGCCGGCGCTGGCGGCGGCCATCGCGGCGGCCTGCGTGGCCGGGTCGACGGTTCCGGAGATCTGGTCGATCGAGGGCATGTGACGGGACTTCCTGGTCGGGGTCGTGAGGTCGAGGGGAGGCGGCGGGCGCGATCGGTCAGGCGAGCACGTCGAGCGAGGTGACGGGCCCCGAGGAGGCGCGGTGCACGCCGTCCGCGCGGGCGGCGGCCCCGAGGCCGGTGCCGGAGCGCCGCAGCCGCTCGTCGTCGGGCGCCCGCCCGGCGGCGCCGTCGCCCCGGCCGTCGCGATCGCCGGTGCCCGCGGCCGCGCCCCGGTCGTCGGAGGGGGCGTTCTGGCCGGAGAGGTCGATGCTCGCCTGCACCCCCGACCCGCCGAGGTCACGGCGCAGGTCGGGCAGGATCGCCCGGACCGCCTCGCGCCCGGCGTCGGACGCCGCGAACATCTCGACGTGCATGCCGTGCGCGCCCACGTGGGCACGGACGGTCACGGGCCCGAGGGCCTCCGGGCTGACGCTGACGGTCACGACGTGGGTGCCGGGGCCGGCGGCGGCCAGCGAGAAGAGCGGCCGGTGCAGCTGCGGGGTGAGGGAGGGCGCCGGGGCCGACGGGGCCGCGGCCGGGGCGGGCGTGGCCGCCGCGGTCGCGCTCGGGCCGGAGGCGGGGGCCACGACCGGCACGGCGAGGAGGGCGGCGGGGCCGGGGTCGGCGGGGGTCGGGGCGGCCGCCGCCGCGCCGGGCGCGGAGCCCGTGGCGGCCGTGCTGCCCGTGGCGGAGCTCGACGCGGCAGGGCCGGCCGGGGCCGCCACGAGGGTCCCGAGGTCGGGCGTCGTCGACGTCACGACGACGGGCGCGGAGGCGGTCGTCGCTCCGACGGGACCGCCCGCGGCCGTGGGGTCGCCGGCGGGCACGGCGGGGGCCGGCGCCGGGGCCACGGGCGAGGCGGCACTGCCCGTGGACGGGGCGGCGGGCGACGGCGCGACGGGACCCGGCAGGGCCGGGGTCGACGTGGTCGGTGCGGAGGTGGCGGGAGAGGCGACGGAGGCGGCGGCCGGGGAGGCGACGCCGCTCACGTCGCCGAGGGCACCCGCGGCGCTACCGTGCGCACGGGAGGTGCCGGGGACGACTGGGCCGGTGCCCGTCGACGTCGGGGGCAGGCTCGCCGTCGCCGAGGCGAGGACCGCCGCGGCGCCGGACGACGTGCCGGGCAGCACCCCGGCCACCGGCGAACCGACGACTGCGGCGGGGTCGACGGCGGCGGTCACGCGATCCGTGGTCGTGGTCGTGGTCGGAAGGGCCTCGGTCGTCGGCGTCTCGACCATCGTCGGAGCGGTGCCGAGCCACGGCGCGGTCGCGGCGAGGACGGCCGTCGGGAGCGGACCCGACGCAGCCGGGACGACGGCGGCGGACGTCGCATCTGACGTGGCGGAGACGGCGGTGCCGGACGCGGGATCGACGACGGCCGCGGCCGCGTCGTCCGCCGCGGGAGCGGTCTCGCTCCGCGCTGCTCCACTCCGGAGTGGATCAGCGACCCCGGCGGGCGTCGCGCCCGTGCCGGGGGCGTCGCCGACGCGCGTCGGGGCAGAGGCACGGTCGTCCGCGCCGACGGGGCGAGCGGGGTGCGGCTGGACCCGCGACTCCCCCACGGCCTCGCGGGTCAGCCGGGCGGCGGCCGCCCGGGTGGCGACGACGTCACGGGCGGCGCCGGCGTCACGCGACGACCCGGCGTCGCGCGCCGAGCCGGCGTCGCGCGCCGAGCCAGCGTCGCGCGACGAGCCGGCGTCGCGCGCCGAGCTCATCGCCGCGCCGAAGGCCCCGAGCGCAGCCGCGCCCGAGGAGGGGACGGCGCCCGAGCCGAGCCCGGCGGCGCGACCCGACGCGGGCAGCGCCGACGGCGCCGGCGGCGCGGACGGCAGCGTGCGCAGCCCGCTCACGAGGTCGCTCCCGACCGCATCAGCTGCTGCAGCTGCGCGGTCATCAGGTCGACGTTCTGCACGGAGCCGGCGGCGGCCGCCGCGGCGCCGACCGACGACACCGGCGCGGTGCCCGCCGTCGCGGGCACGACGCGGCGGATGGTCGCGAGGTCCGAGTCCTTGTACCAGTTGTTCACGATCTGCACGTCCTTGCCGGGGCGCGGGGCGTGCAGCACCTTGCCGTCGCCGAGGTAGATCACGATGTGCCCCTCGCCCTTCGGCACGAGCAGGTCGCCCGGCTTCGCCTCGGCGAGCGACGGCACCTCGGCGCCCATGTCGGCCTGATCGGGCACGACGCGGGGCATGGCGACCCCGAGGTCGGCGAACACGCGCTGCACGAGCCCGGAGCAGTCCATGCCGCTCGCGTCCTCGCCGCCGAACACGTAGGGCACGCCCAGGTACTTCTTCGCGGTCTCGACGACGTCGGGGCCGGTCGCCCCGCTGCCCGAGGCCACGGCGCCCTTCACGGCGTCGACGGAGGCGGTGGTCGAGAGCGAGCCCGCACCGGCGGCCGAGGAGGCGGCCGGTGTCGCCCCGGTGCCGGCGAGCGCGTCGGCGAAGGCGCCGGCGGACGCGGCGGACGTGCCGGTGCCGGTGCTGGCGGCGGCGGCGCCGCCGAGCAGCGCGGCCGCCCCGCCGGTGCGGAGCTGGGCGATCTGGCTCTGGATGTCCTGGATGCGTGACAGGACCTCGGTCACGGGGCTCACGAGCGTCCTCCGGGAGGGGTCGAGGGGGAAGGCGGGAAGGGCGAGGGAGTCGCGGTGCCGGCGCCCGGTGCCGGCGCCGCGGTCGGGGCGGGCGGGGCCCACGACTGCGTCGCGATCTCGTCGAGGGCGACCTGCTCGTCGTGCAGGTCCTCGGCGGCGGAGAGCACCGCGTGCTTCTCCTCCAGCTTCTCGAGCCCGATGGCGGCGCGGCGGGCCTCGCCGAACGCGGCCTGGGCCTCGGCGGCCTCGGCCTGGCGGCGCTGCGTGACGGCGTCGAGCTCGGCGAGCATGCCCCGGGTCGAGGCGCGCGACGCGGCGACCGCGCTGAGCATGGCCGCGTCGGTGATGGCCACGGGGCCGTCGTCGAGCGTGCGCCGCGCCGCGAGCCGCGCGTCGGCGGCCGTCCGCAGGCGGCCGTTCGCGTCGGCGAGGCGGCCGGCCGCGATGTCCTGCTGCGCGTGGCGGAGCCGGAGCAGGCCCGCGAGGGAGAAGGAGCGGGCCATCAGGCACCTCCGAGTCGAGCGGTGAGCTGGGCCAGGCGTCCCCACGACTCGGCCGAGGGGGCCTGGTCGTCCATGGCCTGCTGGAGGAAGGCGTCGATGGAGCCCTGGTGGTCGACGGCCGCGTCGACGAGCGGGTTCGTGCCGCGCTGGTACGCGCCCACGTCGAGCAGGTCCTGCGCGGCACGGCGGGCGGCCATGACCTTGCGGAGGCTCGTCGCCGCGGCGCGCTGGGCCGGAGTGGTGACCTTCGAGGCGACGCGCGAGACCGAGCCGAGGGCGTCGACGGACGGGAAGTGGCCGGTCACCGCGAGCTTCCGGTCGAGCACGACGTGCCCGTCGAGGATGCTCCGCGCGGCGTCGGCGATCGGCTCGTTGTGGTCGTCGCCGTCGACGAGCACCGTGTAGAGGCCCGTCACGGAGCCGACGCGGTCGGTGCCGGCGCGCTCGAGCAGCTCGGCGAGCACCGAGAAGGTCGACGGCGGGTAGCCGCGGGTGGCCGGGGGCTCGCCCACCGAGAGGCCGATCTCGCGCTGCGCCATGGCCACGCGGGTCAGCGAGTCCATCATCAGCACGACGTCGGCGCCCTCGTCGCGGAACGACTCCGCGATGCGGGTCGCGACGAACGCGGCGCGCAGGCGCATCAGGGCCGGCTCGTCGCTGGTCGAGACGACGACGATGGAGCGCGCGAGGCCCTCGGGCCCGAGGTCGTCCTCGAGGAACTCCCGCACCTCCCTGCCGCGCTCGCCGACGAGGGCGACGACGCTGACCTGGGCGTCCGTGCCGCGGGCGATCATCGAGAGCAGCGACGACTTGCCGACGCCCGAGCCCGCGAAGAGCCCGACGCGCTGGCCGCGGCCGACGGTGGTGAGGGTGTCGAGCACGCGCACGCCGAGCTGCAGGGGCGTGTCGATGCGGGCCCGGTGCATGGCGGAGGGGGTCTCGTGGTGCAGGCCGACGAGGTCGACCGGACGGCCGTCGGGGCGGCGCAGCGGGCCCTTGCCGTCGATCGGGCGGCCGAGGCCGTCGAGCACGCGGCCGAAGAGGCCGGCGCCGGTCGGCACGAGCAGCGGGCGGCCCGTGGAGCGGGCGGGCGTGCCCGCGGTGACGCCGGTCAGTCGACCGAGCGGCATGCAGCGGAGGCCCTCGGGGGTGGTCGCGACGACCTCCGCGAGGGTGGCGCCGGGAGCGCCGGGGCCGGCGGAGTCGCCGACGGTGACGACGTCGCCCACGGCGGCGTCGAGCCCCTGGACGGTGATGCCTAGGCCCACGGCGCTGACGACGCGCCCCACGCGCTGCGGGAGGGCGGCGACGCGGGCGGCCGCGACGATCGCGCCGAGGTGGGCGGCGAACGGGTCGCCGGTGCGCTCGGCGGAGAGGTCGAGGGGAGTCGCGGTGAGCGTCACGAGGCCACCTCGTCGCCGTCGCCGAGCAGGGCCGTGCGTGCCCGGCCGAGCGCCGTCGACAGCCGGGCGTCGACCAGGCCGGTGGGCAGGTCGGCCTCGGCGTCGCCGGGGCGGAGCGACGGGTCGGCGACGACCTCGACGCCGGCCGAGCGGGCGGCGTCGGCGACGAGGGAGGCGTCGGCCGGGTGCAGGCGCACCCGCACGACGACGGAGGGGTCGAGGCCGTCGAGGGCCCGGGCGAGGGCGGCGCGGGCCGTGCGGCCCCCGCGCGGGTCGCCGTCGCGCGAGCGCTCGGAGGCGGCGACCTCGTAGCCGACCACCGCGGAGGCGAGGTCCAGCGCGGTCGCGACCAGCGCCTCCTCGGCCTCGTGCAGCACGGGCACGACGCGCTCCTCGAGGGCGCGGCCGGCGGCCGCCAGGGCAGTGAGGGAGGCGGCGGTCGCCTCCTGCAGGCGCGCCAGCGCGTCCGCGTGCTCGGCCTCGAGCACGGCTCGACGGGCCGTCAGCTCACGGTCGGCGGCCCGGAGCCCGGCGGCGTAGCCCGCGGCGTGGCCCGAGGCCTCGGCGCGCGTGCGGCGCTCGACGTCGGGGTCGGCCTGGTCGGTCGCACGGGCACCGGTGAGCGACGGGTACACGAGGCGCGAGAAGGCGTCCTGGGCTGACGGGGCGTCCGGTCGGGACATCACGGGATCGAGCACAGAGCAGCCGTTCGACGGTGGGGAGTGCGGCCGATCCGTGGCCAGGGAGGTGAGCGATCCGTGCTCAGCTGCGACTCTCGGCGGTCGCGCGGGGGGCGTTAGCGCTCGCCCCGAAGGGGGGCCGGGCCGCCGGCCGGCGGCGGAGAACGAGAGGGATCCGGCGCGGAGCACCGGGGACGCCGCGATCCCGGGGCCGCCGCCGGCCGATCACTCTCAAATTTGAGAGAGAGGGCTGCCGAGGGCGGGCGGGCGCCGCGGGGGGCGGCCGGGCTACGCGCCGGGGCGGGCCCCCGAGGGGCCCGCCCCCNTAGTCGACGAGGGCGTCCTCGTCGGCGCGGTGCACCGTGATGGCGCCCTGGGCCTCGAGCTCGCGGATGGCGCGCACGACCTCGGCCCGCGCCTCCTCGACCTGCGACTTGCGCACCGGGCCCATCGACTGCAGCTCGTCGTCGAGCAGCTCGCGGTTGCGCTCGGAGACGTTGCCCCGGATGACCTCGGTGACGGCGGCGAGCGCGCCCTTCATGGCGGTCGCCAGCACGGCGGCGTCGATGCCGCGGAGCACCTGCTGGATGTCGCGCGACTCGAGCTTGACGATGTCCTCGAACGTGAGCATGCGCGAGCGGACCTCCTCGGCGAGCGCCGGGTCGCGCTCGTCGAGGCCGTCGAGCAGGGCGCGCTCGGTGGCGCTGTCGCTGCGGTTGATGATCTCGACCAGGGGCTGGATGCCGCCGACGACCTCGACCTGCTCGCGCGGCGCGACGACGGCGCCGGCCCGCACCTTGAGGGTGGTCGCGACGATGCCGACGGCCTCCGGGGTCGCGGTGCCCATCGTGGCGATGGCCTGGGCGACGTCGGCGCGCACCTCGACGTCGAGACCGGCCAGCACGGCGGAGGCCTGCTGCGGCCGGAGGTGCGCGAGCACGAGGGCGATGGTCTGCGGCAGCTCGCCGTCGAGCAGGGTGATGACCTGGCCCGGGTCGGCCTCGTCGAGGAACTCGAAGCTCTTGCCCATCGCGTTCGAGGCCAGGCGCTCCATCACGCCGGCGGCGCGCTCGGAGCCGAACGAGGCCTCGAGCAGGCCGACGGCGACGTCGTGGCCGCCGCGGCGCTGGTAGCGGCCGCTGACGCTGAGGTCGTGGAACTCCGCGACGGCCGACTCGGCCACCGCGGGGTCGACGCGGCGCAGCCGGACGATCTCGGCGGTGATCTCCTCCGCCTCCTCCTCGCTGAACTGCTTCATCACGGTGGCGGCGCGCGTCTGCTCCATCTGCATGAGGATGACGGCGACCTTCTGCGCACCGGTCAGGGGGGCGCCGCCCGCACCGGGTGCGGCGGTGCCGAGCCCGGCCAGGGGCACCAGGCTCACGAGCCGACCCGCTGGTCCATCAGGCCGCGCAGCAGCTCGGCGGTCTTCTCCGGGTCGCGCTCGGCGAGGGCGTCGATCTCGGCGCGCTTGCGCTCGGCCGACACGTGCTCGGGCGAGGGCTCGGGGGCGTCGACGCTGAGCAGCTGGGTGGGCGCGTCGTCGCCGAGCATGCGGCGGCCGGAGGCGCCGGCGTCGCCGAGGTCGAGCGGCACCGTGGCGTCCCAGGTCTGGGCCGGGGCGCCGGCGCTCAGCTCGCCGAGGTCGATCTCCTCCCGGGCCTGGCGGCGGCTGCGCTTCGCGAAGACGATCATCGCGACGATGATCGCCAAGGCGATCGCGCTGACGATGCCGACCGTGCGGACGGTGCTCCACATGGCGGCGTCCGCGGCGGCGGCGTCGGCGGCGGCGAGCGCCTCCTTCGCGGCGTCGGCACCCGAGGTGTCGAAGTCGACCAGGGCGACCTTCACGTCGTCGCCGCGGGCCGCGTCGATGCCGGCCGCGGCCGTGACGAGGTCGTTGATGCTCTGCAGGTTGACGTTCTTCGCCGCGTTCGCGTCGAGGGCGACCGAGACGGTCTGTCGGCTGACGCCTCCCGAGGGCACGCTCATCGTCTCGGTGGTCTTGTCGACCGCGTTGTTCTTCGTGGCCGACTCGTTGACGTAGCCGTCGTCGCCGGCGGCGCCGCCGGCGGCCGTGCCGCCCGCGGTCGCGGTGTTGTTCGGCACGGCGATGTTGTCGGGGCCGAGCACGCCCGTCGCGCCGGTGCCGCCGGCCCCGGCGGCTCCCGCTCCGTACTGCTCCGTGGTGCTCGACTCGCTGAGCGCGATCGGGCCCGTGGTGGGCTGCGAGAACGACTCGGTGACGCGCGTGCCGGCGTCCTGGTCGAGGTCGGCGGCGACCACGACCGACGAGTTGCCGACGCCCACCACCTTGTCGAGCATCGCCTGCACCGACGACTGGACCTTGGTCTCGTAGTCGCCCGCCTGGTCGCCCGCGCCTCCCACGGCCCCGGTGCCGATCTGCGACAGCACGGCCCCCGAGGCGTCGGTGACGGCGACGTCGGTGGTCTTCATGCCCTCGACGGAGGCGCTGGTCAGGTTCACGATCGCCTGCACCTGCTGGTCGGTGAGGGTCGCTCCGCCCTGCGTCTCGACGAAGACGGAGGCCGTCGGGTCCTTCTGCTCGGAGACGAAGACGCTCTCCTCCGGCACGGCGAGCTGCACGCTGGCGGTCTTCACGCCCTTCATCGCCATGATCGTCTTGGCGAGCTCGCCCTCGATGGCGCGCTTGTAGGTGACGTCCTGCTGGAACTCCGACGAGGTGACGCCCATGGTGTCGAGCAGCGAGTAGCCGCCCTCGCCGTTCGTCGACGGCAGGCCCGCCGCTGCCGCGGTGAGGCGCTCCTGGTAGACGCTCTCCTCGGGCACGAGGATCGTCTGGCCGCCGGCCGTCAGCTGGTACGGCACGCCGTCGGCCTTGAGCTGCTCGACGATGGCGCTCGCGTCGACGGGGTCGATGCCGCTGAACAGCGGGGTGTAGGTCGGCTTCGTCAGCCAGCTCGTCAGCGCGAACGCGCCGAGCGCGAGGGCCGCGACGAGGATGACGACGATGGTCTTCTGGGCGACCGAGAAGCCGGCCAGGGTGGCGCGCAGCTTGTCGAGCGTGCCCTTCAGTGCGGTGGGCATCAGGCCTGCATCCTCATGATCTCGGTGAAGGCGTCGACGGCCTTGTTGCGGACGGCGCTGACCAGCTCGAGGGTGACCTGGGCGCGCGTGGCGGCGATGGTGGCGTCGTGGATGTCGGTGAGGTCGCCCGTGACGGCCTTCACGGCGAGGGTCTTGGCCTCGCCCTGCAGCTGCTGGAGGCCCTCGACGGCGCCGACCATGCTCGCGCCGAAGGTCGCGCCGGAGGCGGTGGGCGCCCCGGCCACGCCGGTCACGTCGGCGACGCCGCCGGCCCCGCCCGCGCCTCCCGCCTGCATCAGCGACGACACGTCGGCGTAGCCGGTCGGCTGAACGGCTCCGAGAGCCGGGATCCCTGCGACAGGCATCAGCCACGTCCGATCTGTAGTGCGGCCTCGTAGGCCGTCTTGGCACGGTCGACGACAGCGGCGTTGGCCTGGTAGCCGCGCTGCGCCATGATCAGGTCGCCCATCTGGGCGCCGAGGTCGATGTCGGGCATCCGGACGTAGCCCTCGGCGTCGGCCAGGGGGTGGTCGGGGAGGTACGTGACGCGGCCGGCCTCGCTGCCGTAGCGGTCGGCACGGACGAAGACGCCGGAGGTGCCGGCGCCCTCCTGCACCTCGACGTAGCGGGCCTGGAAGGCGGTGTCGTCCATCGACTTGACGGTGTTGACGTTGGCGATGTTGTCGGAGACGGCGTCGAGCCACTTGCGGTGGACGGTGAGGCCGGTGCTCGCGATGCCGATCGCGTCGAAGGCGGGCATCAGTTGGTCCGGAACGCGGCGCGGACGGCCGTCAGCTCGGAGTTCATCGCCTGCGTGGCGAACTGGTACCGGAGCACCGTGTCGACGTTCGAGAGCGTCTCGGTGTCGAGGTTGACGTTGTTGCCGTCGAGCCGCGTCGGCTCGAGCGACCGGCTCGTGGTCGCGCCGACGGCCCCGCTGCCCTGCGAGACGGAACGGCCGAGGGCCTCCTCGAACGCCACCCGCTTGGCCTGGTAGCCGGGGGTGTTCACGTTCGCGATGTTGGCGGCGATGGTCTTCTGGCGCAGCGAGAGGCCGTCGAGGGCGCTCTGCAGGGCGGCCTGGGTCACGGATTCGAGGGGCATGCACGTTCCAGGGGTCTCGTGTCTCCGTGTCAGGGAGACGAGGGGCCGATCCGTGGCCGGGGTGTCGAGCGATCCGTGCTCAGGGCGCTCTATCGGCGGTGCACGGGGGTGCGTAAGCTCACGCCCCCGGAGTGGGGGCTCCGCGTCGACGCACCACGTCCTCGCACGCGAACCACGCCGCGGCGTGGTTCGTCTGCGAGGACGTGGTTCTCCTCGACGGTCGGGAGGCGAGCAGCGCGGGAGGCGCGGGTCGGGTCAGGCGCGGAGGTAGCGGTGCTCGGGCCGGCCGGCCGACCCGTAGCGGAGCTGCATGGCGAGGTGGCCGTCGGCGGCGAGCGAGGCCAGGTACCGCTGGGCGGTCGCCCGGCTGACCCCGACCTGGTCGGCGACCTCGGCGGCGCTGAGCTCGGCGGCGGACGCGACCACCGCCTCCAGCACGGCCTGCTCCGTCGCCGAGCGCGACCGCGACGACGCCCGCGCGTCGCCGGAGTGCAGGATGCGCTGCGCGCGCTCGACCGCCTCCTGGTCGACGCCGCCGCGCTCGCCGGCGCCCCGGCCAGCCGCGCCGCCGCCCTGCTCGGGCCCGTGGTCGTCGAGCACGTGCTCGAAGCGCCGGTAGGCCCGCAGCCGCTCGTCGAGCAGCTCGGCCGCGAAGGGCTTGATCAGGTAGGCGAGCGCCCCGCGGCGGAGGGCGGTGCGCACCGTCGTCGGGTCGGAGGCGGCGCTGAGCACGAAGGCGTCGACGTCGAGCTCGCGCAGCAGGTCGAGGCCGCTGCCGTCGGGCAGGTAGAGGTCGAGCAGCACGAGGTCGACCGGCTGCTCGGCCAGCGCCCGGCGGGCGGCCGCGACCGTGCCGACCGGGGGCAGGGCCCGGAAGCCGTCCTGCGCGTCGACCCTCGCGCGGTGCACGTCGGCGACCCAGAAGTCGTCGTCGACGACGAGCACGGTCAGCGGGGAGGCGGGCGTGGCGGTCACGAGGTGCTCCTGGAGGGGTCGGGGCGGCCGGGGGCGGAGGCGGGGGCGGGCGGCACCGCGCCGGCGGGCTGCACCGCCCCGACGAGCCGGGCGCAGAACACGGCGCCGTGGCCGTCGCCGCCGGGCGAGCCGAGCCAGACGTCGCCGCCGCGGCGACGGGCGGTGTCGCGCGACAGGGGCAGCCCGAAGCCGAGGCCGTGCACGGGGTCGTGCCCCGCGCCTCCCTCGGGTCCACCGTCGTCGGCCTCAGAGCGGCCGGGCACCTCGCGGCGGCGCTCGAAGAGCCGCTCGGGCCGAGCGACCCCGTCGCCCGAGTCCATCACCGAGAGGTGAAGGTCGGGGCCGTCGTCGAGCAGCTCGACCTCCACCCAGGCCGGCGTCGTGCGGCCCGCGACGGCGGCGCGCACCGCGTTGTCGATCAGGTTGCCGAGCACCGTCGTCACGTCTCCCGCCTCGACCACCTGCCCCGCGACGAGCGTCTCGGGGCCGAGCTGCAGCAGCACGCCGCGCTCCGCCGCCTCGACGCCCTTGGCGCCGACGAAGGCCTGGAGGTACGGCTCGGCGAGCCGGTCGGCGTGCTTCACCGGGTAGCGCAGCGGCCCGTGCTCGAGCACGTCGGCGAGGTAGCCCTTCGCCTGCTCCACCCGCCCGATCTCGAGCAGGCCGGCGACGGCGTGCAGCCGGTTCGCGAACTCGTGGCGCTGCGCGCGCAGCGCCGTCGTCATCGCGCCCACCGCGTCGAGCCGCCGGGTCAGCGCCTCGACGGCCGTGCGGTCGCGCAGCACGGCGACGCGGCCCAGGTCGACGCCCTCGCGGGCCACCGGACGCACGTCGACGATGAGCACCCGGGGGCCGACGACCAGCGTCGTGCCCGCGGGCCCGGCCGGCCCCGCCGACGGCGACCCCGAGGAGGCGCGGGCCGGGTCGAGCAGGTCGGCCAGCTCCCCCGGCAGCTCCAGCTCCGCGAGCGCGCGCCCCACGACGTCGTCGCCCGCCGAGCCGAGCGCCAGCAGCTGCGCCGCCTGCTCGTTGCAGACGCTGACGCGGCCCTCCCGGTCGACCGCGAGCACCCCCTCCCCCACGCCGCCGAGCACGGCCTGCTGGTTCTGCACCAGGGTCGCGAGGTCGTCGGGCTGGAGGCCCAGCGTCAGGCGGTCGAGGCGGCGGCGGATGAGCACCGACGCGACCACGCCGAGCAGGAGCGCGAGGGCCGCGACGCCGACCACCGGCAGGGAGTCGCGCGCGACGGTGTCGTACACGCGGGCGGGGGCGTAGCCGACGCTGACCTCGCCGACGACGACCGGGCGCTCACCGGAGGCCGCGTCGGGGGCGAAGACCGGCACCTTCGCGCGGGCGGAGTCGCCGAGCGTGCCGCGCTCCCACGACACCGTCTCCTCGCCGCGGAGCGCCGCGTCGGGGCTCGTGCTGACGCGCTCGCCGATGCGGTCGGGCTCGGGGTGGGCGAGGCGGACGCCGCGGTCGTCGGTGACGACGACGAAGAGGGCGCCGGTGCGCTGCTGCACCGACGAGGCCGTGAGCTGCAGCGGGCCCTCGGCGAGCGCCTCCTCGTCCAGGGCGGTGCCGTCGACGCTGAGGGCGGCGACCTCGCGGCGCACGTCGCCGTCGGCCGCGACACTCTGCGCGACGGCGAGGGCGGTCGACTCGGCCTCGTGGGCCAGGCGCTGCACGGCGACGCCGACGAACACGGCGGTGGTGAGCAGCACGACGGCGGTGACGACGGCCAGCTGCAGCAGCAGCACCTCGGTCGCGAACCGGCGCCGCGGCCGCGGCGGTCGGGCGCGGGCGCTCCGGGGTGAGCTGTCGTCGGTCACGAGCGTCAGCGTAACCGGGGCCGGGGAGGCGCGTGAGCAGAACGAGCAGAACGCCGACAACGTGCGGAACGGCTCCAACGCGCAGAAGCGCGACGCGCCTCCGACCTGGCCGCTAGCGTGCCCGGACGCGCCGCGCACCCGACCGGCCTGCCCCCTCGGGGGCGGTGACGAGGGGCCGGCCCACCGACACGCTCACGGACGAAGGAGTCCCGATGCTCGTACTGCTCGGCTATCTGATGATCCTCACCTTCATGGTGCTGATCATGACGAAGCGGCTCTCGCCGATGCTCGCGCTGATCATGGTCCCGACGATCTTCGGCCTCTTCGCCGGCGCGGGGCTCGGCATCGGCGACATGGTGATCGAGGCGGTCGGCGACCTCGCCCCGACCGCGGCCCTGCTGATGTTCGCGATCATGTACTTCGGGCTGATGATCGACGTCGGCCTGTTCGACCCGCTGGTGCGGCTCATCCTCCGCGCGACCGGCAACGACCCCGCGAAGGTCGTGCTCGGCACCGCCCTGCTGGCCGGCGCCGTCTCGCTCGACGGCGACGGCTCGACCACCTTCATCGTGACGACGGCGGCCATGCTGCCGATCTACCTGCGGCTCGGGATGAGCCCGGTGGTGCTGACCTGCGTCGCCGGCCTGATCAACGGCACGCTGAACATCGTGCCCTGGGGCGGGCCGACCGTCCGCGCCGCGGCGGCGCTCAACGTCTCGCCGTCGGAGATCTTCGTGCCCCTGGTGCCGTCGCTCGTCGCCGGCCTCGTCATCGCGTTCGCCTTCGCCTGGCTGCTCGGGCTGCGTGAGCGGAAGCGCCTCGGCGGAAGCGTCTCGCTCGACACCGCGGCCGTCGCCGTGCCCCTCTCGAAGGCGATGGCGAACGCCGGGGCCGGCGTCGCCGAGGGCCGCGGCGTGTCGATGTTCACCAGCCCGACCGTGGCCCTCGGGCTGCGCGGCGGCCGCGCCGACGGGTCACGGGCCGACGCCCCCGGCGAGCGCGCCGTCGACAACCCCGGCACGGGTCTGTCGGAGAACGGCACCCCCGGCGTCGGCACGATGGCCGACACCATGCTCGACCCGACCCGCGACACGCTGCGCCCGGGGCTGATCTGGTTCAACCTCGTGCTGACGGTCGCCGTGATGGTGCTGCTCGTGCTCGACCTCTTCCCGCTCGCCTACGTCTTCATGGTCGGCTCCGCGATCGCGCTGCTCGTCAACTTCCCGAAGGTGAAGCAGCAGACGGCCGAGATCGTCGCCCACGCGCCGAGCATCGTCGGAGTCGTCTCGATGGTCTTCGCCGCGGCCGTGCTGATCGGCGTGCTGAACGGCACCGGCATGGTCAGCGCCATGGCCGACTGGCTCGTCGACGTCATCCCCGACGCGATGGGGCCGTACCTCGCCGTCATCACGGGACTGCTGAGCCTGCCGCTCACCTTCTTCATGAGCAACGACGCCTTCTACTTCGGCATCCTCCCCGTGCTCGCCGAGAGCGCCTCCGCGTTCGGCATCGAGCCCGTCGAGATGGCCCGCGCGTCGGTGATCGGCCAGCCGGTGCACCTGCAGAGCCCGCTCGTGCCGGCCATCCTGCTGCTCGTCAGCCTCGCGAACGTCAACCT
Source organism: Frigoribacterium sp. Leaf164 (assembly GCF_001423665.1). Lineage (NCBI taxonomy): Bacteria > Bacillati > Actinomycetota > Actinomycetes > Micrococcales > Microbacteriaceae > Frigoribacterium > Frigoribacterium sp. Leaf164. Next base: position 978,708 of record NZ_LMOX01000003.1, read on the forward strand.
CGGAGACCACCACAAGAAGGTGCTCTGGCGGGCGGCCGTGGTGTCGGTCGTGATGCTCGTCGTCGCGGTCGTCGTCGGCGTCATCCCCTGGGGCTGACGCGCCGGCACCCGACACGAGTGGTCACGGACTGCTGCTCCCCGCGACGAGAGGGGCAGTTCGTGACCATTCGGCCGTGTCGAGGAGCATCATTCCTCCGCCCAGATGTCGTGCTGGCGGTGGATGAAACCTGCCATGCCTGGGACAGTGAAGGCGACGCGCCCTCGCTCGGGCGCGTAGATGATGCCCTTCTCGATCAATTTGGCACGAGCCGGTGTGAGCGACGACGGGCGGCTGCCCAACCTGCCCGCGATCTCTGACGTGGCTGATCCGGACTCTCCGTCGAGGGCCATCCCCCGGAGATAGTTCCTCTCCGCTGGCGTCGCACGGTCCCATCGGGCAGGGAAGAATCCCACGTCGAGGGAGTAGGTGCCCTCGGTCACGGCGTTCTCAGCGGCCTCGACGGAGATGACGCGCCCCTCGCCCGCCTCCCACGCTGCCTTGCCGAAGGTCTGGATGAAGTACGGGTAACCCCCTGACGCCGACAGGAGCACCTGCACGGCGCCCTCGGAGTAGCTGGCTCCCAAGCGAGTAGCGGGGACCTCGAGAGCTGCGCGGGCCGCGACGACGTCGAGTGCACCGATGTGGCGATAATCGAAGAGGCGTTCCGCGTACGAACGGGCCTCACTCAGGCTCGAGGGCAGCGAGGGCAGGCCGGCCCCCACGACGTAGAAGGGCCACGATTCTTGCCCGGCCTTGTGCTGCACGGCGAGGAGCGCCGACAGCAGCTCACTGTCGAGGTCCTGCATCTCATCGATGAAGACTCCGAAGACGCCACCTTGCTCACGAAGAGCAGGAGCGAGGTCCTCCATCAGCTCCTCGAAGTCGATGTCGATGTTCCCCGAGTCGGCGCGGCCCTTGAAGGGCTCCACTCCCAGCTCGAGCGCCGCGCCACCGAAGGAGACCGAGAAGGACGTGACAGAGCGGAGGGCGTCGACGACCCGCTGGGTCCTCGATGCCGTACCGGCGAACCTCCTCGCCGCCATGCCCAGGGACCGGACGAGCTTCTGGCGGGCAGCCAGGTGCCCCGCCTTGGTCGCACGACCCTCGACGGGCACGATGAACCAGCCGTGGGCATCGGCGTGACGAGCGAACGCGTTGAGGAGGACGGTCTTGCCGACACCTCGCAGTCCGTGGAGGACCATGCCTCGACCCGGGGCGCCAGCATGCGATCTAGCGACCAGCAAGTCGAAGGCGTCGATCTCGGCTCCTCGGCCCTCGAGAGCCGGTGGCGTCAGCCCGGAGCCAGGATTGTAGGGATTGAGGTCACGAAGCACATTGCAGACCATACAGCTCTATCGCAGATTGGCGATAGAGCTGTATGGAAGACGATCGATCGTGAGGCGTCAGCCCGTCGCGTCGAGGTAGACCGGGCGCTCGGGCTGGTGCGAGGCCTCGACGGTGCGCACGACCTCGAGGTGCCGCAGCACGACGAGGCGCGCGTCGTCGACCTGGGCCAGGGCGTCGCGCTGGGCCGCGGCGACGACGGCCGCGCGGTCGGCGAGCTCCGCCGGCAGCGGCCCGAGGCCCGTCGGCGGCGTCCACGAGAGGAGGCGCGGGGCCGAGTCGTCGAGGCCCGCCCCGCCGGTCGCGTCGACGGTCAGCGCGAGGGCCTCGAGCTCGTCGAGGGCGGCGGCCCACCCGGCGTGCGCGAGCACGTCGGTGTCGGCGACGGCCGCCGGCGCCTCAGCGGGGAGAGCGGTGGCGTCAGGCGACACCGAGCGCTCCGCCGAGCGACGACGAGGAGGCGATGGTGGCGCCGTAGCCGGAGGTGGCGCTGCCGAACGCGGCGACCCCCGCCGGCTGCGGCAGGCCAGCCCCGGGCACCGCGGCGCCCGGCGAGGCGGGAGCCGGCAGCGGGACGCCCGCCGCGCCTCCGGCCTGCAGCGACGCCGCGGCGTCGTGCCAGGCCTGGCGGAGCGGGTCGAGCAGGCCGACGACCTCGCGGGTCAGCTCGACGTCGTGGTGCACGTTCGCGTTGACGAGCGCGGTCGAGGTGTAGCCGTAGAGCGCGAGCAGCCCCTCGCCGCCGTCCCAGACGTCGACCTTGAGCGACGACGACAGCTCGGCGACGATCGCCTGCGCGTGCAGCAGCTGCTCGGCGGCGGTGCCCCAGTCGGCGACGAGCTGCGCCGCCTCGGCGCGGCCGAGGTCGAGCATGAGGCGGTCGTAGAGCATCGTGACGAGCTGCACGGGCGTCGCCGAGAGCACCGCCTCGGCGTTGTACTGGGCGCGCTGGCGCTGCGCGACGGCGGTGGGCCGGGGGGCGGCGGCGAAGGCCGCGAAGGAGGAGGCGTCCATGGTCACTTCGTCTGGGCGGTGAGGGAGGCGACCTGGCTGCTGAGCCAGGTCGACTGCGAGTTGAGGTTGCTGAGCGTGACCTCGAGGTTCGAGTACACCGTCTGCAGGGTCGCGCGGCGGGTGGCGAGCCGGAGGTCCCAGTCGGCGATGCGGCCGCCGAGGTCCTTGACGACCGACTGCTGGCCGGTGATCACGGTCGTGAGCGTGCCCGAGGCCTTGTCGGAGGCGCTGCTCGCGGCCTTCGCGATGCGGTCGGCCAGGGTGCTCAGCATCGACTGGGTGCCGACGGGGTCGGCGGCGAGCGCCGCGGCGAACTTGTCGGCGTCGTACGAGAACGAGCCGTCCTTCTGGATCACGACGCCGATCGTCGAGGGCGACTTGCCGCCGATCGGCTGCGAGGCCGCCGACTGGAGCGCCTGCTGAACGGCCCGCACCGACGACTCGCCGGTGTAGGCCCCGCCCTTGACGGTCGTGTTGCCGGTCGCGCCCGTCGTCGACGTGGTGGCCTGGCCGGCGGTGATCGCGCCGAGCACGGCCGTGAGGCTCGAGACGAGCCCCGAGGCGACCTTGCCGGCGGCGGTCGCGTCGCGTCCGATCATGATCGTGACCGGGGCGGTGGCCCCGACGGCGGCGGCGGTCACGTCGACGGAGACGCCGGGCAGCAGATCCGTGAACGTGTTGGAGGCGCTGGTCACCACCTGCTCGGCGGCGGTGCCCGCGTAGAGGGTCAGCGAGGCGTCGCGCGCCGTCTTGACGACGGCGGCGCCGGGCTCGGCGAGGAGGTCGGGGGCGGTGCCGGCCGTCGTCTCGGCCGCGGTGCCGCGGTGCACGGCGAAGTCGCCGGTCGCGCCCGAGGTGGCCGAGGTGAGCTGCAGCCGATAGACGGCGGCGCCGGACGCGTCCTTGCCGACGGGCACCTTCACGGCCTTGACGCCGGCGGCGGAGTCGTTGACGGCCTTCACGACGTCGTCGAGGGACGAGGAGGCGGCGGTCACCTCGGTCTGCGTCCCGGCGCTCGAGGTGAAGGTCAGGGTCGCCGGGCTCGTGGGCCAGGCGGTCATCGCGGCCGTGACCGCGGTCTTCGCCTGCGCCGTGGCGCCGACGGTGAACTCGATGCTGCCCGAGGCGGCGCCGGCCGCGGCCTTCGCGGTGACGGCGGTCGAGCTGCTCGTGGCGGTGAAGAGGTCGATCGAGCCGGGCTTCGCGGCGGTCGTGGCCGTGGTCGCGAGGGCGGCGACCTGGGCGTTCAGCGTCTGCATCGACGTGACGAACGAGTTGGCCGCGGTGACCTTGTTCTTCAGGAGCGTCTGGGGCGTCGCCTCGATCGACATCAGCGAGTTGATCAGCGACGTGGTGTCGAGGCCGCTCGCGAGGCCGTCGATGCCGAGGTTCGCCATGGTGGTGCCTCTCGCGGTGGGGATCGGGCGGGTGGGGCGGGGTGGAGAGCGTCGGGTGCGTGATCGGCGCGCTCGGGGGGAGAGGATCAGCTGCTCCCCCGTCGCGCACCGGTCACGCACCCGACCAGGGTGGTGCTCGGCGCCCGCTGGGATCAGGCGTCGGGCCGGTCGCCGACGAGTCGGTGACCGTGTCGCCCGCCGACTAGCGGAGGAGCGACAGGACGCCCTGGGTGCTCTGGTTCGCCTGCGCGAGCATCGCGGTGCCGGCCTGGCTCAGGATGTTCGAGCGGGTGTACTTGACCATCTCCTGCGCCATGTCGGTGTCGCGGATGCGCGACTCGGCCGCCGTCAGGTTCTCCTTCGCCACGTTCGTCACGTTGATGGCGTGCTCGAAGCGGTTCTGCACGGCACCGAGCTCCGAGCGAGCGGTCGAGACCGTCTTGATCTGCTCGTCGATCAGCTTGATCGACGCCTGGGCCTCGGAAGCAGTGCCGAACTTCAGGCCGCCCGTAACGGCTGCGGTGCCTTCGGTGCCACCCTTGACGTCGGTGCTGGCGTCGGTGGTGGTGGAGACGACCCCGCCGTTGTTCGCCGTGACGACGATCCCGGTCTCGTTGCCGTTGTCGTTCTTCGTGACGGTGGCCGAGAACTTCGAGCCGAACGCGGCGTCCCCGTTCAGGGCTGCCGCGAACTCGGTGACGCTCTTGTACGGGCCCGTGAGGGCAGCGGTCTTGATCGTCGTCGTCTCGCCCGCCTTGGTGGTGGCGGAGAAGGTCTGCACGCCGGAGACCTTCGAGATGTCGGCGATGTCGAAGCTGCTGCCCGTGGTTCCGGTGTCGGCTGTGGTCAGCTTGTCGGCGATCGAGGCGACGTTGGCCTTGGACAGGTTGACCGTGATCTGGCTGTCCTTGTCACCGTTGGCACCGACCTGGAACGTCATGTTGCCGTCCTTGGAGGTTCCGGCGGTGCCGTTGAGCAGGCTGGTCCCGTTGAAGTTCGTGGAGCTCGCGATGCGGCCCAGTTCCTTCTGCAGCGCCGAGACCTCGGTGCTGATCGCGGTGCGCGAGTCGGCGTTGTTCGAGTCGTTGCCGGCCTGCACCGCGAGGTCGCGCATGCGCTGCAGGATCGAGTGGGTCTCGGTGAGGCCACCCTCAGCGGTCTGGACGACGGAGATGCCGTCCTGGGCGTTGCGTGCGGCGACGGTCAGTCCGCCGACCTGCGAGCGCAGGCCCTCGGAGATCGCGAGGCCGGCCGCGTCGTCAGCGGCACGGTTGATGCGGAGGCCCGACGAGAGCTTCTCGAGGCTCTTCGACAGGTCGTTCTGCGTGGCGTTCAGGTTGCGGTACGTGTTGTTCGCAGCGATGTTGGTGTTGATCTGCATGCCCATGGTGTTTCCTCTTCCGTGACTGGGTGGTGTTCGTCAGCCCGTCCGTGGGCTGACACCGGCTACTGTCGGCCGGCTGCCGGTGGTCGTTAGCGACCTCCGGAAGTTTTCTGGGGCCCGCCTAGACGGCGGCGCTGAAGCCGTCCGCGGCGGGCTCGCGCATGGCGCGGGCGATGCCGACGGCGGCGTTGGTGGCGACGCGCGACAGGTAGGCGCTGCGGCGCGCCGGCGCGGTCTTCGAGACCGGCACGAACTCGGCCGCCTCGTCGTCGGCGTAGTGCGCCGCCAGGGCGTCGCGCAGCAGGCGGACGGCCTCGGTGCGCTGCTGCGAGACGGCGCTGTGGGTGATGCCGAGCTCGTCGGCGATCTCGGTGACCGTGCGGTCGCCGAAGTAGACGCCCTCGACGATGAGGCGCATGCGCTCGGGCAGCGCCTCGACGGCGGCGCGCACGTACCGGCTGCGCTCAGCGGCGAGCAGCTGCTCGCCGGGCAGGGGCACGTCGGCGGCGAGGTGGTCGGCGACGGTGTCGTCGAGGCTCGAGACGGTCCGCGCCGCGTCGGTGAGGGCCGCGGTCGCGGTCTGGCGGTCGACCCCGAGGGCACCGGCGATCTCGTCGACCGAGGGGGCGCGCCCCAGCGACGCGCTCAGCGCCTCCTGCACGGCCAGGGTCTCCTTGATGCGCTTGCGGGTGCCCCGGCTCGCCCAGTCGCCCGAGCGCATGTCGTCGGCGAACGCGCCGACGACGCGGGTGCGGGCGTAGGCGCCGAACGGGATGCCGAGCGTGGGGTCGAAGGCCTCGGCGGCCTGGACCAGGGCGACGGCGCCGACGCTGGCGAGGTCGTCGCGCGAGAGGTGCGTGGCCCGTGAGCAGACCTCGGAGACGAGGTAGCCGACGAGGGGCAGGTTCTCGACGACGAGGGCGTCGCGGGTGGCGCGGTCGGTGCGGTTCATTCACTTGCTCCCAGCAAGAGGGGCCTGCGGGGGCAGGCACGTCCGAGGTGTTCCAGGGCGCGACGAACAGCCCTCTGATCAGGGCTGTCTCGATCCGTCACGCTGCCGGCCCCGTGAGGGGCGCGGCGGTGGTGGTACGAGGTGGGGCGGGCGGTGCTGCAGGCCCCGGATCGAGTCCGTGGCCCGGCGTGTCGATGTGGCCCGCCGTGCACCAGCAACGCTATCGACGCGCGGGGGGCGGGTGGGGGCCGCGCTGTCCCCAGAGCGGGGGCGCGCCTGTCACGTCTCCGGGGGGGCCTCGCCGGAGGTGCCCCCCGGGCTGGGGTGGAACGCCCCTTCCGCCGACCCCCGCCGACCCTGTAGGGCCGACCGCACGACATCGTCCGGCCGGGCGCCTAACGCCCCGCCGGGGTGCGCCGATAGTCCCCGCTGAAGAGGACGTCACCGCTCCTCGACCACACCCGACCACAGGAGACCGACATGGGAGCGAACGAGCTGTCCGCTCTGCTCTGGCGAGAGCGCGAGCTCCTCGAGCTGCTCACCTTCAAGCTCGAGGAGGAGCAGCTGCTGCTCACCGCGGGCCGCACCCGCTGGGTCGACCACGCCACGCGCGAGGTCGAGCAGGTGCTCGACCGGCTCCGCGAGGCGGGGCTCGCCCGCAGCGTCGAGGTCTCGAGCGTCGCCCAGGAGTGGGGCACCGACGAGGAGGCGCCCCTGCGCGACATCATCGCCGCGGCTCCCGCAGGCCCCTGGGGCGAGATCTTCACGGCCCACCTCCGCTCCATGACCGACCTCACCGCGCGCATCGCGCAGCTGCGGGACGAGAACGAGCGCTTCCTCCGCGCCGCCGCCCGGGCCACGCAGGAGACCCTCGCCACGGCGGCCGACGCCGCCGCCGGCAGCATCTACGACGCGAGCGGCTCCGTCGGGGCCGGCGCCCCCGGTCGCCGCGGCGGTCCGGCCAGCGCGACCACCGCCTCCGGCGGGCACCTCTTCGACGGGAGGCTGTGACCGTGGCCAGCACCTTCGGCGGGCTCAGCACCGCCTACACCGGCCTCGTCGCCGCCCGCACCGGGCTCGACGTCACCGGCCAGAACATCGCCAACGTCAACACCGAGGGCTACACCCGCCAGCGCGTGGGGCAGTCATCGGTGGAGGCCCCGGCCCGCGTGGGGCTCTACAGCTCGGGCGTCGTCGCCGGCCAGGGCATCTCGGTCGACGCGATCGCCCGCCTCGGCGACCAGGTGGTCGACGGCCAGGTGCGCGGCACCGCCGCCGCCGCCGGCTACCAGTCGGTGCGCGCCTCCGCCCTGTCGACCCTCGAGGAGTCGCTCGGGGAGCCCAGCAAGACGGGCATCGCCGCTCAGCTCGGCCAGTTCTGGAACGCCTGGAGCGACCTCGGCAACCACCCCGGCGAGACCGGCCCCGCGGCCGTGCTGCTCGGGCAGGCGACCACCCTGGCCGGCAGCATCGCCAGCGGCTGGAAGGCCGTCGACGACCAGTGGACCGCTGTGCGCGGCCAGGCCGACTCGCTCGCCGGGCAGATCAACAGCGCCGCGACCCAGGTCGCCGACCTCAACGACCGGATCCGTACCGCGACCCAGCAGGGCGTCAGCGCGAACGAGATGATCGACGCCCGCTCGCGCCTCACCGAGAAGATCGCGTCGCTCGCCGGCGGCACCGTCCGCGACGCGGGCGACGGCACGGTCGACGTGCTCCTCGGCGGCAACGCGCTCGTCAGCGGCACGACCGCCCGCAGCATCGTCGTCACCGGGGAGCACTCGATGACGACGGCCGTGGGCGGCGCAGCCGTGGGCCTCGCCTGGAGCCACCGCCCCGACGACGCGATCGCCCTCGACGGCGGCAGCCTCGCCGGCGCCGTCTCGCTGCTCGCCCCGGCCACCGGCGACGGCCGCGGCGGGGCGATCGCCCAGGCCGCGGCGTCGTACGACGCCCTCGCCAGCCAGCTCGCGACCCAGGTCAACGCCGTGCACGCCACGGGCGTCACGGCCGACGGCTCGCCCGGCGGCGCCTTCTTCGGCCAGACCGCGGGCGTCTCCGCGGCGCGCGGCCTCACCGTGCTGCCGACCAGCGCCGCGACCATCGCCTCGCGCTCGGCCACCGGCGGCGCGCTCGACGGCTCGATCGCCCAGGCGGTCTCGCAGGTCGGCGTGGGCACCGGCTCGCCCGACCGCACCTGGTCGACGATCGTCGCCGGCGTCGGCGCCGCGTCGCAGACCGAGTCGGCACAGTCCACGCTGACCGACCTCGCCGCGACGTCGGCGAAGTCGCGCCAGCTCAGCGGCGCCGGCGTCAGCCTCGACGAGGAGAACGTGAACCTGCTCAGCTACCAGCACGCCTACCAGGGAGCCGCCCGAGTGATGACCGCCATCGACGAGATGCTCGACACGCTGATCAACGGCATGGGCCGGGTCGGGAGGTAGGGGCGATGCTGACCCGTGTGACGAACCAGATGACCGCGCTGCGGTCGCAGGAGCACCTGCAGGCCGGGGCCACCCGCCTCGCCCAGATGCAGGACAGGGCGTCGAGCCTCAAGGCGATCTCCGTGCCCTCCGACGACCCCACCGGCACCGCCGAGGCCCTGCGCGTCAAGGCCCTCCAGTCGGCCGCCGCCCAGCACAGCCGCAACGTCGACGACGGCTCCGGCTGGCTGAACACCGCCGACAGCGCCCTCACCGCCGCCGACTCCGTGCTCGCCAAGGTGCGGCAGCTGACCGTGCAGGGCGCCAACGAGGGGGCGCTCTCCCAGGACGCCCGGAACGCCATCGCGACCGAGATCAGCGGCCTCCGTGCCGACCTGCTCGCCGACGCCAACGCCAGCTACGCCGGCCGCAGCGTCTTCGCCGGCACCTCCGACGCGGGGGTCGCGTTCCGGCCCGACGCCACCTTCACCGGCGTCGCGGGCGCCGCGGTCACCCGCCGCGTCGGCCCCGAGACCACCGTCCGGGTCGACGCCGACGGCGCCGCCGCGTTCGGCTCCGGCGACGACTCGGTCTTCGCCCTCCTCGACCGCATCGCCACCGACCTCCGGGCCGGCACCACCGGCATCGCCGGCCACCTCACCGCCATCGACACCCGCGTCAGCGCGCTGCGCGGCGTCCAGTCGGACATCGGCGCCCGCCATTCCCAGCTGCTGAGAGCGCAGGACACACTCATGGACACCTCCGTCACGCTGGAGGCCCAGCGCTCCGGCCTCGAGGACCTCGACCTGGGGCGGGCCGTGCTCGACCTCAAGCTCCAGGACAACTCGTACCAGGCGGCCCTCGCGGTCACGGCCAAGGTGCTGCAGACGTCGCTGATGGACTTCCTCCGATGAGCGCCGTGACGACGACGGTGACCTTCACCGCGCCTCCCTTCGGGCTCGAGCCGGCCGTCGACTTCGTGCTCGACGAGATCGACGGGGCCGACGGGCTCTACGCCCTCCGCGCCGTCGACCCCGCGACGAGCGAGGTCGACGCCTCCGTGCGCCTGTTCGTGCTCGACGCGGCCGTGCACCTGCCCGACTACTCGCCGGTGCTGACCGACGAGCAGACGACCGCCCTCGACCTCCGCTCGGCCGACGAGGCCCTGCTGCTCGTCGTCGCGACGCCGGCCGAGACGGGCATGACCGTCAACCTGCTCGCCCCGGTCGTCGTCAACGGCCGCACGGGGTCGGGCACCCAGCTCATCCTCGAGGGCCAGGACTGGCCGCTGCGCGCGGAGCTCGCCGCACGCTGACGACGCCGCCGCCCGTGGGCGGGCCGTCGGCGGATGTCCGCCGGCTGTCCGCCGGCTGTCCGCGGGCGGAGGCGACGATCCCTCGCTCGTCACGGTCGTGCAACGATGCGCCCCACGTGTCGTCTCCGTCGTGTCTGATGGAGCGATGGAGGCGCGGAGCACGACGACGAGGCGCCCCCGGCCCCGACGCCTCGCGCTCGGCGCCGCGGGGCTGGCGATCGTCGTCGCCGCGGGCCTGGCCGCCTGCACGGGCGGCGACTCCGGGCCGGGCTCGGCCGACGCCTCCCGCTCGGCCTCCGGCATCGCCTCGGCCCCCGTCACGACCGACCGCGGGCCCGCACCGGCCGCGCGTGCCACGACCACCGGCGCGGTGCGCGTCGCGCCGGGCGCCGAGCCCACCGACGTCGTCACGGGCCTCGACTCCCCCTGGTCGGTCGTCCGGCTCGACAGCGGCTCGTCGTTCGTCAGCCTGCGCGACACCGGCCGCGTGGTCGAGCTGACCGCCGACGGCGACGTGCGCGACGTCGCCGAGATCGACGGGGTCGTGCACCAGGGCGAGGGCGGCCTGCTCGGCCTCGCGGTGCTCGCGGGCTCGCCGTCGTACCTCTACGCCTACGCGACCACCGACTCCGACAACCGCGTGCTGCGGGCCCCGATCACCGGCACGGCGGGCTCCTACGGGCTCGGCCCGGTCGAGGAGGTGCTCACGGGCGTGCCGAAGGCGTCGAACCACGACGGCGGCCGCCTGGCCTTCGGGCCCGACGGCATGCTGTACGTCACGACCGGCGACGCGAACCGCGGCGACGAGGCCCGCGACCCCGACTCGCTCGCGGGCAAGATCCTGCGCCTGTCGCCCACCGGCGACGTGCCCACCGACAACCCGATGCCCGGGTCGCCCGTCTACACGCTCGGCCACCGCAACCCGCAGGGCATCGCCTGGGACGGCTGGGGCTCGATGTGGGCCGCCGAGTTCGGGCAGGACCGCTGGGACGAGCTCAACGCCGTCAGCCCCGGCGGCGACTACGGCTGGCCCGACGTCGAGGGCACGTCGCCGTCGTCCGACACGCTCGCGCCCGTGCTGCAGTGGGGCACCGACGACGCGAGCCCGAGCGGCCTGACCGCGGTCGGCTCGACCCTCTTCCTCGCCGGGCTCGGCGGCGAGCGCCTGTTCGAGATCCAGGTGCCCGAGGCGGGCGTGGCCACCGCGACCGAGCGGTTCGCCGGCGACGACTCGCTCGGGCGCGTGCGCGACGTGCTGCCGGGGCCCGACGGCACGCTCTGGCTGGTCACGAACAACACCGACGGCCGCGGCGACCCGCGCGGCGGCGACGACCGGATCGTCAGCGTGCCGCTCTCCGCGCTCGACTGAGCCGGGCGGGCGGTCTCGGACGGAGTCGCGTGTCGCGTGCGCGGCGGACGGCCAGTTCCGCGCACCGGCGGTTACCCTCGTACTCGATGAGCCAGCACGACCCCTCCCTCGGATCAGCCTCCGGCAGCGCCCGCCCCGGCAGCGCCTCGGAGGGCCGCGCGCGCCCGAGCAGCTCCGCCGCCGGATTCGACCCGGTCAGCCTGCGCACGGCCGTCGACGTCGGCGCCGCCGAGGCCCGGCTCGCCGCCCTCGGGCAGAGCCGCAGCACCTCCGCCCTCGGCGAGCGGGCCGACCTGCTGCGCACGCTGGGCCGCCTCGACGAGGCCCTCGCGATCGCGGAGGAGGCCTTCCGCCTCGCCCACTTCACCGGCGACCGTGCCGACTCGACCGCGGCGCGCATCCGCCGCGCCCACATCTTCCGCGAGCAGGGCAAGCTCGAGCGGGCCCTGAACGACCTGCACACCAGCCGCATCACCGCCTCGACGGAGGAGTGGCGCGACCTCGAGACCGCCGCCGCCGAGCTCGAGGGCTACACGCTGTTCGACCTGGGCCGTCACGACGAGGCGCAGGAGGCCCTGCAGCAGGCCGTCGTCGCCTTCGAGGCCACCGGCGCCCCGCGTGACCGCGTCGAGGCCCTCCGCCGCGCGATCGAGGGCGTCCTCCGGGCGTACCTGTCGGGCACGGGGCCGATCGAGCCGGTCAGCGCTCCCACACCCGCCGACGTCCCGGCCACGAGCGCGCCCGCCGAGGCGGCTCCCGCGCCGGCCCCCGCGCCGGACGCGGAGGCCCGCCCCGGCGACACGAACCCCGTCGACCTCTCCCGCCCCTCCGACGCCCTGGTGCCGACCACGGCGCCCGCCGACGACGAGCGCCCCGCCGCCGTGGCCCCGGGCTCGGCCCCGGCCGGCTCCTGGCGCCCCAGCCAGCCGGCCCCGGCGGGCGACCCGCAGCCGGAGCTGCCGCCGCGCGCCGACGCCGGCCTGTGGAGCAAGATCTCCGGCCTCGCCGCGAACGCCTCGGCGCACCGCGAGCGCACGGAGCGGGCCGAGCGCGCCGCCCGCGGCGACGGGCGGGCCGACGGCCCGCACGACGACGAGCCGCGTCGCGGAACCACCGGCGTGACCGGCGTGGTCGACGGGCTGCCCCGTGACGACCAGCCGACGACGTGGCCCTTCCCTCGCCGCTGACCCGCGCCTCCTGACCCTCCCGTGGCCGACCTCGACCGGGTGCGGCGCTGGGCCGACGCGCTCATCGCCCTGCACCTCGACCCCGCGGTGTGGAGCTTCGCCTTCGACGCAGCCAAGACGCGGGCCGGGCTCTGCAACTACACGGCGAAGCGCATCTCGGTCTCGCGGCACCTCGCCGGCCGGTACGAGGACGACGAGATCCACCAGGTGCTGCTGCACGAGGTCGCGCACGCGATCGCCGGGGCGCGGGCGGGCCACGGGCCCCGCTGGCGGGCCACCGCCGCCGAGCTCGGCTACGTCGGCGGGCGGCTGCACGACGGCGCCGTCGCCACCGAGCTGGCGCCCTGGGTGGGGGTCTGCCCCGCGGGCCACGAGCACCACCGCTACCGCCGGCCGACGAAGGTGCTGACCTGCGGCCGGTGCGCCCGGAGCTACGACCCCGCCCACGTGATCACCTGGACGAAGCGCGAGGTCTGAGCCGCGGCGGCGACACCGCCTAGGGTGGTCAGGTGACTGGTCAGTGGCTGCGTTCCGACACGGGCACCCCGTGGTTCTTCGACTCGGGGGCGCTCAGCCTCGACTTCGCGTACCTCGGCGGGTTCCGGGCCGGCTCGCGGCTGGGCCCCGAGTCGGGGTTCGCGCTGCCGGCCGACGGGTCGGTGCCGTGGGACGGCCTGCTGCTGCCCGCCGACCTCGACGACTGGGTCGCCGAGCGCTGGCCCGGCGTGGGGGCCGCCGCCTCCGACCGCGAGCTCGCCGACGCGCGCGCCCTGCGCGACGCCGTCGCCCGCCTGGCCGTCGCCGCCACCGACGCGACGTCGCCCGACCCCGACGACGTCGACACGCTCAACCTCTTCGCGGCCACCCCCGACGTGCCGCCGACCCTCGCGGGCGGCCGGCGCCAGGCGGGGGCGGGGCGGCTGCGGCTGGGTCAGGCCCTGGCCTCCGTCGCGCGCGACGCCGTCCGCCTCCTCGACGAGGTGGGGTTCGGCGGCGGTGACGACTCGCGCCTCCGGCGCTGCTCGAACCCCGAGTGCGGCCTCGTCTACCGCGACGAGTCGCGGGGGCGCAGCCGGCGGTGGTGCTCGATGCAGCGCTGCGGCAACCGCGCCAAGGTCCGGGCGCACCGGGCCCGTCTCGCCGCGGGCTGACGCCGCCGGGAGACAGCAGTGCGGCGGGTCACCGTCCTCCCGGGCGGGCCGTCGCCGACCCGCCGAGGAGGGCGGCGACCCGCCGCACCCGTCAGACCGTCTACTCGACGACCTGCACGTCCTTCCAGAACGCGACGTAGCCCGAGTAGTCCTGGCCCACGCGCTCGAACGACGTGGGGATCGGGGTCGGGTAGCTCCACGCGCGGTCCTGCAGCAGGGTGTCGCCCGACTTCACGCTGAAGTACTGGGTGTCGCCCTTCCACGGGCAGTGGTACTGCGTCGGGCTCTCGGTGAGCAGCTCGGCGTCCACGCTCGCGGGCGGGAAGTACCAGTTGCCCTCGATCGAGATCAGGTCGTCCTTCGGGGCCTCGGCCACCACGGTGCCGTCGCTCAGCACTGCCTTCATCGTTCCTCCTCTGGGGTCCGTCCGGGCCCGGCCGGCTCGGCCCGGCCCGTCGAGGTGAACGCTACGCCCGCGCGCGCTCTTCCCCGACGACGCGCAGCGGCTGCTCAGGGGCCCGGGCGGCCGCGACGGCGTCGGCCCGGCCGGCGCCGGCCAGCTCGGCCGCGGAGACGGAGGCGCTGAGCAGGTGGGCGGACGCCCGCCGCAGCGAGACGGCCGCGGCGCAGACGAGCGCGGCCTCGGGCGACGAGAAGTCGACCCCGGCCGCGGCGAGCGCGTCGACGACGGCCCCGGCGGCCAGCTGGTCCTCCCCGGCGGGGCGGAACCCGTCGTCGTCGACCGACCCGGCCGCCACCACGGCCACGACCGCGCGGTCGCCCCGGCGGGACTGCCGGTCGAGCACGTGCCGGGCGACGTCGTCGGCGGCGGAGGCGGCGGTCACCGACAGCAGGTCGGCCCCGTCGTCGACGAGCTCCGCCACGCGGTCGAGCACCTCAGCCCGCGCGAGGAGGCCGTGCCCGTCGAGCACGTCGACGACGACCACGACGTGGGCGCCCGCCACGACGCGGGCCGCGCCCGGGACGCCGTGGTCGAACCGGACCTGGTACTTCTGCTGCTGGGGCTCGCTCACCCGTCGAGGCTACGTCGGGGGCGCGAGCGGGTCGCGGGTGTTGCGGCGCGTTACGAGGGCGGCTGCGGGGCGGCGGGGGCGGGGCGGCTGCGGTCGCGGGGGTGGAGCGGCTGCGGGGCGGCGGGGGTGGAGCGGCTGCGGTCGCGGGGCGGGGCTCGCCCAGCACCGGGGGTGCACACTCGACCCATGCACGTGCAGCTCAAGATCCGCCTCGCCTGCCCCGTCGACGCCGCCGCCGACGCGCTGCGCGACCCCGCCGTCATGGTCGCGGTGACGAAGCCCCTCGTCGTCTACCGCTCGGAGGAGCCGGGCGGGTTCCCGCACCGCTGGGACGAGGAGGCGCACCCGGTCTCCGCGCGCATCCTCGGCCTGGCCTCGCTGGGGCACACGCACGTCGACCTCGACTGGCACGAGCGCGACGGGGCCTGGATCCAGCGCGACACCGGGCGCGGCACCTCGGGCCAGTTCGCCTCGATGCGCATCGACCACCGCATGGCGGTCTCCCCGCTCGGTGACGGCGAGACGCTGCTGCGCGACCGCCTCGTCTTCCACGCCGGGCCGGTCGGCGTGCTGCTCTGGCCCGGACTGTGGGCCGTGTGGCAGTGGCGGGCGCTGCGCATGAAGCAGCTGGCGCCGACCTGGCGCACGCCGAGCGCGCACCCGCGCCACGCGGGCTGAGCACCGGGCGCGCGCCGGGTGCGCGCCGGGCGCGCTCAACGCCGCGCGGGTGCCGTCCGGGCCGAGCGTCAGCCCTTCGGCTCGTCGTCGACGACGACCGACACCGTGTACTCGCCGTCGTCCTGCCCCTCGGTCGAGATGGTCGAGACCGAGTCGTAGAGCACGTCGTAGCCAGGAGTGTTGACGTCGCAGTGCACCTCGTCGCCGTCGACCACGGGCACGGCCTCGTCGCCGCAGTCGACGTCGGGCCGCGTGCCGACCTCCTGCTCGAGGGCGTCGGCGACCGCCGTGGCGAACGCGTCCGCCGACACCGTGGGCGACACGGAGGCCGAGGCGCTGCAGCCGACGACCCCCAGGGCGAGGGCGGCCGCGACGAGGGCGGTGCTGGTGACGGTGCGGACTGTGCTCATGGTTCCCCCTGTGCGGGGGCACGCCGGTCGTCCCCCGGCGTCGAGCTTGCCACGGACGATGGGAGGCGCGTTCCCGGTCGACGAGGAGGGCCCGGGTCTAGCGTCGAGCCGGTGACCGACCCGACCCGCGACTCCTCCGTGCCCTCCGCCTCCTCCGTGCCCTCCGCCTCCCCGGAGCTCGCCTCCCCCGTCTCGACCGTCGACTCGGGGCTCGACCTCGCGGCCTGGCGGCGGACCATCCACGGGCTCTACCGGCAGGTGCGCGAGGCCACCGACCTCGCGGCGGCCCACGACCTGTGGCGACGCACCCGCGACGAGCTGTTCGCGACGAACCCGGTGACCCCCCTGCTGCCCGAGGACCGCCCCGTCTTCACCGGCCTGCCGACGGCGCCGTACGACCCGGCCTGGCGGTTCGAGGTGCCGATCACGCCCGCCGAGCCGCACCGCATGACCGTGACGACCGGCACCGACGGCGACGTGCCCTTCGACCGCGTGGGCCTGGTCGACGTGCCCGGGGTCGGCAGCCTCGACGTCTGGCGCCTGCGCTCGTACGGCGGCGGCCTCTTCGTGCCCGTCGGCGACGCCCTGGCCGGGAAGCCCGGCGGCACCTACGGCGGCGGCCGCTACCTCGTCGACACCGTCAAGGGCGCCGACCTCGGCCCCGGCTCGGAGCCCGGCTCGATCGTGCTCGACTTCAACTTCGCCTACAACCCGAGCTGTGCGTACGACCCGGCCTGGGCCTGCCCGCTCGCGCAGCCGGGCAACCGCGTCGCCGTCGAGATCCCGGTGGGCGAGCGGTACCACGGGGCGCACTGACGTCGGCGCGCAGCGCTGGGGTCACGCCCGCACGCCCGCACGCCCAGCCGGCTGGACGTGGTCCGTCCAGCCGCCCCGGTCGGCCCACCGACCTGTCGGCTAGCGTGGCCGCCGTGACCTCGACGACGCCGCCCGCCTCCTCCGGCCCCGCTGGCCCCTCGTCGCCGCAGGCCGTGACCCAGGCCCTGCTCGACCTGGGCCGCGACCCGCAGCACCCGTTCACCGTCGCCGTCGAGGGCGAGCGCATCGTCGCCCGGTGGGTCTGGAAGGACGCGCACGACGCCGGCGGCAGCGCACGCAGCAGCTACGCGCTCCGCATCACGCTCCTGCCCGAGACGCACGAGTACAAGCGCTCAGAGATCAACACCGAGCGCAGCACCGGCACCGCCACCGGGACTGCCACCTTCACCTCGGCGAAGGTCGTCGGGCCGGTCACGCGGACCCTCGAAGCCCACGGCTGGCAGCGCCGGAAGACGGCGCTCGGCAAGGCCATCCGCAGCCTGTTCTCCTGAGCCCCTCGGTGCCCCTGCCGTCCACCGGCGCTCGGGGCGGAACGACGACCGTCGCGCTTTGCCGACACAGCCGCTAGACTGGGGGCACTTGTGGATCGATCCGTTCGGTCCCCTGCGTCGTAGCACGCCCCTCCCCGCCTCCCGACCTGGCACACACCCAGGCATCCAGCAGGCGCGCGAAGCTCACTCTGCGGCGAAACGATCGTGCACACCTGCACCGTCGCCACACCTCGAGCCCGGCTACGACAGCCGCTCTCCGGCTCTGCACCGCCCTGCCGTCCGCGCCCCGCGCAGACGTCGCGGCCGTCCGCAGCCCGGCCCGGCTCGACACCCTGCCCCTGAAAGGCACGCATGTCCACCACGCTCCCCGTCACCGACGCCACCGACGTCGCCGACGCCCCCACCGCCTCCTTCGCCTCGCTCGGCGTCCCGGCCCCGATCGTCGCCGCCCTCGCGAAGGACGGCAAGGAGAACGCCTTCCCGATCCAGATCGACACGCTGCCCGACACCCTCGGCGGCCGTGACGTGCTCGGCCGCGGCAAGACCGGCTCGGGCAAGACCCTCGCCTTCTCCATCCCGATGGCGGCGCGCCTCGGCGGCGCGCTGGCCGGCGGCGCCCGTCGCGCCGGTCGCCCCCTGGGCCTCGTGCTCGCCCCGACCCGTGAGCTCGCCACCCAGATCGACGCCGTGCTGGCGCCGCTCGCCGCGGCCTACGGCATGCGCACCACCACGATCTTCGGCGGCGTCTCGCAGAACCGCCAGGTGCAGGCCCTCAAGGCCGGCGTCGACATCGTCATCGCCTGCCCCGGCCGCCTCGAGGACCTCATGAAGCAGGGCTTCATCAAGCTCGACGCCGTCGAGGTCACCGTGCTCGACGAAGCCGACCACATGGCCGACCTCGGCTTCCTGCCCGGCGTCACCCGCATCATGAAGGCCACCCCGAACGACGGCCAGCGCCTGCTCTTCAGCGCGACCCTCGACAACGGCGTCGACAAGCTGGTCAAGCAGTTCCTCCACAACGAGGTGCTGCACTCGGTCGACGAGGCCAACTCGCCCGTCGCCAAGATGACCCACCACGTCTTCGAGACCGAGTCGCTCGACACCAAGAAGGCGCTCGTCGAGAAGCTCGCCTCGGGCAAGGGCCGCCGCATCCTCTTCATGCGCACCAAGCACCACGCGAAGAAGCTCGCCAAGCAGCTCACCGACTCGGGCATCCCCGCCGTCGACCTGCACGGCAACCTCTCGCAGCCGCAGCGCGACCGCAACCTCGCCGCCTTCCAGGACGGCTCGGCCCGCGTGCTCGTCGCCACCGACGTCGCCGCCCGCGGCGTGCACGTCGACGACATCGAGCTCGTGATCCACGTCGACCCGCCGACCGAGCACAAGGCGTACCTGCACCGCTCGGGCCGCACCGCCCGCGCCGGCGCCGAGGGCGACGTCGTCACCCTCGTCATCCCCAGCCAGAAGCGCGACGTCGCCCAGCTGATGAAGAAGGCCGACATCCGCCCGACCATCACGTCGGTCACCCCGTCGTCGCCCGAGGTCGCCGCGCTCGTCGGCGAGGTCGCCGCGTACGTGAAGCCGGCTCCCCGTGCCGCCGTGCAGCAGCAGGGCGGCGGTGGCGGCGGTCGCTCGCAGGGCGCCAACGCCCAGCGCAAGCGCGCCGCCCGCCAGGACAGCCAGGGCAACCCGATCGCCCGCGCCGACCGCTCGGGTCGCCCCGCGGCGGCCGGTGCCGGTGCCGGCGGCGGACGGTCCGGAGGCGCGGGTCGCGGCTCCGAGGCCGGTCGCGGCGGTGCCGGTGCGGGTCGCTCCGGCGGCTCGCGTCAGGGCTCCGGCCAGGGCTCGCGCGACGGCGGCTCGCGCCGCGACGCCGCGCCCCGGGGCGGCGCCTCGACCTTCTACTCGACCGAGTCGGGCCGCGGCGCCGTGACGCCCGTGCGCGAGGACTCGCGCGACGAGGCTCGCGGCACCCGCCAGACCGGGCGCCGTGCGCAGAGCGACGGCGGCCAGAGCCGCACCAACGCGGTGCGCAACGACCAGGCCGACTTCGCCGCCTCGCAGGGCCAGCGCTCCGGCGGCGGCGGCGCCGGCGGCGGCTCGCGCCGTGCGTCCTCCGACGGCGGTCGCCCCGGCGGCCTCAAGGTCGGCGGCCTCGTCGGCGGCAAGCCGCGCAGCGGCGGCGGCCAGCGCGGCGGTCGCTGAGCCACCAGCTCTCCCCGCTGACCCCGAGACACCCCGTTCTCGCATCTCGCTGACGCACCCGCACCACCTCGGCCCCGCTCCGGGCGCGCACCCTTCCCGGGTGCCGCGCCCGGGGCGGGGCTTCGTCGTCGCCGCTCCGCGCGCGGCGGCTGACGAACCACGTTCTCGCCCTCGAACTACGCCGCGGCCTGGTTCGGGTGCGAAGACCTGGTTCATCACCGCGAAGCGCACGGTGGGCACGCCACGCGCGATCGCTGACGAACCAGTTTCTCGCCCTCGAACCACGCCGCGGCCTGGTTCGGGTGCGAAGACCTGGTTCATGACCGCCTGCCGGCGAGGGGCATGACGCCCGCATCGGAGAGGGTGAGCGCCAGCTGGCGTGGGTCGTTGGCGGTCGACCAGTCCCAGCGGGCGAAGCCCGAGACCTCGGGCAACGCGCGGATGCGGTCCTCGCGCTTCTTCTCGTCGATCTTGACCTGATCGAGGTCGCGCCCTGAGCGCCGGGCCAGCTCGAGGTACTTCGTCGCCCCGTCGAACTCGCCGACGACCCCGAGACCCGGCCACCAGAAGTCGACCCGGCCGATGAACCCCCGCCTGTCCCAGAACTCCTTCTGCAGTTGAGGGAGCGGCACCCCGATCTCGACCATGACGACCCGGCTCAGTGACTCGCCCGGCGACTCGGACGAACCGTCTGCCAGGTCGAGGGCGAGAAGGGCCCTGCGCCGTCCGACCCGAGGCGCGCCCTCCACGGCGGCCCGGAGCGCGGCGTCGTCGAAGGCACCCTGACGCAGGCCGTGGTCGAGCACGACCACGGAGGAGCGGAGGTCGTCGAGACGTGCGGTGTCCGTGGCGGCCCGGAGAGGCCTCACGACCCGCAGCCCGTCGACCGAGCCGACCTCCTCGTCTGCGAGCGGGGCGCCGTGGCGGACGACCAGCGAGGTCGTCTGGGTCGTCCGACGTGCACGGTGGATGACGTGCGTGCGCGACGGCATGGGCGCGAGCAGGGGGAACCCGTGCACGGCGAGCGCAGATCGATGCGACACGACGAGGTCTGCGCTCGACCGCGCGACGGTCGCGCGCACGACGACGGCGTGCCGCTGCTCGGGCGACGCACGGGACCACGCCGTGGCGGCGACGTACGTGCCCGGTGCGACCCGCACCAGCTCTCCCCGCTCCGCGGCTCTCCGGAGCGCCCGATCGTCGCGGCCCGCGGAGACGATCGACGAGCGGTGGATGAGCGTGCCGACGAGCGGCTCGGGCGGGATGGTGGCCGGTGAGGGCCGCAGGAGCGGAGGAGCGGGAGTCATGCCGACGAGAGTGCCGTCGCGATCGCACGGTCTGGGCCGGAAGCGAGACCGCCTGTGGACACCCGACCCGCGACTCCCCCTCTGGAGGGCGACGACGATCGCGACGCACCCCCCGACGGAGCACCACGTTCTCGCAGCCGAACCAGGCCGCGGAGCGGAGACCGAGGCACCACGTTCTCGCAGCCGAACCAGGCCGCGGCGTGGTTCTCCTGCGAAGAAGTGGTGCCTGACGGGTCGCGGGCCGGGCGCGCGGCGGGCGCTAGTGCAGGGCGCCGACGGAGGCGAGCGCCGAGCGGAGCAGCGCGCCGCGGCCGCCCTCCATCTCGTCGGCGACCTCGGGGCTCGCGGCCTGGTGCGGCGTCAGCCAGGTGAGCTCGAGCGCGTCCTGGCGCGGCTCGCAGGTGCCCGTGACGGGCACGACGTAGGCGAGCGACACCGCGTGCTGGCGGGCGTCGGTGTAGACCGACGAGCCCGGCAGCGGGAAGTACTCGGCGACCTGGAACGGCACCGGCGACGGCGGCAGCTGCGGGAACGCCATCGGCCCGAGGTCCTTCTCGAGGTGGCGGAACAGCGCGGTGCGCAGGCTCTCGCCGTACATCACGCGGCCCGACACGAGCATGCGCGACATCTCGCCCTCGGGCGACGCACGCAGCAGCACGCCGACCTCGGTGACGATGCCCATGCCGTCGACCCGCACCGGCACGGCCTCGACGTAGAGGATGGGCAGCCGCTGGCGGATCGAGTGCAGCTCCTCCTCGGACAGCCAGCCGGGATTGGGGTCGGGGGTCTGCACGGAGCTCATGGCCCATGTCTACAGGCAGCGCGCGGCGCCCGGGCGACGAAACGCTAGGGGCGAACACGCCGACGACCGCCGGGCGCCGGGCGGGCACGCCCCGAGGCGAGCGCGCCCGCCCGGCGCGGAGCGAGCCCACGCGGCGAGGCGGGACAGGGCGAGGCACGACGAGCGGAGCACGAGGAGGCGCGCCCCGCGACGCCCCGCTGGCTAGGCTCGGCCCATGGTCACCATCGATGCCGCCCTCGTCCGCTGGTCCACCGACGAGGCCGAGCGTGCCGGCCGCCCGCTGCTCGTGCTGCTGCACGGCGTCGGGTCGCACGAGGGCGACCTGATCGGGCTGGCTCCGTACCTGCCCCGCGACCTGGCGATCGCCTCCCTCCGGGCTCCGCTGCCGCACGGCGACGGGCACTCCTGGTACCCGCTCGCGCTGCCCGGCTCGCCCGAGCCCGGCCCGGTCGACGAGGCCGCGGAGGCGGTGCTCGCGTGGGTCGACTCGCTCGGCGACGCGCACCCGTCGGTGGCCCTGCTCGGCTTCTCGCAGGGCGGTTCGCTGACGCTGCAGCTGCTGCGCCACGCCCCCGAGCGCTTCGCCTGGGCGGCGGTGCTCGCGGGCTTCGTCGTGCCCGACGACTCGGAGGCCACGTCGCGTCGCGACGCCGAGCTCGCGCGGGTCCGCCCCGACGTCTTCTGGGGCCGCGGCGACGTCGACGCGGTCATCCCGCTCGACGCCGTGCAGCGCACCGCCGACTGGCTCGCCGCGCACGCCGACGTCGAGGAGACCGTCTACCCCGGCCTCGCCCACGGCATCAGCCAGGAGGAGCTCGACGACCTCAACGCGTTCATCTCGCGCGTGACCAACCCGCTGGCCGGCCTCGATCCCGACACTCTCGACAGCGACAGCGACAGCGACGTCGGGGCAGCCGACCGCGACGCACCCGACCGTGCGGCCGCACCCGCACCCGCGGCCCCCACGGCCACCGCGCCGGCGACGACCCCCGACGCCCCTGACGCCCCCGCGGCCACCGACACCGACGCCGACGCCCTCGCGGTCGACGCCGGCCGGCGCATCGGCACCGTCGACGACCCCGCCGTCCGCTAGGCGGGAGCGCCCCGTGGTCACGATCTCCGTCACCGGCACAGCGACGCACCGGCACCGGGCCGAGCGCGGCACCGTGCGCCTCGGCCTCGCGAGGGAGGGCACCGACCGCGAGCAGGTGCTCCGCGACAGCGTCGCCCTGCACGACCGGGTGACCGCCGAGGCCACCGTGCACCGCCGCCAGGGCGCCGCGACCTGGTGGAGCGCCGACGACGTGACCGTGGGCCCCGTGCCCGGTGCCTGGCAGGAGGACGGCACCCGCGCCTCCACCGGGCTGGTCCGCTCGCGGTCGACGGTCGCCGTGCGGTTCTCCGACGTCGCCGTGCTCGCCCGCTGGGTCGCGGGGATCGCCGCCCTCGAGGGGGTCGCCGTCGAGGGCGTCGAGTGGTCGCTGAGCCACGACCGGCGGCCTGAGGTCGACCGGGCGGCACGGGTCGCCGCGGTCGCCGACGCCGTCGTGCGCGCGGTCGACTACGCCGACGCCCTCGGGCTCGGCACGCCGACCCTGCGGTCGCTCTGGGAGCCGGGGCTGCGCCCGGGTGCCGGAGGCGCGGGCGCGGCGGGCGGACCCGACCTGTTCGCGCGCGCCGCGGCGCCGTCCTCGGCCGACGACGGCTCGCTGGCGTTCGCGCTCGTGCCCGCCGACGTCGAGGTGCACGCCGAGGTCAGCGCGGACTTCGTCGCGGAGGGCTGAGGCCCCCGCCCGCTACACGCTCCGCCAGCTGTCGTCCTGCAGGTGCGACCCCGCCTGCGGGCCCATCTGCAGCATGCCGCCGTCGACGGCCCAGGAGGCGCCCGTCACGTACCCGGCGGCGGGCGACGCCAGGAAGGTGCTCACCGACGCGATCTCCCACGCGTCGCCGGGGCGCCCGAGCGGGATGCCCGGCCGGTCGACCCCCGTCGGGTCGACGTCGGTCTGGCCGGTCATCGGCGTCGCGATCTCGCCCGGGGCGACGGCGTTGACCGTGATCCCGTCCCGACCGAGCTCGAGGGCCATCGTCTCGAGCAGCCCGCCGAGGCCGTGCTTCGCGGCGTCGTAGGCCGCCGACCCGACCCGCGGCTGGTGCTCGTGCACGCTCGTCACGCCGATCAGGCGGCCGCCCCGGCCCGCGGCGACCATGCGGCGCGCGGCCCGCTGCAGGCAGACGAAGGCGCCGTCGAGGTCGGCGGAGACGACCCGTCGCCACTCGGCCAGGGACATGTCGACGACGAGCTCGGAGGCGCCGGTGCCGGCGTTGGACACGAAGACGTCGAGGCCGCCGAGCCGGTCGGCCAGCTCGTCGACCACGTCGCCGCAGCGCTCGAGGTCGGTCGTGTCGAGCTGTGCGACGTGGGCGGTGCGCCCGCGCGAGCGGACCTCCTCGGCCGTGGCCTCGGCCCCGGCCTCGTCGTCGAGCCAGGTGACGCCGACGTCGAGCCCGGCGACGGCGAGGGCGACGGCGGTCGCCCGGCCGATGCCCGAGTCGGATCCGGTGACGATGGCGTGCTGAGGGGTGAAGGGGGGCACGGGGGTCCTCTCGACGTCGGTGGCGGTGAGGTGCCGGCGGGAGGCAGCCCCTCCCGCCGGCTCCTGCGACGCTAGGCCGGAGTCGCGGGTCGGGTCGGGCCTTGAC
Organism: Frigoribacterium sp. Leaf164; assembly: GCF_001423665.1. Taxonomy (NCBI): domain Bacteria; kingdom Bacillati; phylum Actinomycetota; class Actinomycetes; order Micrococcales; family Microbacteriaceae; genus Frigoribacterium; species Frigoribacterium sp. Leaf164. Next base: position 1,002,751 of record NZ_LMOX01000003.1, read on the forward strand.
AGCCGCCTCCCCGAGGTGGCAGCGCGGGCACCGAGCGGCTGGCGTGGCCCCGGGGCCTGCACCGCGCCTCCCCGGGCGGCCGCGGCGGTGCGCGCCGCCCGCGCTGCGCCTCCTACCGGGCCGGCAGCTGCTTGCTCCAGACTCCCTCGTGCTCGAGCGGGACGAAGCCGACGGCCTCGTTCACGTCGAGCATCGGGCGGTTCTCCTCCGCGTTGAAGGTGATGACGGCGGGGTGCCCCGGGCGCTCGGCGGTGAGCAGGTCGGTGGTCGCGACCTTGAGCAGCCAGCCGAGCCGGTGCCCGCGGTGCTCGCGCAGCACCAGGGTGTCCTGCTGGAAGGCGGGCGACGCGAGGTCGGCCGGGGCCGCCAGCTGGCTGAAGCCGACCAGGTGCCCCGACGGCACGTGCTCGACGACGGCCGTGAAGCGGGTGCGGGGGCCGGCGAGCGCGAGCTCCTCCTCGTCGCGGAAGCGCTCGGCCGTCCAGACGTCCTCGGGCTCGGGCACGCCGCCCGCGGGGGCGTCGGTGCTCATGCGCGTCTCGAGCAGGGCCAGATCGACGAGCCAGCGCTCGGGCGAGCGCCCGACCCACGAGTGCAGCCGGTAGTCGTCACCGGCGGAGGCGCGGGCCCGGTCTCGGATCTCGCCCAGCGCCTCCTCGTCCGGCGGCAGCGCGAGGCGGCTGCAGCGCATCACCTGGCCGAGCTGCCACCCGCGGCCGCGCAGGAACCGCACCTCGACGTTCGTCGCGGGCACCGAGCCGGCGCCGGTCGGCGGGGTCAGCCGGGGCTCGCCGTCGCCCCGCGACCGCACGTAGGCGATCAGCTGGGTGCGCCCCTCGGCGGCGGCGAGCGCCTCGAGGTGGTCGGCGAGCACGGTGCCGAAGCCGCGACGGCCGACCTCGGGCAGCACGCAGACGTCGAGCCACGCGGTGCCGGCGGCGTCGCCGGAGCGCCGCGTCTCGTAGTCGCCGACCGCGACGACGACGCCGTTCTCGCGGAGGACGAACCGGCGGCGGTCGGACCACGTCGTGTCGAGGTAGCCGGTGAGCAGCTCGGCGGGGCTCCACGACAGCTCGTCGCTGCCGACGGCGGCGCGCCGGACGGCGTTCTCGACCTCGACCGACTCGACGAAGTCGGCGGCGTCGGGCGCGTCGATGCTCGCCGGGACGACGACCTGCTCGACGACGGCGCCGGTGTGGGGGTGCGTGGTGCGGACGGTCGCCGCGGGGGTGCCGGCGCTGCCGGCGCTGCCGGTGGGGGTGTCGACGGGGATGCTGGCGGGGGTGCCGACGGCGCGGGGCCCGGTCGGCTCGGGGGTGCTGGTGCTGGGGGTCATGTCGGCCCTCGGCCGCAGGGGCGTGCGGCGGTGCGCGCCGCCCGGTGGGCAGCCGACCAGACTAACGCGTCCGGTGCGCGGAGTCGAGGGGGTGGTCGTGGGCGTGGTCGTGGCCGGCGGGTCCGCGTCCTCCTGGGCCACCGCCTCCCCGTGGCCGGCGGGTCCGCGCCCTCCTGGGCCACCGCCTCCCCGGGTGCGGCGGGTCCGCGTCCTCCTGGGCGGGCCCGCGCCCACCCGCCGGGGAGGACAGCGACCCGCCGCAGGGGTAGACCGGAGCGATGACCGACCACTCCGAGCTCCTCGCCCGCCACGACCTCGAGCGCTTCGTCGACGCCCAGGAGGCGGACGGCACCTTCGACCGCGCCCTCCGCGAGCTGCGGAACGGGAACAAGCGCACCCACTGGATGTGGTTCGTCTTCCCGCAGGCGGCCGGCCTGGGCACGAGCGAGACGTCGCGCCGCTACGCGATCGGCTCGATCGGGGAGGCCCGTGCCTACCTGGCGCACCCGCTGCTCGGCCCGCGCCTGCTCGACAGCGTCGACGCCCTGCTCGACCTGCCCGGCGACGACGCCGTCGCGGTGCTCGGCGACGTCGACGCGACGAAGCTCCGCTCGTCGCTCACCCTCTTCGCCCAGGCGGACCCGTCCGAGCGACGCTTCTCCGACGCGCTCGCGAAGTTCTTCGACGGGCAGCTCGACCCGGCCACGCTCGAGCACCTCTGAGCGCGGGCTCTCCGCCCGCCGCTGCCGCACGCGCGGCACGCGGCACGCGGCACGCCCAGCCGGCGCCGCTAGCCTCGCAGCATGAGCGTCTACATCGCCGGCTGCGGAGACCTGGGCACCGAGGCAGGGCTGCGGTTCGCCGCCGCCGGGCACCGGGTGGTGGGCCTGCGGCGCCGCGCCGAGCTCGTGCCCGCGCCCCTCGAGGGCCGTGCCGTCGACCTGCGCACGGAGACCCCCGTCATCGACGACGACGCCACGGTGGTCGTGGTCGCCCTGGCCGCGGGCAGCCGCGACCCGGACGAGTACCGGGCGACGTACGTCGACGGGCTGCGCCGGGTGCTCGACGCGATCGAGGCCTCGGCGGCCGACCCGCGACTCCTCGTGGTGTCGTCGACCGCCGTCTACGACGTCGACGACGGCAGCGTGGTGACCGAGGAGACCCCCGCGACGGGCGCGAGCCCGACGGCGGCGGTGCTGGTGGAGGCGGAGGCGCTGCTCCGGGAGCGCGCACCGCACGCGACCCTGCTGCGGCTCTCGGGCATCTACGGCCCCGGCCGGGAGCGCCTGATCGAGCAGGTGCGCGGGGGCGACGCGACCCTCGCCGAGCAGCCGGGAACGTCGCCGCACACGAACCGCGTGCACCGTGACGACGCCGCGGCCGCCATCGTCCACCTGGCCGGGCTCGCCATGATCGGGCCGGTCTACCTCGTCACCGACGACGAGCCGGTGCGGCTCGACGACGTGCTGACCTTCCTCGCCGCGGAGCTGGCCGTCGAGGCCCCCGCACCCGCGCCTCCCCGGGGTCGTCAGGCCGGCGGCGACAAGCGCCTGTCGAACGCGCTGCTGCGCGCGACCGGGTTCTCGTTCACCTACCCGACCTACCGCGAGGGCTACCGCGCTGTGCTGGCGGGCGAGGGCACCCGGCACGACTGACGGGCGGGCCGCCGGGCGGTCACGAGACGCGGCCGGCGGACCCGCCGACGAGGGCGCGGTGACCGCTCGGCAGCGCGGTCACCAGCGGGGGTGCACCTGGTCGCGGAAGTACTGGTCGTAGATGCGGACGACCTCGGAGTCGAGGCCCTCCTCCAGCTCGACGTCGCCGGCGGCCGCGTTGGCCCGGGCCTGCTCGACGTTGCGGGCGCCGGGGATGACCGTGCTGACGCCGGGCTGGTCGACGATCCAGGCGAGGGCCGCCTGCGGCACCGTGACGCCCTCGGGCACCGACTCGGCGAACTCGCGCGCCGCGGCGACGCCCTGCTCGAAGTCGACGCCGCTGAAGGTCTCGCCCTGGTCGAAGGCCTCGCCGTGGCGGTTGAAGCTGCGGTGGTCGTTCGCGGCGAAGGTCGTCTCGGTCGTGTACTTGCCCGAGAGCAGGCCGCTGGCCAGGGGCACGCGGGCGATGATGCCGACCCCGGCGCGCTGGGCGGCGGGGAGCACCTCGTCGAGGGGCTTGAGCCGGAAGGCGTTGAGGATGATCTGGACGGTCGAGACGCCGGGGCGGGCGATGGCGGTCAGGGCCTGCGCGGTCTCTTCGACGCTGACGCCGTAGGCCGCGATCGCGCCGTTCGCCACGAGCTCGTCGAGGGCGTCGTAGACGGCGTCGTCGGAGTAGACGGCCGTCGGCGGGCAGTGCAGCTGGACGAGGTCGAGCGTGTCGACGCCGAGGTTGCGCCGCGAGCGGTCCGTCCACGCGATGAAGTTCTCGCGCACGTAGTTCGAGGGCACCTGGTCGGCGCGGCGGCCCATCTTCGTGGCCACGGTCAGCGGCACGTCGCGGTTCGCGGCGCGGAACGTGCCGATGATCTGCTCGCTGCGGCCGTCGCCGTAGACGTCGGCGGTGTCGAAGAAGGTGACGCCGGACTCGACGGAGGCGTCGAGCACCTCGAGAGCGTCGCTCTCGGAGACGTCGCCCCAGTCGGCACCGAGCTGCCAGGTGCCGAGGCCGATGACGGAGACTTCGCGGCCGGTGCGGCCCAGGGTGCGACTGTGCATGGGGACGAGCGTAGGCGTCGCCGCCGACATCGGCCCGCCGGGCCGGTCGGGAGCGACCGCCGGGCCCTCCGGTCGGTCGTGCTCAGCGCCTCGTCGTCGCGCGCCCGTCCGCCGCCCGGCGCACGGCCGCCCGCACGATCGCCCAGGCGACGGCGACCAGCACGAAGGCGGCGAAGAGCAGCACGACCCCCACGCCGACGCTGCCCTTGGCGAGCGAGACCAGGCCGACCACCGCGGCGATCGCCGACAGGAAGCCGAGCACCCGGGCCGTCGCCGCCTGGGCGCGACGCGCGAGGCGCGACCGCGTGGGGCCCGCCACCTCAGCCGAGACGACGCGCGGCGTCGCCCGCTGCCGTGAGGGCGGAGGCGAGCTCCCGCTCCGACCTCTCGCGCGCCTCCGCCGGCATCGCGAGCAGCTCGCTGAGCGTGAGGTCGGTCGTGATGACCTCGACCGCCATGCCGAGCGCCCCGCCGAGCACCTGCTGCAGCACGGGCACGGCGTGGTCCCAGCCGGCGGTCGGCGTGCCCGCGTCGTAGGCACCGCCGCGGCTCGTGACGACGACGGCCGGGCGGCCCGCCATCGGCTGCCGGTCGTCGCCGTCGAGCGGCGCTGTGACCGAGGGCAGGTGGACGTTGTCGATCCAGGCCTTGAGCGTCGACGGCACCGTGTAGTTGTAGAGGGGAGCACCGACGAGCACCACGTCGCTGGCCACCAGCTCGGCGATGAGCTCCTGCTGCAGGGCCTCCGCGGCCGGGTCGGGCGACGCGCCCGCCGGGCGCAGGCGCGGCGGCCAGTGCAGCGCGGCGTCGGCGAGGTGCGGCAGCGGGTCGGCGTGCAGGTCGCGGCGGGTGACGGTGTGGTCGTCGCCGAGCGACCGCCACGCGGCGGCGAACGCCGCCGTGATCGCCCGCGAGCGCGAGGCCCCCAGGTCGGCGGACGAGTCGAGGTGCAGCAGGTTCGGCATGCGACCACCGTAGCCGCGGCCGCCCGGCCGGTTGTCGGGGGTGCAGGGCAGGATGGCCTGCACGATGACCGACGTGCTCGAGAAGTTCTCCCCCGCGACCCGCGAGTGGTTCCGCGGTGCCTTCCCGGCGCCCACGCTCGCCCAGGTCGGGGCCTGGGAGGCCATCAGCGCCGGCGACGACGCCCTCGTGATCGCGCCGACCGGGTCGGGCAAGACCCTCGCGTCGTTCCTCTGGTCGATCGACACGCTCGCCAGCGGGCCCGCCCCCGAGGCGCGCGAGCACCGCACGCGGGTGCTCTACATCTCGCCCCTCAAGGCCCTCGGCGTCGACGTCGAGCGAAACCTCCGCTCGCCCCTCGTCGGCATCACTCAGACCGCACGACGCCTCGGCATCGAGGCACCCGAGCTGACCGTGGGCGTGCGGTCGGGCGACACCTCGTCGGGCGACCGCCGCCTCCTGCAGCGCACCCCGCCCGACATCCTCATCACGACCCCCGAGTCGCTGTACCTGATGCTCACCTCCGCGGCCCGCGAGAACCTCAAGGGCGTGCACACCGTCATCGTCGACGAGGTGCACGCGGTCGCCGCCACCAAGCGCGGCGCCCACCTCGCGCTCTCGCTCGAGCGCCTCGACGGGCTGCTCGACAGGCCCGCCCAGCGCATCGGTCTCTCGGCGACGGTCCGCCCGCCGGAGGAGGTGGCGCGCTTCCTCTCCGGCCGCAAGCCCGTGACGATCGTGAACCCCCGGTCGGAGAAGACCTTCGACCTCAAGGTGGTCGTGCCGGTCGACGACATGACCGAGCTCGGCACGGCCGCGCCGCTCGAGGGCTCCGCCGCCGGGTCGGCCCCGCAGGGCTCGATCTGGCCGCACGTCGAGGAGGGCATCGTCGACCTGATCCTCGACCACCGGTCGACGATCGTCTTCTCGAACTCCCGCCGGCTGGCCGAGCGCCTCACGGCCCGCCTCAACGACATCTACCTCGAGCGCACGGGCGGTGACGAGGCCGTCGCCGAGTCGAGGTCGACCACGGTCGGCCGCGAGCTGGTCGCCGTGGGCGCGGCCGCCGGGGCGGTCGGCGACGAGCCCGACCTGGCCGTCGACCCCTTCGCGCCGGCCGCACCGGCCGCCCCGAGGCGGAACCCCGCGGTCGGAGGCGGCGCTCCCGCCCAGCTGATCGGCGGCAGCGGGCAGACCCAGGGCTCCGAGCCGCTGCTCGCCCGCGCGCACCACGGCAGCGTATCGAAAGACCAGCGCGCCATCATCGAGGACGACCTGAAGAGCGGGCGCCTGCGCTGCGTCGTCGCCACCAGCTCGCTCGAGCTCGGCATCGACATGGGCGCCGTCGACCTCGTCATCCAGGTCGAGTCGCCGCCGTCGGTCGCCAGCGGCCTGCAGCGCATCGGCCGGGCCGGGCACCAGGTCGGCGAAACCTCGCGGGGCGTGATGTTCCCGAAGCACCGCGCCGACCTCATCCACTCCGCGGTCGCGGCCGAGCGCATGGTCGCCGGCCTGATCGAGGAGCTCCGGGTGCCGACGAACCCGCTCGACGTGCTCGCCCAGCAGACCGTCGCCGCGGTCGCGCTCGACGAGATCGACGCCGACGAGTGGTTCGACACGGTGCGCCGCAGCGCCCCCTTCGCGACCCTGCCCCGGTCGGCCTACGACGCGACCCTCGACCTGCTCAGCGGCAAGTACCCCTCCGACGAGTTCGCCGAGCTGCGGCCCCGCATCGTCTGGGACCGCGTGCACGGCACGCTGACCGGCCGACCCGGTGCTCAGCGGCTCGCCGTGACGAGCGGCGGCACCATCCCCGACCGCGGCCTCTTCGGGGTCTTCATGGTGGGCGAGAAGGCCGCCCGCGTCGGCGAGCTCGACGAGGAGATGGTCTACGAGTCGCGCGTCGGCGACGTCTTCGCGCTCGGCGCGACGAGCTGGCGCATCGAGGACATCACGCACGACCGCGTGCTCGTCTCCCCCGCCTACGGCCAGCCCGGCCGCGTCCCGTTCTGGAAGGGCGACGGCATCGGCCGCCCCGCCGAGCTCGGCCGCGCGATCGGCGGGTACCTCCGCGAGCTCGCGGGCTCGTCGGCCGACGACGCCGCGGCGCGGGTCGCGGCCGGCGGCCTCGACGGGCGGGCCGCCAAGAACCTCATCGCCTTCATCGCCGAGCAGCGCGAGGTCGCGGGCCACGTGCCCACCGACACGACCCTCGTCGTCGAGCGCTTCCGCGACGAGCTCGGCGACTGGCGCCTCATCCTCCACTCCCCCTACGGCATGCAGGTCCACGCACCCTGGGCCCTCGCGGTGTCGGCCCGCATCCGCGACCAGCTCGGCGTCGACGGCGGTGCGATGGCGGCCGACGACGGGATCGTCGTGCGCATCCCCGACACCGACGCCGAGCCTCCCGGGGCCGAGCTCTTCCGCTTCGAGCCCGACGAGCTCGACGACATCGTCACCGAGGAGGTCGGCGGCTCGGCGCTCTTCTCCTCGCGCTTCCGTGAGTGCGCGGCCCGTGCCCTGCTCCTGCCCCGGTACAACCCCGGCCGTCGGTCGCCCCTCTGGCAGCAGCGCCAGCGGGCCTCGCAGCTGCTCGACGTCGCGCGCAAGTACCCGCAGTTCCCGATCGTGCTGGAGGCGGTGCGCGAGGTCCTGCAAGACGTCTACGACCTGCCCGCCCTGATGAGCCTCACCCGCGAGCTCGAGACCCGCGCCGTGCGCGTCGTCGAGACCGAGACCGAGGTGCCGTCGCCCTTCGCGCGCTCGCTCCTCTTCGGCTACGTCGCGGCGTTCATGTACGAGGGCGACTCGCCCCTCGCCGAGCGCCGGGCGGCCGCGCTCTCGCTCGACTCCACCCTCCTGCAGGAGCTCCTCGGCCGCGCCGAGCTCCGCGAGCTGCTCGACGCCGACGTCATCGACCAGCACGAGCTCGAGCTGCAGCGGCTCGCGCCCGACCGTCGCGCCCGCGACGTCGAGGGCGTCGTCGACCTGCTCCGCCTGCTCGGGCCCCTCACCACCGCCGAGATCGTCGAGCGCAGCTGGCTGGCCGAGACCGCGGGGTCGGCGGCGGCGGAGCCCGACGACGAGGCTCGCGGCAAGCTCGAGGCCGCGCTGACCGACCTCGCGCGGTCGAACCGCGTGCTGCGGTTCACGCACGCCGGCGTCGAGCGCTGGGCCGGCATCGAGGACGCCTCGCGCCTCCGCGACGCCCTGGGGGTGGCCCTGCCCATCGGCGTGCCGACCGCGTTCGTCGAGCCCGTCGACGACCCGCTCGGCGACCTCGTCGGCCGGTTCGCCCGCACCCACGCTCCGTTCACGCCGCTCGCCGTCGCCGAGCGGCTCGGCCTCGGCACCGCCGTCGTGCTCGAGACCCTGCGCCGGCTCGGCGTGCAGCGACGCGTCGTCGAGGGCGAGTTCCGGCCGAAGCACCAGGGCAGCGAGTGGTGCGACGCCGAGGTGCTGCGCCGCCTGCGCAGCCGCTCGCTCGCGGCGCTCCGCCACGAGGTCGAGCCCGTCGCTCCCGACACGCTCGGGCGCTTCCTGCCCGCCTGGCAGCACGTCGCCACGGGCACCGCGGGCAGCGGCCTGCGGGGGCTCGACGGCGTGGTCCAGGTCATCGACCAGCTCAGCGGGGTGGCGTTGCCGGCCTCCGCGTGGGAGTCGCTCATCCTGCCCGCCCGCGTCACGGACTACTCCAGCGGCATGCTCGACGAGCTGACCGCGACGGGCGAGGTCATCTGGTCGGGCTCCGGCAGCCTGGCCGGCAACGACGGCTGGGTCAGCCTGCACCTCGCCGACGGCGCCCAGGTCACCCTGCCCGAGCCGCTCGGTACCGACACCGACGAGCTGCAGCGCGAGGTGCTCGCCGCGCTGGCCGGCGGCGGTGCCTACTTCTTCCGCCAGCTCTCCGACGCCGTGGGCAGCACCGACGACGACGCCCTGGTCACCGCCATCTGGGATCTCGTCTGGGCCGGGCAGATCACGAACGACACCTTCGCCCCGCTCCGCACCCAGGTCGGCGGCAAGGCGCCCCGGCCGCGCACGCCGACCCGCTCGCGCTCGTCGTACCGGAGCCGCGGGCGCGTCACGATGCCCCGGCAGGCGGGGCCACCGACGGTCGGCGGGCGCTGGTCGCTGCTGCCGCTCGCCGAGCCCGACGCGACGGTGCGCGCCGCCGCGATGGCCGAGATCCTGCTCGAGCGGCACGGCGTGGTCACGCGCGGCGCGGTCGCCAACGAGGGCGTGCGCGGCGGGTTCTCGACGGTCTACAAGGTGCTGAGCGGCTTCGAGGAGTCAGGCCGGGCACGGCGCGGCTACTTCGTCGAGGGGCTCGGCGCGGCGCAGTTCGCCACCGGCCCGACCGTCGACCGGCTGCGCTCGTTCGTGCGCGACGAGACCGACCGCCGCGACGACGACGCCCTCGCCGCCGCGGGGCGCGGGCGCGAGATCCCCGTCGTCACGCTCGCGGCGACCGACCCCGCGAACCCGTACGGCGCCGCGCTGCCCTGGCCGGGGCAGGCGCCCGAGGGCGTGCTCGACCCGACCCCCGGCGGCCGGGCGGGGTCGTCCGGCGGTGCGGCCACGGCCGGTGGCGGCACGGCCGACGCCATGACGAGCTCGGCGACCGCGACGGGCGGTGCCGGTGCCGGCGGCGCGACCACCGCCTCCGCAGTGTCGGCCCCCGCCGGCAAGAAGAAGGCCGGCCACCGGCCCGGTCGCAAGGCCGGGTCGCTCGTCGTGCTGGTCGACGGCCGTCTCACGATCTACGTCGAGCGCGGGGGCAAGACGATCCTCACCTTCGGGGAGCCCGACGACCGGGAGCTGGCCCTCGCGGCGGGCTCGCTCGCCTCGGTCGTGCGGTCACGGCTCGGCAAGCTCGCGGTCGAGCGCGTCGACGGCGAGTTCGTGCTCGGCACCCCGTTCGGCGACGCCCTGCGCGACGCGGGGTTCGCCCCGACGCCCAGCGGCGTCCGGCTCAGGTCGTAGAGGGCACCGATGCCCGAGGGAGACACCGTCTACCGCGCCGCGAAGAACCTCGACGCGGTGCTGCACGGCCAGACGCTCACGGCGAGCGACTTCCGGGTGCCCGCGTTCGCCACGGTCGACCTCAGCGGCGAGGTCGTCGACGACGTGATCAGCCGCGGCAAGCACCTCCTGCACCACATCGGCGGCCTGACCCTGCACACGCACCTCAAGATGGAGGGCTCCTGGCACATCTACCGCCGGGGCACCCGCTGGCGTCGCCCCGCGCACCAGGCGCGCGTCGTGCTCGAGACCGACGAGTGGGTGACCGTCGGGTTCGACCTCGGCGTCGTCGAGCTCGTCGAGCGCGACCCGGAGGACAGCGTCACGGCCTACCTCGGCCCCGACCTGCTCGGCCCCGACTGGGACGCCGGGCGGGCCCTCGCGAACCTCGAGGCCGACCCGGCCCGCGAGGTGGGCCTCGCGCTGCTCGACCAGCGGGTGCTCGCCGGCGTCGGCAACGTGTACCGGGCCGAGATCTGCTTCCTCCGCGGGGTGCTGCCCACCCGGCCCGTGGGCGAGGTGGCGAACCGCGCGAAGATGATCGACCTGGCCCACCGCCTCATCGTCGCCAACAAGGACAGGGTCGAGCGCACCACGACCGGGACGCTCCGCGGCACGACCGACTGGGTCTACGGCCGGGCCGGGAAGCCCTGCCTCCGCTGCGGCACGAAGATCCTCCGCGGCGAGCTCGGCGAGTCCGAGCTCGAGCTGCGCGACACCTACTGGTGCCCGCGCTGCCAGACCTGAGCTGACGCCGTCGTGTCGAACGAGCGGGCGGGCCCGCCGACCTGTGGCTCCGCGGCACCGCCGACCCGCCGACCTGTGGCTCCGCGGCACCGCCGACCCGCTACTCCCCGGCCTTCGTGACGAACCGTGACGCTCACGCGGGTCACGCCGAGGAGGCGACCGTACAGTCGGCAGCACCCGGTCCGCACCCGACGCGGACCCGCCAGGAGGTCGTCATGACGTCATCGTCCATCGCCGAGCAGGTCAGCACCTTCAACGAGGGCTTCACCGCGCAGATCGGCCCCGAGCTCTCGGCCGTCTTCGACGCCGAGCAGCAGGCCCTCACCGCCGCCGGCCGCCCGGACGACGCCGTCGGCGTCGGCGACCAGCTGGTCGACGCGACGCTGCTCACGCCCGAGGGCGCCGAGGTGTCGCTCGCGACCGTCGTCGGCGAGGGCCCCGCGGTGCTCGTCTTCTACCGCGGCGCCTGGTGCCCGTACTGCAACCTCACGCTCAAGACCTACCAGGAGCAGCTGCTGCCGACCCTCCGCGACCGCGGCGTCGGCCTCGTCGCGATCAGCCCGCAGACGCCCGAGGGCTCCGAGCTCGCGACGAGCAACGGCAGCCTCGACTTCCCCGTGCTCTCCGACCCGGGCAACGTGCTCAGCCGCGCCCTGGGCATCGTCACCGAGCCGACCGCCGAGGCCCGTGCCGCCCACACGCAGCTGGGCTTCGACGTCGCCGACAGCAACGCCGACGCGACGGGCGACATCCCCTTCCCCACGGTGCTCGTGGTCGACGGCGACGGCCGCGTCGTGTTCGCCGACGTGCACGTCGACTACACGACCCGCACCGAGGTCGACGAGGTCGTCGCCGCGCTCGACCTGCTGCCGTAGCGCGGGGGCGCCCCCGTCATCGCGGTGCCCCGTCCTGGGTCCTGCCTCCGCTCGGAGGCCCTGGACGGGGCACCTCGATGCCGGGTGGAGCTCAGGAGGCGCGCGGCGGCTCCCGGCGGAGCACCAGCTCCAGCCCGTCCACCTCGTCGACCTGCTCGCCCACCAGCACGAAGCCGTGCGACCGCGCCAGGGCCAGCGAGGGCGCGTTGTCGGGGCTGACGCTCGCGCGCACCGACCGCACGGCGGGAGCGGCGTCGCAGAACGCGAGCACCGCCTCCAGCACCTGTGCCCCGACGCCCCGGCCGCGCAGCTCGGGCAGCACCGTGTACGACACCTCGACCTCCCCGTCGGCGTCGGGTCGGCCGTGGAAGCCGGTGTGGCCGACGACCTGCCCGTCACGGGTGGCGACCCAGGCGACCCAGGGCTCGTCGCGCTCGTCGGCGAGGATCTGCTCGAGGCGGATCGCCCAGAGCCAGCCGTCGTCGAGGAAGGCCGTCGGCAGCTCGACGCCGATCGCCAGCGACGCGAGGGCCAGGTCGCCCGCGACGAGCGCGTCGACCGCACGCAGGCCGAGGGGCCCCACGGCGACGGCGTGCTGCCGTGCTGCCGGGGGCCCCTCGGGTGTCGTCATGCGGTCAGCCTAGGGCGGGCCCGCTACTGCTCTCCGCGCCCCACCCGCGAGTGGCGACGGCCGTAGGCGAAGTACACGACCACGCCGATCACGAGCCACACCGCGAAGCGCGCCCAGGTGAGCGTCGTGAGGTTGAGCATGAGCCACACGCAGAGCGCGGCCGAGAGGATCGGCAGCACCGGCGACCACGGCACGCGGAAGGCGCGCGGCAGGTCGGGGCGCTGGCGGCGCAGCACGATCACGCCGATGCTCACCAGCACGAAGGCCGAGAGGGTGCCGATGTTGATCATCTCCTCGAGCACGCCGACGTCGGTGAGACCGGCGATCAGCGCGACGACGACGCCGGCCAGCACCTGCACGCGCACGGGCGTGCCGCGCTTGGCCGAGGTCTTGGCCAGGCCGCGGGGCAGCAGGCCGTCGCGGCTCATCGAGAAGACGATCCGGGCGAGGCCGAGCAGCAGCACCATGATGACGGTGGTGAGGCCGATCAGGGCGCCGACCGCGATGACCTTGGCGGCCCAGTCGACACCGACCAGCTCGAACGCCGTCGCGAGGTTCGGGGTCTCGCTGGCGGCGAGGTCGCGGTACGACACCATGCCGGTCAGCACGATCGCGACGAGCACGTAGAGCAGCGTCACGATGCCGAGGCCGAGGAAGATGCCGCGGGGCAGGGTCTTCTGCGGGTCCTTGACCTCCTCGGCGCTCGTCGCGACGATGTCGAACCCGATGAAGGCGAAGAAGACGAGCGAGGCGCCGGCCAGCAGGCCGAACACGCCGTACTGCGCGGGGGCCGCGCCGCTGAGGAAGGAGAACAGCGACTGCGTCCACGCGTCGGTGCTGCCCTCGCCCGTGCGGGGCTGCGAGGCGGGCACGAACGGCGTGTAGTTCGAGGCCTTGACGAAGAAGAACCCGACGACGATCACGAACAGCACGATGCCGACCTTGATCACCGTGAAGACGCCGCCGACGCGCGAGCTGAGCTGCGTGCCGAGCACGAGCAGCACCGTGAAGACGGCGACGATGAGGAAGGGGCCCCAGCTGAGGTCGACCGGCCCGAGGGCGATCGTGTCGGGCAGCGGCACGCCGAACTGCTCGAACACCGTGCTGAGGTAGATGCCCCAGTACTTGGCGAGCACGGCGGCGCCGGTGAGCGTCTCGAGGATGAGGTCCCACCCGATGATCCAGGCGAGGAACTCGCCCATGGTCGCGTAGGTGAAGGTGTACGCGCTGCCCGCGACGGGGATGGTGGAGGCGAACTCGGCGTAGCACATGATCGCCAGGCCGCAGGTGACGGCGGCGAGGATGAACGAGATGATGACGCCCGGCCCGGCGAAGTTCGCGGCGGCGTTCGCGCCGACCGAGAAGATGCCGGCGCCGACGGCGACGGCGATGCCCATCAGGGTCAGGTCGGTGACGCCGAGCGAGCGCTTGAGCTTGCTCTCGCCCTCGAGCGAGTCCTGGATCGAGGCCTCGACCGACTTCGTGCGCCAGAGGCTGCGCGACCCGGGGCCGTGGGTGGGTGCGGTCATGTCGTCTCCTCGCTCGACCTGCGCCGCCCCGGCCGGAGCGACCCGCCATGCTACCCAGCAGACGGGCCCCGTGACGACGGGGCGGTCGGGCTGGGTCGGCTCCGTGGTGCGGGCTGCACCGCGCCTCCTACGATGGCCGGGTGGACGACGACGAACGCGGGGCCTGGCAGCCGACCCCACCGCCGCGCCCCGACGTCGCGTGGGAGTCGCGGGTCGGCCAGGGCGGCGGGCCCGGCCCCGCAGACGCCCGCGCCCGCACCGTCGGCCCCGAGCCGCACGCCGGCGCCGATGCCGCCGTCGCCGCAGACACCACCAGCACGTCCCCTCCCCCGCCCCCGTCGCGCCTCGCCGCCGGCGCGGCGTCCGTCGCCGCCGCCGCCCGCGCCGGCTGGGCCCGCCAGGGACGCGGCCGCCGCCTCGCCCTGGCCGGCGTCGCCCTCGTCGCCGCGACCGTGCTCGTGACGACGGGCGGCGTGCTCGCCCGCCCGAGCTGGGCGCCCCTCGCCGCTCCCGGGGCCGCCGTCGACGAGCTGCGCGGCCCGCCCACCGACGGCCTCTGGCGCACTGACCTCGGCGCCGCCTTCGACCTCGACCTCTCCGACCAGTGCACCTCGCTCGAGGTGGTCGCCGACATCGGTGCCGACGACGTCGTGGTCGGCACGCGCTCCCAGGGCTACGGCGACGGCTCGCCCTGCGGCGGCACCGGCGGCCGCCTGGTGCGGCTCGACACCCGCACCGGCGAGCTGCGCTGGGGGCTCAACCTCGGCGCCGAGCTCGGGCTGGCCGTCACGGGCGCCCGCGTCGCGGTCGCCGCCGACGGCGAGACGGCCCTCGTCTCGGCCGACGGCGTCTGGGGGCGCACCTCCGGCACGGTGGCCCGCGTCGACACGACCGACGGCCACGTCGTCGAGCGGCTCGACGACACGGCCGCCGGGCTGGCCCCCGGCACCCTGCTCGAGGCGCTCCAGGTCGAGGGCGACGCCGTGCTCACGTCGGCCACCGACCTCGACCGCTACGACCCGGGCGGGGGCCTCGAGCTCGGCCCGGGCGACGCCGACCGGCTCACGCTCTTCGCCGCCGACGACCTGTCGCGCCCGGTCTGGTCGGGGCTCGGCGTGAGCGCCACGCAGGCCTGGCTGCTCGGCGGCACGCTGGTGGCGCAGCTCGTCGACCCCGCGGCCTTCGCCGTCGACGCGGAGGAGGCGGTGGCCGACGCCGTGTGGTCGACCGTCGACGTGGGCACGGGCCAGGCGCAGCCGCTGCCCGGCGAGGCGCGCGACCTCGGCAGCGTGGAGGCCTGGGGCGACCGGCTGGTGCTCGGGCGGCAGGTCTCGTCGGCGGGCGACTCGGTCGTCTCGCTGGTCGACCCCGTCGAGGGCCCGGTCTGGTCGCGCGACCTGCCGCCCGGCACCTGGACCCGGCTCAGCGCCGGCTGCCTCGTCGTCTCGGACGACTCGGGCACCGTGACCTGCGTCGACCCCGACACCGGCCGCGCGCGGTGGAGCCGCGAGCTCGGGACGGACGACGCGGGCTCGCCCGGCAGCTCCGGCCTGACGGTGAACGGCTGGGTGCTGCCCGGGTCGGGCACGCCCGAGGAGTCGGTGGTCGTCTCGACGGCACCCGGCCAGATCGAGGAGTCGTCGGAGGGCGAGACCGACCCCGTGTGGATCGTCGACCCGGCCACGGGCGAGACCCGCCTCGACCTGACGCTGCCCTCGGCGTCGGTGGTGGTCGCGGCCTCGCGGACGACCGGCTACGCCCTGCGCAGCTGGTGGAGCTCCGACTCCCCGCCCGCGGTCACGGCCTTCGACCTCGCCGACGGCCGGACCCTCTGGACGCACGAGATCGGCACGACCGGCTCGCTGTCGCCGTTCTGGCGCCGCACCCTCGTGACCGTCGACGACGGCGTCGCCCGGGGCCTGGCCGACGACGTGCGCCTGCCCGACTGACCCCGCCGGCGCGAGCGCTCAGCGCACCAGCATCGGGAAGACGAACACCGCGAACAGGAAGAACGCGGCCGTCACGGCGAAGAGCACGTACGTGCCGCGGCCCACGGCGGCCTGCCCCTGGGCCTCGCGGCGGCGCATCACGCGGCGGCGGTAGACGACCTGGAGCACGATCAGGACGACCGCGGCGACGGCCAGGATCGTGACGACGAGGGCTTCGATGGGACTGCTCCGTTCGGGGGCGGCGGGCTGCCAGCCTACCGGCCGCGGCCCGGGCGACCGGCGGGCTCGTACGATGGCGCTGCATGAGGAGGCGCGGTGCGCGACCCCGAGGACGGAGGGCCAGGTGACCGAGGCTCCGTGGCGCCCGCCCCGCCCGCCCCGCGGCGACGACCCCTGGTCGGCCGGCGCCGACGACGCCCGCCGCACCGAGCCGCTCGCCTCCGCCGACCCGGCCCCCGACGACGCCCGCCCGACCGGCGGCGCCCGCCCCGCCGACCGCGACGCGACCCGACGGCGGTGGCCGCGCCTCCTGCGGGGCCCGCACCGCGCCTCCCGGGGCCGTCGCCTGCTGCTCGCGGCCGGCGCGACCCTCCTCGCGACGACGCTCGTCGTCACGGCCGGGGTCGTCACGCAGCCGCGCTACCCCGTCGGGCGGCCGCTCGGCGGCGTCGTCGTCGACGAGCTGCGCCGGCTGCCGTCGCCCGAGGGCTGGGTGCTGACGCCCGACCGACTGGGCGTCGAGGGGGTCGACACGGCCTGCCTCGACTACACCGTCATCGGCCGGGTCGGCGGCGGGTCGCCCGACCTGCTCGTCGCCACGAGCACGCAGCTGACCACCGTGCTCGGCGTCTGCGACGACCGCGACGGCCTCGGGGAGCGCGTCGCACGGCTCGACCCCGGCACGGGCACCGTGCGCTGGTCGCTAGACTCGGACGCGGTGGGAGGCGGCGGCGGGGCCCTGCAGGTCTGGCCCAGCACCCGGCGCGGCGACCTGCTGCTCAGCACCGGCGCGTTCGGGGGCTTCGGCGTCTCGGAGTCCGGCTTCGCCCGCGTCGACCTCGACACCGGGGAGCTGCTCGAGGTGCAGGCGACCGACGCCGGGCTGCGCCGCGTCGTCGACGCGAACGACGACTGGGTGCTCGTCCGCACCGACCCCGACCGGAGGGGCGACCGGGGCACGTCGTTCGTCGACGGCGACTCGCGCAGCCGGCTCGAGCTCTTCGCGCGCGGCGACCTCAAGGTGCCGACCTGGTCGAGGTCGACCTCCGACCAGGAGGACGTCGTGCTGCTCGACGACGCCGTGCTCGTCTTCGCCCGCGGCGCAGCCGTGCGGGTGGACGCCGCGAGCGGCGAGACGAGCGCGTGGGGCGACCGCTGGCGCACCCCCGTGACGCCCGTGCGGCGGGGCGAGCTGCTCGCCGTCGACTCCCCCGGCTCGGACGGGCGCGTCGACACGGCCGAGCTCGTGGTCTACGACCTCGACGGCACCGAGCGCTGGCGCCGCCGGCACGACGCCGACCGGACGCCGGTGCTCTCGGGCGGCTGCGTCGTCTTCTCGGGGCGGGACGCGCTGTCGTGCGTCGACCGCCTGACCGGCGACGAGCGCTGGAGCGTGCCGCGCGACGACGACGACCGGGGCGTGCCGATCGTGCTCGAGCCCCCGGTCGGCCAGAGCGGGCGCGACGCCTTCGTGCGGACGTTCGTCCGGGCGCCGTCCGGCGACGACGACGGAGACCGGGTCGTGGCGATGATCGACGACGCCACGGGCGAGCAGCTGCTCGAGGCGGCCGTGCCGAACGAGTCGACCATGGAGCGCGCGTCGGAGTCGGTCGGCTACGCCTTCTCGCTGCTGCGCTACGCGAACACCGGCGACCTCGTGGGCCGCTCGGTGACCGCGTTCGACCTCAGCGACGGCCGGCGGCTCTGGCGCGCGGAGCCCGACGAGCTCGGCGTCGACGACCTGCAGTTCTGGGGCGGGGTGCTGGTGGGCATCGGCCGCGACGGCACCGTCCGCCGCTTCGGCGACCCCGTCCGCCTGGTCGGCTGACCGGGCGGACGGGGGGAGGCGCGGGTCAGCCCGCCGAGGCCGCCCCGGCAGCCAGGATGTACGCCATGGCGTACGACCGCGAGTTGCCGTTGTCGATCGCCGTGTCGGGCAGGGCCTCGAGGGTGGTCAGCGCCGAGGCGGCCGCGTCGGGCCCGGCCAGCGCCGAGTACATCAGGACGTAGTCGCCGAGGGCGCCGGCGAAGCCGTCGGGGGCCGCCTCCGCGACCAGCGCGTCGACCTTCTCCGCGCCTCCCGCGGGCTCCGACCCCAGGTAGCCGATCGAGGTCGGCGACAGGGGGATCAGCTGGATGCCGGCGATGGCCGAGGGCTCGGCCGAGAACCAGGTGGCGTAGTCGCGCTTGCCGCCCCAGTTGAGCGAGACGACCTCGTGGTCGAAGCCCTCGAAGACCGGGTCGGAGAGGTCGGGCGCGACGTAGTAGGCCAGGGCCGACTGCGTCTCGGCGCTGAGCATCCACGACGCCTCGTCGCCCAGGGCGGCGTCGCCGCTCGCGGCGGCCCAGAGGGCGAGGCCCGAGTAGGCCGTGACGGCCTCGGACGACGACTCCTGGTTGTTGCCGTCGGCGAAGGGCGAGTAGCCGCTCGCCCAGCTGTGCGACCAGTAGGGGTCGAACGCGCGGCGGTCGGGGAACGAGCCGTTCTGCGCGCCGGAGGCGATGTCGGCGGCGAGCAGGTCCATCACGGGCTGCCAGCGCTCGGCGAGCTCGGGGTCGTCGGCGGCCATGACGCCGGCCGCGTAGAGGAAGTAGCCGTAGTGGAAGTAGTGGTCGTTGAACTCCTCGGAGCCGAACGACACGGCCTTGCCGACGACGCCCTTCACCGCGGGGTCGTACACGAAGCACTCCTGGTCGCGGGTCTCGCAGCCGGCCGGGTCGGTCCACAGGTCGAGCTCGTCGACGATGGCCTCCTTGAGCGTGGCCGCCGACTCGTCGTCGCCGAGCTGCACGGCGAGCTGCCAGAGCATCGAGGCCCGGTAGAGCGACTTGCCTCCGAAGTAGGTGTCGGCCGCGAAGGTGGGCAGGGCCGCGACGTCCTTCGTCAGCTGCTCGCCGACGGCGGTCTTCTGCTCGTCGGTCAGGCTGTCGAGGTCGAGGCTCGCGGCGGGCGCCGTGGTCGGCGCGTCGAAGGTCAGCGAGCTGCCGACCGCCAGGGGCACGGTGCCGTAGACGGTCTCGTAGCGGAGGCCGGTGTCGGTGCCGCCGGAGACCTTCGCGGTCTGCCCCTGGTGGGGCGCCGCGACGACGAGCGTGTCGCCGCCCGCGGCCGTGGCGTAGGCGAGCTCGGTGGTCGTGACCGCGTCGTCGCCCTCGCCGGAGGACGACCACGACGTCGCGACGCCGGTCAGCGGCGAGGCGGCCGCGTCGAGAACGGTCGAGACCTGCTCGGACGACGCGCCGGCGGGGATGGCGACGAGCACGACGCTGCCGCCCTCGTCGAGGTCGACGCTGGTGCCGTCGAGGGTGCCGCCGTCGACGACGACGCCCCAGGTGGAGTCGCCGACCTCGATCGTGCCGCGGCCGTCGCCGGCGGCCGTCACGGCGGCGCCGAGGGTGTCGGTCTGGGCCGAGGCCGCCGTGTACGACACGGTCGGCGAGCCCTGCGCGACCACGGTGTGGCCGAGCACGGCGTCGCCGTCGCGGTGCTCGACCGTGACGGAGACCTCGTCGTACGCGCTGACGACGGACTCGGTCGCGCCGAGGTCGAGCGTCACGTCCGGCAGGGCCGGCCCGACGATCGCCGTGGGCGAGGTGACCGGCTGCGGCATGCCCGCGGCGATGCCGTCGTCGGTCAGCTGGAACGAGATCGGGTACGGGAAGACCGGCATGGGGGCGTCGCCGAAGACGAGGCCGGAGAACCACTTGTTCGTCGGCGGCACGAGGCCGTCGGCGAGGCGCATCGTGGGCACGTCGCCGACCGACTCCTGCGGCAGGGCCTCCACCAGCGGGTCGACCTGCGACGCGGGGAACACGCCGCCCGTCGGGGGCGTGGAGTCGTCGGGCGTGGCCGTGCCGCCGTCGGGCGACGCGCTGCCGCTGGTGCAGCCGGCGAGCACGAGGGCTCCGGCGGCGGCGAGGGCGACGCCCGAGAGGAGGCGGGAGGCGGCGGGGCGGGGAGTGCGTGCGCTGATGGTCAGATGCCGATCTGTCGGAGGAAGCCCTGCACGGCGTCGGTCGGGCCCGCGAGGACGCCGTCGTCGCGGAGGTGGAGCTTGGCGGTGACGGGCGTGCCGGGGCTGACGAGCCCGCCGAAGGAGCCCTGGACGAGCTCGTCGCTGGCGACCTGGAGGGTCGTCTCGGCGCTGCCGTCCTGGGTCTCGACGGTCACCTCGGAGACGGTGCCGACCACCGAGGTCTGGTTCGGCAGCTGGAGGTCGACGACGGCACCGGGCACGATGCGCTCGTAGTCCCGGGGCGTCAGCACGAAGTCGGCGCGGACGAACAGGGTGTCGGACTTGTCGATGGTGGCGAGCGAGGCGCCGGCCTGCACGAAGCTGCCCTCCTTGAGGGTGACGTCGGCGACCGTGCCGTCGACGGCGGCCTTGAGGGTGAGCAGGCCGTCGGCCGCGACCGAGTAGGTGGCCGTGTCGTACGTGACGAGGCCCTTGTCGATGTCCTGCAGCAGCGAGAGGCTCTGCACCTCGAAGAGGGTGTCGCCCTCCTTCACGGTGTCGCCGTTCTCGACGTACGACTGCGTGATGGTGCCGCTGTAGTCGGAGCCCACGGAGTACTCCTGGGCCGCGATCTCGGCGCTGGTGCTGATGGCCTGCTGCTGGCGCTGCGTGAAGATCATCGTCGAGCCGGCGACGAGCACCAGCACGACCAGGATCCCGGCGGTGAGCTTGAGTCGGTTCATCCAGGTCATGAGGTGACCTCCTGCTTCTGCTTCTCGGCGGTCGAGCCGTCGGTGTCGTCGGTGCGGCGGGCGGCCGCGCGGCGGCCGCGTCGGGTGGCGAGCGCCTGGGCGCCGACGAGCATCGCGTGGCGCTCGTCGTCGCGGGCGGCCTGCTCGGGGTCGTCGCTGGGGGTCATGTCGGCGAGGTGGCGCAGCTCGCGCAGCTCCTGCAGCTCCTCCGCGGAGCGGGGGGCGGGCCGCGACACCTGGGTGCGGGTCGGGGCGGCGGAGGGCGTCTCGTCGTGGAGCACGAGGGCCTCGGGCTCGGGCAGCTCGCCGCGCTTCGCCGCACGGGCGTAGCGCTTGATGGCCCGGGCCTCGCGGCTGGCGGCCACCATGAAGGCGGTGAGGATGCCGGTGTTGAGCAGGTTCCACACCGTGGCCAGGGTCAGCACGCCGTTGTCGACGTCGCGCACGATGGCGACGAGGCTCGTCAGCGACAGGAAGACCCAGAACAGCACCTGCGGGATGATGAAGTTGAAGGGCGACGAGACCTTGCCGGCCCGCCCCGTCACGCTCCACGCCTCGTCCTTGCCGCTCAGCACGTTCCAGAGGGCCTTGACGTAGATCGGGAACGACACCGACGCGAGCATCAGCACCTCCCAGCGGAACGACCCGAGCGTGTAGAACGCGAGCACGATCTGCATGAGGTAGAAGCCGGCGTAGAAGAGGAACCACTGCAGCACCGAGATGTGCAGGTTCATCGGGCGGAGGTCGAAGAAGATCTCCATCGGCGGCACGAGGAGCAGCAGCAGGGGCGCGATGCCGGTGAGGTAGTTCGTCGCGGTGACGAAGTACTGGAGGCGCTGGTCCATCGTGAGGCGGCGGCGCGGGCTGAGCGGGAAGTGGCGGAAGAGGATCTCGAAGCCGCCGGTCGCCCAGCGGAGCTGCTGCTTGCTGTAGGCCTCGATGGTCTCGGGGGCGTCGCCCACGGCGAGCGTCAGCGGGATGTAGATCGAGCGCCAGCCGGCCTCGTGCAGGTGCAGGCTCGTCCAGACGTCCTCCGACTTGGAGTCGGTGTCGATGCCGCCGACCTCGTCGATGGCCTCGCGGCGGAAGATGACGTTCGTGCCGACGCAGAACGCGGCGTTGAAGCGGTTGCGGCCCGGCTGGATGAACTTGTAGAAGACCGTCTGCATGTAGCCCGCGCCGCGGCTGACGAGGCTCGTCAGGTTGCCGTAGGTCTGCGGGGTCTGGACGAAGGCGACCTTCTCGTCGACGAAGAACGGCACCGTCTCGAGCAGGAACCCCTCCTTCGGCACGAAGTCGGCGTCGAAGATGGCGAAGTAGTCGCCCTTGGCGATGGCCAGCGCGTGGTTGACGTTGCCGGCCTTGGCGCCGTTGCTGCTCAGGCGGCGGATGTAGCGGGCGCCGAGGGCGGCGGCGAGGTCGCGGACCTCGTCGCTGCGGCCGTCGTCGAGGACCCACGTGCGGTGGGCGCCCCGGAGCGCCAGCGCGGCCTTGACCGTCGTGGCGATCTTGGAGAGCTCTTCGCCGTAGACGGTGATGAAGACGTCGACCGTGACCTCGCGGCCGTCGACGACCATCGGCCAGAGGTGCGGGGTGCCCTCGAGGCCGCGTCGCTCGATCTCGGCCTCGTCGAACAGCGTGTCCTGCGTGGCGTGGAAGTCGAAGTCGCGGGGGTCCTGACCGCCCGAGAGGATCGTCCACATGGCCAGCAGCGCCTGCACGACGAGGATCGCCTCGGCGACGATGATCATCGAGTAGGGCAGCAGGTCGCCGCGGTTGCTCGGGTTCAGCAGGAACTGCGCGTAGAGCAGGATGCCCAGGGTCGCGACCAGCACCAGCAGCACCATGACGGGGCTGTGGCTGCGCGTGCCCTCCGCCCGGGAGCGGACGGCCTCACGCTGCGCCGACACGGGTCGGCGGGTGCGGGCGGCGGGCTCGACGACGTCGGGTGTCAGGTGCCGCACGACGGCTCGGGAGGCTGTGTCGTGCGTGTCGTCGGGCCCGCCGCCGTGGCGGGGGCTCTCGTCGGTCGTGCCGGGGGTGCGCGGGACGTCGCGCATGGTTCGGGACATGCGTGTGCTTCTCCAGGTTCGGGCTGGGGAGACCGGGCGACTGGAGCGGGGTGAGCGCGCCGGACGTCCGGTGAAGGGCGTCGGCGACTCCGGCGACGAGGGGCGACGGCCCCGGGGCGGGGGCACGTCGGACGGCCGGTCGTGCTGGTCGTCCGTGGGGGCACCAGGGGGTGTCGACCGGAGGGGTGGTCCGGCCGCAGGGTGGCCCGGTCGTCGTGTGGGCCTTTCGGGGGACCGCACGTCGACTTCGATGAACAGTACAGGGGCGTTCGGAGCACACTAGCCCCCCGGACGGGGGGCATGTCCCCCGTCCGGGTGCCGACTGCCCCGGGTTGCCGGGCCTGACGCCCGCTCCGCTCGCCCGGATTGTCACCCGTCCGGGTGACGACGTCACCCCCTTCGGTGTCCCCCGGGCGCACCGGCGCCTCGCCGCGCGGACGGGCGTCGGCGCGACGGGTGCCTCAGGCGCCCGGGCCGGCGAGGCCGAACAGGGCGACCACCTCGTCGAGGTCGCGGCCCCGGACGAGGTCGAGCGGCCCGACGTCGCTGGCGTCCGCCAGCTGCGCGACGGCCGCGCCCGACGAGCCGTCGACGGCACGGGGCCTGCCCGCGACCGTCAGATCCACCGGCTCGGCCCCGGCGCGCACCGGCGCGTCAGGCAGCGGCTCGAGGCCGTCGGCGGCGCGCCGGTCGCCGGCGAGGGCCGCCAGCACCCAGCGTTCCGCGAGGCCGACCGGGCGCAGCGACGCGAGGGGCGACCGGTGCCCCCGGCCGAAGACGACCGTCATGGTGTCGCGGAGCTCGACCTGCCAGGCGACGCCGCCGACGTCGAACCGGCAGAGCTCGTCGGAGTGGAGGTCGACGACGGCCCCGAGGCGCTCCAGCGCCCGCACGGACGTCGGGCCCAGGAGGCGCGCGGTCGTCGAGGCCTCGCGCTCCCGACGCTCGCGCTCGAGCACCGCCCGGGCGATCGGGGCGTACTCGGCCTCGAGCGCATCCCGGTCGAGCGGTGCGCCCTCGGCGAGGCGCGCGTGCAGCCACGCCGGGTCGAGCTGGCCGAGGTAGCGGAAGCGCACCTGGACGACCCCGGAGGGGTCCGGCGCGGTGAGGGGCCCGTCGGGGACGAGCAGGGCGACGCCGTGGTCGACCGACCACACCGCGACGACCGTGCCGTCGACGACGGCCACCCATGACCAGCCCCGCTCGCGCACGTCGGGGCTGCTGCGCTCGACGACGTCGCTCACGAGCGACCCGGCCGGGACCCGCAGCTCGCGGCGGTGCGTCCTGGCGTCGTCGCCCATCGACACGCTCTCCCGGTCGACGACGACGACGAGCTCCGCGGGCACGTCGCTCGACGCCGCGCCGACGAGCCGAGACCAGATCCCCATGACCGTGACGCTACCGGGAGGTCGGTCCGGCCGCGCCCGGGGGGGGCCTCCTGCCCGCGGGGGACGAGGCCCGGCGTGCGGCCGCCGTGTCGACGGCCGTGACGACTAGAGCGCGCCCGCCCAGCCGGCGAGGAACTCCGCGCCCGCCTCGTCGTGGATCAGCCCGGAGGCGCTCGTCAGCACGGCGTACGGCTTCTCGGGGACGCCGTCGGCCGGCCGGACGTCGACGTGCGCGACGGAGTGGCCGTGCTCGTGCAGCCAGTCGGCCATCGCGTAGTCGCTCCGCGAGTCGCCGACCGTGCGCCAGGCGAGCGGCGCGGGGCCGTCGAGGGCCAGCAGCTCGAGGGCCCGCTCCGCGCCCAGGTCCTTGCCGAGCCGCACGGACTCGATGTCGGTCGAGATGATCGTGGGGTCGACCCGCCACTGGACGGCGCCCGCGGCGTCGGGCCGCACGTCGTCGAGACGGCGCACCCCGGCGCCGCGGCGGGTCAGCGCCTCCATCGCCCTCTCGTCGAACTCACGCTGGCGGGCCAGGTAGGTGGCCGACTCGACGCTCGTCAGCTGCTCGATCGAGACCATCGCGCGCTTCGTGCGGTCGAAGAAGACGAGGTCGGCGTAGTCGCTCGCGACGAGCGCCTCCATCTCGTCGGCGAAGTCCGCGGGCATCGCGAGGCTCGCGTCGACCTGCACCTCGCTCATGCCCGTCGGTCCGTGCTCGGGCCCGATCGAGAACCACGACGCGCCCTTCTCGCAGACCGCGTGCACGCGGGCCCCCGCGGGCAGGCCGGCGGCGATCAGCTCGCCGACGACCTCGTCGCGGATGAAGGCGTCGGAGCGGCCCGTGTTGAACACGACGGGCGTGCCCGCCGCGGCGAGCGCGACGAGGTCGCGCGTGATCTCGGGCAGCGCGATGCTGCGGGTGACGGGGCTGGCGATCGGCCCGTCGACGTCGAGGAGGAGACCGAGGGCGGGCTGCGGGGCGGCGTTCACCCGGTCATCTTCGCAGGCGCGGAGACCCGAGGAGTCGCGGGTCGGGTGACCGGGGTCAGGGAGCCGGGGTCAGCTCCGCCACCTGGGGCAGGAACTCGGCGAGCGCCGCACCCACGATGATGACCGACACGACGACGCTCACGACGCTCAGGACGAGGTAGACGACCATCGGCGCCACGCCCCGCCCGGTGCGGCGCTTCACCACGACGGCACGGCCGATGACGTAGACGACGCTGAGGAACGCCCACGGCCACGCGAAGGGACGGTCGACGCCGCGGCGCTTCAGCGCGCGCCAGTCGAAGAAGGCCAGCACGACGGTCAGGGCGTAGAGGCCCCAGCTGACGAGCTGGGCCAGGAGCATGCCGGGCGACGAGGGGGCCGCGGTGCTGCCGGCCTCGGCGAGGCGGAGGCTCTCGTCGAGGTAGGACGAGATGTCGACGAAGGCGAGGGTCAGGAGGCTGAGCAGCGGCGTGACGGCGATCGCCCACATGTACGGCGTCGACGGGTCGGCGTCGGTGCGCTGCGGGGCCGGCGGCCCGTACGAGTTCGGCTGGCCCGCCCACGGCTGCTGGCCGTACGCGGGCTGCTGACCGAGGCCCTGGCGGGGGTCGTCGCTGCCGGGCTGGCCCGGGTAGGAGGGGAAGGTCATCGTCGGTCCGTCCGGTCGGGGCGCAGGGTCGCTCCACTGTAGCGACGAGGCGACCCCCGCCTCCTCGGCCACGCGACGGAGACGAGACCCCTCCCGGAGTGGGAGGATGGTCGCTCCGGACCTGAGGAGGACTCCCGTGGCGTTGCTCCCCGAGCCTGTCATCGCGGCGCTCGACGCGTTCGCGGCCCCCGACCGCCGCGACGACCTGCGGTCGCTCGCCGTCGGCGACACCGACCCGTCGCCCGACCGCCTCGCGGCGCTCACCGAGTCGACCGACTGGGTCGACATGGCCGCCGCCCACAGCGTCGCCCCCTCCCTCGGCGACCCCGAGGGCCTCCGCCGCCTGTTGACCGCCATGGGGGCGGAGGGCCGCTGCGCCGTCCTCTCCTCCGCCGGCTCGGAGGACGACCGCGACCTCGGCGGCGCCCTCGACAGCGTGCTGCACCAGTCCGGCGGCGCCCTGGTGGTCTGCCGACCGGGGCCCCTCGCCTTCCTGATCACCGCCTCCGGCGAGCACTGGCTGCTCAGCGACCGCGAGGTGCCCCAGCTCACCGGCCCGATCCCCGTCGTCAAGCCGTAGCCGTCATCTATCCGGGGCGTCGACACGACACCCGGCGCGGACAGGCCGCCGCCACGGGTGCAGTGTCGGAGCATGGCTGATGACGACGACCGGCAGACGACCTGGGACGACTTCCACGACGACGTGACGATGACCGCGTCGGAGCTGGAGGCGTGGCTCGAGACCGACGAGTCGAAGGAGGTCGGGCAGCACTCCGAGCCCGGCGGCGAGTCGGTCGGGCACGAGAGCGGCCGGCACATCGTGCGCATCCTGCACACGAAGAAGGCCGACCTCACCGACGACGACTGGGCCCACATGGCCAAGGTGCACGGCTACGTGGCGCGGCACTCGAAGCAGCGCCCGGACGGCGACGTGACCGACACGAAGTGGCGCTGGTCGCTGATGAACTGGGGCAACGACCCGCTCAAATGAGGCTGTCGGCGCGGGACCGGCGTTCCTCCTGAGCTGAGATACCTTGCGATACCCTGCCTCAGGTATCCACACGTATCAGGGGAACTGGCGCGGATCAGGTCGCGGCGGGCCCGCCGTCGGGGGCCCGCGGCAGACTGGCCGCATGAAGACCGCCCTCGTCACCGGATCCACCCGCGGCATCGGCCTCGCCGTCGCCCGCGACCTCTCCCGCGACCACCACGTCGTCGTGCACGGCCGTGACGAGGAGGCGGTGCGCGCGGTCGTCGCGACGCTCCCGTCGGCCTCGGCCTGGGTCGCCGACCTCTCGGGGCCGGCCTTCGCCGCCCCCGAGCTCGACCGCCTCGACGTCGTGGTGCACGCCGCCGGCGTGATCGGCGGCGACACCGTCGACTCGACGACGCGCGACGACTGGCGCCGCGTCTTCGAGGTCAACGTCTTCGCCGTCGCCGAGCTGACCCGCCAGCTGCTCCCCGCGCTCCGGGCCGCCGAGGGCACGGTCGTCGCGATCAACAGCGGCTCCGGCTTCACGGCCGGCACCGGCGGCGGCACCTACGCCGCGAGCAAGTTCGCCCTGCGCGCCCTCACCGACGCCCTCCGCGAGGAGGAGCGCCCCCACGGGGTGCGCGTCAGCTCGGTGCACCCGGGCCGCGTCGACACCGACATGCAGCGCGAGCTCGTCGAGAAGGAGGGCGGGCGCTACGACACCGCGCTCTACCTCGAGCCGGGGTCGGTCGCGGACGCGGTGCGGCTCGTCGTCGACCTGCCGCACGGCGCCACCGCCGAGGTGGTGTCGGTGCGGCCGACGCGCCGCGCCTGACCCGGCGGTCTAGCGTGCACGACATGACGACTGCGAACACCGAGACGGCCGCCAAGGCCGGCTCGTCGGCCCACGGCCCCGCGACCCTGCTGATCCTGGGGGCGAGCGGAGACCTCGCCTCGCGCCTCCTCATGCCCGGCCTCGGCGGGCTGCTCGCCCACGAGCCCCAGCGTCGCGTGCAGCTGATCGGCGCCGGCGTCGAGGAGTACACCGCCGAGGAGTGGACCCAGCGCGTGCGCGACTCGTTCGCGTCGGTCGACGCCTCGGGCCCCGCCGTCGACGCCCTGCTCGAGTCGACGCGGTACGTCACGGCCGACGTGACCGGCGCCGAGGGGCTGCGCACGCTCCTCGAGGCCTGCGACTCGCCGCCCTCGATCTACTTCGCCCTGCCGCCGGCGATCACCGAGAAGGCCTGCGCCGCGCTGCGCGAGGTCGACCTGCCCGACGGCACGGCCCTCGCCCTCGAGAAGCCCTTCGGCACCGACCTGGCGTCGGCGAAGGCGCTCAACCGCTCGGTGCTGAAGCTCGTGCCCGAGGACCAGGTGCACCGCGTCGACCACTTCCTCGGCCGGTCGACCGTGCTCAACCTGCTCGGGCTCCGCTTCGCGAACCGCCTCATCGAGCCGATGCTCAACAACCAGCACGTCGAGAGCGTCGAGATCGTCTACGACGAGGAGCTCGCGCTCGAGAACCGCGCCCGCTACTACGACCACGCCGGCGCGATGGTCGACATGATCCAGAGCCACCTGCTGCAGGTGATGGCCGTGCTGACGATGAACGCGCCCGCGACCCTCACCGCCGCCGACCTCCGCGACGAGAAGGAGCTCGTGCTGCGCGCCACCCGCATCTGGCAGGACGACGCGACGCGCCACACCCGCCGGGCCCGCTACGGCGCCGGCTCGGTCGACGGCCGCGAGCTGCCGGCGTACGCCGACGAGCAGGGCGTCGACCCGTCGCTCGAGACCGAGACGCTCGCCGAGGTCGTCGTCGAGGTGCAGAACTGGCGCTGGGCCGGCGTGCCGATCCTGCTCCGCTCGGGCAAGGCGCTGGCCTCGCGCCGCCGCGAGATCGTCATCACCTTCCGCCCGCCGGCCCACGTGCCGCGCGAGTTCGTCGGCGGCGGCGAGCCCGACCGCCTGCGCATCGCGATCAGCCCCGACGAGATGTCGCTCGAGCTGAACGTGAACGGGCCGGGCGACGCGTACGACCTCTCCCGCGCCTCCTTGAAGGCCGTCTTCGGCGCGTCGGACCTGACGGCCTACGGCGAGGTGCTCGAGGGCATCCTCGACGACGACCCGACGCTGTCGGTGCGCGGCGACTCCGCCGAGGAGGGCTGGCGCATCCTGACGCCGGTCGTGCAGGCGTGGTCGAGCGGGGCCGTGGCCCTCGACGAGTACCCGGCCGGCTCGGCCGGGCCGTCGTCGTGGCCCGCGGGGCCCCTGCAGGACGAGCCCGCCGAGCGCTCCGAGGAGGGCGCCGAGCTCGCCCACGACGCCGACGACCCGCAGGCCGGACGCGACTGAGCCGGCGACGCGGGCGATCGACGGCTCCGGGCCGCCGCCGGTCCGGGGCGCGGACGCTGCCGCTGCCGCCCTGAATGAGTCGCGGTTCGGCCGCCGCGCTCAGCTGAGCGTCACGAAGGCGGTGACGTCGTCGCGCGGCAGCTCGTCCGCGACCGCGGTGACCGTCATCGACCGCAGCCCCACGTACGCGCCGTAGCTCGACAGGAACGCGGTGTCGCTCGCGTCGCGCCCGGTCGCGATGCGGACGAGCGTCTGCCGCGGGGCGAGGGCCGTCGCGTCGACGACGTGCCAGGCCCCGTCGACCCACGCCTCGGCGACGGCGTGGAAGTCCATCGGCGCGAGTCCGGGCGCGTAGACCGACACGAGCCGGGCGGGCACGTCGAGCGCCCGCAGCAGGGCGACGACGAGGTGCGCGTAGTCGCGGCAGACGCCCCGCCGGTCGAGCAGCGTCTGGACGGCGCCGTCGGTCGGGGCGCTCGCGCCCGGGACGTACGCCAGCTGGGCGCCCACCCACGAGCTCACCGCGGCCAGGAGCCCACGCCCCTCGAGGCCCCGGAACTCGGCGCGGGCGGTCGGGGCGAGGGTGTCCGACTCGCAGTAGCGGCTCGGCCGCCGGTAGCGGACGAGGTCGATCTCGTCGCGCTCGGGGGCGTCGGCGTGGCCGGTCACGGTGGCCCGGTAGTCGACGACGACCGCGCCGGGGCCCACCTCGCAGAGGTGCAGCCGCGTGCCGTGGCGGTCGTCGACCTCGCGCACGTCGACGGGCTCGCCGTCGAGCGTGACGACGAGCTGCTCGTCGAGCTCCGTGCCCGGCAGGCGCGCGGCGGCGATCGAGAGGACGAGCTCGGCGGGGCCCGCCACGTCGAGGTCGAGGTGGGCGGTGGCGGTTCGGCGCATGCGCCGATGATGCCAGGCCCCGGGGTCGGGCACGTGTCGGCCCCGTCACGGGCTCGTGACACGCCGTCCGAGGCACCAGCGCGGGGGTCTCGGCGGTGTCAAGGGGTCGGGACCGGAGCCGTCCATGCCCGGGCGGGCATCTACCGTAGTGAGCTGAGGAGGAGCACGTTGGGGACACTGTTCTACGGGTCGGACCGGACGGCCGTCGACATCGACGACCGGACGCTCGCGCACCTCCAGCTCGCCGTCGTCGCGAAGCTGCGCCGGCACGAGAGCTTCTCCCTCACCTGGCGCGACACCGACGGCTCGGGCCAGGGGCGCCACGTGCTCTGGGTGCACGAGTCCATCCCGCTCCGCTTCGTCTACGCCGGCAGCCGCGTGGCCGCGATCAACCGCGCGTGGGTCGACGCGATGCTCGCGACGGCGACCACGGCCACGGGCATGCGCGTCGTCCCCGAGCCTCCGCTCGGCGGCGCGGCCGTCGCCGCGGGGGACGCGGCCTCCGCGCTGGGCTGACCCGCGCCTCCGCGGGGGCCCCGGTGCCGGTGCCGGTGACCGACATCCTCGCGGCACGGCTGTCAGGGGTCGGCGGTTGGATCGGGTCATGCCCTCGTACCGCGTCGCCCTCTCCGTGGGCACCCTGCGCCCCGGTTCCCGCCCCGACGAGCTGCTGCCCCGCGCCGCCGACGCCGCGGCCGAGCTGACGACGGTGGAGGCGCGCGACATCCTGCTGAGCCGCGGCGAGCCCCAGCTCGTCGTGCGCTACACCTCGCCCGACGACGACGTGGCGGTGGCGGTCGGCGCCGTGGTCGAGGCGACGGTCGGCGAGCTCGCCGACGTCCTCAGCGGCCGGGTGCTGCGCCGCGACGGCGGGGCCTGGACGCTGGTCGCGGCCGTCTGACGCGGGCCGGTCGGCGCGGGCTGGTGGGTGCGAGCTGGTCGGCGCGGGCCTAGCCTGCGGGAGGCGCGGTGCGGGCTCCGGTCCTAGCCCACGCCGGGCGCGGGGCGGGCCGGGCGGACGAGCCGCCGCTCCCACGCGGCGGTCGGCACGTCGAGCTTGCGCGTGCCGTCGGCGACGAACCCGTGCCGCGCGTAGAACGCGAGGGCCCGGGCGTTGCGCTCGAAGGCCCAGAGGTAGGCGGCACCATCGCCCAGCGCCTCCCGCAGGAGGGCGTCGGCGAGGCCGCTGCCGCGGTGCACGGCGCCGACGTAGAGGGTCGTCAGCTCGACGAGGTCGAGGTCGAACGGGTCGTGGCGGAGGTCGCCGTGCGCCCAGCTGACGACGCCGGCCACCTCGCCGCGCGCGTCGTCGGCCGAGGGGCCCCGTGCATCGTCGCCCGGGGTGTCGTCAGCGTCGTCGCCCGAGGTGTCCCCCGCGGCGTCGCGCACCCGGGCGACCACCACGTGCCGCGCCGGCGAGGCGATGCGCAGGCCCCACGAGGCCACCCTCTCGGGCACGCCCACCGCCGCGAGGTAGGCCGGGTCGACGACGTCGCGGTAGGCCTCCCGCCACGTCTCGGTCTGGAACACGGCGATGTCGTGCACGTCGGCGGCGCTGGCGGTCCGCAGCGTCCAGGGCCGCGCGGCGGGTCGCGCCGCACGACGCGCCTCGGCGTCGTCGCGGGGCTCCGGCGGGGTCATGCGCCCATCCTGCCCAGGGCGACCGGACCGTGTCCGGGCGCCCCGCGCCTCCTCGACCTCTCCCCCGGCGGATGCGTAGGCTCGGCGCATGAGGGGACAGGCGAAGGTCGCGACCGTGCTGCTGACGGCGGCGCTCGGAGCCGTCGTGCTCGCCGGCTGCGGCGACGACGAGCCGGTCGTCGAGGTGACGCCGAGCCCCGTCAGCCCCACCGCGACTCCCGAGCCCGCGACGCCGGAGCCCACGCCCGCGCCGACCGTGACCGTGCCCGCCTCCCCCGGCGACGGCGCGTCGGAGCCCGGCCCGGCCCCGACCTCGCTCGTGCCCGTGCCGCGCGAGGAGGACGAGTTCAAGACCATCCCGCCGCAGGACTGAGGGTCGACGCCGGGCGGGCGGGTGCGACCGGGACGGGCCGTCACGGTCGCCCGGCGGGGTCGCACTCGCCCGCCGACTCCCGAGCCCCGAGCCAGCGCCCGGTGGGACGACGACGGCGGGGCGCCTCCCGAGGGAGGCGCCCCGCCGTCAGACGGATCAGGTCCGGCAGAGAAGGCCTGACGGTCAGGCCGGCCCGATCAGGCCGGCCCGATCAGTACCAGTTGACCGACTGGCTGTGGCCCCAGGCGCTGCACGGGGTGCCGTACGCGCGCTTGATGTAGTCGAGGCCCCAGGCGACCTGCGTCGAGGCGTTGGTCGCCCAGTCGCTGCCGGCCGTGGCCATCTTGCTGCCCGGCAGGGCCTGCGGGATCCCGGTCGCGCCGCTCGGGTTGTAGGCCTGGTAGTTCCAGCCGGACTCCTTGGTCCAGAGGTTCACGAGGCAGCCGTACTGGTCGCTGCCCCAGCCGTACTTCGACGAGGCGAGGGACTGCGCGGTGGCCTTGGCGCCGGCGGGCGTGTTCTGCGCGGCGAGGGCCGCGGCGGCGTCGGCGGCGGCCTGCGCGGCGGCGGCGGCCTGCCGGTCGGCCTCCACCTGGGCGGCGGCCGCTGCGGCGGCGGCGGCCGCGGCGGCCGCCTGGCGGTCGGCCTCGGCGGCGGCGGACTGCACCGTGCGGGCGCTGTCGACGGTCGCGGCGACCCGGTCGGCGAGCGTGTCGGCGTCGAGCGACTCGTAGTCGGCGAGCGAGGCGACGCTGGTCTGCAGGGCCGACGCGTCGACCTTGCCCTGCGACGACGCGACGACCTGCGACGCGGCGTCCAGAGTCGCCTTCGCCTGGGCGTCGGCGAGGGCCGACGCGATGGCGTCCTCCTGCCTCTCGGTCTCGGCGGCGTGAGCGGCGGCGACGGCCTCGGCCGACGGAGTTCGGTTCACGAGGGCGAAGCCGGAGCCGGTCACGAGGGCGACCGCGGCGATCGAGCCGATCGCGATCGTGCGGCGACGAGCGGTGCGGCGACGAGCGGAGGCGAGCTCGCGGCGGGTGGGGGCGGCCGCGGCGGGGGCCGTCGGCCTCGTGCCCTCGGCGGGCACGGTGGCGCTGGTGTTCTCGGGGGTCATGTCGTCCAATGCTCGGCCGACCCGCGCCTCCGGAGGGGGTCCGGGTGCTCCTCGAGGGAGCGGGCACGCGTCACACGGGGGCGATCACCGCGCTGGCGGTGTCGGACGGTCCCTCCGGATCTCGGGGCACGGCGTCTCCG
Source organism: Frigoribacterium sp. Leaf164 (assembly GCF_001423665.1). Lineage (NCBI taxonomy): Bacteria > Bacillati > Actinomycetota > Actinomycetes > Micrococcales > Microbacteriaceae > Frigoribacterium > Frigoribacterium sp. Leaf164. The sequence continues at coordinate 1,036,042 of NZ_LMOX01000003.1, forward strand.
GCCTGCGGGGGCAGGCTCCCGAGGTTCGGGCGAGACGGCGCGAGGACGCGTCGGCGTGACGGGGTCGGTGTCGGTGGTGCGGCAGGGCTCAGGGCCCGTTCCTTCGTCCGCGCTCCCGCGGGGGACAGGGCGTACGCGCAGACGAAGCGGCAAGCATGCACGCCCGGCCTGAACGGGACCGACCGGCTTCCTGGCAAACCCCTGTGCGGTCTCGACCTCGCGGCACATGCCCAGGCCGGAATGTGCCCGGGGCAGCTCAGTGCAGGCGGGTGAACCGGGGCCCGTCGTGCTCGCCCCGCGTCACGTGCGCGACGAAGTCGGCGAGGGGGCGCACCCAGAACGAGTAGTCGTCGTAGAGCTTGCGGTAGAAGACCAGCGGCTCCTCGGTCTCGCTGTGCCGCCCGGTGCCGACGACCTCGTAGAGGGCGCCCTTGAAGTGGCGGTAGATGCCGGGCTCGGGAGGCGCGGGCGGGGTCGCGGGGGCGGGCGTCGGCTCGGTCATCGCCCCAGGCTAGGACGCCGTCGGCCCACGACGAACCCCGTCCTCGCACGGGAACCACGCCGCGGCGTGGTTCCTCGGCGAGGACGGGGTTCGTCAGCGCGGAGGCGGTGGCGCAGTTACTTGATCGCGGCGCGGATCTCGGCGGCGGCACCGGCGACGTCGTCGGCCGAGTAGATCGCGGCGCCGGCGACGGCGACCTGCGCGCCGGCGTCCTGCACGGAGCCGACCGTGGCGACCTTGACGCCGCCGGCGACCGAGAACGGCACGCCCGAGGCGCGGCCGGCCTCGAGCAGCTTCTCGAAGGTGAAGCCCTCCTCGGCCTGCTCGTCGAGGCCGGCGTGCATCTCGACGAACTCGGCGCCGAGCGCGACGACCTCCTTGGCGCGGGCGGCCTTGTCGCTGACGCCGATCAGGTCGACGACGATGCCCTTGCCGTGCGCCTTCGCGGCCTTGACGGCACCGGCGATGGTGCTGTCGCCCGCGACGCCGAGCACGGTGACCAGGTCGGCACCGGCCTTGAAGGCCTCGTCGGCCTCGAGCTCGCCGGCGTCCATCGTCTTGAGGTCGGCGAACACGATCTTGTCGGGGTGCGCCTCCTTGATCGCGGTGATGGCGCGGAAGCCCTCCGCCTTGATCAGCGGGGTGCCGAGCTCGATGATGTCGACGCTCGGGGCGGCGGCGGCCGCCAGCTCGAGGGCGGCGTCGGTGGTCAGGGTGTCCATGGCGAACTGCAGCTTCATGTGGTGCTCCTTCTGTGGTGGGGTGAGGGGGTGTCGAGGAGGCGCGGCGCGTCTACTCGAGGTTGGCGTGGCGGGGCCACATGTCGTCGGCGCTCTGGCCCGACCGCTGCCAGAGGGCGTGGAACAGCGCGTCGCCGACCAGCACGACGACCTGCTCGAAGAGGCCGCCGGCGTACTGCGCCGAGGCGGCCCCCGAGCGGTCGAGCTTGTCGGCTGCGGGCACGATCAGCACGGCCGCGGCGACCTCGGCCAGGGGCGACGAGTCGTCGGTGGTGACCGCGGCGACGCGGGCTCCCGCGTCGACGGCCGACCGCGCTGCGCCGACGATGCCGCCGGTGGTGCCCGAGCCGCTCGCCGTGAGCAGCACGTCGCCCTCGCCGATCGCCGGCGCGGTCACCTCGCCCACGACGTGGACGGTGAGGCCCAGGTGCATGAGGCGCATGGCCGTCATGCGGAGCGCCAGGCCCGACCGGCCGGCGCCGTGCACGAAGACGCGGCGCGCCCCCGAGAGCAGGTCCGCCACGGCCGCGAGGCCGTCGGGGTCGGTGTCGACGACGGCACGGACGGCCCGGTCGACCTCGGCGCGCACGAGGTCGAGCGCGACGGCGGGGACGGCGGCGTCGGGGTGGTCGGCGGTGTCTGCGGGAGGCATGGCTCCTGGTCTACGCGCACCGCGCCTCCCCGGGGCCGTCCGTCCGGTGGGGGCGACCTGCCCGAACGGGTAGGTCGGGGAGGCGCGGGTAGGGTCGGGCGGGTGACCGACGACGACCTGCCGCTGCCCTCGCCCGCCAGCCGGGCCCTCGTCGTCGAGCACGCCCGGGCCGTGTCGGACCTCGTCGACCGGCAGGCCCTCACGCTCGAGTCGCTGCTCGCGACGCTCCGCTCGACCCGGCTCGACGACCGCGCCGCCCGGACGCTCGCGACCGAGATCGCGGCCTCGGCGATGGTCGAGATCCGCACCGAGACCGACCAGCAGCGCTCGCTGCTGCTCGAGCCGGTGGTCGGGGCCTTCGCGCGCCTCCGGAACGACCTGCGGCCCCTCGTGCGGTTCGGCGACCTCGACGTGCAGTTCGTCGAGCCGCCCGCGACCGGCCGGGCCCTGCCCGGCGAGGTGGCCCACGCCGCGCGCGCCATCGTGCGGAGCGCCGTGCTCGCCCTCGTCGACTCCGGGCGGTCGAGCCGGGTGCGGATCCAGTGGGACTGCGACGGGCTCAACCTGCTGATCGGCATCCGCGACGACGGGGCCGGCGAGCTGACGGTGCACGACGACTCGCTGCGGCCGATCGCCGAGCGGGTCGCGGCGCTCGACGGCTCGCTCGACGTGGCGTCGACGCCGGGGTGGGGCAGCGACGTCGCCGTGACGCTGCCGCTCGACCCGCCCGCGGAGCCGGGCAGCCTCGACGAGTCGGTCGCCCTCAGCCCGCGCGAGCGCGAGGTGCTGCGGCTCGTCGCGTCGGGGGCGCGCAACCGGTCGATCGCCCAGGCGCTCGGCATCAGCGAGAACACGGTGAAGTTCCACGTCTCGAACCTGCTGCGGAAGGCCGGGGCCGCGACCCGAGCCGAGCTGACCGCGCTCGCCCGGTAGGCGCCCTCTCAAATTTGAGAGGGATCCGCGGCGGAGGAGCGCAGGGACGCGGGAGTCGCGGGTCGAGATCACAGATCACTCTCGTTCTGCCCGGACCGGCCCCTCGCCGGGCAGACTGGACGCACTGTGGACGAGACACCGGACGCGACGCCCCCCGCCCCGCACGGCCCCGACCGGCCGGCCGACGCCGGCACGCCCGCGGCCGCCCCCGCCCCCGCGCCCGCGCCCGCCGCACCCCGCCGCCGCCTCCCGGGCCGCACCGCCCTCCTCGCGGGCGCCGCCGCGCTGGCCCTCGTCGTCGCCGGCGCCGTCGCCGTCGCGGTGACCCGCGGCGAGCCCGCCGCCGAGCCGACCTCCGCGCCCGCCGCCGCGCCGACGCCCAGCCCGAGCCCCACCGCCGCGCCGGCCCCGGCGGCCGTGCCCGCGCCTCCCTCGCCCGAGGCCCTGGCCGCGCTCCCGCTCGCGTTCTTCGACGCGGTCGTGCCCGAGCTGCTCGACGGCGGCGACCTCACGCCGACCAACCAGTGGACGATCGCGACCCCGCGAGCCGCGCTCGTCGCCCTCTACGCGAGCCCCGCGGCCGACGCGGCCCCGGTCGCGACGTTCGGCGCCACCGTCCCGACGCTGAACCGCCCCGCCGCCACCGCGGTCTGGGGCACGAGCCCGGGCCTCGACGGCGGCATGGTGCTCGTGGCGACGCCCGCCCGCAACGCCACGCCCGGCGACGGCGGGGTCGCCGCCGCCCCGAGCGCGACGTTCGCGTGGGCACGGGCGGCCGACTTCACGCTCAGCCCCGCGACGCAGTCGGTGCTCGTCGACAACGCCAGCTCGGTGATCTCGGTGCTCGACCAGGACGGCGCGGTCTCGGCCCAGGAGGTCGCTCGCCTCGGCTCCCCCGACGACCCCACGCCGGCCGGGACGGCCACCTACATGGAGGCCAACTACGTCGACCCGAGCATCGGCTACACGCAGGGCCAGCCGATCGCGCTGACCGGCGCGCACTCGCCGCTGCTGGCGGGGTACGGCGGCAACTCCGCGCTGACGGCGATCCACTACTACCCCGACCCCACCGGCTCCTCGCACGGGTGCGTCCGGGTGTCGGCGGCGATGACGCAGGCGCTGGCGACGCTGCCCGTCGGCACGCCGATCCAGTTCACCTGACCGCGGGAGGCGCGGGCGGGGCCGGGCGCGCACCGCGCCTCCCCCAGGGCCTGCGGAAGAGATCTGCACGAGTTCGTCAGGATCCGTCCTGCGGCGACATTCCTAGGTGAGGGGGTGGACATGGACCTGACGACGGAGAGCGACTCCGATCTCGTACGACGCACGGCGACGGGCGACCGGCACGCGCTGTCGACGATCTTCGACCGCTACGCGCCGGCCGTGACCCGGTACGCGTGGGCACTGGTCGACAGCCGCATGGACGTCGAGGAGGTCGTGCAGGACACGCTCGTGACGATGTGGCGGCGGTCGGCCGAGATCGTGCTGCACGACGGGTCGCTGCTGCCCTGGCTGCTCGTCGCGTGCCGCAACCACGCGATGAACCTCCGTCGCAAGCGGGTCCGTGACTCCGCCGACGAGCTGCCGCTCGACCTCGCCGACCTCGACCAGGAGGACGCGGCCGAGGCGCGGGAGCGGCTCCGCTGGGTGCGCTCCGAGATCGACGCCCTCAGCCCCCTCGACCAGCAGGTCATCGAGCTGTGCCTCATCGAGGGACGCTCCTACGCCGAGGCCGCGAAGGCGCTCGGCATCAGCGTCGGTTCCCTCACCCAACGGGTGAGCCGGAGCCGCGCCCGACTCAGGAAGGCGGTGACGAACGATGGACGTTGAGCCCCCCGTCGGTGACGACCTGAACCGCATGCTCGTCTCGATGAAGCAGCAGGTGCTGCAGCGAGCGGCGGCCGAGCCCCCCGCGAAGCCCCGCCCGTGGGCCCGCCGGCACCTCGGCCTCACCCTCGGCCTCGTGGCGCTGCTCGGCATCGGCGGCGCCTCGGGCGCCCTGGCGCTCGTGCTGCCCTCGCCGTTCGAGGCGGCCGCGCCGGCCTCGCCGACGAGCACCCCGGAGCCCTCTGCGACGCCACGCGCGACGGCGACCCCGACCTTCACTCCGGCCGCGCCCGAGCAGGACCCGGTGCCGCGGCCCGCGTACGACGTGGACTGCGCGACGCTCGGCGGGCAGATCGGGGTCACGGGCGTGATCGCGACCGCGACGCCGGTCGACCTCGGGCCCGGGCAGTTCCGGCCGGCCACCGCTGCCTACCGGCAGGCCGGCGCCCTCACCTGCACGTGGACCCCGACGGGCGATCCCTACGAGCAGTCCCGGGTCTCGGTCACCGTCGTCCCGGCGGGCGATCGGGGCCTCGAGTGGATCTCCGGGCTGAGGCAGTCGGGGCTGCCGAGCCTGGGCCTCGGCGACGCCTCCGCCGCGGCCTGCGACCCCGGGGCGTCGTCGTGCAACACCTCCGTCGTCGTCGGACCGTGGTGGTTCCAGACGTCGAGCAGCGTGGTCGACCCCGTGACGTACGCGTCGACCGCCTCGGTCGACGCCGTGCGGCCGGTGGTCGCGGCGCTGGTGGAGCAGCTGGCGGCGGCGACCCCTCCGCCCGCCTGGGAGGTGCCGGCGGGGGCCTGGCAGCTCGCGGGCTGCGAGGCGGCGCCGAGCTCTGAGGAGCTCAGCCGCGCCGTCGGCGAGGTGGACTACGAGCCGGTCGTCGATCACGCGTCCCTGACCACGGAGACGGGCATCGAGACGACGCAGCTGACGGACGGGCACTGCTCGTGGTCCGTCCTGCCCGAGGCGTCGGTGAGCTACTCCTTCAGCAGTCTCGACGTCCGGTGGGTGACCGGTGGCGGATGGGCTCCCGGCACCGCGACTCTCCCGGGCAGGCCGGTCGAGGTGGCCGGTGCCGACCGCGCCACGGCGGGCTGCATCTCCGACGAGGGAACGGGCTGCTGGATCGACGTGGTCGTGGCGGACAGCTGGGTGCACGTCTCCACCGGGGTCACGGAGTTCACCGACGACACCCCGCTGCGGCTCATCCCCGCCGTGGAGGCGATCATCGCCGCGGGCACGCGCGGCTGACGAGACCCGGATCGGCGCGGGGGCGCCGGGCCGTGGTCGGCCGCCGGGGGGCGGTCGGCCCGGGGTCGGGGGCCGGTGCGGGGGCACCGGCCCACGACCTCGTCACGCGCGAGGCGCAGGAGACGCGCGAGGTGCAGAAGGCACAGGAGGCGCGGGAGGCCGCTGCAGGTCAGCTCCGGAAGAGGCGGATCGTCCCCTGCAGCCCCGCCCCCGCGTCCGCCGCGACCGTGCCGGTGCGGGCGAAGTCGGCCCAGATCTGGCGCACCCGCCGCCCGCGGCGGTCGACGTCGGCCCAGTCGGCGTCGCCGACGAGCATCGTGTGCCCCCAGCTGTCGACGCCGCCGAGCAGCAGCGGCACGTCGGTCACGTGCGCGGCTCCGAAGACGGCCCCCTCCGGGGCCCAGGTGAGCTCGTAGCGGACGGCCCGGCCGCCGGCCGCCCGGTGCCGCGCCGCGAACGCGCGGGCGTCGCGCCCGTAGATCGCGTGGGTGGTCGCGCCGACGAGCAGCCGCCGGAAGACCCGCCCGACGACGGGCAGCGCAGCCAGGCGCTCCAGCGCCGGCACGAATGGGAAGAACAGGCCCGTCTCTTCGCTGGTCGAGCCGATGAGGAGGTCGACCTCGGGCGCGACCTCGCGCCACGCGGCCTCCCGGTCCGCCTCGGCGGGCAGGGGCGCCTGGCCGTACTGCAGCCCGAACGCCATGCCCCCGCGGAGGCCGAACCGGCGGGCGGCCTTCTCGGCCGCGGCCTGGAGGGCGAGCACCTGCGCGACGGGGGCGTTCCGGGGCGGGGTGCCCACCGCCTCCACCATGGCTCGGTTCATGCGCGAGCGGCCGCGGGTGATGCCGAGCGGTGCGCTCTGCACGATGGCTCGGCGGAAGAGGCCGCGGGCACCCTCGCTGATCATGAGGTGGGCGACGGAGTCGCCGCCCGCCGACTGCCCGAAGAGCGTCACGCGGTCGGGGTCGCCGCCGAACGCCGCGACGTTCTCGTGCACCCAGCGCACGGCGGCCACCTGGTCGAGCAGCCCGAGGTTGGCGGGCACCGAGGCGCCGTCGCCGTAGAAGCCCAGCATGCCGAGGCGGTAGGTCACCGTCACGACGACGACGCGCTGCTCGGCCACGAGCGCCCGCGGGTCGTAGACGCCGAGGTCGCCGGCGCCCGTGACGTACGAGCCGCCGTGGATCCACACCATCACGGGCAGCGACTCCCCCGGCTCGAGGTCGGCGGGCAGCGTGATCGACAGCGCCTGGCACCGCTCGGAGTCGACCATGCCGTCGCTCGCGCCCTCGATCAGGGCGCTGAGGGTGCGCGACGAGAGCTGCGGCGAGGCGGGCGCGCGCGAGAAGGCCTCGTACGGCACGGCCCGGCCGTCGGCGTCGACCGCAGGAGTCGCGGGTCGGGGAGCCTCGAAGCGCTCGGCCTCCGCGTACGGCACGCCGAGCACCCGCACCACGTCGCCGTCGACGAGGCCGACGACGGGCCCGCTCGGCGGGGCGAAGGAGCGGGTCTCACGAGGGGCTCGGGGCTGGGTCGGCGCGGTCACCGCCCCACGCTAGTCGCGCCTCCCCGGGACCCGCGCCGCCCCCCGTGCGCCCACGAGGCGGGCGCGGGTTCCTGGGGTCTCGCTGTGCAGTTCGATCGTTGTCTTGAATGATTCAAAACTAGGGCTAGGGTAGAGGCAACGCCGACGGTGACGAGGAACGCCACCCGACCCGACGGTGCCGCCTCGCCGCCCCGCACGCCGAGGAGGCCCCATGAGCACGAACCACACCCGCACCGCCGCCCCCGCCCAGCCCTTCCCGCTGGGCGGCCAGTACACGAGCACCGCTCGCCGCGACGAGCCGGTCGGCAGCTACGTGTCGTCGACCCGCGGCGCCGAGCGCCTCGTCGGGTCGTACGTCTCGCCGTCGGTGCCGCGCACCTCGCTCGGACGCTACGTCCGCGCGCAGTTCGGTCGCCTGGCCACCCACACCTCGACGATCCGCACCCAGACCGGGTCGATCGTCCTCGGCAGCTAGCCGAGCCCCTGACCGGCACCGCTCCCCCCGGCGGTGCCCGGCGGCGTCGTCCCCCCGACGCTGCCCGACGCCCTGCTTCGCGACGTGCACACGCTTCCCGCGAGGCAGGGCGTCGCTGCGTCCGCGCGACCACCATCGAGGTGACGCTTGCTGGGTCTTGCGGGCACGCGAGGGCCCAGGACGCGTCACCTCGCTGCGGCGCCACGCGCGACGCACGCCGCGCACGCGGACGAGGTGGCCCGCCCGCTCCCCCACCGTGGTGGGGAGGGCGCGGCGGGCCACCTCGTCGGCGGAGCCGGGTCGCTACGCGCCCTGGACCGTGTCCTTCGACTGCTGCGCGCTGTCCTTGACGTCGCCCGCGGCCGACCGGGCCTCGTCCTTGACGGTGCCCGCCGCCTCCTGGGCGGTGTCCTTGACGCTGGCGAACGCCTCCTGCGCGGGCTCCTTGAGGTTCTGCGCGACGTCCTGCGCGGCGCCCTTGACGGCGTCGACGGCGGGGCCGGCCTGCTCCTTCGCCTGGGCGACGAGCTCCTGCTCCTTGTCCGAGGCGGGGATCAGCGACGACACGAGCCAGCCAGCGCCGAAGGCGATCAGGCCGACGGCGAGCGGGTTGCCCTTCGCCGTCTGGACGCCCTGGTGCACGGTGTCCTTCGTGGAGTCGACAGCGCCCGACGCGGCACCGGAGACGCTGCTCGTGCCGTGGTGCGCGGTGCCCATGACGGACTCCTTGACGCTGCTGAACTTGCCCTTGACCTTGTCGGTCTGGCGGTGGGCGATGCTCGTCGGGTTCACCTTGTCGGCGAGGGCGTCGACGTCGTAGCCGAGGCCCGCCCGGGTGCGCTCGATCTCGGCCCGGATCTGCTCCGGGGTCTTGTTCTCGTCAGTGGTGCTCATCAGTGGCCTCCAGGCTTCACGGTCTCGGGGATCTTCTTGAGGGAGTCGGCCGTCTTCGGCGCCCCCGTGATGTCCTTGACTTCCTTGCGTCCGCGCGTGAACAGCACGAGCGCGACGACGGCGTAGACGACGGCGATGATCAGCGACGACCAGCCCAGGCCGATCAGCTCGCCGAGGCCCCACATCGCAGCCAGCGACAGGAAGAGCAGGGCGAACAGGCCGGTGAGGCCCGCTCCGCCGAACATGCCGGCGCCCTTGCCCGCCTTCTTGGCCGACTCGGTCAGCTCCGCCTTGGCGAGGTCGACCTCCTGGCGGAAGAGGGTGGAGATGTCGCTCGTGACGCTGCCGAGGAGGTCGCCCAGCGACGTCGTCGCCGCGCGGTCCTCCGGGTCCGGCACGCCGGGGGTGGGCCCGCCGGCGGGCACGCCGCCGCCGGGGAAGGTGGCGTCGGTCACGGGCGCGTCGCCCCCTCGCCCGGGAAGGTGCCCGGGGTGCTGGAGCTCGTGGTCGTGCCGAAGCCGGGCACGTCGCCCTCGGTGACGACGTCGTACTCGCCCGCGACGGGGCCGGTGATGGTCGCGTCGCCGGCCGGAGGCGCGGTGCGGCTCGTCACGCCCGCGGGCGTCGTCGAGGCGGTGCCGGTGCCCGTCGAGCCCGCGTCGCTCGCGTGCTCGCTCTTCGCCTCGGCCGTCAGCGCCTTGACGACGCGTCCGGCGAAGAGGCCGGAGACGGCGGCGATCGCGATGAAGGTGCCGGGCTTGCGCGCGGCGTAGTGCTTGACGTCGTCGAGCAGGGTGCCGGGGTCGCGGCCCTCGAGCCAGCTGGCGACGCCGTGGGCGCGGCCGCTGAGGTTCCGGACGAGGTCCTGCGCGAGCCCGGTGTCGCTCGAGTCGGCCATGGAGGTCAGCTGCTGGCTGACGGCGTGGAGGCCCTCGGCCGCCTTCTGCTGCTGCGCGCCGGCCTGGTCCTTCAGCTCGGAGGTGGCCTGGCCGAAGAGCTGCTTCGCCTGGCCGGACGCCTCGGAGGCGACCTTGCCGGCCTGATCCTTCGTGGTGCCCGCGACCTGCTGCGCGGAGTCCGCCGCGTCGCCGGCGACGGCCTTCACCTCGCCCTTGGCCGCGTCGGCCTTGCCGGAGCCCGACGAGTCGGCGGAGCCGGAGCCGGAGCTCGTGCCCGTGCCGGTCGTGGTGGCGCCCGGGGCGGACGTGCCCGCGACGACGGAGTCGAACGGGTCGCCCTGACCGGTGACGTCGCCCAGGGACGACGTCGAACCGGCCGCCTGGTCGTACAGGGGGGTCGACGGAGTGCCGTCGGTGTGGTCAGTGTCGCTCATGTCGAGACCTCTCGGGATGGTCGGTCGGCCGCCGGGGGAGCGGCCGCTCTGTGGTTGCGGCCACTCTCGACCGGGCGCTCCCGCACGGCGCCCGGGTTGGGCCGGAGGGGTACATCCCGTCCCAAACGTGCTTGACAGCCCGACTCGACACCGTTCGTCGACCCCGCCCGCACACGCGGAAGAGCCCCGCTGCGCGGTGCGCAGCGGGGCTCTTCCGGGAACCACCGGTCGGGTCGTCGACCGGGTGGGGTGCGTCGCCGGAGGGCGACGGCGGGTGCTACTTGGTGGCGACGGTGATCTTCGCGACGCCGACGAGCATCTCGTCCTGGACGGCG
>NZ_LMOX01000003.1:1046738-1046934 GCF_001423665.1 Frigoribacterium sp. Leaf164
CGTGAGCGCGTCGACGAAGGACTGGTCGACGGCGACCTGGGTGTCGACGCCCTTGCTCAGGTCGGGCAGCGACGCGACGGGGGTCGCGGCGGCGCTGGGCTCGGACGAGGCCGAGGAGGACGACGACGAGCTACCGGTGGACGAGGTGTCGTCCATCGAGCAGGCGGCGAGCGAGAAGACGAGTGCGCCGGAGGCG
>NZ_LMOX01000003.1:1046956-1060439 GCF_001423665.1 Frigoribacterium sp. Leaf164
GGTTCCCGGTGGGGATGACAAGGGTTCGCCGCCCCTCCCGAGATCGACTGGTCTCGTTACCCGACCGTGACCTGCGGGCCTGCACCGCGACTCCCGCCGGCCCGTGCCGAGGCAGCGCCGGGGCCGTGCGCCGCCGTCAGCTCGCGATGGCGAACAGCCCGCCGAGCCCCACGAGGTACAGCACGAGCACCACCAGCGAGTCGACGCCCATGCCCGCGATCCGCCGCCGGGGGCGGAAGAGCAGCCCCACCACGTAGACGAGCGTCAGCAGGGCCGCGAGCGCCGTCAGGTAGATGTCGGAGGCCTGCGCGGCGGGCAGCACCGCCTCGCCCGAGATGAGCGTCGCGACGAGGAAGAGCACGGGCAGGAAGGCGTTGCCGCCGAAGATGTCGCTCATCGCGAGGTTGTCGTCGCCCTGGTGCACGGCCTGCAGGCCGGTCGAGATCTCGGGCAGCGACGTGGCGAGCGCCAGCACGGTCGCGCCGAAGAGCACCCCCGACAGCCCCAGCTGCGACGACGCCGCGTCGCCCGCCCGCTCGAGCACGACGCCGGCGGCGAGCGTCGCGAGCGCCGACACGGCGAAGACGACGGAGGCGCGGGTCGTGCTCATGCGGGAGTGCGGCTCGGCGGGCTTCCGACGTCGGTGCCCCGTGGTGTGGGGCGACGCGTCGGGGGCCCGGCCCTCCTCGTGCCAGGGCAGCCCCTTCCCGGCGCGCTGCACCAGCAGCAGCCCGACCACCCAGAGCACGGCGATCAGCACCACGTCGGGCGTGAGCCGCAGCAGCACGAGCCCGTCGGGCAGCTGGCTGCCGGCCACGACGACCGTGAGCACGGCGACCACGACGACCGCCTCGAGCACGAGCGTGAGCGACGCGGCCCGGTAGGTGAGGGGCGCGACCCCCTTCCCCCGGCGGCCGAAGACGTCGAGCACCACGAGCACCACGGTCTGGATCGCGATGCCGCCGAGGATGTTGCCGACCGCGACCGACACGTCGCCCGACAGCGCCGCGCTGACCGTGATCGCGATCTCGGGGAGGTTGGTCGCGACGGCCAGCACGATGAGCCCGCCGAGCGCGCTGCCGATGTGCAGCCGGTCGTCGAGCACGTCGGTCGTCTTCGAGAGCTGGATGCCGGCGACCCAGGTCACGGCCGCCGCGGCGACGAAGATCACGATCAGGAGCCAGAGGGGGAGGGAGTCCACACGGCGAGGCAACTCCTCCCGACGGGCCGTGTCCGGCTCCGGGCCGCGGAGATCCGCCGTCGTCCGGGAGCGGGGCGCGGCCGCCCCCACCAGCACCCGGGGAGGCGCGGTGCCCGATCCCGAGGGAGGGCTCGACCCGCGGCCGGGGCCGGTCTAGGCAGGAAGCATGTCGTGCACACCTCGTCCGCACCGCACCGCCCCGCCGGCCCGGCGCCCGCTGTCGTCGGCCCTCGTCGCCGTCGTCGCGCTCGTGATCGCCGGGCTCGCGTCCGGCTGCGCGGGCCCGTCCGACGGCCCCCGCGAGGTCGGTGAGGGCTTCGCCGCCGACGTCGCCGAGAACTGGCAGTCGGAGTACCTGCAGTTCGTCCTCTTCATCGGCGCCACGGTCTGGCTCGTGCAGCGCGGGTCGACGGTGTCGGGCGAGCTCGACCAGGTCGGCCCTCAGAGCGACGAGCGGCAGCACGTGCGCGGGCACGCCCTGCCCGGCTCGCCCCGCTGGGCCGCGGCCTCGGGCTGGCGGCTGTGGCTCGCCTCCCACTCGCTCGGGCTCGTGATGGGGGCGATCTTCGTCGCCTCGTGGGCGGCCCAGGCCGTCACCGGCCACGTCGCCCACGACGAGCAGCAGCTGCTCGACCTGGAAGCGCCCACAGGTCTCGCCGGCTACGTCGCGTCGGCCGACTTCTGGAACCGGACCCTGCAGAACTGGCAGTCGGAGTTCCTGGCGGTCGGCAGCATGGTCGTGCTGTCGATCTACCTGCGCGAGCGCGGCTCAGCCGAGTCGAAGCCCGTCGGCGCCGCCCACGACGACACCGGGGTCGAGGGCTGAGGCGCCCTCGGCGAAGAAGTCGGCGTAGCGCGCCTCGTCGACGGCCGGGGGCACGTCGGCGGGGGCCGGCGCAGGCACGGCGCGGCGCTTCGGGTACGCGCCGATGTGGGCGCGGGGCACCGCGGAGTCGCTCGAGTAGGCCGTCACGGTGCTGACGCTAGGGGACGGGAGCGACGCCCCGGGCCCCGGGCGACGGGGCACGAACGCGGGCGGCCCCGCACCGCGCATGCCGGACAACCGGGGGCCGACCTCGGCCCTGCGCGGCCACTCCCGCTCGTTCTGCCGATCGTGCAACTAGTGTCGTGCAGGTCCCGACCAGACCCGACCGATCGATCCGAGCCCATGTCCACAGCCGCCGTGAAGCCCCCGCCCCTCGACGTCACCGGGCGCCACGTCGTCGACGTGGCCGACGACCTCTTCAACGCCCGGGGCATCCGGTCGGTGCGCCTGCTCGAGGTGGCCACCGCCTCCGGCGTCGAGATCGACGAGATCCGCCGCCTCTTCCAGTCGAAGTCGGGGCTCGTCGAGGTCGTGCTCGAGGCCCGCCACGTCACCTGGTCGCAGCACATCGCCGACGCGACCGTCGAGGTGCCCGACTCGCGCGACAAGCTGCTCGCCATCTTCGGCTACCTCGAGGAGTGGTTCGCGGAGGACTCCTTCCAGGGCTGCGTCTTCATCAACTCCTACGGCGAGCTCGGCCGCAACAACACGCGGATCGCCGAGATGGCCCAGCGCCACAAGGAGTCGTTCGTCGCCCTCGTCACCGATCTCGCGCTCGACGCCGGCCTGCCCCGCGAGCTCGGCTCGAGCATCGCCCTGCTGGCCGAGGGCGCCCAGGTCTCGGCCGCGATGACCCGCACCACCTCCCCGGCCCGCGACGCCCGCCAGGCGGCCGCGATGCTCATCGCGCTCTACCAGGACGACGACGAGCGCTGAGCCCGCTCCCCCGCGCCGAGCCGCTCCCCCATCTCGGCCCCTCCCCTGCACTGGGGCCGCGCCCGGACGGTCGGTCTGTCCACCCCGCGCATCGTCGGGCCCCGGGGTACAGCGCTTCGTGCGACACTCAGCCAGTGCGCGCCCTCGAGAACACCCCCGTGAGGCTCGAGCTCACCTCGTCGGACCTCACCACGGCGCGCGAGACGCTCGAGGGCCCTTTCGCGTCCGGCCGCTTCGACGCCCGGCCCGTCCGTGACCGCCCCTTCTCCTTCCGGCACGCGGCCGTCGGCGACACCGCGATGACCCTCCGCGAGACCCGGTTCGCCGGGCACCTCGGTGGCGGGCTCGCTCCGCACGACGAGTACGTGGTCGCGTGGATGCAGTCGGGCACGGGGTCGTTCACCGAGGGCCGTGACGAGACCGAGTTCACCTCCGGCACGCCGGTGCTGCTGCCGCTCGAGACCGACTACTCGTTCGCCTTCGACGACTTCGTGCAGAAGTGCGTGCACTTCCGCACCACCGACCTCGAGCGCGTCGCCGCCGAGCGGGAGGGCGCCGCCCCCGGCCGCCTCCACTTCGACCGCCGGGCCACCCCGACGCCCGCCGCGATCCGCGCCTGGTGGAACACCCTCGCCCTCGTCTCGCGCACGGTCACCGACCCCGAGGTCAGCCCGCTGCTCGCCTCCGAGATGTCACGGCTGGCGGCCGTCGCCCTGCTGCAGCTCTACCCGTACCGCAGCGCCGACCTGCCGCCGCAGCTGCAGGCCCCGCGCAACGCCCGCATGCGCACGGCGGTCGAGTACGTGCACGCCCACGCGCACCTGCCGATCACGTCGACCGACATCGCCAAGGCCGCCGACCTCAGTCTCCGGGCCCTGCAGGAGGGGTTCCAGCGCACCTTCGACCTCGCCCCCACGGCGTACCTCCGCCAGGTGCGGCTCGACCGCGCCCACGACGAGCTGCGGTCGGCCGCCCCGGGCGCGACCTCGGTCGCGACCGTCGCCCGCACCTGGGGCTTCGCGCACCTCGGCCGGTTCTCGGCGTCGTACATGGAGCGCTTCGGCGAGTACCCGCGCGAGACCCTGGCGAGCTGAGCTGAGCTGAGCTGCGCTGCGCTGCGCTGAGCTGCGCGGAGCTGGGCTGGGCTGGGCTGCGCTGAGCTGGGCTGCGCTGGCTGCGCTGCGCCCGCTAGCGGCGGGCGGCGCGCGCCGGGCGCGCGGCGCGGTCGCGACGGGGCGGCAGGCTGAAGAGCGGGATCACCGGGGCGAGCCCCTCCTCGGGCTGGGCCTCGACCGGGCGGACGGGCTCGACCCGCGCCTCCCACGCTTCTCCCTCGTCGATGACGAGGCCGCCGAGCTCGGCGCCGACGGGCACGAGCTCCTCGAGCGAGGTGACGAGCGCCAGTCGGTCGCGGGCCTCCCGGTCGTGCCGCAGGAAGGCCGACGCGGGGGTCGCGGGGCGGCGGTAGAGCACGTAGCCCTTCACGTCGTCTCCCGCCGTCGAGGTCGCCCGCGGCCTGGTCGGCGCGGGCCCGGCGAGGTCGTGGCCGGAGCCGGAGGGGGTGCCCCCGGATGCGCCGAGCCTACGCGGCGAGGCGGTCGCTGTCCGCGGCCCGCGGACACGTGCCTCCTGAGGCTCGCTCAGTGGGTAGCCTGTCCTCCGGACGGGACACGATCCCGGCCATCCTCGGGGTCAAGGGCGACCACCGGCTCGCACCACACATCGCAGGAGTCAACTCATGGCTGAAGACAGTCGCCCCCACATCGTCATCGTCGGTGGAGGCTTCGCCGGCATCGCCGCCATGCGGGCGCTGCGCCACGCCGACGTGCGCATCACCCTCGTCGACCGTCACGTCTACAACATGTTCCAGCCGCTCATGTACCAGGTCGCCACGGGCGGCCTCAACGCGGGCGACGTGACGTACTTCCTCCGCAGCCTCCGCTCGAAGCAGTCGAACGCCGAGTTCCGCCACGGCCTGCTCACGACCGTCCGGGCCGACGAGCGCGTCATCACGCTGCGCGACGGGGAGGAGATCGCCTACGACGCCCTCGTGCTGGCGAACGGCGTCAACACCAGCTACTTCGGCACGAAGGGCGCGTACGAGTACGCCTACTCGATGTACTCCCGCTCGCAGGCGCTCCGCATCCGCGACGAGCTGTTCACGCAGCTCGAGAACGCCGCGGCCTCGGTCGGCAGCGGCGAGGTCCGGGTCGTCATCGTCGGCGGCGGCGCGACCGGCGTCGAGATGGCGGGCTCGCTCGCCGAGCTGCGCGACCAGGCCCTGAAGGACGCCTACCCCGAGATCGACGCCTCGAGCATCACGATCACCCTCGTGCACCGCAGCGGCGAGCTGCTCAAGCCGTTCTCGCCGCGCCTCCGCAAGTACGCCGCGAAGGTGCTGCGCAAGCGCGGCGTCGACCTGCGCCTCGACACCGGCGTCGAGGAGGTCCGCCCCGACGGCGTCGTCGCGGCCGACGGTGAGTTCATCCCCGCCGAGCTCGTGATCTGGGCGACCGGCGTCGCCGCCCACGCCGAGGTGGCCGGCTGGGGCGTGCCGCAGACCCACGGCGGGCGCATCCAGGTCAACGACGACCTCACCGTCAAGGGCCTCGACCGCATCTTCGCCGCGGGCGACATCGCCGCGACCGACGACGCCCTCGCCCAGCTGGCGCAGCCGGCGATCCAGGGCGGCGAGCACATCGGCGAGCAGATCCAGCGGATGCTCGCGGGCAAGCCCCTCGAGAAGTTCAAGTACCACGACAAGGGCACCATGGCGACGGTCGGCACGAACGCCGCCGTCGTGCAGCTGCCGAACGGCTTCACCCTGACCGGGCCGGTCGCCTGGCTGCTGTGGGTGTTCGTCCACATCACCAGCCTGCTCGGCAACGGCAACCGCCTGTCGACGCTGACGCACTTCTTCGTGCGCTACCTCTGGGCGCTCCGCAAGCGGGCGATCCCGATCGTCGGCGACGTGCGCCCGGTGCGCCCGAACGGCGACCGCGCGCCCGAGAAGTGGCAGACCGAGAAGGCGGAGTAGCGCCCTCAGGGCAGGCCGCCTCCCCGCGCCGCCCTGCGCCCCCTCGCCGCCCTGCGCCCGCGCGCCGCCCTGCGCCCGCGCGCTGCCCTGCGCCCCTCGCGAACCACCGACTGATCAACGAACCACCATCTGACGTGGTTCGTTGATCAGTCGGTGGTTCTGTCGTGTGGCGGCGGCAGCGGCGGCAGGGGGGCGGGGGCATGCAGGAGGCGCGGTGCCGGAGTGACCGACACCGCGCCTCCTGGGTGCTGCTGCGGGCTGCTCAGCCCATGTGCACCACGGGGCCGGAGGGGAGCAGGTCCTCCTTCGAGCCGCGGATCATCACGAACGAGATGACGGCGGCGACGAGCGTCGCGACGCCGGCGGCGACGAACGCGGCCGAGTAGCCGTCGACGAGGCTGCCGAGGCCGACGGCGGCGCTGCCGGCCACGGCCGACGCGTAGAGGTTCGTGTAGACCGCGAGGCCGACCGAGCCGCCGATCTGCATCATGGCGTTCGAGGTGGCGCTGGCCGCGCCCGCCTCGTGCGGGGCCACGCCGGCGAGGGCGAGGTTCTGCATGGGCACGAAGACGCCGGCGAGGCCGACGCCCATCACGATCAGCGGGGGCAGCACGTGCGTGGCGTACGCGCCGTCGACCGTCACGAGCGAGAGCCAGAAGAGGCCGGCCGCCGCGATGACCGGGCCGACGATCATCAGCACGCGCGGGCCGATCACGGGCAGCAGCTTGGTGAGGATCGGCGCCATCACCATGATGACGAGGGTCATCGGCAGGGTCGCGAGGCCGGCCTCGAGCGGGCCGAAGCCGAGCACGATCTGCAGGTGGAAGGTGAGGTAGAGCAGGGCGCCGATCATGACGCTGCCGACGATCAGCTGGACGAGGAAGGCCCCGCCGCGGACGCGGTCCATCAGCACGCCGAGCGGCAGCAGCGGGTGGTCGGAGCGCTTCTGGATCAGCACGAAGAGGGCGAGCAGTCCGGCGCCGAGGGCGATGAAGCCGATGACGACGGCGGAGCCCCAGCCGTCCTCCGCCTGCGTGAAGCCGTAGACGAGCGAGGCGAGGCCGAGGGCCACGACCACGGTGCCGGCGACGTCGAGGCGGTTGTCTCCCTCGGCCTTGCTCTCGCGGACGACGAGGGCGGCCGCCACGATGGCGACGATCACGATCGGCACGTTGACGAGGAGGCACCAGCGCCAGCTGACGAACTCGGTCAGCACGCCGCCGAGCACGAGGCCGACGGCGGCGCCGGCACCGGAGATGGCGCCGAAGACGGCGAAGGCGGTGTTGCGCTCGCGCCCGCGGTCGAAGGTCGTCGTGAGCACGGCGAGGGCGGCGGGGGCGAGCAGGGCCGCGAAGACGCCCTGCAGGGCGCGGGCGGTGACGAGCAGCTCGCCGGTCGAGACGAGGCCGCCGAAGGCCGAGGCCGCGCCGAAGCCGACCATGCCGACGATGAAGGTGCGCTTGCGGCCCCAGAAGTCGGCGATGCGGCCGCCGAGCAGGAGGAGCGCGCCGAAGGCGAGGGCGTACGCGGTGACGACCCACTGGCGGTTCTCGTCGGTGAGGCCGAGCTCGGCCTGCGCCTGGGGCAGGGCGATGTTGACGATGGTGCCGTCGAGCACGACGACGAGCTGGGCGAGGCCGACGATGACGAGCACCCACCAGCGGCGGCTCGGGTGGGCGGGGGCGGAGCCCGGCGTGGGCGACGCGGAGGGCGCGGTCGTCGGGACGGAGCCTGTCGATGAGGTGGTCACTGTTCTCCTGGGTAGGGCGGGTCCCGGCATGAGGACCGGGCAACACTACCAACCATTTGGTTGGAGCGCCACCGTGGGCTAGGTTCTCGCCCATGGCCCACGACGCGAACGAGACCCGACGACGCATCCTCGAGGCGGCGACGGCGGAGTTCTCGGCGCGCGGGCTCGCGGGTGCCCGGGTCGACCGCATCTCGGCCGCGGCCGGCTGCAGCAAGGAGCGCCTCTACGCCCACTTCGGCGACAAGGAGGCGCTGTTCACGACGGTGCTGAACCTCTCGTTCGCGGACCTGGGCGCCGCCGCTGCCGTGCCCTACGCCAGCGCCGAGGAGTTCGCCGTCGCCCTCTTCGACCACCTGGCCGAGCACCCCGAGAACCACCGGCTGCTCAGCTGGGCCCGCCTGGAGGACACGCACGACTGGCAGGCCTCCTTCGCCGTGCTGCAGGAGACCCGCGACGCGTCGATCGACCAGCTCGACCGGGTCGGCGCCGTGCGCGCGACGCCGTGGGGCGGCGACGACCTGTTCGCCGTGCTGCTCTCGATCGCGTCGGCCTGGGTGCAGCTGCCCGGGCTGGAGGGGGCGCCGACCGCGACGACGGGGCGGGACGAGCAGCGCGAGATCGTGCGGGAGGCCGTGCGGAGGCTGGTGCGGGGGTAGCGCGCGGGACGGGCTGCCGCGGGGGCGGCGTCGGTGGTCGGTCGTACGGTCCGGGGATGGACCTGACCGACGCCCCGCCGTGCACCGGCGGCGGCGACTGCCCGCACGCCGTCGAGCCGGGTGCGCCCGTCCCGCTCTGTCGACGGCACCTCGAGCTGGCCGCGGACTGGTGGGGCGACGCGGAGCGGGGAGGCGTGGGCATCGGCGTCGAGGACGCGCTGCCCACGCCGTGCCCGGCCTGCGGAGCGCGACTCGGGGTGCGCTGGCCCTCCGCCTGGCTCTGCGCGGTGTGCGAGTGGCGGCAGGGGGACGTCCCGGACGGCGAGCTGGCGCCTCCCCGGGTGGACGTCGTGTACTACCTGCGCTTCCGCGACAGGATCAAGATCGGCACGACCGGGAACCCCCGTCAGCGCCTCGCCGCGATCTGGCACGACGAGCTGCTGGCGCTCGAGCGCGGTGACCGCGCCGTGGAGCGGGCACGGCACGAGCAGTTCGCGGCCCAGCGACACGGACGCACGGAGTGGTTCACCGCCGACGGCGAGCTGCTCGCGCACGTGCGCGCCCTCGCCGAGGGGCAGCCCGACCCGTGGTCGCTGCACGCCCGCTGGAGGAGCGAGGCGGTCGCGCGGCGCGTGTGATCCGGGCGGGGCGGTACGGGCGGGATGCGCGGGACGGAGCGCGGGTGGTCGTCGAGCGTCGGGGGCGTCGGCAGCGGGTGCGACCGCGACCGCGACAGCGACCGGATCGTCCGTGCGACCGGACGACGCCCCCCAGAATGCTCGATCCACTCCGGAGTGGAGCAGCCTGGCTCGAAGGGCACACCTACCGAACGCCGCTCCGCTCCAGAGTGGATCAGCGCGGAGCGGGACCGTCCTCAGAGCCCCGTCGTCCGAGACCCGCTCCGGCCGGCACCCGGCGACCCGCGCCTCCGACGGAGCACCACGAGACGACCCAGCACCCCCACCACGAAGACCGCCGCCGCGGCGAGCACCGACGCGAGCGGCAGCGTGACCACGAGCGCCACGCACGCGACCGCCCCCAGCACCGGCAGCACGCGCGGCCAGCGACGGTGCTCCCCCGTCTGCGTCAGCGCCGCGACGTTCGCCACGAGGTAGTAGACCAGCACGCCGAACGACGACGCCCCGATCACGCCCCGCAGGTCGACGGTCAGCACGAGCACGCCGACGACGGCGGCCAGCACCAGCTCGGCCCGCAGGGGCACACCCCTCCGGGCGTCGACCACGGCGAGCCCCCGGGGCAGGTCGCCCTCGCGCGCCATCGCCAGGCTCGTGCGCCCGATGCCCGCGACCAGGGCCAGCAGGGCCCCGCTCGCCGCGACCCCCGTCGCGACCGCGACCACCGGCGCCAGCCACCCCGCTCCGGCCGCCTCGACGGCGTCGACGAGGGGGCGCTGCGACGCCGCCGTCCCCGCCGACCCGAGCGCACGGAGCAGCACCAGCGCCACCGCGGCGTACACGACGAGCGCGGCCGACAGCGCGATGACGACGGCCCGCGGGATCGTCACCGACGGGCGCCGCACCTCCTCGGCGAGGGTCGCGATCCGCGCGTAGCCCGCGAAGGCGAAGAACAGCAGGCCGGCCCCCTGCAGGACGGCGACCGGCGTCGGTCCCGCACCCGCGCCTCCCGCACCGTCCCCACCACCGGCACCGCCCGCGCCGGAGGCGGCGTCGACGACCGCCCCGACCCCGGGAGGCGCGCTGCCGACCACGACCACCACCAGCACCAGCACGGCCAGCACCGCGGCCACGATCACCGCGGTCGCCGCGGCGGTCCGGGTGATGCCCGCGGCGTTCAGCACGGTCACGGCGACGACGAGCAGGAGGGCGGCGGGGCGGGTCCACGGGTCGGGCACCAGCGCGACCGCCGCGGTGGTCGCCATCGCCGCGCAGCTCGCCGTCTTGCCGACGACGAACCCCCAGCCCGCGACGAAGCCCGGCCACTCGCCGAGCCGCTCGCGGCCGAACGCGTAGGCGCCGCCCGAGGTCGGGTGCTGGGCCGCGAGCTGCGCCGTCGACGTCGCGTTGCAGAACGCGACGACCCCGGCGATCAGCAGGCTCACGAGCAGCAGGTCGCCGGCCGCCGCCGCGGCGGGGGCGAAGGCCGAGAAGACCCCCGCGCCGATCATCGAGCCGAGCCCGATCACGACGGCGGCGCCGAGGCCGAGCCGCCGCTGCAGGCCCCCGGGCCCGGGCGACGAGGGGGCGGACGAGGCCGAGGGAGGCGGGGCGGCGGTCACGCGCGGAGCATACCCACCGCGGGTGACGCGCCCGCGCTCAGGCCCGGCTGTCGTACTCCCGCTGCGAGTCGCTGACGTCGCCGAAGTGCTCGATCGACCAGCGCTCGAGGGCCTTGAGCGGGGCCCGGAGCGTCTGGCCCGCCTCCGTCAGCTCGTACTCGACGCGCGGCGGCACCTCGGCGTAGACGGTGCGCGAGACCAAGCCGTCGCGCTCGAGCCCGCGCAGCGTCTGCGTGAGCATCTTCTGCGAGATGCCGTCGACCACCCGGCGGATCTCCGAGAAGCGCCGCGGGCCGTCGTCGAGGGTGCCGACGACCAGCACCGTCCAGCGGTCGCCGATGCGGTCGAGCACCCGCCGCGTCGGGCAGCCCGCCTGGTAGGGGTCGAGCTCGTACGACGAGGCGTCGAGCCCGCTGGTCTCGCTCGTCGACTCGCTGAGCTCGCGCGTGGCCGGATCGATGGTTACCAAAAAGTGCCTACTTCCCGATGGATACCAATGGACGTAGCGTAGCCCCGTACCGCCCCACCGCGACAGAAGGAGAACCACATGACCCGCATCACCGTCTTCGGAGGAACCGGCTACGCCGGCAGCGCGATCGTCGCCGAGGCCGCGCGCCGCGGCCACGAGGTGACCTCGGTCAGCCGCTCCGTGCCCGAGCAGCAGGTCGAGGGCGTGCGCTACGAGACCGGGTCGGTGCTCGACGCCGACGTCCGCGCCCGTGCGGTCGCCGGGGCCGACGTCGTCGTCTCCTCCCTCTCGCCCCGCGGCGAGCTCGACGGCCAGATCGTCGAGGCCGACCGCGAGATCGCGACCCTGGCCGCCGAGCACGGCGCCCGCCTCGTCGTCGTCGGCGGCTTCAGCTCGCTCCGCCTCGAGGAGGGCGCCGAGCGCCAGGCCGACACCGGCCAGCTGCCGCCCGAGTTCGCCGCCGAGGCCCTCCAGATGCACGCCGTGCTGCTCGAGCTGCTCGACCGCCCCGAGGGCCTCGACTGGACCTTCGTCTCGCCCGCCATGCTCTTCGGCGCCTACGCACCCGGCGAGGCGCTCGGCCGCTACCGCGTCGGCGGCGACGTCGCCGTCTACGACGCCGAGGGGAACTCCGCGATCAGCGGGGCCGACTTCGCCCTCGCGATCCTCGACGAGGTCGAGACCCCGGCGCACGGCCGCGAGCACATCAACGTCGCGTACTGAGCGACCACGGGGTCACACGGTGACCCCGCGCGGGAGGCGCGGTGCCCGGTCGACGGGCACCGCGCCTCCGGCGTGTGGTGGGGTGGTGCGCTCGGCCCACGCCGCCCGGAGCGGCTCAGCCCCGGCGGCGGCCGATCGCGACCGCGAGCGCCAGGACGGCGACCGTGACGCTGCCGCCGACGGCGAGGAGGACGCGCTCCTGACGGCGGCCCGCGAGGGCGAGCCGGTTCGTCGCGTCGCGGAGGGAGTCGGCGGCCGTCTCGGTGACGTCGCGGCTCGCCTGCGTCACGTCGGCGACGATGCGCTCGGCGGCGGCGGCGAGGTCGCGGCCCTCCTCGGCGGCGTCGTGCAGCAGGCCGCGGGCGTGCTCGGCCGCGTCGCGCCCGGTGGCGGCGGCGCCGTCGACGAGGCGGGCGGCACGGTCAGCGGCGTCGCGCCCGGTCGCGGCGCTCTCGCGGACCTTCTCGCCCGCCTTCGCGGCGAGGTCGCGGAGGGCGGCGCGGTCGTCGGGCGAGACGACGCCGCTCTCGTCGAGGGCCGACAGCGCCCGGCGCGCTGCGGCGCGGAGGGAGTCGCGGGGCCTGTCTGGTTCGCTCATGTCGTCGCCTCTCGTTCGCGGTGCTGAGGCCCCGACGCTACCCCGCGCACATCCGGATGCCCCTAGGTGGGCCCCGGCGGGCGCGGAGGGCCCAGGACGAGGCATCTCGACGCCGCCGGGGCGCAGCGTGCCGCGGCGTGGCGCGTCGTGCCGCGGCGGGGCCAGCATGGGGGCATGACCCTCACCTTCCCCTCCTCCTCCGCCGCAGCGCTGCGCGGGGGCCCCGCCCTGCGCTGGGGCGTCATCGGCGCCGGCGAGATCGCCGGCGACTTCACCGACGCCCTGCACTCGCTCACCGACCAGCGCGTCGTCGCGATCGCCTCCCGCAGCCAGGAGCGCGCCGACGCCTTCGCCCGCCGTCACGGCGTCGAGCGCGGCCACGACGACGCCGCCGCGATGGTCGCCTCCCCCGACGTCGACGTGGTCTACGTCGCCACCCCGCACACCC
Organism: Frigoribacterium sp. Leaf164; assembly: GCF_001423665.1. Taxonomy (NCBI): domain Bacteria; kingdom Bacillati; phylum Actinomycetota; class Actinomycetes; order Micrococcales; family Microbacteriaceae; genus Frigoribacterium; species Frigoribacterium sp. Leaf164. The sequence continues at coordinate 1,059,858 of NZ_LMOX01000003.1, forward strand.
GGCACCGGCCCGACGCCCTGCTCGCGATCTCCGCCGGCAAGCCGGTGCTGATCGAGAAGCCGATGGCCGTGAGCACCGCCGAGGCCGACGAGATCGCGGCCGCGGCCCGGGCGGCGGGCGTCTTCGCGGCCGAGGCGCTGTGGACCCGCTACCTCCCCCACATGACCGTCATGGCCCAGCTGCTGGCCGACGGCGCGATCGGCGACGTGCGGCTCGCGACCGCCGAGGTCGCCTGGGCGAACGACCTCACCGCTCCCGGCCGCATGACCGACCCGGCCCTCGGCGGCGGCGCCCTGCTCGACATCGGCGTGTACGCCGCGTGGTTCACGCAGTTCGCCGGCGGGCACCCGGTCGAGGTGCGCGCCTCGGGCACCACCCGCGCCGACGGGGTCGACCTGGAGGCCGCGATCGTCACCCGCAGCGACCGCGGGGTGCTGGCGACGGCGGCGACCAGCCTGCTGGCGACCTCGCCCGGGCACGGGACGATCAGCGGCTCGGCCGGCTCGCTGCGGACGCTCGAGAACCTGGTCTTCCCCGCCTCCTTCGAGCTCGCGACCGACGAGGGCACCGCCGTCTGGAGCG
>NZ_LMOX01000003.1:1060446-1068756 GCF_001423665.1 Frigoribacterium sp. Leaf164
CGCGGAGGGCGTCACCGACTCGCCGCTGCACTCGCTCGCCGACGCCCGCTCGGTGCTCGCGACGATCGAGGCGGCCCGGGCGCAGCTGACGGTGATCTGAGGGCGGCCGCGGTGGGCTGGGCGGGGCCGCCGTCCCTCCCCAGGAGCCCGTACCCCACAGGGGCGAGACCCGGGGAGGCGCGGTCAGGCACCACCTGACAGGATCAGCCCATGAGATGGCGCTCCGTGCTGAAGGCACTCCCCACCGTGGTGCTCGTCGTCGACATCGTGATCCGCGTGGTGTCGGTGGCGGCCGTGCCGCGCAACCGCAAGCCGAGCTCGGCGATGGCGTGGCTGACCGCGATCTTCGTCGCGCCCATCCCGGGCAGCCTGCTCTTCGGGCTGATCGGCTCGTCGAAGCTGCCCCGCGACCGGCGCGAGAAGCAGCGCGAGATCAACCAGCGCATCCTCGACGGCACCGCCGGCCTCGACACGAAGGCCGCGACGATCGAGACCGAGCCGCCGTGGTTCGGCAGCGTCGTGAAGCTCAACCGCACCCTCGGCTCGATGCCCCTCAGCCCGGGCAACACGGCCGAGCTGCTGCCCGACTACCGCGCGTCGATCGAGGCGATGACGGCCGCCGTCGACGAGGCCGAGCGGTACGTGCACGTCGAGTTCTACATCTTCACCCGCGACGAGACGACCTTCCCGTTCTTCGACGCGCTGAAGCGGGCCCACGACCGCGGCGTGCAGGTGCGGGTGCTCTACGACCACTGGGCGACGATCCGCAACCCGCAGGGCCGCGTCACGCGCCGGTGGCTGCGCGAGGCGGGGCTGAACTTCGAGGAGATGCTGCCGTTCCACCCGACCAAGGGCATGTGGCGGCGCCCCGACCTGCGCAACCACCGCAAGATCGTCGTCGTCGACGGCGACGTCGCCTTCACGGGCTCGCAGAACATGACCGACCCGAGCTACAACAAGCGCGGCAACATCAAGCGCGGCCTGCAGTGGAAGGACCTGATGGTGCGGCTCGACGGGCCGGGCGCCGTCGGCCTCAACGCGCTCTTCCTCACCGACTGGTACTCGGAGACCGACGAGCTGCCGGTCGTCGACGACCTCGAGGCCCCCGTCGAGCGCCGCACCGGCCCCGACGCGATCGAGTGCCAGGTCGTGCCGAGCGGGCCCGGGTTCGACGGCGAGAACAACCTGCGGCTGTTCAACGCGCTCGTCTACGGCGCGCAGGAGAAGCTGATCATCGCGAGCCCCTACTTCGTGCCCGACGACTCGATGCTCTACGCGATCACCACGGCCGCCGAGCGCGGCGTCGACGTGCAGCTGTTCGCCTGCGAGGTGGCCGACCAGTTCCTCGTCTACCACGCCCAGCGGTCGTACTACGAGACGCTGCTGCGCTCGGGCGTCCGGATCTTCCTCTACGAGAAGCCGATCGTGCTGCACTCGAAGCACTTCACCGTCGACGACGACGTAGCCGTCGTCGGCTCGAGCAACATGGACATGCGCTCGTTCAGCCTCAACTTCGAGGTGTCGCTGCTCGTGCGCGGTGCCCACTTCGTCGAGCGCCTGCGCGCCGTCGAGGACGACTACCGCTCGAAGTCGCGCGAGGTCCACCTCGACGAGTGGCTGACGCGGCCGGCGGCGATCCAGGTCGTCGACAACGTCGCGAGGCTGACCGCGGCCGTGCAGTAGGCGGGAGCGGCAGGCGGGGAGGCGCGGGAGCGCGGAGGGCGCGGGCCGGGCGTGAGGTGCGGGCCGGGCCGGGCGGGAGGTGCGGGCTGGGCGCCCTGCCGGTCCCGTCGCGCTGACGGCTGCGTCATGGGATCGCTCCCTAGGGTGTGCCCGCCCCGCGACCCGTCGACGCCCGACCTCCGGCGGGGCTCGTCCGGAAGGCCCCGCGGTGTCGTTCTCCCTCGTCTCCGTCCTCACCCTGGCGCCGGTGTACGCCCTGGCGCTCGGGCTGGCCGTGTGGCTCGTGCTCCCGCCGGGCGACCGGGTCGGGCGGCGGGACGCGCGGCCCGGGCGGAACTCGGCCGGGCTCCGACCGCACCTCCGGACCCGGGCGGCGGGCCGCCTGCGACCCCGCCTCCGATCTCGCACCCGCCCCCACCCCCGGCGCTGGTGGACGGCGGTCGGCGTCGCCGCCGTGGTCGGTGCCGGCGCGGGCGCCCTGGTGTCGTGGTGGGTCGGCGACGTGCAGGCCGCCCTCGACGTGCCTCCGACCTGGGTCGACCGGGCCTGGGTCTCCGCCCTCGGCGCGGGCCTGGCCGTGGCGGTCGTCGCCGCCGTGCGCGGCGGGGCCGGTCGTCGTGTCGTGGCCGGGCTCGGAGTCGTCGTCTTCGCCCTCTCGACGGGCCTCGCCGTCAACCGTGACGCCGGGCTGTTCCCGACCGTGGGGGCGCTGCTCGGGGTGTCGCACGTCGCGCCGCTCACGCTGCCGCCCGCCCAGCACGGGGTGTCGGCGGGCGACGCGACCACCGCCTCCGGCACCCTCCCGGCGGAGTGGACCCCGCCCGCCGAGCTGCCCCGGCACGGCCGGCTCGGCAGCGTGGTGATCCCGGCGACCGACTCGCACTTCCGGGCCCGGCCCGCCCTGGTGTGGCTGCCGCCGGCCGCGCTGACCGCCGACCCGCCCGCGCTGCCGGTCGTCGTGGCGCTCTCCGGCCAGGGGCCGGGCGCCGCCCCCGAGAACCTCGTCGACGCCGGGCACCTCGACGACCAGCTCGACGCCCTGGCGGCGCAGCACGACGGGCTCGCGCCGATCGTCGTGATGCCCGACCAGCTCGGCCGGCCGACCTCGAACCCGATGTGCGTCGACGGCGAGCTCGGCGACAGCGCGACCTGGCTCACCCGGGACGTGCCCGCCTGGGTCACGGCCCACCTCGACGTGCAGCGCTCCCCCGCCGCGTGGGCGATCGCCGGCTTCTCGCAGGGCGGCACCTGCTCGGTGCAGCTGGCGACCGGGCACCCCGACGTCTTCGGCTCGTTCGTCGACGTCAGCGGGCAGCTCGGTCCGCTGCTCGACGGCGGCGTCGACCGCACGATCGCCCGCGGGTTCGACGGCTCGCGCGCCGCGTACGACGCCGCCCAGCCGGTAGCGGTGATGCGGGCGCACGGTCGGTACGCCGACCTCGGCGGCTTCTTCGCCGTGGGGGCCGACGACTCGCGCTACGGGCCCGTGCAGCCCGTCGTCTCGGCCGCGGCGCAGGCGGCGGGCATCGACGTGACCCGTCTCACGGTGCCCGGCAGCGGGCACGACTGGCACACCGCCTCCGTCGGGCTCGCTGCCGGCCTGCGCTGGCTCTGGCCGCGCCTCGGCCTCGGCGCCGTCGTGGGCGGCTGACTCTCGGAGGCGACCCGCCCCGCCGCCCCCGCCCGGCCCCCGCCCGGCCGTCCTCGCACCCGCGAGAACCACCGACTGATCAAAGAACCACGTCAGATCGTGGTTCTTTGATCAGTCGGTGGTTCTGCCGCGCAGCCGGGTCGCCCGCCGTGCACCTCGCCGGCCGGGCAGGCGACGGTGCTGGCGTTCGGCGCTCAGCGCGCCGCGGCAGGGGCGGCGCTCAGCGCGCGGCGGCGCCGTAGATGCTGCTCAGCCAGACGTGCAGCAGGGTGTCGACGGGGTCGACGGCCGCCCCGGGCAGGCTGGGCTCGGTGAGCGCCGCCATGATCACGCGCTCGTTGAGCAGGTTGAGGCTGGTCGCGAGCACGCGCGGCTCGGGCCCGGCGACGGCGGCGCCGCGGGCGCGCTCGGCCTCGATCGCGCGGGCCGTCTCGTCGATCCAGCCCTGCAGCAGCCGCGACCACTGGGCGACGATCTCGGCGTCGGTGCCGCGCGCGCCGACCACGGCGGCGACGACGCCGGGGTGCGCCGCGAACGTCTCGAAGAAGGCCGAGATCGCGCGTCGCCAGGTCGCGGCGGGGTCGTCGGCGAGCCCGACGAACACCTCGGCCGACCGCCGCGACGCCTCGTGCGCGACCCGGTCGAGCAGCGCCAGCAGCACGCTGCGCTTCGACGCGAAGTAGAAGTAGAACGTCGGCCGCGAGATGCCCGCCCCGCGGGCGAGGTCGTCGATCGTCAGCGCCGAGAAGTCCTTCTCGCCGAGCAGCCGGTCGGCCGTCGTGAGGATCGCCTGCTCGCGCTCGTCGCCCGACACCCGGGTCGCCCGCCGCCCCCGGCCCCCGGGAGTCGCGGCGACGGCGTCGAGGTCACGGGGCATGCGCCGATGGTACCGTCCCGCAGCGCTCGGCGGACACACCGTCGACACTCTCGACACTGTGTCGATACAGTGGACGCATGACCGATGAGACGACGACGTCCGCCCCGGCGAGCTCCGCCGACGGCCCGACCGGCCCCGTCGAGCACCTCGACGTCGTGGTCGTCGGGGCCGGCCTCTCCGGCGTCGGCGCCGCCGCCCGGCTGCGCGCGGCGTTCCCCGGCCGGAGCATCGCCGTGCTCGAGGCCCGCGCCGTCAGCGGCGGCACCTGGGACCTCTTCCGCTACCCCGGCGTCCGCTCCGACAGCGACATGGCGACGCTCGGCTACTCGTTCCGGCCCTGGGTCGACGAGCGGTCGATCGCGCCGGGCGCGGCCATCCTGCAGTACGTCCGCGACACGGCGGCCGAGACCGGCGTCGAGCAGCTCGTGCGGTACCGGCACCGCGTCGTCGGCGCCGACTGGTCGTCCGACGACGACCGCTGGACCCTGCGGGTCGAGACCGGCGTCGCCGACCCGACCCGCGACTCCGGCGGGCCCGACGCACCCCGCGACCCCGGCACGCACGACGGCACCAGCACGACCACCACCCTGACCACCTCCTTCCTCTTCCTCGCCTCCGGCTACTACCGCTACGACCGGGGCCACCGCCCCGAGCTGCCCGGCGAGGCCGCCTACGAGGGCGAGTTCGTGCACCCGCAGCAGTGGCCCGAGGGCCTCGACACCGCCGGCCGCGACGTCGTCGTGATCGGCAGCGGGGCGACGGCGATGACCCTGGTGCCGGCGCTCGCGGCCGGGGGCGCCCGGGTGACCATGCTGCAGCGCTCGCCCACCTGGGTCGCGGCGCTCCCGAGCCGCGACCGTCGCCTGCTGCCGCGGGCGCGACGCATCGGGCTCCGCGCCTCCGCCCGGGTCTCGCGCTGGCGCGGCATCGCGACCGGCCTCGTCACCTACCGGTTCAGCCGGCGCGCGCCCGAGCGCACCGGGCGGATCCTCCGCGAGCGCGTGGCCGCCCGCCTGCCGGAGGGCTTCGACGTCGACCGCCACTTCGTGCCGCGCTACGACCCGTGGGACGAGCGGCTCTGCGTCGTGCCCGACGGCGACCTGTTCCGGGCGATCCGCGAGGGGTCGGCGCGGGTCGTCACCGACACGATCGCGGGCTTCACGCCGCGCGGCGTGCGGCTCACCTCGGGCGAGGAGCTGACCGCCGACGTCGTCGTCACCGCGACCGGCCTCACGCTGCAGCTCTTCGGCGGGGTCCGGATGACCGTCGACGGCCGCGAGGTCGACCCCGCCGAGCACGTGACCTACAAGGGCGCGATGCTCGACGGCGTGCCGAACATGGCCTTCGCCATCGGCTACACGAACGCGTCGTGGACCCTCAAGATCGACCTCGTCGTCGCCTTCGTCGAGCGCGTGCTGCGATCGATGGAGTCGCGGGGCGAGTCGCGCGTCGTGCCCACCGCCCCGACCGGGTCGCGGGGCCTCGGCGAGCTCACGCCCCTCATCGACCTGCGCTCGGGCTACGTCGCGCGCGGCGTGCACCTGATGCCGCGGCAGGGCGCGCGGACGCCGTGGCGGCTGCACCAGGACTACCTGCGCGACCTCGTGCTGTTCCGGCTCGGCCGCGTCCGCGGTGACGGGCTGACGTTCGGCTCGGCGGGCGGGCGGGCGCGCGGGCCCGGGCCCGCGCCCGCGCCGGTTCCCGCCCCGATGACCACTGCCCCGACCACCACCCGACCGACCCGACCGAAGGACCGACCATGACCTCCCCCCTCGACCCGGCCACCGCCTCCCACGATTCCGACGCCGCCACCGCCTCCGACCCCGCCTCGGCGACCCCGCTCTCGCGCGTGACCGTGCTCGGCACCGGCGTGCTGGGCGCGCAGATCGCCTTCCAGGCGGCGTACACCGGCAGCGACGTCGTCGCGTACGACATCGGCGACGAGCAGATCGCCGTCGCGCGGGCCCGGTTCGAGGGCCTCGCCGCGACGTACCTCACGCCGCAGGGGCTGCGCGGCGCCACGGAGGAGACCACGAGGGAGGCGCTCCGTCGCGTGACCTTCAGCACCGACCTGGCCGAGGCCGTCGCCGACGCCGACCTCGTGGTCGAGGCCGTGCCGGAGAGCCTCGAGCTCAAGCGCGACCTCTACGCCCGGCTCGCGCCGCTGCTGCCGGAGCGCACCGTGCTCGCGACGAACTCGTCGACACTGCTGCCGAGCGACCTCGTCGACGCGACCGGGCGGCCCGAGAAGTTCCTCGCGCTGCACTTCGCCAACCTCATCTGGGTCAACAACACCGCCGAGGTGATGGGCACGCCGGCCACCTCGCCCGAGGTGTTCCGCGCCGTCGTCGAGTTCGCCCGCGGCATGGGCATGGTGCCGATCGAGCTGAAGAAGGAGCAGCCCGGCTACGTGCTCAACTCGCTGCTGGTGCCGCTGCTGAACGCGGCCTCGGCGCTGCTCGTGAAGGGCGTCGCCGACCCCGAGACCGTCGACACGACCTGGCGCATCGGCACCGGGGCGCCCTTCGGGCCGTTCCAGATCATGGACGTCGTGGGGCTCCGCACCGTGCACGCCGTCTCCGTCGCCGGCGGGCCGGAGGGGCGCGCGTTCGCCGAGATGATCCAGCGCGACTACCTCGACCGCGGGGCCACCGGGCGCGAGAGCGGCGAGGGCTTCTACAGCTACCCCGCGCCGTCGGCCGAGTAGCGTCCGCGTCGTGGAGCTGAGCCGGGTGCTGTCGTCCGTTCGTCGTCGTGCCGCCGGGCGGGGGGCGGGGTCTCGCGGTGCCGGTGCGGGGTCTGGTGGTGCCGGGGCCGGGGGCGGTGCCGGGTCTCGACCCGCGACTCCCCCCGTCCGCTCCGTGCACGAGCCGCTCGCCACGCGGCTGGTGCTGCCGCGGGCGCTGGCCCCCGTCTTCCTGCGGCTGACGCGGGCGAACCGCACCTTCACGACCGAGGCCGGGGCCCGGCGCCGCATCCGCGAGCGGTCGCTGCGGCCCGCGCCGTACGGGCCGCCCGCGACGCTGCGCTCGGACGTGCGCGTCGACGTCGAGCAGCGCGGCGGCTGGCCGGTCTACCGCGTCTCGCGCCGCGACGGAGCCTCCGCCGGCACCGTCGTCTACGCCCACGGCGGCGGCTGGGTCGGCGAGATCGTGTCGCAGCACTGGCACCTCGCCGCCCAGGTCGCGGCCGAGGTCGGCACCACCGTGCTGCTGCCGATCTACCCGCTCGTGCCCTTCGGCACCGCCGAGGAGGCGCGGGTCGGCATCACCGACCTGGTCACCTCGGCCGTCGGCCCGGTGGTGCTCGCGGGGGACTCCGCGGGCGGCCAGATCGCCCTCTCCGCGGCGCAGTCGCTGCGCGACCAGGGCGTCGACGTGGCGCACGTGCTGATGATCTCGCCGGCGCTCGACCTCACGTGGAGCAACCCGCGCATCCCCCTCGTGCAGCCGACCGACCCCTGGCTCGGCACGCCCGGCGGGCGCGTGCTCGCGGAGCACTGGCGCGGCTCACTCGACCTGCTCGACCCCGTGGTGAGCCCGCTGGCCGGGGAGCTCGCGGGGCTCCCGCCCCTGACGGTCTTCACCGGGACGCGCGACGTGCTCAACCCCGACGCCCACCTGCTGCGGTCACGGGCGGCCGCCGCTGGGGTCGCGCTCGACTGGCGCGAGGGGGTCGGCGAGCTGCACGTGTTCCCGCTGCTGCCGACGCGCGCCGGGCGCGCCGCGCGGGCGCAGATCGTGCGCACGCTGCGTGCGGCGCTGCGCGGCTGAGCCTGATCTAGGTGACCCGATCTGGGCCCCCGCCCGCCCGCAGGGCCCACGACGAGTCGTCTCGATGAGGGGCCCGGCGCTGCGCGCCGACCACTCCCCCCACGACGCCGCTCAACCCCCCAAAATGGCAACTCACGAGCGCGCACCGATCGAGGTGACCCGATCTGGGCCGTCGCCCGCCCGCAGGGCCCACGACGAGTCGTCTCGATGAGGGCCCGGCGCTGCGCGCCGACCACTCCCCCCACGAGCAACCCGCCTCGGTCAGTTGCCACTTTGGGGGCCCCACGACGCCGCTCAACCCCTCAAAACGGCAACTCACGAGCGCG
>NZ_LMOX01000003.1:1068761-1081327 GCF_001423665.1 Frigoribacterium sp. Leaf164
CCCGATCGAGGTGACCCGACCTGGGCCCCAGCCCGCCCGCAGGGCCCACGACGAGTCGTCTCGATGAGGGGCCTGGCGCTGCGCGCCGGCCACTCCCCCCACGAGCAACCCGCCTTGCTGAGTTGCCACTTTGGGGGCCCCACGACGCCGCTCAACCCCTCAAAACGGCAACTCACGAGCGCGNACCGATCGAGGTGACCCGACCTGGGCCCTCACCCGCCCGCAGGGCCCACGACGAGTCGTCTCGACGAGGGCCCGGCGCTGCGCGCCGACCACTCCCCCCACGCGAGCCACCCGCCTCAGTCAGTTGCCGATTTGGGGGCCCCACAGGGCCGCTCAACCCCTCAGATTGGCAACTCACGAGCGCGCACCGATCGAGGTGACTCGATCTGGGCCCCAGCCCGCCCGCAGGGCCCACGACGGGTCGTCTCGACGAGCACGCCCGCGGCGACGACGACGAACGACGCCCCGCACACGGACCCCGCCGAAGCGGGGCCCGCGTGCGGGGCGCGGCTCGCGCAGCGCGTCGCAGCTACAGCTACAGCTACAGCGTCGCGAGCGCCGCGTTGAACGTCGCCGACGGGCGCATCACGGCCGCCGTCTTCTCGGGGTCGGGGTGGAAGTAGCCGCCGATGTCGACCGCCGTGCCCTGGGGCGCGATCAGCTCGTCGACGATCGTCTGCTCCTGCTCGCCGAGCGAGGCGGCGAGGGCGGCGAACGCCTCCGCCAGCTCCGCGTCGACGGTCTGCGCGGCCAGCTCGTCGGCCCAGTACTTGGCCAGGTAGAAGTGGCTGCCCCGGTTGTCGATCGAGCCGAGCTTGCGGCCGGGCGACTTGTTCTCGGCGAGGAAGGTGCCGGTCGCACGGTCGAGGGTGTCGGCGAGGATCTGCGCGCGCGGGTTGTCGGTCGCCGTCGCGAGGTGCTCGAAGCTGACCGCGAGGGCGAGGAACTCGCCGAGGCTGTCCCAGCGGAGGTAGTCCTGGTCGACGAGCTGCTGCACGTGCTTCGGCGCCGAGCCGCCGGCACCCGTCTCGAACAGGCCGCCGCCGTTGATCAGGGGCACGACCGACAGCATCTTGGCCGAGGTGCCGAGCTCCATGATCGGGAAGAGGTCGGTGAGGTAGTCACGCAGCACGTTGCCGGTCACCGAGATGGTGTCGGCACCGCGACGGATGCGCTCGAGCGAGAACGCCATGGCCTCGACCGGCGACAGCACCTCGATCTGCAGCCCGTCGGTGTCGAGCTCCGCCAGGTACGAGCGCACGAGGCCGATCAGCGTGGCGTCGTGGGCGCGGCTCTCGTCGAGCCAGAACACGGCGGGCGTCGCGCTGGCGCGGGCGCGGGTCACGGCGAGCTTGACCCAGTCGCGGATCGCGACGTCCTTCGTCTGGCAGGCCCGCCAGATGTCGCCCTCGGCGACCTCGTGCTCGATCAGCGACTCGCCAGCAGCGTTCACCACGCGGATCGTGCCCTCGGCCGGGGCCTGGAAGGTCTTGTCGTGCGAGCCGTACTCCTCCGCCGCCATGGCCATCAGGCCGACGTTCGGCACGGTGCCCATGGTCGCCGGGTCGAAGGCGCCGTGGGCGCGGCAGTCGTCGAGCACGGCCTGGTAGATGCCCGCGTAGCTCGAGTCGGGGATCACCGCGAGGGTGTCGTGCTCGGCGCCGTCGGGCCCCCACATGTGGCCCGAGCTGCGGATCATCGCCGGCATCGAGGCGTCGACGATGACGTCGCTCGGCACGTGCAGGTTCGTGATGCCCTTGTCGGAGTCGACCATGGCCAGGTCGGGGCCGGAGGCGATGCCGGCCTCGAACGCCGCCCGGATCTCGGCGCCCTGGGGGAGGCGGTCGAGACCCTGCAGGATCGCGTTCAGCCCGTCGGCGGGGTCGAGCCCGGCGGCGGCCAGCGCCTCGCCGTGCTGCTCGAAGACCTCGGGGAAGAAGGCGCGGATGACGTGGCCGAAGATCAGCGGGTCGGAGACCTTCATCATCGTCGCCTTGAGGTGCACCGAGAACAGGACGCCCTCGGCCTCGGCTCGTGCGATCTGCGCGGCGAGGAACTCGCGGAGCGCGGCGACGTGCAGCACCGTGCCGTCGACGACCTCGCCCGCGAGCACGGGGATCGACTGACGGAGCACCCGCGTGCTGCCGTCCGCGCCGACGAACTCGATGGTGAGGGTGTCGTCGGCGGGCATGACGACCGACTTCTCGTTGCTGCGGAAGTCGTCGACGCCCATCGTGGCGACGTTCGTCGCCGAGTCGCTGCTCCACTCGCCCATGCGGTGCGGGTGGTTGCGCGCGTACTGCTTGACGCTCGCCGGCGCGCGGCGGTCGGAGTTGCCCTGGCGCAGCACGGGGTTGACGGCGCTGCCCTTGACCTTGTCGTAGCGGGCCCGCGCCTCCTTCTCGGCGTCGGTCGAGGGGTCGTCGGGGTAGTCGGGCAGGTCGTAGCCCTGCGACTGCAGCTCGCGCACGGCGGCCTTGATCTGCGGGATCGAGGCCGAGATGTTCGGCAGCTTGATGATGTTCGCCTCGGGCGTCGTCGCCAGGGCGCCGAGCTCGGCGAGGGCGTCGTCGACGCGCTGCGCCTCGGTGAGCCGCTCGGGGAACTGGCTGATGATACGGCCGGCGAGCGAGATGTCGCGGGTCTCGACGTCGACCCCCGCGGTGCTCGCGTACGCCTCGATGACGGGAAGGAACGAGTATGTCGCCAGCATCGGCGCCTCGTCGGTGAGCGTGTAGATGATCTTGGCCATGCCGCTGGTACTCCCTCGTGTGGCTCTGCGTTCGTGGGCCCCACGCTACTCGCGCAGGTCTCTCGACATGAAGATACAGGCGACGACCGACGGGCCGCGCCCGTCGCACGACGGAGGGAGCCGCGCGGCAGGCCGGACGACGGAGGCGCGGTGCACGTCGACCGCACACCGCGCCTCCCTGCACCGCGCCTCCCGCAGCGGCCGCGCCCCGCCTACCGGAGCCCGCGCACCGGCCCCGTCACCGGCCGGCGACGACGGCCGAACAGCACCAGCCCGAGCCCGGCGAGCATCACGAGCAGAGCGACGCCGAGGTCGGCGGCCACGTGGCCCGCCCCGGTGAACGCCAGGCCGAGGATCGCCGGGAAGCGCAGCGTGATCAGGCCCTCGAGGGTCTCGGCCGAGGTGTCGGCGACCCGGTACGCGATCGACGCGACGCCGGTGAAGCCGTCGACGGGGGTGAAGCGGACGCCGTCGGCGCCGACCGTCCAGGTGCCCTGGCCGGGCACGGTGACCGTGCTGGCCGCGACGCCGGTGGCCGGGTCGACGAGCACGAGCGTGCCGCGGTCGAGGGTCTGGCCGCCGCTCGCGACGTCGTTGGCGAGCGGGTCGATCGTGACCGGGCGGCCCGGCGTCGCGAGCTGCGTGTCGTCGGCGGCGACCGCGGCGCTGCGCACGGCGATGGTGACCGTCGCCGTGCTCGTGGCTCCGTCGACCGAGGTCACGAGGTAGGTGAACGAGTCGGTGCCGGTGAAGCCCTCGGCGGGCTTGTAGGTCCACGAGCCGTCGGCCGCGACCGTGGCGGTGCCGTGCGCCGGCTGCGTCGCGATCGACGCGACCAGGCCGGTGCCGAGGTCGTTCGCCAGCAGGCCCGCGTCGGCCGGGACGCGCAGGGCCCGGCCCGCGACCGTGCTCGCCGCGTCGTCGACGGCGACCGGGTCGGTCACGATCGTGAGCGTGCTGCTCGCCGGCAGCCCCTCGGCGTCGACGACGTCGTAGGTCACCTCGTCGCTGCCCGACCAGCCCGGGGCCGGCGTGTAGACGACGGCGCCGTCCGAGCCGATCGACAGGGTGCCGTGGGCCGCGGCGGCGTGGCCGACGACGACCAGGTCGCGGCCGAGGTCGTTGCCGAGCACCGCGGGCGCGGCGACCGTGAGCGTCGTGCCCGCGGCGACGTGCGCCCGGTCGGGGGCCGCGGTCGGCGTGACGGTGACGGTCACGAGCCCGGTGGTGACGCTGCCGCGGTCGTCGGTGGCCGTGTAGGTGAAGGTGTCGGTGCCCGAGAACCCGTCGGCGGGCTCGTACGTGTAAGACCCGTCGGCGGCGAGGGCCACCGTGCCGTGGCCCGGCTCGACGTCGACGCGGGCGGTGAGGCCGGTGCCGGCGTCGTTCGCGAGCACGCCCTGGGCGGCGGCGACCTCGAGGCGTCCGCCGGCGGCGACCGTCGCGGCGTCGGGCGTCGCGGTGGGGCCGACGAGCACGGTCACGACGGAGTCGGCGGTCAGGCCGTCCTCGTCGGTCACCGTGTAGTCGAAGGTCGCGGCGCCCGAGGTGCCGGGGGCCGGCACGAAGCGCACCGAGCCGTCGGGCAGCAGCGTCGCCGTGCCCGACGAGGGCGTGCCGACCCGGGTCACGGCGAGGCGCGAGCCCCGGTCGTTGCCGGTCAGCTGGGCGGCGCGCAGCACGAGCGGGGTGCCGGCGGGGGTGCTGGCGGAGTCGACCGTCGCGACGGGCGAGACGGTGACGGTGACGGTCGACTCACGCTCCTGGCCCGAGTCGTCGGCCACGCGGTAGCTGAACCCGTCGACGCCCGAGAACCCGGCGTCGGGCACGTAGGTGACCCAGCCGTCGGTCGTCGACGTGGCGGTGCCGTGCGCCGGGGCCGAGACCGAGAGCAGTCGCAGGCCACGGCCGCGGACGTCGGCCATCAGGCTGAACACGGTCTGCTGGCCCGAGACGGTGCGGCGCGCGTCGGGCGACGCGGTCGGCGTGACGGTGACCGAGACGGTCGTGCTGCTGGTCTGCCCGGCCGCGTCGACGACCGTGTATCCGAAGGTCTCGACGCCCGAGAAGCCGACGGCCGGCGTGTAGACGACCCGGCCGTCGGTGCCGAGGCGCGTGGTTCCGCCCTGGTCGCCGGCGGTGACGGACTGGATGCGCAGGGCCTTCCCGTGGTCGTTCGCCAGGAGGTCGGCGATGGTCAGGGCCGTGTCGGCGGGGGTGCTCCGCACGTCGGCGACGGCGGTCGGCACGACGGTGACGGTGACGACGGCGTCGGCCGTGCGGCCGGCCGCGTCGGTCGCGGTGTACCCGAAGGAGTCGGTGCCCGAGAATCCGGTGGCGGGCACGTACGTGACCTGGCCGGCCCGGTCGACCGACGCCGCGCCTCCCGCGGTGGTCGACCCGACGGCGGTGACGACGAGGGCCTTCCCGTGGTCGTCGGCGACGAGGTCGGTGAGCGACAGCGCCGTGTCGGCCGGCGTGCTGCGGGCGTCGTCGGCAGCGGTCGGGCGGATCGTCATGGTGACGACCGACGAGACGACCTGGCCGGAGGCGTCGGTCGCCGTGTACCCGAAGGTCTCGGTCCCCGAGAAGCCGGGCGCACCGGTGTGGGTGACGCGGCCGCGCTGGTCGACGGAGGTCGTGCCGCCCTGGTCGCCCGCGGTGACGGAGGTCACGACGAGGCGCTGGCCGCGGTCGTTGGCCGTGACGTCGACGAGGGTCGTCGCGGTCTCGGCCGGCACCTCGTAGGCGTCGGGCGCGGCGCGGGGCGTGACCGTGAGGGTGACGGTCGCGGTGCTCTCCTGCCCGTCGACGTCGGTGACGGTGTAGTCGAACTGCTCGGTGCCCGAGAAGCCGACGGCGGGGGTCACGACGACGGCGCCCGAGGCGTCGAGGGCCACGTCGACCCGGCCGCCCGTGCTGGCGGTCACGGCCGTGACGGTCAGGTCGCTGCCGCGGTCGTTCGCGAGCAGGTCGGCGAGCGTCGTCGCGGCCCCGGTCGGGACGGTGCGGGCGTCGTCGACGGCGGTCGGCGCGACGGTCATCGTCACGGTCGCGGAGCTCGTGCGCCCCGCGGCGTCGGTGACCGTGTAGCTGAAGGTCTCGGCCCCGCTGAAGCGGGCGGCGGGGGTGTACGTGACGGTGCCGTCCTGCTCGAGGCGCACCGCGCCTCCTGCACTGCCCGCCGTGACGGCGGTGACGGCGAGGCCGCGACCGAGGTCGTTCGCCCGGAGGTCGCGCAGCGTGGTCGACTCGCCCGGCGTCGCCGTCGCCCGGTCGTCGCGGGCCTGGGGCGTGACGGTGACCGTGACGGTCGCGGTCGAGGTGCGGCCCGAGGCGTCCTTCGCCGTGTAGGTGAAGGTCTCGGTGCCCGAGAAGTCGTCGCGGCTCGTGTAGGTGACCGAGCCGTCGCGGCCCAGCTCGACCTTCCCCCCGGCCGAGCCCTGGCTCACGCCGGTGACGGTCACGTCGGTGCCCACGTCGTTGCCGGCGAGGTCGGTGAAGGTGGTCGGCGTGCCCGCGACGACGGTCTTCGCGTCGGCGGCGGCGGCCGGGTCGACCGTGACGGTCAGCGTCGCGGTGCGCTCGGTGCCCGACGCGTCGCGGACGGTGTACGTCACCACGATCGTGCCCCCCGAGGAGGCGGTGGCCGGGTCGAGCACGACGCCCCCGTCGCGGTCGACGGAGACCTTCCCGCCGCCGGAGACGACCTTC
The DNA here is from genome assembly GCF_001423665.1 of Frigoribacterium sp. Leaf164. NCBI lineage: Bacteria > Bacillati > Actinomycetota > Actinomycetes > Micrococcales > Microbacteriaceae > Frigoribacterium > Frigoribacterium sp. Leaf164. The sequence continues at coordinate 1,075,231 of NZ_LMOX01000003.1, forward strand.
GCGCCGACGACCGTGAGGCCCGTGCCGAGGTCGTTGCCGAGCAGGTCGGTGAAGGTGGTGGTCTGGCCGGCGGGGGCGCTGCGCGCGTCGTCGCCGGGGGTCGGGGCGACCGTCAGCGAGACCGTGGCGGTCGAGCGCACGCCGGCGGCGTCGGCGACCGTGTAGGTGATGCTCGCGGGGCCGGAGGTGCCGGGCTCGGGCGAGTAGACGAGGTCGCCGCCCGGGGCGACGGTGACGCTGCCGCCGCCGGAGACGACGGTGGCGTCGACGATCGTGAGGCCCGAGCCGGCGTCGTTGCCGAGCAGGTCGGCGGCCGGGACGGTGGTCGAGCTGCCGCTCGGCTGCGCGGGCACGGTGGCGTCGTCGTCGACGGCGTGCGGGGCCACGGTGACGGTGACGGTCGCCGTGGAGGAGGCGCCGCTCGCGTCGGTGACCGTGTAGGTGAAGGTCTCGGTGCCCGAGAAGCCGCGGTCGGCGGTGTAGCCGACGGTGCCGTCGGCGCGCAGCTCGACGACGCCGCGGGCGCTGCCCTGGGTGACGCCGGTGATCTTCAGGCCGGTGCCCGCGTCGTTCGCGCGCAGGTCGGTGAAGGTGGTGGCGACTCCGGAGACGGCCTCCTCGGCGTCGTCCTTCGCCGCGGCCGCGAGCACGTTGACGAAGGAGCAGGTGACCTCGGAGGAGGCCTCGCTCTTCGACGTCGGCTGGGTGTACGTGGCCTTGGTGCCCGTGCCCTCCGAGACGACCGTGCTGCCGTCGGCGCAGGTGTAGCTCGTGGCGTAGTCGGCGGGGAGCGTCGTCGAGTTGCCGGGCTTCTGCTCGACCGTGTACTGCGTGCCGCCGACCGCGAGGATCGGGCCCGCCGTGGCGGTGTCGGAGCCGGGCGCCGTCGTCGCGGTCGCGCTGGGGCTGCCAGCGGGGATGCCGCCGCCGGTGAGCGTGACGCCGAACTGGTCGGAGGGCTTGGCGCGGTCGACGATGGTCGTGCTGGCCGAGGTGGTGTTGGGGTAGTTGCAGGTCGCGAGGTCGACGGTCGCGAAGCCGGGCAGCACCGTCTCCTTGATCGTCGCGCCGGAGGCCGGGTCGACCTCGGTCAGCGTCGTCTGCGGGGCCTGGGCCGTGCCGGTGCTGCGGGAGAGGAACAGCGTGCCGTCGTGCGAGAACGCGATGCCGTTGTAGGCCGCGTTGGTGCCGCCGAGGGTCGCGATGTTCGTGGTCGGGATGGGGGTGTCGCCCGAGGTCGTCGGCACGGGCACGTCGGCGCGCTGCACGAGCGCGTTGGAGACGACGAACATCGTGCCGCTGCGGCTGAAGGCGAGGTCGCCGTTGCCCACGGTGGTGTTGCCCGTGATGCCGATGGTGCCGACGCGGCCGAGGGCGACGCCGGGCTCGGGGGGCTTCGGCGGCACGTAGGCGCTGAGCTGCGGCTGCGCCTGGGCGGCCGCGTAGTAGTAGCTGCCGCTCTGCGGGTTCACGCCGCCGCGGATGATGTTGAGGTTCGCCGCCTCCGGCCGGGTGGTCGGCGTCGAGGTCTCGCCCTCGCGGTCGTAGGTGATGATCTGCGGCACGCCGTTCGAGACGCCCGTGGCGTAGGCGCGGAGCCCGCCCGCGCCGATGCCGAGGCCGTTCGTCGCGCCGGTGAGCGTCGCGACCGAGGCGACGGTGCCCGTGGCCAGGTCGACCGAGCGGACCTGGCCGGTGCTCGTGATCGAGTACACGGTGTTCTGGTCGCAGGCGAGCGGGCTGGCGGCGAGCGCCGGGGCCGCCGGCGTGACGGTGGTGAGGACGCCCGCCGCGAGCAGGGCGGTGAGCCCGACGGCGACGGTGCGGCGCCCGAGCGAGCGGGCAGACAGGGAGGAGGGCATGGTGGGGGCCTTCGGGTGGGGTGGGCGCGGGTCAGGAGGCGCGGAGCGGGTGGGAGGGAGCCGGTCCGGTCGCGCAGGTGGTGCTGTCGGGGGGGGCGGGCTGCACGGTCGGGTCGCAGGGGTGTCGGGCGCCCTGCGGTCGGGCTCAGGTTATTGACAGGGAGGGGTCCCCCACATGCCCCACAACGGGCATCCCCCGCTCGGGTGCCACGGCACGAGCTGTCCTCTCGGCGCACCCTCGGCAGGGCGACTCGCCCCGACGGCCGGTCTGTGGTCCACTGGTGGCCGACGCGCCGACGGAGGGCGCGAGCAGGGAGACGACCGTGACCGACGACCTCCTGCCGCCTACCCCCGCCAACCACCCCGACTCGATCAAGAAGCTCGCAGCGACGCTCCGGCGGCTCGACGAGGCGCACCGTCGCTACCGGGTGCACGCCGCGAAGGTGGTCGGCATGGCCCCGACCGACCTCTCCGCCCTGCTCGTCGTGAGCGAGAACCCCGGCATCACCCCCGGCGCCCTCGCGAAGGAGCTCGTGCTCAGCACCGGCACGGTGACCGCCGTCGTCGACCGCCTCGAGGCGTCCGGCCGCGTGGCGCGGGTGGCCCACCCGGGCGACCGGCGCAGCCTCCACCTGCAGCTCACCGAGCAGGGCACCCAGATCGCCTCCGCGCTCGACGAGGCCTACTGGTACGTGCTGTCGACCACCGGCACCGACGAGACCATCGCGGGGGCGCTGCCCCAGCTCGACGGCATCACCGAGGCGCTCGACGCCGTCGCGAGCGAGGCCGTGGGCTGAGCCGCCCTCGTCGCCGCGGGCGTCGCCCGACGTGCGCCGCGCCTCCTCGGCGCCGCCCCGTCATCGAGGTGCCCCGTCCTGGGCCCTCCCGGCTCGGCAGGCGCCAGATGGAGTCACCTCGACGCGCACAGCAGGGACGCCGAGGAGGCACGGGGCGCGACGCGCCCCGGCTCAGGGTGCGACGAAGGGGGCGAGCGCCGCGATCCAGGCGTCGTGAGCGTCGAGGTGCGCGTCGTGCGAGCCCCCGACGAGATCGACCCTGGTCACGGCCCGGCCGTGGGCGACGAAGGCGCCCTGCTGCTCGGCGGTGAACATGCCGCCCTCCGCCCACACGACGAGCGTGGGCGCCGTGACGCTCTCCCACTCCGCCCAGCGCGGCACCCCGACCGCCTCGATCGTGGCCTGGAGAACGTCGGCGTCGAAGCGGGGGCGCAGCCCGTCGCGCCCCTCCTCGAGGTCGTCGACCCAGGCCCGCTCGAGCGGCCCGTCGCCGAGCGCGGCGAGCGCGGCCGCCCGGTCGGCGAACGGGACCGCCCACGACCGGAAGAAGTCGCCGAGCGCCCGGTGCGACTCCGGCGTCCCTCCGCCCTGGTCGCCCTCGAGCAGCACCAGCCGGCGCACGAGGTCGGGGCGTGCCGCCGCGACGAGCATCGCCGTGTGGGCGCCCATCGACTGGCCCACGAGGTCGACCGGGCCGGTGGCCTCCGCCTCGACGACGCTGACGACGTCGGCCACGAAGGCCCGCCGGGAGAGGTCGACGGGGCGCCGCGTGCTGCGGCCGTGCCCGCGCTGGTCGACGAGCACCACGCGGCGCCCGACGAGCGCCCGGGCGGTCGGCAGCAGCTCGCGGCCGCTGCCGGCGAGGCCGTGCAGGAGCACGACGGTCGGCTCGGCGCCCTCCCGCACCGCGTACGCGACGCGGGTGCCGTCGACGGCCGTCACGGCCGCCTCCCGCAGCTCGCTGTGCCCCCCGGGCTCCGCGGAGGCGGTGGTCACGCCGCCGAGGCGACGGACGCGGGGCCGCCGTCACGGAGTGCGGGGCAGTGCTCGGGCGTCGGGTGCAGCGAGACGTCGATGACGCGGTCGAGCTCGGCGCGGGCGGCGGTGAGCTCGGCGATGCTCGCCGTGATGCGGTCGCGCTCGCGGCGCAGCAGCGCGAGCGACTCGTGGGTGGCGACGCCCGCGTCGACGCAGGGCAGCAGCTCGACGATGGTGCGGCTCGCCAGGCCGGCGGCGAAGAGCTGCTGGATGAGCTGGACCCGCTCGACCGCGGCCTCGTCGTAGACGCGCTGGCCGCTGCCGGTGCGGGCGGCGGGCAGCAGGCCCTGCTCCTCGTAGTAGCGCAGGGCGCGGGGGCTGACCCCGGCGCGGGCAGCGACGTCTCCGATGCGCACGAGCGCTCCTCCCGGTGGGGCGTCGGGCGGGTGCGCGGCGCGGGGCTGGTGGTCGATCTCGGGCAGGACTTGCCCTTGACGTCGACGTGAGGTCCTAGCGTAGCCGCGCAGGCCCGGACGCACCGCCCGGCCGCCCCGAGAAGGAAGAACGAACACCATGGACATCACCGACCAGGTCGCCCTCGTCACCGGCGCCAACCGCGGCATCGGCCGCCGCTTCGTCGACGAGCTGCTCAGCCGCGGGGCCCGGAAGGTCTACGCGACCGCCCGTCGCGTCGACTCCCCCGAGGCCCTCGAGCTGGCCGCCCTCGACCGCGTCGAGGTGCTCGCCGTCGACATCACCGACCACGCGTCGGTCGTCGCCGCGGCCCGCGCCGCGACCGACGTCACCCTGCTGGTCAACAACGCGGGCATCGCGACCTCGACGCCGCTCGTCACGGGCGACCTGGCCGAGCTGCGCCGCGAGATGGACACGCACTACTGGGGCACGCTCGACGTGATCCGCGAGTTCGCGCCGGCCCTCGCCGCGAACGGCGGCGGGGCGATCGTCAACGTGCTCAGCGCACTGTCGTGGTTCGCGTACCCCGGCAACGGCGGCTACGGGGCCGCGAAGGCGGCCGAGTGGAACATGACGAACGGCGTCCGCCAGGACCTCGCCGCGCAGGGCACCCTCGTGCAGGGCGTCCACCTCGGCGCCGCCGACACCGACATCATGGCCGGCTACGACGGCCCCATGATCGACCCGGCGGACGTGCCCCGCGCCTCCTTCGACGGCCTCGCCGCCGGAGCGATCGAGGTCGTCGTCGACGACTGGAGCGCGATGGTCAAGGCCTCGCTGGCCCACGACCCCGCGCTGCTCTACGCGCAGATCAGCCCCGCGAGCTGAGGCGGGTGCGGGCCGGGTCCGGCGGGTCCGTGTCCTCATGGGCTGCCCGGGCCCGGCGGGTCCGGGTCCTCCTGGGCTGCCCGAGCCCTGGGTGCGGCGGGTCCCCGTCCTCCTGGGCGGGTCGGCGCCGACCCGCCCAGGAGGACACCGACNCCGCCACACCGCGGCGCAGACCCCTCCGGGCCGCCTCGCGGGCTCGCCAGACGCTAGCGGTGCGCGGCCTGCACGTCGACGACCCAGGTCACCCCGAAGCGGTCGGTGAGCATGCCGAAGCCGGGGCTCCAGGCCGACGCGGCGAGGGGCTCGACCACGTCGGCGCTCTCGGCGAGACGCTGCCAGAGGGCCTCGACCTCCTCCAGCGTCTCGCCCTGGAGCGACTGGAAGAAGGTGCGATCGGTGACGGTCGTCCCGTCGACGCGGCGGGTGGTGCCCGCGACGGCGACCGTGTCGGTCGTGTCGAGCCCCGGCACGTCGTAGGCGAGCAGCCGGAAGCCGTCGGCGGCGTCGACCCGGCCGAAGACGACCTTGTCGGCGCCCGGCAGATCGTGGGGCATGCCGACGTCGCCGTAGGTGGCGGCCGCGGTCACCTCGCCGTCGAAGACCGAGGCGTAGAAGTCGAGGGCGGCCCGGGCCGTGCCGGGGAAGTTCAGGTGGGTGGTCGTGCTGACGGTCATGGAAGGGTCCTCCCGGTCGTGGTGGTGCGCGGCGACCTGCCGCACGCTCACCGTCCCGCACGATGCGGACAGTTACGGTCCGCTCCTCACGGCAGACTCGGGGCATGGTCGGGAACTCGTCGCGCATGCTGTCGCTCCTCTCGCTGCTGCAGACGCGGCGCGACTGGCCGGGGCCGCTGCTCGCCGACCGGCTCGGGGTCACCGCGCGCACCGTCCGGCGCGACGTCGACCGGCTCCGTGAGCTCGGCTACTCCGTCGTCGCCACGCGCGGGCCCGAGGGCGGCTACCGCCTCGCCCCCGGCGCCGACCTGCCGCCGCTCCTCTTCGACGACGAGCAGGCGGTCGCGATCGCGGTCGCCCTGCAGGGCGTGACGGCGAGCGGCGTCGACCTCGACGAGGCCGCGTCGCGCGCGCTCGCGACGGTGCGGCAGGTGATGCCGTCGCGTCTGCGGCACCGGGTCGACGGGATCCGCTTCACCGCGCC
>NZ_LMOX01000003.1:1081350-1082016 GCF_001423665.1 Frigoribacterium sp. Leaf164
CGGGTGCTGCGGTTCCGCTACGACCGGGTCGCGGTGCCCGGGGCCGATCCCGCGCCGGGCACCGAGACGCCCGGCACGATGGCCGGCCAGTCAGCCGCTGACCTGCCCGCCCTGCCCCGCCGGGTCGAGCCGCACGGCGTCGTGCTGCGCGGCGGGCGCTGGTACCTGCTCGCCTGGGACCTCGACCGCCACGACTGGCGCGTCTTCCGCCTCGACCGCGTGCACCCCCGGAGCCCGGGAGGCGCCCCCTTCGCCCGCAGACCGCTGCCGGGCCCCGACGCGGCCGCGGTCGTCGCCGCGCGCGCCAAGGGCTCGGCCGACGCCGACCGCTGGCCCTGCGAGGGCGCCGTCGACCTCGAGCTGCCGCCCCGCGAGGTCGCCCCCTGGGTCGCGGACGGCCTGCTGGAGGCGCGGGGCGAGCACCGCAGCCGCCTCACGATCGGCTCGTGGTCGTGGGCGGGGGTGCTCGCCGCAGCGCTGCGCTTCGACGCGCCGTTCACGGTGGTGGGCCCGCCGGAGCTGCGGGCGGCGGCCGAGGTCGCGGCGGCGCGGCTGCGCGGCGGCTCCGCGTGAGGGCCGCTAAGTGGTGCGCGGGCGGGCCCGGGGTGCGGCGGGTCCCCGTCCTCCTGGGCGGGTCGGCGCCGACCCGCCCAGGAGGACACCGAC
>NZ_LMOX01000003.1:1082025-1098450 GCF_001423665.1 Frigoribacterium sp. Leaf164
AGGCCTCAGCCCGAGACCGGAGCCCCGGGTCAGCCGCAGGTGACGACCAGCCCGAGCCCCACGACGGAGACCACGCTGATGCGCACCGCGTTCGGGACGGGCTTCGTCCACTGCCCCACGAGCTGGGTCGTGACCGTGAGCTGCTGCGACCCGAGCACGAGCACGCCGCCCGGCTTGAAGTCGACGGCGCGGTCCGTCGACGCCGTGGTCGTCGCGGTCGTCGTCCCCGACGACACGCTGAAGCGCAGCGTGGACGGGGTCTCGCCCGCGTAGCTCCAGCCGATGCGGACGCCCCCGGCGATCGGGGCGCAGGTGAAGGCGGAGGCCGCGTCCACCGTCCCCGCCGTCAACGACGCCGACGTCGCCGTCCGGGCGAAGAACGGCGCCGCCGCCGCCTCGGTGGGCAGCGTCGCGAGCGGGGCCGTGACGAGCATCGCGAGCGCGAGGGCGGACGACGCGGCGCGCAGGCGCCGCAGCCTCCGCGCCCGGTGGCGGATCGACCGCCGGCTCGGCCAGGCGACGAGGGCGGGCAGACCCATGCCGACCCGCGACTCCCCGGCACCTGCCGCGGCCGCGGCCTCGGCCTCGGCATCGGCATCGGCGCAGATCCGCCGCTGCTCGCGGTCGACCGTCGTCAGCGCCAGCAGCACGAGCACCCCGAGGGCGACCATCGCGAGCGGCACCCACCTGCCCTCGCGGGCCCAGACGACGGGCATGCCGATCGACGGCACGCGGAGGAACCCGACCCCGTGCACCGCCGACGCCCCGATCGGCGTCGAGTCGGCGGCGGCGTTGGCGTCGCCCTTGGTCACCATCAGGCCGCCGGCCAGCGCCTCCGCGTAGCGGTGCAGGCGCAGGTGCCCCGGCTGGTCGGGGTCGTCGGCGAGCAGCACGTGCCCGGTCTGGACGAGGTCCATCGGCACGGGGCGCGAGACGACGACGTCGCCGACGCGGATGCGCGGCTCCATCGATCCGGTCACGACCGTCGTCGGGTGCCAGCCGAGCACCGCGGGCGCCGCGGCCCAGAAGGCGAGCCCCAGCAGCGCGACGATCACGCCGCGGGCGACCGTGGCGACGACGATCCGCGACCAGTCCTCGACGCCGGTCCGCGCCGTCGGCAGGGTCGACAGGGTCGGCGAGGAGGCGCGGGTCGAGCCCCGCAGCGGGCTCGCGACGTGCTGTGCCGTCGCCGACATGGCGGCCTCCCCTCTCGACGTGGGGTCCGTGACGCGGGGCGGGCGGCGGCGCGGCACGAGCCGCGCCGTCGCCCGGGGACGGCTAGTTGTTGTTCTGGACTTCCCAGGTGAAGCCCTGCTTGACGTTCACGCCCTGTGACGTGTTGAGCAGGTCCGACGCGACGGTGTAGGTGAACTTGTACAGGCGGTTCTCGGCGGTGGAGTCGGCCCCCGTCGGGTTGCCCGTCGTCACCCACGCGTCGGCGCCGTTCGCGTAGCTGGAGCGCGCCGTCTGGAACGCGGCGAGCGTGCCGTCGTAGACGGTGCCGCCCGTGCCCGCGGCGACGAACGCCTGGCAGGTGCCGGTGCCCTGCTCTATCTTGAGCGTGGTCTTGAGGCCGAGGTCGCTGCTGACGTTGACGGCACCGGTGCCGTAGAGCTTCACGGTCGAGGGCAGGCTGCCGGTCGAGGTGACGGTGATGCAGTTCGTGCCGGTCGAGCCGGGCTTGAGGTTGACGGCGCTGAACAGGGCGACGTCGGCGTCGTTGTCGGTGAGCTTCACCGAGCCGGTGGTCCAGTTGCTCGTGGGGTTGCTCGTCTGCGCGCTGAACGCCGAGTACGACGCGTTCGAGACGACGAGCCCGGAGGCGACGAGGGCGAGCGGGACGCCGATGACGGCGGCGAGGCGGGCAGCACGGGGCGTGGCGGTGCGCATGACGGGGTGTCCTGATCCTTGGGTGCAGCATGTCCGGTCGACGGAGTGCCACGGAGGGGCGCGGGAGGCGGCTGGTGAGACCGCGGTGCGCCGACCGCACGGGCGTGGTGAGGGCCCGACGACGTCCGGTTGTTACGGTCACCAAGATAAACCTGTGAGCGCTCCTCAGCAAGGTCGCGGGCGACCCCCGAGGGAGGGGGGCTCGCGCATCGGCCAGGGCCCCGGGGAGGCGCGTGCCTGGGCGTCGGCAGCGCCCGCGTCGGTACCGTGGCGGGCATGCAGCAGCCCGACGCCCCCGCCCCGTCCGACGCCCCGAGCCCGGGCGTGGCCCCCACGTCGAGCGGCGCCCCGGCCTGGACGGAGCACGTCGTGTGGTGGCACGTGTACCCCCTCGGGTTCGTGGGGGCCGACACGACCGGGGCGGACCGCTCGCCGGCACCGCGCCTCCTCGACCTCGTGCCGTGGCTCGACCACCTCGTCGCGCTCGGCGCCAACGGGCTCGCGCTCGGGCCCGTGTTCGCGTCGTCGACGCACGGCTACGACACCATCGACTGGATGCACGTCGACCCGCGGCTCGGCAGCGACGACGACCTCGTCACGCTGATCGACGCGGCGCACGGGAAGGGCGTCCGCGTGATGCTCGACGGCGTCTTCAACCACGTCGGCCCCGAGTTCCCGCCGCTGGTCGAGGCCCGCGCCGACCCGTCGTCGCCGGCGGCCGCGCTGTTCCGCCGTGACGGGTCGGGCGACCTGGCGACCTTCGAGGGCCACGGCGGGCTGATCGCCCTCGACCACGCGTCGCCCGAGGTGGCACGGCTCGTCACCGACGTGATGACGCACTGGAGCGACCGCGGCGCCGACGCCTGGCGCCTCGACGCCGCCTACTCGGTGCCGACCTCGTTCTGGGCGACGGTGCTGCCCGCCGTCCGCGAGCGCCACCCCGACGTGTGGGTGGTCGGCGAGGTGCTGCACGGCGACTACGCCGCGATCGTGCGCGAGGCGGGGCTCGACGCGGTCACCCAGTACGAGCTCTGGCAGGGCGTCTGGCACGCGCTGCAGAGCGTCAACCTGCACGAGCTGGCGTGGGCCCTCACCCGGCACGACGAGTTCCTCGACGCGTTCGTGCCGCTGACCTTCGTCGGCAACCACGACGTCACCCGCATCGCCAGCCAGGTCGACGACGAGCGCCACCACGCGCACGCGACCGTGCTGCTGTTCACCCTCGGCGGGGTGCCGTCGGTCTACTACGGCGACGAGCTCGGGCTGCGGGCCGTGAAGGAGGAGCGGGTCGGCGGCGACGACGCGGTGCGCCCGGCCTTCCCCCGCTGGTCGGGCGACGACGTCGTGTCGCTCGTGCCCGACGCCGACCCCGCCGCCCTGGCGCTGCACCAGCAGATGATCGGGCTCCGTCGCCGTCACCCGTGGCTGTACACGGCCCGGTCGCGGACGGTGTCGGTGACGAAGGAGTCGCTCGTGCTCGAGCTGCGGCCCGGGGCGGGCGGGGACGCGGGTGCGGGCTCGGGTGCGGGCGCGGGCGACGTCGCGCTGGTCGTGGCCCTCTCGCTCGGCGACGAGCCGCTGCGGGTGGCCGACCCGGCGCCGGGCGAGTTCCTCGCCGGGCGCGACGCGGGGCTCGACGGCGACGAGCTCGTCGTCGGCGCCCACGGCTGGGCGGTCGTCGCGCGACGGTAGGTGCGGCGGGCCGAGTGGTCACGATCTGTTCGTCCCCCGCCCCGGGAGCAGCAGTTCGTGACCACTCGACCACTGCGCGCGGGAGGCGCGCGCGTGGTGGACTGGCTCCGTGCTCGACCCCTTCACCACGCCCCTGCCCGACCGGCACTTCGAGGACTACCCGCCCGGCTTCCACGCCGAGTACGGCCCCACCACGGTCACGGCCGACGAGATCGTCGCCTTCGCGACCGCCTTCGACCCGCAGCCGATGCACGTCGACGCCGAGTGGGCCGCCGCCGGCCCGTTCGGCGGGCTCATCGCCAGCGGCTGGCACACGACCGCGATCATGATGCGACTGCTCGTCGACCACTGGCTGAACGGCGAGACGAGCCTGTCGTCGCCCGGCGTCGACGAGCTGCGCTGGCACCGCCCGGTGCACCCCGGCGACCAGCTGACCGCCCGGTTCACGGTGCTCGAGGCGCGGCCGTCGGCTTCGCGGCCCGACCGGGGCATCCTCCGCACGCGCATCGAGCTGGTCGACGCCGACGAGCAGCTCGTCATGTCGCAGGTGATGACGAACTTCGTCCTGCGTCGCCCGTAGCGCGCGCCGCGGGCCCGGGCGTCAGCCCTGCAGGTCGCCCGCGTGCCGCACGACGTCGTCGGCGGTGAGCCGCTCGGCGTCCGACTCGGCGACCCCGGTCACCCGGAACGTCGCCGACTCCCCCGCGAGCAGCGTCACCATGCCCGTGTCGACCACGGCCCCGGGGTCGACCCGGTCGACGAGCAGGGTCACGTCGCGGGCGTAGCTGCGGGCGGTGACGGTGACCAGCGCGACGCCGGGAGCGGTCTCGGCGAGGGCGACCACCGCCTCCACCGCACCGGGGTCGAGCTGCTGGTCGACGACCTCGGCGGCGTCCCACCGGGCGCGGCCGGCGCCGAAGCCGGGCAGGTCGGCGACGAGCAGCTCGGCGGCGGGGTCGAGGCCGTCGACGAGCGCGGCCGGCAGCGAGACCGTGGTGCTGCCCCGCGCCTCGACCGTGACCGGCATCGCGACCTCGTCGCGGCGCCCGCCGTCGAACGCGACGGCGGCGACCGTGGCGGTGCCGCTCCACGCCTCGTCGGTGTCGTTGAGCAGCACCAGGGCCAGGCCGGAGGCGCGGGGCTGGAGCGTCGCCAGCCGCGCCTCGTAGACGGCCCGGAGCACGTGCCAGAGCGGCTTGCGGTGCCCCGCGAAGTCGACCGCCGCCCACGACACGACGGGCCAGTCGTCGTTCAGCTGCCAGACGACGACGCCGGTGTTCCGCGGCGCCAGCGAGCGGAAGTGCTCGACGCCGAAGCGGATCGCCGCGGCCTGGTTGAGCTGGGTCGCCCAGTGCCAGTCCTCGATCGTCGAGGGCGCGGGCAGGTGGCCGTCGAGGCCCCGCTCTAGTTTGAGGTTGCCGTCCTCGGCCTTCTGGTGCACGAGCATCTCGTGGCCGTACGGGGCGAGCGGCTCGTCGTGCACGACCGAGGTCAGCGTCGACCAGGCGGGCGGCCCCTGGAAGCCGAACTCGGAGACGAAGCGCGGCTCGTGGTCGCGGTAGGCCGTGTAGTCGAGGCGGTTCCAGACGTCCCAGATGTGCATGGTGCCGTTCGCGGCGTCGTTCGGGTGCAGGTACTCGCCGAACGACCACGGGCTGCCCGGCGAGTACGGCCGGGTGCCGTCCAGCTCGGCGACGACGCGCGGCAGCAGGTCGAAGTAGTAGCCCTCGCCCCAGGTGCGGCCGGCGAGCTGGCGACGCCAGTCCCAGTCGACGTAGCCCCAGATGGCCTCGTTGTTCCCGTTCCAGATCACGAGGCTCGTGTGGCGGCTGAGGCGGGNGCAGGCGAAGAGGAAGTCCTGCCAGACGAGCACGCCGGCCTCGTCGCACGCGTCGTAGAGGTCGTGCGACTCGTAGACGCCGCCGCCCCACACGCGCAGGAGGTTCATGTTCGCGTCGGTCGCGTCGGCGACGCGGAGGCGGTAGCGCTCGGGCGTCATCTCGGTGAGGAAGGCGTGGTCGGGGATCCAGTTCGCGCCCCGCACCTGCACCGGCTGGCCGTTGACGCTCAGCACGAAGGGCGCGCCGTGCTCGTCGGGGGCCGTGTCGAGGGCGACGGTGCGGAAGCCGACCCGCGCCTCCCACGGCTCGGTCTCGCTGCTGCTGCCGACCGTGACGGTGACGGGGTAGAGCGGCTGGGCGCCGTGGCCGCGGGGCCACCAGAGCTCGGCGTCGGGAACGACGACCGTGAGCCGCACCTGCGTCGTGCCGGGGGCGACCGCCGAGGAGGCGCGGTGCCCGTCGACGAGGACGGTCACCTCGGTCTCGGCGGCGGCGCTGGCGGCCGGGGCGACGGGGGTCGCCCACTCGAGCTCGACGTGGGCGTCGAGCACCCCGCCCTCATCGGTGACGTCGACGAGCGGCCGGACGGACGCGATGCGCACGCCCGACCAGCTGTCGAGCCCGATCGGTCGCCAGATGCCGCTGGTGGCGACGTCGACGCCCCAGTCCCAGCCGAAGTTGCTGGCGGACTTCCGCAGCATCGTGAAGGGGTGGTGGTTGACGTGCGGGAGCGCTCCGTGGCGCTCGACCCGCGACTCCACCTCGGGCACGGGCGCGGCGAACGTCACGACCAGGTGGTTGTCGCCGTCGGTCAGCGCGTGGCGCACGTCGACGCGGTACGAGCGGTGCTGGTTCTCGGTCTCGGCGACGACGACGCCGTTCAGCTCGACGCGGGCGACGGTGTCGAGCCCCTCGGCGACGAGGTCGTGGCGGTCGGAGCCGTCGTCGTGCCACTCGAACGTCGTCCGCCAGCGCCAGACGGTGTCGCCGATCCACTGCTGAGCGGCCTCGGCGTCGCCGTCGAACGGGTCGGTGACCATCCCCGCGGCGAGCAGGTCGGTGTGGGCGACGCCGGGCACGGTGGCCGGGATTCGCCGGCCCGCGACCTCGCCGGGCACCGGGCCGCTCACGGCCTCGAGGGTCCAGTCGTCGTGGAGGGGTCGGAGAGCCATGCGTGCGTGTCCTCGTCGTCGAGATGCGGGTGGGCCTCGCACCACGCTAGCGGGAGGCGCGGGGCCGCGGGCGCCCGGCGGGTGCGGCGGGTTCCCGTCCTCCTGGGCGGGTCGGCGCCGACCCGCCCAGGAGGACACGGACCCGCCGTACCGGCGTGACCTCCCCCGGCGGGCCGACCCGCGCCTCCCCGGGGCCCTCAGAACTGGCGGGCGGCGACGTCCGCGCGGTGCGACGCGGCGACCAGCTCGCGGAGGCGCTCCGCCGTCACGGGCGCGCCCGGGTCGGCGAGGTGGTCGACGGCGAGGGCCGCGGCGTCGGCCGCGTAGATCGGGGTGTACGCGCCCGACTCGGGCTCGGTGCGCCACGACTCGGCGAGCGAGCCCGCGTCGACCGGCTCGAAGCCGAGCAGGTCGACGAGCTCCATGACCCGGGCCTTGGCCGTCGCGTCGTCGCCCTGGACGGCGAGCGCCGTGCGCGGGGTCGAGCCCGTGAGCGCCGGGATGTGGTGGGCGAGGATGCCGTTGAACGCCTTGACGACGAGCGCGCCGGGCAGCAGCCGCTGCTCGAGCTCGGCGGTGGCGAGCTCGAGGCTGTCGAGCTCGGCGATGCGCCCGTCGCGGTGCGGGTAGTAGTTGCCGGTGGAGAGCACGACGCGGTCGGCGAGGGCGTCGACGGGCAGCGCCGCGTAGGCGCCGAGCGGGACGGCGAGCACGACCAGGTCGCCGGCTTCCGCCGCCTCGCGGGGAGCGGCGGCGCGGGCGCGGGGGCCGAGCTCCTCGACGAGGCCCGCGAGCGACTCCGGCCCGCGCGAGTTCGCGACGACGACGTCGAGGCCGGCCGCCACGGCGAGGCGGGCGAGGCCGCTGCCGATGTCGCCGCTGCCGATGACGCCGATGCTGGTGAGGGGGGTGGTGGTGGGGGTGGGGGTGGTGGTGTCGGTCATGGTGCCTCCTGGTCGTGGTCTTGGTCTTGGTCTTGGGGGCCGGCGGCCGCCGTCAGTCGTCGTCGCCCGCGGCTGCCGGACGTGCCTGCCACCCCCGGCGGGCGAGCGCCGCGAGCCCGTCGGCCGAGTCGTCGTCGGCGAGCGCGGCGCCCCGCACCCAGCTCGTGGCGAGGGCGGCGAGGAAGAGGTCGCGGGCGCGCACGTCGCTCCGGGCGGCGCCGTCGCGGCGGGCGGCGTCGAGGAACTCCTCGGTCACGGTGACGAAGCCCTGGCAGGTCGTCGCGAGGGGCGAGTCGCTCGTGAGCGTGGCGGCGCGCAGGGGCCCGGGCAGGCCGTCGAACGCCCCCGCCCAGTCGATCACCGCGTCGAGCCAGCCGTGCAGGGCGTCGCCCGCGTCGACGGTGCCGTCGTCGCGGCCGGCCCTGAGGGAGTCGCGGCGTGCGACGAGCGCGTCGTCGCGGGCCGTCAGCAGGGCCGCGAGCAGGGCCTCACGCGTCGGGAAGTGGCGGTACAGGGTGCCGGCGCCGACGCCCGCCCGCTTCGCGATCGCGTCGAGGGAGCCGCCGACGCCGTGCTCGGCGAAGTGCTGCTCGGCGGTGGCGAGGAGGTGCTCGCGGTTGCGGAGCGCGTCGGCGCGGGGAGCCCTGGCTCCGCGGGTGGTCGTGTCGGGCACGGCGTCCTCCTGGCGTCACGATGCGGAGGACCTCTCCGCATCACGAAGAGGAGACTATCTCCGTTCGCGCGGGAGCGCACCCCGGAGCACGGCCAGCGCCCTCGCGTGGCTCACCGCTGGTGCGGCTCAGCGCAGGCGCGGCGCGACGACGAAGGCCGCCGCGGCGTCGAGCACCGGGTCGGCGCGGTCGCTCACGACCGTGCAGACGCCGAGGCCGAACGAGCGGCAGAGCGAGACCACGCCGAACTTGCTGCTGTCGGCGAGCACGACGGTCTCGCGGCTGTGCGCCTGCACGAGGCGCTTCTTGTTGGCCTCGCGGATGTCGAAGGTGGTGACCCCGGCCTCAGCGTCGATGCCGGTGACGCCGATGAAGGCCCGGTCGAAGTAGAGGTCCTCGAGCTGCCGGTCGGTCATCGTGCCGGCGACCGAGCCGATGTCGGGCAGGTAGTCGCCGCCGAGCGCCGTCACGGTCACCCGGGGCCGGGGCACCATGCCGAGCACCTGCGTGTTCGAGGTGATGACGTGCACGTCGATGTTCGGCAGAGCCACCATGAACTCGGTCAGCGACGTGCCCGAGTCGACGTAGATCGTCTCGCCCTCGACCACCATGGCGGCGGCGGCGCGGGCGATCGCGACCTTCTCGTCGCGGTTGATCTGCGACTTCATCGCCGCCGGCAGCTCGGCCGAGCGCTCCTCGGCACGGATCGCCCCTCCGCGCAGGCTCACGACGTGGCCGGACTGCTCCAGCTCGCGGATATCGCGGCGCACGGTCGAGGGCGACGCCCCCGTGGCCGTGACGAGGTCGTCGATCAGGATCGAGTCGCCCGAGGCGACACGGTCGAGGATCAGCTGGTGCCTGGCGAACGATCTCACGCCTCGAGGTCCTCCCGGGTCGGCATGCTGGACTGTGCCCCCATCCCCGCGACGGTGATCGAGGCGACGAGCGCGGCGGTGCGGGCGGCCGAGAACGGGTCGACCCCGCCGGCCAGCGCGACGGCGAAGGCCCCGATGAACGAGTCGCCGGCGCCGGTCGTGTCGACCGCGCGGGCGGGCACCGCCCCCACGAACTCCACCCGTCGGCCCTCGAGAACATAGCAGCCGCGACTGCCGAGGGTCAGGACGACGGAGGCGCAGAACGCCGCCAGCTCGGCGACCGCGGCCCGCATCGCCGCGTCGTCGGCGACGTCGCCGAGGGGGCGCCCGAGGTACTCGGCCGCCTCGTCCTCGTTGACGACGAACCAGGCGCAGGCGCGGGTCACCTCGAGCGGCACGGGCCGGGCGGGCGCGGCGTTGTAGACGACCGGGACGCCCGCGGCCGCGGCGAGCGCCACCGCCCGCTCGTTCGCCGACGCGGGCACCTCGTTCTGCAGCACGACGACGGCCGACGACGCGACGAGGTCGGCGTTCTCGTCGACCCACTCGCCGGTCACGACGGCGTTCGCCCCCTCGACGATCGTCGCGTGCACCTCGCCGTCGCCGACGACGTGCACGATGCCGAGGCCGGCCGCCGCGCCGGTGGGCCGCAGCCGGAACTCGACGCCCTCGCGCTCGAGGGCGGCGCGGCAGATCTCGCCGTGCTGGTCCGCCCCCGCGGCGCCGACGAAGCGGACGGAGGCGCCGAGGCGGGCTGCCTGGACGGCCTGGTTCGCGCCCTTGCCGCCGGGGTCGGCGCGGAACCCGGTGGAGACGAGCGTCTCGCCCCGCCGCGGCAGCCGCTCCTGGCTGACGATCAGGTCGTAGTTGATGCTGCCGACCACCAGGATGGCGTGCGCCGTCATGCGGTCCTCCACTTCGTCGTGTCGACGACGTGCCGCCGCCAGGGCCGACAGTAGGCGGCGATGACGACGGTTGTCAAAGACGATCAGCATGCTGGTGCGGCGAACGCGCTCATCCGGCCGCTGAGCGTGACTAATAATGACACTGCTTGACAATCCCGGTCATGCTCCGTACGGTCGCCACCATGAAGTTCGCCACGCGCCTCAACTCGTTCATCGCCGGTGGAGACACCGCCGCAGCCCTCCGCCGCATCAGCGCGACGAAGGGCATCGACCACGTCGACCTCAACTACCCCGAGCACTTCGTCGGCATCGAGCCCGCCGACATGAAGCCCCTCCTCGACGAGCTCGGGCTCTCGCTCAACAGCGTCGCCATGCGCTTCCGCAAGGACTTCGTCCACGGCGAGTACAGCAACCGCGACGAGGCGGTCCGCCGCGAGGCCATCGAGCTGACGAAGGCCGGCATCGACGCCGCGGCCCTCGGCGGCAGCGACCTCGTGACGGTCTGGCTCGGCTACGACGGCTTCGACTACACGTTCCAGAAGGACTACGCGCGTGACCTCGGCCGCATCGTCGAGGCCTTCCAGGAGCTCGCCGACCACCGCCCCGACGTCCGCATCAGCATCGAGTACAAGCCCTACGAGGAGCGCGTGCACTCGGTCATCCGCAGCGTCGGGCAGACCCTGCACGTCCTCCAGCTGATCGACCGGCCCAACGTCGGCGCGACGCTCGACTTCGCGCACATGCTGATGGCCGGCGACGCGCCCGGCTTCGGCGCCGCGCTGCTGCTCGCCGAGGGCAAGCTGTGGGGCGTCCACCTCAACGACGGCAACAACGACCACGACGACGGGCTCATGATCGGCTCGATCCACCCCTTCGAGACGATCGAGTTCCTCTACTACCTGCTCCGCCACGACTACGACGGCGTCATCTACTTCGACACGTTCCCCATCCGGGAGGACGCACAGGAGGAGGCGGAGACCAACCGGGCCACCGTCGAGCTGCTCATCGCGAAGATCGAGGCGGTCGGCGTCGACCACATCACCTCGGTCATCGACCAGGCCGACGGCATCGCCTCGCAGCGCCTCCGCAACGAGCTGATGAGCGTCGCCGTCCCCGCTCCCGGCGCCTGACCCCTCGTCGAGGGCGTCCCGAGACTCCTCGGGCCCCGGCCGGTGCCTCCCCGCGACCCGCGCGTGCGGAGGCACCCGGCCCGCGACTCCCCCGGGCCCCCGCCCGACCCCGCACGACCCGACCGACCCGCACCACCCCGCACGACGAACACCCCCCGACCCCTTCTCACACACAGGTGGACACGCAATGGCGCGATCTAGAACAGTCTTCTCCCTCTCCCTCGTGGCGACCATCGCCCTCGTCGCCCTCGTCGGCGGCGTCGTCGGCGGCCGGGCCACGGTCTCCGAGGCGGCATCGAGCGGAGGGGGTGAGGGAGGCGCGGCGTCCGGAGTCAAGGTCGACGTCATCATCCGGGCCAGCGACTCCGCCTACTGGCAGACCCTGCTCGCCGGCTCCGAGGCCGCCGCGGCCGACTACGGCATCGAGGTCGCGACCTTCGGACCGACCTCCGAGACCGACATCGCCGGGCAGGTGCAGCTCGTCGAGAACTCCGTCTCGCGCGGCGCCGACGCCATCCTCATCGCGCCCAGCTCGAGCGAGGCCCTGAACGCCTCCATCGACCAGGCGCGGGCGGCCGGCATCAAGGTCATCACGGCCGACACGAAGGTCACCGCCGACATCGAGGGCCACATCGGCACGAACAACGTCCTCGCCGGCACGGCCGCCGGCGAGCGCATGTGCCAGCTGCTCACCGACGCGGGCACGACCACCGGCAAGGTGCTCGTCGAGGCCCCGATCGCGGGCATCGAGGCCAACCAGGACCGCGACGCGGGCTTCCGGGCCGGGCTCGCGGCAGGCTGCCCCGACATCGACTCCAGCCTGCAGAGCTACAACAACAACGACATCGGCACGGCGGCCTCGCAGGTGAACGACGCCATCTCGGCGAACTCCGACCTCGTGGGCGTCTTCGCCGACAACAACAGCTCCGGCGTCGGCGCGGCCACCGCCATCAAGGACAACGACGCGTCCGACGACATCGTCGTCGTCGCCTTCGACTCCGACCCGGCGGAGAACGCCGCCCTGGCCGACGGCAGCATCGACGCACTGGTCGTGCAGAACCCCTGGTTCCTCGGCTACCAGGGCGTCGTCGAGGCCGCGATGGCGACGCAGGGGCGCATCCCGCCCGCGAGCCTCGACCCCGGCGTCGCCGTGGCCGACCGCGACAACATGGAGAGCCCCGAGATCAAGTCGCTCCTCGAGCCGCAGACTGCCGAGACCAACGGATGACCGTCCGCGAGCCCGAGGGCGCTGCCGTGCTGCAGCTCACCGACGTCTCGAAGGCGTTCGGCGCCGTCCAGGCCCTCAGCGGCGTCTCGCTCAAGCTCGTGGCGGGGCAGGTGCACTGCCTCGCCGGCGAGAACGGCGCCGGCAAGTCGACGCTGATCAAGGTGCTCACGGGGGCGCTGCCCCGCGACTCGGGCGACTACGACATCGACGGCCGCACGGTCACGACGGCCACCCCGGCCGCCCTCCGCGGCGCGGGCGTGCAGGCCGTCTACCAGGAGCTCAGCCTCCTGCCGCACCTCTCGGTGGGCGAGAACATGTTCATGGGCCGCCTGCCGGCGCGCTCGGGCGTGATCCGCTCCCGAGACCTGCACGACCGCTGCCGGTTCGTGCTCGACTCGCTCGGCCTCGCCGACGTCGACCCCGACGTCGTCGTCGAGCGGCTGCCCGCCGCGACGAAGCAGCTCGTCGAGGTCGCGAAGGTCGTCACCGCCGACTCCGTCAAGGTGATCGTCTTCGACGAGCCGACGACGGCGCTGACCGAGGCCGAGTCCGACCGGCTGCTCGACCAGATCCGGAATTTCAAGGCGGAGGGCGTCGCGATCCTCTACGTCACCCACCGCCTGGAGGAGATGTTCGCCGTCGGCGACTGGGTCACGGTGCTCCGCGACGGCGAGCTGTCGCAGAGCGGGCCGATGAGCGACTACACGGAGGACACGCTGATCAACGCCATGGTCGGCCGTGAGGTGTCGAGCCTGTACCCGGACGAGGCGCGCGAGGTCCACCCGGCGCGCCTCAGCCTCCGGGGCCTGCGGCGCACGCCGGACAGCCCGACCATCGACCTCGAGGCCCGGGGCGGCGAGATCCTCGGCATCGGGGGCCTGCTCGGCTCGGGGCGCAGCGAGCTGCTGCTCAGCGTCTTCGGCTCGGAGCCGGTCGCGGAGGGCGAGATCCTCGTCGACGGCGTCGTGGTCCGGCCCGACGGGCCGCGCACGATGATGGACGCGGGCGTGGCCCTGCTCACCGAGGACCGCAAGGTGCTCGGCCTGCTGCCGGAGCTGTCCATCCGCGAGAACGTGACGATCGCGAGCCTGCGCGTCGGCTCCCGACGGGGGCTGCTGCCCGGCCGGGCACAGTCCGACGAGGCCGACGCCCTGCTCGACAGCCTCCGCATCCGCGCCGGCTCGTACGACCAGCCGGTCTCGACGCTCTCCGGGGGCAACCAGCAGAAGGTGCTGCTCGCCCGCTGGCTGCTGACGAAGCCCGGGGTCATCATGTTCGACGAGCCGACGAAGGGCATCGACGTCGGCGCCAAGGGCGAGCTCTACGACGTGATCAACGACCTGGCCCGCCGCGGCCTCGCGGTCGTCGTCGTCTCGTCGTACCTGCCCGAGCTGCTCGGCCTCGCCGATCGCGTGGTGGTGCTCCGCGAGGGCGCCGTCGCGGGCGAGCTGCCGGGCGGCGCCTCCGAGGAGGACGTGCTCCGCCTCGCCAGCGGCGGGGTCGACGACCCCGCCGACCACCTGCACGGCGTCCCGCCGCTCAGGCACGACCCCCGCACCGACCCGGTCACCCGACAGAACATCGAGGAAGTCCCCCATGCCTAAGTTGATGTGGCGCGAACCCATCGAGACGACGACCATCCGGGTGGTGCGGAACGGCGACGACGCCGCGGCCGCGGCCGCCCGGGCGTCGACCAAGCCGCGGGTCACGACCCTCGGCAGCATCGCCGGCCGCGAGAGCGGGGTGCTGATCGTCCTGCTCGTCGTGTTCGGAGCGCTGACGCTCGCGAGCGACGACTTCCTGACCGGCAACAACCTCGCGAACCTGGCCCGCCAGGTGTCGATCTTCGGGATCCTCGCCATCGGGCAGCTGATGGTCATCCTCACCGGGGGCATCGACCTCTCGGTCGGGTCGATCCTCGGCCTCGCCGGGGCGGTCACCGCGCAGCTGCTCGTCGCGGGCGTGCCGATCCCGCTCGCGCTGATCCTGGGCGCGCTCGTCGGGGCGGTGCTGGGCATCATCACGGGGCTGCTGGTGACGAGGTTCAAGCTCCCCCCGTTCATCGCGACCCTCGGCATGCTCGGCATCGCCCGGGGCGTGGTCCTCGTGATCACCGACGCGAACACGATCCAGGGCCTGCCCGAGGGCTTCCAGACGATCGCCAACGGCTCGGTGGTCGGCGTGCCGAACCTGCTGATCCTGTTCGTCGTCATCGCGGCGATCGCGGCCTTCGTGCTGAAGCGCACCGTCTTCGGCCGGTACGTCTACGCCGTCGGCTCGAACCCGGAGGCGGCGCGCCTGGCCGGAGTGCCGGTGCGGCTGGTGACCATCACGGTCTACGGCATCGCGGGGCTGCTGTCGGCGGTCGGCGGCGTGCTGCTGACCTCGCGGCTCGGGGCCGGCGTGCCCACGGCGGGCACCGGCTTCGAGCTGCAGGCGATCGCGGCGTGCGTGATCGGCGGCGCGAGCCTCTCCGGGGCACGGGGCAGCGCGATCGGCGCGGCCTGCGGGGCGCTGCTGATCGGCGTGCTGAACAACGGCGGCAACCTGCTGGCCGTGAACTCGTTCTACCTCCAGATCGCGATCGGCCTGCTGATCCTCGTGGCCGTCGCGTTCGACCAGCTGAACACCCGGGCCGCCGCCCGGGAGTGAGGCACGGCGACGGCCGGGCCGGTGCCTCCTGCGGGAGGTGGCCGGCCCGGTCGTCGTGCACCGCGACTCCCCCCGTCCCCTCCCTTCCTGAAGGAGCCCCTCGTGCTCAAGGGCATCGACCCCGTCCTCACCGCCGAGCTGCTGTCGGTGCTCATGTCGATGGGGCACGGCGACCAGCTGCTGCTCTGCGACGTGAACCACCCGGCCGCGTCGATCGCGGCCCACACCACCCACGGCACCGTCGTCGACCTCGCGGGCTGCGACCTGCCGCGGGCCGTGGGCGCCGTCCTGTCGCTGATGCCGCTCGACACGTTCGTCGAGGCACCCGTGACGCGGATGGCGGTGGTGGGCGACCCCGACCGGCTCGTGCCGGTGCACCACGCCGTGCAGGCCGCGGTCGACGCCGCCGTCGGCGGGGCCGTGCCGGTGGAGGCGCTGGAGCGGTTCGACTTCTACGCCGCGGCCCGTGGAGCGTTCGCGGTCGTGCGGACCAGCGACTGGGGGCCGTACGGGTGCTTCCTGCTGCGGAAGGGCGTGGTGGAGGGCAGGGCGTCGGGCGGGGCAGAGGCCGCCGCAGGGGCGTGAGCCTCCGGGCTCGTCACCCGATGCGGGTGGCGTGCTCCAGCACCGACTCGGCGAGCGCGGCGCGGGCTCCGACGACCTCGATCCCGAGCAGGCGCCCCTCGGCGTCGAAGTCGAGCACGACGGTGGCGCGGTCACCGGGGGCCTCGACGACCTCCTGGGCGACGGCGGCGCCGCGGCCGACGCGCGGCACGAGCTGGATGTAGGCGCAGTCGGCGGACGCGTCGTAGGTCACGGGGAGGTCCATCGCGCCACGCTAGCGCGCGGCTGACTCAGGCGGGTCCGTGTCCTTCCCGGCGGGCGGGCGCCGGCACGCCGACGAGGACAGGAACCCGCCGCACTCCCCGAGCGCCCTCGGCGCCACCCCGGAAGTACGGTCCAGCAGCGCTGATCCACTCCGGAGTGGATCAGCAATCCTGGCCCACGACTCCCGCCCCTGCCGCACCGAGGCGAGCCCTCCGACCCGCCGACCGCGGCGCTGCGTAGGCTCGCAGCGAGGACGAGCTCATTGCCGTGCCCGAGGGGGAAGCGCCCTGGGGAACACGACGACCGACGGAGGTCGCGATTCGTTGAGCGGCCCGGCGCGGGACGCCCGTCGGCTGATGGTCGCCGGGGCCGTGTGCGTGGTCGTCGCGATCGTGCTGCTGTTGCAGCCCCAGGACGAGCTGCCCGTGCTGGGCGACACGTCGTCCGCCGCACGCATCATCGGCGGTCTCGGGGCTGTCTTCGTGATCCGAGCTGGCATCGGCCTCTGGCTCGTGCGCCGGGACCGACGGAGGCGCGGGCCCGACGAGCAGACCTGACCGGGATCGTGCGGAGCACTGGACTCGCGGGGGGGGGGGG
>NZ_LMOX01000003.1:1098455-1137603 GCF_001423665.1 Frigoribacterium sp. Leaf164
GGCGCAGTCCCGGAGCCGCCCGCGGTGGGATCACGTCGCGACCCACCTGACCCAGAACGACACGACCCGAGGAGCACGACATGGACGCCCGAGACACGACGAAGCGCGGAGCACCCGGCGGCCTCCTCGGGGCGTGGTTCAACGTCGCCGTCTGCACCGCGATCGTGGTCGGCGCCATCGTCTACACGGTGACCGGCCCGGACGTCCTCTCCGACCGCCTCATCGGCGGAGGCGTCGCCCTCGTCGGCGTCGGCATGCTCGTCTTCTTCATCTCGGTGCTCCGCCGCGAGCTCGCCCGCCGTCGGGACCGCTGAGGCCCCGACCCGCACGAGGCTGAGCCTGCACCGGCACCGGCATCGCCACCGGCACGCGAGCCCGACGCCTGCCGTGAGCGTCGCGGGTGGCACGGTCGCCGTCCCGGCCGCTAGCGTGCCCGGATGAGCACCGACGAGTGGGAAGACCGCGTCGCCGCCCTCTGGGCCGACGAGACCGTCGACGACGAGCGGCGGATCGCGCTGATGCGCGACCTCGCCGCCGACGCGCCGCACCCCGCCCTCGGAGCGTTCGAGCTCGGCGGGGCGCACGACTCCGGCGGCCGGGAGGCCGACGCCGACGTCTCGTACGCGGCCGCGACCGCCGCCGGGCTCGCCGCGGTCGACCCCGACCGGGCGGCCCGCATGGTCGTGCAGCACGCCTCGACCCTCCGCAACCTCGGCCGCGTCGACGAGGCGATCACGATGCTCCGCGACGCCCCTCCGCACCCCGCGACCGGCGCAGCGCCAAGGGTCTTCCTCGCGCTCGCCCTGCACAGCGCCGGCCGTGTCGACGAGGCGCTGCGCGTCGCGATCGAGGCCGTCGAGCCCACGCTGCCGCGCTACCACCGCTCGGTCCGCGCCTACGCGGCGGCCCTGACCGGCGACTGAGCGCGGGCGCGACCTCCCTCCCGGGCTCGCACCGCGACTCCTGCCTGCATCGGCGACGACGACTGGATCGGCCTGCGGAGGAGGAGGAGGAGGAGAAAGAGGAGAAAGACGGTCGCCGACCGCTGATCCACTCCGGAGTGGATCGAGCTCCCCAGCGACCGTCTCCCTGGCGACGACGCCAGACCTCCGCACGGCGCGCACGTGGTGTTCACTGCAGAGATGCCCGTCGAACCGCTCGCCGTCATGGCCACCTGGGCACCGCTGACGCCCTTCGGCATCATCGTCTTCAGCATCGCGTGCGTCGTCGTCATCGTGTCGTGGGTGCTGCAGTGGCGCAAGATGAACAAGGACTGACACCGCTGACCATGACATCGAGCCAGGTCGTCGCCCTCGTCATCTCCCCCTTCGTCGGCGTCTTCGGCGTCTTCTTCATCACCTCACGGCACCACATCTCGCGGGTGGCGCGCCAGCTGCGCCGCGAGCAGGAGCAGTACGTCGGCCCGTACACCCAGTCGCCGACCCTGATGCTCGTCGTCGGCATCGTCTTCGTCATCGCCGCAGCGCTGATCGCCGTCGGGGCCCTGACCGGCGTCATCGACTGATCGGCAGGCCCGAGCCACGAGCCCCTAGCCCCGCGCCCCGCGGCGAGCGCGACCGCGAGCGCCGCGCCGCGCCGCGCCGGCGACCCTCAGCCGCGCGGCAGCGCCACTCCCGTCTCGCGCTCGAGCGCCGCGAGCACCTCGCCCTGGAAGCCCTCGTCGGCGACGGAGGCGTGCGGCTGCTGCTGCTCCTCGTGGAACCAGTAGGCCCCGCTGACGTCGCCGAGCTCGCCGAGGGCGAGCAGCCGCTGCGTGCGGTGGCCGAGCTCGAAGTCGTCGGGCGCGCCCGCGCCTCCCATCTTCGTGGCGACCCAGCCCGGGTCGACCGCGTTGCTCCGCAGGTCGGGCCGGAGTCGCGCGACGGCCGCCGAGAACGCCGTCACGAACAGCTTGCTGTCGGAGTACGACCCGGTCTCCCGTGAGCCCGACCAGTCGACGTCGCCCAGCACCGAGGCCGTACCGCTCTTGTGCATGCCGCTGCTGAGGTACACGTGCCGCGTCGGCGCCGTCACGAGGGCGGTGAGCAGGTACGGGGCGACGACGTTGACGGGCATCATGGCCGCGCCGCGGATCAGGCCCGCGTTGTGGATGACCGCGTCGAGCGGGGCGTCGAGCCCGTTCAGCTCGTCGGCGAGCGCCGTCACCGCGTCGCGGTCGCCGAGGTCGGCGACGACGAGCCGGGCACCGCGGTCGACCAGCGGCTGCAGCACCTCCCCGCGCGAGTCGCTGCGGGCGTGGACGACGACGTGGTGCCCCTGCTCGAGCAGGGCTTCGGCGGCGCCGCGGCCGAGGCCGTCGGTCGAGCCGGTGACGAGGATGTGTGCCATGCCCCGATCCTGGCCCCGAGGGCCTGTGACCGACCGCACCGCCCCCCTAGCGTGGAGGGCATGACCTCCTCGCCCGCGACTCCCGCCCGACCTGAGCGCCCCGCCGACCCCGACCGCCCCTCCCAGCCCGGCGTCGACGTCCCGGATCACCGGGGCCGAACCGGCCTCGACCAGGTCGGCCGTGACCTCGCGCGCAACCCGGACGTCGTCGTCCGCGACGTCGAGCTGACGAGCACCGGCTGGCACGTGCTGCGCCGCACGACCTTCGACCTGCGGGGCCGCGACGGGCGCTGGACGACCCAGCAGCGCGAGACGTACGACCGCGGCGACGGCGCGACGATCCTGCTCTACGACGCCGACCGCGGCACGGTGCTGCTGACGCGGCAGTTCCGCTTCCCCGCCTACGTCAACGGGCACCCCGACGGCATGCTCGTCGAGACGGGCGGCGGCCTGCTCGACCCCGACGACGCGGGCGACGCGACGGCGGCGATCCGTCGCGAGGCCGAGGAGGAGCTCGGCGTCCGCGTCGGCGAGGTCACCCCCGTCTTCGCCGTCTACATGAGCCCCGGCTCGGTGACCGAGCGGGTGCACTTCTTCGCCGCGCCGTACACGGTCGACGACCGTGTCGGCCCGGGCGGCGGCCTCGAGGAGGAGGGCGAGGACATCGAGGTGCTCGAGGTCGACCACGAGGAGGCGCGCCAGATGATCCGTGACGGTCGCGTCGTCGACGGCAAGACGATCATGCTGCTGCAGTGGGCGGCCCTCGACGGCCCGTTCGCGCCGCGCGGCCCCGAGCGCGACACGCCCGCTGGGTAGGATCGCGCCGTGCCCACCTCCCTCTACGAGCAGATCGCCGACGACCTGCGCCGACGGATCCTCGCCGGAGAGCTCTCGGTGGGCGACGACGTGCCGAGCGAGGGCGAGCTCGCCGAGCAGTGGCGCACCTCGCGGGGCCCCGTCCGCAACGCCCTCGCCGCCCTCCGGTCGGAGGGCCTCGTCGAGACGCGGCGCGGCCGGCCCGCCCGCGTCGTGGCGCGCAAGGCGCACCACCCGGTCGACGTGTCGATCCCGTTCACGAAGTGGGTGCACGACGTCGGCGGCGAGCCCGGCGCCCGCACGCAGGAGGTCTCGCTGCGACGGGCCGACGAGGAGAAGGCGCGGTCGCTCGGCATCGAGCCCGGCGACCTCGTGGTCGACGTCGTGCGGCTGCGGCTGGTCGACGGGCGCCCGACGATGCTCGAGCGGCTCACCTTCATCGAGGAGGTCGGCCGCGTGCTCTTCGACGTCGACCTCGACACCGTGTCGATCACGGAGTACCTCGACTCGCGCGGCTTCGGCTACGCCGACGTCGACCACGAGATCGACGCCGTCGCCGCCGACGACCTCGACGCCGAGCTGCTCGACGTCGAGCCCGGCACCCCGATCCTGCGCCTGCACCGCGTGACGCGCGGGGCCGACGGGCGCACCTTCGAGGCCTCCGACGACCGCTACCGCAGCGACATCGTGCGCTTCACGGTCGCCGCGTCGGGGCGGGCCCGCGAGGGCGGGCACTTCATCCGGGCGCTCGGCGCCTGAGCCGCCGCGCCGGCCGTCGACGTCCCGCAGCCGACGAGCGTGGGAGGCGGGGAGGCGGGGAGGCGCGCAGAGCGCACCACCGGAGGCTCGGCGGGTGCAGCGCGGGAGGCGCGGTCCAGGATCGCTGATCCACTCCGGAGTGGATCAGCGATGACGGCGTGCTCTTTCCGGCCGGTCGACGTCCGGCCCGGTGCCCCTCGGTAGGCTCGCGCCGTGCCCGACCCCACCTCGCCCGACGCCCCCAGCCCTCGCCCCCGCACCCCCCGACGCCCCGACGTGACCGCCCTCGAGCTGGTCGGCGGCCCCGAGCGCGTCACCGTCACGCTGCACGAGCCCGACGAGGCCTGGGCGGCGACCTACCTCGACCACCGGGCGCGCATCCTCGACGCGGTCCGCGCCTCCCCGGCTGCCGGCTCCGACGACGACGGCGGCGACGAGAACGACGGCACCGCCCCGTCCGTCGACGTCGAGCACATCGGCTCGACCTCGGTGCCCGGGCTCGCGGCGAAGCCGATCGTCGACGTCGTCGTCGCGGTCGACGACATCACCGCCGAGGAGGACCACGTCGAGCGCCTGATCGCCGCCGGCTACGAGCTGCGGGTCCGCGAGCCCGGGCACCGGCTGGTGCGCACGCCCGAGCGCGACGTGCACGTGCACCTCTACGAGCGCGGCCACCCCGCGGTCGACGACTACCTGCTGCTGCGTGACCGGCTCCGATCCGACGACGCCGACCGCGCCCTCTACGAGAGCACGAAGCGCGAGCTGCTCGACCGCGACTGGAGCGACATGAACGACTACGCCGACGCCAAGACCGCCGTCGTCGAGGCCATCAAGGCGCGAGCGCGAGAGGCGCGAGAGGCGCGGGAGGCGCGGGCCGGGTCGTCCGCACCGGCCCCGCACCCCGGGGGCGCCGAGTAGCTCGTACCCCACCTCGGGGCGACCCCGGGCACGACGTGACGCGACGCGTCTACCGTCGACGTCACCCGCACCGCACGACCGCCACCCGAGAGGCACCCGCATGGCCCTGCACGACCCGAACGTCGCCCTGACCGCTCCGATCCGTCCTGAGACGCGCCTCCCGCTGCCCGCGACCGAGAAGGTCGACATGGCGCCGCTGCTCGCCGAGCGCGACTGACCCGTGCCCCGCTGACGCACCGCCAGGCTGACCCACTGCCAGGCTGACCCGCCGACCGGCTGACCCGCCGACCGGCGCGGAGAGCCCGGGAGGCGCGGCTCAGCGCAGCCGGTGCCCCTCGGCGTCGAGGTGGTCGCGCCACGAGCGCGTGGCCGTCCAGCCCAGCAGGCGCCGGGCCTTCTCGGTCGAGATGCCCGAGGCGTCGACGCGGTCGATCGCCCGCAGCTCGACCTGGTCGCCGTGGTGCTCGCGCAGCGTCGCCGCGAAGTCGTGGCCGCCGGCGTTGTCGGCGGCGGCGATGTAGAACACCTCGTGGCCCGGCAGGTCGCTCTCGGCGGCGAGCAGGAGCGCGTCGGCGAGGTCGTCGGAGTCGATGTAGCTGCCGAAGTTCGCGCTCGTCGGCGATGCCTCGCGCACCTGCGGCCCGAGGTTCTCCTCGTAGTTGCTCTCGTCGTGCACCGTGCTCGGGCGGATCGAGATCGCCCGCAGGTCGGACCGGCGGACGGCCGCGTCCATCAGCTGCTCGCCGAAGGCCTTCGAGAGGGCGTACGGGTCCTGCGGCTGCAGCGGGTGCTCCTCGTCGACGGGGACGTAGTCGGGCAGGAAGGGCCGTTCGGGGAAGAAGTTGCCGACGATGCTCTCGCTCGACACGTTGACGAAGCGGGGCACGCCGAACCGGACCGCCGCCTCCACCAGGTTGAACGTCGACATCAGGTTCGTCTGGAAGACGACGTGCGCGGGGTTCGCGGTCGGCTGCGGGATGGCCGCCACGTGCACCACGGCGTCGGCCCCGGCCACGGCGGCGTACGCGGAGCCCGCGTCGGTGAGGTCGGCCATCATGTACCGGCCGGGCGCGACGGAGCCGGCGTCGAAGACGGGCCGCACGAGGTCGACGCCGAGCACGTCGTGCCCCGCGTCGACGAACCGGCGGACGGCGGCGCGGCCGACCTTGCCGCGTGACCCGGTGATGACGACCTTCATGCAGTGCTCCCTCGACGGGCGACGGTGTCGCCACCGGCCGTCAGGCCGACCAGCGCGACGCTACGCCGCCGCGGACCTGTGGGCATGCTCGCCGTGGCCGGGGCGGCGCCGTGGGTCAGGCGGGTGGACGACCGAGGCCGCCCGCTAGCCCGCCGTGCGGGCCGCCGTCCCGAGGTGCGCGGCGAGCACGTCGCGCACGGTGGTCCACTCGTGGGCCCCGAAGCGGTCGTTGTCGACGTGCCGCAGCTGCGCCTGGCCGCTGAACATGTTGACGAAGTACTGCATGCCCTGCCACGCGGGGAAGGCCTCGTCCGGGTCCTTCGAGAGGCGCCGGCCGACCTTGCTCATCGCCGACAGGGTCGCTGTCGTGCCGGCCCACTGCAGGCCGAAGGGCTCCCGGGTCAGCTCGGTCATCGTGCGGGCGATCTCGCGGGCCGTCATGCGCGACCCCGCGACCTCGACCACCCGCGGGGCGTCGGGGTCGAGGGCCACGAGGGCGGCGACCCGGGCGACGTCGTCCTTCGTGGTGAAGTCGAGCACCTGGTCGGGGCTCGACCAGTACAGGACCTTGTGGCGGCCGAAGAGGATGAGCGGCGCGTCGCCGGTGAGCAGCTCGGTGAACATGCCGTTCAGCACCGACGTCGCCCGCACGGGCGCGGCGTCGACGTCGGCGGCGAACTCGCGGCGGAGCTCGAAGTTGCGGTTGCTGCCCACGTCGATCGAGCGGTAGTCGGCCGACCAGTCCGACGGCACGAAACGCGGCACGCCCGCCGCCACGGTCGCAGCGAGCAGGGCACGCTGCGCGTCGACGATCACCGACCGGGTGCCGCTCACCGCCGAGACGACGACGTCGACGCCGCGGGCCGCCTCGGTGAGTGCGGCTTGGTCGCCGTACGCCGCGACGACGACGTCGACCCGGTCGTCGGCGTCGAGGGCCGCAGCGCTCCGGCTGCCCGGGCGGGTCAGCACCCGCACGCGGGCGTCATGCGTCAGGAGTGCACGGAGGATGCGCTGGCCGAGGTCGCCGGTGGCGCCGGCGAGGAGGACGGTGGTGGTCATGACCTCGAGTCTCTCCCTGTCGCGGCGCGGCCGCGCACTCGCCGCGGCCGGTCAGGGGCGGTGAGGGGGTGGTGCCGTCACTTGCTGTCGACGTGCCCGATCGGGTCGGCGGCTCGGCGGAGGGCGTCCCGGGCCGCGGGCCAGGCGCTCCCGTCGACGCGGAGGGCCGTGCGGAGGTAGGCGGTGCTCAGGCGCTGGACGACGGCGACCCGCTCCGGGTCCTCGTCGGTCGTCTCGGCGACCTCGTAGCCGACGATCCCGCCCAGGGAGTGCTCCGCGCCGTGCAGGGTGAGGAGGTCGCTGGCGCCGGGGCTGTGCGCGTAGGCGTCGGTGAACCAGTCCGGTCCGCGGCTGGACATCCGCGACTGGTCGTGGTCGCCCGCGACGACGAGCGTCGGGGTGGCGAGCTCGCCGAACGAGGGGCGCATGAAGGGGAAGTTCGCCTGCGCGAAGGGGTGCAGGTCGTCTCCGCCGAGACCCGTGGCGGCGAAGAGGACGCCCGCGGTCACGCGGCCGTCGGACAGGTCGTCTCCGACGCGGCCCTCCTCGTCGACGATGCGTGCACCGAGGAGCGCCTGGGCCGTCTGACCGCCCCAGGAGTGACCCGTCGCGGCGATCCGGTCGCGGTCGACGCGGCCGGCGAGACCGGGGACGGCCGCCTCGACGGCGTCGAGCTGGTCGAGCACGCGGGTGAGGTCGGCGATGCGCTCGGTCCAGATCGAGGGGAAGACCGGGTGGTCGAACCCGAACCCGTTCCGCCTCGAGTCGAGGTGCGTGGGCTGGACGACGACGAAGCCGCGCGAGGCCCAGAACGCCGCCAGGGGCGCGTACCCGTCGAGGTTCCAGCCGTTGCCGTGCGAGAACACGACGACCGGCAGGTCGCCTCCCGTGGCGGGTGCCGACACGCGGACCTCGAGCGGGACGGCCCGCCCCGGGGCCGACAGTGTCACCGGCGCGACGGAGACGACCGGGTCGCCGTCGCCGACGATGTCGTCCAGGGCGATGACGAGTGATGAGGGCATGGAGGGTTCCTTCCGTGAGGAGTCGCGCTCTGCGATACTGGTTATCGGAGCGCCGCTCCGCAACGTTACGGAACGTTGTTCCGTTAAGCAAGCACCGGTTCAACCCGATCGAGGAGGCGCCATGCCCGACACGCAGGGAGGCGACGCCCCAGCCGCGCCGTCACGGCCGGTGGGCCGCCCCCGCCGCAGCCAGCAGGCTCTCCTGGACGCGGCGGCGGAGGTGTTCGTGGAGTCCGGCGTCGACGCCCCCGTGCGCGAGATCGCGGCGAAGGCGGGCGTGGGTGTCGGCACCGTCTACCGGCACTTCCCGACGCGGCCTGAGCTGGTCGTCGCCGTCTACCGACACCAGGTCGAGGCCTGTGCCGAGGCCGGGCCGCGACTCCTCGTCGAGAGCGCGACCCCGGAGGGAGCCCTCCGCACGTGGGTGGCGCTGTTCGTGGACTTCCTCGTGACGAAGCACGGCCTCGCCACCGCCCTCCACGGCGACGCCGCCGGCTCGGACGCACTCCACGCGTACTTCGTGGGCCGCCTCGTGCCGGTCTGCGGGTCGCTCCTCGCCGCGGCCCGCGCCGATCTCGGCCCCGCGGGCGGGGAGGCGGCCCTGGACGGGTACAGCCTCCTGAAGGGCGTCGGCAACCTCTGCATCGGCGCCGCGAGCGACCCGGGCTACGACGCCGAGCGGCTGGTGCAGGCCCTCGTCTCCGGCGCGCTCGCCCCCGGCCGATCCCCGGGCACGAGCCCGGGGTAGTTCGTCCCCGACCGGACGACCGCCGCGGCGGCAGCGCTCCCGGGCTTCCGTCCGGGGCGGCGATCCGTGTACGGTGTCGTCCACTGAGGTAAAAGGCGCCGCGCTCTGCGACGCACCCGCACGCGGCATCGAACGAGTCGCCACTTCTTCCCAGAAGGAGTGCGCCCCTCGTGCTACCCAGTCCCTCTCTCACCCGCGGTCGCCTGCGTGCCGGCGACGCGCCTCCCCGGCTGTCCGACGCGGGGATCGCCCTGGCCGGGCTCTCCGCGGTCTTCCTGTTCGAGATGCTCGACACCTCGGTGCTGAACGTCGCCCTGCCGACGATCGGTCGCGAGCTGGGCTCGTCGACGACGGGGCTGCAGTGGGTGTCCGGCGCCTACGCGGTCGCCTTCGGCGGGCTCATGCTGCTCTTCGGCGCCGTCGCCGACCGCGTGGGTCGTCGGCGCGTCATGCTCGCGGGCCTCGTGCTGCTGGCCGTGGCGAGCCTCGCCACCGTGGCGGTCACGACGACCGAGCAGCTCATCGCCGTCCGGGTGCTGACGGGCGTCGCCGCGGCGATGACCACGCCCGGGTCGATGGCGCTGGCGTTCCGGCTGTTCGACGAGGAGGGCCTGCGTGTCCGGGCCCTCACGGTCATCTCGACCGCAGGGCTCGTCGGCCTGGCCGTCGGCCCGACCGTCGGCGGGTTCGTGCTCGCCGTCGCTCCGTGGCAGGTGCTGCTGCTGGCCGACGTGCCGATCGCGGCGCTGGCGTTCGTCGGCGTCCTCGTCGGCGTCGGCCGCGACGACGCGGCGGGGCTGCGACGCGACCCGGTCGACGTGGGCGGAGCGCTGCTCGGCACCGCGACCGTGGCGGGGCTGCTCGTGACGCCGACCGTCCTCGTCGGGCCGGCCACCGCCTCCTCGTGGGGGTGGGCCGCCGTCGCCCTGACCGTCGCCTGCGGCGCCGGGTTCGTCGTGCGCCTGCGGACGGCGCGGCACCCGGTGGTCGACCTGCACTTGCTCGCCCGCCCCCTGGTGTCGAGCGGCCTGGCGTTCAAGGCCGCGTCGGGCCTCGCCGTCGCTGGGCTGTCGTACCTCGTGACGCTGCAGCTGCAGTTCGCCTGGGGCTGGCCGCCGGCCCTCGCAGCCGTGGGCACGCTGCCGCAGGTCGTCGTTCTCCTCGCCGGGGGCCGCCTCGTGGGGCCGTTCGTGCAGCGGGTCGGCCTCGGCCGGGCGGCGTGGGTCAGCGCGGCGGCGGTCGTGTCGGGCCTCGCCGTGTTCGGCGCCCTGAGCCGCCACGGGTACGTCTGGGTGCTCGTCGCCCTCGTGCTCGTGGCCGCCGGCATGCGCGTCGTCGGCGTCGTCGCCGGAGCCTCTGTGCTGACGGGCCTCCCGGCCGACCGCACCTCGGTCGGCGCGGCCCTCGTCGACACGTCGAGCGAGCTCGCGGGGGGAGCCGCGGTCGCCGCCGCGGGCACGATCATCGCCGCCCTCGTCGCGGGCAGCATCACGACCACCCCGTGGACGACCCCGCGGCTCGCGGGCTTCGAGGACGCCCTCACCCTCGCCGGGCTCGGCCTCGCCGCCGTCGCCGCCGCGCTCGTCGTGGTCGCGATGCTCCGAGCACGAGCCGCCGACCCGGCCCCCGATGTCACCACTCCCGCCCCCTCGACCACCCTCACCGCTTCGACCACCATCACCGTCTCGACCCAGGAGTCTTCCCGTGCCTGACACCACCGCCCTGCCCCGCCCCCCGTTCGACCCCGAGTTCGTGCCCTTCCTGGAGGCGATGGACGCTCGCGGCCGCTTCCGCCTCGAGACCGCGATGCTGCCGCAGATGCGCCAGCTGGACACGACGGAGGCGCGGCTCGACGAAGGACTGCGCGCCCGCGGCCTCGAGAGGCGCAGCATCACCGTCCCCGGGCACCTCGGCGACCCGATCACGCTCGCGGTCGTCCAGCGCGTCGGCCGCACCGGGACGGCGGCCTGCGCCTACGCGATCCACGGCGGCGGCATGATGTTCGGCCACCACCTCGGCAACCTCGACGCGTACGACGACTGGCTGCTCGTGCACGACGTCGTCTTGGTCAGCCCCGACTACCGTCTCGCCCCCGAGCACCCCGACCCGTACCCGGTCGAGGACTGCTGGGCCGGCCTGACCTGGGTCGCGGAGCACGCCGACGAGCTCGGCGTCGACTCCGATCGGATCGTGCTCGTCGGCCAGAGCGCCGGCGCCGGGCTCGCGGCGGGCACGGCGCTCCTCGCCCGGGACCGGCAGGGGCCGGCCGTCATCGGGCAGGTGCTCGTCAGCCCCATGCTCGACGACCGTGACGCGACGCTCTCCGCGCGGCAGTTCGACGGGGTGGGCGTCGCCGACCGCGAGATGACCCGGTTCGGCTGGGACGCGTACCTCGGCGACCGTCGCGGCGGCGACGACGTGTCGATCTACGCGGCCCCCGGCCGGGCGACCGACCTGACCGGCCTGCCGCCGGCCTACGTCGACTGCGGCAGCACCGAGGTGTTCCGCGACGAGACCGTCGCCTTCGCGAGCGCGCTCTGGGCGGCGGGCGTGCAGGCGGAGCTGCACGTGTGGCCGGGGGCCTTCCACGGGTCGACGAGCATGGTGCCGGGGGCGACGCTGTCACGGAGGGCCGTCACCGCCCTGCGGGACTGGACCGGGCGCCTCCTCGACTCCACGCCCTGACGGCTAGTCGGTGATCGGTGTGCTGAAGAGGTTGACGACTTTGCCGGCGGGGTCACGGACGAGTGCGGAGCGGTTGCCCCAGGGCATCGTGGTCGGCTCGAGGACGACGTCCTCGCCGCGGAGGGCGAGCGTGCGCACGAGCTCGGCGAACTCGTGGTCGACGTCGGCGACCTCGAACTCGATCACCACGGAGCGGTTCGTCGCGGGGGCGAGGGCGCCGCCGAGCATCGCGACGGTCGCGGTGCTGGCGATCGCGAGGGTCGCGCCGGGGCCGGTGAACTGCGCGAAGACCGGGGCGGGGCGCTCGGCCTGCTGGCCGGTGACCTGCTCGTAGAACGCGACGAGGCCTTCGAGGTCGTCGGTGACGATGCGGACGGATGCGAACGACATGGGGCTCCTTCAGGGGCGCTGGTGAGGCTGGAGCACCAGCGTCGCTGGTCGTCGCGACGACGTCCTGTCGGTGTTCGCCGAAGACGTCGCCGATCAGTCGTCGACGACGGACCGGAGTCGCCCGTACGGGATCGCGAGGTCCTCGGCGCGGAGCACGCGTCGCGGGGGCCGTTCATCGGTGACCCTGACCGCGAGCATCCGGTCGGCGCGGAACGCCCGCACCCCCTGTCGGAGGCGGCACCACGCGATCAGGTACCACTGGCCTCCGTTCTCGATCGACCCCAGCGGCTCGACGTCCCGCACGGACTCCGCGCCGCCGGCGTCCTGGTAGCGCAGCTGCACGACGCGGTCCGCCCGCAGGGCCTCGGCGAAGTCGACCGGGGCGGGCACGCGGGCGGTGCGCTCGTCGCCCTCCGCGCCTCCGTCGCTCTCGTCGCTCTCGTCGCTCTCGTCGCTCTCGTCGCTCTCGAGGAAGTGCACGCGGGACGCGAAGGCGCTGGCCCGGGCGGCCTCGCGCTCCGGCATGACCGCGAGCAGCTTCCGCGCGGCGGTCTGGGCAGGCTGCCGGAACGGGCTGCGGCGGAGCCCGCCGAGCCCGATCAGCACCGCGAGGGCCTCGTCGAGGGTGAACCCCGCCGGGCCGAGCGTCGCGGAGGCGTCGATGACGTACCCGCCGGCCCGGCCGGGCTCCGCCCAGATCGGCAGCCCCGACTCCTGCAGCGCCGCGAGATCCCGCTCGATGGTCCGCGCCGACACCTCGAAGCGCTCAGCGAGGCGGCGCGCGCTCCGCGGACGCGGTGACGCAGCTCGCAGTTCCTCCACGAGGCCGTAGAGACGATCGGTCCGGTTCACCGACCCATCATGCCCTGGGGCGAGGTCGGCTCTTCCGGTCGGGGCCATTCCCACTCCGGCAGCAGATCGCGGAGTGGCGCGGCCCGGCCGTGGCCGAGCACGACGGTCGCCCCGAGGTTGGAGTCGTCGATCTGTCTGATGAACTCGCGGCAGCGACCGCACGGTGGGAGGACGGTCACGCGGTCGTCGTCGTCCAGCCAGACAGCCACGATGCGTGCGATCTCGTACTCGCCGCTGGTGACCATGGAGGCGACGGCAGCGTGCTCGGCACAGAAACCGGTCCCCGAACCGGTGTCGATGCAGACACCCGTGTGGATCGCGCCGGTGGTCGTCTCGAGAGCAGCGCCGACGTCACCGAAGAGACGATCGCCCACGCGGTGCGGGTTGACGGCAGCTCGGGCGACCTCGATGAGATCGGCGTGTTCGCTCATCGGCCAAGGATAGGCAGAGGTGCGCTCACCGTCGTCCGCGGACGCAGTTCGCCGTCAGCGCGGAGACGGCCGGAGCCCCGGACCGATCGGCCCGGGGCTCCGGCTGTGACGACGGCGTCCGCGTCAGTAGGTGACGGTGAGGGTGTTGGTCACCGACACGAGCGTCACCACCGCGGCGCTGATGAAGCCGCCGACGTACGGGTTCCCCGTCACGCGGTAGAGCTTGCGCGACAGGACGGCCGTGGCCGCGAGGATGACGATGACCGGGAACAGCCAGATGCTGAAGATGCCGCCGAACCCGGGGATCGTCTCGCCCGTGATGAAGAACGTCGTGTACTGAGCAACGACCAGCACGATCGGTGCCGACGCGTTCACGAGTGCCAGCACCGCCGTGTTGACCCATTCCCGACCCCGGAACGTGAACCGGTTGAAGACGTTGATCGCCACCGAGTTCGCGACGAAGTACACCAGGAAGAAGGGCAGGTAGAGCAGAGCCACCCACAGCTTGTCGGGCTCGAAGTCCTTCACCGCGACCACCCAGAAGCGATAGTCGGTGTGGAGCAGCCAATCGGACAGGAAGACCAGCCCGAACGCCGCAGCGACGGTCACCGCGGCGAGGCCGACGCTCTTCAGGAGTTTCCTCCCGCCGGGGAGCAGTCCGAGGTCGCGCACCTCCACCCCGTTCTTCCGGCCGAAGAGCAGGTACGAGATCACCATGATCGCGATCGCCGCGACACCGTTGACGGCCGCCCAGAAGGCGATGAAGAACGTGGCGCCCTGCGTGAACGGGGTGGGTGCGGCGTTGAACGCGATGCTGTTGATCCACGGGGACTGGCTGAGGGCGACGTAGCTGACGCCCGAGACGACGGCGGAGACGATCATGCCGCCCCAGAACCATCCGAGGCCCCTGCGGGTGTTCGCGGCGACCGGCACGGCGTCGGTGCGCAGCTCCGCGAACGCCCGCGTGGTGAGCAGTGCGCGCGCGAACGCGAGCAGGAAGATCATGAACCCGATCAGGCCGAGAGCCGTGAAGGCCTCCTTGACCTGCCAGATCTGCGAGCCGGAGTCGATGGGCTCGGGAGCGCCGAACGACGCCTCCCAGAACTCGAGCTGGTCAGACACCGTCTGCTTCGAGATCGTGCCCCACGGGTGGGTCTGCGCGGGGGTGTAGACCACGCGGAGGGAGTCGTCGTCGTAGAGGGTGTTCGCCTCACGCACGTCGCCGTCCTCGGCGGGTTCGACCCCGTGGTTGAGGAACGACTGAGCGTTGGGCGTGCCGATGTAGTCCCGAGGCGCCGTCAGGGCGACACCGTCCGCGTCGTAGCTGCGGAAGAAGAACTCGTCGTACTGGTCGGCGACGAGGCCGGTGTCGCGGTCGCCGTAGATGTTCGTGTACGCGCCGTCCGCGTCGACGTAGACGGGGTCGTTGTCGACGAGGAAGACGGCGTCGATCAGCTGCTCGTCGGCCTCGTTGTCGAGGGCGACCGAGAAGTTGGCCGCGCGTGCACCGTTGGAGTGGCCCGAGACGCCGATCTTGTCGGGGTCGACGTAGGGCAGGTCGGCGACGAGCTTCACGGCGTCGTACATGCCGGTGCCGCCGAGCTCGAGGTTCGTCGCGGGCAGGTAGTCGGAGTCGCCGTGACCGTACATGTCGATCGACACCACGACGTAGCCGCGTCGGGCGAGTTCGACGTAGTTGGCGTCCTGCATCTCCTTGTTGTTCCACCAGCCGTGGGAGACGACGATGGCCGGCGCCTGGTCGTCGGCGGAGACCCCGTTCGGCTTGTACAGCAGGGCGCTCATCGACTGGCCGGACGCCGTCTCCCAGTTCATGTCCTTGACGGACACGGCGTAGCCGGACGTCTGCACCGCAGACGACACGATCGACGACAACGCCATGAGTACGAGCGACAAGGCGAGCCAGAAGCCATTCCGCCTGATCAGTGTCGGTTTCATCTTCACTCCTTCGTGAGAACGCAAGCCCAGTTACTGCGGTCGATCTAAGAGCGTAAGCACACCGGTAGCGCCGAACTGCAGTCAGTGCACGTATGCACACATGTGCAGAGCTAGGCGTTAGTGTCGCCGATGCAATGCGTTAGCGGCGCGCAGATGTGCATTGCCCGTCCTGGTATGGACATCCAGTAGCGCCTGTCGTCGCGCGGCGCCTCCTCGGTCGGGAAGCGATCACCCCCGGGCCGTTGCTCGTCGAGTCCTAGAGACCGCGTCTGCGCTGCCATCGATTGATGAAGAACACGGCCACCCCGAGAACGGCAAGACCGGAACCAACGTAGATGAGCAGGGGATCGCCACCACCAGCGAGCCCCGCGACGGCACGTACGGCCAGGAACACCCCGACGATGACAGCGACGATGGGCAGCACGTCTCTCAGCGGGTTGAACTTCAGCTTCTGGAATCGCTTCGGAACTCCCGTGCCCTCGGGGCCATCTTCGGTCATGCGGACAGCGTTCCAGATCAGAAGGAACAACGACCGATGCCCGCTGATCGATCGTCTATCGGGCACTGGCGTCGAACTTCCTGGGCCCATGCCGGCCAGGCCTGGACGCCCGCATCCAGGTCCAACGAGGCGCACCCGAGAGGGCCATGTCGGAGACGCTCGGAGAGGCTTCAGCCGAGCGACGGCGGCAGGGCGCCGATCTGGCCGAGGATGCTCAGCAGGTCCGGCTGGCCGACCTCATCAACGATCCGACCGTCGACGAAGCGGTAGAAGTTGCTGGCATGCGCGATGACCGCCCTGCCCGTGGCGGGCGTCCCGAGGAACTCGCCGTCGTGGGTGCCGCGAAGTGTGAACCGAGCAGCGACGGTGTCGTACTCGACGACGACCTGATCGACGCTCCATTGGATGTCGGAGAACGCGCCTCGCATGCTGGTCAGGATCTGCAGGTACCCCGGTAGACCACGGAGCGCCTCGGGCGAGAACGGTGTCATGAACGTCGCCTCAGGGGAGATCACGGTCTCGCCGATGGTGGCATCGCCGCTGTTGATGAACTCGACGAAGCGGTGGAAGGAGGTGCGGTGGTCGGTGGTCATGGTGTTCCAATCTCTGAGGCTGGCGACCAAACTACTTTACATAGCAAGCATTGAGCGTAGGCTCGGATCATGAACACGAACGCCGCAGCTTCCTCCGAGACCCCTGCCCCACAAGGGGACGTCAGCACCCGCGGGGTTCGTGCCCGTGCGTACTTCGAGGCTCTCGTGCGGCACGAGACCGACGTTTGGAACTCGGTCGAGAAGCGGATGCGGGGTGAGGGCATCCTCAGCCTCGCGCGCTTGGAGGTGCTGCGGATCGTCGACGTCGCCCCCACAGGCGCTCGCGTGCAAGACGTCGCGACCGGGGTCGGGACCTCGATCGCGGCGGCCAGTCGCCTCCTCGATCGTCTCGCCTCCGATGGTCTCCTCGAGCGGGCACCAGACCCTGATGACCGCAGGAGCGTCCGCAGCACGCTCTCGCCGCAGGGGCGGGATGCTCTCGCCCTCGCAGACGAGCGGTTCGGGCGAGCGCTTGACGAGGTGCTCACAGAAGCAGACGATGAGGCCATCTCGAAGGGCCTGGCGGCACTCGAACGGCTGCAGGCGTCAGTGGAGACAGGACGATGACCCCGACCATGCGAGCTGTCGTCATCGACGCACCCGGCGACCCCGAAGTGCTGAGCATCCGCGAGCTGCCGGTGCCGGTCCCCGCGCCGGGTCAGGTCCTCGTCCGGGTGGAGGCGTTCGGGCTGAACCGGTCGGAGCTGCACTTCCGCCGTGGCATGGGCCACTTCGGGAGCTTCCCACGGGTCCCCGGGATCGAAGCCGTCGGGACCGTCGAGGCAGCCCCCGGCGGGGAGTTCGCACCCAGCACGCAGGTCGCCGCGCTCATGGGTGGAATGGGCCGCGAGTTCGACGGGGGCTATGCCGAATACACCCTCGTCCCGGCCGGCAGCGTCGTCCCGTTCCGCAGCAGCCTCGAGTGGTCCGTGCTCGGCGCCGTCCCCGAGATGCTGCAGACCGCCCACGGCTCGCTCACCGTCGGTGTCGACGCCCGCCCGGGAGATACGCTCCTGATCCGCGGAGGCACGTCATCGGTCGGTCTCGCGTGCATCGTCCTGGCGAAGCAGCAAGGCATGAACGTCATCGCCACCAGCCGCAACCCCGACCGCGCCGAGTTCCTGCGAAGGACCGGCGCCGACCATGTCGTGATCGACACCGGCAGCATCGCGGACGCGGTACGAGAGATCGTGCCTGCCGGCGTCGATGGTGCCGTGGAACTCATCGGCACCGACACCCTGCCCGACACGCTCCGGGCGACCGCAGTGCACGGCACCGTCTCCTTCAGCGGGATGCTCGCTGACGTGTGGACGATCCCCGATTTCTACCCGATGGCCGTGATTCCGAACGGTGTCCGTCTCACCGCGTACTCCGGTGAAGCCAGCGACCTACCGGCACCCGTACTGCAGGCCTTCCTCGACGCCGTGGCCGCGGGCACCACAAGCGTGCCCATCGCCAAGGTCTACGACTTCGAGGACATCGTCCAAGCCCACCGTGACATGGAGAAC
The DNA here is from genome assembly GCF_001423665.1 of Frigoribacterium sp. Leaf164. Taxonomy (NCBI): domain Bacteria; kingdom Bacillati; phylum Actinomycetota; class Actinomycetes; order Micrococcales; family Microbacteriaceae; genus Frigoribacterium; species Frigoribacterium sp. Leaf164. Next base: position 1,116,239 of record NZ_LMOX01000003.1, read on the forward strand.
GGCACACAGGCGGGCAAACTCGTCGTCACGGTCCACTGAACCGGTCGAGTTCGGATGCCGATCCCCTTACGGGACGCTCCGGCTCCGACAGTCAGACAAAAGGTGCAACGTTGTGTGACAACACGCCATGAGCAGCCCCGCGACGAGCAGGCCGTCCGATGCGGCCCCCGCACGAACGGTCGGGCCTGAGTTCAGACGCGGGCGCGGTGCAACGGGTCGAGCGCCGAGTCCAGCGCCGCCTCGAGCGGCCACGCCGAACGCAGCGGCTGGCTCATCACGAGTCCACCCTGCACCGCCGTGAGGATCACCATCGCGATCCGCTCCGGGTCGGCCTCGCGGTCGACGTCGCCCGACCCCTGCATCTTGCGCACGCCCGCGGCGAGCAGGTCGCGCCACGCACCCATGCTCTCAGCGATGACCCGTTCGAGCTCGGGATCAGTCATGGCCGACTGTGTCGCGAGCGAGCCGATCGGGCAGGCCCACCGGCCGAGGCCCAGGTAGTAATCAACGAGGGCCTCACGCCAGGCGCTCCACGACTCCCACGAGCCGAGGTCGTCGATGTGCGGCTGCTGCGCCTCGAGCAGCTGGGCGCCCTCCCACACGGCGACCTCACGCACGAGCTCCGCCTTGCCGCCAGGAAAATAGTGGAACAACTGGCTCTTGCTGGTCAGCGTCGCCGCCCGGACGGTGTCGAGGGTCGTTCCGCCGATGCCCGACGCGAGGATCTGCTCGCCCGTCGCCTCGATGATCCGTTGCCGGGTCGCCCTGCCGCGCTCGGTGAGCTTCGTCTCGTCCACCCTGCGATCTTACCCGCCTGGACCGCACAGTCCATTCCTATGCTAAGAATGGACCATGAAGTCCAATGAAGAAGAACTCCAGACCCTCGCCGTCGACACCCGCCTGGCGGGCAAGACCGTTCTCGTCACCGGCTCGACCAGCGGCATCGGCGAGGCCATCGCCCGCGTCCTCGCCGCCTCCGGCGCCGAGGTCGTCGTGAACGGGCGCGACGCCGGACGCGCCGAGGCCGTCGTGCGCAGCATCACCGCGGCCGGCGGTCACGCCCACGCCGTGGTCGGCGACCTCGGCGGGACCGCGTCAGAGGTGCGCCGCATCGCCGCGGCAGCTGAGGACGCGCTCGGCGGCCACGTCGATGTCGTCGTCAACAACGCCGGCATCTACCCCGTTGGCCCTACCGCCGACCTCGCCGACGCTGACCTCGACGCCGTCCTCGCGGTCAATGTCCGCGCGCCCCACGTGCTCGTAGGAGCACTCGCCCCCGCGATGGTCGAGCGCGGAGGCGGCTCGATCGTCAACATCGGCTCGTGGATGGCTCGTGTCGGAGTCCCCTTCGGCGCCGCCTACACCGCCTCGAAGGCCGCCCTCGAGCAGATGACCCGCACCTGGTCGGCCGAGTTCGGGCCCTCCGGCGTAGGAGTCACGACCGTGTCGCCCGGCGCGACGAGCACGCCCGGCAACGCCGAGAGCGCCGACGTCCTGGCCGCGATGACGGCGGGCACCGTCGCGGGCCGACCGGTCCGACCGGTCGACGTCGCCTTCGCGGTCCGCTGGCTCGTCTCGGACGAGGCGGCGTTCGTGCACGGAAGCACCGTCGACGTCGACGGCGGGATCGCTGCGGTCCGACTCGGATGAACGCCGACCGGACACTCGAGGACGCCCGACGGTTCGATGCGTCCTCGACCGCCCTCGACGTGGTCGAGGGCGTAGACCTGCACGGCCAGACTGCCCTGGTCACGGGTGCCAGCTCAGGGATCGGCGTCGAGACGGCACGGGCTCTCGCCCGGGCCGGCGCGACGGTGGTCCTAGCGGCCCGCAACGTCGAGGCCGGCGAGAGGACGGCCGAGGAGATCAGGGCCCGGGACCCGGCCGCGACCCTCCGGGTGAGGGAGCTCGATCTCGCCGACCTCAACTCCGTGCGTCGACTGACCGCCGAGTGGTCGGGCCCCCTGCACCTGTTGCTCGCCAACGCCGGCGTCATGCACGTCCCCGAACGACGTACGCCCGAGGGTCAGGAGTGGCACTTCGGCATCAACCACCTCGGGCACTTCGCCCTGGCCAACGGCCTCCACCAGGCGCTGGCCATGGCTCAGGGAGCGCGCGTCATCTCCCTGTCATCGAGCGGCCACGGTGCGAGCGGAATTCGCTTCGGCGACCTCGACTTCCGTCGGACGCCCTACGACCCAGGGATCGCGTACGGGCAATCGAAGACCGCGAACGTGCTGTTCGGCATCGAGGCCACGCACAGATGGCACGGCGAGGGCATCACGGCCGCTGCCGTGATGCCCGGGGGCATCTGGACCGGACTGCAACGCCACTGGGACCCCGCCGTGCTGGCCGAGATGAAGCGCCGATACTCCCACCGCGTCAAGACTGTCGAGCAGGGTGCGGCGACATCGGTGTTCGTCGCCACACGGGCGGAGCTCGGCGTCGGCGCCCCGGTGTACTGGGAAGACTGCAGCCCGGCCGACGTCGTGGACCACATCATCGACGGGACCCACGGCGTCATGCGCCATGCCGTCGACCCCGACGTGGCTCAGCGCCTCTGGTCAGAGTCCGAAGCCCTGACCCGACGATGAATTCGCCCCGACGGATGGCAACCCGGTAGCGGATCCCCTATCGGGACGCTGTGCCTACCTGCTCGTCGCCTCGTCCGTGGTGGCACGGGAGAGGGGATAGGCGCGGTCCAGGCGCGGGCTCAGGACGACGAGGAACAGGAACATCGACAGCAGCCACCCGGCGACCCAGTAGGCCGGAATCGAGAAGATCGCGACATTCGGCACGACGTCAGCGGCGACTGCGACGACCACGGCGATCGTGAAGAGCACGCCCACCCCGTAGTACAGGGCTCGGAAGCCCTCCTCGACACGGCCCCGCCGTTCCTGCTGGCGACTCGTCCGGTCATCGAGGGCGGTGACCGAGCGGCCGTAGTCGTCCGAAGCGACGGTGACGAAAAGCTCGCGGACCGGGACACCGAACGCCTTCGCCACCCGCGACAACGTGTCGAGGCTCCCGTCGTTGCCCGCCTCGAGCCTCTGGACGGTACGGACGGTCACGCCGCTCTCGTCTGCGAGGCGTTCCTGGGTCCAACCCATCTGGGTCCGGAGATCGACGATCCGTGTCTCGTTCATGAACCTCACACTAAGAACGACCGGCGCCGAGGTCCACGACACCGACCCGACAGGCACCCGACACCTTCGCGACAGAGCACCTCGGGGCACCCGGCCCCATCAAGGCCGCAGCCGCAGCCAGCGGTCTCAGATTGGGTCTATCGGCGATCGGCTATCGCCTATCGGGCGTCCGGATCGCGCTTGAGGATCCGGGCATTGAGGTAGATCGTGATGAGTGCGCCGCCCAGCGAGACGTACATGCCGCTGTGGGAGCGATCAACCACCAGCAATGTCACTGCCGCGATAGCCACGAGTGACGCGGCAATCAAGAAGAACAACGCTACGGATCGCTTCGAGCTTTGACCGCCGTCGGTATCCATGCTTCTACGCTCTCTAACCGGAGGGCCAGCGTCAAGAAACCGCCCGCGTTGTCGCGGCCTCCTGATGGCTATCGCCCCCGTTGTCGAGGCCGTTCCGCTCGGTGTCACACGGAATCAACTGCCCTCGGGCTAGCTGCCGGTAGGGACGCAGGGCCTGCTGCCTGGCCGCGGATGAAGAAGAAGGCAACGATGCCGACCACGATGATCGAGATGTTCCCCGCATCTGCCACAGCCGAGACGGGGCTGCTGGCTGGCCACGACGTTTGGAGGAACACCCCGAGGTCGAACGTCGTGTGCAGGAGGATCGGCCAGATCAAGTTGCCGGTGACTCGGAGCGCCAGGTAGAAGCAGATCCCCGTCCCGAACGCCAAGACGATCTGGAGCCCGGTCGCTAGGGGCGCTTGACCGATGACGAGATTGCCTGCGTGCAGCAGCGCGAAGATCCCCGCCGAGAGCGCCGCCACTGCACCCTCCGGGTAGCTCGCGCGCCTGAGGAGATTGACGATGAGGCCACGGCAGAGCACCTCCTCCGTTAAGCCGACGAGAACACAGGTGAGCACCCACATAGCCAGGACGTCCGTCCCGATCGCCGCGTAGTCGACGCTCAAGAGGTGCAGAACGTTGAACCCCGCCACGACCACGACCACGCCCCACATCCATCTCCGCCCGCGGAGAGGCTGCCCTCGGAACAGGGCTCCAGCAAGGTCGGCCGACCTCGCGAAGATGACCAGAACGGCAGCACCGGCAGCCAGGGGCAGGACTGAACCGACGAGCATTGCGTTCGCGGCCGTCATGGACCATGTCGACGTCAACGACCGGGCGATCGCGACGCATGCAGCGAGGAACGCGAAGTAGACGCCTCCCGCCAGCAACGACGGCAAGAGACCGCCTCGAGCCCAGAACGCCTTGCAGCTCGAACGCAGATCAGCGAGCATCATCAGCGAACCACTGCCTTGAACACGAGGTGCGACCCGACGGTGATCACGTCTGCTCCCCCCGTTGGATGGCGCGATAGACGGTCGAGCGGGCCACGCCGAAGAGCTCGGCGATCTCGCTGGTCGTGTGTGCGCCGGTGCGGTGTAGCTGCACGAGGTGCTTCTCCTGCGAGGCGGTGAGCTTCGGCTTGCGGCCGCGGAGCTTGCCGGCGGCCTTGGCGATCGCCATGCCCTCCCGCGTGCGCGCACGGATCAGGTCGGCCTCGAACTCGGCGACCAGGCCGAGCACATTAAAGAGGAGCCGGCCCACTGGGTCGGTGGGGTCGTAGACCGCTCCCCCGAGGTTCAGGGCAACGCCCTTCTTCGTCAGCTCATCCGCGATGTCGGTCGCGTCCCGAAGGGAACGGGCGAGGCGGTCGAGCTTCGTGACGACCAGGACGTCGCCGGCCCGGCACGCTGCCAGCGCCTCGCGGAGGCCCGGCCGTGCTCGAGTCGTCCCCGAGAGGCCGTGGTCAACATGCACGTGTTGATCGTCAACACCCAGTGCTGCGAGACCGTCGCGCTGTGCTGCGAGGTCTTGTCCCGAGGTCGAGACGCGAGCGTATCCGATGAGCATGCGACGACTGTAGCGTTTATACCCCCGTCACCGGGCATTTTTGCGGGACAGGCATACGCGAATTCGCAGGCCGGGCGCCGCTTGACCTCAACCGGCCGAACACGGTCGCGAAGAGTGTCCCGATGAACGACCGCCCTTCGGGCAGCCATGGCCATGACGACCCAATGTTGAGTCTTCGTTCGGGCGGCACGGAGTGTCCCGGTAGTCCGGACACCACCTCCAGCAGGCGTGTCACCGCACAGACAGCGCCGGCCGCACCCCCACCCGCACCGCACCCGCCGACGCCGCCCGCTCGATCCCCGCGTCGAGGTCCGCGAGCGCGACCTCGTCGCCCACGAGCTCGGCGAGCGGCCAGGCGCCGTGCCGCCGCTCCACGAAGCGGGCCGCCTCCACGAGGTGCCGCGGCGCGTAGTTGTGCACGCCCCTCACGGTGACCAGCCGACGGACGACGCTCTCGGCGTCGAGCGCGACGGCCGGAGCCGGGAAGACGCTGCCGACGAGGACGGCCACGCCTCCCACGCCGAGCCTCGTCAGCGCCGAGGCGACGGCCGAGGGCGCGCCGGAGGCCTCCACGGCCACGAGGGGGGCGCCTCCGGCGACCTCGAGGGCACGGTCGACGCTCTCCGCCGCACCGGGCGCGGCCACGGGGTCGGCCGTCGCGACGGCTCCGAAGCGGGCCGCGAGGGCACGGCGACCGGGGTCGGGGTCGGCCACGACGACGCGGGCTCCGGCGTCGGTCGCCAGCGCCGCGACGGTCAGCCCGATCAGGCCGGCGCCGAGCACGAGCACCACCACGGGGGCACCCGCAGCGGCACCTGCACCCGCACCTGCACCGGCACCGACGTCGACACCGCCGCCCAGCGGCACGATCGCCGACGCCGCGCCGAGCGCCGCCACCGCGGTCGCCGTGCCGCACGAGACCGGCGCGAGCAGCGCCGCGTCGAGGTCGTCGGCTACCGGCACGACGGCCGTGCCGTCCCGCACGTGCACGTGGGTCGCGAAGCCGCCGCTGAGCTCCCACCCGGTCTCGAGCCGCTCGTGCCCGTACTTGCGCACCCGCTCGCACTTCTGCGGCAGGCCCCGCCCGCAGGTCGCACACACGCCGCAGCTCACCGTCAGCGACCAGACGACGCGCTGACCGACGACGACCGGCGTGCCGTCGACCGCGACGGCCCCCTCTCCGACGGCGACCACGCGGCCGACCTGCTCGTGGCCGAGCACGAGCGGCGTCGGCGCCCCGCGGTCGCCGCGCGTGGTGTGCACGTCGGAGCCGCAGATCGTCGCCAGCTCGACCTCGACCAGCAGGTCGCCGGGCGCGAGCCGCACGCTCGGCACGGCGACGGCGTCGTGCGGGCGGCCGGGCTCCGTCCAGACCATCGCGGTGGGCGCGGGGTCGAGCCGCAGCTCGACGAGGTCCCCCACCGACACGGTGCCGGCGGCGGCACCGACGACCAGCGGGGCGTCGACAGTCGTCACGCGACCGGCACGGCGACCGCGGCGGGCGCGGCGACCGGCGCAGCCGCCGGCACCGCGACTCCCGCGAACTGCGGCAGCCCCGCCAGCTCGCGCACCGAGTCGAGCACCACGTCGGCGCCCGCCGCGAGCAGCTGCTCGCGGGTGTGCGCCCCGGTCGTCACGCCCACGACGAGGCCGGCCCCGCTGGCACGGCCCGAGAGCACGTCGCTCGTCGTGTCGCCGACGACCGCGACGGCCGCCACCGACGAGGCTCCCGTGCGCAGCAGCGCGGCGAGCACCAGGTCGGGTGCGGGGCGGCCGCGACCGGCATCGACCGGCGAGAGGGCCGCGTCGACCGACCAGCCGAGCGCGTCGAGCAGGCGGTCGCGGGTCGCGGGCGAGAACCCGGTCGTCAGCACGACCGACCGGCCGGAGGCGCGGAGCGCGTCGACGAGGTCGCCCGCGCCCGCGATCGGCTCGACCCCGAGCTCGTCGACCAGCTCGCCGTAGGCCACCTCGAACTGCTCGTTCGCCCGCTGCGCGAGCGGCTCCTCGCCGCCCGTCAGGTGCCGGAACACCTCGATCTTCGACTGCCCCATCGTGTCGCGCACGTGCTGCAGCGCCTCGTCGCGCGTCAGCGTCGGGCCCAGGTCGACCCGGTCGGCGACCCGCGCGAAGGCCTGCTCGACGACCCCGTCGTCGACGACGGTCGTGCCGGCCATGTCGAGCACGACGAGCTCGATCGCGGGAGCGGCGGGAGCCGCGGCGACAGCGGCGGCGGAGGATGCGGAGGGGGTGCTCATGAGGCGGTGCTTCCTGTGAGGAGGGGGAGGTCGCGGCCGGAGGGAGCCGCGGCCCGCGATGTGGTGGCGGTGGAGGTAGCAGTAGAAGAGGAGGGACCGGCCGACGACCCGCCCAGCGCCGCGTCGCGCCCGCCGTCGAGGTGCGCCCCGACGACGTGCTCGGCGAGCCCGAGCCCGGTGGTCATGCCGATGCCGGTCGCGACGACCGTGACGAGCACGCCCGGCTCGACCTCGTCGACGACGAACTCGTCGCGGCCCGAGGCGTAGACGCCCTGCCACCGCTCGGTGACGACCGGCTCCGCGCCGAACAGCACGCGGAACTCGTCGAGGAAGGCCGTCGCGGCCCGCTCGCTCTGGAACGGCGCGATCGCCGCCCCCTTCTGGTGGCTGTCGCCGACGATGACGGTGCCGTCGGGCAGCTGCGTGTACATCTGGTTCAGGTCGAGCGCGGCGAGGTCGGGGCGCTCGGCGTGCAGCCGGGCCCGCACGGCGTCGGCGGCGGTCGTGCCCGCGAACGCGCTGTACCGGATCAGCGACCACCCCGTCAGCAGCGGCGCCACGAGCGGCCGCGCGAGGTCGGCCCGCACCCGCAGCATGTCGAGCCCGCAGCGCTCCAGCGCCGAGCGCTCGGCGAGGTCGGGCAGCAGCTGGTCGAGGTCGTGGTTGGTCGCGACGACCACCGTGCCCGCCTCGATCGGGCCGCGGCTCGTCTCGACGCGCCCCGAGGCGACCGAGCCGACGGAGGTGCGGGTCAGGAAGCGCACCCCTCGCGACTCGAGGTGCCTGCGGATCGCGTCGGCCGCCTCCCGCGGGTCGACCTGCAGGTCGTAGGGCAGCAGGGCTCCGCCGAGCGTCGTGCCGGGAGCGACCGGGGCGAGCGCCGCGAGCGCGGCCTCGTCGAGGGGCTCGATCTCGGGGCGGTCGCCGAGCACCCGCGCGGTGCGCGCGGCGGCCAGCTCGTCGAGCAGGGCGAGCTCGTCGGCGTGCCGGGCGGCGACCAGGGTGCCGCGCTGCGAGACCCAGAAGCCGGCGTCTCGGGCGAGCCTCAGCCAGAGCTCGCGGGCGGTGACCGCGTGCCGACGGGCCTCGCCGCTCTGCGGGGTGAGGCAGAGGTGGCCGAAGTTGCGCACCGTCGAGCCGCCGATCGCGGCCGAGCGGTCGACGACCAGCACCGAGAGTCCGCGGTCGACGGCGGCGAGCGCCGCCCCGAGGCCGACGATGCCCGAGCCGACGACGACCACGTCGTGCCGGTCGGCGGCGGGGCGGCGGGCGGCGGGCGCGGAGGCGGGGCCGGGGGCGGGCGCGACCGGCCCGACCGTCCCGGCGACGGGCCAGTGCGACGGCACGACCCCGGGCGCACCGGCGACGGCACCGGCACCGGCACGGGTGCTGCCGCTGCGGGGCGTGACCCCGCTCATCGGAAGACCCGCCGCATCCAGATCGCGAGCCCCTCGACGGCGAGCACCGTGACGAGGATCATCAGCACGATCGCCGTCACCGTCGCGTAGTTCGAGCCCTGGCTGGCGTTCAGCAGGTAGTAGCCGACGCCTCCCGCCCCGACGATGCCGAGCAGCGTCGCGGCGCGCAGGTTCGTGTCGAGCATGTAGAAGGTGTGGCCGATCAGCGCGCGGGTGCCCTGCGGCAGCGTCGCCGAGGCGTACACCTGGCCGCGCGAGGCGCCGGTCGCGGTGAGCGCGCGCTCGGGGCCCGGGTCGACCTCCTCGAACGAGTCGGCGATCAGCTTGCCGAGCAGCCCGACGCCGCCGAGGGCGAGCGCGAGCGTGCCGGCCTGGGTGCCGAGGCCGGTGACGACGATCAGCACGATGGCGAGGATCACCTCGGGCACCCCGCGGATGCCGACGAGCAGCAGGCGCATCCCGCCCCGCAGGCCGGGGCTCGGCGCGACGTTGCGGGCGGCGAGCGAGCCGATCAGCAGCGAGCCGCCGACGGTGAGCAGGGTCGCGGCGAGCGCGATCGAGATCGTCTCGCCCATCGCGGCGAACATCGTCGACGCCTCGTAGCTGCCGAACGACGGCGGCCAGAACTGCACGGCGGCGGCGGGCACGCCGCTCCACACCGTGAGCAGGTCCGACCAGGCGATGTCGCAGACGAGCACGCTGGCGACGACGACCGCGACGGCGGCCCAGCCCCACGAGACGCCGCGCACGCGGGCCCTGTCCCACGGACGGCGCAGCGCGGCCTCGACGGCGGCGGAGGGCGTGCCGGAGGCGCGGGTCAGGTCGGTCGAAAGAGCGGCCGCCGCGGGGGTGGAGACCGGGCCAGCACCGGAGGCGCGGGTCGAGCCGGCAGCGGAGCCCGCCGTCTCGGGGGCGGCGGCCTCCTGCCGGCCGGCCCCGCGCCTCCTCGTGACCCCGCGCACCACGCGGTCGCCGAGGCCCCGCCCGGTCGGCGCGACGCCGAGCATCGCGGCGCGCACCGAGCTCGAGACGACCTCCATGACGACGCAGAGCACGAAGATGACGAGGGCGTAGCCGAGGCCGAGCCCGTACTGCAGCGACTTGAAGGCGAACGACATCTGCATGCCGAGGCCGACGACGCCGACGTAGCCGAGGATCACGCTGCCGCGCAGGTTGATGTCGTTGCGGTGCAGCACGGTCGCCACCCACGACGGCAGCACCTGCGGCAGCACGCCCGCCGTGAACTGCTGCAGGCGGGTGCCGCCGGCGGCGCGGACGGCGGTGCGCGGGCCCTCGTCGATCTGCTCGATCGCGTCGGCGAAGAGCTTCGAGATCATGCCGACCGAGTGCAGCCCGATGGCCAGGATGCCCGGCAGCGTGCCGAGCGTGAAGAGCAGCACGAAGACCATGGCGAGCACCACGTCGGGCACCGCGCGGGCGAGCACCGTGACGAACCGGGCCGCCGCACGCCAGACCGGCCCGGGCGTCGTGTTCGAGGCGGCGAGCACGGCGACCGGCACCGAGAGCACCGCGGCGAGCAGCGTGCCGCAGATCACGAGGCCGAGGGTGAGGGCGGTGAGCTGCAGCAGCTCGCCGAGGGGCGGGAACTCGATCGCGCCGACGCGGCCGAAGAAGCGCTGCGCGTTCGACCAGCTCTGCACCATGCGGGCCGGGTCGATGTCGACGCTGCGCAGCGCGAGCACGCTGGCGACGAGCAGGGCCAGGAGCGTGAGGCCCGCGGCGACGCGCTCGGGCGAGGTGCGGCGCCGGGGAGGCGCGGTGACGGGAGCCAGCGGAGCCCCGGTCGTGCGCGGGCGCTCGACGACGGCGCTCATCGGACGGCGTCCCCGCGGAGGGTCGCGGTGCCGGGCGCGGTGCCGGTCTTGTCGACGGGTGCGCCGCCGGCCCCGCCGCCGACCGTGCTCAGCTCGAGCTCGATCGCCTCGAACTGGTCGGTGCTCGTGGCGACGCGGCCGTAGATCTCCATCACCTGCGCCTTCGACAGGCCCTCGGTCGCGGTGTCGAGCACGACCTGGCCGTGGCGCAGGCCGACGATGCGGTCGGCCCACGAGAGGGCGAGGTCGACCTGGTGCAGGCTGCAGATGACGGTGAGGCCCTCGTCGGCGGCGATCTCGCGGATCAGCGCCATCACCTGGTCGCTCGACTCCGGGTCGAGCGAGGCGACGGGCTCGTCGGCGAGCAGCACCTGGGGCCGCTGCATGAGGGCGCGGGCGATGGCGACGCGCTGCTGCTGGCCGCCCGAGAGGGTGTCGGCGCGCTGGTAGGCGCGGTCGAGCAGGCCGACGCGCTCGAGGCGGGCGAGCGCCTCGACCTTCGCGGCGCGGCCGTACGACCAGAGGCCGAGGCGGGGGCCGCGCACTGTGGCGAGCGAGCCGGTCAGCACGTTCTCGAGCACGGTCAGCGACGGCACGAGCTCGAACTGCTGGAAGATGAAGCCGACCTCGCTGCGCAGCTCGCGGAGCGCCCGGCCGGTGAGGCGCGTGACCTCCCGGCCCAGCACGCGGACGGTGCCCGACGTGGGCCGCTCCAGCCCGTCGACGTGGCGCAGCAGCGTCGACTTGCCCGAGCCCGAGAGCCCGAGCAGCACGACGACCTCGCCGCGGGCGACGGTGAGCGACGCGTCGTCGAGCGCGACGGTGGAGCCGAAGTGCTTGGTGATGCCCTCGAGGGCGACGACGGTCGCGGCGGGGTCGGCGTGCGGGGTCATGGGTCTCTCCGGGGGCTCGGTGGGGCGTGCGCGGCGGGGCGGGCGGGTGCGGGAGGCGCGGGGTGCGGGAGGGGAGCGCCTGCGGGAGGCGCGGTGGCGGTGGCGACCGTCACCGCGCCTCCCTCAGGCGGAGGCCGTCAGGCCTGGCACTGCGTGGCGTTCGTCTTCTCGCAGATGTCGCGGATCTCGTCGTAGTACGCGTCGTCGACCGGCGTGGTCTGGAAGAACACGCTGCGGAAGCCCTCGCTGTCGGCGCTGTCGATGCCCGCGGCGACCATGTCGTCGGCGGTGACGTTCGAGAGGATGTCCTTCAGCTGCGCCTTGACATCGTCGGGCAGCGAGTTCGACTCGACGATCGGGGCGCCGGGCACCATCTGCTGGTCGATGACCTCGACGGCGTCGCTCTTGGCGACCTCGCTGTCCTCCGCGAAGCCGGCGTCGCACTCGGTGCCCTCGCCGGTCTTCTGCACGCTGACGTCGTGCTTGCCGGCGAACACCGGCGTGATGTCCTTCTCCGGGTCGATGCCGGCCTGCAGCAGGGCGTAGCTGGGGAAGAGGTAGCCCGAGGTCGACGAGGGGTCGACGAAGCAGATCTTCTTTCCCTTCATGTCGGCGATGCTCGCGATGTCGCTGCCCTTGGGCACGATGGCCTGCGAGTAGTAGCCGGGCTCCTGGCCCTCGGCGGTGGTGATCGACGAGATCGGGGTGAGCTCGGCGCCGTTGTTCGTGGCGGTGACGTAGGTGAAGCCCGAGAACGAGGCGACGTCGATCTGGCCGGCGATGCTCGCCTCGATCAGCGCGGCGTAGTCGGTCGACTCGTGGTACTCGACGGTCTTGCCGGTCTCCTGCGCGATGTAGTCCATCAGCGGCTGGTAGTTGGTCTCGGTGTCGACCGAGTCGGGCACGACGCCGAAGACGAGCGTGCTGTCGTCGACCGCGTAGCCGCCGGCGGCGCCGTCGTCCGAGCCGGTGGACGAGGAGGCGGGGCTGGAGCAGGCGGAGAGCGTGGCGGCGAGCAGCGCGGCGCCGAGCAGGGCAGTCGCGGCGCGGGGACGGCGGAGGGGCATGACGGCCTTTCGGGGTGGGAGCGGGACGTCACGATGGTGACACGAGGTCGACCGACGTAGGAACCTACCTCCTGCCTTGTTCAGCCCGAGTTCACGTGTTGTATGCCCAACCCCCTCTTCGGGGGGCTGCTGCTGGGTCGCGGCCGCCGCCTCCACAGGGATGCGCCCTCGAAGTGCCCCTTCCTGGGCCCTCGCCCGCTCGGAGGGCCCAGAACGAGGCACCTCGATGAGTCGCGCTACAGCGCGAGCAGCGCGATGCCGCCGAGCACCACGCCCGAGGTGACGAGCCGGCCGCGGAGCGACCCCTCGCGCAGCACCAGCGCCCCGAAGACGGCGACCATGACGACGCTCGTCTCGCGCGCCGGCGCGACGAGGGCGACCGGGGCCGACTGGATCGCGACCAGCACGAGGATGTACGACAGCGGCGACAGCACCCCGAACGCCAGCACCTTCGCCCCGTGCGCACGCACGACGGCGAGCAGCTCCCGCCGCCGCCGGCCGAGCGTCGCCGAGTAGAAGACGACCTCGACGAGGGTGACCCCGACCATGAACGACACGGGCGAGAGCTGCCAGGTGCGGATCGCGTGGGCGTCCCAGATCGTGTAGGAGGCGATGGCCAGGCCGGTCAGGAGGCCCCAGGCGATGCTGGGGTCGAGCCCGCGCCTCCTCGGCTCTCCTGGTGCGGTGGCCGCGGGGCGCGCCGCGGCCCCGGCCCGGTCGACGAGCCCGGTGGCGACGACACCGACCACCACGACGGCGATGCCGACGAGGGCGAGGGGCGAGAGCCGCTCGCCGAGCAGGGCCACGGCGAGCGCGGCGCTGACCGCCGGGCCGGTGCCGCGGGCGGTGGCGTAGACGGTCGAGAGGCTGCCGACCGCGTAGCCGCGCTGCAGCACCGTCATGTAGACGACGTGGAGGACTCCGGAGGCGGTGGCCCCGACGGCGAGGCCGGCCAGGCTGCCGCCCCACCCGCCGGTGAACGGCACGACCGGCAGCCACAGGACGGCGCTGGCGACCGCGCCCCACCAGAGGAAGGGCGTACCGATGCGGCTGACGCCGTGGGCGACGACGTTCCACGAGGCGTGGCAGACGGCGGCGGCGAGGACGAGGAGGAGCGCGGTGGTGGACACGGAGGGACCCTTCGGGCCGGCGCGGGGCGCGCCGGTGGGGTCCTCCAGGCTTTTGTCCGTTCAGATGACGCCCGGGCGATGGCGCCCGGCCGTGGCGCCGCTCGGACCAGACGGGTGCTGAGACCCCGGAACCCTAGGCGCTGTCGGCGGGACTGTAGCAGGCGGGGGTGACGCGGCGGGGCGGGGGCGGGGGCGGGGGCGGGGGCGGGGGCTGGGCGGGGCTGGGGCGGGGCCGGCTCAGGCGTCGGGGGCCTGGGCGGGCGCCCGGCCGTGCGCCTCGTCGCGCTCGGCGGTGCGGACCCGCATGCCGCGGAGCCCCTTCGTCAGGTAGTACAGCCCCACGGCGACGAGCGGCAGGCTCGCCCAGGGGGTGTCGAGTGTCGACAGCAGGGTGACGCCGACGGCGAGGAAGACGACGCCGAGGGCGAGGTCGTTCGCCTTCGCGTCGGCGGCGGGGCGGGCTCCGCCGGTCGGGTCGGGCTTCGTCGCGGCGGGCTTCGTCGGGTCGGGCTTCGTCGAGTCGTCCATCCGTCGACGCTACGACGAGCGGGCGGGCGTCGCCTCCGTCGCGCGACGGAGCCTCGGCGTGCCGGTGCGGGCCCAGGCGCGCGAGCTACCCTCGACGGAGTCCCCGCCGCTCGACGGCGCCCTGCCCCGTGACGGAGGCCCCGCATGCCGACCGACGACGCCGCCCCGACCGACCCGGCGAGCCCTCGCGACGACGACCTCGACGCCTGGTCGAGCGAGCGGCACCGTGAGCTCGAGCTGCTGGTCGCCCGCGACCGGGAGGTCGAGGCGGCCCGCCAGCACGAGGCCGAGCGCGCCGCTCGGGAGGCCCGGGCCGAGCAGGCGGCCCGGCTCGAGCGGGAGCGCCGCCGCCGTGAGGCCGAGCTGCCGCCCGAGCTCCGCGACGCCGACGACGAGCCGTGGTCGGGCGGGCCGCGGCGGCGCCTCGTCATGGGCTCGTCGCGGGTGCTCGCGGCCGTGGCCCTGCTCGCGGCGGTCGCCGTCGCGGTGACCGGGTTCCTCTAGGCCGACCCGCGCCTCCCCCGGTCCGCTGCGTGGTCGTGTCTCAGCGACCGACGCCGGAGGCCCCGAAGTCGGTCGCGCGGCTGCGGTCGGCCCAGGCGTCGATGTCGGAGCGGAGGTCGTCGAGGGCGCCGGTGACGACGTCGACGGCGTCCGAGCCGAGCAGCAGGAGGTAGGGCGCCTCGCCCGACTCGACCGCGTCGACCAGGAGGCGGGCGCCGGCGGCCGGGTCGCCCGGCTGGGTGCCGTGGGAGCTGTCGACCCCGATGCGGCGCTTGCCGGCGGTCTCGGCGTAGTCGTCGATGACCGTCGCCGACTCGGTGAGCGAGCGGCCCGAGAAGTCGGTGCGGAACGAGCCGGGCTCGACGACGGTCGCCGTGACGCCGAGCGGCGCGAGCTCGGTGCGGAGCGCCATCGTCATCTGCTCGATCGCCGCCTTGACCGCGCCGTAGTAGCCCGAGCCGGGCCCGGTGCGGCGGGCGCCGATCGACGACAGGTTCACGATCGTGCCGCTGCGACGGTCGCGCATGCCGGGCAGGACGGCCTTGATCGTGCGGACCGAGCCGTGGAAGTGCGTGTCGAACAGGCGCGCGACGTCGGCGTCGTCGCCCTCCTCGACGGCCGCGCGGTAGCCGTAGCCGGCGTTGTTGACGAGCACGTCGACCCCGCCGAACCGCTCGCCGGCGAGCGCGACGGCCGCGGCCACCTGGTCGACGTCGGTGACGTCGAGGGCCGCCGCCACCGCGTGGTCGGGGTGGGCGTCGGCGATGCCCTGCACGGTCGACGCGTCGCGGGCGGTGACGACGACGTCGTGCCCGCGGGCGAGGGCCTCCTCGGCGAAGGCTCGTCCGAGCCCCGTGGAGCATCCGGTGATCAACCAGGTCGACATGCGGTTCCTTCTCTCCGTGTGCGCGGGCACTCGTCGTGCCGACCTCGAGGCAACCAGGGAGGCGCGGTGCGCGTCACCCTCGTGGCCAGATCCGCGTCCGCGCCTGCTCGACGGACGGCCCTCGCCCCACGGCGGGGGCCGTCCGTCGCGTGCTGCGGGAGGGCTGGTCGATGCCCTAGCGTGAGCCGACCGACACCAGGGAGGCGCGCGACCGTGACCCGTTTCGTGATCGACGCGCGCACCTGCCTCGCGCTGCTCCGCCGCGACGAGCGGGTGGAGTCGCGCCACCAGCTGGTCGCCCCGGTCGCCCTGAAGTCGGAGGTCCTGGCCCTCCTCTACGCCGACGTGCGGGCCGGTGCCCTGACCGACGCGGTGGGGCGTCGTCAGCTGGACCGCTTCGCGGAGCTGCCGGTGCGCCTCCTCGGTGACCGCGTCTCGCGGGCTCGCGCCTGGGCCCTCGCCCGCGACCTCGGCTGGGACGACCCCGGGCCGGCCGAGTACCTCGCCGTCGCCGTGCTGCAGGCGGACGCCGTCGTGACCGCCGACCCCCGGCTCGTCGAGGGGGCGCGGGGGCGGGTGCCCGTGGTGTCGCCGGCGGAGCTGCTCACCGAGCTCGGCGGGGGGCCCGACGCGGCGGCGGTCGCCGAGCGCTGACGCCGCCCCGCTCCGTGCGCGGCGGCTCCGGGATCACCAGGGGCCGAGATCGCCGCCGGAGATGCCGTAGAGGGCGATGACCGCGATCGCGGCGATCGCCAGCAGGCCCACGCCGAGCGGAGCCCAGTCCATGAAGACGTCGAGGCGCGAGCGCGGGGGCTTCGCCGGGGAGGCGGGGGTCGCGTCGCCGGGGCCGGCGGCGGGGCCTGCGCCGCGGGTCGAGGGCCGGGCGGTGCTGCCGGTGCTGCCGGTGCTGCCGCTCGCGGGCCTGAGGCCGGTGGCGGCCTCGTCGGCCTCGGAGGCGCCGTCACCCTCGCGGTCTGCGGCCTCGAGGCTGCGGCGGAGCTCCTCCCGGAACCGGCGGTCGGCCTCGGAGCCGACGAACTCGTCGGGGTCGGTCATGGTGCTCCTGTCGCCTCGGCGGGGCAGGTGCCCCGTCGGGTCGAATCGTACCGGCGAGCCGCATCACCCTCGTGCTCGGAGTCGCGGAGCGCGAAAGCGGCAACAGAGGGCGAGTTGTTGCCACTTACCGACGATGAGTGGCAACAACTCCTCGGGAAGCGACAGGAGCCCACGGCGTCAACACCTGGCGCGAGCACGTGACACGGACCGGGCCGTGGAGGTTCGCGAGTCGTTGCCCCCACGATGACATCCGAACGCGGTCAACACGCCATCTTTGCTTGACACGGTGACTGAGTACGCTCAAAATCGAGTCGACTCGGATGTGATGATGTCGCTCATCGCGCGCCTCCCCGATGTCTCCCCCACCGAGCAGCCAGGAGCCCCCACCATGCGAGCCTTCGCCTTCGACGCCTACAAGGGACCGCTGCGCGAGGTCACGGTGCCCGAGCCGGCCGTCGGCGCCCACGACGTCCTGATCGAGGTCCACGCGGCGGGGCTGAACGTTCTGGACGCGAAGATCCGACAGGGCGACTTCAAGCTCGTCCTCCCCTTCGAGCTGCCGCTGACCCTCGGCCACGACCTCGCCGGCACGGTGGTCGAGGTCGGCGCGGCCGTCAGCACCCTGGCGCCCGGCGACGAGGTCTTCGCCCGCCCCCGTGACCCGCGCATCGGCACCTTCGCGGAGCGCATCGCCGTCGACGAGGCCGACGTCGCCCTCGCTCCGACCTCCGTCAGCACCGTCGAGGCGGCGTCGCTGCCCCTCGTCGCGCTGACCGCGTGGCAGGCGCTCGTCGAGCTCGGCGACGTCCAGCCCGGCCAGAAGGTCCTGATCCACGCCGGGGCCGGCGGTGTCGGCACCATCGCGATCCAGCTCGCCGCGCACCTCGGCGCCCACGTCGCCACGACCGCGTCGGCGCGCGACGCCGACTTCCTCCGCGAGCTCGGCGCCGACGTCGTCCTCGACTACCGGA
Organism: Frigoribacterium sp. Leaf164; assembly: GCF_001423665.1. Taxonomy (NCBI): domain Bacteria; kingdom Bacillati; phylum Actinomycetota; class Actinomycetes; order Micrococcales; family Microbacteriaceae; genus Frigoribacterium; species Frigoribacterium sp. Leaf164. The sequence goes on from NZ_LMOX01000003.1 coordinate 1,133,841, forward strand.
CCCAGGACTTCGAGGAGGAGCTGTCCGGCTACGACCTCGTGCTCGACAGCCTCGGCGGAGAGAACCTCGTGAAGTCGCTCCGAGTGCTCAGGCGCGGCGGCCTCGCGATCGGCATCCAGGGGCCGCCCGACCCTGCGTTCGCGAAGGCGGCCGGCCTGAACCCCGTGCTGCGCCTGGCGATCGCGGGCCTGAGCCGCAAGGTCAGGGCCCAGGCGCGCAAGCTCGGCGTCTCGTACCAGTTCCTCTTCATGCGCGCCGACGGCCGTCAACTGGCCGAGATCACGGCCCTGGTCGATGCGGGCGTGATCCGACCCGTCGTCGGGAAGGTCGAGCCCTTCACCGAGACGGCGGCGGCCCTCGCCCGCCTGGGGAAGGAGAGCGTCCGGGGCAAGGTCGTCGTCACGGTCCCGTAGCAGCCGGTCACGTCGACGCTGCGGGGGTCGCTCCGGTTGCTCACGCTGCTGGTGCTGAACGAGGCGAGGGCGACGTGCAGCTCGTAGGCTCGTCACATGACGAACACGTGGCCAGCCGTCCAGATCGCCTTGTCCGCGGTCGTCCTCGCGTGCGCGATCGTCCTCATCGCTGGCGACAGCCAGCTGGTCGGCGTGCTGATGTCGATCAGCGCTGTGGCCTCGATCGCCGTAGCCGCGCGGACCATCGTGGTGAACCGTCGCATCGAGCGGCAGCACGCGGCCCTCGAGGCGAGCGACGCGTAGGCGACGGGGCGGCCTCTCGACTGCGTCAGACACCTGCCCGTCGTCCGGCTGCCTCACCGCGTCGCCTCCGAGAGGGAAGAGAAAAGCCCCGAGCCCCTCGTCGATGCGAGGTTCTCAGGGCTTCTGCTCTGGCGGTACCGGTGGGATTTGAACCCACGGTGGAGTCTCCCCCACACATGTTTTCGAGACATGATCCTTCGGCCGCTCGGACACGGTACCGGGAGAGAGTTTAGTACATCCCGCGGCCATGTCGGAAATCGGGGTGGCGGGGGTGCCGACCCGCGCCTCCTGCACTCGCCTGGGGCCACAGAGAACCGCGTTCCGTTCCACGAACCGCGGCACGACTCGGTTCACGGAACGGAACGCGGTTCATGGCCACGCCGCGCACGCCGTGAGCAGCCGCCGAACTGCCCGGCGTAGCGTCCAGGGATGCCCACACGCCACACCGCCGCCGCCTTCTTCTCGGGCGTCGGCGTCACCCTCGCCGCCACCGCAGCCGCCGGAGCCGGCGTCCGCAGCTTCCTCCGCCACCGGAACGCCGCCGCCGCCGACCTCAACGCCCTGCTGCCCGTCCACTCGGCCTGGTGGCGCGCCCGGTTCGACCGCGGGGGCGCGCTGCTCTACGTCGCGATGGGCGACTCCGCCGCGCAGGGCATCGGCGCCTCGAGCCCCGCCCGCAGCTACGTCGGTCGCCTCTCGGCGTACATCCGCCGCCAGGGCCACACCTCGCTGCGCGTCGTCAACCTCAGCGTCAGCGGCTCGACCACCTGGCTCTGCCGGAAGGACCAGCTGCCGAAGTTCGAGAAGTACGAGCCCGACGTCGTCACCGTGGCCATCGGCGCGAACGACATCGTCCAGTTCGACCCCGAGTCGTTCGAGAAGAACATCCGCGTGATCTACGGAGCCCTGCCGTCGCACGCCATCGTCGGCGACCTGCCCGCCATGTGGATCCCCGACCGCGAGAAGAAGCTCGTCGAGGCCAACCGCATCGTCCGCCGCGTCGCCGACGAGTTCGGCCTCACCGTCGCCCCGCTCTACGAGACCACCCGCAGGCAGGGCTTCTTCCGCACCTACCGCAACTCGGCCGGCGACCTCTTCCACCCCAACGACCGCGGCTACCGCGTCTGGGCCTCCGCCTTCGAGCCGGCCGTCGCCGCCCGCGTCGCCCGCATCGCCGCGGACCGCGCGGTCACCGACGCCACCGCCACCGTGCACGACGCCGCCGCCGCGGGGGCCGTCGCCCGCTCCGCCGAGCGCCGTGCCGGCCGCGCCTCCCAGCGCGGGACGGACGCCGCCGGCCGCTGAGCGCCGAGTGGTCGCGAACGGCTCGCACGCCGACGAGGAGGAGACGGTCGTGACCTCTCGACCCGCGCCTCCCGCCCTCCCCAGGTCGGCCGAGAGAGCCTTCTCCCCCGCAGCCCCGAGGAGGCGCCCCCGCTGTCGGTGGACCCACCTAGGCTGACCGCATGGCCCGCTCCACCTCCCCCTCCTTCCGCTGCACAGAGTGCGGCTGGACCAGCCTCAAGTGGGTCGGTCGCTGCGGGGAGTGCCAGCGCTGGGGCACCGTCGTCGACGTCACCTCGGCCCTGGTCAGCGCCCGCGGCACGGCCCCGGTCACCGTCGGCGGCGACCGCGTCGCCCGCCCCATCACGCAGGTCGAGGCGAACAGCGTCGCGTACTGGCCGAGCGGCATCCACGAGTTCGACCGCGTTCTCGGCGGCGGCATCGTCCCCGGCGCGGCGATCCTGCTCAGCGGCGAGCCCGGAGTCGGCAAGTCGACCCTGCTGCTCGAGGTCGCCTCCCGCGCCGCCGCCACCGGTGCCCGCGTGCTCTACGTCACCGCAGAGGAGAGCGCGGCGCAGGTCCGCCTCCGCGCCCAGCGCACCGGCGCCATGCACGACAACCTCTTCCTCGCCGCCGAGGTCGACCTCTCCGTCATCCTCGGCCAGATCGACCAGGTCGACCCGCAGCTCGTCATCGTCGACTCCGTGCAGACGGTCTCGTCGTCATCCATCGACGGCATCGCGGGCGGCACCTCTCAGGTGCGCGAGGTGGCCTCGACCCTCATCCGCGTCAGCAAGGACCGCAACCTGCCGGTGCTGCTGGTGGGGCACGTGACGAAAGACGGCACGATCGCCGGCCCGCGCCTCCTCGAGCACCTGGTCGACGTCGTCTGCCAGTTCGAGGGCGATCGCCAGACCGCGCTGCGGTTCATCCGCGCCCACAAGAACCGCTTCGGCCCGACCGACGAGGTCGGCTGCTTCGAGATGACCGGCGACGGCATCGCCGAGGTCGCCGACCCCAGCGGCCTCTTCATGTCACGCGGCGGCCCACCGGTCAGCGGCACCTGCATCACCGTCGCGATGGAGGGGCGGCGTGCGCTCCCGGTGGAGGTCCAGGCCCTCATCGTGGCCAGCAGCACTCCGCAGCCCCGTCGCGTCGTCAACGGCGTCGACTCGTCCCGGGTCGCCATGCTGCTCGCCGTGCTCGAACGGCGCGCGGGCATCCGGCTCGGCGACGCCGACGTCTACGTCTCGACCGTCGGCGGCATCAAGATCACCGAGCCCGGCGCCGACCTCGCCATCGCCCTGGCCCTCGCGAGCGCCAGTCGCGACGCGAGCTTCCCCCACACCCTCGCGGCCGTCGGCGAGATCAGCCTCGCGGGCGAGATCCGGCCCGTGTCGTCACCGAAGCAGCGCGCGTCGGAGGCCCGGCGGCTCGGCTTCACGCAGCTCGTCGACTCGGAGTCGGGCAACCTGCGCGAGGCGCTGCGCCGCGCGTTCAGCGCTGCGGCGACGCCGCGCGAGCGCGAGCTCGACGCCGCGTTCTAGCGCGCGTCGCGCGCGCCACGAGACACCACGTTCTCGCACGCGAACCCCGCCGCGGCAGGGTTCCGGTGCGAAGACGGGGTGCGGCGGCACGCTTCGCGCGGCGCCGCGCGGCGCGGCCCGGACCGGCCCGCGAGACACCACGTCCTCGCACGGGAACCACGCCGCGGCGTGGTTCCGAGGCGAGAACGTGGTGCGGCACGCCCCGCGCCGCCCGGC
>NZ_LMOX01000003.1:1137625-1137786 GCF_001423665.1 Frigoribacterium sp. Leaf164
CTGCGAAGACGGGGTGCGGCGGCACGCTTCGCGCGGCGCGGCCCGGCGCGGCGCCGCCCGGCCCGGCCCGGCCCGCGAGACACCACGTCCTCGCGCACGAACCACGCCGCGGCGTGGTTCCGAGGCGAGAACGTGGTGCGGCACGCCCCGCGCCGCCCGGC
>NZ_LMOX01000003.1:1137828-1346496 GCF_001423665.1 Frigoribacterium sp. Leaf164
GTGCGAAGACGGGGTGCGGCGGCACGCTGCGCGCGGCCCGTCCCGGTCCGGCCCGGCCCGACCCCACCCGCGAGACACCACGTTCTCGCACGCGAACCACGCCGCGGCGTGGTTCCGGTGCGAAGACGTGGTGCGGCACGGCGCGCGCCACGGCGGGCGGCTAGCGCAGGGCCTTGAGCAGGTCCTCGGGGGTCGCAGCCATGGTGTGCGGCCCGGCGATGTCGAAGAAGACCTGCTCGAGCACGTCGAGGTGCACGTCGAGGAAGGCCCGCAGCGCGGCGGCGTCGTAGAGCATCACCTCGCGGTGCGGGTCGTCCGGCACCATCGCCGCGTAGGCGTCGGCCGACGAGAAGAGCAACAGGATCCGCTTGTCGGTGTTCTCGCGGCCGAAGACGCGCACCTGCTCGGCCGCCCCGAAGACGGGACCGTCGTCGGCGGACTCGTCCGCGCCTCCCTCGGCTCCAGCGGCCGTCGAGCCTCCGTCAGCGCCCGACGCACCCGCGGCACCAGCACCGCCCGCCGCACCGGCACCGCCCGCGGCACCCGCACCCGCAGGCGCCACCAGCTTCGGCACCACGACCACGTCGTGACGGAGGGCGAACGCGACGGCCGCGACGTCCTGCGACGCCAGCGCCAGCTCGAGGGCCTCGGAACGGGGAGAAGGATCGTTCATGCGCTCAGTTCAGGATCATGGGGGCGGTGTCGGCCGAGACGATGTCTCCGACGCTGACGGTCAGACGGTAGGTCGCGCCTCCCGCAGGAACCGGGGTGCGCGTGCCCTCGCAGGTGTCGGGGGTGGAGCGGGTGCGGTCCCAGGCGATCGCCGGCGTGGTCAGGGTCTGGCCGGCCTGGATGGTGACGACCTGGTCGGTCGGGTTCACCTGGCAGTCCTTCGACGACCACCACTGCTCCTGGCCGCTCGTGACCACGAGGGCCTGCTGGCTCGACCCGAGGTTGAGCGAGCAGTCGACCGAGCCGGTGTTCGTGATCGACATCGAGATCTGCGGCAGCTGCGTCGACGCGTACGTCGCCGCGTCGGTGATCGGCACGAGGTCGACGACGCCCGCGGCGCAGGTGGCGTCGTCGCCCGCGGCGGGCGCGTCGGTGGCCGGAGAGGTCGCGTCGGCGGCGGGAGCCGCGCCCGTGGCGGGCGCCGAGGCCTCGGTCGTCTCCTCGGCGGCGGCCGGGGGCGTGCTCGTCGCGGCGGCGCCGGGCTCGGCGGCGCCGGAGCCGGGTCGCACGACGATCAGCACGATGACGATGATGACGACGACGAGACCGAGGGCGACCATCGCACGCCGACGCCAGTACACCGAGGGCGGCTGCGGCCCGGTCGGATCCATGAACGTCGACATGAGCAGAGGTTAAGCGCTGGTCACCGCCGTGACCGGGAGGGCAGCGGCGTGTGCGCTGAGAATGGGCCGAGCGTGCGCCGAGCCGCCGGCCCTCGAGCCGGACGAGCCGGACGAGCCGGACGAACCCCGCGAGCCACCCGCGCCGAGCCGCCGACCTACGGCCGCGGCGGCAGCGCCTTCAGCATGCGCGAGTTGCCGAGCGTGTTCGGCTTCACGCGCGCGAGGTCGAGGAACTCCGCGACGCCCTCGTCGGTCGACCGCACGAGCTCCGCGTACACCTCCGGCGGCACGAGCCCCTCGTCGCCGACGTTGAGGTAGTCGTGCTTCTCGAAGAAGTCGACCTCGAACGTCAGGCAGAACAGGCGACCGATCTCGAGACGACGGGCCGCCTCCTCCAGGCCGTCGAGGAGGCGGTGGCCGACTCCCTTGCGGATCCACGCGGGGTCGAGGGCGAGGGTCCGGATCTCGGCCAGGTCGTCCCACATGACGTGCAGCGCTCCACAGCCGACAGGCACCCCGTCGGGGCCGACCGCGATCTGGAACTCCTGCACGTCGCCGTAGAGCGTCACGAGGTCCTTGCCGAGCAGGATGCGTCGCTGCACGAACGGCTCGCAGAGCCTCTGGATGTGCGGCACGTCGCTGACGACGGCGTCACGCACGGTGATGCCGTGCTGGTCGGCGGAGGTCATCGGGCCAGCCTACCCACGCGCCCCGCGCCTCCGGCGGGAGGGGAGAGCCGAGGAGGCGCGGGTCGGCGGGCCGGCGTCGGTCACGGCAGGTCAGCGCCCACCCGCCCGCGGGGACGGTGACCCGCCGCACCCCACCGCGCGAGCACCGGACCACCGGAGCACGCGGACGCACGAACGCCCGAGGGCGGCCCGGCCGGAGCCGGACCGCCCTCGGGCGTCACTGCGGGTGAGACCCGCACGGGGTGCTGCCTAGTCGTCGCTCTTCTCGAGCACGAGCACCTCGTCGCGGCCCTGCTGGCGGGTCGTGGTGAACACGAACTCGCCGTCGACGTAGTCGACCACGACGTGGTCGCCGGCCGTCAGGTCGCCCGTGAGGATGCGCTCAGAGAGGCGGTCCTCCACCTCGTGCTGGATCGCACGACGCAGCGGGCGAGCACCCAGGGCCGGGTCGAAGCCGACCTGGATGAGGCGCTCCTTGGCGGGCACCGTCAGCATGGCCGTCATGTCGCGGTCGAGCAGACGCTCGCTGAGGCGCTTGACGAACAGGTCGACGATCTGGAGCAGCTCGGGGCCCGACAGCTGCGGGAAGACGATGGTGTCGTCCACGCGGTTGAGGAACTCGGGCTTGAAGTGCTTCTTGAGCTCCTCGTTGACCTTGGCGCGCATGCGGTCGTAGCCGGTCGCGGTGTCGCCCTCGATCTGGAAGCCGACGGGGCCGCCGGCGATGCCCTTCGAGCCGAGGTTGGTCGTCATGATGATGACCGTGTTCTTGAAGTCGACGACACGACCCTGGCCGTCGGTCAGACGACCCTCCTCGAGCACCTGCAGCAGGCTGTTGAAGATGTCGGGGTGGGCCTTCTCGATCTCGTCGAACAGCACCACGGAGAACGGCTTGCGACGCACCTTCTCGGTGAGCTGGCCGCCCTCCTCGAAGCCGACGAACCCGGGAGGGGCACCGAAGAGGCGCGAGACGGTGTGCTTCTCGCCGAACTCCGACATGTCGAGGCTGATCAGCGCGCCCTCGTCGTCGAAGAGGAACTCGGCGAGCGCCTTGGCCAGCTCGGTCTTGCCGACGCCCGTGGGCCCCGCGAAGATGAACGAGCCGGAGGGGCGGTTCGGGTCCTTCAGGCCGGCACGCGTGCGGCGGATGGTCTTGGAGAGCGCCGCGATGGCCTCCTCCTGACCGATGACGCGCTGGTGCAGCGCCTGCTCCATGAAGACGAGACGCGAGGTCTCCTCCTCGGTGAGCTTGAAGACGGGGATGCCCGTCGCCTGGGCCAGCACCTCGGCGATGATGCCCTCGTCGACGGTGCCGCCGGCTCCGGCCTCGCCCGAGCGCCACTGCTTCTCGAGGCGGAGGCGCTCACCGAGCAGCTTCTTCTCCTCGTCGCGGAGCGAGGCGGCCTTCTCGAAGTCCTGGTCCTCGATGGCGGCTTCCTTCTGGGCGCGCACACCGGCGATGCGGTCGTCGAACTCGCGCAGCTCCGGCGGGGCCGACAGGATCGAGAGGCGCAGGCGGGCGCCGGCCTCGTCGATCAGGTCGATGGCCTTGTCGGGCAGGAAGCGGTCGCTCACGTAGCGGTCGGCGAGGTTCGCCGCCGAGACGATCGCGCCGTCGGTGATGGACACCTTGTGGAAGGCCTCGTACTTGTCGCGGAGGCCCTTGAGGATGTTGATCGTGTGGGGCAGCGACGGCTCGTTGACCTGCACCGACTGGAAGCGGCGCTCGAGGGCGGCGTCCTTCTCGAAGTGCTTGCGGTACTCGTCGAGCGTCGTGGCGCCGATGGTCTGCAGCTCGCCGCGGGCCAGCAGCGGCTTGAGGATCGACGCGGCGTCGATCGCGCCCTCGGCGGCGCCCGCACCCACGAGGGTGTGGATCTCGTCGATGAAGACGATGATGTCGCCGCGCGTGCGGATCTCCTTCGTGACCTTCTTCAGGCGCTCCTCGAAGTCACCGCGGTAGCGGCTGCCGGCGATGAGCGAGCCCAGGTCGAGCGAGTAGAGCTGCTTGTCCTTCAGGGTCTCGGGCACCTCGCCCTTGACGATGGCCTGCGCGAGGCCCTCGACGACGGCGGTCTTGCCGACGCCGGGCTCGCCGATCAGCACGGGGTTGTTCTTCGAGCGGCGGGAGAGGATCTGCATGACCCGCTCCATCTCCTTCTCGCGACCGATGACCGGGTCGAGCTTGTTGTCGCGCGCGGCCTGGGTCAGGTTGCGGCCGAACTGGTCGAGGACCTGGCTGCCGCCCTGCGTGCCCTGCTGCTGCTCGCCTCCCACGGCCACCGCCTCCTTGCCCTGGTAGCCGGACAGGAGCTGGATGACCTGCTGGCGGACCCGGTTGAGGTCGGCGCCGAGCTTCACGAGGACCTGGGCGGCGACGCCCTCGCCCTCGCGGATCAGGCCGAGCAGGATGTGCTCGGTGCCGATGTAGTTGTGGCCGAGCTGGAGGGCCTCGCGGAGGCTGAGCTCGAGGACCTTCTTCGCGCGCGGCGTGAAGGGGATGTGACCGGTGGGCTGCTGCTGGCCCTGGCCGATGATGTCCTGGACCTGCTCGCGCACGGCGTCGAGCGAGATGCCCAGCGACTCGAGGGCCTTGGCGGCGACGCCCTCGCCCTCGTGGATGAGCCCGAGCAGGATGTGCTCGGTACCGATGTAGTTGTGGTTGAGCATCTTCGCCTCTTCCTGGGCGAGGACGACGACGCGACGGGCACGGTCGGTGAATCTCTCGAACATCTTCTCTTGCTCCCTCGGTGGCGGGGTGGGAGTGGCGCCACCGCTCATGCAGTCGGTGCCAACTGGGGGCAGCACCGGTGTCTGTTGTCGAGAGTAACCACGGGCCCCGGGGTTCGCAGCCCCTGTTCGCTGGGGGCGTGACGGAGGTGCAGCGACCTGTCGGAGGGCGCCGGTACGGTCGCTCCATGGGCACCTTCACCGTCGGTCTCGTGCCGCACCCCACCAAGTCCGTGGCCGAGTCGGTCGCGATCCTCTGCGCCTGGAAGCAGGACGGCCTGCCCGGCAAGGGCGACGTGCTGCTGATCGCGCTGCAGAGCGACGAGCACCGGGTCGCGGGCGCGGTCGAGCTGGTCGACGAGCGGTCGTTCCGCGACCGGGTCGACGTCGTGGTCGCCCTCGGCGGCGACGGCACGATGCTCGGCGCGATGCGCCTCGTGGCCGACCGCCCCGTGCCGGTGCTCGGCGTGAACTACGGCAACCTGGGCTTCCTCGTCGAGGTCGAGCCCGCCGACCTGCCCGACGCGCTCGAGCGCCTCGCCGCGAAGCGCTTCTCGCTCGAGCCGCACCACGCCGTCGAGGTGGTGCACTCGACCTCGACCGACGAGCACACCTTCCTCGCGTTCAACGACGTCTCGATCGCCCGCCGCCCGGGCGAGGGCGTCGTCACCGCCGACCTCGTCGTCGACGGCACGCCCTACGGCCACTACAAGGCCGACGCGATCATCGTCGCCACGAGCGCCGGCTCGACCGCGTACAACTACGCCGCGGGCGGGCCGGTCATGTCGCCCGCCGTCGCGGCGACGCTCATCACCCCGGTCGCCCCGATGTCGGGCATCGACCGCTCGGTGGTGCTCGGGCCGGGCGAGGCCCTGCGCTTCCAGGTCGGCGCGGGCACCCGCTCGGCGGCGCTCGAGGTCGACGGCCGCGTGGTCGCCGACGTGAGCGAGGACTGCGTCGTGTCGATGCGGCTGCAGCGCGAGGCCGGGCAGGTGATCCGCTTCGACGCCGGGCGGCACGCGACGAAGGGGCGGCTGAAGCTCAGCCTGCTCGACCTGCCTCTGCGCGAGGACCAGCTGCTCGAGCTCGTGCCGAGCGACGTCCGCGCCAAGTTCAAGGCCCGGACGGCGCACCGCCGCGGCGGGCTCGTCTCCGCGGCGCAGCTCGAGGCCGAGGCGGCGGAAGTCGTGGCGAGCGCCGACGCCGAGGACGAGGCGGGCGACGCCGCCTCCTGACCTGACCTGACCCCGGAGGCCCCGGGGAGGCGCGGGGCGGCACACGACGGAGGGCCGCCTCCCCGGGGCGGGAAGGCGGCCCTCTCGTGGTGGTGCAGGTGCAGCGGACGCTGCCGCCGGGCTACTGCAGGTACAGCTGCAGGTCCTGGCTGACGGCCTTGGCGAACATGCGCAGGCGGGCGCGGCTCTCGACGCGCGAGACGGCCTGGCGCGAGCTGTGCACGCGCTTGCTGATCTCGTCGAGGGTCATCGGCTGGTCGTCGTCGAGGCCGAAGCGCATGCGGATCACGCGGGCCTCGTCCTCCGGCAGCGTCGCCACGAGGGCGTGCATGTCGCGGTTCAGCAGCGAGTTCTCGGTGGCGGCCGTCGGCGACGGGGTCTCCTCGTCCTCGATGAAGTCGCCCAGCTCGCTGTCTTCCGCATCGCCGACGACGGTGTGGATCGAGACGGGCTCGTGCGAGCGCGACTTGAGCTCGACCAGGTCGGCGACCTCCATCGCGACCTCGGCGGCGACCTCCTCGACGGTGGGCGCACGGCCCAGGTCGACGGTCAGGTCGCGCTCGGCGCGCGAGATGCGGTTGATGCGCTCCACCGTGTGCACGGGGATGCGGATGGCACGCGCCTTGTCGGCGAGGCCGCGGGCGATGGCCTGACGGATCCACCAGGTGGCGTAGGTCGAGAACTTGTAGCCCTGCGTGTAGTCGAACTTCTCGACCGCGCGCACCAGGCCGAGGTTGCCCTCCTGGATGACGTCCATGAAGGGGAGGCCGCGCTGCGTGTAGCGCTTGGCGATGCTGACGACGAGGCGGAGGTTCGCGGTGATCATGCGGTCCTTCGCACGCTCGCCGTCGTGCTGCAGCCAGCGGAGGTCGCGCATCGTCTCGGCGTGCGCCTTCGTGCGGACCTTCTTGACGGCGTCGGCGGCCTGGAGCTCCTTGAGCTTCTCGCCGGCGAAGAGGCCGACCTCGATGCGGCGGGCGATCTCCGTCTCCTCCGCGGCGTCGAGGAGGGGCATGCGGCCGATGTGGCGGAGGTAGTCGCCCACCTGGTCGGTGGAGGCACCTCGCACCTGCGAGAGGACCTCGACCTCGGTGTCGTCGGTGGTGTCCGTGGTGGTGTTGCGCGTGGTGACGGTAGTCATCGTTTCTCTCCCTGCTCGAATTCAGACCGTGGTGTCGTGTCGAATAGTTCGTGAAGCTCTTCGGCGTACTTCGAGTCTGGTGCCAGCACGAAATGACACTGGTGTCATTCAGGCAGTTCACAAGGTTGTTCGGAGGGCACGTACAGGGTTTCGAGTGCTTCGGGGGACGAACGGGGTGCGGCTTTGACTCGGGGCACATCGCGGGTGTAGGCCCGGTCGGGGCCGCACGGGGTACGGCTTCCTGGGTGCGACCCCCGCGCATCCCCATGAACACGCGGATCGCGGGGTGTCAAGCGAACACTGCGCGACTGTCCACCGAACGCGCCGGGGTACGCGGCGACCGGCTGACCCTGCCCCGGGGAGGGGGACACCGAGGCCCGTGGGAGGCGCCCCTCAGCCCCCCGAGACCACCCGGGTGAGCAGGGGGTCGAGAGCGCGGTCGCGGGCGTGCCGCCGCCCGCCGCGGGCGGGGTCGCCGCGGGAGGGGTAGTGGGCTGACGACGACGAACGAGGTGACCCGTCCGGGCCCCTCCACGAGGGAGAGGACCCAGGACGAGTCACCTCGTCGAAGCTCGGAGCGGCGCCTCAGCGGCCGGAGCGCTCCTCGGCCTCGGCGCGGGCGCGCTCCTCCGCCTCGATCTGCGAGTAGACGGTCCGCTCGGTGCGGTCGGCTCGGAGCAGCGACCGGACGGCGAACCAGAAGATCAGCCCGACGACGATGGTCGGGGTCACGGCGAAGAGCGCAGCTCCCCAGAAAGTCTCAGGCACTCCACAAGGGTAAGCGATGGTGCCCGGGAGTCCACCGGGTACCGCGGCCGGCCCTCACGAGCCGACCCGCGCCTCCCTCACTTGACGAGCGGGAAGAGGATCGTCTCGCGGATGCCGAGGCCGGTGATCGCCATCAGCAGGCGGTCGATGCCCATGCCCATGCCGCCGCTCGGCGGCATGCCGTGCTCGAGCGCGCGGAGGAAGTCCTCGTCGAGGCGCATCGCCTCCGCGTCGCCGCGGGCCGACAGCGCGGCCTGCTCGACGAAGCGCTCGCGCTGGATCACCGGGTCGACGAGCTCCGAGTACGCCGTCGCCAGCTCGAAGCCGCGCACGTAGAGGTCCCACTTCTCGACCACGCCGGCCTTCGACCGGTGCTGGCGCACGAGCGGGCTCGTGTCGACCGGGAAGTCGACGACGAAGGTGGGGCGGTCGAGCGACGGCTTGACGAAGTGCTCCCAGAGCTCCTCGACCAGCTTGCCGTGCGTCTCGTGCGGCACGACGAGCTCGACCGAGTCGGCGAGCTCCCGCAGCTCGGCGACCGTCGTCTCGGGCGTGATCTCGCGGCCGGCGGCCTCGCTGAGCGACTCGTACATCGGCACGCGGGCCCACTCGCCGCCGAGGTCGTACTCCGAGCCGTCGGCGAGGGTGACGAGGTGCGAGCCGGCCACGGCGTGCGCGGCGTTCTGCACGAGCTCCTGCGTGAGGCGGGCCATCTGCTCGTAGTCGCCGTACGCCTGGTAGGCCTCGACCATCGCGAACTCGGGCGAGTGGGTGGAGTCGGCGCCCTCGTTGCGGAAGTTGCGGTTGATCTCGAAGACGCGGTCGATGCCGCCGACCACCGCGCGCTTGAGGAACAGCTCGGGCGCGATGCGGAGGAAGAGCTCGGTGTCGAAGGCGTTGCTGTGCGTCTGGAACGGACGCGCCGCGGCGCCGCCGTGCATCGTCTGGAGCATCGGGGTCTCGACCTCGAGGTACTCGTACGAGTCGAAGGTGCGACGCAGCGACGAGACGGCCGCGGCACGGGCCCGCACGGTCACGCGAGCCTGGTCGCGCACGATCAGGTCGAGGTAGCGCTGACGCACGCGCGTCTCTTCGCTGAGCTCGGAGTGCAGGTTCGGCAGCGGCAGGATCGCCTTCGCGGCGATGCTCCACTCGGCGACCATGATCGACAGCTCGCCCCGCCGCGACGAGATGACCTCGCCCTTCACGAAGACGTGGTCGCCGAGGTCGACGAGCTCCTTCCAGTCGGCGAGCGCCTGCTCGCCGACGGCCGCGAGCGAGACCATCGCCTGGATGCGCGTGCCGTCGCCGGCCTGCAGCGCGGCGAAGCAGAGCTTGCCGGTGTTGCGCGCGTGCACGACGCGGCCGGCCAGGCCGACGACGTCGCCCGTCTCGGCGCCGGGCTCGAGGTCGGCGTGGCGGGCACGGACGGCGGCGATCGTGTCGGTCACCGGCACGCCCACGGGGTAGGCCTCGCGGCCCGACTCGAGCAGGCGGGCGCGCTTCTCGAGGCGCACCTGCTTCTGCTCCGACGCCTCACGGGCCGCCTCGGCCTCGGCGGCCGCCTCGTCGGTGGGGGTGCTGGTGTCGGGGGCGTCGGTCATGTGCGAGGGGCTCCTGCAGGGGACGAGGGGTGGAGGCGGTGCGGGCGGTGCGGGTCGAGCCCGGACCTCACGCCCCGTGCCGCGGTGACGGCCCGTCGTCGGCCGACGGGCGCCCGAACGGCGCAGTGTCGATGGTACCGGGGCCCACCGACCCCTCGGCGACGGCGAGGGCGCGGTCCATGGCCGAGCGGACGAGCGGCGCGATCACGCGACCGGGGTCGGGCACGCCGAGCTCGGCGAGCATGCCGACCGACTGGGTGACGATCGCCGCCGAGAACTCGGACGCGGTGGCGACGGCCTCGGCGTAGCGCGGCCGGTCGGCCTCCGCGACGAGCACCGGCTCGGCGCCCATCTCGACGACGAGCGCCTGGCCGATCGGCTGCACCGGCACCGGCGCGGTGACCGCGCAGTACGCCTCGCGCAGCCGCACCAGGTCGATGGTCGTGCCGGTGAAGGTGAGGGCGGGGTGGATGGCGAGCGGGATCGCCCCGGCCTGCAGCGCGGGGCGGAGCACCTCGAGCCCGTGCACGGGTGACGTGTGCACGACGAGCTGGCCGGCCTGCCAGGCGCCGGTCGCGGCCAGGCCCGTGACGAGGTCGGCGAGCTGGTCGTCGGGCACCGCGAGCAGCACGAGCTCGGAGCGCTCGACGATCTGCTGCACGGTCAGCACCGGAGCACCGGGCAGGATCGCCTCGGCGCGGTCGCGGCTGCGCTCGGAGACGGCCGAGATGCCGACGATCGCGTGGCCGGCCGCGGCGAGCGCGGCGCCGAGCACGGGCCCGACGCGGCCGGCGCCGACGACTCCGATGCCGAGGCGTCCGCTCTGCTGGGGGCTCATCGGGGGTCGTCCTCTCGGTGGCGGGCGGGGGCGGAGGTGGGTGCGGAGGCCGGCGTCGGGGCTGGTGCGGGGGCCGGTGCCGGGGCGGGTGCGCGTGGCGGTGCCGGGGCGGGTGCGCGTGGCGGTGCCGGGGCGGATGCGGGCGGGGCGTCCGGGGGCGTGACGGGCGTCGGCGACCCGACCCGCGACTCCTCGGGGGGAATCCGAGAGGGATCCGACGCAGCGAGCCCGTTCTCCGCGGCTGCCTGGTCGCTCGCCACCGGATCACTCTCAAATTTGAGAGCAGGGGCAGGGGCAGGAGCAGGAGCAGGAGCAGGAGGGGCGGGAGCGGGAACGGCGGGAGCGGGAACGGCGGGAGCGGGAACGGCGGGAGCGGGAGCGGCGGGAGCGGGAGGGACGGCTGGGCCCGGGGAGGCGGCGGGCACGACGCCGGCAGCGGTGGCAGGAGCCGAGGCGGCGGCAGGCCCCGGGGAGGCGGGGGGCTCGGCGGCCGAGGCGACGGCGAGCCAGCGGTGGGTGCGGTCGGCCCGGGCGGCCTCGACGCCGTCGCGGGCGGCTCCGGTGAAGAAGGCCAGGGCGTCGGCCTCGTCGAGGGCGCCGATCTGGGCGGTGATCGGCCCGGCGACCGTGTGCAGGTGCACGGCGGCGAGGCGGAGCCGCCGCAGCAGCGGTCCCTGGTGCAGGCTCACGCTCTGCACCCGGGGCAGGGGCACGATGATCAGCTCACGCCAGATCGCGCCCTTCCGCAGCAGCAGCGCGCCGGGCGCCGCCCGGAAGCCGTTGCGCCGCCACGAGAACCAGCGCAGCACCGCGGCCCGACGCGGCGACGTCGTGAAGCCGCCGTCGGAGCCGCGCGACGTGAGGCCGTCCTCGACGAGCCGCAGCGTGTGCGAGGCGTGCTCGTCGGCCGCGGCGCGCAGGTCGTCGGGGGGCGAGGCCGCCGCAGCGGGCCCTGCCGGGCCGTCGGCGACCACCGTCGGCGCCCCGTCCGCGTCGGCCTCCGCCGCCGCCGCGAGCCCGACCAGCTCGGGCAGCACGAGCTCGAGCACCCGGCGCACGTCGCCCTCGTCGCCCACCGGCAGCAGCACGCTCGCGCCCTGCTGCCCCGTCGACGACGACGCCGCCGCGCTCGAGCGCGAGGCGCGGTTGATGCTGATCTCCCACCAGCCGAACGGCCGCCAGAGCAGCGGCTGGCTCACGCGCACCGAGTGGATGCGCCCGGGCGGCAGCGTCTCGTTCGTGGTGGAGAAGAGGCCGTAGCCGATGCGGATGCCGTCACGGGTGCCGGCGATGCTGTACCGCAGCGACTTCGACACCCGGTTGACGTAGTAGCCGCCTGAGCCGAGCACGGCCGGCAGCAGCGCGAAGAGCAGGAACCACTCCCCCGTCAGCCGCACCGTGACGACGACGGCGATCGCGGCGGCGACGATGAACAGCGTGTAGCCGCTGAGCACGACCGAGCCGACCAGCCTGCGGAGGTCGACCCGCACGACCGACTCGGGAGGCGCCTCCTCGGTGCCGTCCGCGAGGAACTCCGCGGCGCGCTGCTCGACGAGGCCGACGAAGCCCGGCCGCCCGGCCGGCCCCTTCGCCAGCGAGACCCCCTCGGCGCGCTGGGCCCCGGAGGCGCGGCGCAGGATCTCGCGTCGGAGGTCGTCGGCCGAGGCGGAGCGCAGGTACGCGAGGCTGACGTTGGCGTCGTCGCCCGCCTGGCTGACCTCGAGCTTGGCGGCGCCGAACAGCCGCGCGAGGACGGGCCGCTGCACGGCGATGCCCTGCACCCGGTCGAGGCGGGCCCGACGCTCGGTGCGGAAGACGATGCCGCTGCGCACCTCCACCGTCTCCTCGGTGACGCGGAACGTGTTCATCCGCCAGGCCAGCCAGAAGAAGGTCGAGAGCACGGCCACGACGACGACGAGCCCGAGCAGCACCCAGCCGAGCAGGCCGTGGTCGACGACGTAGCCGAACGGGTCGCCGTCGTCGCCCCCGCGGCGCCCGCTGACGATGCCGGCGACGAGCTGCACGACCCAGTCGCGCGCGTTGTAGACGATGATGCCGAGGGCGACGATCAGCGCGGTGCCGCCGCGGAGCAGGGGCGTCGCCGGGTGCAGCCGGTGCCACTCGCCGTCGGTGAGGGCCGCGACCTCGGCGGGGGCCGGCGGACCGGCGGGGCCAGCGGGTCCAGCGGGTCCAGCGGGTCCAGCAGGATCAGCGGGATCGGCCGGCCCCGGAGCCGGCGGCCCGACGTCGGTCACAGCCCCGCCCGCCTCGACTCGGCGAGCTCGACCAGGCGGTCGCGCAGCGCCTCCGCCTCGGCCTCGGGCACCCCGGGGATGGTCACGGCCGACGACGCGGCCGCCGTCACGAACTTGAGGTCGCTGAGCCCGAGGGCGCGCACGACCGGCCCGCGGTTGATGTCGATGAGCTGCATGCGGCCGTAGGGCACGGCGACGACGCGGGTGAACAGGATGCCCTTGCGCAGCAGCAGGTCGTCGTCGCGCAGCTGGTAGCCGATGGCCCGCACGCGCCGCGGCACGAACGCGCAGACGAGCAGGGTCACGACGACCAGCCCGGCCGTCAGGAGGCGCCACCACAGCGAGTCGAGGAACCACAGCGGCAGGGTGGCCGCCGCCACGACGAGACCCGTGACGAGCCAGCCGATCACCTCGGGCCAGACGTACCGCGGCGAGACGCCCGTCCAGGTCGCGTCGGCGACGTCGAGTCGGCTCATGGCGGTCCTCCGGGGCGGTGCGGTCGGCGGGCGTGCTCTCAGGCGGCCTGGGCCCCCGGCCCGCCGTCGTCGTCGTCACCGGGCGGCACGGTGCACATGTGCTCGGCGACGATCCCCCCGACGAGGAGGCCGAGGCCCCCCACGACGGCCACGACCGCGGGCACGACGGAGCCTACTGCCACCCCCACGCCGCGCGTCGTCATGAACAGCAGCACCCCGCCGGCGCCGCCGCCGAAGAGCGCCCCGGCCAGGCTGCTGGCCTTCGCGAGCAGCAGCACCCGGGTCGCGTAGTACGGGTCGACGCGCTCGGTGCGCGAGCCCCGGGCCACGCGGCGGACCGGCATCGCCATCGTCACGACGATGCCGCCGATGGCGAGCAGCACGAGACCGAGCACCACGGGCGGCACGATCGACGGCCGACCGGTCGCGACGAGCGCCGCGTCGAGCACGAAGCCGACCACGAGGGCGACGAGGGCGAGGCCGATCAGGGTGGCGGGGCGGGTGTGTCTCACGCGTCGGCTCCGGGGGTGTGGTCGGGGGCGGTGGCGGCGGGCTCGGAGCGGACGGCGCCGGGAGCGCGCTCGGCGGGCGGCCACAGCGCGCCGGCTCCCGCGACCGGCCGGGTGCGGTCGGGCAGCGCGGCGAGCAGGTCGGCGACGCGCCCTGCCCGGCCGAGCCGCGCCTCCGGCTCGACCTGCAGCCAGGGCTCGAGCACGAAGGCCCGCCCGGCGGCGCGCGGGTGGGGCAGCGTGAGGCGCGGGTCGTCGCTCTCGTCGTCGCCGAGCACGACCACGTCGAGGTCGAGGGTGCGGTCCCCCCAGCGCTCGGTGCGCACCCGGCCCCGGTCGGACTCGATCGACTGCAGGGCCGCCAGCAGGTCGAGACCCCCGAGGGTGGTGTCGACGAGGGCGACGGCGTTGAGGTAGTCGGGCTTGCTCTCGTCGGGCCCGTCGAGCGTGACGGCCACCGACGAGACGGGAGCGGACGCTGCGACGACGTGCACCCCGTCGACGGCGTCGAGGGCCGCGACGGCGTCGCGGAGCAGCCCGTCGCGGTCGCCGAGGTTGGAGCCGAGCGCGATCACCGCGCGACGGGCGAGGGGCCCGGGAGGCGCGGTGGGGGAGCCGGGGACCGGGACGGAGCCGGGGCGCGCGGGCCCCGCCGTGCTCACGCGCGCTCCCGGACGACGGTGATCGACACGTCGCCGAACGGCACCGTGATCGGCGCGTGGGGCTTGTGCACCGTGACCTCGGCCCGCACCGCGGCGGGGAACGACAGCACGACGTGCGCGAGCCGCTCGGCGAGGGTCTCGACGAGGTCGACCGGGTCGCGCTCGACGGCGGCGACGAGCTGCTCGGCGAGCACGCCGTAGTGGACGGTCTGCGCGAGGTCGTCGCCGTCGGCGGCCGGCGCGGCGTCGAGGTGCACGACGACGTCGACCACGAACTCCTGGCCGTCGCGGCGCTCGTGCTCGAAGACGCCGTGGTGTCCGGTGGCCCGCACGCCGCTCAGGCGCAGCACGTCCAGGCCGCGCGGCACGAGACGGCGGGCCGGGGCGGCCGGAGCTGCGCCGTCAGCAGCAGCGCCGGCGGCAGCAGCGCCGGCGGCGTCCGCGACGCCGCCCACCGGCACCTCGGCGGTCACGCGTGCCTCGCCGGTCGCGCGGGCACGGCGGCGCCCTGCCAGGCGTGCAGCACGTCGAGGGCGACGCGGGTGCCGGCCGCGTCGTGCACACGCACCGCCCACACGCCTTCCTGGGCCGCGAGCACGCTCACCACGGCGGTGGGGAGGTCGCGGTGCTCGGGCGGAGCGCCGTCGGGCAGCAGCTCGCCGAGGAACCTCTTGCGCGACGCCCCCACCAGCAGTGGCTGGCCGAGGCGGGCCAGCTCGGGCAGGGCCGCGAGCACGCGCCAGTTCTGGGCGGCGTCCTTCGAGAAGCCGACGCCGGGGTCGAGCACGAGGCGGTCGAGGCGCACGCCCCGGCCCGCGAGGGCGTCGACGCGGGCGGCGAGCTCGTCGCGGACGCGGCGGGCGACGTCGCCGCCGTAGTCGGGCGCGCCGCGGCCGTGCTCGAGGTGACCGCGCCAGTGCATGGCGACGAAGAGCCGCTCGGTCTCGGCGGCCACGTCGGCCATCGCGTCGTCGGCGAGGCCGCCCGAGACGTCGTTGATGACGTCGGCGCCGGCCTCGACGGCGGCGCGCGCCGTGGAGGCGTTCATCGTGTCGACGCTGACCCGCACGCCCTCGGACGCCAGCTCGCGGACGACGGGCAGCACGCGGCGCTGCTCCTCGAGCGGGTCGACCCGGGACGCCCCGGGGCGCGTGGACTCGCCGCCCACGTCGACGAGGTCGGCACCCGCGGCGACGAGCTCGCGAGCGTGGTCGAGGGCGGCGCCGAGGCCGACCCAGCGGCCGCCGTCGCTGAAGGAGTCGGGGGTCACGTTGAGGATGCCCATCACGAGGGCGCGGCCGCCGTCGGCGGGCAGCAGGTCGAGCGGGACGGCCGGGCGGGACCGGACGACGACGGGCGCCGCGTCGGCTCCCCGACGCCGTGCGCGCTCACCACGGGGCCGGCCGGGCTCGACCGAGGAGCGCGGAGGCCCGTCGACCAGCCCGGGGGCGGCGTGCGAGCCGATCCGGGTGCGCTCGGCGCCGACGGGCAGCGGGCCGTCGAAGCGGCCCCCCGCGACGAGGCGACGGCCGGAGGCGCGGGTCGGCTCGGCCTCGCCGCCCGCCTGCACCGGGGTCGAGACCGCGCGTCGCGACACGGCGTCGCGCGCCGGCGTCGGCTGCGCGGGCTGCGCCGGGGTCGGCTGCGCGGGAGTCGGCGTCGGCTGCGCGGGAGTCCGGGCCGGCGGCACGCGGATCACCGCGGCGGGCACCTCCGCCGCTGCCCGCGTCGCCGGCGTGTGCGTCACGGGAGGGAGCTGGGCGGGCGGCCGGACGGCGGCCGTCTCGTCGAGGGCGAGCGCGAGGCGTCGCTCCGTGCCGGAGGCCGGGGCCGACGTCGGCGGAGCGTCCACCTCGACCGGGTCGGGGTACCGCTCGCGCCCACGGGGCCGCCTCCACGCCGGAGCGTCGGGCGCGGCGGCCGGGTCGCGGCGGGAGCCGCCGGTCGGCGAGTCGGTCACGAGGTGCTCCTTGCCATCAGGCCTACGGTTCGACTGACCAGGCTACCGACCGGGGCGGGAGCTCCACACCGCCCCGGTCGGGTGGCCCGCTCAGGCCGTGGCGATGCCGGGAGCAGTGCGCGGCGGGCGCTTGCGGGTCGTGAGGCCCTCGGGCTCCGGCTCGGAGCCGACCCCGCCGTCGACGGCGTCGGCGTCGACGGGCGCCTTCGTCGGCATCGGGATCGCGGGGCGGTCCGACACGGGGCGCTTGTCGCTGGAGAGCCACTGCGGGCGCTCGGGCAGCTTCTTGACGTCCTTGAAGATCTCCGCCAGCTCGTCGTGGTCGAGGGTCTCCTTCTCGAGGAGCTCGGCGGCGAGGTGGTCGAGGATGTCGCGGTTGTCGTTGATGACGGCCCAGGCCTCGTCGTGCGCTTGCTCGAGCAGCACGCGCACCTCGGCGTCGACGGTCTCGGCGATCGTCTCCGAGTAGTCGCGCTGGCCCATGTCGCGGCCCATGAACTGCTCGCCCGAGCCCTGGCCGAGCTTGACCGAGCCGACCTTGTTGCTCATGCCGAACTCGGTGACCATCTTGCGGGCGGTGCCCGTGGCCTTCTCGATGTCGTTCGAGGCGCCGGTGGTCGGGTCGTGGAAGACGAGCTCCTCCGCGACGCGGCCGCCCATGGCGTAGGTGAGCTGGTCGAGCAGCTCGTTGCGGGTCACGCTGTACTTGTCCTCCAGGGGAAGCACCATCGTGTAGCCCAGGGCACGGCCGCGCGGCAGGATCGTGATCTTCGTGACCGGGTCGGTGTGGCGCATCGCCGCGGCGGCGAGGGCGTGGCCGCCCTCGTGGTACGCGGTGATGAGCTTCTCGTGGTCGTTCATGATGCGGCTGCGGCGCTGCGGGCCGGCCATGACGCGGTCGACGGCCTCGTCGAGGGCGCGGTTGTCGATCAGCTGCGCGTTCGAGCGAGCCGTCAGCAGCGCGGCCTCGTTGAGCACGTTGGCCAGGTCGGCACCGGTGAAGCCCGGCGTCTTGCGGGCCAGCACCTCCAGGTTGACCGAGGCGGCGAGGGGCTTGCCCTTGCCGTGCACCTCGAGGATCTGCTTGCGGCCGTCCAGGCCCGGGGCGTCGACGCCGATCTGGCGGTCGAAGCGGCCGGGGCGCAGGAGGGCGGGGTCGAGCACGTCGGGACGGTTGGTCGCCGCGATCAGGATGACGTTGGTCTTGACGTCGAAGCCGTCCATCTCGACGAGCAGCTGGTTCAGCGTCTGCTCGCGCTCGTCGTTGCCGCCGCCGACGCCGGCGCCGCGGTGGCGGCCGACGGCGTCGATCTCGTCGACGAAGATGATGGCGGGGGAGTTCTGCTTGGCCTGCTCGAAGAGGTCTCGGACGCGGCTGGCGCCGACGCCGACGAACATCTCGACGAAGTCCGAGCCGGAGATCGAGAAGAACGGCACGCCGGCCTCGCCGGCGACGGCGCGGGCCAGAAGGGTCTTGCCGGTGCCGGGAGGGCCGTAGAGCAGCACGCCCTTGGGGATGCGCGCACCGACGGCCTGGAACTTCGCGGGCTCCTTGAGGAACTCCTTGATCTCCTCGAGCTCCTCGATGGCCTCGTCGGCGCCGGCCACGTCGGTGAACATGACCTGCGGCGTCTCCTTCGACGCGAGCTTGGCCTTGGACTTGCCGAACTGCATGACCTTGCTGCCGCCGCCCTGCATCGACGAGAGCAGGAACCAGAAGATGGCGCCGATGATCACGAAGGGCAGGAGGACGCTCAGCAGCGAGAGGAACCAGTTGCCCTGCGTGACGTTGTCGTCGAAGCTCTCGAGCTTCGCGTCGTCGACCGCCTGGACGACCTCGTCGCCGCGCGGGGTCGCGTAGTAGAACTGCTGCTGCTCGTCGCCGTCCTTCAGGACGAGGTCGACGCGCTGCTCGTTGCTGAAGATGGTCGCCGAGGAGACCTTGTCGTCGTTCAGAGCCTCGAGGCCCTTCTGGGTCGACACGCGCGTCGAGCCGGAGGCGCTGATGACGCTCCAGCCGATCCCGATGCCGAGCACCGCGATCACGACGTAGATGATCGGTCCGCGGAAGAGTTTCTTGAGGTCCATGTCAGTACGGGCGGAGCCCGACACCTTTCTGCAGGGAGAACGTGAGGGAGAGGTTACCTCGCGTCCCCTCGGGGGCTGGTGGGTGTTCGCTCTGAGCGGTCGGGGAGCCCCTCACTGGGGCCACGGCCCCCGTCGGGCCCTCGGCCCGCCCGGGCCCCGGTCAGCTGTAGACGTGGGGCGCCAGCACCCCGACGCCGCGCAGGTTGCGGTACTTCTCGTCGAAGTCGAGGCCGTACCCCACGACGAAGTCGTTGGGGATCTCGTAGCCGACGTACTTCACGTCGACCTGCACCTTGGCCGCGGCAGGCTTGCGGAGCAGGGCGAAGATCTCGACGGAGGCGGCGCCGCGGCTCTTGAGGTTCTCGAGCAGCCACGAGAGGGTCAGGCCCGAGTCGATGATGTCCTCGACGATGATGACGTCGCGACCGTGCAGGTCGGTGTCCAGGTCTTTCAGGATGCGCACGACGCCCGACGACTTCGTCCCCGAGCCGTACGACGACACGGCCATCCAGTCCATCGGCGCGTTGAGCTTCAGCTCGCGCGCGAAGTCGGCCATCACCATGACGGCGCCCTTGAGCACGCCCACGAGCAGCGGGTCACGGCCGGCGTAGTCGACCTCGACCTGGCGGGCGACCTCCGCGATCTTCGCGTGGATCTGCTCCTCGGTGTAGAGGACGCTGGTGAGGTCGCCGTCGATGTCGCTGAGTTCCATGGGCGCGCGTTCTCCTGGGGGGTCGGGGATGACGGGGTGGGGGCGACGACGTCGGAGGTGACGACGTCGGGGGCGAGGGGCGGCGGCGCTGGTCGAGCGGCCGGGCCTCAGGCGGTGCCGGCGGCGCTGAAGTGCAGCACGCCCCCGGTGCGCTCCACTGTAACGCCCGGCAACGAGACGGCTCCCTGGCCGTGCCAGTCGGTCACGAGGCGGGCGACCTCGAGGGTCTGCGAGCGGCTGAGGACGACGCCGAACTCGCCCTCGACGGCCAGCCGGATCAAGCGCTGTCGGAGCGCGGCCGGGTCGGCCGCGAGCGCGCGGACGTCGAGCGAGATGCCGGCCTCGGCGTGGTCGGCGACCTCCTCGGCCTGCTCCTCGGCGAAGTGGTCGAGCGCCTCGGAGTCCTCACGCAGCTGCGCCGCGGTGCGGACGAGGGCCTCCGCGACGCCGGGGCCGAGCTCGCGCTCGAGCACCGGCAGCACGACCTGCCGGACGCGCACGCGGGCGAACGAGGCGTCGTCGTTGTGCGGGTCGAGCCAGGGGTCCAGCCCGAGGTCGGCGCAGGAGGCGCGGGTCGTCTCCCGCCGGACGGCCAGCAGCGGCCGTCGCCACGGCCCCCGCACCGCGTCCATCCCGTGCAGGCTGGTGGGCCCGCTCCCCCGCGCGAGCCCGAGCAGCACGGTCTCGGCCTGGTCGTCGAGGGTGTGGCCGAGGAGCACCGCGACCGCACCGGTCTCGGCCGTGACCTCGCGCAGGGCCCGGTAGCGCGCCTCCCGGGCTGCCCCCTCCGGGCCGCCCTCGACGCCGACGGCGACGCGGCGGACGACCACCGGGGCGAGCCCGAGCGCCGTCGCCTGGGAAGCGGCCGCGGCCGCCACCTCGGCCGACCCGGACTGCAGCCCGTGGTCGACCACGACGGCGCCGGCCCGCAGCCCCGCCCGGGGCGCCTCGAACGCGGTCGCCGCGGCGAGCGCCAGCGAGTCGGGCCCGCCGCTCAGGGCGACGAGCACGAGGGAGTCGGCGGCCAGGTCGCCGAGGGAGCCGCGGACGGCCCGGCGGACGTCGGCCATGGCGGGGGTCAGACGCGGTCTGTCGGGCATCTTGTAACGTTACCGGCAGCCGCCGACCGGTCTGGTCGGCACCCCCACGACTGAACCAGGAGCACCCATGGCCGCGTACGACGCCGTGATCGAGATCCCCAAGGGAAGCCGCAACAAGTACGAGGTCGACCACGAGACCGGTCGCGTCTACCTCGACCGCGTGCTCTTCACCGGCTTCGTCTACCCGACCGACTACGGGTTCTTCGAGAACACCCTCGGCCTCGACGGCGACCCCGTCGACGTGCTCGTGCTGCTCGACTACCCGCTCTTCCCGGGCGTGGGCGTGAAGGTCCGCCCCGTGGGCGTCTTCAACATGACCGACGACGGCGGCAGCGACGCCAAGGTCATCGCCGTGCCGGCGAAGGACCCGCGCTGGGAGCACATCCAGGACGTCACCGACGTGCCGGAGTTCCTCCGCAAGGAGATCGAGCACTTCTTCGAGCACTACAAGGACCTCGAGCCCGGCAAGTGGGTCAAGACCGAGGGCTGGGGCGACGCCGCCGAGGCCGAGGCCATCGTCGAGGCCGGCATCGTGAAGCTGGCGGCCGAGGGCCACTGACCCGCACCCGCCGACGACGGAGGGCCCGACACCTGCTGGTGTCGGGCCCTCCGTCGTCGTGCCGCTAGAGGCGGATGCCGCGCTGCGCCATGAAGTCGACCGGGTTGGCGGGCGTGCCGCCGACGCGCGTCTCGAAGTGCAGGTGGCATCCGGTCGAGTTGCCGGTCGAGCCGACGTGGCCGATCTGCTGCCCGACCTCGACGTGCTGGCCCACGCTCACCGTGATGCCGCCGTTCGGCTGGTGCCCGTAGCCGGTGGTGACGCCGCCGCCGTTGTCGAGCAGGACGAAGTTGCCGTAGCCGCCGTACCAGCCGGCGTAGCTCACCGTGCCGCTCGTCGCCGCGAAGATCGGCGTGCCGCAGGCCGCGGCGAGGTCGGTGCCCGCGTGCAGGATGTAGGCGTGCGTGACCGGGTTCACCCGCATGCCGAAGCCGCTCGAGATGTTCCCGCCCGACGGGCGCGTCCAGCCGGCGCTCGAGACGACGCCGGTGGGGGTGCCGTTCGTGGGGCTGCCCAGGCGGGCCGCCTCGGCGGCGGCGGCGGCCTCCGCGGCCTTGCGCTCGGCCTCGCCCTTCTCGAACTCCTCCTTGGTCGTGGTGAGGTCCGACTGGAGGATCGCGAGCTGCGTGTCGAGCCGGCTCTTGTTCTCCTCCTGGGCGGCGACGGCGTCCGCCGCGGCCTGGGCGGCCTCGTTGGCCGCCGCCAGCGCGTCCTCCGCCTCGACGGCCAGGGCCTTGAGCGCCGTGGCGGCGACGTCGGCCTGGTCGCTGAGCGACTGGGCGGTGTTGCGGTCCTGCGTGGCCTGCGAGTAGATGCCGTCGGCCTGCTCGGTCAGCTTCGACATGGCGCCGATCTTGTACAGCAGCTCGTTGGCGTCGCCCGGGTCGGCGATCAGGCTGCTGCTGATGTCGTTGCCGCCCGACGAGCGGCCGAGCTGGGCGGCGAGCTGGCCCGCGCGCTCCTCGCTGGCGGCGGCGACGGCGTCCGCGGCGTCGGCCTGGTCCTGCAGCTGGCCGAGCTTGAACTCGGCCTGGTCGTAGGCGGTCTGCGCCTCCTCGTAGGCCGCGCCCTTCGCGACGGCGTCGGCGTTCGCGGCCTCGAGGTCGGTCGAGAGCTGGGCGAGGAGGCCCGTGATGGTGGCGATCTCGGCGGCCTTCGCGTCCGTGTTCGCCTGGGCAGCGGCGACCTGCTCCCACGTGGGGTAGTCGGCGGCCCGGGCGGGAGTGGGGGCGGCGAGCACGCTGCCGGTGACGGCCAGCGAGAGGGCGGCGGCGACGAGGGCGAGGCGGACGGGGCGGCGGTCGCTGCTCGTGAGGAGGCCGCGGGCGGCACGCGGCCGTCGGGGGGAGGTCGAGATCATGAGGCATCACCGGTTCGTCGTGGTCGAGGCGCCGTGCGGCTCCGCCCGGCCGGGCGCAGGGCCGTCGCGACCAAGCATCAAGGACAGGTCGAACCTAGCTCCCGCTCCCCCCTCCGAGCGAGACCCCCGTCGGTGTGGCGACGGGGCGTCGCGGTCGTGAGGGACCCTCCTGGACCGGGGAGGCGCCTCCCGGGTTTGCATCGTGGCCGCGGGTTGCGTATGCTCCTTCCTCGGTTGCTCTGTGATCTTCCGAGGTCACTCGGCCCCATCGTTTAGTGGCCTAGGACACCGCCCTTTCACGGCGGCAGCACGGGTTCGAATCCCGTTGGGGTCACGGTTCCAGCAATGGTCTCGAGTCCGGTAGCATCGTTCACGGAAACACCACGCACCACCAGTTTGGCCCTGTAGCGCAGTTGGTTAGCGCGCCGCCCTGTCACGGCGGAGGTCGCCGGTTCAAGTCCGGTCAGGGTCGCAGCGACGGGTCACCCCGTCCGAGAGGCACCGCCTCTCACCAGGAGCTACGGCTCCCTCGGCTGGGTAGCTCAGTTGGTAGAGCGTTCGACTGAAAATCGAAAGGTCCGCGGATCGACGCCGCGTCCAGCCACCACGAAGCCCCCGGCCCCGCCGGGGGCTTTCTCGTTGCCCGGCGCGCGCTGCCGACGTGCCCGGGCTCGCTCCCGGCCCGCCCGGGCCCGCCCGCAGCTCCCCCCGGGGTCGCTCGCGACGCGTCGGAGGGGCACCCGCTAGCATCGGACGACCGTCCCCGCGCCCGAAGAACCGAGAGGTCCACGGATCGATGCCGTGCCCAGCTGCCGAGAGCCACGCCGAGGGCCCCGCCGCCGCGGGGCCCGGCTCCCCTGACCTCCGGGCCGCCGTCGCGTGAGCATCGGGCACGACCCCGCGGTCGCACACCCCCGCAGCCGCTGGCTCGACCCCGTGGTCGCCGGCCTGGTGGCGCTGCTGGTGGGCTTCGCGGCGTCGTGGGTGCCGTCGTACTGGAGCGACGAGGCGACCACCCTCCAGGCCGCCCGCCTGCCCCTCGGCTCGCTGCTCGAGTTCACTCACCAGCGGGACGCCGTGCACACCGCCTACTACGTGGTGATGCACGCCTGGACGACCCTGTTCGGCGAGAGCACCCTCTCGACCCGCCTGCCGAGCGCCCTCGCCGCGGGGGCCGGCGCCGCGGGCCTCCTGGTGCTCGTGCGGATGCTGACGACGCGCACGACGGCCGTCCTCGCCGCCGGCATCTACGCGGTGCTGCCCCGGCTGACCCTCGAGGCGGCGGAGGCCCGGCCCTACGCCCTCACCGCCGCCCTCGCCGTCTGGGCGACCGTCCTCGTCCTGGTCGCCTCGCGGCGGCAGAGCCGGTGGTGGTGGGTCGCCTACGGCGCCGGCCTCGCGGCGTGCATCGCCGTGTTCGTGCCGATGGCGACGATCGTGCTCGTGCACGGCGTCTTCCTGCTGCTCGCCCCGGCGCAGCGACGTCGTCGGGGAGCGCGCCACCGCCTCCTCGGCTGGTCCATCTCGACCGGCGCCGCGCTGCTCGTCACCGCCCCGGTGATCGGCACGGTCATCCGCGAGCGCACTCGGCTGCTGGGCAACGGCGACCCCGCGACGGGCTCCGACGTCACCTGGTACTCGGTGCTCGTCGAGCCCTGGTTCGCGACCTCCGTGGCCTACGCCGTGCTGGGCGCCGCCCTGCTCATCCTGCTCGGCACGCGCCTCCGCGACCGCTCGCGCACCCCCGGCAGCGTCGTGCTGCTCGGCGCGCTCTGGGTCGTGCTGCCGACCGGCGTGATGCTGCTGGTCGGCCTCGCCATCGCGCCGCTCTTCCAGGCCCGGCTGGTGGCCTGGTCGGCGCCGGGCATGTGCCTGCTGCTGGCGGTCGCCATCACGGGGTTCCGGAGGCGGTGGGTCAGCATCGCCCTGATCGCCCTGCTGGTCGCGGCCTCGGTGCCGACGTACGTGCTGCAGCGGCTGCCCGACGGCAAGGGCGGCGGCGCCGACCTCGCGCAGGTCGCGAGCTACGTCGAGCAGCAGGCCCGCCCGGGCGATGCCGTCCTGCTCGACGCGACCGGGGTCGTCTCGACCCGGCCCCGCCAGGCTCTGTACGCCTACCCGCAGCGCTTCGCGGGGCTCGACGACGTGGCCTTCGTCAGCTCGGGCATCGCCGCCGGCCGGTTCACCGACGAGACGCTCCAGCTCGACGACGCCGACGACCGCGCCGAGCTCTCGGAGCGCCTCGCCGCTACCGACCGGGTCTGGATCGTCCGGCGCCAGGTCGACGTGCTGACCGACGACGACCGCGAGCTGCTCGAGGGCCTCGGCTTCGCGAACGCCCAGGAGCACCGCACGGGGCGGAGCGTCGTCTACCTCTTCGTCAAGCCCGAGGGGCGCGCGGGCGGCTGAGGCCCGGCCGGGCCTGGCCGAGCAGCCGGGCGGCCAGGCGGCCGGTCCAGCCGGGCGGCCAGGCCGGCCGGCGACCCGACCTCAGGCGCGGAGGTCGCGCAGCACGGCCCCGAGCGTCGACACGAGCTCGTCGACCTCGGACTCCGTGATCACCAGCGGCGGGGCGAGGCGGATGGTCGAGCCGTGCGTGTCCTTCGCGAGGACGCCGCGGCGCATGAGCTCCTCGCAGACCTCCCGCCCGGTGCCGACCGCGGGGTCGATGTCGACGCCCATCCACAGGCCGGCGCCGCGCACGGTGACGACGCCCTCGCCGACGAGCGCGTCGAGGCCCTCGCGCAGGCGGGCGCCGAGCCGCGCCGCGCGCTCCTGCCACTCTCCGGTGGCGAGCATCCGCACGACGGCGAGGCCCACGGCCGCCGCGAGCGGGTTGCCGCCGAACGTCGAGCCGTGCTCGCCGGGCCGCAGCACGCCGAGCACGTCGCGGTCGCCGACGACGGCGCTGACCGGCACGACGCCGCCGCCGAGGGCCTTGCCGAGCAGGTAGAGGTCGGGCACGACGTCGACGAGGTCGCAGCTCACGGTCGCGCCGGTCCGGCCGAGGCCCGACTGGATCTCGTCGGCGATGAACAGCACCCGGCGCTCCCGCGTGATGCGGCGCACCTCGGGCAGGTAGTCGGCCGGCGGCACGACGACGCCCGCCTCGCCCTGGATCGGCTCGAGCAGCACGGCCACCGTGTCGTCGTCGATCGCGGCCTCGAGCGCGGCGGAGTCGCCGTAGGGCACCGTGACGAAACCGGGGGTGTAGGGGCCGAAGTCGGCCCGCGCCTCCTCGTCGTCCGAGAAGCTGATGATCGTCGTGGTGCGGCCGTGGAAGTTGCCCGACGCCACGATGATCTTCGCGGCCCCGGGCCGCACGCCCTTGACGCGGTAGCCCCAGGCGCGCGCGACCTTGACGCCCGACTCGACGGCCTCGGCGCCGGTGTTCATCGGCAGCACCATCTGCTTGCCGAGCAGGGCGGCGAGCTCGGCGGCGAACGGGCCGAGCTGGTCGTTGTGGAACGCCCGGCTGGTCAGCGTCACCCGGTCGAGCTGGTCACGGGCGGCCGCGACGAGGGTCGGGTGGCCGTGGCCGAAGTTCACGGCCGAGTAGGCGGCGAGGCAGTCGAGGTAGCGGCGGCCGTCGACGTCGGTGACCCAGGCGCCCTCGGCGGTCGCGACGACCACGGGCAGCGGGTGGTAGTTGTGGGCCAGCGCGGCGTCCTCGACGGCGATGGCCGCCTCGGTGGGGCCGGAGGCGCGGGTCGTGTCGATCGTCATCGTCGCAGCTCCAGGGTGCAGCACTTCACGCCGCCGCCGCCGAGCAGCAGCTCGGAGAGGTCGACGCCGACCGGCTCGTAGCCCCGCTCGCGCAGCTGTCGCGCGAACCCCGTGGCCTTCTCGGCGATCACCACGTGGAGACCGTCGCTGTAGCTGTTCAGGCCGAGGATGGTCGCGTCGTCGTCGCTGACCAGGACGGCGTCGGGGAACCGCTCGCGCAGCACGGCCAGGGAGGGCTCGTCGAAGGCGCTCTCGAGGTAGGCGATGTTCTGGGCGCCGCCCTCGACCGGCTCCGGGTCGAGCACGGCCACCGCGGTGTCGAGGTGGTAGAACCGCGGGTCGACCAGGGTCAGGCCGACGACCTCGCGACCGGTGACCCGGGCGAGCTCGGCGTGCGAGTCAGAGGCGCTGCGGAAGCCCGTGCCGGCGAGGATCACGTCGCCCACGAGGAGGAAGTCGCCCTCGCCCTCGTTGACCTCGACGGGCTCGGCGACGCGGAGGCCCGCCTGCCGGAACCACTCCATGTAGGCGGGGCCCTCGGGCTGGCGCTCGGGGTAGGTGAACTTGGCGCCGTAGGCGACGCCGTCGAGCACGAAGCCCCCGTTGGCCGCGTAGACCATGTCGGGCAGACCGGGCAGCGGGTCGATCAGCTCGACCTGGATGCCGAGCCGGAGGTAGGTCTCGTACAGTGACTCCCACTGCCGCACGGCGAGCGACGTGGAGGTCGGCTTCGACGGGTCCATCCACGGGTTGATGCGGTAGCTGACCGTGAAGTGGTCGGGCCGGCACATCAGCACCGTGCGGCGGGAGGCCCGTCGCGTCGGCGCCGGCGAGGCGGCTGCGGAGGGCTGGGCGGTGGGGGCTGCGATGCTCACGCCAGCCAGTGTCACACGCAGCCTGCGCATCATGGACGCTCAGGACGCACTTAAGTTGCGCAGGCGAGGCCCACCGCGCAACTTTCTAGCGTAGGATGCCCGATGTGGACAACCTCGACTACGGCATCATCGACCTGCTGCGCCAGAACGCCCGGGCGGGCTACGGCGACATCGGCTCGTCGGTGGGCCTCAGCGCCTCCGCCGTGAAGCGACGCGTCGACCGTCTGGTGGCCGACGGCGTCATCAAGGGGTTCACGGTGCAGGTCGACCCCGCCGTCGACGGACTCGGCACGGAGGCGTTCGTCGAGCTCTTCTGCCGGGGCACCGTGTCGCCGGCCGAGCTGCAGCGCATCCTCAGCACGGTGCCGGAGGTGGTCGACGCCGGCACGGTCACGGGCAGCGCCGACGCGATCGTGCACATGCGCAGCCGCGACATCCCGTCGCTCGAGGAGGCGCTCGAGCGCGTCCGGAACGCCCCGAACGTCGACCACACCCGCAGCGCCATCGTGCTCTCGAAGCTGATCAGCCGCCAGCCCGCGTAGCGCGCCGAGCGCCGAGCGCGCTCCGCGCACGGAACGCGCGCCGCCCCGCGGTGCGGCCCCGCGCCCTACAGGCGCAGGTCGCGGAACGCCGGGTCGACGTGGCCGGCCCGGTGGGTGACCACCGCCACCGCCTGCTCGCGCACGAAGGGCAGCAGCTCGACCCGCCCCTCCTCCGTGACGTCGCCCGCGTGCACGACGACGTCGAGGCTGCCGCCGACGGCCACGGCGAGCGCCCGCGGGTCGCCGCCCACCAACCGGACGACCAGGTCGCGGTACCGAGCCACGGCCTTCGGGTCGGCGGCGGGCAGGTGCCCGTCTCCCCGGGCGTCCCGCGCGACGGCTCCCGCGGCCCCGGCGGCGGCCTCGTCGTCGGAGGCGCCCTCCGCCGCGTCGGGCTCGGCCGCCCGGGCCAGCAGCTCGAGGTCGTCGAGGGGGTCGGGCCGCCCGCCGCCGCGCTGCAGCAGGCCGGCGGCCGCCCGGGCACGGAACGCCTCGTCGCCCTCGACCACGATCTCGCCCACGCGGAGCGGCGCCCCGGGCGCCCGCACGAGCTGGACGAGCGCCGCCGGCAGGGGCACGGGCGAGCTCACGTCGACCGGGGCGCCGGCCCGCGCCGCCGCCACGAGGAGGCGCACCAGGTCGGCGAGGTCGCCGTCGGACGAGAGGCGGACGACGACCGGTCGCGCCCGGTGCCGCAGCAGGACCCTCTCGACGCCGGCTCCGACGGCCTCCCGGGGGGCGAAGACCGCCTGCCAGGCCTGCTCGTCGGAGACCGCGCCGGACCGGACGCGGTCGAACTGCTCGAACGACAGCCCGGAGCGGGCGGCCTCGATGACCGCCACCACCGCCTCCGACAGGCCGGTGAGGCGGAGCGACGCCTGCGGCTCGCGCGGCACGCTCCACCACCGCCCCTGGGCCACCACGGCGTCGGCACCGGTCGGCGAGACCATGCCCACCGACGAGCGGCCCCAGCCCGCCGCCGGCTGACGTCGGGCGGCGACGTCGGCGGTGCTGCCGTTCACGACGAGGGCACCGGCGTCGGTGCGGCGCACCCAGCGGGCCACCTCGTCGACGTCGCGCGAGGCGACGGCGGCCACGTGGCCGCCGCCGAGGGCGGCCTGGTGGGCGAGGGCCTCATCGAGCGTGGCGACCCGCACGACGCGCAGCAGCGGGCCGCGGACGGCCTCGTCGACCACGCCCGGCTCGCCGACGCCCTCGACGACCCCGAGCGACCAGAGCGCGCCCTCGTCGTCGAGCTGACGGGGCTCGACCAGCCAGCGGTCGCCCTCGCGCAGCGTCGTGAGCGCGGCCCGGAGGGCCGGCCCGGCGGGCTCGACGAGCGGGCCGAGGCGGGTGGAGAGGTCGTCGGCCCGCCCGACCTCGAGGCTCGAGACGGCGTCGACGAGCTGCCGGCGCAGGCGGGGGTCGTCACCGGCCGAGCCGACGAGCAGCACGTGGCTGGTCGCGACGCGCGAGCGGCCCGCACCGGCGACCGCGCCGCGCACGATCGCGTCGACGGCGAGGTCGACGTCGGCGCTCGGCGTCACGACGACGACCCCGGGGGCGTCGAGCCGGGCCGTGAGCGGCAGGTCGGGCCGCCACGACCGGAACAGGCGGGCCGTCTCGACCGAGCCCGAGAACACGACGCGGTCGACGGCGGGGTGCACGACGAGGTCGCGGCCGAGGTCGTCCTCGTCGAGCTCGGCGAGCGCCAGCAGCTCGGGCGGGACGCCGGCCGCCCAGAGCACCTCGCAGAGCACGGCGGAGGTGCGCCGCGTGCGGGGGTCGGGCTTCAGCACGACGCCGCTGCCGGCGGCGAGGGCCGCGGTCGCGCCCTCGGCGGGCGCCGCGAGGGCGGCGGCGGCGTCCGAGACCACGACCGTCAGCCGGGGAGGCGCCCAGCGCGCTCCCGTGACGCCCTCGAGGCCGCGCGCCAGGGCCGCGTGCCGCCGCGCCGCGTCGACCACCTCGCTGACCTGGTGGTCGGCCTCCCCGACCGTGGTGCCCGTCTCGCCGACCAGCACCTCGACCAGGGTCGTGCGGGCCGCGGCGAGCGCCGCGGCCGCCCTGTCGAGGAGCTGGGCCCGTGTGGCGGCCTCGGCGTGGCCCCACAGGACGCCGGCCTGGGCCGTGCGGGAGACGACCTCCTCGAGGGCGTCGCGGTCGAGCACGCGGGAGCGGCCGACGGTCTCCACGCCCGCGTGCGACGTCGCGGCGCGGGCCAGGACGCGACGGGCGGCCCGCCGACTGCGCTCGAGGGCCGGGTCGGTGTCGCCGACCCCGCCGTGACCGGGCGCAGCGGGCCGGGTGACGAGGTCGTCGCCCCGGGCCGCGAGCTCCGCCGCGGCGAGCCAGCGCTCGACCGCCGCGTCGAGGTCGTCGGCGGTGGCCTCCGCCGACTCGCTGAGCCGGTGGAGCAGCCACGGGACGGCCGCGTCGGGCTCGGCGTGCGGCGCGACCGGCACGTGCAGCACGAGCCCGCCGGCCTCGGCCAGCACGGCGTCGGCCTCGGCCGCTCCGAGCTCCGCCTCCAGGTCGAGCAGGTGCGTGACCTCCCGCGCCCGCGCGAGGGTCCAGGCGTGGGCGAGGTCGAGGCGGCCGCGGGCGGCGACCGCGACGTGGGCGACCTCGGCGTGGGCGGGGCGCAGCGCCCAGTCGAGCACCCGGTGGTGGGCGGCGTCGGCCTCGACCGGGGCCGGCGGCGTGGCGGCGGCCCAGCCGTGGCGGTCAGCCTCGGCGACCGCGGACGACGGGTCGCCGCCGGCGGAGAGCCGGACGCGGATCGGGGCGCCGCCGCGGGCGACGCGGCCGCGCGCCCAGTCGGTGAGCAGCTGGAGCGAGGGCAGCGAGTCGGGCAGGCCGGTGGGGAGCGCGACGCCGGCGACGAGGTCGCGCAGGTGAGGCTGGTCGAGGAGGCGCGTGAAGACGTCGATGGTGAGGTCGAGGTCGGCCGAGCTGGTCACCTCGAGGGTCACCAGCCGGGCGGGCTCGGCGGCCAGGGCCCGCTCGTAGAGCGGCGTGAGCCGCTCGACCGCGAGCGCGCTGGTCTCGTCGACGGCCCACGGGGAGGACGGCCCGACGACGGCGTCGACGGTCGTGCGGACGCCCGCGACGTCGTCGTGGCCGAGCACGGCGGTCAGCTCGGCGAGCCGCCGGTCGGCGCCGGCCCGGCCGAGCACCGCCGGACCCAGCACGCTGACGTCGAGGCGGACGCCCTCTCGGGCCCGCAGCGCGGCCAGGGCGGCGCCCCGCTTGTCGGGCGCGGCGTCGACCACGAGGTGCTGCAGCGTGCGACGGAGCGCCTTCCGCGCCACGCCGATGACCGACCGCGGAGCGAGCGGGCCGAACCCGCCCGCGGCAGAGACGGCGGCGCGGAGGTGCCAGGGCAGCGTCGACGGCATCGAGCGGCTGAGCGCGTCGAGCGTGCGGGCCGCGACGGCGGGGTCGGCGGCCCCCAGCACGCCGTCGACGACCGCGAGGCTGAAGGCGAGCCCGTCGGGGTCTCGGACGACCGCGGTGAGGCGCGCGGCGTCGCGGTCGGCGGGGGACGCGGCGGCGGCCGCGGCCCAGCGACGTGCCGTCTCGACGGTCTGCTGCGGGAGGTCGGCGGCGCGCAGATCGGACATGAGCAGAGGATATGCCGCGCCGCCGACCCTGCCCTGGCACGCGTCCCTATGCTGGGCCCATGCCCGACCCGCTCACCGACGACGACTGGGCCGTCTGGGACGAGTTCTACGCGATGCGGCGCCGCCTCGACCGGGCCCTCGAGCTCCGGCTGCACCACGACTCCGGCGTCTCCGCCCCCGAGTACGAGATCCTCGTCGGGCTCGGGCGCAGCTCCGACCGGCGGCTCCGCGTGCGCGACATCGCCGAGCAGATCGGCTGGGAGAAGAGCCGCGTCAGCCACCAGGTCACCCGCATGGAGAGGCGCGGCCTCGTGCGGCGCTCCGACTGCTCGTCGGACGCCCGCGGCACGTGGGTCGAGCTGACCGCGGACGGCCGCCGGGCCATGCTCGCGGCGACCCGCGGGCACACCGAGGCCATCCGCCGCTACTTCGTCGAGGCGCTCGACGCCGACGCCGGAGTCGTCCGCGGGTTCTCCCAGCGCGTCCTCGCCGCGATCGGCGACGACGCCTCCCCCGACGCCCCCGCACCGCGGGCCGCCGACGCTCGGCCCTGCTGAGGGCCTGCCCGGCCTCTCGCCCACCCGGCCTCTCGCCCACCGGGCCTCTCGCCCACCGGGCCCGTCCCCTCAGTGCGACCGGTGGTCCTGGATCGTCATCCGCGGCCCGAACTTCGGCTTCGAGAAGCCGCTGCCGGTGATCAGGCGGACCACCCGGCCCCGGTGCCCCCGCCACGGCTCGAGCAGCTCGAGCATGCCGTCGTCGTCGACGGGCCGGCCGACGAGGGCCCAGCCCACGAGGGCGGCCAGGTGGTAGTCGCCGACGCTGGGCGCGTCGGGGTCGCCGTGCGCGCGCTGCATCGTCTCGGCGGCCGTCCAGACGCCGACGCCCGGCACGGAGCGGAGCCGGCGTTCGACCTCGGCGCCGCCGCGCCCCAGGGCGACGGTGCGCTCGAGCGACGCGGCCACGGCGCAGACCCGCATCACGGTGTCGGAGCGCTGCGGGCCGACGCCGGCCCGGTGCCACTCCCAGCTGGGCACCCGGCGCCAGGTGGCCGCGTCGGGCGGGACGGTGAGGCCCTCGGGCGCCGGCCCGGGCGCGGGGTCGCCGTGGCGGCGCACCAGCTCGCGCCAGGCCCGCCAGGCCTCGCGGCTCGTCACCTTCTGCTCGAGCACCGCGGGCACGAGCGACTCGACGACCAGGCCCGTGCGCGAGAGCCGCAGACCCGGGGCCCGGTGCCGCGCGGCGGCGAGGAAGTCGACCCCCGAGACGTCGAGCCCCGACCAGTCGTCGCCCTCGCCGAGCATCTCGGGCACGGAGGCCAGCAGCCACTCGGCGCCGGGGCCCCAGGTCGCCGCGTGGACGCCGTCACGCCCGGAGGTCAGGCACAGGGTGGCCGCGCCCGCCGGGGTGCGGACGGCGCGCCACAGCTGGCCGCCGACCGCCCGCCACGCGGGGTCGCCCGCGCCGCGGGCGAGCGGCCGGAGGGTGGCCCGGACGTCGACGGGGGCCGCGGGCGACCAGGTGCTCTCGAGCGGCGCGGCGTCGTCGCCCGGCACGGCGCCCGCGGAGGCGTCGAGGGCCGGTGAGAGCGTCATGCGGCGATGGTAGGCGACGGCGCCGACATCTCACCCGCGACACGGCCGACCATGAGACGTATGATGTTCCACGTGTCCGACGACGGAGGAGCCATGCCTGTACCTGAGCGACCCACGCGCGGCCCGCGCCGACTCCTCCGCGACCTGACCTTCGAGTCGGTCCTCGGCGCGATCGTCGACGGCACGCTGCGGCCGGGCGAGCGCCTCTTCGAGGACGACATCGCGACCTGGCTGGGCGTCTCGAAGACCCCGGTGAAGGAGGCGCTGGCCCGGTTGGCGAACCAGGGCCTGGTCGAGATCGAGGCGAACCGCTTCACGCGCGTCGCGCCGGCCACGGCCGCCGACCTCCTCGACTCACTCGAGCTGCTCGGGCTCCTGCACGGCGTCGCCGTGAGGTCCGCGGGCGACGCCGACCCGGTCGAGGTGTCGCGTCTCGCGGCCACGGTCGTCCGGGTGCTCGACCGGCCCGGGGCCACCTGCTCCGACCTGCTGGCCGCGACGGGCGCCTTCCTGCCGGTCTCGGGCAACCCCCTCGCGCGGCAGGCCTCCGAGCCGCTGCAGAACCGCACGGCCTTCCTCTCGCGGCACCTCGCGCTGCCCCTCGACTCCCCCTCGCTCGCCGCCCCCGTGGCCGAGCTGCGCCGGGCCCTCGACCACCGGGAGTGGTGCGACGCGGGCGACGCGGTCGTGACGCTGCTCGGCCGGCGCACGCTCGAGCCGCTGCTCGGCAGCGTGCCCGCCCCCGAGCTCGTCGCGACGGGTCGCCACCGCACCTCCCGGTGACCCGGGCGCGGGCGGCCGGCCCGTCAGACCGCGACGCCCGCGACCACGCGGTCGTCGAGCCGCACCAGGGCCGCGCCCCAGGCGCCGGGCTCCCCCGCCGCGGCGGCGTGACGGGCGGCCGCGAGGCCCTGCACGAGCAGGCCCGCGTCGGCCTCGCCCCCGACCCCCGAGGCGTGGTGGTGCAGCAGGAGGCCGAGGTGCTCGAGCACCGCGCCGAGCGACCGGTTCGCCGAGAACGCGGCGAGCGCGGCGCCCACCTCGCACAGGGTGGTCGTGACCGCGGCCGCCGCCTCGGGGGCGCCGGCGCGCACCTCCCCGCACCGCGCCTCCCCCGCCTCGAGGGCTCGCACGAGGCCGGCCCGGCCCGCGGGCTCGGCCGCGGCGACGTCGGCGTCGGCGAGGGCCCAGAGGGCCCAGGTGGTGCGCACGAGGTCGGTCAGCAGCTCGGGGCGGGCCGGCGCGATGCGCGTGACCCGGGTCGAGGTCGTCTCGACCAGCCCCAGGTCGCCCAGCCGCGCGAGCGCCATGCGGATCGGGGTGCGCGAGACGCAGAGCCAGGCCGAGAGGTCGTGGTCGCGGATGCGCTCCGCCGGCTCGAACGTGCCGTCGAGGATGGCCTCGAGCAGCCGGTCGTACACCTCGTCTCGGTGCAGGCGGCGGGGGATGCGCATGGTCGTCGTGGTGGGGACCGGCACGGGGACCTCCTCGATGTACAGAACTGGAGTTCCACGGTAGGGCATGTATGCCCTTCGGCGCGAGGGGGAGGACCGAGCCGACCGGATCGGAGCCGCTCCGGGGTACGACGCGGCGGTCCCTGGGAGGGGCGGTGCGCCTCCCCGGGTACCTTCGGCGCCATGACCGAGACCAACGACATCCGCCGCGTCGCCGAGGTGCTCGACGCCGCTCGCATCGGGATCCTCACCACCCAGAGCGCGCGCCAGCGCCTCGTCAGCCGCCCGCTCGCCGTCGTCGACCGCGAGTTCGACGGCAAGGTGTACTTCTTCACCCCCGACCCCTCGCCCAAGGTCGACGACATCAAGGCGCACCCCCACGTCAACGTCGCCGTCGAGACGGGCAAGGGCTGGCTCTCGCTCGCCGGCGAGGCCTCGATCGTCAAGGACCGCGCCCTGATCGACGAGTTCTGGAGCGCGGGCACCGAGGCCTGGTTCGACCAGGGCAAGGACGACCCGACCGTCGCCCTCATCGAGGTCGACGTCGAGACGGCGGAGTACTGGGTCAGCAACGAGCCGAAGGCCGTGACCTTCCTCAAGTACGCGAAGGCCGCCGTGACCGGCGGGCACCCGCAGAACATCGCCGACACGGGCACCGTCGCCCTGTAGGAGGCGCGGTGAGGGCCGACAGCGCCGGCCCGGTCAGTCGCAGGTGACGCCGCGGCCCTGGTCGTCGAGGTACTCGCCCGGGCCGAGCTGGGCGCACGTCGACGACAGCCGGGCCGCGTAGTCGAGGGCCGAGACGCCCGCCACGAGGCCGACGACGATCATGACGCTCGAGACGACGAGGCCGACGCGGGCCAGGGCGGCCGACGCCCCCGCCGCCGCGGCCCGCCGGGCGGCCACGAGGCCGAAGACGAGGCCGAGCGGGGCCGCGAAGACCCCGAAGACGACCGAGGCGACGGCGAGGCCGCGACCCTCGTCGGCGCCGTCGCGCGGCCGCGGCGGCGGGGGCCACTCGTCGTCGCCGACGGCGAAGTACGAGCCGACCCCGGGGGCGGCGGGGGCCGGCCAGGTCAGGGCGTCCTGCGCCGACGAGGCCTGCGGCGCGGCGGCCTGCGGGGGCGCGGCCTGCGGGGCCCACTGCGCCGCCGGGGTCGTCACGGCGGGCTGCGGGAACGGCTGCGCGTACTGCTGCTGTTGCGGGAACGGCTGACCGGCCCAGGCCTGGTCGGCCCCGCCCGGCCAGGGCGCCCCCTGCCGCGCGGGCGGGGGCTGCACCTCGGCGCGCGGCCGCTGCTCACCGGGCGCCGGGCGGGCGAAGCGGGCCCAGGGCGACGGGGGCCGCGGGGCGGGCTGGTCGGTCATGCGCACGAGGCTAGCAACCGCGGCCGACGGCGACCCCGGCCGTCGGGGCTGCCGTCCAGCCGCGGGTGCGCCATGATGGGACCGATCTCGGCCGGCCCGACGGGCCCGACATGCGACGGAGCAGCGCGATGCGAATCGGTATCCTCACCAGCGGCGGCGACTGCCCCGGCCTGAACGCGGTCATCCGCGGGGCCGTGCTCAAGGGCACGACGATCCACGGGCAGGAGTTCGTCGGCTTCCGCGACGGCTGGCGCGGCGTCGTCGACGGCGACGTCATGCCGCTCACGCGGAAGGAGATCCAGGGCATCGCCAAGCAGGGCGGCACCATCCTGGGCACGAGCCGCACCAACCCGTTCGAGGGCGACGGCGGCGTCGCGCGCATCAGCGAGGTGATGGACCGCTTCGGCATCGACGCCATCATGGCGATCGGCGGCGAGGGCACCCTGGCGGCGGCGAAGCGCCTCACCGACGAGGGCCTGAAGATCGTCGGCGTGCCGAAGACCGTCGACAACGACCTCGGCGCCACCGACTACACCTTCGGCTTCGACACGGCCGTGCAGGTCGCCACCGACGCCATGGACCGCCTGCGCACCACGGGCGACTCGCACAGCCGCTGCATGGTGGCCGAGGTGATGGGCCGCCACGTCGGCTGGATCGCGCTGCACTCGGGCATGGCCGCCGGCGCGCACGCCATCCTCATCCCCGAGCAGGCGACGAGCATGGACCAGATCGTCGCGTGGG
The DNA here is from genome assembly GCF_001423665.1 of Frigoribacterium sp. Leaf164. NCBI lineage: Bacteria > Bacillati > Actinomycetota > Actinomycetes > Micrococcales > Microbacteriaceae > Frigoribacterium > Frigoribacterium sp. Leaf164. The sequence goes on from NZ_LMOX01000003.1 coordinate 1,173,797, forward strand.
TGAAGGCCGCCTACGACCGCGGCCGCGCGCCGCTCGTCGTGGTCGCCGAGGGCTTCGTGCCCGACCACGAGAGCGACGCGCACTCCGAGCGGGGCCTCGACGCCTTCGGGCGCCCGCGCCTCGGCGGCATCGGCGAGCGCCTCGCGCCGGTGATCGAGGAGCGCACCGGGATCGAGACGCGGGCGACGACGCTCGGCCACATCCAGCGCGGCGGCACCCCCACCTCCTACGACCGCGTGCTGGCGACCCGCCTCGGCATGGCCGCGAGCGACAGCGTGGTCGAGGGCCGCTGGGGCCGCATGGTGGCGCTGCGCGGCACCGACATCGTGCACGTCTCGTTCGAGGAGGCCCTCGACAGCCTCAAGACGGTCCCGCAGCACCGCTACGACGAGGCCGCCATCCTCTTCGGCTGAGCGACCGCCGAGGAGGCGCCCCGTCGCCGGGCGGGGAGGGCCGCGCCCCAGCCCGCGCGCGTAGCGTGTCGCCATGCGCGCCGTCGTCGTCGAGAGTGACCGCCCCGCCTCCGTGCGGGAGATCGAGCAGGAGTTCCTGGGCACGGGCGACGTCGTCGTCGACGTGGCCTGGTCGAGCCTGAACTACAAGGACGGCATGGCCCTGGCGGGCGACCCCGGCGTGGCCCGCACCCTGCCGCTCGTGCCGGGCATCGACCTCGTGGGCACCGTCGCGACCAGCGCCTCCCCCGCCGTGTCGCCGGGCGACCTGGTCGTGCTGAACGGCGCGGGCATCGGTGAGAGCCGGCACGGCGGCTTCGCCGAGCGGGCCGTGGTCGACGCGGGCTCGCTCGTGCTCGTGCCCGAGGGCGTCTCCGCCCGGCAGGCGGCCGCCGTCGGCACCGCGGGCTTCACCGCGATGCTCAGCGTGCTGCGGCTCGAGCGCGACGTCCGCCCCGGCGACGGCGAGGTCGTCGTGACCGGGGCCGCGGGAGGCGTGGGCTCGGTGGCGATCGCGCTGCTGAGCCGTCTCGGGTACTCGGTCACCGCCTCCTCGGGTCGCGTCGACGAGCTGGGCGGGTACCTGCGCGGCCTCGGCGCCACGACGGTCGTCGACCGCTCCGAGCTCGCCGAGGCCGGTCGGCCCGTGCAGCGGGCCCGCTGGGCCGGTGGGATCGACTCGGTGGGCAGCACGACGCTCGCCTCCGTGCTCGCGCAGACGCGGTGGGGCGGCACCGTGACCGCCTGCGGGCTCGCGCAGGGCGCCGACCTGCCGACCTCGGTGCTGCCGTTCATCCTCCGTGCCGTGTCGCTCGCCGGCGTCAACTCGGTCGACGCCCCGGTCGAGCTGCGCCGCGAGGCGTGGGCGAGGCTCGCGACCGACCTCGACCTCGACCTGCTCGACTCGATGACGACGGAGGTGGGCCTCTCGGACGTCGTGGAGCTCGGGCCCCGCATCGTGGCCGGGTCGGTGCGCGGCCGGACCGTCGTCGACGTGCGCCGCTGAGCGCTCGTCACGAAGTCACGGCGTGGGCTCGCCACGGCGGCCCCGACCGTACTAAGGTCGTGTGAAGTACCGGATACCCGATACGTCCTCGTACATGGTGGTGCGACATGCGCCTCGACCGGTGACCAGGGCCCCGCCCTGGGCCGTGAGCCCGTCGCACCCCCACTCCCGCCCCCGAACAGGAGCACCCGGATGCCGATCCCCACCCTGACCGACCAGCCGCCCGCCCCCCGCCGCCTGCTGCGCGACGTCGTCTACGACAAGATGTTCGACGCGATCATCGACGGCACCCTCGAGTTCGGCGAGCGCCTCAACGACGACCAGCTGGTCGCCTGGCTCGGCGTCTCGCGCACCCCCGTCCGCGAGGCCATCGCCAAGCTCGCCGACCAGGCCCTCGTCGACATCGAGGCGAACCGGTACACGCGCATCGTCGCGCCGACCTTCGCCGAGTTCACCGACACCGTCGAGACCGGCTACCAGGTCTGGGCCCTCGTCGTCGAGCGCGGCGTGCCCGCCCTCACCAAGGAGCAGCGCAAGGAGGTGACGGCGATCCTCGACCGCCGCCTCACCGCGTTCTCGAAGCGCAAGCCCGAAGACGTCGCCGATCTCGTCCGCATGAACGAGCTCCTGCTCGACGCCTCCGGCAGCTCGTCGCTCCGTCGCCTCTGGGCGGCCACCGGGCCGCGCCTCCTGCTCGTCCTCCGACGCCCCGCGACCGACGGGATGTACCCGTGGGAGCAGGCCGTCGAGCTGACCCGCGGCCTGCGCGACGCGGTCGCGGACGGCGACGGCGAGGCCGCGGCCCGCCTCGTCCGCGAGCAGCCGGCCTCGTTCGGCGCGTACTTCGACGAGGTCTCCGGCAGCGGCATCTACGCTGCGTGACCTCCCGGGCGGCCCTGCGACGAGCAGGGCCGCCCGACCGGCGCCGACCCGCGCCTCCCCCGCACCACCAGCACCCCGCACCACCAGCACCCTGCAGGAGCGAGACACCGTGCCCATCCCCGTGCCCGACGCCGTCCCCACGCCCCGACGCCTGCTGCGCGACGTCGTCTTCGACCGCCTCGTCACCGCGATCGGCGACGGCACGCTCGAGTTCGGCGAGCGGCTCAACGACGACCAGCTCGTCACGTGGCTCGGCGTCAGCCGCACCCCCGTGCGCGAGGCGATCGCGAAGCTCGAGGAGCTCGGCCTGGTCGAGATCGAGGCCAACCGGTACACCCGCGTGGTGACGCCGACGGCAGAGCTCTTCGAGGACTGCTCGACCACCATCCTCGGCCTCTGGTCGCTCGCGGCGACCCGGGGCGTGGCGACGATGAGCGACGCCGACGTCGCCGAGATCACGCGCCTCGCCGAGCTGCGCCTGAGCGACGGCGTCGTCGAGACGCCCGAGTCGATCGACGCCATGTTCGCGCTCTTCGACGTGCTCATGCGCGCGGCCGGGAGCCCGACGCTGCTCGCCTGCGCCGAGCCCGTCTCACGCCTCACCACGGTGATGTTCCGCCGCCTCGCCGAGAACTCGGCATACCCCTGGCAGCTCGGTGCCTCGACGACGACCTCCGTGGCCGAGGGCGTCGCCCGGCGCGACGCCGAGGGGGTCGCCGACCTGCTGCAGCGGCAGTCGGCCGCCCTGGCCCCGTTCTTCGCGGCCGTCCGGGAGACCGGCTTCTACGCCGCGCAGGCGTGACCGAAGGCCTCGCCGACGCACCCCCCGAGCCGGTCGGCGGGGCCCCGCTCGTCCTCGCCGTCGAGCACGTGCGCGTCACCCGACAGGGCCGCGACCTGCTCGACGACGTCTCGCTGCACGTGCGCGCGGGCGAGCACTGGGCGCTGATCGGCCCTAACGGCGCCGGCAAGACGACCCTGCTCACGCTCGCCGGGGCCCTCGGGCACCCCACGAGCGGCACCGTCGACGTGCTCGGCCACCGGCTCGGCCGCGTCGACCTCCGCGAGCTCCGGCAGCACGTCGGCCACGTCGACCCCCGGCACCGCATGCTCGGCGACGCGACCGTGCGCGAGGTCGTGCTCACCGGGCTGACGGGCAGCACCGACCCCGTGGCGCGGTGGCGGCCCACCCCGGAGCAGGAGGCGCGCGCCGACCTGCTCACCGCCTCCGTCGGGCTGGAGTCGCGGCGTGAGGGGCTCTGGAGCGTCCTCTCGCAGGGTGAACGCGGCCGGGCCCTGATCGCCCGTGCGCTGCTCGTCGAGCCCGCCCTGCTCCTCCTCGACGAACCGGCCACGGGCCTCGACGTCGCCGCGCGCGAGCACCTGCTCGACACCGTCGACGCCCTGCGGCTCGCGCACCCGGAGGTCGCGTCGGTCACCGTGACCCACCATCTCGAGGACCTGCCGGCGAGCACCACCCACGCACTGCTGCTGCGCGACGGCCGGGTGGCGGCGTCGGGCCCGGCCGACGAGGTGCTCACCTCGGAGCTCGTCTCGGCGGCCTTCGACCACCCGCTGGCGATCGACCGCGTCGACGGGCGCTGGCGGGCGCGCTCCCGGCCGCGGACGACGCCGAGGTGACCCGATCGGGGCCCTCGACCGTGGTCGGGGCCCCGATCGAGTCACCTCGACGTGCGGCGGGCGCCGCGCCGGCCGCGCGCTACGCGGTGGCGGCGGCGGCCGCCCGCGCGGCGGCGGGCAGCGCGTCGACGATGCGCGACACGGCCGCCTCGTCGTGCGCGGCCGTCACGAACCACGCCTCGTAGACCGACGGCGGCAGCGAGACCCCGGCGTCGAGCATCGCGTGGAAGAACGGCGGGTAGCGCCAGGTGTCCTGCGCGCGCATGTCGTCGTAGTCGACCGGCGTCGTGTCGGTGAAGGCGAACGAGAAGAGCGACCCGGCGCGCTGCACCGTGTGCGCCACGCCCTCCGCCGACAGGGCCGACGAGACCTCGGCCGACAGCTGGTCCGCGAGCGAGTCGAGCTTCGCGTAGACCTCGGGGGTCGCGAGCCGCAGCGTCGCGATGCCGGCGGCCACGGCGACGGGGTTCCCGCTCAGCGTGCCCGCCTGGTAGACCGGCCCCAGCGGGGCGAGGAAGTCCATCACCTCGGCGCGGCCGCCGAGCGCGGCGAGCGGCAGGCCGCCGCCGATGACCTTGCCGAAGGTGACGAGGTCGGGCTCCCAGCCCGCGCCGTCGGGCACGACCTGGGCGGCCTCGAGGCCCCACCAGCCGGCGGGCCCGACCCGGAACCCCGTGAGCACCTCGTCGACGATCAGCAGCGCGCCGTGGCGCTTCGTGATCTCCGACAGGCCGCGGTTGAAGCCGCGCACCGGGGGCAGCACGCCCATGTTCGCCGAGGCCGCCTCGACGATGACGGCCGCGATGCGCGGCCCGTGCTCGTCGAACACGGCGCGCACGGCGTCGAGGTCGTTGTACGGCACGACGAGGGTCTGGGCGGCCGTCTCGGCGGTGATGCCCGCCGAGCCCGGCAGCGACAGGGTCGCGACGCCCGAGCCGGCCTCGGCCAGCAGCGAGTCGGAGTGCCCGTGGTAGTGCCCGGCGAACTTCACGAGCAGGTCGCGCCCGGTGTAGCCGCGGGCCAGGCGGATCGCCGTCATGGTCGCCTCGGTGCCGGTCGACACCATGCGGATCTTGCCGATCGGGTGCGCGTCGCCGACGGCCACGCGCTCGCGCACGAGCTCGGCCAGCTCGGTCTCGCCCGGGGTCGACGCCCCGAACGACAGGCCGCGCGCCGCCGCCTCCTGCACGGCCCGGACGACCTCGGGGTGGGCGTGGCCGAGGATGGCCGGGCCCCACGAGGCGACGAGGTCGACGTACTCGCGCCCCTCGGCGTCGATCACGTGGGGGCCGCGGGCTCCGACGAGGAAGCGGGGCGTGCCTCCCACGCTGCCGTAGGCGCGCACCGGCGAGTTGACCCCGCCCGGGATGGACTGCTTGGCGCGGGTGAAGTAGTGGTCGTTGCTGTGGTCGCTCATCAGAGGTGCCCCTTCCGGAGGCGCGTGGCCAGGTCGGTCGCCCAGTACGTCAGGATCGTGTCGGCTCCCGCGCGCTTGATCGACAGGACGCTCTCGTACGAGGCGGCGTCGGCGTCGATCCAGCCGTTCGCGGCGGCGGCCTGGATCATCGCGTACTCGCCGCTGATCTGGTACGCCCAGACCGGCACGGGGCTCATCGCCGCGGTCTCGGCGAGCACGTCGAGGTAGCTCATCGCGGGCTTGACCATCACGATGTCGGCCCCCTCGGCGAGGTCGAGCTCGACCTCGCGGATGCCCTCGCGGCCGTTCGCCGCGTCCTGCTGGTAGGTGCGGCGGTCGCCGACGAGGGTCGACTGCACGGCCTCGCGGAACGGGCCGTAGAACGCCGAGGCGTACTTCGCGGCGTAGGCGAGCAGCGCGGTGCCGCCGTGGCCGGCGTCGTCGAGGGCCTCGCGGGCCGAGCCGATCTGGCCGTCCATCATGCCGCTCAGGCCGATCAGCTCGCTGCCGGCCTCGGCCTGCACGACCGCCATCTCGTCGTAGCGCGCGAGCGTGGCGTCGTTGTCGACCGAGCCGTCGTCGGCGAGCACGCCGCAGTGGCCGTGGTCGGTGAACTCGTCGAGGCAGAGGTCGGTCTGCACGACGAGGGCTCCGCCCGCGGCGTCGGCGGCGACGCGGGTCGCGACGTTGAGGATGCCCTGCGGGTCGGTGGCGCCCGAGCCGACGGCGTCCTTCTCGAGCGGCACGCCGAAGAGCATGACGCCGCCGACGCCGGCCTCGGCGGCCTCCTCGACGGCACGCGGGAGGCTCGCGAGGCTGTGGTGCACGACGCCCGGCATCGAGCTGATCGGCTGGGGCTCGTCGATGCCCTCGCGCACGAACATCGGCAGCACGAGGTCGGCGGGGTGCAGCCGGGTCTCGGCGACCAGGCGGCGCATGGCGGGGGTCGCGCGGAGGCGACGGGGACGGACTCGGGGGAACTGCGACATGGTCCTTCTCGGGTGATCAGGTGCGGGGGCCGGTGCCGCGCTCGTGGCGCGGACGGACGGAGGGGCGGGAGGCGCGGGGCACGTCGTGCGCGCCCCGCGCCTCAGAGCGCCTCGTCGAGGCGAGGGGCCTCGGGCGGGGCGTCGGCCGCGAGCGCGCTCGCGTGGTCGACGACGGCCTCGACGAGCGAGGCGGCGGAGCGGGTCTCGGCGATCAGGTGCACGGGCAGCCCCGCGGCACGGGCGTCGAAGGCGGTGCGGGGGCCGATGCACGCGACGAGCGTCGACTCGGGCAGGGGCGCGAGCTGGGCCGCGATCTGCCGGGCGACGCTGCCGGAGGTGACGAGCACCACCGAGATCGAGCCGGAGGCGACGTCGGCGGCGACCTCGTCGCTCACCGGCACGCCCACGGTGCGGTAGGCCGCGACGAACTCCGCGTCGAAGCCTCGGGCCGAGAGGCCGGCGACGAGGGTCGGCTCGGCGATGTCGGACTGCGGCACGAGCACGCGGCCCGTGACGTCGGAACCCGGCCACTCCTTGACGAGGCCGCGGGCGCTGTTGTCGCCCTCGGGCACGAAGTCGACGCGGTACCCCGACAGGGTCAGGGCCGCCGCGGTCGTCTCGCCGACGGCGGCGATGCGCGTCTCGGCCGGCGGGCGGATGCCGTGGCCGACCAGCACGTCGACGGTGGTGGCGCTCGTGACGACGAGCCACTCGTAGACGCCGGCCTGCAGCCGGGCGAGGGCCGCCGCGAGCAGCTCGGGCGTCTCGGCCGGGGCGAAGTTGATCAGCGGTGCGATGACGGGCGAGGCGCCGAACGAGCGCAGCGATGCCGAGACGCCGTCGCCCCACTTGCCGCCGCGGGGCACGAGCACCCGGGCGCCCTTCAGCGGCTTGCCGGCGGTCACGAGGCGCTCCCGACCGGGTCGCCGCCGCCGGGGCCCTCGCCGAGCGGGGCGAGGTCGGCGGCGCCGAGCTCGAGCAGCTCGGTGACGACGCGGCCGGCGACCTCGTGCACGTCGACGAGCTGGTCGGCGAGCGAGCCGCCCTCCAGCGAGACCGCGTGCGAGGCGCTGACGTGGGCACCGCCGTCGGGCCGGTAGACCGTGGCGCTGAGCAGCAGCAGGCCGGCGTCGACGACCGCGGTGGCGCCGATCGGCGCCGAGCAGCCGGCCTCGAGCGCGGCGAGAACCTGGCGCTCGGCGGTGACGACGAGACGCGTCTCGCGGTGGTCGACGGCCCGGAGCGCGCGGGCGAGGTCCGGGTCGGGGTCGCCCTCGCGCACCTCGACGGCGAGCGCGCCCTGGCCGGGGGCGCTCGGCCACGGGCCGAGGCCGAGGAAGTCGGTGACCTGGTCGAGGCGGCCGAGACGGCCGAGGCCGGCCGCGGAGAGCACGACGGCGTCGAGGTCGTCGGTCACCCGGCGGAGGCGCGTGTCGACGTTGCCGCGGATGGGCACGACCTCGAGGTCGGGCCGGGCCGACAGCAGCTGTGCGACCCGGCGGGGCGAGCCGGTGCCGACCCGGGCGCCCTGCGGCAGGGTCTCGAGGGTCAGGCCGTCGCGGGCGCAGAGCGCGTCGCGGGCGTCGGCCCGGCCCGGGATCGCCCCGATCCCGAGGCCCGGGTGGGAGGCGGTGGGCAGGTCCTTGAGGGAGTGCACCAGCACGTCGCACTCGTCGGCGAGCAGCGCCGCGCGCAGGGCGCTGGCGAAGACGCCCGTGCCGCCGAGCGACAGCGACTCGCCGGTCGCCTGGGTGCGGTCGCCCTCGGTGTGGACGCGCACGAGCTCGACGTCGTGGCCGGTGGCCTCCGCGAGCCGCTCGGCGATCGTGGTCGACTGCGCGACGGCGAGGGCGCTGGCCCGCGTTCCTACTCGGAGGGTGGTCACGTCGCTACGGCACCAATCCCGAGACGGCGGGCTTGAAGCCGAGGCGCACGTTCTCGCAGCAGCCCGGCCGGCAGACGTCGTACCAGGGGCCGATGTCGGTGAGGTGCGGGCGGTCCTCCGCCGGGACGCCCTCGACGCGCTCGAGCACGAGGTCGACGAGGCCGGTGACGTAGTTCGGGTCGATGCCGGGGGTGGGCGTGCGCGTGGCCCAGAAGCCGTTCTTCTCGCTCGTCTCCAGCGCCTCCTCGTCGAGGTCCCACATGACCTCCATGTGGTCGCTCACGAAGCCGAGGGGCACGATGACGACGGCCCGCGTCGGGCCGCCGGCGAGGTCGTCGATGGCGTCGTTGATGTCGGGCTCCAGCCACGGCATCGAGGGCGGGCCGCTGCGCGACTGGTAGACGAGCTGCCAGGGCACGGTCGTCCCTCCCTCGGCGGGGGCCTCGAGGCCCAGGCCCGCCTCGGCGGCGGCCATGACGACCTCCGCGACGGCCTTGTGCTGGGCGGCGTAGGCGCCCTCCTCGTCGAAGCCGCGCGCCTGGGGGCCGCTCTTCGCCGCGTCGGTCGACGGGATGGAGTGGGTGGCGAACAGCACCTGCACCTCGGTCGCGAGGTCGAGGCCCTCGTTCTCGGCCCGGGCCTTCTCGAGGCCCTCGCGGACGCCGTCGATGAAGGGCTGGACGAAGCCGGGGTGGTCGAAGAACTGGCGCACCTTGTCGATCATGACCTTGCCCTCGAGGCCGGTCGCCTCGAGCGCCATCGCGAAGTCCTCGCGGTACTGGCGGCACGAGCTGTACGACGAGTAGGCGCTGGTGGCGACGGCGATCAGCTTCGTGAAGCCGCGCTCGTCGGCCTCGCGCACGGCGTCGGCCATGTAGGGGTCCCAGTTGCGGTTGCCCCAGATCACGGGCAGGTCGACGCCACGGCGGGCCAGCTCGCCCTCCAGCGCGACCTTCAGCTCGCGGTTGTGCTGGTTGATCGGGCTCACGCCGCCGAAGTGGCGGTAGTGGGTCGCGACCTCCTCGAGGCGCTCCTCGGGGATGCCCCGGCCGCGCGTGACGTTGCGGAGGAAGGGGATGACGTCGTCCTGGCCCTCGGGCCCGCCGAAGCCGGCCAGCAGGATGGCGTCGTAGTCGGTGGGCTCGCTCACGTGCTCGGGGCCCTGGGCGGCCGCGGGGGTGGCGGCGCGCACGAGCTGGCCGTTGGTGATGCCGGTGGTGTCAGTCACGACAGGACCTCGATGATCTCGGTGGTGGTGAGGCGGCGGCCCGTGTAGAACGGCACCTCTTCGCGGACGTGGCGGCGGGCCTCCGTGTAGCGGAGGTCGCGCATGAGGTCGACGAGCTGCACGAGCTCGGGAGCCTCGAGCGCGAGGATCCACTCGTAGTCGCCGAGCGAGAAGCTCGCCACGGTGTTGGTGAGGACGGCGCGGTGGGCGGCGCCCTGCTTGCCGTGGTCGGCGAGCATCTGGCGACGCTCCTCCTCGGGCAGCAGGTACCACTCGTAGCTGCGCACGAACGGGTAGACGGTGAGCCAGGCCTCGGGCTCCGCGCCCCGCATGAAGGCCGGGCTGTGGCTGCGCGAGAACTCCGCCTGGCGGTGCATGCCCATGGCGTTCCAGGTCGGCAGCAGGCCACCCAGCACGTCGGTGCGGAGCAGGCGGCGGTACGCCGATTGGATCGCCTCGGGGACCTCGCCGTGCAGCCAGATCATCAGGTCGGCGTCGGCGCGCAGCGCGCTGACGTCGTAGAAGCCGCGCACGACGACGCCCTCGCCGGCGAGCTCGGCCACGAGCTCGTCGAGCTGCGGGACGTCGTCGAGGTCGGGGGCGTAGGGGTTCTGCGGGTCGCGACGCAGCACGGCCCAGAGCGTGTAGCCGAGGGTCTCGGCGGGCTGGTCGCCGGGGGTGCCCTCGGGCGACGGGGCCGGGCTGGAGTCGGCGGTGCGGGGGTGGGTCGGCTCACCCGTGAGGGCGGCGGGGGAATCAGACGTCGGCAGCTCGGGGACTGGCGCGTCGGCGCTGGGACTCATGCTCATCATTCTCCTCCCGCCACGGCTGGGAACCCAACCAGGTAGCAGCACGTCGAGGCATCTGCGGCGACGCCCCCGGCCCGGGGGCGGAGGGCGTCGCGGCCGGCGCTGCCGGCGGGGAGGGCGGAGGGGCTCAGCGGCGCTTCACCGCGGCGACGACGACGCCCGCGAGGGCCAGGGCGGCGGCGCCGGCCCCGGCGAGCCAGGGGGTGCGGTCGCGCTCGAACGACGCCTTGGCGCGGTGGCCGGCGGCGCCGAGCTGCTTCGGCACGTTGAGCTTGTCCTCCAGCTCGTTGAGCGTGGCGGCGAGCTCGGCGCGGGTGCGGTCGACGCGGGCCTGGATGTCGTCCGCGTCGGTGCGGTCGGCCTTGCTGCTGTCGTTCTTGCTGTCGCTCACGAGGACTCCGTTCGGTGCGGGCGGTGCGGGGATGCGGTGCTGGTGCTGGTGCTGCTCGGTGCGCGGTGCCGCACCGGTGCTGGTGCCGGTGCGGCGCTGTCGGTCCGGGCGGGGGCCCGGCCGGGTCAGCGGTCGGTGAGGTCGGCGCGCGGGATCGAGCCCACGCCCTTGATCGCCTTGAGGTCGCGCTTGAGGCTCGCGATCGTCTTCTCGGGCACCGCGGGCAGGCCCTTCTTGATGCTCCTGTAGCCGAGGAAGGCCAGCAGCGCGGCGACGAGCAGCAGCACGAACGCGACGATGAGCGCCGAGAGCCAGCCCGGCAGCCAGATGGCGATGAGCAGCACGATGCCGGTCAGGAGCACGCCGAGCATGGCGAACACGAACACGAGGGCGCCGACGAGGAAGCCGGCGCCGATGCCGAAGGCCTTGAGGGTGCCGATGACCTCGTACTTGAGCAGGGCGAGCTCGCCCTTGACGAGGTCGGTGACCAGCGTCGGGACGTCCTGCACGAGGGCGAAGAACGACCGCTTGGACGCCTTCCCCCCGTGCCGCACCCCGGCGCTCCGGGTGGAGTCGGTCACTTCTTCTTCTTCCCGCCGCCGAAGGCGCGCGTGACGAGGAACTTGACCCCCTCGACGACCGCGTCGACGGCGTCGGCGGCCTTCGCGCCCGCGAAGTCCTCCGCCTTGACGACCTGGCGCTGCACGGCGCGGCTGTGCCACACCTTCGACGTCTTGTCGGCGATCTGGTCGTAGCGGTCGTGCCCGGCGCGCGCGCCCAGCACGAACCCGAGTGCTGCTCCGGCGACGAAGATCAGTTTGCCTCGCATGTCGCTCCATTCGATGTCGTCCGCGCGCGGACGAGTGCCCGGCGCGTGGGTCCAATGTAGCCCGGGGCCGCACGGAGATGCCCGGACGGGCATGCCGACCCGCCGGGCGGGGACAGCGCGCCCGCGGTGGAGGGAGCGGCGGGCCGCGCTCCGGGCCGTCAGCCCTCGAGCAGCTCCGCGGCGGCGCGACGCGACCGGGCGATCACGGCGGCGAGCCCCCGGCCGGCCACGGCACCGCCGACGCGCACGACGCCGTCGAGGGGCGAGGGGGAGGCGGGGGGCGCCTCCTGGGGGAGGGGAGCGTCCCAGACGACCCGGGCGGTGCCCTCGACCGAGCGCTCGTCGAGGTCGACGCCGAGCAGGGCCGACGCGTCGGCCAGCGCGGTGCGGCGCAGCTCGTCGTCGGGGGTGCCCGCGTCGACGACGGGCGAGTCGTAGCTGAGCCGGAGGACGTGACGACCCGCCGCGGCCTCGGCGAGCCAGGGCCACTTGACCGTGCCGTGGGTGAGCGCCTTCGCGCGGACCCCGACGGCGCCCGGCGCGACGAGCACGCCGGTGCCCCGCGGACCGACGTCGAGCCGGTCGTCGCGCAGCACGATCGTGGCGAGGGTGATCAGGCCGGGCTCGGGGGCGCGGCGGCCGGCGAGCGCCCGCGCAGCGCCGTCGCCGACGGCGAGCAGCACGTGGGGGGCGTCGAGGCGCTCGCCCGTGGCCAGGGTCACCGAGCGGGAGTCGACCGCGGCGACGGGGGCGTCGACGCTGACGTCGACGCCGAGGCGGTCGAGGTCGGCGACGAGGGCGTCGACGAGGCGGGCCATGCCGCCGCGGAGGCCCGCCACGGCCGAGCCCGCCGGTGCGAGGGCACGGACGCTGCGCACGGCGGCGGCCAGCGAGCCCTCGTCGCGCAGCGCGCGCCGCAGGGCCGGCGCGACCCGGTCGACCGGCAGCGCGTCGGGGTGGACGGAGTGGACGCCGCCGACGATCGGCGCGACGAGCCGGTCGAGCACCGCGCTGCCCATCCGGGCGCGCACGAAGGGCCCGACCATCACCTCGTCGGCCCCGACCTCGCCGGGGGCGGAGTCGAGCCGGGCGGCCTCGGCCGCGGCCTCCTCGCCGATGACGGCCACGACGTCGGCCGCGCCGAGGTCGCCGGGCACGCCGAGCAGGCCGGTGCGGGGCAGCGGGAACGCCTCGCCCGCGCCGTGCTGCACCCACGCGCCGCGGGGGTCGGGCAGCACGACGTCGTCGCCGAGGCCCAGCTCGTCGAGGAACGCCGCGACCGTGCCGCCCTTGGTCGCGAAGCTCTCCGCGCCGGCGTCGAGGTCGATGCCCGCGACCGTGTGGCGCGCGACCTCGCCGCCGAGGCGGGGGCCGCCCTCGACCAGCACGACCCGCCGGCCCGCGCGCGCGAGGTCGCGGGCGGCGACCAGGCCGGCCACTCCCCCGCCGACCACGACGACGTCGCCCGCGGCCGGCGCCTCCGAGGAGGCGCGGGTCGCGGCCCCGGAGCCGCTGGCCCCGGGTGCGCTGGTCGCGTCGGTCACGGTCTCGCGCCTCCTCAGAGGGTGTGGGCCAGCTCGACGATGCGCGTCAGCACGTCGGGGTCGGTGTCGGGGTTCACCCCGTGGCCGAGGTTGAGCACGTGGGCGGGGGCGGCGCGGCCGCGGCGGACGACGTCGCGGACGTGCGCCTCGAGCACCGGCCAGGGCGCCTGGAGCATCGCGGGGTCGATGTTGCCCTGCACGGGCACGTCGCCGCCGAGGCGCCGCGACGCCTCGTCGAGCGGGATCCGCCAGTCGACGCCGACGGCGCCCACGCCGATGCCGTGCATCGCGCTGAGCACCTCGCCGCTGCCGACGCCGAAGTGGATCGTCGGCACGTCGAGGTCGGCGACGTGCGAGAGCGCCCGGGCCGAGAAGGGGGCCACACGCTGCTCGTAGTCGGCGAGCGAGAGGCTGCCGACCCACGAGTCGAAGAGCTGAGCGGCGCTGGCGCCGGCGAGCACCTGGGCGCGCAGGAAGGCCCCCGTGACGTCCGCCGCCCAGGTGAGCAGCGCCTCCCACGTCTCCGGGTCGCTGTGCATGAGGGTGCGGGCCCGGATGTGGTCCTTCGACGGGCCGCCCTCGACGAGGTAGGCCGCGAGCGTGAACGGGGCGCCGGCGAAACCGATCAGAGGGGTGTCGCCCAGCTCGGCGACGGTGCGGGCGACGCCCTCGGCGATCGACGACAGGGCGTCGGGCTCGAGGGGGCGGAGGGCCGCGACGTCGGCGGGGGTGCGGATCGGCGACTCGAGCACCGGGCCGCGGCCGGGGACGATGTCGACCGCGACGCCCGCGAGCTTGATCGGCACGACGATGTCGCTGAAGAAGATGCCGGCGTCGACGCCGTGGCGGCGGACGGGCTGGAGCGTGATCTCGCTCGACAGCGCCGGGTCGAGACAGGCGTCGAGCATCTTCGTGCCGACGCGCAGCTCGCGGTACTCGGGCAGCGACCGGCCGGCCTGGCGCATGAACCAGACGGGGAGGCGGTCGGGGCGGTCGCCGCGGAGGGCGCGCACCAGCGGCGAGCCGCTCGTGAGGCCGGAGCTGAGGGGGTGCTGGTCGGGCAGGGTCACGTTCTCCATCCTCCCACCCGGGCGCTGGGCGGCCGGCGGGGGCCGCTCGACGTCGAGGCGCCCGGTGCGGCCGCGACGCGCGGTGCGGCCGCGACGCGCGGTGCGGCCGCGACGCGCGGCGCCCGCGGCGCCGACGAGGCGACCCGAACAGGGCCCCGGCGAGCGCCGAGGCCCCCGATCGCGTCACCTCGAGGGCCGGAGGCGCGGGTCAGCCGACGCGGACCACCATCTTGCCGACGTTCTCGCCGCGCATCAGGCCGGTGAACGCGTCGAAGGCCGAGTCGATGCCGTCGACGACGGTCTCGTCGTGGACGACCTGCCCGTCGGCCAGCCACGGGCCCATCTCGGCCTGGAAGGCGGGGGCGACGTGGCGGTAGTTGCCGAGCGTGAAGCCCTGCATCGTGAGGCCGCGCGTGACCATGTTGGTCATGTTCGTGATGCCGACGGGGGCGCCGGTCGCGTTGTAGTTCGCGATCGAGCCGCAGAGGGCTGCCCGGCCGCCGTCCTTGAAGGCGCCCAGCGCGGCCGACAGGTGGTCGCCTCCCACGTTGTCGAAGTAGACGTCGATGCCCTCGGGCGCGGCCTCGGCCAGCAGCTCGGCGACGTCGCCCGTCTTGTAGTTGAAGGCCGCGTCGAAGCCGTACTTCGAGGTGAGCAGCGCCACCTTCTCGTCGCTGCCCGCGCTGCCGACGACGCGCGAGGCGCCCTTGAGGCGGGCGATCTGGCCGACCATCGTGCCGACGGCGCCGGCCGCGCCGGAGACGAAGACGACGTCGCTCTCGCGGATGTGGGCGATCTCGGTGAGGCCGACGTAGGCGGTCAGGCCGGTGAGGCCGAGCACGCCGAGGTACGCCGAGAGCGAGACGCCCTCGGTCGGCTGCACGGCGCGGAAGCCCGCGGCCGGGCCTTGGGCGACGTCGCGCCAGCCCAGGTCGTGCAGCACCACGGTGCCGACCGGCAGGTCGTCGCTGCGCGACTCGACGACCTCGCCGACGGCGCCGCCGGTCATGGTCTCGTCGAGCGCGAAGGGCGGCACGTACGACTTCACGTCGTTCATGCGGCCGCGCATGTACGGGTCGACCGAGAGGAAGGCGTTCTGCACGCGGACCTCGCCGTCGGCGAGCTCGGGCAGCTCGACCTCGACGCGGCGGACGTCGTCGGCGGTGGGCTCCCCGACCGGGCGGGCGGCGAGCTGCCACTGGGTGCTGGTGGTGGTGGTCATGGTCCTCCTCGTGGTGCACTGTGTTGCATTCGGCAACGATCATGGCCCCCGAACCCGAGCATCTTCTCGACGTCGAGTCAACGCCCAGCCGAAACAGCCGATGAGAGTTAGGATCGCTCAGTGCTCATCTGCCTCACGGCGTCCCACCAGAACGCCAGTTTCGACTTCCTCGAGAAGTTGAGCATCGGCGCACCCTCGGCGGCGAGCACCCTGGTCGACGGCAGCGACTTCGTCAGCGGGGCCGTCGTGCTCGCGACCTGCAACCGCTTCGAGGCCTACCTCGACGTCGACGAGCCCCTCACCGCCGCCAGCGCCGTGGCCGTCGAGGCCACCATCAGCACGATGAGCGAGGCCAGCGGCGTCGACCCCGACGAGATGCGCGACACCGTGCGCGTCATCACGGGCGACGAGGTCGTCGAGCACCTCTTCGCCGTCTCGAGCGGCCTCGAGTCCGTCGTCATCGGTGAGGACGAGATCTCCGGCCAGGTGCGCCGCGCCCTCGAGCGCGCCCGCGAGGTCGGCACGACGTCGTCCGACCTCGAGCGTCTCTTCCAGAAGGCCTCGCACACGTCGCGCGGCGTCAAGAACCGCACGAACGTCGGAGGCGCGGGTCGGTCGCTCGTGCGCCTCGCCCTCGATCTGGCCTCCTCCCGCGTCACGGACTGGGCCCACGCCCGCGTGCTCATCGTGGGCACGGGCCAGTACGCCGCCACCACCGTCACCGCGCTCCGCGACCGCGGCGCCGACGACCTCGCCGTGTTCTCGTCGTCGGGCCGCGCCTCCTGGTTCGGCCTCAAGCACGACCTCCGCCCCTTCGACGACCTGGCCGAGGCCATCGCCTGGAGCGACGTGCTCGTCACCTGCACGACCACGACGACCCCGGTCGTCGTGCCCGAGGTCGTGGACGCCTCGCGTCGCCTCGTCATCGACCTCGGCCTGCCGCGCAACGTCGACCCGCTGGTCGCCACGGTGCCGGGGGTCGAGCTGCTCGACCTCGAGACGATCAGCCTGCACGCCCCGCTGACGCAGCTCACCGCCGCCGACGACGCCCGGGCCATGGTCTCCGACGCCGCCGCCGAGTTCCAGGCCGTCGCCGCCGAGCAGTCGCTCACGCCGGCCGTCGTGGCACTGCGCAAGCACGTCTTCGACCTGCTCGACTCCGAGATCGAGCGTGCCCGGTCGCGCGGCGACTCCTCCGACCGCACCGAGGCGGCCCTGCGCCACCTGGCCGGCGTGCTGCTGCACACCCCGTCGGTCAGGGCCCGCGAGCTCGCCCGCGAGGGCCGCGGCGAGGACTTCCGCGACGGCCTCGAGGCCCTCTTCGGCCTCACCGACACGCGGGCGGCCGCCGAGCCGCGCCCGCTGCGGTCGGTCGACGACGTGCCCCGCGCCTCCGCCGGCTGAGCCAGCCGCCCGAGGGTCGAGTGGCCACGCCGTGCCGCTCCCCCGCCGACCGGCAGCCGACCGTGACCGCTCGACGCGGGAGGATGGGCACCATGGAGCCCCTCGTCGTCAGCGCGCTGGTGCTGGTCCGTGATCGCCGCCTCCTCATGGTCACCGCCCGGGGGCGCGACGTGCTGTACCTGCCCGGCGGCAAGCGGGAGGCGGGCGAGACCGGCGAGGACGCCCTCGCCCGCGAGACCCGCGAGGAGGTCGGCCTCGAGCTCGACCCCGCGAGCGTCCGCGAGCTGACGACGGTCAGCACCCAGGCGCACGGCGAGCCCGACGGGCGCCTCGTGCACATGACCCTCTACGCGGCCGAGCCGCTGTCGAGCAGCCCGCCCGCGACTCCCTCGGCGGAGGTGGGCTCGCTGCACTGGGTCACGACGGCCGACGCCGACCGCTGCCCGCCCGCCGGCGTCGAGACGCTGCGCGTCGTCGCCGGGCTCGGGCTCATCGACTGACCCCTGGCCGGTCGGGCGCAGGCGCCCCGGCTCAGTGCACGTGCTCCAGCAGGTCGGTGCCGAGTGAGCGCAGCGCGTCCACCACGCGGAGGCGGCGGGCCAGCGTGAGGTCGTCGAACGCCACGGTCACGGCGTACGCCACCCCGCGGGCCGGGCCGCGCAGCACGCCGAGCTCGGAGCGCGTCCCCGGTGAGACCCCCACCGTGTTGACGAGCTGCAGGCCGTGGTCGAGCCGGCGGTGCGACACCGGGTCGAGGCCGAACGACCCGGCCACGAGCGAGAGGTCGACGCCGAGCGACAGCCAGCCGAGCACGCGGCTCGAGACCGCCTCGTCGACGACCTCGCCGTGCGTCAGGCGGGTCATCAGCCCGACGAGCTCGACCGCCGTACCGACGGCGAGGGCCGGGGCGTCGTCCGGGCCGCGCTCGGCGCGCACCTCGTCGAGCAGGGCCGTGCGCACCAGGCCGAGGCCGTCGGCGCGGGCTCGCACGGCGTCGAGGCCGACCCTCCCCACGAGCGCGTTCACGGCCGCGGGGTCGCGCAGCGCGCCGACCAGCGCCGCCGCGTCGGTCACGGCGAGGGCCCGACGCTGCAGGTACGACCAGACTCCTCCGCCGCCGAGCGCGGCCCGGTCGCCGGGGCCGGCCAGGCGCTCGAGCTCGTCGAGGGCACCGAGACGGCCCGACTCGATCTGCGCGCTGACCTCGACGAGCAGCAGCAGGGCGCCGACCTGGGCGACCGGCAGGGCGACGGTCTCGTCGATGCTCAGCAGGTCGTCGCCGCCGTCGAGGTCGCGCACGGCCACCGAGACCGACGCGCCCTCCACGGCGAGCTCGCCGAGGGTCGTGAACGACCGGCCGAACGACTCGGGAGCACGGGAGCCACCGTGGCGCGCACCGGCGCCACGGTCGCCTCCCCGGCGGTCGCGACGACCGCCTCCTGCACCCTCCGTCACCCGCGCGGGGCTACCAGATCGTGACGCGCTCGGCCTCGGGCAGCCAGAGGCGGTCGCCCTCGGTCACGTCGAACGCCGCGTAGAACTCGTCGATGTTGCGGACGATCTGGTTGCAGCGGAACTCGTTCGGCGAGTGCGGGTCGATCGACAGGAGGCGGATCGCCTCCTCGTCGCGGATGGCGATCTGCCAGGCCTGGGCCCAGCTGAGGAAGAAGCGCTGCGCGCCGGTCAGGCCGTCGACGACCGGTGCCTCCGCGCCGCCCAGCGAGAGGAGGTACGCGTCGTAGGCGATCGACAGACCGCCGAGGTCGCCGATGTTCTCACCGATCGTGAGGGCGCCGTTGACGTGGTGGCCGGGCACCTGTGCGGGCTCGAGTGCGTCGTACTGCGCGATCAGCGACGAGGTGAGGGCCTCGAAGGCCTCCCGGTCGGCGGCCGTCCACCAGTCGGTCAGGCGGCCGTCGCCGTCGTACTTCGAGCCCTGGTCGTCGAAGCCGTGGCCGATCTCGTGGCCGATCACCGCACCGATGGCCCCGTAGTTCGCGGCGGCGTCGCGGGTCTCGTCGAAGAACGGGAACTGCAGGATGGCCGCGGGGAAGACGATCTCGTTGAAGCCGGGGTTGTAGTACGCGTTGATCGTCTGGGGCGTCATGAACCACTCGTCGCGGTCGAGCGGCGAGCCGATCTTGGCGAGCTCGCGGTCGAACCCGACGACGGCCTGCGAGCGCACGTTGCCGATCAGGTCGCTCGCGTCGACCTCGAGGGCCGAGTAGTCGCGCCACTTCACCGGGTAGCCGATCTTCGGGGTGAACTTGTCGAGCTTCTCGAGCGCGCGCTGCCGGGTCTCGTCGGTCATCCACGAGAGCTGCGTGATGCTCTGGCGGTAGGCCTCGACGAGGTTCGCGACCAGGTCGTCCATCGCGGTCTTCGCCGCCGGCGCGAAGTGCCGCTCGACGTAGATGCGGCCGACGGCCTCGCCCATCGCGCCCTCGACGAACGAGACGCCGCGCTTCCAGCGCGCCCGCTGGACGGGGGTGCCGGTCAGCGTGCGGCCGTAGAAGTCGAAGTTCGCCTCGACGAAGTCGGACGAGAGGTACGCGGCGAACGAGCGGACGACCTGCCAGCTCAGCCAGTCGCGCCACTCGGGCAGCCGCTCGTCGACGAGCAGGCCGGCGAGGCCGGAGACGAACGAGGGCTCGCGCACGACGACCTCGTCGAACGTGCCGGCGGGCGCCTGCACCGCGTCGCGCCAGACCGCCAGGTCGACCCCCGCCGCCGAGGCCGCGAGCTCCGACCACGGCTGCAGGTTGTAGGTGGCGTCGCTGTCGCGGGTCGCGACGTTGCTCCAGTGGTGCGTGGCCAGCTCGGTCTCGAGCGCCACGACGCGGGCGGCACGGCCGGCGGCGTCGTCGAGCCCGGCCAGGCCGAGCATGGTCTCCACGAAGGCGACGTACGCCGTGCGGACGGACTCGAACTTCTCCTCCCGGTAGTACGACTCGTCGGGCAGGCCGAGGCCGCCCTGCTCGAGGAAGACGACGTAGCGCTCGGGGTCGCCCGGGTCGTTGTCGACGAAGAGCTGCACGAAGCTCGCGACGCCCTGCTTCTCGAAGCTGCCGACCAGGCGCAGCAGGTCGGGCACGTCGCCGACCTGCTCGACCTGCTCGAGCAGCGGGCGGAGCGGGGCCGCGCCCAGCGCCTCCACCCGGCCCTCGTCGAGGAAGCTCGTGAACAGGTCGCCGACCTTGCGGGCCTCGGTGCCCGGCTCGGCCTCCTGCGACTCGTGGATGATGTCGCGGACGGCCGCCTCGGCCTCCTCGGCCAGGACGAGGAAGGAGCCGTAGCGCGCCTTGTCGTCGGGGATCTCGGTGCGGGCGATCCAGCGGCCGTTCACGTGGCGGAACAGGTCGTCCTGCGGGCGCACCGCGGGGTCGAGGTCGTCGGTGGTGATGCCGGAGGTCAGCGCGTCGCTCGTCATGCCCGTCAGCCTAGGTGAGGCCCCCGACGGCCGTCCGGGAGGGGCCGGGAGACGCCGTCCGGCCCGCACGACCGGCTCTTCGGCCGCCGTCCCCAGGAAACACGAAGGAAATCGCTTCCTCGCTACAGTTCTCGGCATGGCACTCCCCTGGGCACTGCACGGCGACGGCAAGACCGTCGACTCGACCGAGATCGTCGCCCCGGAGGAACGCCTCACCTGGCCCCGCACCGTCGGCCTCGGCGGCCAGCACGTCGTCGCGATGTTCGGCGCGACCTTCCTCGTGCCGATCATCACGGGGTTCCCGCCGAGCACGACCCTGCTCTTCTCCGGCATCGGCACGCTGCTCTTCCTCCTCATCACGAAGAACCGGCTGCCCAGCTACCTCGGCTCGTCGTTCGCCTTCCTCGCGCCGATCGCCGCCGCCACCGACGTGGGCGGCATCCCCCTCGCGCTGAGCGGCATCATCGTCGTCGGGGCGCTGCTCGCCCTCGTCGGCGTGCTCGTGCACCTCGCCGGCACGCGGTGGATCGACGCCCTCCTGCCGCCGGTCGTCAGCGGCTCGATCGTGGCCCTGATCGGCTTCAACCTCGCCCCCGCCGCCCGCGACAACTTCGCCCTCTCGCCGGGCATCGCCCTCATCACGCTGGCCGCGGTCGTGCTCAGCGCCGTCCTCTTCAAGGGCCTCCTCGGGCGCCTCTCGATCTTCGTCGGCGTCGTCGTCGGCTACGTCGCCGCCGTCATCGCGGGCGCGGTCGACTACAGCGCCGTCGCGGCCGCGCCGTGGGTGGGCCTGCCGACGTTCACCGCCCCCGCCTTCGACCTCGGTCAGCTGCCGATCTACCTCGGCTTCCTGCCCGTCGTGCTCGCGCTGATCGCCGAGAACGTGGGGCACGTGAAGGGCGTGGGGCAGCTGACGAAGCGCGACCTCGACCCGCTGACCGGTCGTGCGCTCTTCGCCGACGGCCTCAGCACCGTGATCGCGGGCCTCGGCGGCGGCTCGGCGACGACGACCTACGGCGAGAACATCGGCGTGATGAGCGCCACCCGCGTCTTCTCCACCGCGGCCTACTGGGTCGCCGGCGTCGTGGCGATCCTGCTCGGCCTCTCGCCCAAGATCGGCGCCGTCATCTTCACCATCCCGCCGGGGGTGCTCGGCGGCGTGACCACCGCGCTCTACGGCCTCATCGGCGTCATCGGCATCCGCATCTGGGTCGAGAACAAGGTGGACTTCAGCCGCCCGAAGAACCAGCTCACCGCCGGCGTCGCGCTGATCATGGGCATCGCCGACTTCACCCTCGTGCTCGGCGGCGCCAGCTTCGGCGGCATCATCCTCGGCACGGTCGCGGCGATCGTCGTGTTCCACGTGATGAGCGTGCTGGGTCGGCTCCGGGGCACCGACTGAGCGTGCGCCTCCGCTCGCCCCTCGACCGTGAGATCGTCCGCCTGGCCGTGCCGGCGCTGGGGGCCCTCGTCGCCGAGCCGCTCTTCCTGCTCACCGACACCGCCCTGGTCGGCCACCTCGGCCCCGTGCCCCTGGCCGGCCTCGGCGTGGCCAGCGTCGTCCTGCAGACGGCCCTCGGGCTGCTGATCTTCCTCGCCTACGCCACGACGCCGACGGTCGCGCGGCGGCTCGGCGCCGGTGACCAGCGCGGGGCGATCCGTGCCGGCGTCGACGGCATGTGGTTCGCGCTGCTGGTCGGCGTGGTCGTCGCGGGCGTCGGCGCGGTGACGGCCGAGCCGCTCGTGGGCCTCTTCGGCGTGGCCGACGACGTCGCGGCGGCCGCCACGACCTACCTCTCGGTCTCGCTGCTCGGGCTGCCCGGCATGCTGCTCGTGATCGCCGCGACCGGCCTGCTGCGCGGGCTGCAGGACACCCGCACCCCGCTCGTCGTCGCCACCGTCGGCTTCGCGGCGAACGCCGGGCTCAACGCGCTCTTCCTCTACGGCCTCGGCTGGGGCATCGCCGGCTCGGCGGCCGGCACCGTCGTCGCGCAGTGGGGCATGGCGGCGGTGTACGTCGTCATCGCCGTGCGGGCCGCCCGGGCCGTCGGCGCCGACCTGAGACCGGGGCTCGCCGGGGTCGGCCGCACCGCCCAGGCGGGGGGCTGGCTGCTCGTGCGGAACGCGGGGCTCCGAGCCGCGCTCATCGCGACCGTCGCGGCCGCCGCCTCCTCGGGGGTCACCGGGCTGGCCACGATCCAGGTCGCGCTGACGCTCTTCAGCACCCTCGCGTTCGCCCTCGACGCCCTCGCGATCGCCGGGCAGGCGATGATCGGGCACGCCCTCGGCCGCGGCGACCGCGAGCGCGTGCGGGCGATCACGCGGCGGCTGATGCTGTTCGGCGTCGGCGGCGGGGTGCTGCTCGGCGGCGTGCTGGCCCTGCTCGCGCCGGTGCTGGCGCCGGTCTTCAGCCCCGACCCGGGCGTGCAGGCGCTGCTGCCGTCGGTGGTGGTGGCGATGGCGGTCGGCATCCCGCTCGCGGGCTTCGTCTTCGTGCTCGACGGGGTGCTGCTCGGAGCGGGCGACGCCCGCTACCTCGCGATCGCGTCGGTCGTGAGCCTCGCCGCCTACCTCGCGGTGCTGCTGCCGGTGGAGTCGCGGGTCGGGTCGACGACGTCGGGCGCGGTCGCGCTCTGGCTCGCGTTCGGCCTCGGGTACATCGGGGCTCGGGCGGTCACGCTCGGGCTGCGCGCGCGGACGGATCGGTGGATGGTCGTCGGGGCGCGCTGAGCGCCGTCGGCCGCCGGCCGTCGGCTACGTCGCTCGGGGTGCGGGGCGCTGGGTCTCGCCGGCCCTCGATTGCGGGTTGGGCGGCAAATGCCGACCAGATCGGCCCCGAGCGCACTCTGGCGACCGGATCTCCAGTCGTTCTGGGCTCCGTGGTCGGCAATTGCAGCCCGGCGGCGCGAGGGGAGGTGCGGATGACGGGAGCAGAGGAGTGGCGGGAGGCGCGTGGTGCGGGGGCGTCGAGCGGCGTCAGGCGGTGGGGGCGTGAGGCGGTGGGGGCGTCAGCGCAGTGGGCGCCGTCAGCGCTGCGCCGCGCGCGCGTCGCCGGGGAACGACGCGGCCCAGACCTGCGGCAGCCGCGTGCGCAGGTGGTCGGCGAGCAGGTCGTGGTTCAGCTCGAGCCCGTCCGAGATGAAGAGCTTGCCCCCGTCGGCCCCCTTCGCCACGATGCCGCCGTACTGGCTCGCGTACGGGGTCAGCCGCGCGATGTCGGAGAGCAGCACCAGGCGCTCGGCCCGGAAGCCGCGGCGGGCGAGGAGGCGGTCCTCCCAGACCTGGAGCCGGGTGCGCCCGAGGGCGCTGGCCATCATGACGAGCCAGACGCCGAAGGCGAGGATGAGCACCGCGGCGATCCAGAACCCGAACGGCAGGGCCTCGTCGGGGTCGGTGAAGCCGACGACGGCCCCGATGAAGGTCATGAACGCGCCCACGATCGCCATGACGTAGCCGATCACCCGCAGCAGCACGCGCTGCCAGCGACGGGTGCGCACCTCGAACAGCACCCCGGTGACGGCGTCGGGCACCGGGAACGTCTTGCCCCGCGCCGCGTCGCCGCGACGGACCAGGGCGGCGACGACGATCGGCACGACGATGCCGATCACGAGGGCGAGGGAGACAGACAGGACTGTGATGTGCACACGGCGACGCTAGGGGCGGGAGGCGCGGGTCGGCCGGTGCAGGCCCCGCGAGTCGCGAGAACTGCTCACCGCAGAGGCCCGCGCCGCACGCGCGACCGCCACCGTGCGCCGGCCCGCGCCGCACGCAGGGCCGCGCCGCACGCAGGGCCGCGCCGCGCGCGAGACCACGACGGCGACGTGCCCCGTCGTGGGACCTCGTGCGGACCGAGGGCCCAGGAGGAGGCACCTCGGCGGCCCCTCGGCGGCTCGGAGGGCCGAGCCAGCGGGGCGAGCCGGCGGGGCGAGCCAGGTGCTCCGACGGCGCAGCCGCGTGCGACGCCCGCTCAGCGCGCCGGCGGCGCCGTCGTCGAGCCCGCGCGGAACACGCTCGTGAAGGTCGTTCCCACCGCGGGCTCCCCGGCGAGCAGCGCGAGCACGGCGCGCCCCGCGGCGCGGCCCTTCTCGACTGCAGGCTGCACGACCGTGGTGAGGTCGGCGGCGCGCGGGTCGTCGAGCCGCACCCCGTCGTAGCCGACGACGCTGAGGTCGCGCGGCACCGAGAGCCCCAGCTCGGCCGCGGCGGCGATGACGCCCGAGGCCAGCAGGTCGCTCTGCGCGATGATCGCGGTCGGCCGCTCGTGCTCGGGCACGTCGAGCAGCTGCAGCCCGGCCCGGTGCCCCTCGCTCGTCCAGCTGCCGTAGGTGACCAGGCCGCCGACGCCCGGGTAGACGCGGCGGGTGCCGCGCAGCCGCTCGAGCGTGGGCCACGAGGTGCCGAGGGCGACGCGCTCGTCGGTGAGGGGCCCGACCCAGCGCGTGGGGCCCAGCTCGAGGGCCACGACGGCGACGCGACGGTGGCCGAGGTCGTGCAGGTGGCGGGCGAGCAGCTCGGAGGCCCCCACGTTGTCCTCGCCGATGTCGAGCACGCCCTCCATCGGCTTCGCCTCGATCGACACGAGCGGGATGCCGCGGCGCCGCACGGCCTCCACCGACTCGTCGAGCCGCGTGCTGCAGCCGAAGAGCACGGCGGCGTCGAGGGGCGCGTCGAGCAGGCGCGAGTGCTCGCCCTCGTTCTCGGTCAGCAGCAGCAGCGAGTTGTCGGCGGGGCCGGTCACGTCGGCGATGCCGTCGAGCATCGCGACGTTGATCGGGTCGCGGAAAGCGTTGCTCAGGGTGTCCTCGAGCACGGCGCCGACGATGCCCGAGCGGCCGCGGCGCAGCGAGCGCGCCCGGGGGTCGGGGCCGCCGTAGCCGAGCTCGGCGGCGGCCGCGAGCACGCGGGTACGGGTCTCGTCGGAGACGGGGCCGGCCCCGCTGAACGCCAGGGAGGCGGTGCTCGCGCTGACCCCGGCCGCCCGCGCGACCGCGGCGAGGGTCGGCCTCGCGGCGACGTCGCCCTCTGCCCGGCTCATGGTGCCGCAGCCTAGCTGACCGGCCCGGACGCCCCCGCAGGGCCGGGCGCCCAGCGCCGGGCGCCGCAGGGCCGGTCCCCGCGAGGCGCCCACTCAGGGCCGGCCCCGCAGGGCCGCCCGTCGCCGCGGGCGCGCCGCTCAGTTCGCGGCGAACCGCTCGTCGGTCGCGGCGAGCACGCGCAGGACGTTGCCGCCGGCCAGGGCGCGCAGGTCTGCGGGGCCCCACCCGCGACTCCTCAGCTCGTCGGCGAGCACCGGGTAGCGCGACACGTCGCGGAGGTCGTCGGGCAGCGTCGGCGTGCCGTCGTAGTCGCCGCCGAGGCCGACGTGGGCCGCCCCGGCGAGGTCGCGGGCGTGCTCGACGTGGTCGGCGACGTCGGCCACGGTGACCGGCGGCGCGGCCTCGCCCGGCTCGCCCTCGGCCCGGGCGACGTCGGCGGCGAGCCAGTCGGCGTACCGCCGCGAGACGAACTGGGGCACGAAGGTGACCATCACGACGCCGCCGACGTCGGGCAGCCGCCGCAGCACGTCGTCGGGCACGTTGCGCGGGTGGTCGGCCACGCCGACGGTCGACGAGTGGCTGAAGACGACCGGCGCCGTCGCGACGTCGAGCGCGTCGCGCATCGTGTCGGGGCTGACGTGCGAGAGGTCGACGAGCACGCCGAGCCGCTCCATCTCGGCGACGACCTCGCGGCCGCGGTCGGTGAGCCCGCCGTGCGGCCGGCTGCCGGTGGCCGAGTCGGCCCACGGGGTGTCGTCGTTGTGCGTCAGCGTCATGTAGCGGACGCCGAGGCGCGCGAAGGTGCGCAGCACGGCCAGGTCGTCGCCGATCGAGTGGCCGCCCTCGGCCCCGAGCAGCGACGCGACGCGCCCCTGCTCCACTGCCCGGACCACGTCGGAGGCGGTGCGCGCGAGGGCGAGCGACTCCGGGTAGCGGGCGACCATCCGGTGGACGAGGTCGATCTGCTGCAGGGTCGCGCGCACCGGGTCGGGCTCGGTCGTCTCGACGAACACCGACCAGAACTGGCCGACGACGCCGCCCGCCCGGAGCTTCGGCAGGTCGGTGTGCAGCGTCAGGGCCGTGTCGTCGACGCCCTCGACGCTCGAGCCGCGGGCGACGCGGCACTCCCAGGGCAGGTCGTTGTGGCCGTCCATCACCGGGAAGGCCAGGTCGGCGGGCATCGTGAGCGTCGTCATGGGCCGACCCTACCCACGAGGCGCCGCCCGGCAGCCGCCCGGTCGCCACCCGGTCGTCGCTCGATCGTCGCTCGCCCGGCCCGCCCTCGACAGCGGGCGCGACGACCCCCTAGGCTGACGGTCGAATCGATTCGACCCGCACGTCACCAGGCCCGAGGAGGCGCGGTGCCGGCCGGTCGGAGAGCTCCCGCCCGCCGAACACCGACGCTCGAGGTGACACCGCCATGACCAGCCCCACCGCCGAGAAGCGCAGCTACGACGGCGACCTCACCCGCCAACAGGTCGTCCGGTGGCGGAACGCGCTCTTCGTCGTCTTCGGCCTCAGCGGGCTCGCCGTCGCGACCTGGCTGGGCCGCGTGCCGGCCGTCCGCGACGTGCTCGGCGCGACGACGCTCGAGATGGGCCTGCTCGTCACGGGCCTCAGCGTCGGCTCGATCGTCGGCATCACCTTCTCGAGCCACCTCATCGCCGCGCTCGGCGCCCGCCGCACGGTGCTCGCCTCGCTCGGCACGGTGGCCGTCGGCCTCACCATCGCGGGCCTCAGCACCGACCTCGGCGTCGGCTTCGTCGGCATCGTGCTCGGCCTCGCCGTCTTCGGCCTCGGCAACGGGCTCTGCGACGTCGGCATGAACGTCTCGGGCGCCGCCGCCGAGCGCGTGCTCGGCAAGACCGTCATGCCCCTCTTCCACGCCGCCTTCAGCCTCGGCACCATGGTCGGCGCCCTCCTCAGCGCCGGGGCCGAGGCGCTCGACGTGCCGGTGTCCGTGCACGTGACCGTGCTGGCGGTCGCGATCGCCGCCACGGCGCTCGTGGTCACGCGGTGGATGCAGTCGGAGGACCTCGGGCACGCGCCCGTCGAGGGCGACGCGGCCGGCGCCTCCGGCACCACCGGCGGCTGGCGCTCGCGCCTCGCGGTGTGGCGCACCCCCGGCACCGTGCTGATCGGCCTCATCGTGCTCGGCATGGCGACCGCGGAGGGCTCGGCCAACGACTGGCTCGCCCTCGCCATGGTCGACGGCCACGGGCTCGAGAACGCCGCCGGCACCGTCGTCTTCTTCGTCTTCGTCACGGCCATGACGATCACCCGGGTCGCGGGCTCGCCGCTGCTCGACCGGTTCGGCCGGGTGCCCATGCTGCGCTTCTCGGCGGTCTCGGCCGCGCTCGGCCTGCTGCTCGTGATCGTGGCGCCCGAGCCGTGGCTCGCGATCGTCGGGGTCGTGTTCTGGGGCGCCGGGTCGGCGCTCGGGTTCCCGGTCGGGCTGTCGGCCGCCGCCGACGACTCGCGGAACGCCGCGGCGCGCGTGAGCGCGGTGGCGACGATCGGCTACGTCGCCTTCCTCGCGATGCCGCCGGTGATCGGGTTCCTCGGCGAGCACGTCGGGCTGCTCAACGGGCTCTGGGTCGTGCTGGTGCTGATCGCCGTGGCCGGGCTCGCCTCGGGTGCCGCGCGGGAGCCCTCCCGCCGCTGACCCGCGCGACCCGCTCGACGCGACCCGCGCCTCCTGGGCTCTCCGGTCCGGACGAACCACGTCTTCGCAGGGGCACCAAGCCGCGGCGTGGTTCGCCCGCGAAGACGTGGTGCCTCACGGCACAGCAGTGCGCCGCGCCGGTCAGGCGGGGTCGCCGGGCGAGCGGGGCTCGTCGACACCGAGCGCGACCGTGTAGTCGGCGACCAGCCCCGGCACGTCGGCCCAGTCGCCGTAGTGCGCGGCCGCCTCGACGAGGTCGACGATCGCTCCGCGCACGCCCTCGGGCAGCGCCGGCACGACGCCGTGCACGTGCAGGGCCGTGGTCGTCGAGAGCACGGTGAGCGGCAGCAGCAGCTCCGAGTGCACGCGGACCCGCTCGTCGGCCGGCAGCGTGTCGACCATCGTGCGGGCCAGGTCGAGGAAGTGCTCGACGTCGGCGGGCAGCGCGAGGCCGTGCCGCACGAGCAGGTCGGCGGCGGGCAGGCGGGTCTCGGCGGGCTCGGGCAGGGCCTCGAGCACGGGCGACGCGGCGGCGACGCCCGCCAGCACGCGGCCGAGGCGACGCATCAGCGCCTCGTTCGTGCGGCGGTGCCAGACGACGACGCGGGTGCCGCTGAACGGCACGCCGGTGACGAGGCCGGCCCGCCGCAGGTCGTAGAGGGCGATGCGCACGTCGACGGGGCGGAGCCCGTGCTCGCGGGCGACGACCTGTGCGTCGATCTCGTCGCCGGGGAGGTACCGGCCGGTCGCGATGTCGACGAGCATCAGGCCCGCCGGGTCGACGGCCGGGCGGGGAGCGTGGGAGTCGCGGGTGCGGTGCGGCTGGGCGGGGCGGGTCGGGCGGGGCAGGGTCGCGCTCACGGCGGGGCCTCTCGATCGGGTGTCGGTCGGGGCACGGCCCCTCGGTCACCCCGACGGTATTTCGCATCTCGCATTCTGTCAAGAAGATATCGACGGATCGTCACGAGCCCGACGGCTCCCCGGGCACCTAGGATCGTCGGGTGCGCCTCGTCATTGCCCGCTGCTCGGTCGACTACGCCGGCCGACTCAGCGCCCACCTGCCCCTCGCCACCCGCCTGCTGATGGTCAAGCGCGACGGCAGCCTCCTGGTGCACTCCGACGGCGGCAGCTACAAGCCGCTGAACTGGATGAGCCCGCCGTGCACCGTCCGCGTGGTCGAGCCCGACGACGACCAGAGGGAGGCGGGGGTCACCGAGCTCTGGAAGGTCACGCAGCCGAAGACCGCCGACGTGCTCGTCGTCTCGATCCACGAGGTGCTCCACGACTCGAGCCACGAGATGGGCGTCGACCCGGGCCTCACGAAGGACGGCGTCGAGGCCGACCTGCAGAAGCTCCTGGCCGAGCAGATCGAGCTGCTCGGCGAGGGCCACACCCTCGTGCGGCGCGAGTACATGACGGCGATCGGGCCGGTCGACATCCTCGCCCGGGACGCCGCGGGAGGCGCGGTGGCGGTCGAGCTGAAGCGTCGCGGGGACATCGACGGCGTGGAGCAGCTGACGCGGTACCTCGAGCTGATGAACCGGGATCCGCACCTCGCCCCGGTGACCGGCGTCTTCGCGGCGCAGGAGATCAAGCCCCAGGCGCGCACGCTCGCCCACGACCGGGGCATCCGGACGCTGCTGCTCGACTACGACGCCATGCGCGGGCTGGACGACTCGCACTCGCGGCTGTTCTGAGCGGCCGCGCACAGCTCGTCGCGCGCGGTTGCGAAATGTGAATATCAGCGTAGTATTCCGGGAGGCGACCGGGCAGGCCGGCGCCGATCCGCAGGAGGACCCGCCATGACCTCGCCCATCTTCGACGCCATCGTCGCCCGTCGCGACGCGACCCCGATCTTCGAGTCGATCGTGGTGACGCGGCCCCTCGACCTGCCCGTCGACGTGCCCGTCGGGCGCATGACGCCGAGGGCCGAGCCGTCGCTCGTGTCGGCGACGCCCGCCGTCGTGCTCGAGCCCGCGACGACGACCTGGCCGCTGCGCCGCGTCGGCTGACGACCCGGCGGCGCCGTCCGCTCCTAAGCTGAGGGCGATGACTCTCCCCTACACCGCCGTCCTCTACGACCTCGACGGCACGATCGCCGACTCCGCGCCCGCCATCACGGCGAGCCTCGCGTTCACCATCGAGCAGCTCGGGCTGCCCGTCCCCCCGCAGGCCGAGATGCTCGCCTGGGTGGGCCCGCCGCTGCCGCAGAGCTTCGAGGTGCGCCTGGGCCTCTCCGGCGACCGCCTCGTCGAGGCGATGAGGGTCTACCGGGCCCACTACCTCGCGCACGGCGCGCTCGACAGCCCGATCTTCCCGGGCGTGCGAGAGCTCATGGCCGCCGTGCACGCGGCCGGGCTGCCGACCTCGACGGCGACCTCGAAGCCGGAGACCCCGGCCACGCGCATCCTCGAGACCCACGACCTGCTGCAGTACCTCGACCTCGTGACGGGCGCCTCCGACGACGAGGTCCGCAACACGAAGGCCGACGTCGTCGCCGAGGCCCTCCGCCGTCTCGGCGAGCGCGGCGTCGACCTGTCGCGGCCCGTGCTGATCGGCGACCGCCACCACGACGTCGAGGGCGCCGCGGTGCACGGCGTGCCGACGATCATGGCGGGCTGGGGCTACGGCGACGAGGCCGAGCACGCCGGGGCCGTCGCGGTCGCGGCGACGCCGGCCGACGTCGCGGTGCTGCTCGGCGTCCCGCTGCGCGGCGCGGCGTGACGAAGGTCGGCGGGGCGGCCGTCCGCTCCGCGCCGATCTGGCTGACCACGCTCGCGATCGTGCTGATCGCGCTGAACCTCCGCGGGCCGATCGTGGCCACGGCGCCGGTGCTCGACCAGATGATCGGCGACCTGCAGCTCTCGGCGGTCGTCGCGGGGCTGTTGACGAGCATCCCGGTGCTCTGCTTCGCGCTGGCGAGCCCGCTGGCCTCGGGCCTGATCGTGAAGCTCGGCCCGGAGCGCGCGGTGTCGATCGGCCTCGCCGGCGTGCTCGTCGGCACGCTGCTGCGCGCCCTCGGCACGTCGTCGTGGCTGTACGTCGGCACGATCGTGATCGGCGTCGCCATCACGGTGGGCAACGTGGTGCTGCCGGTGATCATCCGCCGCGACTTCAGCCCCGAGCGCGTGGGCTTCGTCACGGGCATCTACACGTCGGCGCTCAACGTCGGGTCGATGATCACGTCGCTCGCGACGGCGCCGATCGCGGCGGCCGTGGGCTGGCCGCTCGCGCTGATCACGTGGGGCGTGCTCGCCGTGCTGGCGGCGGTCGTCTGGTCGATCGCGGTCGGGCCGCGGGTCGCCTTCGGCCGCGGTCGACCGGCAGGAGTCGCGGGCGGCGTCGGCGAAGCCGCCGACGCACCCGGGGCGGCCGGCCCCGACGACGCGACCCGCGCCTCCGCGCCGGGTGCGGGCTCGACGTCGGCGTCGGACGTGCTCACCGGCGGCATCTCGGTCGTCGACGAGGCGTCGGCGGCGCGGGACGCGGCCGAGCGCCGGCGCCCCCTGCTGCGCCGGGCGACGACGTGGGGCCTGATGCTGGCCTTCTCGGGGCAGGCGTTCGCGTACTACGGGCTGACGGCCTGGATGCCGACGCTGCTGCGCGACGAGGTCGGGCTGACGCGGGAGGCGGCGGGGGCCAGCTCGTCGATCTTCCAGATCCTGGCGGTCGTGGGGGCGCTCGGCGTGCCGTTGCTCGCGCTGCGGGTGCGCCCGGCGGTCGTCATCGCGATCATCGCGGTCTGCTGGACGGCGATGCCGCTCGGCCTGCTCTTCGCCCCGGAGATGTGGTTCGTCTGGTCGCTCTTCGGCGGCGCCGCCCAGGGCGGCGGGATCACCATCGTGTTCATCGTGATCGTGCGGATGGCCTCGACCGACGACGACGCCCGACGGCTCTCGGCGCTGGTGCAGGGCGGCGGGTACGCGATCGCGTCGCTCGGGCCGCTCGCGATCGGGGCGCTGCACGACGTGTCGGGCGGGTGGCAGCTGCCGATGGTCGGGGTGTTCCTGTCGACGGTGGTGCTCGGCGTCAGCGGGGTGCTGTCGTCGCGTCGCGTGCGCTGAGCCCCGGTCGGGTCCGACGGCGCGGGGCCACGGGGCCCCGGGCGCCCGGGCCCACGGGTCCCCAGGCCCTGTCCTGGCTCGGCCCCTGGCGGGAAGTGCCCGCCAGGAAGTGTCCGCCGGGA
Organism: Frigoribacterium sp. Leaf164; assembly: GCF_001423665.1. NCBI lineage: Bacteria > Bacillati > Actinomycetota > Actinomycetes > Micrococcales > Microbacteriaceae > Frigoribacterium > Frigoribacterium sp. Leaf164. Next base: position 1,205,883 of record NZ_LMOX01000003.1, read on the forward strand.
AGGCCGTTCCACTCCGGAGTGGAACGGCCCGTGTCAGGACACGCACCCCGTCCCGCTCCTCCACTCCGGAGTGGAGGACCCGCACGCTCCTCCACTCTGGAGTGGAGCACCTTCCCGCTCCTCCACTCCGGAGTGGATCAGCCTTCTCGGCGGGCATCTCCGGGACGAGCCGCTCCGCCCGGTGCCGCCGCGCCCGCACCGCACCGGCACCCGCACCCGCACCCGCACCCGCACCCGCACCGGCACCCGCACCCGCACCGCACCGCACCGCACCGGCACCGGCACCCGAGCCGCCCCGACGACTCAGCGCCCCCCGAACAGCCCCTCGATCGACAGCGGCGCGTGCCCCGTGAGCGTCCGCACGTCGTCCGTCACGCGCGACACCTCCCCCGACGCGATCGACGTGTAGGTGCTCACCCACGCGTCGGCCTGCCACGGCTCCGGCTGCCAGCGCTGCCGCGACTCGTACGCCTCCTCGACCGTCTCGGGGTGGTAGGTGAACGGCCGGCCGAGCACGGCGCTCAGCCGGGCCACGACCTCCGAGAGGGTGAGCGCCTCGGGGCCCGTCAGCTCGTAGACCTGCCCGGCGTGCGCCTCCGGGGCCTGCAGCACCGCGGCGGCCGCGTCGGCGACGTCGGCCCGCGCCACGGCCGCGACGCGCCCCTCGCCGGCCGGGCCGCGCAGCACCCCCGCCTCGTCGGCGAACTCGGGCAGCACGTCGAGGTAGAAGCTGTCGCGCAGCACGGTCGTCGCGAGCCCGGACGCCGCCAGGTGCTCCTCGGTCGCGGCGTGGTCGCGGGCGAGCGTGAAGACCGCGTCGGGCCCCGCGCCCTGGAACGACGTGTAGACCACGTGGCGCACGCCGGCCTCGACCGCGGCGTCGACGAAGCCCCGGTGCTGGGCGAGACGGTCGACCGCCTCCGCCGCCGAGACCATGAACAGCACGTCGGCCCCGCGCAGGGCCGCCACCGACGCCTCGTGGTCGCCGTACGTGGCGACGGCGACCTCGACGTCGGCCGCGCCGAGGTCGGGAGCGCGCGAGGCGTCGCGCACGACCAGCCGCAGCGGCACGCCGGCCGCCGCGAGCGTGCGCGCGACGCGCCCGCCGACGGCGCCGGTCGCGCCCGTGACGGCCACGCGGCGGCGCAGGACGGGCTCGGCGGACGGAGAGGACGAGGAGGCGGTGGTGTCGGTCATGCGCCCAGCCTGGCCCTCCGTCGGGTGCGGTGGTGGCGCCTCCCGCAGTTCCTGACACCGAGAATCGTCATCGACTGGGCCGCGGGCATGGTGCTGCGCGGTGCGCGCGGGTAGGTTCGTCCGCGGCGACCGCTGACGACCCCGCCCGGGCCGGCGGCTCGGGCCCCACGAGAGAGCACGAGATGGCGCACGACCACACGCACGGGCACATGGCCGCCGACGGCCGACGCCTCCGCCTCGCGATCACCGTCGTCGCCCTCGGCCTCGTCGCCCAGGCGGTCGGCGCCGTGCTCTCCGGCTCGCTCGCCCTGCTCGCCGACAGCGGGCACATGGCCTCCGACCTGATCGGCCTCGTCGTCGCTCTCGTCGCGACGGTGGTCGCCGCCCGCCCGGCGAGCGGGCGCCAGACCTACGGCTACCGGCGGGTCGAGGTCTTCGCCGCCCTCGTGAACGGCCTGCTGCTGCTCGCGGTCGCCGGCTCCGTCGCCGTCTCGGCGGTCGGTCGGCTGCTCGACCCGGCCACGCACGAGGTGCTCGGCGTGCCGATGCTCGTCGTCGGCGTGGTCGGCGGGGCGACCAACGTCGTGGCGTTGCTGGTGCTCCGCGGCGGGGCGAGCCACTCGATCAACATGCGCGGCGCCTACCTCGAGGTGCTCGGCGACCTGCTGGGCTCGGTCGCGGTCGTCGTCGCCTCCGTCGTCGTGCTGACGACCGGCTTCGCCCAGGCCGACTCGATCGGCTCGCTCGTGATCACGGCGATGATCGTGCCGCGCGCCTGGGCGCTGCTGCGCGAGGCCGTGCGGGTGCTCTTCGGCTCGGCGCCGGGCGACATCGACCTCGACGACGTGCGGAGCCACATCGCGGGCACGCCCGGTGTCGTCTCGGCCCACGACGTGCACGCGTGGCAGATCACGAGCGGGGCGACGGTGTTCTCGGCGCACGTGGTCGTCGAGCGCGACGTGTTCTGCGACATGAAGGTCGACGAGACGCTCGACGCGCTCGACCGCTGCCTCGCGGCCCACTTCGAGGTCGAGCACGCGACCTTCCAGCTCGAGCCGGCCGACCACGCTGAGCACGAGCGCTCCACGCACGTCTGAGCCGGGCTGCGCGGCGAGTCGGCGGCGACGCCCGCCGCCAGCGCCCGCGCCGTCCGCCCGTCAGGCTGGGGCGAGCAGCGACCCGAGCCAGAGCCCGAGCCCCGCGGCCGCCACGCCGGCGACCAGGAGGCCGAGGGCGGAGGCGGCACCGGCACCGCGCCTCCCCGCAGCGAGAAGGCGGACGGTGTCGACGCTCGCCGTGCTGAAGGTCGTGTAGCCGCCCAGCAGCCCGGTGCCGAGCACCGCCCGCCAGGTCGGCGAGACGACGGCTCCGAGCGCGAGCGCCGTGAGCAGCCCGAGCAGCAGCGACCCGCTGACGTTGATCACGGCCGTGCCCCACGGGTAGGGCGCGGGGGCGGCGGCGTCCGCACCGCCGACCGCGCGGCGTGAGCGACGAGCCGCGAGCGCGTCGCCCACCGCCCCGTCGACCCAGAAGCGCGCGCCCGCCCCGATCCCGCCGGCGAGGGCCGTCACGGCGACCAGCAGCGGCGTCACCGGGAGCCCCGGGCCCACCGGGCCCCGACGGCGATCCCCGCGGCCGCCGCGAGCACCCCGAGCAGCACCGACGCGAGCCCGTAGACGGACGCGGTCAGCACGTCTCCCGCGGCGCCGAGGGTCGCCGTCTCGGTCGCGAGCGAGCTGTAGGTCGTGAAGCCGCCGAGCACGCCCGTGCCGAGGCCGAGGCGCAGCACGCGACGACGCCCCTCGTCGGGCCCGCCGCGGAGCAGGCGCTCCAGCAGCAGGCCGAGCACGAACGCCCCGACGACGTTGATCGCGAAGATCGCGGTGTCGAACGAGCCCGCGGGAGGCACGGCCATCGTCACGAGGACCCGCAGCGCCGTGCCCACGGCCCCGCCCGCGACGACGAGCAGCACCAGCGGGAGGCGCCGACGGAGCGGGGTCGACGGGCTGGGCGGCGGGGTCGACGGGTCGCGCGGCGGGGTCGACGGGCTGACGGGCGGGGTCGGCGGCGTCACAGGTCGTCGTCCCACGGCAGCGCCTCGGAGCGCGCGACCGGGGCGAGCGGGACGACCACGACCGGCCGGTGCTGGCGGTGGCTGAGGTGGAGCGCGACCGACCCGGCGAAGAACTCGCGGACGCTGCCGCGGAGGCCCGCCTCGCGGCTGCCGACGACCACGAGCGGGGCGTCGACGCGGTCGGCGAGCGCGCCGAGCACGTGGGCCGGCTCGCCGGTGAGGCAGGTGGCGACCAGGTCGACCCCGCGGGCCTCCGCGATCGGCCGCAGCCGCGCCTCCAGCGCCGGGTCGAACTCGAGCTCGGCGGCCCAGCTCTGGGGGTCGAGCGGGTAGGAGAGGACGGTGCCGTCGATGCCCTCGGCGAACGCCATCCGGTCGGGCTCCACGCTGACGCAGGCGAGGCCGGTGCCGAACCGCGCCGCGAGGTCGACGGCGGTCGCGACGACCCGCTCGGCGGTCGACGGCACGACCCCGACGACGACGTAGCCGCGGATGCTGCGCTCGGTGCTCTCCATGCCGCCAGTGTTCCACCGCGGGGGTCCGGGCGCGAGCACCGGGCCCGGGTCGGGCCGACCCCTGGCGCGGTGGGGCACGGAGGCGGAGACTGGGGCGATGTGCGGTCGCTACGTCGTCTCCCGGGCGACCTCCGAGCTGTTGCCCGACCTGCTGGCCGGGCTGCCCGACCTGCCCGACGACTTCAACGTCGCGCCGACGACCGCGGTGCCGGTGGTGCGGCAGCGGCACGGGGAGCGCGAGCTGCCCCGGGCGCGGTGGGGCCTGACGCCGTCGTGGTACCCCGACCTCAAGAAGAGGCCGCAGCCGATCAACGCGCGGATCGAGACGGTGGCGACGAACGGCATGTTCCGGCGGCCGTTCGCGCAGGCGCGCTGCATCGTGCCGGCGCTGGGCTACTACGAGTGGGTGGTGACGGAGACGGGCAAGCAGCCGCACTTCGTCCACCAGCCGGAGGCGGCCCTCGCGATGGCAGGGGTGATGAGCGCGTGGCCCGACCCCTCGAAAGCCGACGACGACCCCGACAAGTGGGTGCTGTCGATGTCGATCATCACGCGCGACGCGCACGTGGCGCCCGGCGAGGTGCATGACCGCATGCCGGCCTGCCTCGCGCCCGACTCGTACGACGACTGGCTCGGCGACCACCTCGGCACGGCCGAGCTGCTCGAGTTGCTCGACCGCGACTCGCACGAGCTCGCCCACGACCTGACCCACCACCCGGTCAGCCGCGACGCCAACTCGGTGCGCAACACCGGCCCGCAGCTGATCGAGCCGGTCACCCTGGGCTGAGGAGCGGGGCGAGGGCCGGACAACGGCAGGCGGGAGGAAGGACCCGCCCGCACCGCTGATCCACTCCGGAGTGGATCAGCGGATCTGGAGCGTGCCTCCGGGAGCGCGCCGCGCCCGGGGCCGGCGGTCCCGGCCGCTCAGCCCGCGCCTCCCCCGTGGCTCGTCAGACGCTCGCGGAGGTACGACGCCAGCGTGTCCTGGGCGTGCCGCGACTCGCCCGTCACGCGGTTCAGCGGTACACGGCCGCCCGCGGCGAGCGCCGGGTCGCGCGGGATGACCACGAGCGACCGACGGCCGAACTCGTTCTGCAGCGACTCCTCGGCGCGGGCCGTGCGGTGCTCGCCGACGTGAAGACCGCCATGGCGGACTACCAGGCCGACGGCTCCAGCGAGGAGTACGCGGGCAAGGAGCAACGCTGGAACCGCGTCGCCACCGAGGTGCGCACCATCATCAACACGCTGCGCACCTCCCTGCAGTCGAACGACGAGTCCGCCCAGACCGCGATGCAGCGCGCCAAGGCCGCGGTCGACGGCATCTAGCCCCACAACGGGCGAGTTCGACGCGTCCGGGCCGTCACGGACGCCCGACCCCGTCGAACCCGCCCGCCCGCGTCACCGCAGAACGGCTCACCCAGAGGGTGAGCCATTCTGCCCCTGCGCCGCAGGGGCGGCGGCGCAGCCGACAAGCACTGAGAACGAGAAAAAGACCCTCCAGAGGAGGGTCTTTCTCGTTCGTGCGCGAGGGGGGACTTGAACCCCCACGCCCTTTCGAGCACTGGCACCTGAAGCCAGCGCGTCTGCCAATTCCGCCACTCGCGCGAACTCAGCAACTCTAGCACGGTGGAGGGGCCCGGATGAGCGTCCCCAGGCTGGCCGACACCGACCTCGCACGCGACCCGGCTAAGATCGGGCGACCAGTGACCCCCGACCTGGAGACGCATGGGACTGCTCGACAACTTCGAACGTGGGCTGGAGCGCGCCGTCAACGGTGCCTTCGCCAAGACGTTCCGTTCGGGCGTCCAGCCGCTGGAGATCACGAACGCCCTGCGTCGTGAGCTCGACACGAAGGCCGCCGTCGTCTCGCGCGACCGGATCCTGGTGCCCAACGACCTCGTCGTCCGGCTGTCGGCGACCGACCACGCGAAGATGTCGGCCATCGGCCCGACTCTGATCGACGAGCTCACGCAGCTGACCCAGCGCCACGCGACCGCTCAGGGCTACGCCTTCGCCGGCCCGCTCAGCGTGCGGCTGCAGGAGGACGACTCGCTCAGCGTCGGCATCATGTCGATCGAGTCGGGCACCGTCCGCGGCGAGGTCAAGTGGCGTCCGTTCGTCGAGATCGACGGGGTGCGCCACCCGCTGGTCGGCCAGCGCACCGTCATCGGCCGGGGCAGCGACGCCGACATCACGGTGAGCGACACCGGCACGAGCCGTCAGCACGTCGAGGTCCTGTGGGACGGCCAGCACGCGCAGGTCCGCGACCTGGGGTCGACGAACGGCTCGAAGCTCAACGGCGCACCGCTCAAGAAGTCGCCCCTGCTGCCCGACTCCACGATCGAGATCGGTCGTACGCGTATCGTGTTCCGCGTGCTCCCCCTGTCCTCGACGCCCGACCCCTTCGCCGGGCCCGACTCCCGGGAGGCCCGTCGATGACCAGCGAGCTCACCCTCCTCGCCCTCCGGTTCGGCTTCCTGGCCGTGCTGTGGCTCTTCGTCTTCGCCATCGTGTTCGCGCTCCGCTCCGACCTCTTCGGCCAGCGGGCGCGCAAGCTGCCCACCGACGGCGGGTCGGGGCAGGCGCAGTCGACCGCCACCGCGCCTCCGGCACCCGCGGCTCCGCGAGCACCGGTGACGCCGGCCCCTGCAGGAGGCGCGGGTCGGCCCGCCCCCGCCGGTGACGGCCCCGCGTCCCGCCTGGTGATCACGAAGGGCGCCAAGGCCGGCCTCGAGATGCCGCTCGGCGACGGCCCGCTCACGATCGGTCGCTCGCAGGAGAGCAACCTCGTGATCCGCGACGACTACACCTCCACGCACCACGCCCGTCTGATGCTCTGGAACGGCCGCTGGGTCGTGCAGGACCTCGACAGCACGAACGGCACCTTCCTCGCGGGCGAGCGAGTGACCGTTCCCACACCGGTGCCGGTCGGCGCCACCGTGACGATCGGGCAGACGAGCTTCGAGCTGCGACGGTAGCGCCCGTGACGCACCCCAAGAGCGCCGCTCTGTCCCACGTGGGCAAGATCCGGTCCAACAACCAGGACAGCGGCTACGCCGGCACACAGCTGTTCGTCGTCGCCGACGGCATGGGCGGGCACGCGGGGGGCGACGTCGCCTCGGCGATCGCGATCCGCCGCATCCGCGAGACCGACAAGCAGTACACCTCGCCCGGCGACGCCGAGTTCGCGCTGCAGTCGTCGCTGATCGCCGCGAACCAGCTGCTCGCCGAGACGGTCTTCGAGCACCAGGAGCTCACCGGCATGGGCACGACCGTCAGCGCGCTGCTGCGCGTCGGCGACAGCATGACCGTCGCGCACATCGGCGACTCGCGCATCTACCTGTGGCGCGAGGGCGAGCTCAGCCAGATCACCGCCGACCACACGTTCGTGCAGCGCCTCGTCGACAGCGGCCGGATCACGGCCGAGGAGGCGGCGGTCCACCCCCGCAGGAGCGTGCTGATGCGCGTGCTCGGCGACGTCGACGCGGCGCCCGAGATCGACACCGCGACCCTCGGCACGCTGCCGGGCGACCGCTGGCTGATCTGCTCCGACGGCCTCAGCAGCTACCTGGCGGAGGACCGCATCAAGAAGGCCCTCGCGGCGGGCCTCGACCCCGAGCAGACCTGCCGTCGCCTGGTGAAGGAGACGCTCGACCACGGCGCCCCCGACAACGTCACCGTCGTCGTCGTCGACGTCGACGAGTCGGGCGACTCCTCGGTGGAGCCCGCCGTCACGGTCGGCTCGGCCTCCGAGCCCCTCACCTTCGAGGGCGAGGCCGGGCGCAAGTCGCTGCGCCTGCCCAGCATCCTGCTTCACCCGCTCAAGGTCGCGACCACGCCGGAGGACAGCCACTTCGAGCCCGAGAGCGACGAGTACCTCGCCGAGCTCATCGCCGAGGACCGTCGTCGTCGTCGCCGTCGTCGCGTCACCTGGCTGGTCGCCCTCGTCGTCGCGGTCGGGGCCCTGGCCGCCGGCCTCGTGCTGGCCTACCAGTGGACCCAGGACCACTACTACGTGGGCGAGCGCGAGGGCACCGTCGTCATCTACAAGGGCGTGCAGCAGACCCTCGGCCCGATCAGCCTCAGCGAGGTCTACGAAGAGACCCCCGTGCAGGTCGACGACCTGCCCAACTACACGCAGCTGACCGTGCGCGACACGATCAACGCCGACTCGCTCAGCGACGCGCGCGCCATCGTCGAGAGGCTGACCGATGCGGCCGAGTGACGACGCGTCGACCGAGCTGATCGGCCAGTCCCGAGGAGGCGCGGGAGGCTCCCGCGGGCCCGTCACGTCGTCCGCCGCCTCCGCTCCCCCGGAGAACTTCACGCAGGCCATCACCATCCGCCTGCGTCAGCCGGCCCGGCTCCGCAACCTCGAGCTGCTGATGCTCGTCGCCGCGGCGGGCATCTGCGCCGGCGCGATCGTGCTGGTCCAGCTGGGGGCCACGGGGGCGATCGACCCGAGCGTCCTCGTGTCGGGCTCGAGCATCCTCGGCCTGGCCCTGGTCTTCCACCTCGTGCTGCGCGTCGTCGCCCGCGAGGCCGACCCGTTCATCATGCCGATCGCGCTCACGCTCAACGGCATCGGCATCGCCGAGATCTACCGCCTCGACCTGGCCCGCGGCGTCGCCGGGTGGGACGCCCTCGGCATCAAGCAGATCGCCTGGACGGCCATGGCGATGGCGATCGCCCTGGTGGCGCTGCTCGTCATCCGCAACTACCGCGTGCTGTCGCGGTACCGCTACATCGCGATGTTCGTCTCGATCGTGCTGCTGCTGCTGCCGCTGGTGCCGGGCATCGGCCGTGAGGGCCTCAACGCCCGCGTCTGGATCGACCTCGGGCCCTTCTCGTTCCAGCCCGGCGAGATCGCGAAGATCACGCTCGCCGTCTTCTTCGCCGGCTACCTCGTGACCGCGCGCGACAACCTCTCGCTGATGGGCCCGAAGATCCTCGGCATGCGGTTCCCCCGTGCCCGCGACCTCGGCCCGATCCTCATCGTCTGGCTCGTGGCGATGGGCGTGCTGATCTTCCAGCGCGACCTCGGCACCTCGCTGCTCTACTTCGGCCTGTTCCTCGTGATGATCTACATCGGCACGGGGCGCGCCAGCTGGATCGTGCTCGGCCTCACGCTCTTCCTCGGCGGGGCCCTCGTCGCCAGCACCTTCCTCGGCTACGTGCAGGGGCGCTTCGCCGCCTGGCTCAACCCGTTCGACCCGGTCGAGTACAACGCCGACGGTGGGTCGTTCCAGCTGGTGACCGGTCTGTTCGGCTTCGCGAACGGCGGCCTGCTCGGCACCGGCCTCGGCCAGGGCCGCCCGCAGACGACCCCGCTGGCCGAGAGCGACTACATCTTCGCGGCCCTCGGCGAGGAGCTCGGGCTCGCCGGCATCTTCGCGATCCTCGCGCTCTACATGCTGCTGGTGTCGCGGGGCTTCCGCATCGGCTTCGTCGGCCAGGACGACTTCGGCCGCATGCTCGGCGTCGGCGTCTCGTTCGTCATCGCCCTGCAGGTCTTCGTCGTCCTCGGCGGCGTCACCCGCGTCATCCCCCTGACCGGCCTCACCGCGCCCTTCCTCGCGGCGGGCGGGTCGTCGCTCGTGGCGAACTGGATCATCGTGGCCCTGCTGCTGCGCCTGTCCGATTCGGTGCGCTCCCAACCGAGGCTGGTGGTCGGCTGATGAACAAGGAACTGAGACGCGTGAGCTTCGTCGTGCTGGCGATGTTCGTCGCACTGCTCGTCTCGAGCACGTACATCACGGCCTTCCAGGCCGACTCGCTGCGGGCGGACAGCCGCAACTACCGCACGCTGCTCGCGAGCTACTCGGCGCAGCGCGGGCCGATCCTCGTGGACGGCCAGCCGGTCGCGCAGTCCGTGCCCGTCGACGACGTGTACGAGTTCCAGCGCACCTACCCGTCGGCCGAGCTCTACGCCCCCGTCACCGGCTACTACACGCTGGGCCAGGGGTCGCGGGGCATCGAGGACTCCATGAACGACTACCTCACCGGCAACGCGAACGCCCAGTTCTTCGATCAGGTCAACTCCGTGCTCACCGGGCAGGACCCTGAGGGCGCCACGGTCAACCTCACGATCGACCCGGCCGTGCAGCAGGCCGCGTACGACGCCCTGGGCGACAACTCGGGCGCGGTCGTCGCCGTCGACCCCTCGACCGGCGCGATCCTCGCGATGGTGTCGAAGGAGAGCTACGACCCGAACCTCCTCGCCAGCCACGACCGCGACGCCGTCAAGGCCTCCTACGACCAGCTCGTGGCCGACCCGGGCGACCCGCTGCAGAACCGGGCCATCCAGGGCGACCTCTACGCCCCCGGGTCGACCTTCAAGCTGGTCACGACCGCGGCGGCGCTGGAGAGCGGCGACTACACGCCCGACAGCGAGTTCCCCAACCCGGCCACGCTGACCCTGCCCGGCACCTCGACGAACATCAACAACGCCGAGGGCGGCAGCTGCGGCGGCGGCGAGACCGCCACGCTGGCGACGGCCCTGCGCCTCTCGTGCAACATCCCGATGGCGCAGCTCGGCCAGCAGCTCGGCGCCGACGCCCTGCAGGAGCAGGCGGAGGCGTTCGGCTTCGGCGACGACTCGATCGCGATCCCGCAGGCCGTGACCCCGAGCCAGTTCCCGATCACCGACGAGGACGGCGACCCCATCAGCGACGCCTCGCTCATGCTCCAGTCGTTCGGTCAGGGCTCGGACCGCGTCACGCCGCTCCAGATGGCCATGGTCTCGGCGGCGATCGCCAACGGCGGCACGCAGATGGACCCCACCCTCGTCGAGAGCGTCCTGAACCCCGACCTGAGCCCGGTGCGGGACTTCTCGCCGACCGAGTACGGCAAGCCGATCAGCGCCGACACCGCGTCCACGATGACCGACATGATGGTGCAGGACGTCGCCGACGGCGCCGCCAGCAATGCGAGAATCAGTGGCGTCGACGTGGCCGGCAAGACCGGCACGGCGGAGAACGGCCCGGGCGACCCCTACACGCTCTGGTTCACCGGCTTCGCCCCCGCGGTCGACCCCCAGGTCGCGGTGGCCGTCGTCGTCGAGAACGGCGGAGGACAGGGCCAGTCGGCCTTCGGCAACAGTGTCGCGTCACCAATCGCGAAGAAAGTACTAGAGGCGGTGCTGAACAGATGAGACCTTCCGGCGGAATCACCTTCGGTGGGCGATACCAGTTGTCGACCCGCGTCGCCATCGGCGGCATGGGCGAGGTCTGGGAAGCCACCGACCTCGTCATCGGCCGCACGGTCGCGATCAAGATCCTGAAGGACGAGTACCTGGGCGACCCCGGGTTCCTCGAGCGCTTCCGGGCCGAGGCGCGGCACGCGGCCCTCGTCAACCACGAGGGCATCGCGAACGTCTTCGACTACGGCGAGGAGGAGGGCAGCGCCTACCTCGTGATGGAGCTCGTGCCCGGCGAGGCCATGTCGACGGTGCTCGAGCGCGACCGCGTGCTCCCCACCGACAAGGTGCTCGACATCGTCGCGCAGACCGCCTCGGCCCTCCAGGCCGCCCACGCGGCGGGCCTCGTGCACCGCGACATCAAGCCGGGCAACCTGCTCGTCACGCCCGACGGGCGCGTCAAGATCACCGACTTCGGCATCGCCCGCATCGCCGACCAGGTGCCGTTGACGGCCACCGGCCAGGTGATGGGCACCGTCCAGTACCTGTCGCCCGAGCAGGCCAGCGGCCACCCCGCGTCGCCGAGCACCGACATCTACTCGCTCGGCATCGTCGCCTACGAGGCCCTCGCCGGCCGTCGCCCCTTCACGGGCGAGTCGCAGGTCGCCATCGCCATGGCGCAGATCAACGAGCAGCCGCCGGACCTCCCGGCCTCCGTCCCGGAGCCCGTCCGTCGCCTGGTGCTCTCCTGCATCGCCAAGAAGCCGGCCGACCGCCCCGCGTCCGCGTCGGCCCTCGCGCAGGCCGCTCGCGCGCTCCGCCGCGGCGACGTCGCGGCAGCCACGGTCGCCGTCCCGGCCATCGGCGTCGCCGCCGGCGCGGCCGGCGCCGAGGCCGCCACCCAGCTCTTCTCCGCGCAGGACGACAGCACGCGCGCCTTCGCGCCCGCCGGCGCCGCCGCGACCGGGGCCTACGTGCCCGGCTCGGCCGACCCCGACGCACTCCGCGGCGACGAGCTCGACGACGAGAAGAAGAAGCGCAGCCCCTGGTTCTGGCCGCTCATCGTCCTCGGCGTCCTGGTGCTCGCGGGCGTGATCGCCCTCGCGGCCTTCGCCCTGAACGGCGACGACCCGGAGCCCGCGCCGACGCCGAGCGTCACCTCGTCGACGCCGACCCCCGAGCCGACGACCCCGACCCCCACGCCGAGCGCGACGCCCACCACCGTCCAGGTCGACTCGAGCGACTTCGTCGGCCTGGCCGAGGACGACGCCCGGGCCCAGCTCGAGGACCTGGGCCTCGTCGTCCTGTCCCAGGACAGCTCGACGCCGGCACCCGACCCGGCGGCGGACGGCACCGTCGCGAGCCTGAACCCGACCGGCAACGTGACGAAGGGCAGCACCATCACGCTCTCGATCTACCGCGCCGCGCCCCAGCCGACGCAGCCCACGGCTCCGACGGCCTCCCCGAGCAGCATCCCCGCCGACGGTGCGACGACGGCGACCGTCTCGTGGCAGCCCTACCAGAACTGCCCTTCGGGGTACTCGCTGACGGGCTACACATACACGATCACCGAGCCCGGCACGGACGCCGCCGGTGCGACCAGCGGCGGGCTGGGCACCAACGTGACGCAGGTGCAGGTGAAGTCGAGCACGGCCGGCAACGTCACGGTGTCCTACGTCGCCAACTGCGGCTCGCTGCAGAGCGCCGCCTCCGCTGGGGTGACGATCACGGCCACCACGCCCACCGACCCGGGCGCCGGCGAGTCGGACGAGCCCTCGGTCCCGGTGCCGAGCCGCTAGTCCCTCACCCGCTCCGCCACGACGGCCGCGACCCCCTCGGGGCCGCGGCCGTCGTCACGTCACGGGAGCATCACGAAGCCCTGACAATCATCCTCCCGGCGTACCGCGCGACCCGGATGGGGGGCGGGGCGACAAGTACACTTGCGAGGACCGCTGATCCGACCTGCGGTCGCGACGGGAGTGCAGGGCGTGGTTGAAGGCGTGAGAGAGGGAATCCACCTCCTCGCCAACCGGTATCAGATCGGCGATCTCATCGGTCGGGGCGGGATGGCCGACGTCCACGTCGGCACCGACGCCCGGCTGGGGCGCAAGGTCGCGATCAAGCTGATGAAGCCGTCGCTGGCGCTCGACCCGGCCTTCCGCACCCGCTTCCGCCAGGAGGCCCAGGCGGCCGCCCGCATGGCCCACCCCACCATCGTCCGCGTCTTCGACGCCGGCGAGGAGTCCGCCCGCGACGCGCGCGGCCAGGAGGTGCAGGTGCCCTTCATCATCATGGAGTACGTCGAGGGCCGCCTCCTCAAGGACATCGTCGCCGAGGGCCCGCTCGAGCCTGGAGAGGCAGCCCGCCTCACGGAGGGCGTGCTCACCGCCCTCGAGTACTCGCACCGCGCCGGCATCGTGCACCGCGACATCAAGCCCGGCAACGTCATGGTCACCCACGCGGGCCAGGTGAAGGTGATGGACTTCGGCATCGCCCGGGCCATCTCCGACTCCGCCGCGACCGTCGCACAGACGACGGCGATCCTCGGCACCGCCCAGTACTTCAGCCCCGAGCAGGCGCGCGGCGAGACCGTCGACGCCCGCTCCGACCTCTACTCGACCGGCGTCATGCTCTTCGAGCTGCTCACCGGCCGGCCGCCGTTCCGGGGCTCGTCACCGGTCGCTGTCGCCTACCAGCACGTCAGCGAGGCTCCCGTCCCGCCGAGCACGATCGCCCCGGCGGTCTCGCCGGGCCTCGACGCCGTCGTGCTCCGCGCCTTGGCGAAGGACCGCTTCGAGCGGTTCCAGACCGCGGCCGAGTTCCGGGACGACGTCGCCGCGGCCGCCGCGGGGCGCGCCCCGGCGCGGCGGCAGCCCGTGCACGACGCTAACGCGACCATGTTCGGCGTCGACGCGCTGTCCGCGGTCGGCAGCGACGCGGCCCTGAAGGAGCTCTCCTCCGACGACAACGACCGGCCGCAGCGCACGCAGACGCGACCGCCGGTCGCGTGGATCTGGGCCGGCATCGTGCTCGTCGCCATCGTCGTGCTCGCCGTCGTCTTCTGGGTCGCCAACATCAAGCCCCCCGAGATCGCGACGGCCACGGGCTCGACCGTGCCCGCCGTCGTGGGCATGAGCTACGACGACGCCGCGGCGGCCCTGGAGGACGTCGGGCTGGTGGCCGTCCGCGCCGACGTGCCCAGCGACTCCGTCCCGGTCGACGAGGTGATCGGCGCCTCCCCGGCCGAGGGCACCACGGAGGTGCCGGAGGAGACCGAGGTGACCCTGCAGGTCTCCTCGGGGCCGACCATGGTCGCCGTCCCGGCCCTGAAGGGGCTCGACGTCGCGGCCGCCTGGGCGGCCGTCACCGGCGCCGGGCTCACCCAGGGCACGCAGACGACCGACTACTCGACCGACGTCCCCGCGGGGGGCGTGCTCGAGGCCGACCCCGCCGAGGCCGAGCAGGTGGCCGAGGGCACGACGGTCGACCTCGTCGTCTCGAACGGCCTGGTGCAGGTGCCCGACGTCACGCGTCAGTCGGTGACGGCGGCGATGAGCGTCCTGGGCGACGAGCTGGGCCTCGTGGTCGGCACCTACCCCGACGCCGGCTGCTCCGGCCAGAGCGTGTCGACGCAGTCCCTGCCGCCGGGCGACCAGCCGCAGGGCTCGACGATCCAGCTGGGCATCTGCAGCGCCGAGTAGCCCCGGCGGCCCGGGACGCGTTCATGCGCCCGGTGCGCCGTCCGGTCAGCGGCGACCCGTCAACGGGTCGAGCCCTCGGGCGGTGACCGCCGCCTCCGGCAGGCCCGCGACTCCGAGCCAGTTGCCGATCATCCGGTAACCGCCCTGGGTGAGTACCGACTCCGGGTGGAACTGCACGCCGTAGACGGGCGCCGACCGGTGCTGCAGGCCCATGATCACCCCGCCGTCCGTCCGCGAGGTCACCTCGAGGTCGGTCGGCACGGTCTCGTCGACGACCGCCAGCGAGTGGTACCGGGTGGCCGTGAAGGGCTGCGGCACGCCGTCGTAGATCACGCTCGCGTCGTGGCTGACCTGCGACGTCTTGCCGTGCATGAGCTCCTCGGCGTGGGTGACGGTCGCGCCCATCGCCTCGGCGATCGCCTGGTGGCCGAGGCACACGCCGAGCAGGGGCAGGTCGGCCTCGAGCGCCGCGTGCACGACGTCGATCGAGACGCCGGCCGCGGCCGGCGTGCCCGGGCCCGGCGACAGCAGGACGGCGTCGTAGTCGGCGATGCGCGCCGCGACGTCGGCGGCGGCGAAGGCGTCGTTGCGCACGACGTCGGTCTCGGCGCCGAGCTGCTGCAGGTAGCCGTTCAGCGTGTAGACGAAGCTGTCGTAGTTGTCGACGACGAGTACTCGGGTCACGGGGTCTCCACGGTGACGTCGGGGGCGGGGATGATCTCGTTGACGAACGGGAAGACCCACTCGACGAGGGCGTACAGGGCGGCTGCGAGCAGCACGAGGACGAGGAACAGCCGCACCCACCAGGGGCCGGGCAGGACGCGCCAGAGGCTCGAGTACATCGTCAGGCTCCCACTCCGGCCGCGGCCAGCTCGGCCGGCACCTCGGTGAGGGGCGACCACGAATCGTAGACCCCGTACGCCACGATGCGCTCCTGCGCCGTGAACATCGGGTTGCAGCTGGTCAGCGTGATGAGACGCTCGCCGGAGGCGGCGCTCACGTCGGGTGCGTCGGGCACCGGCTGCAGCACGGAGACCTGGGTCGCCGGCACGTACTGCAGGTTGCGGAAGGTGTACGTGTACCAGCCGTCCTGCGTCTGCACGTAGATCTTGTCGCCGGGCTGCAGGTCGGCGATCTTGTTGAACGGCGCCCCGTACGTCGTGCGGTGCGCCGCGATGCCGAAGTTGCCGACCTGACCCGGCATCTGCGTCTCGTCGTAGTGGCCGATGCCGATCTTGTTGAGCGTGCGCACCGTGCTCGTGCCGCCGGCGATGGGCACGGCGTAGTCGGCGCCGAAGCGGGGCACGTAGAAGTTCGCGAAGGTCTGCGCCTCGGCCGGCGCGGCCGTCACCGGTGGGTCGGCGCCCTCGGGCACCTCCGTGGGCGCCGCGCTGGCCTGCTGCTCGAACTGCTCGCTGAGCTGCGACGCCTGGTCACGGTGCTCGTCGGCGACGACGAGGTCGTTGAACCACTGCTGCCACGCGATGAACAGCAGCACGAGGACGCCCGCCGTGATCAGCAGCTCGCCGAAGACCCCCACGACCGAGACGCGCCGTCGGGGCCGGCGAGGCCGTGGCGGCTTCGCCGCGGCGGCACGGCGTCGGCCACGGGACCGGCGGGAGTCGTCATCCATGGCTCGATCCTACGTGCTGGACCCGTGCGGGAAAGCGGCCGTCACACGGCGTTCACCTGGGGAGGGACCAGGGCTCCCCCAGCACCCGGGACGCTAGTATGTGCGCCATGGCCACTGACAAGAACCGCACGACGAAGCCCGCCCGCGCCCGCGAGGCCCGCTCCGGCGAGGCTCAGACCTCCGCCGAGGCGCCGAACCCGGTCTGGTTCAAGCCGGTCATGTTCGGCTTCATGCTCGTCGGCCTGGCCTGGATCGTGGTGTTCTACGTCAGCCAGAGCACGCTGCCCGTGCAGTCGCTCGGCTCGTGGAACATCCTGATCGGCTTCGGCATCATGTTCGTCGGCTTCCTCATGACCACCCGCTGGCGCTGACGCGGGCTCTCCGCGTCACGGCCTGCTCGAACGGGTCTTCGGAACTACCCCCGCGTAGTTCTCCCCAGTGTTAATAAGCCTGTGGATAACTCCCTGTGGAGAAGACTGAGGAGAAAATCCCGGTCACACTGCCCGGCCAGAACCGAGAAGAGGCGGCTCCCCACAGGGGAGCCGCCTCTTCTGTCGTTCAGGTGTTCGAGCCCGGACGGCGCTCGACGCTCAGAGCAGACCGATCAGCTGCGCCGACCTGAGCAGGGTGATCGCGACCACCGCGACGCCGAGGGCGACGAGCACGCCGGTCTGCAGGGCGCGCTTCGACCGGTGACGTGTCTTGGAGTACAGGAACGCCACCGCGCCTCCGGCGATCAGGCCACCGACGTGGGCCTGCCAGGCGACGCTCGGCAGGATGAAGCCGAGGGCGAGGTTGATCGCCACGAGCACCAGCAGCTGGATGCTGCGGCTGCCGAGGCTGCGGGCGATCACGAAGAACGCGGCCATGAGGCCGAACACCGCACCGGAGGCGCCCAGCACCACCGAGGACGGTGCCAGGACCGCGACCGCCGCCGACCCGCCGATGCCGGCGATGAAGTACAGCGCCGCGTACCGGGCCCGACCGAGCTGGCGTTCGAGCTCCGCTCCGAAGATGTACAGGGAGTACATGTTGAAGAGGATGTGCCAGAAGCTGCCGTGGACGAACATCGTCGTGACCATGCGCCAGGGCTGCTGGATCTCGACCGGCGCGTAGAAGACGAGCGCCTGCGTCACGACGCCGTTGCCGACCCCCGTGAGCAGCTGCAGCAGGAAGACGACCGCGGTGACGGCCATGATGCTGTACGTCACGACGGGCTTCCCCGCCGCGGCGGCTCCGCGGAAGCGGGTCACGACGGCCGGCTTCACGCGCGGCGCGGAACCGCGCGCCTCACGCACGCACTCGGGGCAGTGCACGCCGACCGCGGCCGGGGTCTGGCACTCGCCGCAGATCGTGCGCCCGCACCGCTGGCAGAGCACGAAGCTCTGCCGGTCGGGGTGGCGGTAGCAGTAGTTCGCGGCGTTCCGGGGAGCGTCGGTCACCTAGACCTCGTCGATGGTGACGCTCTCGAGCACGACGTCGTCGATCGGCTTGTCGCGGGCGTCGGTCTTGACGGCCTCGATCGCGTCGACGACCTTCTTCGACTCGTCGTCGGAGACGACGCCGAAGATGGTGTGCTTGCCCTGCAGCCAGGGGGTGGGCACCGTGGTGATGAAGAACTGCGAGCCGTTGGTGCCCTTGCCGCCGCGGGTGCCGGCGTTGGCCATGGCGAGGACGTAGGGGGCGTTGAAGTTCAGCTCGGGGTGGATCTCGTCGTCGAACTGGTAGCCGGGGCCGCCGACGCCCTGGCCGAGCGGGTCGCCGCCCTGGAGCATGAAGTCCTTGATGATGCGGTGGAAGACGACGCCGTCGTAGAGCTTGTCGGTGCTGACCTTGCCCGTGGCGGGGTGGGTCCACTCGATCGTTCCGGTGGCGAGGCCGACGAAGTTGGCGACGGTCTTGGGGGCGTGGTCGCCGAAGAGGTCGACCTTGATCGTGCCGAGGTTGGTCGTGAGGGTGGCGACAGCAGTGTGCGTGGACATGAGCGCCATTCTCCCACAGGGCCCGGACCCCCCAGCAGGTGCCCAGCGATCGCGGTGTTACCTGCCAGGATGCCTCGTGCCAGGATGGGAGGCCAGCATCGTACTCACCCGTTGCCTACTAGTCGTTGGAGGAACACTGTGGCCCTGTCACGCAAGCAGAAGAAAGAACTGAAGAAGTTCAAGAAGCACGCGGTCGACGTGTGGTCGGAGCAGCGTGAGGTCCTCGGCCACGCCGGCAAGGTCATCGGTGACGCCCGTGACCACGGCGTGAAGTACGCGAACAAGACCGTCGTGCCGCGCGTCAAGGGCGCCGTCGACGCGAACGTCCGCCCGGCCGTCTCCTCCGGCCTCGCCGCGAGCTCGCACGCCGCGGCCGTCGCGCAGGACCGCTGGAAGCACGACGTGTACCCGGCCGTCGCCTCCTACCTCTCGGGCCTCGACCTGGTCAACGACCCCAAGGTGAAGAAGGCCGTCAAGAACGCCAAGAAGCAGGGTTCGAAGGTCGCGGCCAAGTACGTGCCCTCGAAGAAGAAGTCGGGCCCCGGCGTCGGGGGCGTGCTGCTGATCGGTCTCGGCGTGGTCGCCCTCGGCGGGATCGTCTTCGCCGCCGTGCAGACCCTCCGTGCCGACGACGAGCTCTGGGTCGCCGACGACGACGCCGACACCAAGGCCTAGCCGCCCCAGCACCCCGCACCACCCCCGAGAGGGCCCGCATCCCCCGATGCGGGCCCTCTTGCACGTCCACCCCCGACGAGCGAAGCGACGCCGCCCGTCAGATGACGAGCGAAGCGACGTCCCCCGGCAGGTGACGAGCGAAGCGTCGTCACCCGCGGCGACGAGCGAAGCGACGTCCCCCGCAACGAGCGAAGCGACGTTGCGCCTCCCCCTTCGGGAGCTGGCCCCGCACGGTGCTGCGCCGCAGGAGCGGCGGCGCAGCCAACAAGCACGAACGAAAAATCCCCGCGAGTTCCCCGAAGGGGAACGAGCAGGGAAAAACCCATTTTTCGTGGAGCCTAGGAGAATCGAACTCCTGACATCCTGCTTGCAAAGCAGGCGCTCTACCAACTGAGCTAAGGCCCCGTTCGGCGGAGTGAACCGCGCCGGGGAACCCGTCGGTGGTTCTCACGGGAGTGGGGCTAACAGGACTTGAACCTGTGACCTCTTCGTTATCAGCGAAGCGCTCTAACCGCCTGAGCTATAGCCCCCGGACCGTCGTAAAGCCTACAGCACGACGACGGAGTTCACGAATCGAGCGTCTGCTCGGCCCGTGAGCCGATTCAGTTGTTCGTGAAGCCCACGAGCAGGCCGCCGGTGACGCGGACGCTCAGGTTGTACAGCACGGCGACGATGGCGCCGATGACGGTGCCGACGACGACGTTGAGGACGGCGACGACGATGCTGAAGAGCATGATCTGGGCGATCGAGAACGTGTCCTGGATGGAGAAGTTCTGGTCGCCGAGGATGTCGCGCAGCAGGGTGTCGAGGTCGTTGAAGATCCCGGTCTGGTTGAGGATCAGCCAGATCAGGAACGTCGCGACGATCGTGATGATGCCGAGGGCCACCGCGATGAGGAACGACAGCTTCACGACCGACCAGAAGTCGATGTAGACGAGCTTGAGTCGGACCTGCTTGGTGCCCGAGGGCTTCTTGGCCTTGCTCTGGAGTCTGTCAGCGACGCTACTCATTGATCGGTTCCTCTTCCGTGCTGTCGTCAGCGGGCTCGACGGCGGGCTCCGGAGCGTTCTCGACGGTGTCGATCACGTCGCCGGGGCTCACGGCGGGCACAGCTTCGTTGTCACCGACCGCGTCGATGACGGCCTCGTCGGACTGTGCCACGAGATTCCGTTCAGTGTTGCGTGCCACGGCGATGATGCGGTCATCAGCGGCGAAGCGCGCGAACACCACGCCCATGGTGTCACGGCCCTTGGCCGGCACCTCGGCCACGGCAGACCGTACCACCTTGCCGCTCGAGAGCACGACGAGCACCTCGTCGTCCTCGCCGACGATGAGGGCGCCGGCGAGGTCGCCCCGCGCCTCCGCCAGCTTGGCGACCTTGATGCCGAGGCCGCCGCGGTTCTGCACGCGGTACTGGTCGGCGGCGGTGCGCTTCGCGTAGCCGCCCTCGGTGACGACGAACACGTAGCCCGTGTCGTCGGCGACCGACGCCGACAGGAGGGTGTCGCCCTCGCGGAAGGTCATGCCCTTCACGCCCGAGGTCGAGCGCCCCATCGGACGGAGGGAGTCGTTGGTGGCGGTGAAGCGCAGCGACATGCCGTGACGGGACACCAGCAGCAGGTCGTCGCTCTCGTCGACGAGCAGCGCCGAGACGAGCTCGTCGTCGTCGCGCAGGTTGATCGCGATGATGCCGCCGGTGCGGTTCGTGTCGTACTCGGTGAGCGCCGTCTTCTTGATCAGGCCCTCCCGCGTGGCGAGCACGAGGTACTGCGCCACCTCGTAGTCGCGGATGTCGAGCACCTGCGAGATGGACTCGTCGGGCTGCATCGCGAGCAGGTTCGCCACGTGCTGGCCCTTGGCGTCGCGCCCGGCCTCCTGCAGCTCGTAGGTCTTGGCGCGGTAGACGCGGCCCTTGTTCGTGAGGAAGAGCAGCCAGTGGTGCGTCGTCGTCACGAAGAAGTGGTCGACGACGTCGTCGGCGCGGAGCTGGGCGCCGCGGACTCCCTTGCCGCCGCGGTGCTGGCTGCGGTAGTTGTCGCTGCGGGTGCGCTTGACGTACCCGCCGCGGGTGATGGTGACGACCATCTCCTCCTCGGGGATGAGGTCCTCGACGCTCATGTCGCCGTCGAAGCCGAACATGATCTCGGTGCGGCGGTCGTCGCCGTACTTGTCGGTGATCTCCTGCAGCTCGTCGCTGACGATGCTGCGCTGGCGCTCGGGCTTGGCGAGGATGTCCTTGTAGTCGGCGATCTCGCGCTCGANNNGAGGATGGCCGAGGCCTGGATCTCGTCGACGTCGAGCAGCTCCATCAGGCCGCCCCGCGCCTCCTCGACGGTGGGCGAGCGGCGGATGAGCGCGATGACCTCGTCGAGGGCGTCGAGCGCCTTGAGGTAGCCGCGGAGGATGTGCGCGTCGGCCTCGGCCTTCTTCAGCCGGAACTGGGTCCGACGGACGATGACCTCGATCTGGTGGTCGACCCACGCCGAGATGAAGCCGTCGAGCGCCAGCGTGCGGGGCACGCCGTCGACGATGGCGAGCATGTTCGCGCCGAAGTTCTCTTGCAGGCTGGTGTGCTTGTAGAGGTTGTTCAGCACGACCTTGGCGACGGCGTCGCGCTTGAGCACGATGACGAGGCGCTGGCCGGTGCGGCCGGAGGTCTCGTCGCGGATGTCGGCGATGCCGCCGATGCGGCCGTCCTTGACCAGCTCGGCGATCTTGATCGCGAGGTTGTCGGGGTTCACCTGGTACGGCAGCTCGGTGACGACGAGGCAGGTGCGCCCCTGGATCTCCTCCACCGAGACGACCGCGCGCATGGTGATCGAGCCGCGGCCCGTGCGGTAGGCGTCCTGGATGCCCTTGACGCCGAGGATCTGCGCGCCGGTCGGGAAGTCGGGGCCCTTGACGCGCTGGATCAGCGCCTCGAGCAGCTCTTCGCGGGTGGCCTCGGGGTTCTGGAGGTACCACTGCGCGCCCGCCGCGACCTCGCGGAGGTTGTGCGGCGGGATGTTCGTGGCCATGCCGACGGCGATGCCGACGGAACCGTTGACGAGGAGGTTCGGGAACCGGCTCGGCAGGATCGCGGGCTCCTGCGTGCGGCCGTCGTAGTTGTCCTGGAAGTCGACGGTGTCTTCGTCGATGTCGCGGACCATCTCGAGGGCGAGCGGGGCCATCTTCGTCTCGGTGTACCGGGGGGCGGCGGCGCCGTCGTTGCCCGGCGAGCCGAAGTTTCCCTGGCCCAGGGCGAGCGGGTAGCGGAGGCTCCACGGCTGCACGAGACGGACGAGCGCGTCGTAGATCGCCGTGTCGCCGTGCGGGTGGAACTGGCCCATGACGTCGCCGACGACGCGCGAGCACTTCGAGAACGCGCGGTCGGGGCGGTAGCCGCCGTCGTACATCGCGTAGATGACGCGGCGGTGGACGGGCTTGAGGCCGTCACGCACCTCCGGCAGGGCACGCCCGACGATGACGCTCATCGCGTAGTCGAGGTACGAGCGCTGCATCTCGAGCTGCAGGTCGACCTGCTCGATGCTGTCGCGCTTGATCGCCGGGGCGAAGGTGGGGGTGCCCTCGGCGTCGTCGCCCTCGGGGGTCTGGGTCGGCTCGTCGGCCATGATTCTCCGTCTGTCGTGGTGTGCCCCGGTCGTCTCCGCGGGGCGCGGGCGTGCTCCGGCTCAGCCGGAGGCGCGCATCAGATGTCGAGGAAGCGCACGTCTTTCGCGTTCTGCTGGATGAAGGCACGGCGCGACTCGACGTTCTCGCCCATCAGCG
This sequence comes from Frigoribacterium sp. Leaf164, assembly GCF_001423665.1. NCBI lineage: Bacteria > Bacillati > Actinomycetota > Actinomycetes > Micrococcales > Microbacteriaceae > Frigoribacterium > Frigoribacterium sp. Leaf164. The sequence goes on from NZ_LMOX01000003.1 coordinate 1,228,566, forward strand.
TGTCGAAGATCGTGTCGGCGGCCGCGGCGTCCTCGAGGGTGACCTGGAGGAGGGTGCGGGTGTCCGGGTCCATGGTCGTCTCCCACAGCTCCTTGTAGTCCATCTCGCCGAGGCCCTTGTAGCGCTGGATCCCGTTGTCCTTCGGGATGCGCTTGCCGGCGGCACGGCCCTGCACGAGCATCGCGTCGCGCTCGGCGTCGCTGTAGACGTACTCGTGCGGCGCGTTGCTCCACTTGAGCTTGAACAGCGGCGGCTGCGCGAGGTACACGTAGCCGAGGTCGATGAGCGGGCGCATGTAGCGGAAGAGCAGCGTCAGCAGGAGGGTCGTGATGTGCTGGCCGTCGACGTCAGCGTCGGCCATCAGGACGATCTTGTGGTACCTCGCCTTGTCGGGGTCGAAGTCCTCGCCGATGTCGGCGCCGAACGCCTTGATCATCGCCTGCACCTCGTTGTTGCCGAGCGCACGGTCGAGGCGCGCCTTCTCGACGTTGAGGATCTTGCCGCGGAGCGGGAGGATCGCCTGCGTCTCGGGGTTGCGCCCCTGGACGGCCGAGCCGCCGGCCGAGTCGCCCTCGACGATGAAGATCTCGGAGAGCGACGGGTCTTTGCTCTGGCAGTCCTTGAGCTTGCCGGGCATGCCGTTCGACTCGAGGACGCCCTTGCGGCGGGTCTGCTCGCGCGCCTTGCGGGCGGCGAGGCGGGCCTGCGAGGCCAGGATGCCCTTGCGGACGATCTCGGCGGCCTGCTTCGGGTTGCGGTCGAACCAGTCGTTGAGCTGCGAGCCGGCGACCTTCTGCACGAACGACTTCGCCTCGGTGTTGCCGAGCTTGGTCTTCGTCTGGCCCTCGAACTGCGGCTCGCCGAGCTTGATCGAGATGACGGCGGTGAGGCCCTCGCGGACGTCGTCGCCCGACAGGTTGTCGTCCTTCTCCTTGAGCAGGTTCTTCTCGCGGGCGTAGCGGTTGATCAGCGTCGTCAGCGCGGCGCGGAAGCCCTCTTCGTGGGTGCCGCCCTCGTGCGTGTTGATCGTGTTCGCGTAGGTGTGGACGCTCTCCTGGTAGGAGGTGTTCCACTGCATGGCGACCTCGAGCGAGATCTTGCGCTCGACGTCCTCCTGCTCGAAGGCGATGATGTCGTCGTGGACGGTCTCGACCTTCTTCACGGTGTTGAGGTACTCGACGTAGTCGACGAGGCCCTTCTCGTAGTGGAAGACGTCGTGGCGGGCCTCGACGCCCTCCTCCTGCACGCGCTCGTCGCTGAGCTCGATGCGGAGGCCCTTGTTGAGGAAGGCCATCTGCTGGAACCGGGTGCGGAGGGTCTCGTAGTCGAAGTCGACCGTCTCGAAGATCTCGGCGTTGGGCCAGAAGGTGATCGTGGTGCCGGTGGTGTCGTCGGCCTCGCCCTTCGCGAGCGGCGCGACGGGCACGCCGTCGGTGAAGCTCTGGCGGTAGACGTTGCCCTGGCGGCGGACCTCGACGTCGAGCTCGCTCGAGAGGGCGTTGACCACCGAGCTGCCGACGCCGTGCAGGCCGCCCGAGACGGCGTAGCCGCCGCCGCCGAACTTGCCGCCCGCGTGCAGGACGGTGAGCACGACCTCGACGGTCGACCGGCCCTCGATCGGGTGGACGTCGACCGGGATGCCGCGGCCGTTGTCGACGACGCGCACGCCGCCGTCTTCGCGCATGGTGATCTCGATGTGGTCGCAGTGGCCGGCCAGGGCCTCGTCGACCGAGTTGTCGACGATCTCGTAGACCAGGTGGTGCAGACCGCGGGGCCCCGTCGAGCCGATGTACATGCCGGGCCGCTTGCGCACGGCCTCGAGGCCCTCGAGAACCTGGATCGCACTGGCGCCGTAGGAGTCGTCGGGCTGGGCGTCGGTGGGGTTCGGTGACATGTGCGTGGGGGCTCCTGCCGGACGGGACGAGGGGTGTCGCCCCGCTGCGACACGCGGGCGCGCAGAGCGGTCAGACGACCCTCAGAGTCTACCGCAGGCGTGTCCCCCGTAGGGCGAGATCCGCCCACAGACGGATTTTCACGAGTCGGTTGGACGATTCACCCTCCCTAGCCGTAAGTATCGCGAGGACCACGCCCTGGAACCGATCTGGGGCCGCGTTTCCAGGACGGGGCGTTGGGTGCCAGGAAACGCACCGACTGGATCCCCGCGTCGGGGTACCTCTGGACGATGGTCGTCGTGACCGTCCCGCGCATGAGCCGGAGCTGCGTCGCCCACGCCGTGGAGTCGCACTGCACGGTCAGCGTGCCGTCGTCGATCGACACCGGGTCGGAGTGCGCGGCGAGCTCCTCGCCGACCATGTCGGGCCACGCGGTCATCAGCTCGGACTGCGCCAGCGGCGAGCTCCAGCCCATCTCGGTCGTGACGGTGGCGAGCACGTCGGCGATGCCGCGGGGCTCCCGGCCGGTGCCGAACGGCTGGCTCGGCGAGCCCAGCTTGATGGCCTTGCGACGACGGCCGTCGCGCGAGCGGCCGTTCGGGTCGCCGAACACGCGCCGGAAGCGGAGGTACACGCGCTGCGCCTCGTTGTCGCCCCGGGGAGGCGCGGGCTCGGTCGCCGGGGCCGGCTCCGTCGCCGGGGTGGTCGCGTCGTCGCTCACGGGGTCGCCGCCTCGTCGACCGGCGCGGGCTGGTCGACGATCGTGCCCTTCGCGATCCGGACCGTGTGCGCCTTGAGCCGGGCGGGCACGTCGCCCTCGACCGCGGCGGTGATGAGCACCTGCTCGTAGTCGGCGACGGCGTCGGCGAGGCGCTCGCGCCGTGACCCGTCCAGCTCGGCGAACACGTCGTCGAGCACGATCACCGGGTCGCCCGTCGCGGAGTCCGTGCGGATGACGGCGGCAGACGCGAGCTTGAGCGCGAGGGCGAACGACCACGACTCCCCGTGGCTGGCGTACCCGCGCGCCGGCAGCGCGTTGAGCGAGAGGAAGAGGTCGTCGCGGTGCGGGCCGACGAGGGTGAGACCGCGGTCGAGCTCGGACGGCCGCACCCGCGCGAGCGCCTGGCGGAAGACCTCGGGGACCTCCGCCGGCGGGATCGACTCGCTCGGCGCCTCCGCCGCGGTGGTCTCGTCGTCGGGCACGGAGCCCCGGATGCTGAGGACCGTCGAGAGCCGGGCGGCGTGGTCCTCGCCGGCGACGGCGGCGTACGACCGGGCGACCTCGGGGGCGAGGTCGGCGACGAGCTGGTCACGGGCGACGACGATCTCGCTGCCGAGCGCGACGAGCCGTTCGTCCCAGATGTCGAGCGTGCCGAGCTGGTTCGGCTTGACGCCGGAGGCGCGGGCCGACTTCAGGAGCGTGTTGCGCTGCTTGAGCACCCGCTCGTAGTCGGCCTGGACGCCCGCGAGGCGCGGCGAGCGGGTCACGAGCAGCTCGTCGAGGAAGCGACGGCGGCCCGAGGGCTCCCCGCGGACGAGTGCGAGGTCCTCCGGCGCGAAGAGCACGCTGGTGAAGTAGCGCGGCAGCTCGCGGGGCTTGATCGCCCCGCGGTTGACCTGCGCACGGTTGGGCGACGACCGGTTGATCTGGACCTCGGCGAGGAGCTCGCGGTCTCCCGCCTCGAGGCGGGCCCGCACGATGGCCGAGTCGGTGCCCTGCCGGATCAGCGCGGCGTCGGACGACACCCGGTGCGAGCCGAGGCTCGCCAGGTAGCCGAGCGACTCGACCAGGTTCGTCTTGCCCTGGCCGTTGCTGCCGACGAAGAGGTTGGGCCCGCGCGCGAGCGCGACTTCTGCGGACGCGTAGTTCCGGAAGTCGGTCAGGCTGAGATGCAGTACTCGCACGCGGGCCGGTGAGGCGACTAGGCCTTCTTGACCGCGTGGCCGCCGAACTGGTTGCGCAGGGCAGCCACGGCCTTCATGGTCGGCGAGCCCTCGCCCTGGCGCGACACGAAGCGCGCGAAGATCGAGGCGCTCAGCGCGGGCATCGGGACGGCGTGGGCGATGCCCTCCTCGAGGGTCCAGCGACCCTCTCCGCTGTCTTCGACGTAGCCCGACAGGCCGTCGAGCTTGGGGTCGGCCTCGAGGGCCAGCACCATGAGCTCGAGCAGCCAGGAGCGGACGACCGTGCCGCGCTGCCACGCCTTGAAGACCGCGGGGACGTCCTCGACGAGGCCCTTGGCCTCGAGGAGCTCGTAGCCCTCGCCGTACGCCTGCATGATCGCGTACTCGATGCCGTTGTGGACCATCTTCGCGTAGTGGCCCGCGCCGACGCCGCCGGCGTGGCTGAAGCCCTCCTCGCGGGGGCCCTCGGGGCGCAGCGCGTCGAAGACGGGCATGGCGCGCTCGACATCGGCGGCGTCGCCGCCGACCATCAGGCCGTAGCCGTTCTCGAGGCCCCAGACGCCGCCGGAGACGCCGGCGTCCATGTAGCGGATGCCCTTGGCGTCGAGGAGGGTCGCGTGGACCTCGTCGTCGAGCCACTTCGAGTTGCCGCCGTCGATGACCAGGTCACCGGGCTCGAGCACCTCGCCGAGGTCCTTGATGACCGCGTCGGTGATCTGGCCGTGCGGCACCATCACCCAGACGAGGCGGGGCGACGGCAGAGCCGCGGCGAGGGCGCCGAGGTCCGCGACGTCGGAGACGGCGGGGTTGGCGTCGTAGCCGGTGACCTCGATGCCCGCGTTGCGCAGGCGAGCGCGCATGTTGTTGCCCATTTTGCCGAGACCGACGAGGCCGATGTGCATGAGATTCCTTCGTTCAGTGGAGGCGCCGTCTGAGCGCCTTCGTCGTGGTGCGCGTCAGCGCAGGAGGAGGTTGGGCTGCAGCAGGTACTTGTAGCTGTCAGCACCGGCCTGGTCCCTCGAGGACTGACTGGTGATCAGCACGGGACCGGGCTTGTTCGGGTTCTCCGTCTTGGTGAAGGAGATCCGCACGAACTCGGAGTGGACCGCTCCGAGGCCGTCGAGGAGGAACTGCGGCTTCAACGAGACCACCGTGTCCTCCCCCGTCAACAACGCGTCGATCGACTCTGATGCCTGCGCCTGCTCACTGCCGATGGCCTCGAGCGTGAGCCCGTCGATCGTGAACGTGAACCTGAGGGCCGCCTCGCGCTCGAGCACGAGCGAGACGCGGCGGACGGACTCGACGAGCTCGGCCGTGTTGATCACGGCGTAGTTCTCGACGGTCTCGGGGAAGAGCCGCTTGACCGGGGGGAAGTTGCCCTTGATCAGCAGCGACGTGACGGTCTTGTCGCCCGCCTGGAACGCGATCAGCTCACGGTCGTCGCTGCCGGTGATCGAGACGGCGACGGTGGTGGCGCTGCCGAAGGTCTTGCCGACCTCCTGCAGGGTGCGGGCCGGGACGAGCGCGGTGGTCGTCTCGGCGCCGCCGGTCGTGCCGGCGTCGAACTCGATGCCACGGACGGCGACGCGGTAGCGGTCAGTGGCCACGAGCGAGAGGGAGTTCTCGGAGACCTCGAGCTGCACGCCGGTGATGACCGGGGTGACGTCGTCGCGGGACGCGGCGACGGCGACCTGCGAGATGGCGAGCGAGAAGGCGTCGCCGGGGACGACGCCGGACTGCGCGCCCACGGTGGGCAGCGTCGGGTACTCCTCGACGGGCATGCTCAGCAGCGAGAAGTTGGCGGAGCCGCAGCTGACGGCGATGCGGTTCTCGTCGGTGGCGAAGGTGACCGGTGCGTTGGGCAGGCGGCTGGCGATGTCGGCCAGGAGGCGCCCGGACACGAGGATCGTGCCCGGTTCGTCGACCTCCGCCGCGATGTTCGTCTGGGCCGAGACCTCGTAGTCGAACGACGAGAGCGTGAGCCCGTCGGCGTCGGCCTCGATCAGGACTCCGCTGAGGATCGGGAGCGTCGTGCGCTGCGGGAGGAGCTTCACCGCGAACGAGACGGCATCGCTGAAGACGTCACGGTTGACCTGGAACTTCACGCGGGGACCCCTGTTCGACTACGCACCGGTGGATTGCCCGCCAATACTGCCACAGCGATGAGGCGGGCGGTCCCGGGGCTCCGGAGGGCAGCCCGCTGTCCACAAGGTTGTCTCTCGATCAATTTCTTGTAATCCAGGATTAACAGTCTTAACCGTTGTGCACAGTGTGGATAACCTGTTTAAAACCCCGCGGCCAGAGGGAACTACACGTTTGTGACTTGTGCACGGAGTGTGGAAGTCGGAGGGGGAACCCCCGGTGTCCGACCCCGGTCCCCCGGGCCGTTCCCACAGGTCGAGGCGATCTCCCCACAACGAGCCCCCGAGTTGTCCACGAGTTTCCACAGGTTATCCACACTGTGGGATCGTCCCCGGTCCTGGCGTGGCGCGGGGCGCCTCCCACCGGCCCACGGGACGACGAACGGGCGCCGACACGAGGTCGACGCCCGTCGGGGCTGTTCGTCGGGGAGGCGCGCAGCAGCGGCCTCGACTCCCCTACTTGTAGCGGGTGTCCTGCTTGATCCGGCTCGTCAGCTCCGTCACCTGGTTGTAGATCGAGCGGCGCTCCTTCATGAGCTCGCTGATCTTCTTGTTCGCGTACATGACGGTGGTGTGGTCGCGGTTGCCGAAGAGCTGGCCGATCTTGGGCAGGGAGAGGCTCGTCAGCTCGCGGCAGAGGTACATCGCGATCTGCCGGGCGGTCGCGATCGCCTGCGAGCGGGACGACCCGTAGAGGTCGTCGACCGAGAGCTTGAAGTAGTCGGCGGTGTGGTTGATGATGTCGACCGGCGCGATGACGTTGTCCTCGTCGAGGGTGATGAGGTCCTTGAGGACCGTCTGCACGAGCGAGAGGTCGACCGCCGTCCGGTTCAGGCTGGCGAAGGCCGTGACCCTGATCAGGGTGCCCTCGAGCTCGCGGATGTTGCTCGACACCTTCGTCGCGATGAACTCGAGCACCTCGTCGCGGATCTGGAGCTTCTCGCTCTGCGCCTTCTTGCGGAGGATGGCGATGCGCGTCTCGAGGTCGGGCGCCTGGACGTCGGTGATCAGGCCCCACTCGAAGCGCGACCGCATGCGGTCCTCGAAGCCGGTCAGGTGCTTCGGCGGCAGGTCGCTCGTGATGACCAGCTGCTTGTCGTGGTCGTGCAGGGTGTTGAAGGTGTGGAAGAAGGCCTCCTGCGTGGAGTCCTTCCCCTGCAGGAACTGGATGTCGTCGATCAGGAGGATGTCGATCTCGCGGTACCGCTGCTGGAAGAGGTTCGAGCGGTTGTTGGCGATCGAGTTGATGAAGTCGTTCGTGAACTCCTCGCTGCTCACGTAGCGGACCCGGATGCCCGGGTACATCGTCTCGGCGTAGTGGCCGATGGCGTGGAGGAGGTGCGTCTTGCCCAGCCCGGACGAGCCGTAGATGAAGAGGGGGTTGTACGCCTTCGCCGGCGCCTCGGCCACGGCGACCGCCGCCGCGTGGGCGAACCGGTTCGAGGCCCCGATCACAAAGTTGTCGAAGCTGTACTTCGGGTTCAGGCGCGAGTCGTTGCGCTTGCCCGACGAGGGCGACTCGACCGGGGTGGGGACGAACGGCGCCTCGATGTAGTGGACGGGCTCCGACTCCTCGGGCTGCTGCGTCAGGGTGTCGGGCGTGATGTCGGGGTTCACCGTGATGGCGAAGCTCGCCACGGAGGCGTCGCCCAGGGCGGCGATCGACTCCAGCAGGGGGGTGCGGATGCGCTGCTCGAGCATGCCGCGGGTCAGGTCGTTGGGCACCTCGAGGTAGAGGGTGCCGCCGAGCACTCCCTTCGGCTCGACCAGGCTGATGAAGCCGTGGAGCTGAGGGGTGATCCGGTCGTCGGTGGTGAGGGTGGCGAGGACGGACCGCCAGAGGTCCTGGACCGGATCGACGGTGTTCGCCACGGGTCATCACTTCCTGTCGGGTGCGCGAGGGGGCCCCGGCTGTCGTTCGGCAGGGCCCGGTCGGGCCCGCACGAGGATCTCTCCTGCACCAAGTTATGCACAGCTTTCTCCACCGGTGGACGATCGTCGTCTGAGCCGGGAGAGCCGCGGATTCCCCGTGGTTACAGGGATCTGGAGCAGGAAGTACCCACCTTAGTTCGGATGAGTATGACCCCCGCAATCGAAGTTCTCAACAGTGTGGACAAATGCCGGGAGCCCGGTCGTTTGACCGCAGCGCGGATGCCGCGTACTTTTAATCAGTTGATTTCAGCCGATTGGGCTGTGACAAGACTTCTTCGGACACGGCAGCAGGCCAGGTCCGCTTCCCCCACGGAGAGAACACCATGAGCAAGAGAACGTTCCAGCCGAACAACCGCCGCCGCGCCAAGAAGCACGGCTTCCGTGCCCGCATGCGCACCCGCGCCGGCCGCGCGATCCTGGCCGCTCGTCGTGGCAAGGGCCGCACCGAGCTCTCCGCGTAGCTAGTCCTTGTTGGCCCGCGCCAACCGGATCGTCCGCGCAGACGACTACCGCAACACAGTGCGCCGTGGCCGCAAGTCGGGCACGGCGCACTCGGTCGTCTACGTGCGGCGTCGTCGAGACGACGACGCGATCCGGTTCGGCTTCATCGTGGCCAAGACGGTCGGCAACGCCGTGGCGCGGAACACCGTCCGGCGGCGGCTCAAGCACGTCTGCCACGAGCTGCTCCCGACGATGAGCCCGGGCACCGACGTGGTCATCCGCGCCTTGCCAGGCAGTCTCGACGTTCCGTGGTCTACCCTGCTCACGGACATCTCGGGGGTCGTCGACGAGAGCGTGAGGTCATGACCGGTGCATTGCAGTTCGTGGCTCTCCTGCCGCGCAACGTTTGCGTCGTGATCCTCCGCGCCTACCGCGCCGTGGTCTCTCCTCTCTACGGCGAGGTCTGCCGCTACCACCCGTCGTGCTCGCGGTACGCCCTCGAGGCGATCCAGCAGCACGGGGTCGTCCGCGGCGTCGCGCTCGGCACCTGGCGCATCGGTCGCTGCAACCCCTGGTCGGCAGGGGGCGTCGACGACGTCCCGGAGCCCCGTCGGCAGAAGCACTCCCTCACCGCCTTCGGGTTCGTGGTCCCTCGACGGGCCGACTCCGCCCCGCAGACTCCCCCGCGCCTCCTCGCACAGACCCACTGGAAGGGCTGACCCGCCACCATGGACCTCCTCGGTACCGTTCTCTGGCCGCTGAAGTGGATCGTCGAAGCGATCCTCGTCAGCTTCCACACCATCCTCACGGGTGCCGGCATGGGCACCGACTGGGGCAGCACCTGGGTGCTCTCCATCGTCGGCCTCGTCCTCGTCGTGCGTGCCTGCCTCATCCCGATCTTCGTGCGGCAGATCAAGAGCCAGCGTCGGATGATGGAGATCGCTCCGCGCCTGAAGAAGATCCAGGACAAGTACAAGGGCAAGCGCGACCAGTTCAGCCGCGAGGCCATGTCGCGCGAGACGATGGCGCTCTACAAGGAGACCGGCACCAACCCGCTGAGCTCCTGCCTCCCCCTGCTGATCCAGATGCCGATCTTCTTCAGCCTCTACTCGGTGCTGCACAACGCCCAGCAGGACAAGGTGGGCATCGGCCTCCTCAACCAGGCCCTCTCGACGTCGTTCGGCGAGTCGACCCTGTGGGGCGCTCCGCTGAAGGAGACCTTCCTCGGCGCCACCACGTGGGAGGTCCGCCTCCTCGCCGGCGCGATGGTCGTCGTCATGACCGCGTCGCAGTTCATCACCCAGCTGCAGATCGTCTCGAAGAACATGTCGCCCGAGACCAAGGCGAGCCCCATGTTCAAGCAGCAGCGCATGCTCCTCTACTTCCTCCCCCTGGTGTTCGTCTTCTCGGGCCTCTCCTTCCCCCTCGGCGTGATGTTCTACTGGCTGACCTCGAACATCTGGACCATGGCCCAGCAGTTCCTCGTCATCAGGAACATGCCGACGCCCGGCAGCGAGGCCGCCCTGGCCCGCGAGGAGCGCCTGGCCAAGAAGGCCCAGCGCAAGGGGCTCTCGCTCGGCGACATCACGGTCACCGAGATCGAGCCGGCCCCCGCCGTGCCCAAGCCGACCCAGCGCGTGCAGCCCGTCGGCAAGAACCGCTCCAAGAAGCAGAACGGCGCCAAGAAGTAGCGCGTCGGCCCTCCCCCGGGCCGACGCCTCCCCCCTGCAGTGCCGCAGCACCTTCCCCGCCGTGATCCCGACCGACCCGGAGAGACGACCGACATGAACGACATCGACAGCACGAGCGCCGACCACGAGGTCGCCCCCGAGGCCACGCCGGAGGCGCGGGTCGAGACCGACGCACCGGTCGCCTCCCCTGCTCCCGCCGTCGACGCCGTCCCCGGGCCCCCGGCCCGGCGCGAGCCCGTCGGCGACGCTGCCGCGGCCTCGCCGGCGCCGTCCGCCCAGTCGATCATCGACGAGGGCGAGATCGCCGCCGACTACATCGAGGAGCTCCTCGACATCTGCGACTTCGACGGTGACATCGACATCGAGGTCCGTGCCGGTCGGTCGTACATCTCCATCGACTCGAGCGGCGGCGAGGGCTCGCTGCGCCTCCTCTCGAAGCCCGACACGGTCAACGCCCTCCAGGAGCTGACCCGCATCGCCGTCCAGGCGAAGACCGGAGAGTTCTCGCGGCTCATCCTCGACATCGGCGGCTCGCGCGCGACGCGCGAGCAGGAGCTCGGCGCCATGGTCGACCGGGCCGTCGAGAAGATCGAGGAGGGCGCCGCGGCGGCCTCGCTGCCGCCCATGTCGTCGTACGAGCGGAAGCTCGTCCACGACATCGTCGCGGCCCGCGGCTTCACCTCGGAGTCCGAGGGCGAAGGCCGCGACCGCCACACGGTCATCACCCGCGCCTAGCCGCGCTGCGCCGACGCCCCGCCCGGCGACCCGACCTCCCTGCTCCACCCGACCGGATGACCTGCTGACGCCATGACCGACACCGCCGAGCTCGAGACCGAACCCGCCGTCGCCGCCGAGATCTTCGGTGACCGCGTCGAGGTCGTCCGTCGCTACACCGCCGACCTCGCCCAGCACGGCGAGGAGCTCGGTCTGATCGGGCCGCTCGAGCTGCCGCGCCTGTGGACCCGGCACGTCATCAACTCCGGTCTCGTCGCCCCGCTGCTCACGGCCGGTCGGGTCGGTGACGTCGGCTCGGGGGCCGGGCTGCCCGGCCTCGTCCTGGCGGCGGCCCGACCCGATGCAACGCTCGTGCTGATCGAGCCGATGGAACGCCGGGTCGAGTGGCTGATCGCCGAGGCGGAGCGCATGGGCCTCACGAACGTGGAGGTGGTCCGCGCCCGCGCCGAGGAGGTCGAGCTCGACGGGTGGCTCGACCAGGTCACCGCACGCGCCGTGTCCGCGCTGTCCAAGCTCATCCCGCTCACCGCGCCCCTCGTGAAGACCGGCGGCCAGCTGCTCCTCATGAAGGGGGCTCGTGTGCAGCAGGAGATGGAGGCGGCTCGCAAGGCGATCGCCAAGGCGCACCTCGTCGACGTCGAGGTGCTCGAACTGGGCGTGGGCCTGGTCGACCCGGCTGAGGTCACCCGCGTCTTCCGCGCGACGCTGGACTGACGGTCCGGGCCGTCTCCACAGGAGGCGATCTGAGCGGGGGGCGAGGTCGGTCGAGCTGGGCTGCCGCCAGGGCTCGCGTTCTGTGGGCGTGTGGTGCCCAAGGTCCGCTACCACATCCCATTAGATGCTCCTGAACAGCACATTGTCTGGCTTTCGCGCGTCATGCCACGCCCTCGTGCCGTTCCGGCCGAGGCAGTTACCAACATGTTGGTGAGCCTGTGTAGAAAGTCGTCCACAGGCGCCCACGGCGACGCCGGGTGACCCCTGTGGATGCCGTGCCGGACACTGGGGACACCCCGCTCTGGACCTCCGTCGACTGCGGTCGACGAGCTAGAGTTGACCGTGGTCGACCGCAGTGCTGGTCGATCAGGAGCCGACACGAGTCGCTGCTCCCACCCCGCGACCGGAGGCGTCGACCGTCCCGAGTCGACCACCGTTCCACGTGAAACATGGCGAGCAGGAGATCAGATCGGTGAGTTCCTCCACGGAGTTCGACAACAGCACTCCCCTCGCCCGGGAGCTCGCTGACCTCAACCGCCGCAAGCGAGCGCTCTCCAAAGAGCCCCTCCCGGCGCCGGCGAAGACCAGGGTCCTGACGGTCTCCAACCAGAAGGGCGGAGTCGGCAAGACCACGACGACCGTCAACCTGGCGGCGGCACTGGCTCGCAGCGGTGCGCGCGTGCTCGTCATCGACCTGGACCCCCAAGGGAACGCCTCGACGGCGCTCGGGGTCGAGCACCGCGCAGAGACACCCAGCGTCTACGACGTCATCGTCGGCGAGGGAGACGTCGCCGACGTCGTGCAGAAGACCCCGGAGTTCGAGGCCCTGTACTGCATCCCCGCGACCATCCACCTCGCCGGCGCCGAGATCGAGCTCGTCTCCCTGGTCGCCCGCGAACAGCGGCTCCGCCGGGCGCTCGACACGTACCTCGAGCAGACCGAAGCAGCGGGTGAGCGCTTCGACTACGTCTTCATCGACTGCCCACCGTCCCTCGGGCTGCTCACCATCAACGCTTTCGTGGCCGCCAGCGAGGTCCTCATCCCCATCCAGTGCGAGTACTACGCGCTGGAGGGCCTGAGTCAGCTCCTCCGGAACATCCAGCTGATCGAGAAGCACCTCAACCCGACACTCAAGGTGTCCAGCATCTTGTTGACGATGTACGACGGCAGGACGAACCTCGCTCAACAGGTCGTCGCCGACGTGCGTGAGCACTTCCCCGCGGAGGCCCTGCAGACCCTCATCCCCCGGTCCGTCCGCATCAGCGAGGCGCCCGGCTACGGGCAGACCGTCATCAGCTACGACACCAACTCACCGGGCTCCATCTCGTACCTCGAGGCGGCAGCCGAACTAGCGCGCCGAGGAGCACCCCAGTAGTGGCAACCAAGAGAACAGGGCTCGGCCGTGGCATCGGCGCCCTCATCCCCGTCGCTGACGAGTCGCAGGACCGGCCCGTCGACGTGTTCTTCCCGACCGCGCAGCAGACGGCGGAGGAGCTCGTAGCCGTCCCCGGCGCCCGCCTGGCGAACCTCAACCCGCTCGACATCCTGCCCAACGCTCAGCAGCCCCGGACGGAGTTCCGCGAGGAGGAGCTGGCGGAGCTGGTCACGAGCATCCGGGAGGTGGGCGTCCTGCAGCCCATCGTCGTCCGGCCTCTGCCGGCGGCACCGCGCGGCAAGGGCAAGGGGGCGTCCCGCGAGACGACGGACGTGCAGTACGAGCTCGTCATGGGCGAGCGGCGGCTGCGAGCGACGAAGCAGCTGGGTCTGGCCACCATCCCCGCGATCGTCAAGGACACCGCGGACGAGTCGATGCTCCGGGACGCACTGCTCGAGAACCTCCACCGTGCAGAGCTCAACCCGCTCGAGGAAGCGTCCGCCTATCAGCAACTCCTCGCGGACTTCGGCATCACGCAGGACGAGCTGGCCAACCGGATCGGTCGGAGCCGGCCGCAGATCAGCAACACTCTGCGACTGCTGCGCCTGCCGGCGTCGGTGCAGCGCCGGGTCGCGTCAGGTGTCCTCTCGGCCGGGCATGCGCGAGCCATCCTGTCGACGGGTGATTCGCTCTTGATGGAGCGTCTGGCGGACAAGATCGTCAACGAGGACCTCTCCGTGCGGGCCGCGGAGGCGATCGCGGCGGGTGGGAGCAGCAAGCCCCGATCCACGCGCGCTGCGGTCGGCAAGCACCAGGCCCACCTCGACGAGGTGGCGGAGAACCTGGGTGACGCGCTGGACACCAAGGTGAAGGTGCGGCTGGGTGCCCGGAAGGGGTCGATCTCCATCGACTTCGCCTCCATGCAGGACCTGAACCGCATCCTGGCGGCGCTGGGGCAGGATCCCTTCGCCCAGGAGTAGTCGGTCCTGGTCTGCGTGACGCCCCTCTCGTCGAGAGGGGCGTTTCACGTGGAACGGGGGCGGGGGTGAGCCGAATGGTCTTGGTCTCGCTATCCGATGGGCGAGGAGAGAGCGGAGGGTTCACGTCATTTCACCCGAGTCTCGCAAGCGTGGCAGTGGTCGGGTTTCACGTGGAACGGGGGCGGCGGTGCTGGGAACCGTGGATAGCGGCAGAAGCGCGCCCGACTACGAGGCTGGGCCTGTGCGTGCTGTCGAACCCCTGAAGACATGCGTGCATGTGGCGACATGCCTAAGATCGACCTCAGTCAGAGATCAACGCCTCACCGCGCAACAGCCCGAACGCTCATAGTATGGCGATCGCGGGGACTGACTGTCGTGCTCTGGTATCGAACCCAGCCATGATGACTGTTGACCGACCACCCGGGCACCTTGCCTTTCGAGGGCATTTGTGCCGTGGCGGTTGTGTCAGCCAACGCATGTCTCTGTCACGGCTGTCGCGGTTGATCAGCACCTTGGTGAATTAGACCATACGAACGGCGGCCGCCACGTCGCCTCGTTCGGGGGTTGACGTGACGGCTCACCGATGAACCTGCTCGACCGGCGCCGCGCGGAAGCACCCTGTTCCACGTGAAACGGCCCGCACCCTGAGCAGGATGCGGGCCGTTGTACGCCAGAGTTGTCAGCCGTGGTCGCGGACGGCCTTCTCCGCGAGGGCTGCGTAGACGAGGCCGAGCTCGTATCCAGCCGCGTCCAGGGCCATCGGCACGAGCGACGTCTCGGTGAGGCCGGGCAGGACGTTGACCTCCAGGAACCACGGGGTGCCCGCCGCGTCGACGATGAGGTCGACCCGGGAGAGGTGGCGCAGGCCCAGCGCTTCGTGGACCGCGACGGCTGCCGCAGCGGCCGCCTCCCCCGCTGCCGCATCCAGCCGTGCCGGCGTGTAGAACGTCGTCTCCCCCGCGTTGTAGCGCGCCTCGAACCCGTACGTCCCTGATCGGGGCACGATCTCGACGGCGGGCAGGGCCACGGGGCCGTCGCCGGTGTCGATGACGCCGACGGCGACCTCCGTGCCGGTGATCTTCTGCTCGACGATGACGTCGTCGCAGTAGGTGTACGCGTCGACCATGGCGCGCGGGAGCCCACCGGGCTCGTCGACGACGGTGACCCCCTGCGCCGAGCCGCCGCGGGCGGGCTTGACCACCACCGGGACGGGGTGCTCCTCGGCGATCGCGGCCAGCACGCCGGCTGCGCCGAGCTCCCGGAACGCATCGTGGGAGAGGGTGATGCCTCGCGGGGTCCTGACCCCGACGCGACGAGCCAGCTCCTTCGCGGTCGGCTTGTCCCAGGCGAGCCGGGCGGCGGCGGAGGTGCTGCCGACGAAGGGGATGTCGAGGGCCTCGAGGAGGCCGCGGAGGGCGCCGTCCTCGCCCGAGGCACCGTGCAGGGCCGGCCAGATGACGTCGGGGCGGTCGGACGTGAGGTGCGCGAGGAGGGAAGCGTCGGGGTCGCGGAGCTCCACCTGGATGCCGTTGGCCGCCAGGCTGTCGACCACGCGCCTCCCCGATCTCAGGCTCACGTCGCGCTCGTGCGAGATGCCTCCGGCGAGCACGGTCACGGTGTGGATGGCGCTGGTGGTCATGGTTTCTCCCCGGGGGTCGAGCGTGAGGGCAGGGCGGGCGTCGAGGCGACGATCAGGTCGAGGGCGTCGTCGCCACCGAGACGGCGGACCGTCGCCCTTGTCAGGTAAATGCTGGTCAGGAGATGTTCGGGGGCGGCATCGTGACGCCCTGGCGCAGCACCGAGGGCGCCCCCAGCGAGGCCGACGAGAACGTCGCGAGCAGGTCGAGCTCGCCGTTCACCACGGTGGCGAGCCGGGCCACGCCCGTGCGGATCGCCTCGGGCGTCGGGTAGCAGAACGACAGGCGGATGTTCTGGCGACCGCCGCCGTCGGCGAAGAACGCCGTGCCGGGGGTGTACGCGACGAGCTCCTTGACCGCCCGGGGCAGCATGGCCTTCGAGTCGAGCTGCTCGGGCAGGGTGACCCAGACGAAGAAGCCGCCGTCGGGCTCCGTCCAGGAGAGCTGTGGGAGGTACTCCCCCAGGGCCGAGAGCATGGCGTCGCGACGTTCCCGGTAGAGACCGCGGAAGGTCTCGATCTGGGCCTTCCAGTCGGCCTGGTCGAGGTACTCCGTGATGACGAACTGCCCGAACGAGTTGGGCGAGAGCGTCGCCGACTCGTTGGCGAGGATGAGCTTCTCGCGGATGGCGTGCGGCGCGAGCGCCCAGCCCACCCGGAAGCCGGGGGCCAGGGTCTTGGAGAACGAGCCGAGGTAGATGACGCCCTCGTCGTCGACCGAGCGCATGGCCTGCGGCGCGGGCTGGTCGAAGTACAGCAGGCCGTAGGGGTTGTCCTCCAGCACGAGGATGCCGGCGTCGCGGCAGATCTCGAGGATCTCCAGCCGCCGCGCCCACGTGAGCGTGACGCCCGCGGGGTTGTGGAAGTTCGGGATCGTGTAGAGGAACTTGATGGTTCGCCCCTGGGACCGCACCGCGGCGATCGTCTCGCGCAGCGCCTCCGGCACGAGGCCCTCCGCATCGGTCGCCACGTGCGCCACGTCGGCCTGGTAGGCCTTGAAGACGCCCAGGGCGCCCACGTAGCTCGGCGACTCGGCGAGCACGACGTCGCCCGGGTTCACGAACAGCCGAGTCACGAGGTCGAGCGCCTGCTGCGAGCCGGTGGTCACCACGACGTCGTCGGCGCTGCCGCGGATGCCCTCCATCGCCATGATCTGCATGATGTGCTCGCGGATCGCCGGGGTGCCCTGGCCGGAGCCGTACTGCAGGGCCATGGCCCCGCCGTTCTGCGACATGACGCGGTCGATGGCACCGGTGACGAGCTCACGGGGCAGCGCGGAGACGAAGGGCATGCCGCCGGCCAGGGAGACCACCTCGGGGCGGCTGGCGACGGCGAACAGGGCTCGGACCTCGGAGGCGCTCAGGCCGGCCGTACGGTCGGCGTACGAGTCGTACCACGGGTCGAGGTTGGTGCCCTTGTTCGTCATCTGCGTCCCTGTCTGTCGGGGGTGGTGCGGTTCAGGATATGCCCGGAGGCCGCCGGGTACGGCGAGAGCCCGCCCAGCGGGTGTGCTGGGCGGGCTCTCGGGGTGCTGTCGAGGGTGTCGACTACGCGAGGAACTCCGCCAGGTCGGCCTCGAGGGCCGGCTTGGGCTTGGCGCCGATGACGGTCTTGACGACCTGGCCGCCCTGGTAGACCTTCATCGCCGGGATCGACGTGATCTGGTACTGCATGGCGGTCTGCGGGTTGTCGTCGACGTTGAGCTTGACGATCTCGATCTTGCCCGCGTTCTCGGCCGCGATCTGGTCGAGGATGGGCGAGACCGCGCGGCACGGACCGCACCACTCGGCCCAGAAGTCGACCAGGATCGTCTTGTCGGACTTGAGGACGTCGGCCTCGAAGGACGCGTCGGTGACTGCCTTGGCGGTGCTCATGGTGGTTCCTTTCGTCGTGTGGTTCAGGGGGAGCGCGAGGGTCAGACGGCCACGGACTCGGCCGTGTCGATGCCCTCGGCGGCGCCGTCGGTGTGCTCGGCTAGAAACGTCTGGTCGAGGCTGGCGAGGAAGTGCTCGGCGTCGAGCGCGGCGACGACGCCCGACCCGGCGGCCGTGGCCGCCTGGCGGTACGTCGCGTCGATGACGTCGCCCGCGGCGAAGACGCCGCGCAGGTTGGTCTTCGAGCTGCGGCCCTCGACGGCGATGGTGCCGTCGCTGGTCAGGTCGAGCTGGCCGTGCACGAGGTGCACGCGCGGGTCGTTGCCGATCGCGATGAACAGGCCGTCGAGCTCGAGCTCGCTGGTGCCGCCCTCGACGGTGTCGGTGAGCTGGACGCCGGTGGCCTTCTCGCCGCCGAGGATGGCCGTGACCTGCTTGTTGAACAGGAACTCGATCTTCGGGTTGTCGAGGGCACGCTGCTGCATGATCTTCGACGCGCGCAGCGACTCGGAGCGGTGGATGACGTAGACCTTGCTCGCGAAGCGCGTGAGGAAGGTCGCCTCCTCCATCGCGGAGTCGCCGCCGCCGACGACCGCGATCTCCTTCTGCTTGAAGAAGAAGCCGTCGCACGTGGCGCACCAGCTGACGCCGCGGCCGCTCAGGCGCTCCTCGTCGGCCAGGCCGAGCTTCCGGTACGCGCTGCCCGTCGCGAAGATGACCGAGACGGCCTCCTCGACGGCGCCGCTGCCGAGCGTGACCTTCTTGACGTCGCCCGTCAGGTCGACGCTGGTGACGTCGTCGAGCAGCACCTCGGCGCCGAACTTCTCGGCCTGCTCCTGCAGCTTGAACATGAGCTCGGGGCCCTGGATGCCGTCGGGGAACCCAGGGA
Organism: Frigoribacterium sp. Leaf164; assembly: GCF_001423665.1. Lineage (NCBI taxonomy): Bacteria > Bacillati > Actinomycetota > Actinomycetes > Micrococcales > Microbacteriaceae > Frigoribacterium > Frigoribacterium sp. Leaf164. The sequence continues at coordinate 1,246,771 of NZ_LMOX01000003.1, forward strand.
AGTTCTCGACCTCGGTGGTCTTCATGAGCTCACCGCCCGCCTCGACGGAGCTGGCGACGATGAGGGGCTCGAGACCGGCGCGGGCCGCGTAGATGCCGGCCGTGTAGCCGGCGGGGCCGGAGCCGATGATGATGATCTGGCGCATGAGCACCTTCCTCGAGGAACGTTCTGGATGGGGTGGGATCGAACCGTCGGAGCCGCGGGGCCCCTGCTGTCTCCCTCGACCGTCTGATCAAACGCATCCTAGCGGCGGGGCATTCCCCGCCCCGGGCCCCCTCCCAGAGGGCGTCCAGGAGGCGCGGCGGAGGGCGCCGGGGAGGCGCGGTGCGGCCCTCGGGGAGGGCTCGCGTCAGCGTCGGCGCAGCTTGCCGGCGAGCGGTGCGAGGCGGCGCAGCACCGGCCGGAGCAGCTCGTCGAGCTCGGGCAGGCGGATGAGCGCGAGCAGGCCGAAGTAGACGAGAGCCATCACGGCAGCGGCCACCACGACCGTGGCCAGCCCGGCGATCCGGCTCGAGTGAGCGAAGCCCTCCGCGACGAAACCCCCGAGGCCGGTGACGACGAGCAGGCCGACGACGCCCGACAGGAGCGAGAAGAACGCGTACTGGACGTACCGGCGCAGCACCCACCGGCCGTCGATGCCGCCGAGGCGGCGCTTGACGAGCACGAGCGCGACGACCGTCTGAGCCGAGCCCGCGATCGAGGTCGTGACCGCGATGGCGACGGCGATCCGGTCGTCGGGCACGACGGCCGAGGCGACGAGAGTGCCGACGACGAAGATGCCCGACTGCACGAGCTGCATGAAGAACGGCGTGCGCTGGTCGTGGAGGGCGTAGAAGACCCGCTGCACGACGAACAGCACGCTGAACAGCACGAGCCCCGGCATGAAGCCGACGATGACCTGGGCCATCTGGCCGGCGCCGCGGAAGGTGCTCTCGAAGAAGCTCGCGAAGGGGTAGGCCACCACGCACATCGCGACCGTCGCGAAGACCATGAACATGCCGATGGTGCGGAGCGACTGCGAGAGGTCGACGCGCACCGAGCGGAGGTCGCCGCGCGAGGCGTGGCCGCTCATGCGGGTGAAGTAGGCGGTCGCGATCGACACCGCGACGATGCCGTGCGGGAGCATGAAGAGCAGCCACGCGTTCGCGAGGACGGCGTTGGAGGCGCCGGTGCCGCTGCCCTCGGAGGCCACGCGGCTCTGCACCAGGCCGGCCAGCTGCGTCACGAGGACCATGCCGAAGAGCCAGCCCGCGGCCTTGCCCGTGGCGCCGAGGCCCACCCCGCGCCAACGGAAGTCGGGGCGGTACGTCAGCCCCGCGCGGCGCCAGAACAGCAGCAGGAACCCGGCCTGGGCGAGCACGCCGAGGGTGGCCGTGCCGGCGAGGAGGGTGATGCGCCCCGGCGTCCAGACGTCGACCAGCGAGTTCTCGCCGGCGCCGCCGAAGGCGACCATGAAGACGACGAGGCCCGCGATGGCCACGACGTTGTTGATCACGGGTGCCCAGGTGAACGGGCCGAACACCTGGCGTGCGTTGAGCACCTCGCTGAGCAGCGAGTACATCGCGTAGAAGAAGATCTGGGGGAGGCACCAGTACGCGAACGCGGTCGCCAGGGCCAGCGAGTCGGAGGTGTAGCCCCCCTGGCCGGACGAGTTGGCCTGCTGCGCGTAGATCCGCACGAGGACCGGTGCGAGGAGGGTGCCGAGCAGGCCGACGACGGCGAACACCATCGTGCCGAGCGTGACCACCTTGTTGATGAAGCGCTGGCCCCCGTCGTCGTCGTGGGTCGCGGCCCGGACGATCTGGGGCACCAGGACGGCGCTGAGGAGGCCGCCGGCGATCAGCGCGTAGATGTTGTTGGGCAGCTGGTTCGCCAGGGCGAACGAGTCGGCGGCCCGGCTGGCCGTCTGGCCGATCGCGGCGGCGAGCACCGCCGTCTTCACGAAGCCGAGGACGCGCGACACCATCGTGCCGGAGGCCAGGAGCACGCTCGCGCGCCCGAGGCCGGCCTGCCCGCTCACGAGCGGCCCGCCCGTCCGTCGGCGGGGTCGGAGGCGTCGGGGCCGTCGGCCGTGGGCCCGTCGGCCGTGACGGGCTCGAGGCCGTCCGCGCCGTCCGCCCCGTCGAGCCCGTCGCGGGCACGGCGTCGCTTGCGGAAGGTCCGGTACAGCCCGCCGCCGAAGAGCAGCACGAAGCCGACGGCGAAGACCCACGTCAACGCGGTCTCCCAGCCGGCCTGGACGTTGACCTGGACGGTGCTGGGCGCGCCGATGACGGCGCCGGTCACGCTGGCGAGCGTGATGCTGGCCGAGACGGTGCCGTTGGCCACGGACTGCACGGGGACGCGCACGCGGACCTGCGACTGGGCCTGGACGGTGACGGGGATGCCGACTTCCTCGACGGACAGGATGGAGTTGGACGGCCTCACCGTGACGTAGACGGTCGCGGCGGAGCTCGTGCCGTTCTCGACGTAGAGCGGCATCGACGAGCGGTCGCCGAGGATGAGCTGGTCGCTGCCCCGCACGACCGACACGAGCCCGGCGGTCGCGCTCGCCTTGGCGTCGGCGACCCCGACCTCGCTGGCGAGGCCCTCGGGGTTGTCGCGCCACGACTGCGAGGTGAGGCCGAGGACGCGCAGCCGGACGGCCGCCGTGACGGTCTCGGGCTGCGCGAGGGCGGTGCCGAGGTCGACGACCCGCTGGTCGGCGGCGAGCAGGGTGCGCACCTGCGCGACCCGGGTCGCGTCCTCCGCGCGGTCGACCACGACGGCGCTCGTCCGCGGGGCGTCGAGGGCGTCGCCCAGGCCGACCGTCGTCGTCCAGGGCAGCCCGGCGAGGGCCACGAGCGTCTGGTGCAGGTACGGCCCCTGGGCCGCCCAGTCGCGGTCGAGGGCGGTGAGCAGGGTGCGCGCGTCGCTCGGCCGCTCACGGGCGACGGTGGCGACGCTCGCCGAGAGCTCCGCCACGGCGGCGGCCCAGGCGGCGTCGTCCGGGGCGCCGGCGGCCTGGCCGACCAGGGCGGTGAGCGAGTCGTCGGAGACGAGGCCGGTGCGCCCGCCGAGGTCGACCGCCGCGTTCTCGGTCGAGTCGGTCGAGCCGTCGACGTTCGAGCTCGAGAGGATGGCGCTGGTGGCGCCCGACGCCGTCCAGACGTCGAGGTCCGCGGCGACGACGGAGTCGTCGGTCGGCCAGACGACGCCGGTGTGGCTCCACGGCCAGCTCAGCAGCGACTCCGTGGTGGGGAGGGGCGGGGCCGTCGTTCCGTCGCCCGGCTGCTCGCCGGCACCGGGAGCCTGCCCGCCGGGGTCGGTGCCGGCCCCGGCGTCGTCACCCGCGCCTCCCTGGCCCGCGTCGCCCTCGCCCTCGGTCGAGGGCGACGGGTCGCCCGTGCCGGAGGGCGTGGCCTCGCTCGTGGGCTCGGGGGCGGGCGAGCCGGTGTCGTCGACCTCGGCGAAGAGCGACGGGTCGATCAGCGGGTCGAGCGAGAGGGGCGACGGCAGCGAAGCGGCGCCGGCCTGGCTGAGCGCGGCGGCGTCGGCGTCGGCCCAGGCGAGGGAGAACGACTCGAGCCCCGACGACTGCAGCTGGTCGAGCCAGGAGAGGGCCGAGGGAGGCGCGGAGCTGCCGAGCAGGCGGACGGACGCGATGATCATCGGGTCGACGGCCACCACGGCCCCCGTGCCCTGGACGGCGCGGAGCTGGCGAGTGAGGGTGCCGTCGACCGAGGTGTACGCGCTGAGGGCGGCGGCGTCGAGCACGCCGTTCTCGGTCTCGGGCGTCGTGATCGGCACCGCGACCGCGAGGCGGGTGGGCTGGAACGACTCGCCGGGGAACCACACGACGCTGCTGCGCGTCTGGGCGACCTCCTCGCCGTCGTCGTCGAGCAGCCGGGCCCCCAGGGCGCGGGCGCCCCAGGTGTAGCCCTCGAGCCCGACGTCGGCCGCGGCGACGATGACCGAGGCCACGGTCTGCGTCGAGCCCGCCGGCACCGCCGGCACGTCGAGCCGGGTGAGGTACGAGCCGAGGTAGTCGGAGCCGGAGGTCGACTCGGGCCGCAGCCAGTTCGCGAGCTTGCCACGCGTCGCGAACGCGCCGCGGTCGAGGTAGACGCGAGCGACCCCGGCCGCGACGTCGGTGTCGCTCGCGTTGCGCACGGTGACGTCGAGGACGAGGTCACGGCCGGGCACCAGCACCCCGTCGGCGGCGGGCGACAGGGTCAGCGTGACGCCGTCGACGGCCTCGCCCTCGTCGGCGGCCGCGGCCGAGCTGCTCGCGGAGGGGCTCGACGAGCCGGAGGGCGCGGCGGTCGCGGCGGTCGGCAGGCCGACGACCACGACGAAGACGGCCGTCAGCGCGGCGAGGAGGGCGTGGAGAGGTCTCATAGGCAGTGTGCCCGCCGAGCACGAGGCGGCCGGAGGGCATGGCGAGTCTAGGGAACCGAGCCCGGGGGCACGCGGTGCGGCACCCGGGAACCCGCCCACCGGCGGGCCAGGACCATCCCTGGGGAGGAGGCGCGCGGCCGGGCCCGGGGAGGTCGCTGTGGCAAAGTGGTGCGTCATGGACACCGTCGCCTCCTCCCTCCAGCGACTGGACCTCCTGGCCGCCGCCCCCCGCGTCTCCGCGCTCGCCTCCGCCTTCGCCGCGGCCGGCCACGAGCTGGCGCTCGTCGGCGGCCCGGTCCGCGACGCCTTCCTCGGCCGGCCGGTCAACGACCTCGACTTCACGACCAGCGCCTCCCCCGACGAGATCCTCGCGATCGTCGTGCCGCTCGCCGAGGCCCACTGGGACGTCGGCCGGGCCTTCGGCACCATCGCCGCCCGCGTCGACGGCGAGGTCGTCGAGATCACCACCTACCGCAGCGACGTCTACGACGGCGAGACCCGCAAGCCCGTCGTCGAGTTCGGCGACACCCTCGAGGGCGACCTCGTGCGGCGCGACTTCACCGTCAACTCGATGGCGCTGCGGCTGCCCGAGAAGGTGCTCGTCGACCCCGCGGGCGGCGTCGAGGACCTGCTGGCCCGCCGCCTCGCGACGCCGGGCACGGCCGTCGACTCGTTCCGCGACGACCCGCTGCGCATGATGCGGGCCGCACGGTTCACCGCGCAGCTCGGCTTCGCGGTCTCGGAGGAGGTGCGGGAGGCGATGACGACCCGCGCCTCCACCCTCTCCATCGTGTCGGTCGAGCGCGTCGCCGACGAGCTCTCGAAGCTGCTGCGCACCGACACCCCCCGAGACGGTGTCCGCCTCCTGGTCGACACGGGCCTCGCCGACCACGTCGTGCCCGAGCTGGCCGCGATGCGGCTCGAGGTCGACGAGCACCACCACCACAAGGACGTCTACGAGCACAGCCTCACCGTGCTCGACCAGGCCATCGGCTACGAGCGCGAGCGCCACCCGGGCGAGGCCCCCGACCTCACGCTGCGCCTCGCCGCGCTGCTGCACGACTGCGGCAAGCCCGCCACGCGCCGCCTCGAGGCCGGCGGCGTCGTCACCTTCCACCACCACGACGTGGTCGGCGCCAAGCTCGCGAAGAAGAGGCTGAAGGCCCTCCGCTTCGACAACGACACGATCGCCGCCGTCTCGCGCCTGATCGAGCTGCACCTGCGCTTCTTCGGCTACACCGAGGGCGCCTGGACCGACTCGGCCGTCCGTCGCTACGTGCGCGACGCCGGCGACCAGCTCGAACGGCTGCACATGCTCACCCGCGCCGACGTGACGACCCGCAACCGGCGGAAGGCCGACCGGCTCGGCTTCGCCTACGACGACCTCGAGGCCCGCATCGCCGAGCTGCGCGACCGCGAGGAGCTCGACTCGCTGCGGCCCGACCTCGACGGCGACGAGATCCAGCGCGTGCTCGGCATCTCGCCGAGCCGTGAGGTGGGCGAGGCCTACCGGTTCCTGCTCGAGCTACGCACCGAGGAGGGGCCGCTGGGCGCCGAGGTCGCGACCGAGCGCCTGCTCGCGTGGTGGGCGGCGCGGCAGGGCTGAGCCCGACCGGCCGGACCGTCCTGTCCGGGGTACGCGGCCCCCCAGACGGGCACCGCGACTCCCCCGGTAGCCTGCACGCGTGCGCAGCAGACCCCGAGCCGACTCCACCTTCGTCGCGACGTCGGTGGGCGTGCTGATCATCGCCGCCAGCGCCGCCGGCATCGCCGCGTTCGGCGCCTCGACGGCGCCGGCCCCGGGCGCGCGGCTGACGCCGTCGGAGCAGGGCGAGACCACCGTCACCGTCCGCCTCTGGGACGAGACCGTCGCCGCCGGTTACGAGAAGTCGTTCGCGGCCTTCGAGCGCGACAACCCCGACATCGACGTCGAGGTCGAGGTCGTGCCCTACGCCGACTACTTCGACCAGCTCGCCGACGACGTCGACGACGGCGACGCGCCCGACGTCTACTGGCTGAACAGCTCGCACTACGACGGCTACGCCGAGGCCGGCGACCTCGTCGACGTCGACGCCGTGCTCGGCGAGAGCGCCCGCCGTGCCTGGAGCCCCGCCGTCGTCGACCAGTTCACGCACGACGGCTCGCTCTGGGGCGTGCCGCAGCTGAGCGACGGCGGCATCGCGCTCTACTACAACGCCGACCTGCTGGCCGCGGCGGGCGTCGACCCGGCCTCGCTCGACGACCTCACCTGGGCACCCGGAGGTGGCGCCGACGACACCCTGCTGCCGCTGCTCCAGCGCCTCACGCTCGACGACCAGGGCCGGAACGCCGCCGACCCCGCCTTCGACGGCACCGTGACGCAGTACGGCTACAACGCGGGCAACGACCTGCAGGCGATCTGGTACGACTACCTGGGCTCGGCCGGGGGCCGTCTCGAGGACCCGGAGGGCGCCTCCTTCGAGCTGGACACGCCGGAGGCGCAGGCCGCGTTCCAGTACCTGGTCGACCTCGTCGGCGTGCGCCGCGTCGCGCCCCCGGCCGCCGCCACGAACGCCGACCCCGACCACAGCCGCGACCTGTTCACGGCCGGCCACATGGCCCTGTTCCAGTCGGGGCTCTACAGCCTCTCGACGATCGAGAGCCAGGCGCAGTTCGACTGGGGCGTCGCGATGATGCCCGCGGGGCCGGCCGGCCGCGTCAGCGTCTCGAACGGCATCGTCGCCGCGGGCGACGCCCACACCGCGCACCTCGACGACACCGCGAAGGTGCTGGCCTGGCTCGGCTCGACCGACGGCGCCGAGTACATCGGGCGCGACGGGGCCGCCGTGCCCGCGGTCACCGGAGCGCAGGAGCCGTACTACGCGTACTGGGCCTCGCGCGGCGTCGACGTCTCGCCGTTCTTCGACGTGATCGCCTCGGGCGACACCATCCCGGCCCCGACGTCGCTGTACGGTACGGCGCAGCCGGCGCTCGACCCGCTGCTCGACCAGGTGTTCGCGGGCTCGCTGCCGGTGCCCGAGGGGCTGGCGGCGGCGCAGGCCGCGGCGGAGGCGGCGGTCGCGGCCGCCGAACAGGCCAGCGACCCATCGGCGACGCCCGCGCCGTAGGGCCCCGGACCCGGCCGTCTCGGAGGCCGTGACGGGCCCGTCGGGCTCGACCCGCGCCTCCGGCGTTGTGGCCGGAGGCGCCAGCAGCTACGCTGGGAAGGTTGCGTCTGCCTCTCTGGCCGACGCAGCGTCATGAACACCCTCCTGTCACAGACCGTCTGTGGCCGTCAAGTCCGAAGGAGGTGGGTTAGTCATGCACCAGTACGAACTGATGGTCATCCTGGACCCCGAGATCGATGAGCGCACCGTCGCCCCGAGCTTGGACAAGTTCCTCAACGTCATCCGCGCCGATGGCGGCACCGTCGACAACGTCGACATCTGGGGCCGTCGTCGCCTCGCCTACGAGATCAACAAGAAGTCCGAGGGCATCTACGCCGTCGTCAACCTGACGGCGAACCCGTCGGCCACGGTCGAGCTCGACCGCCAGCTGGGTCTCTCCGAGGCCGTGCTGCGCACGAAGGTCCTCCGCGCCGAGGAGGCCATCGCGATGGTCGCCGCCGCGAAGAAGCTCTCCGACGAGAAGGCCGCCCGCAAGGCCGCCAACGCTGCCGCCGCCCCGGCCGCCGCTGCTGCTCCGGCCGCCGCGGTCGCCGGTGCGTCGCCCGCTGCCCCGTCCGCTCCCGCGAAGGCTGCCGAGTAACCGATGGCAGGCGAGACCGTCATCACAGTGGTGGGCAACCTCACCAGTGACCCCGAGCTGCGCTACACGCAGAACGGGCTCGCGGTCGCGAACTTCACCATCGCGTCGACCCCCCGCACGTTGGACCGCGCGTCCAACGAGTGGAAGGACGGCGAGGCGCTCTTCCTGCGTGCCAGCGTCTGGCGCGAGTTCGCCGAGCACGTGGCCTCCTCTCTGACGAAGGGCTCGCGCGTCATCGTGCAGGGCCGTCTGAAGCAGCGGAGCTACGAGACGAAGGAGGGCGAGAAGCGCACCAGCTTCGAGCTCGACGTCGACGAGATCGGCCCCTCGCTGCGCTACGCGACCGCTCAGGTCACCCGTGCGGCCTCCTCCCGTGAGGGCGGCGGCGGCGGTGGCTCCTTCGGGGGCAACCGCGGCAGCGGCCAGCAGGGCCAGGTCGGCGGCGGCCAGCAGTCCGAGCCGTGGGGCCAGCCCGCGCCGGCCCAGGGGGGCAACTCCCAGGGCGGCGGCGACGTCTGGAACACGCCCGGCGGCGGCGGCACCTACAACGACGAGACCCCCTTCTAGGTCGTCACCGACCTCCCAGGTCGTCTCGTCAGGGGCCTCCCGCCCCACCCCCTCAGAACTTCACCATCACTCGAAAGCAGAACAACAATGGCTGGAAAGAGCAGCGGCGACCGTCGCAAGCCCCTCCGCGGCAAGGGCGGCAAGAACGCCGCTCCCGCGAAGGCGATCCGCGTCGGCGTCATCGACTACAAGGACGTCGCGACCCTCCGCAAGTTCATCTCGGAGCGTGGAAAGATCCGCGCCCGTCGCATCACCGGCGTCTCCGTCCAGGAGCAGCGCCTCATCGCCCGTGCCGTGAAGAACGCCCGCGAGATGGCGCTCCTCCCCTACGCCGGCTCCGGCCGCTGATCCAGCGCCGACTGAAGGAGAAGCACCATGTCGAAAGTAATCCTCACGCACGAGGTCTCCGGCCTCGGCTCGGCCGGTGACGTCGTCGACGTCAAGAACGGCTACGCCCGCAACTACCTCGTCCCCCAGGGCTTCGCCGTGGCGTGGAGCCGCGGTGGCGAGAAGCAGGTCGCGCAGATCCGCACGGCCCGCGAGACCCGCGAGCTCAAGACGATCGAGGAGGCCCACGACCTCAAGCAGCGTCTCGAGGCCCAGAAGATCCGTCTCACCGTCAAGACCGGTGCCGACGGCCGCCTCTTCGGCTCCGTCCGCCCCGGCGACGTGGCCGACGCCGTGACCGCCCAGGGCGTCGCGACGATCGACAAGCGCAAGGTCGAGATCCCCTCGGCGATCAAGGTGACGGGTGAGCACGAAGCCACCCTCCGCCTGCGCGAGGACGTCATCGCCACGATCACCCTCACGGTGGTCTCCGCGAAGTAGCTCCACCCGCAGCACCTGCACCGTCACGAGAGCGGCGACCCCCGAGGGGGCCGCCGCTCTCGTGCGTCGTGGGGTGGGTCAGGCCGCTGCGCGGTTCTTCGTCGAGTGGCCGCCAGCAGCAGGCCCCGCAGAACCACGGACTGATCAAAGAACCACGTCATCGCGTGGTTCTTTGATCAGTCGGTGGTTCTCGAGCGGGGTCGGGGGACTCGGGGAGGCGCGGGGTCGGGGGACTCGGGGAGGCGCGAGGAGCGCGGAGCGGCAGCCGGCGCAGGCGCGGTTGACAGGGCGGGGGCCAGCGCCTACTGTCATGGAATCGATTCCATGGAATCGATTCCACAGCCCCACTACGACGAGGTAGAGCCCGATGAACGCCGTCACGATCAAGGACGTCGCCACGCGCGCCGGAGTGTCCCCGGCCACCGCGTCGCGGGTGCTGTCGGGCAACCCGTCGACCTCCGCCGAGTCGCGCGAGCTCGTCGAGCGGGCCGTCCGCGAGCTCGACTTCCGCCCCAACGCGCAGGCCCGGGCCCTCCGCTCGACGCGCTCCGACACCGTGGGCCTGCTCGTCTCCGACGTGCGCAACCCGTTCTTCGCCGACCTGGCCCACACCATCGAGCAGGCGCTGCTCGAGCTCGGCTACGTCACGCTGCTCGGCAACGCGAACGAGAACCAGCAGCAGCAGGACCGCTACCTCGACACCCTCATCTCGCGCCGCGTCGACGGCGTCATCGTCGCCCCGCAGGGCACCGACTCCGCCAGCATCGAGGCGCTGCTCGCCCGCGAGGTGCCGACCGTCTTCGTCGACCGCACGGTGCCCGGCCTCGACGTGCCGAGCGTCACGACCGACAGCGGCCCCGGCATCCGGGCGGCCGTGCGCCACCTCGCCGAGCTGGGCCACACGCGGGTCGGCTACATCGCCGGCCCGCAGAGCGTCTCGACCGGCCGCGAGCGGCTCGAGTCGTGGACGGCCGCGATCGCCGAGCAGGGCCTCAGCGACGACCCAGCCCTCGTGCACGTCGGCGACTTCCAGTCGGCCAGCGGCTCGGCCGCGGTGCACGCGTTCCTCAGCCTCGACGAGCCGCCGACCGCCATCCTCGCCGCCGACAGCCTGATGGCCGTCGGCGCCATCGCGATGCTGCACCGCCTCGACCTGCGCATCGGTCGCGACGTCGCGGTCGTGGCCTTCGACGACATCGAGTGGTTCTCGCTCATCGACCCCGCCCTCACCGTCATCTCGCACAGCGTGGAGGACATGGGCGCCACCGCCGTCGCACTGCTCCAGGAGGTCATCTCCGGGGGGCGACCGGAGTCGGTGACGCTCGTGAGCGAACTGGTGATCCGCGCCTCCTCGTCCTCTCCCGTCCCGACACCGCCCCGATCCCTCGGCAGGAACTGACCATGACCCCCACGATCGACGACGATCGCCCGCTGCTCACCCTCGACCACGTCAGCAAGTCGTTCGGCCCGGTGACGGTGATCGACGACGTCACCGTGCACGTCCGAGCCGGCAAAGTGCAGGTGCTGCTCGGCGAGAACGGCGCCGGCAAGTCCACGCTGATCAAGATGATGTCGGGCGTCTACCAGCCCGACGGCGGCCGCGTGCTCGTGGACGGCGAGCCCGTCTCGCTGCCCGGCACGCTCGCGGCCGAGAAGCTCGGCATCGCGACGATCCACCAGGAGCTCAACCTCGTCGCCTCGCTCAGCGTCGCCGAGAACGTGATGATGGGCCGCTTCCCGCGGAGGTTCGGCATCGTCGACCGCCGCGAGCTCAAGCGCCGCGCCCGCGCCGCCCTCGAGATGATCGGCCTCGACGTCGACGTCGACACGAAGGTCGGCACGCTCGGCATCGCCCGCCAGCAGCTCGTCGAGATCGCGAAGGCGCTGAGCATCGACGCGCGCATCCTCATCCTCGACGAGCCGACCGCGGCCCTGACCCGCCACGAGACCGAGCAGCTCTTCTCCGTCGTGGCGCAGCTGCGGGCCCGCGGCGTCGGCATGCTCTTCATCAGCCACCACCTCGACGAGATCGCCGAGATCGGCGACACCGTGGCCGTGCTGCGCGACGGGAAGTTCGTCGCCGAGGTGCCCGCCAGCACCCCCGAGGCCGAGCTGGTTCGCCTGATGGTCGGCCGCGACATCGACGAGCAGTACCCGCGCGGCACCGGCCCGGTCGACTCCGCCGAGGAGGTGCTGCGCGTCGAGGGCCTCACCTCGAGCGTCTTCCGCGACGTCAGCTTCACGGTGCACGCCGGCGAGGTGCTCGGCATCGCGGGGCTCGTCGGCGCCGGCCGCACCGAGGTGGTCCGGGCGATCGCGGGAGTCGACAAGTACGACTCCGGCACCGTCAGTGTCCGCGGCGTGGTGCTGAAGAAGGGCGACGTCGCCGGGGCCATCGCCGCGGGCGTCGGCCACGTTCCCGAGGACAGGAAGGCGCAGGGCCTCGTGCTGGGCGCCTCCGTCAACGACAACCTCGGCTACGCGACGCTGGCCCGCAGCGCGAGGGCCGGGCTGGTCGACTTCGCCGGCCAGCGCTCGGCGGCCGAGGCGGTCGCGTCGCGCCTCCGCATCAGGATGCGCGACATCGACCAGCAGATCGGCTCGCTCTCCGGAGGCAACCAGCAGAAGGCCGTCTTCGGCCGCTGGATCATCGCCGGCTCGACCGTGCTGCTGCTCGACGAGCCCACCCGGGGCGTCGACGTGGGAGCCAAGGTCGAGATCTACGAGCTCGTCAACGCGATCACGGCCGCCGGCGGAGCCGTCGTCATGGTCAGCAGCGAGCTGCCCGAGGTGATGGGCATGAGCGACCGCATCCTCGTCATGCGCGACGGAGTCGTCGCCGGCGAGGTCGCGGCGGCCGACGCCACGCAGGACGCCCTGATGACGCTCGCCGCCCGCGACGTCGCCCCCACGAACTGACCCCGACAGACGAACCCAGGAAGACGACCCAGATGACCACCACCACCGTGAAGGCGCAGCGACGCTCCTTCGACATCAAGGCGTTCCTCGCCGCCAACGGCGCCCTCGTCGGGCTCGTCGTGCTCTGCCTCGCCCTGTTCATCGCGACGCCGGACTTCCTCACCGGGCGCAACCTGCTCAACATCGGCATCCAGGTGTCGACGGTCGCCGTGCTGGCCTTCGGCATGACCTTCGTCATCGTCGCCGGCGGCATCGACCTCTCGGTCGGGTCGGTCGCGGCCCTGTCGGCCATGGTGTCGGGCTGGTTCTTCGCCACGGCGGGGCTGCCCGGCGGGCTGGCGCTCGTGCTGGGGCTCGGCACGGGCCTCCTCGCCGGCGTCGTCAACGGCCTGGCGAGCGCGTACGGCAAGCTGCCGTCGTTCATCGCGACGCTCGCCATGCTCAGCGTGGCGCGGGGGCTCACCCTCGTGGTCTCCGACGGTCGCCCGATCGCGACTCCCCCGGCCGTCTCCTTCCTCGGCGGCAACGTCGGACCGGTGCCCGTGCCGATCATCGTGCTGGTGATCGCGGCCGCGATCGCGTCGTTCATCCTCAACCGCACCGTCATCGGCCGCTCGATGTACGCCGTCGGCGGCAACGCCGAGGCCGCGCGCCTCTCGGGCCTGCCCGTCAAGCGCATCGTCGTGGTCGTCTTCGGCCTCGCCGGGCTGTTCGCCGCGCTGGCCGGCCTGCTGCTCGCCGGCCGCCTCGACTCGGCCCAGCCGCAGGCGGCCTCGGGCTACGAGCTCGACGCGATCGCCGCCGTCGTCATCGGCGGCGCGAGCCTGGCCGGCGGCGTCGGGCGCATCTCGGGCACGATCATCGGTGCGCTCGTGCTCGTCGTGATCCGCAACGGGCTCAACCTGCTGAACGTCACGTCGTTCTGGCAGCAGGTCGTCATCGGCGTCGTCATCGCGCTGGCGGTCGGCGTCGACGTGCTGCGGCGCAAGACGCGCAACGCCTGAGCGCTACGGCCGCCCGGCCGCTGAGCGTCCCGTGGCCGACACCACGCGCCGCGCCGCTCCGGCGGGCTCCCCCGGGTGGCCGCACCGCGCCTCCCACGCTCCCCCTCCTCTTCTCCCCCACCCCCACCCGCACCCCACGAAGGACCCACGATGAAGTCGACCTCGTTCCGCAAGACCGCCACGATCGCGGCGATCGCCGCCCTGATCACGACCGGCGCCGCCGGCTGCAACCGCACCCCCGCCGGTGAAGCGGACAAGCCCACCGTCGTGCTGTCGCTCAGCACCCTGAACAACCCGTTCTTCGTCGAGCTGCGCGACGGCGCCGTCGCCGAGGCGAAGAAGCAGGGCGTCGACCTCGAGGTGGTCGACGCGCAGAACGACTCCGCCACGCAGGCGAACCAGCTCGCGACGGCCGCCTCGAGCGCCGACGCGGTCATCCTCAACGCGGTCGACAGCGACGCCGCCGGCCCCGCCGCGAAGCAGCTCAACGACTCGTCGGTGCCGATCGTCGCCGTCGACCGGGCCGTCAACGGCGCCGACGTCGCCTCGTTCGTCGCGAGCGACAACGTGGCCGGCGGCAAGCAGGCCGCCGACGCCCTCGCCGCCGCCATCGGCGAGAAGGGCGAAGTCATCGTGCTGCAGGGCGTCGCCGGCACCTCGGCCAGCCGTGACCGCGGCCAGGGCTTCGCCGACGGCATCGCCGCGTACCCGGGCATCACCGTGGTCGGCCAGCAGACGGCCAACTTCGACCGCGCCACCGCGCTGGACGTGACCACCAACCTGCTGCAGGCGCACCCCGACGCGGTCGGCGTCTTCGCCGAGAACGACGAGATGGGCCTCGGAGCGATCCAGGCGCTCGGCTCGCGCGCCGGTACCGACGTGAAGGTCGCGGCCTTCGACGGCACCGAGGACGGCCTGAAGGCGGTCGAGGCCGGCACCATGTCGAGCACGATCGCCCAGCAGCCCGCCAAGCTGGGTGCACTGGCCGTCGACCAGGCCGTCAAGGCGATCGACGACGACGGGGCGGCCGACGAGGCCGTCGACGTCATCACGGTGACGAAGGAGAACGTGGGTGACTTCAGCTGATGAGCAGTGCGGATGAGGCGGGTGCGGGTGCGGCGGCGGCCGGGCAGGTCGGTGCGGGCGGCGACGCCGGCGCGGCCGGTGCGGCCGGTGCGGCCGGTGCCGGGCAGGTCGGGACCGAGGGAGGCGCGGGGTACGGCCTCGAGGCCGGGATCGTCGGTGACGTGACCGGCTCGGGGGAGCCGCGCCGCGCCTCCGGCGGGCCTGCGGCGAGTGAGGAGGCCGGGGCCGACGCCCAGGACTCCCCCGCCGACGGCGCCCGCTCGGGCACTCCTGCCGCCGGTACCGGCACGGTCGTCGTGGTCGGGTCGATCAACGTCGACCAGGTCGTGACCGTGGCGCGCCTGCCTCGTCCGGGCGAGACGCTCATCGGCACCGGCATGGTGCTGCTGCCCGGGGGCAAGGGCGCCAACCAGGCCGTCGCGGCCGCGCGTCGCGGGGCGTCGACCGTCATGGTCGGTGCCGTCGGCGACGACGTGCACGCGGCGGCGGCGACCCCGCTGCTGACCGAGAGCGGCGTCGACACGTCGCGCGTCGAGGTCGTGGCCGGCCCCACCGGGCTGGCCGTGGTCAGCGTCGGCGACGACGCCGAGAACACGATCGTCGTCGTGCCGGGCGCCAACGCGTCGGTCGGGCACGACGCCGTGGAGCGTCACGCCGACGTGCTGCGCTCGGCGGCGGTGGTCGTGCTGCAGGGCGAGATCCCGGCCGACGGCATCGAGCACGCGGCGCGGCTCGCGACCGGGCGGGTGCTGCTGAACCTGGCGCCCGTCGTCGCGGTCGACGCCGACGTCGTGCGGCTGGCCGACCCGCTGGTGCTCAACGAGCACGAGGGGCGCCTGCTGCTGGCGGCGCTCGAGGGCTCGGCGTCGGTCGCCGACGCCGCCGAGCTCGGTGAGGACGCCGTCTCGTCGGTCTCGCTCTTCTCCGACTCGCCCGAGGGCGGACCGACCGACGGCTCGGACGGCCTGGGGGAGGCGCGCGACGCGGACGCCGCGGTCGTCACCGCCCTGCGCCAGCACGGGGTGCCCTCGGTGGTGCTCACGCGCGGATCCGCCGGCGCGATCGTCTCGGACGCAACAGGCCTGCACCACGTCGCGTCGCCGCGCGTGGCGGCGGTCGACTCGTCGGGGGCCGGCGACGCGTTCGTCGGGGCCCTGGCGGCGCGGCTCGCGGCGGGGGCGACCCTGCTCGAGGCGGCGCACGAGGCCGTGCGGGTGGGGGCGTACTCGGTGACAGGCGCGGGGACGCAGCCGTCGTACCCGGGGCTGGGGGACGAGCTGCCGTCTGTGGAGTCTGTGGACTCCGACCTGGACGGTGACGCTGCTGCTCCTGGGGACGGTGGGGGCGCCTCCTCGGGGGCCGGCTCTGCTGCTGAGGGCCGCGCGTGAAGCGCGGCGGACTGCTCAACGCGCAGCTGAACGAGGCGATCAGCCGGCTCGGGCACGGCGACCTGGTGGTCGTGGCCGACTGCGGGCTGCCGCAGCCGGTCGGGGTGCCGGTCGTCGACCTGGCGGTCGTGCACGGGCTGCCGAGCTTCGCCGGGGTGCTGGACGCGCTGCTGGGCGACCTGGTCGTCGAGGGCGTGACGGCGGCGTCGGAGAGCCGCGGGGTGGCGGCTGGTGAGGTGATCCAGGCGCGGTTCGGGGCGGGCGGTGCCGGCGGCGGCGGCGGCGGGCTCGGGCTCGGGCTCGGGCTCGAGGTGGCGCACGTGTCGCACGAGGAGCTCAAGCGGCTCAGCGGCACGGCGCGGCTGTTCGTGCGCACCGGCGAGGCGACCCCGTTCGCGAACGTGGTGCTGCGCTGCGGGGTGCCGTTCTAGCTCGCCTGCTGCGCCCTGCCGAACCCCGTTCCGTTCAGGGCACCCCGCTACGTCGGGGTGCGGTGAACGGAACGGGGTTCTTCAGCGCCCGGGGAGACCCGGGCGTCAGAACACGGCCCACGACGAGGCCCGGTCGCCGTCGAGCTCGGCGAGGGCCCGGCGGCGGTCGCGGGCGGCGGCCGAGCGCTCGGCGAGGAGCGGCCCGAGCGCGCCGAACACGACGGCCGGCAGCACCCAGCCGGGCCACGGCAGCAGGAACCCGCCCACGAGCACCATGGCCGTCGTCGACAGCACCGCCGAGATCGAGCCCAACACCAGGACGCGGAGGCGCGGTGAGGCCCCCGCGAGGACGGGCCGGAAGAGCGACACCAGCGCCCCGAGCAGCGCCCCGGCGACGAGGCCGACCGGGACGGTGAAGCAGGCGAAGAGCAGCCACGCGATGACGAGGCCGGGCGCGGCAGCCCACGAGCTGCTCAGGAGGTCGCCGTCGGTGGTGAGCGTGAGGGCGGAGGCGGTCACGGGGGAGACGAGCCCGGCGACGGCGCCGACGAGCAGGCCGGTGAGGGCGTAGGGGCCGGTGCGGGTCGAGGCGTCGCGCAGGGCGAGGGTGGAGGGGCCGTCGGTCATGCCCGTCCCCCTGTCGTCCGGTCGCCGGGCGTGGTCGCCCGTGCTGACTCCATCCAGGCCCACGCGGGCCTCGCGCGCAACCCCTCGAACCACCGACTGATCAACGAACCACGTTCTGACGTGGTTCGTTGATCAGTCGGTGGTTCGGGCGCGCCGGCGGGCTGTGCGGGCGGCGGACCCGGGGGAGTCGCGGGTCGGCTCGGGCACCCGCCACCCCCGAACGAGGGGGTTGCCGGAAGCTGAACACGAGCCGTGCCCGTACAGGTCCGCGAGCCCCCGTGTCAAATCTCTCGTCCACAGGCAGTTGTCAAATCGGGAGTCTCAACTCCTGGTTCAGACTATCTTCTGCACACAGGGTGGGGATACGGAAACCCCAGTTCAAAGCCGGTAGAACGAGCAGAATCCCCATTTTCTCCACAGGTCGATCCACAGTTGTCCCCAACCGCCTCCGGCGTTTCTCACCGGTTCTCCCCAGAGTTATCCACAGGGCTGTTTGCTGTGGAGAACTAGGTGTCCATAAGGTGTACCAGCGCTCGTCAGGGTGGGTCGCGACGGTCTGGTCAGGGGTTGTCGGGGGTCTGCCGTAGAACGGTCTCGAGCGCCTCCCGTGCTGCCCGGCACGGCCCCGAACACCGTCTCTTCTCCTCCGGAGGTCCCATGTCGATCGCCCACCTCGGTCTCGCCAGCGACACCAGCGACCGCGACCGGAAGGGCGGCGGCGACCGCGGCAGCATGATGGACCGCGTGCCCCCGCACGACCTCCTCGCCGAGCAGAGCACCATCGGCGGAATGCTGCTCAGCAAGGACGCCGTGGCCGACGTCATCGAGACGGTGCGCGGCATGGACTTCTACGTGCCGAAGCACGAGGTCATCTACGACGCCATCCTCGGCCTGTACTCGCACGGCGAGCCCACCGACGTCATCACGGTCAGCGACGAGCTGATGAAGTCGGGCGACCTGTCGAGGGCCGGAGGCGCGGAGTACCTCCACACGCTGACCGGCGTCGTGCCCACGGCCGCGAACGCCGGCTACTACGCCTCGATCGTGGCGGAGAAGGCCGTGCTGCGGCGCCTCGTGGAGGCCGGCACGCGCATCGTGCAGATGGGCTACGCGAGCGAGGGCGAGGTCGTCGACCTGGTCAACAACGCGCAGGCCGAGGTCTACAACGTGGCCGGGGGAGTCCAGACCGAGGACTACGTGCCGCTGAACGAGGCCGTGACGGTCGCGATCGACGAGATCGAGGCGGCCAAGGGCCGTGACGGTCAGATGACCGGCGTTCCGACCGGTTTCGCGCAGCTCGATGCCCTGACGAACGGGTTCCACCCCGGGCAGCTGATCATCGTGGCGGCGCGACCGGCCCTGGGTAAGTCGACGCTGGCGCTCGACCTCGCGCGGGCGGCGTCGATCAAGCACGGGCAGGCGTCGGTGTTCTTCTCGCTCGAGATGGGGCGCAGCGAGATCGCGATGCGTCTGATGTCGGCGGAGTCGAGCGTGCCGCTGCAGAACATGCGCAAGGGAACGGTGGATGCGCGTGACTGGACGAACATCGCCCAGGTGCGAGGGCGGATCAACGACGCTCCGCTCTTCATCGACGACTCGCCGAACATGACGCTGGTCGAGATCCGGGCGAAGTGCCGTCGTCTGAAGCAGCAGCACAACCTGAAGCTGGTCGTGATCGACTACCTGCAGCTGATGACGTCGGGCAAGCGGGTGGAGAGCCGTCAGCAGGAGGTCTCGGAGTTCTCGCGAGCTCTGAAGCTGATGGCGAAGGAGCTGCAGGTGCCGGTGATCGCGCTGTCGCAGCTGAACCGTGGCCCCGAGCAGCGTGCCGACAAGAAGCCCGCGATCAGCGACCTGCGTGAGTCGGGGTCGCTCGAGCAGGACGCCGACATGGTCATCCTGCTGCACCGCGAGTCCGCCTACGAGAAGGACAACCCCCGCCAGGGCGAGGCCGACTTCATCGTCGCCAAGCACCGCAACGGGCCGACGGACACGATCACGGTGGCGTTCCACGGGATGTTCTCGCGGTTTGTCGATATGCCTAGCTAGTTGTCCGAACGCCTGTGGTTTCCAAAACTAAGTGTCGTGTTCCACGCTTTCGTGTCGTGAGTCCTAGGTATTCACACGCGAATCTGCCACCCCTGAACTTTCTCGGCCGAATGCGAGGTAGGGGCCCTTCGTGACAAGGACCAGTTGGTAGATCTTGGCTTACGAGGAGCGGGGATTGGCTCAGATGAGGGGCACTGGTGACGTCAATGGCGCCTAGGTCGAAGGTCCGTCACGGCTGCCTTTTGGTGCTGCCGACGGAGTGAAGTGGCTATGCGAGCAGACCATTCTGATGTTCTTGGTAATGGCGGAGTTAGAGACACTCGGGCATCTGGCAGGGCGGTTCCCACCGTGGTGGCATTCCGAGTCATGTTCTCTGATTGATGCGGACTGGGCGAACCGCTCTGTTTGTGTCGTCTGCGAGTTAGTTTGTCGACATGCTGCCTAGATCGTCGCCTTTGACAAAGAGCGACAATCTAATCTGCAAGTAAGCGAGCAGAATCTCGAATCTGCGATGTCCAATCGAGGGTCGCCTAGTGCGACGAGCTGCGGCGCATCAGCTCCGCGGGGAGCTACGACTGGAACGGCGGCAGCATCGAGTCGAGCCCCGGGGCTAGACCGTCCCCCGCCATACCTCCAGCTCCGGCGAGCTGCGCTCAATCAGCGCGCGGATATCCGCCTCATGCTGCACCGCCCAGGCTAGGGCAGCGGCAGCCACGGCCGGCGGCCGCCGTTGTCGCGGCAGTGCGCGTGGACGTCGTACATTGAGCGGCCCATCGAGCTGCGGGTTGTGACGTGCCCGAGAGGTGACGCCGGCTGTTGCTGCACGAGCCACAGCCCATGCGCACCCGGGAGCATCGGGCACGCATGCGGGTGCTGCTCCTGCCGCTTCGCGAGCATGCTCCGCATTGTCTTTCCTGACCCCCGCACACCCACAGGCGCAGGGGAGATCCAGCCACCGACACGGACAGCTACAGCAGCGCCTCGAGTACAGCAGCGCCTCAAGCAACCGCGACCGCGACCGCGACAGGGCCAGATCGGCCCGGTCGCCGTCGCCGGCCTGGCGCATGACGCTCGCCCCGTCGATTCAGGCCGCCAATTCGGCCGCGCTCATGGCAGGGCTGAGCCCGTCGCCAGGACAGGTTTCTATGCTCATAGGTGGCGGGGGCTTGCCGGGAACCGACATATGCACCGCCCGAAAACAGGCCCGTCCAAGTCCCCGGAGGAATTTGGACGGGCCTATTCTTTCCGCCTACGTGCTCTGTGGCTACCGAGGCGTTGGCGTGGTTTCGGGGGTGAGCTCGTCGTTCAGGAGTGCGTCGGGGACCGCCTCCCCTCGTTTCTCGTCGCTGTAGACCATCAGCGTTGATCCCACGAGGGCCAGGACGATGGCCACTGCGCCGAAGGGCGAGGGCAGGGTCTGGTAGATGATCAGGGACACGACGATCGTGAGCACGGGGGCCAGGGCATTCGTCGTGGGCGCCACGATGGACGCCTTGCCGCGGCTGAGGGCCATGACGAGGAAGAGCGCTCCGATGGCGTTCAGCAGCTGGGTCACTGCGGTGAGCGCCGGTGCCTGCCAGGGGACGTCGAGCGGGAGCCCGCCCATGGCGAGGACGGCGAAGGGGACTAGTACAAGTCCGCTGATTGCCATCCAGCCGAAGGTGGTGCCGTCGTTCACGCCGATCGTGGCCGCCTTGCGCATGAAGAAGGCCTGCACACCCCAAGCGATGCTCACGAAGATCGCGATTAGCAGCCACGGGCCAGCCGTTGCCTCACCGGAAGAGCCGGCGACGCTGAACAGGACGATGGCTGCGAGGGCGGCGAAGAGGCCGATGATGGCGACTTTTCGCAGTCTTTCGCGGAGGAAGATCACAGCCATGAGCACGGTGATCGCCGGGGAGACGGAGATGATCGGGAAGATGAGGTACGCGGGACCGGTGGAGAGGGCGTTGAACAGCAGCAGCTGTCCTCCTGCGCCTGTCAGGCCGATCAGTAGGCCGTACATGGCGGCTTTGGGTCGGCGGTCGAACTTCTGGCCTCGAAGAGCGAACACGGCCGGGATGATCATGGTGAACGCCCAGATGACGTAGATCATCTCGTCCGGGTATCCGTAGAGGTTGATGGGAAGGGAAGAGAGGGCGCCCCACACTCCCCAGAAGAGCACTAGGAGTGCTGCGTAGAAGATCCAGCTTCGGGTTCTGTTCACAATGACCTCATCTTTGACATCGAGTTGCGGGGTGGGGTAGGGGTGTCGTTTAGTGCGTGCGGAGGCGCTGCAGAGCAGCGTCGGAGAGGGGGGTGCCGGCCTTTTTCGCGGCGTAGAGGGCGCCTCCGACTCCGGGGCCGAACATGGGTTCGTGCAACTCGTACGGGGCTGGCAGGGCGGTGAGGGCGTCAGCGAAGCCGTCACGGATGATCGCGGTCGTGAACATGCCGCCCGAGTAGGAGACAGGCACGGTGTCGTTGCCGAAGCCGAGTTGAAGCCGGGTGGTTTCGACGATCTCGACGAGTTCGTTGCAGGCGTTGACGAGGATCTGGATGGCGACGGTGTCGCCCTGCAGGGCAGCTTCGACGACGGTTTTGGAGAGGTCGCCGATGTTGACGCGGAGGCCCTTCCACTGGTTCACGACGACGTCGATCAGATCGAGATCGTTGGTGATCCCGACGCGTGTCTTGATGATGTTGTAGAGAGGTCCGCGGGGGAGGCGCCCGTCGCTCATGCGGCTGAAGGCGTTGAGGCCTTGTTCGGCGATCCAGTAGCCCGAACCTTCGTCACCGAAGAGTTCGCTCCAGCCGCCGACTCGGTGGTTACGGCCTTGGTATTCGCCGTAGGTCATGGAGCCGGTGCCGCTGATGACGTTGATGCCGTCTCGGGCGCCGAGTGAACCGGCCCAGCCGCAGACCATGTCGTTGTCGCTGGTGAAGCGGTCGTGTCCGAGGACTTCGCCTGGAATTGTGTCGAGTTGGTCGATGTCGGCACTGACTTCGCCGTAGCCGGGCAGTCCGAAGAAGGCTTGGTCGATCTGTCCGGTGGTGATGCCCGCTTGGGATGTGACGCCGCTGATCCCGGTGGCCAGGATGCGGCTGACGAGTTCGATGCCGTCGTTGAAGTAGTAGCAGCTGGCCGTCGTCGTCTCAGACACGATCCGGCCGGTGTCGTCGAGGAGGACGAAGTTGGTCTTGGACCCGCCTCCGTCGACTCCGAGGAACAGAGCCATCGTCACCGACCGCCGTTCGTGTGCTCGTCGTCCGAGGGAGCCAAGGGGTGGATCGTGACTCCCTTGACGACGCGGTTGACGGTCCCGTTCGGGAACGGGTTGTCGGGAGTGAGCCCGAGTGCGACGGAGAACGAGAGACCGAGCAGCTGCGCGATGACGATGTAGGCGACGGCGAGGAACGCATCGTTCACCCCCGTCAGCTCAGCGAGGACCCAGTTCCGGCCGTCCTCGTCGGGCATCGGCTCGGAGGAGATGGCGATGACGTGATCTGCCCCGAGGGTGGAACGAATCTCCGTGACGATGTCCTGGTCGTATCGACGGGTGTAGGTGTCGGAGGACATGTAGACCAGCGTCAGAGTCCTGTCGTTAAGGACGGCCTTCGGGCCGTGGCGGAATCCGAGAGCCGAGTCGTAGTAGGTGACGATCCGGCCGGCTGTCAGCTCGAGCAGTTTCAGGGCGGATTCGCGTGCCAGACCCGTGAGGGGGCCGCTGCCGAGGTAGATGACTCGCTCGTACGAGGCGCCGGCGAGCTGTCGGAGCTCGTCCTGACGGTGGGTCACGATGTTCTCGACGGTGCGTGCCAGTGCGGTCACGGCGCGGTCGTCGTCTCCGCCGAAGATCAGCAGGGTGGAAAGCAGCATTGAGGTGAAGCTCGAGGTCATGGCGAAGCCCTCGTCGTTCGCCCTCGTGGGCATCAGGACGATCTTCGACTTCGGGTCGTCCTGGTGCTGCCTGTAGAGGCTGCCCGCTTGGTCGCAGGTGATGATGAGGTGGTGCACGTCGGTGAGGACGTCGTCTGCCAAGACTGTCGCGGCCGTGCTTTCCGGGCTGTTGCCGGATCGTGCGTAGGACACCAGGAGGGTGGGAAGGTCCTCTCCCAGGTACTGGTGCGGGTTGGAGACGATGTCTGTAGTCGCGACGGAGTCGACCCGTCGTCCAAGGAGCTTCGTGAGCGCCGGCGCGGCGGTGTCCCCGACGAACGCGGATGTTCCTGCCCCGGTGAGGATGATGCGCAGCTGCGGGTTGGCCAGCAGTGGCGTGAGGAAGGCGTCGAGGTCGGGACGCTGGCCGGTGATCTTTTGTGCTGCTTCAAGCCAGACATCAGGCTGCCGTGAGATCTCGCGAGCGGTGGCCGAGGCGTGGATCGGGGTGATCGTGTCAGACATGAAGTGCTCCAGTGGGGGTGAGAGAGACATCGCTGTTCTCGGCCGGGAAGCAGGCCTGGGAGTACGGGCGAAGGGAGTCGCGGATCGCGTCCAGAATGAGGTCGCGGGGGTGCGGGCGGAGCTTGCCGGCGCGAACGCGGGCGTACTGGTCAGGCATGTACTGACTGATGAGCGGCAGAGGGATCTCGAGGTGCGACAGGTTGTCGTACAGTCGCGATTCGGCAGCTACAACGTCTTCGTCTGGCCAGTAGTAGCGCAAGCGGTCGCTGTAGCTGAAGCGGCGAGCGATGCGTTGCTGCTCCGGTGTGCCCTCGTAGTAACCCTCCCAGTAGCCGGGCTTCTCAAGCATCCGGCGTTCCAGCACCTCGATCAGGTTTGAACGGTCTGCAGCAGGCACAAGCTCGTCCTCGATGTTGGCGAGGGCGAACAAGCCCTGACGCATCGCGAAGGTCAGGCCTGGTCCGACCTTGAGAATCGCCCAGTGGTCCTCGACCAGCTCGGTCAGGCGCGCGGTCTCCTGGTAGTCAGTGGAATGCGCCTCGAAGACCAGCCCCGGTTCATTGTCAAGGACCCTGCGAAGATCCACCGTGCCGGCACGGTGGTAGTCGATGACTCGCAGGTGATCGAACTCGACGGCAGGCTGCACGACGAGAGCGATGATGCGGGGCCAGATGTTGTCGAGAGCGACGTCGGCGAATGCTTGGCGGTGTCGCTCGAGAGTGGCCCGAGCGGCGTCAGGAGATGTGGGAACCAGATCGCCAAGAGTCTCGTGAGCGCCACCAGGCACGGGTACCTCTGTGCCGATGACGTAGAGGATGTCGTCCGCTCGCCCTGACGCCTGGGCTGCGTCCTCGGCGACGCGAAGAAGCCGAGCAGTGCGCTCAGCGACCAGGTCGTCACCAAGAGGTGCGGGATCGCCTGCGCATGACATGCTGCAGTCGAGGTGGATTTTGGTGTAGCCGGCTTCGACGTAGGCGCGGACGAGGCCCTCGGCATTGAGCATGGCTTCTTCTGCGTCGAGCTTCTGCCAGCGGTTCGGCCCCAGATGGTCACCGCCCAAGACAAGACGGTCACGAGCGAAGCCCAGATCGTCAGCGAGGGCGAACACGAGTTCGCGGAAGTCGACGGGACGCATGCCGGTGTACCCACCGAACTGATCGACCTGGTTGGACGTGGCTTCGATTAGAAGATGCGAATCATCCTCCAGAGCCTGCAGGATCGACGCTTCAAGAACGGCTGGGTGGGCCGAACACACCGCGTAAATTCCTACTGCCTTACCCGCCTTGTGTTCGCGGATGGTGTTCCACAAGTGATTGACCACGGTGCTCCTAACTGACGCTGCGATGCGCACCCTCGGGTGCTGCCGGCAGCTCTTCTAAAGACTGTTCTTGGCGTTCACGACCGGCAGGACCGGTCGATGTCATGGGTCGGCTCAGCGATGAGGCGACAGATTCGAGTCACGGTTCGGGTGATGGCGTCACGTCCGTCCGCGATGTACACGCGTGGGTCATGGATGGTCGGACCATCGATCAGCCGGTCGCGGAGTGCTTCGGTAAATGCCACGTTCAGGGCCGTTCCGACGTTGATCTTTCGAATTCCAGCTGCAACGGCGGCGCGTAGATCCGTGTCGGAGACACCTGACGAACCGTGAAGAACGAGCGGGACACTCACAGCCCCCTCAAGATGGGCAATTAGGTCGACGTCGATGGAGGCACTGGCGGATGTCATGGCGTGAGAACTGCCAACGGCCACAGCCAAAGCATCGATGGAGGTGCCCTCGACGTATTCGTGGGCTTCACCAGGATCAGTGCGAACCAACGGGGAGTGAGCCCCGTTTTTGCCCCCGATTTCACCCAGCTCGCCCTCGACCCAAAGCCCGTGACTGTGCGCCAGTTCGGCCGCTTTCTGGGTCAACTCGATGTTCGACACGTAGGGCTGGTGGGCGGCGTCGATCATGATGGAACTGACACCGAGACCGGCCGCTTCGGCAATACCTTGCGAGATGAGTGCCGAGTCCTGAAAGTGGTCCAGGTGCAGCGAGATCGGCGCCGAAGAGGACGACGCAATGCTGGCGCAGGCCAAAAGCAGAGGCCGCATATTCCTCTTGTGAAAACCGATTGCGTTCTCGCTCACCTGCAGGATCGCTCCGGAGCCGGCTTGCTCGACGCCTTCCACGATGGCCTCGACATGCTCCAGCGTGACGGCGTTGAAGCTCGCGATCGCGCTATGACGAGTGATCGCGCCTTCGATTAGTCCACGGGTGGTGACGAGTGCCATAGGCAGATACTGCGATTAAGTGAGCGAAGTAATCAATCTGCGGGGCATAATCCGATTGAAGTGATCATTTTTGTTGATCGGTTGACGAGTAAGGAGTGACAGTCGTGAGCAAGCAGTACCTAGATCAGTCATCACCGAGGGCTGTTTCTAGCAAGCGAAGCGAGCGGATGCGGCGGATCCTGTCCCTCCTGCACGAGCACACCAGTCGGAGCCTCGGGGACCTCGCGCGAGACCTCAGCGTGTCCGAGGCAACACTTCGTCGCGATCTCGCCGAATTGGATGAGCAGGGCCAGCTCGTGCGGACCCATGGGGGAGCCCGGGAGAGGAACTCTCAACCAGAGATCCCCGTCCGGCTCCGCAATACGAGCTACAAGCGAGAGAAGCAGTACATCGCGCGACGAACCGTGGACCTCATTCCGACGGGCCCTTATGCGCTGGCTCTCAGCGGTGGCACTACGACGGCCGAAGTCGCTCGCGGGCTTCGGCACCGAGCGGGCCTGACGATTGTCACAAATTCTTTGACGATCGCCATGGAGTGCGCCACCTGGCCACGACTCAAAGTGATCATGACCGGGGGGGTAGTCCGCCAGAGCTCCTTCGAAGCAGTCGGATCCCTCTCGGAGGGTGCCTTTCGTGGCATCAATGTCGGAACCTGCATCTTGGGGACAGATGGCATCAGCGCTACCGGAGGCGTCACCACTCACGACGAGACGGAGGCCCGGACGAACCACGCCATGGTGGAGAACGCGGGTCGAGTCATCGTCGTGGCGGATGGCTCCAAGATCGGTCGAGCGACCCTGGCCAAGATGGCCGACATCTCCGAGGTCGACGATCTCGTGACGGACTCGTCCGCCGACCCTGAAGCGCTCAAGCTAATCGCTGGCGCAGGAGTTGAGGTGCACGTGGTGGAGCTGGCCATTTCCCTGGTCGATGAGCCGTAAAGTCACTCAATCGGCGCCCCAGGAGTCGCGAGCCAAAATTGATCGGTTCCGGCCTGGTCCCGGTGTGAGGTCAGATCGGAGTGCCGCAACCCCGGATCGGTCCGAAACACAGTTCTGAACTGGTCCGCGCTTCCGGGACAGCCGCCTAAGCGTTGTCCGATAGACGGTCGCTTATCGAGGCGGTGCGAAGGCCGTTTCTTCTTCCTGAGGGAAGGTCGCTGCTGCACCCCGCAGTGGTGCCAGGGCTGAGGGGTGTATCTGTTTTGTGCCGGAGGTGTGGGTGCGGACGGTGTGGCCGCCCCACCAGGTGCGGAATTGCTCGCTTCGGGTGGCGAGGTCGCCGACGAGGGCGGCGAGGGCTCGATCTTCCAAGTCGTGTCCGGCGAGCAAACGCAGGGAGGACACTGCACCACGCGCGCTGGCGTCCCAATCGGAGTGGAACTTCTGCGATCGAGGATCGAGGAACAGGTAGCGGTAGTGGTTCAGCGGCGCCCCGTGCTCTGGAAAGAGTTCTGGGAACAGGGCGCGTCCGAGCGCATTAGAGGCCACCGGGTCACCGAGTCGATCGAAGGCGAGTGCGGGGACGTCCCGCATGGTGTCTAGGAGCTGCCCGATCCGGGGTGACACCCTTGTCACGGGTTTCTTGCGTGGTGCCCGGGTGGGTCCGGCGGCGTGGGCGAGGTCGATGAGGTGCGTCGTCTCGGCCTCGTCGAGGTGGAGGGCGCGCACGAGTGCATAGAGGACGCTCTCGGATACTCCGCGGAGGTCGCCACGTTCCATACGGGTGTAGTACGCGGTGCTCACGCCGGTGAGTTGCGCAACTTCCTCTCGGCGCAGGCCCGGGACGCGGCTTTCTCCGCCGTACAGGGTGACCCCTGCTCTTTCAGGAGTGATGCGCCCGCGGAGCGCGGTGAGGAATTCCTGAACTTCGAGCCTCGGGTCCATGCTCCTGACGCTAGACCCGGCGGGCGGAAACCGGGAGTCACCAGCATTCGCCCTCAGCGGGCGGGTCGGCTAGCAGAAGTGGGAGTGACTGCTGGTGACTCCCGCGGTTCCGCAATGGCTACCTAGCGTGGACTCACGACCACTTCGAAATTCACCCTGAACAACGGCATCGAGATCCCGGCCATTGGCCTTGGGGTATTCCAGACTTTACCGGACGAGACGGTCGCGGCCGTCGTGTCCGCCCTTCGAACTGGCTATCGACACATCGACACAGCGGCCGCGTACGGCAACGAGCGCGAAGTCGGCCAGGGAATTCGTGACTCTAGTGTGCTGCGGAAGGACGTCTTCATCGAGTCGAAGGTGTGGATCAGCGACTTCGGCTACGGGGAGACTTTGCATGCGTTCGAGAAGAGCGCCGGCAAGCTAGGCGTGGACACGATCGATCTGTTGATCCTCCACAGCCCCCTTCCTTCAGACTTTGAGAAGACGGTCTGCGCGTACAAAGCGTTTGAGGATCTGCTCGCGAAGCGGAAGGTTCGAGCGATCGGCGTGAGCAACTTCATTATCGAACATCTCACCGGCCTGCTCGAGCAGACCGACATCGTGCCGGCTGTGAACCAGATCGAGCTGCACCCCTACTTCCAGCAGAAGGAGCTCGTCGCTTTCCAGCAGGAGCATGGCATCACGACGCAGGCGTGGTCGCCCATCGGCGGGGNGAAGTACGGCAAGTCGGCCGCTCAGGTGATGCTCCGCTGGCACTTCCAGAAGGAGGTGCAGGTGATCCCGAAGTCCACCAGGGCGGAACGGATCGCAGAGAACTTCGATGTGTTCGACTTCGAGCTCGCTGCGGGTGAGATCGCGCAGCTCGACGCTCTGGACACTGGAGTTCGCGGTGGCCCCGAGCCTGAAGGAGTCACGGTCGCGACCTACGGTTTCGAGATCCCGGAGGCCTGAGCATCGTCCGCGGTGAGTGCCCGTCGAGTAGTTCTGAGCTAGCACCTGTTGTCGGCTCGACGCGGCAGATCAAGGCCTCGCTCGTCTCTATTGGCGTTCTTTGGCGTGCAAAAGCAGGAGATCGGCGAAGAACTGGTCGCCGTCGACCTCGAAGTGCACCTGTCGGCCAACGAACGCGAAGCCTGGTCCGAGCTCGCGGAGGGTATCCGCGATGCGGACGACCATGCGCTCTTCCAGCTCAAGCTCACTGGCGTCGCTGTCGATCGCGAGGAAATCCAACGCGCAAGGATCACGAGTGATCTGCTGAGCGAGGTCAGATTCGACCGGCGCGAGAGTACCGGCATAATTGCTCGGTGCTGCAGCTTTTCGCTCGTGCAGTGGGTCTTGATCCCCGGACTCGCCTCCTCCGACCCCCGCGCCGCGCTCCCGATCGCCGGTGACGACGTCGAGGTGAAGGCACGCGCGTCGAAGTTGCTGAGCACCCTCGGCTTCGATGCGGTCGATGCCGGCACGCTGGCCGAGTCGTGGTGGTTCGAGCCGGAGTCCGCCGTGTACACCGCCCTGTATGCGGCCGCCGTCGACGCCGCGGCGGACGGCTCGCGGACGCCCGCCACCTCCGATCGTGTGCGGGCGCTCCTGACTTCGTCGTCCCGCGTCGACGTCGGGGCGCGGCAGTTCTGAGCCGAAACGGAATTGCCACTCCGGTTAGTGTTACTGTGGCTAACCGGAGTGAAGATTCCCTTTAACGGCAGGAGACCCGTGACCACGTCCACGAAGCGCACGCACCATCAGGTGACGTTCCTCGTCCTCGCATTGGGAGTGGCGGCGTTCGCGCTGCTCCAGTCCCTCGTGATTCCGGCCTTGCCGACGATCCGTGAGGCGTTGGGCACGTCACAGACGAACGTGACGTGGGTCCTAACGGCTTACCTGCTCTCGGCGTCGATCTTCACGCCGATCATGGGCCGTCTCGGCGACATGTCGGGTAAGAAACGCGTCTTCGTTGTCGCACTGGTCGCCCTAGCGCTCGGATCTCTGCTGGCCGCCTTGGCCCCGTCCCTGGGAGTCATGATCGTCGCTCGCGTGATCCAGGGGGTCGGTGGGGGAGTGCTGCCGCTCGCCTTCGGAATCATCCGCGATGAGTTCCCCGGTGAGAAGGTCGGCGGCGCCGTCGGTCTGATCGCCGCGCTCTCCGCCATAGGCGCCGGATTCGGCATCGTCCTCGCCGGGCCGATCGTGTCGGCTCTCAGCTACCACTGGCTGTTCTGGTTCCCGATGATGATGGTCGTCGTCGCAGCGGTCGCGGCTCTGCTTCTCGTCCCCGAGAGTTCCGAGCGCAGTCCGGGCAGGATCAACTGGGGCGCCGCCACGCTGATGTCCGGCTGGCTGGTTGCTCTCCTCCTCGCTGTCAGCCAGGCCCCTGTGCGGGGCTGGATCTCGCTTCCCGTTCTCGGGCTTCTCGCGGCGGCCGTCGTGATCGGCGTCGTGTGGGTAGTCGTCGAGAAGCGCAGCCCGAATCCGTTGATCGACATGCGGATGATGGGGGTCCGCTCTGTGTGGACTACCAATCTCGTCGCCCTTCTCTTCGGTATCGCGATGTACGCGATGCTCGGCTTCCTCCCGACGTTCCTGCAGACTCCGTCGAGCGCCGGATACGGGTTCGGAGCGACCGTCACCCTGTCTGGCGTGATGCTGCTCCCCAATGCGCTGATGATGTTCCTGGTGGGCCTGGTCGCCGGACGCCTGGCTCAGCGGTTCGGCTCACGCCTCGTCCTCGTATTCGGAACGGTCATCTCTCTCGTCGGCCTGCTCACGCTGGCCCTGGCGCACACGGAGGTATGGGAGATCGTCGTCGCGACCGCGCTCACCGGAATCGGCTTCGGGTTGGCGTTCTCCTCAATGTCGAACATCATCGTGAGCGCCGTCCCCAGGGAGCAGACCGGCGTCGCGAGCGGCATGAACGCCAACATCCGTACCATCGGCGGTTCGCTCGGCGCGGCGGTCATGGCGAGCATCGTCGCGTCGGGTGGTGAGACCGCCGGCTTCCCCGCCGAGTCCGGCTACACCGCAGGCTTCCTCGTTCTGGCCGGTGCCATGCTCCTGGCCGGCGTCGCGGGCTTCTTCATCCCCCGCATCACGCGCCACGTCGTCGGCTCGCACCTCGAGGAGCCCCCCGTGCAGCTGCGGCATGCGGAAGTGGCGATGGTCGCCGGCGGTACCGTCGTCGGGGACGAGTCCGAGTAATGGCACCGAGCGTGCCGTACCACCACCCGCGAGGGAGCACGAGATGACAACTCCGACCAGCACCGGCGGCGACCGCGAGCACGTCGAGCCCCGAGCTCTGCGCCGCGACGCGGCGGAGAACCGCCAGCGTCTCCTCGACGCCGCGCGCGAGGTCTTCGCGGACCACGGGCTCGACGCCGGAGTGGAGGAGATCGCCCAGATGGCGGGAGTGGGGGTCGGCACGCTCTACCGGCGGTTCCCCACGAAAGACGCACTAATCGCGGAACTCGTGCACGAGTTCATGGAGCAAGTCGTCACGCTTGCGCGCAGAGCGCGGACGGCCCCCGGCGGACGCGGACTCGAGCAATTCGTTTACGCACTCGGCGAGGTCCAGTCAGCGAACCGAGGCTGCCTAGCCAGGATCTGGAGCGATGAGAACAGCGCCACCCTGCGCCAGGAGTATCGGGTCCTGATCGCGGATCTGCTGGAAGACGCCACCAACCACGGCACCGTCCGCGCGGACGCCGCAGTAACCGACTTGGACCTGCTCTTCTGGGCCCTCCGCGGGATCATCGAGACCACCGGAGCGCACGCGCCCGAGGCATGGCGGCGGCACGCAGCGATCCACCTCGCCGGCCTCCGCGCCTCCGCCGGAGAACTGGCACTCCCGCCCGTCGACGAGGACGTGGTCGCCCGCTCGCGCGAGTCCCTGCTGCAGCGCAGCGGGGATCGAGACCGACTGACCGAAGGAGACGTATGACCACCGGCAAACAGATGATCCTCGGAATGCACCTGGGCAACGGCTACGGGTCGCAGACCTCGGCATGGCGCGCCCCCGGCGTGGATCCGGCGAACTACACCAGCTTCGACGCCCAGGTGCGCTACGCCCAGGCCGCGGAGCGGGGCAAGTTCGCGTTCTTGTTCCTCCCCGACTTCCTCGGTGAACAGCGCGACCTGAGCCGCGAATCACTCATGATCACGCTCGACCCGATGCTGACCCTCGCCGCCATCGCCCGTGAGACATCGCACATTGGCCTCGTCGCGACCGGCTCCACCACCTTCACAGAACCGTTCAATCTGGCACGCCAATTCAAAGCCCTCGACATCATGAGCCACGGCAGAGCCGGGTGGAACGCCGTCACCACGAGCGATCCCGCCGCCGCTGCGAACTACGGCAAGACGATCGCCCCGCGTCCCGAGCGGTATCAGCGCGCCCACGAGACAATTCAGATCGTCCAAGCGCTCTGGGGCAGCTGGGAACAGGACGCATGGCTGAAAGACACCGCCAGTGGTCGCTTCGCCGACAACGCAAAGATCCGGCCGATCAACTTGCAGGGCGAGTACGTCGCCTCGCGGGGACCGCTGCCCCTCCCTCCCTCCGAGCAGGGCCAACCCGTCATCTTCTCCGCCGGCGGCGGAGCGAACGGAGCTGAGATCGCCGGTCGGTACGCCAATGGCGTCGTCGGCGCCGTCTTCACGGTCGACGACGCCAGGGAGCAGCGCGAGGCGCTGCGGGAGGCCGCGCGCCGGGCGGGCCGGAACCCCGATGAGGTGAAGTTCTTCGCCGGAGTCATGCCTGCGATCGCCGCGACGAAGCGCGAGGCGCTTGACCGTCGGGTGGCGCTGGGCGAGCTGACCGTCGCCGACCGAGTGCCGTATCTGAGTGCGATGCTCAGCCTGCCGGTTCCCCTGACCCTCGAGCAGCTCGACTTGCCTCTCACAGCGGCGCAGCTCGCTTCGGCGCGTCCAAATCCCTACGACCCGAGGTCGGCACGTGCGCTCGAGGTTGCTCGTGAAGGGTGGACGATCCGCGATGTCCTCGCGCACGGGGTCATCGACTACCACCCGACCCCGGTCGGGCCGGCCTCCGTCACCGCGGACCATCTGCAGGAGTGGTTCGAGGCAGACGCCTGCGACGGCTTCTGGGTCTCGATCGACGTAAACGAAGACGGCATCGACACGTTCGTCGACGAGGTCGTCCCGATCCTGCAGCAACGCGGGCTCTACCACGACGACTACGAGGGAAATACGCTGCGCGATCACCTCTCCGCTCCTGCCCAGTACGGACTTGATCCACGGCTGGCATCGGCCACCAGCTGAGCGGGGAGCGCCAGGAGACCTAGGCCTAAGCACTGACCAGCGGGGTGGCCACGGAATCGAGAGCCCCTGGGTCGAGGGCGTAGTACGCCTAGATGTTTCGCTTGTCACGGGTGAGGGTGCCCGCGTCAACGAGCACTTTCAGGTCAGAGGTGTGAGTAGACGGCCCGCACTTTGATCTGCTGGAAGTCGGCGATGAGGGCGCCAATTTGGGCATGAATGTCGTCCCACTCCGGGTCAGCGTCTTGCTCAGCAAGCTTTTCATCGCTGATGAACCACTCCATGGCCCACATGGTGTCTGCATCGTCTTCGTCGCGAGCGATGATGCATTTGTCGACCGCGGGGGAACGCTCGCTCATCTGCGCGCAGAGGGCGAAAAGCTCTTCCCCCTTGCCTGGCTTAGCGGTGAATCGAAGCACTTTTCCGGGCTGGGTGGGATCGATCATGACTGTTCTCCATTCAAGAGGGTTGCTGTTGTGTGAGGGGTTTGACTGTTCAGGACGAGAGCGCTGCGGAACATCTGGTCCAGGTGATCAAGAGCTGCTGCGGCGTCATCCCGCATTCGTGTCGCCGTTTCCTGGGGCGAACTGGCATCGATGACGGCACGGCCAACCGCGTCGGTGATGCTCTGCACGACTGAGACCAGAGCCGCGGCGTGCGCTTGGGCGACAACGGTATGGATGCCCGGGTCTGTCTCCAGGAGAGCGACCGTGAGGTGTTGCGCTTGCTCCTCACGGAGCTCGAGCGCGAAGCGCCGCAGAGTGCCGCTCTGCAGGCACAGGGCGGGGAACTCGCCCCGCGCAAGCCGCGGCTGCTCCTCGAGGTAGAACTCGATAGCGGACATCACTAAAGGTCGGATCGCGTCCGCGGGGCTCTGGCCATCCGATCGGTTGAGGACGGCCCGCCCGTATAACCCCCTGTACTCGTCTGCGCGATCCAGCACGAGGTCCGGTTTCGATGGGAAGTAGTTGTAGACGGTCTGGTCGGACACGTCTGCGGCTCGGGCAACGTCCGCCATCGACACCGCATCGAAGCCGCGTTCCGCGAACAACGCCGCAGCTGTGTCGGCGATGTGCTCCCGTTGCTGCGCCTTTTTCCGTTCTCGAAGTCCCTGCTGGCTACCCATAAATCGAAACTAGCACATTCGTGGATTGCGCCTATAGTTCGAGTGACTACACAATTAGGTACACCAGCAGAAAGGCTCGAGAAAAATGACAACGACACAGGACGCCGTGACGACGAATACCCCTAAGGTGCTCGTGTCTGGTGCTGGATTTGCAGGTCTGACGGCAGCGTTTTGGATGCACCGGCTCGGCTACCAGGTCACCATCGTGGAACGAGGGGCCGGTCTAAAGCGGGGGGGTACGCCTGTAGACATCAAGGACGACACCGTCGGCATTGCGGAGCGAATGGGGATCCTCGAAGCGATTCGCGCGAAGAGCCTGCCGCCGCGCCGGACCGAATTCACGAACCTCAATGGCGGAACCGACGTTCTCCTCGAGGCCGAGCAAGCGCTGGCTGACGACGAGGAGTGCGAGTACGAAATTCCTCGCGATGACCTCCTCGACATCCTTTACGGAGCTGTTGAAGGGAACGTCGAAGTGCGCTTCAACGACTCCATCACTGAGCTGACCGACGGCCCGGATGGCGTGCGGGCCTCCTTCCGAGAAGGAGCCGATAGCGACTTCGACCTCATTCTGGGTTGCGATGGCAATCACTCCAACGTTCGGAAACTCCGCTTTGGGCCAGAAGTGGACTTCACCCACTTCCTTCACAACTACTTCACGGTCACGATCGTGGATGAGTCCCTCATCCCCCGAGACACCACCCGCATTCTCAGCACGCCCGGTAGGACCCTGATGCTGAACGCCTATGAGGACAAGACCGACATCGGATTCCTGTTCCACTCGGATGAAAAGCTCGCCTACGACTACCACGACGAGCAGGAGCAGAAAGACATCGTGCGCGCCGCATTCGTCGATGCGGGCCCCCAGTTCACGGCCTTCCTCGACAAGGGCCTGAGCGCGGACTCCTTCTACTTTGACGAGCTCACGCAAACCAGAATGGAGCATTGGTCAAGCGGTCGAGTGGGACTGGTGGGTGATGCTGGCTACTGCGCATCTCCTGCCGCCGGCATGGGGGGTTCGCTGGCAATCATTGGCGCCACCGCCCTCTACGACGCATTCGTCAGCACAAACGGCGACATCGACGCCGGCTTCGCCGAGTATGAAAAGCAGCTTCGGCCCGTCGTCGAGCAGATTCAGGCCATGGCTGTGAACTTCGGCCTAGCCACCTTCTTCCCCGAAACAGACGAAGCCATTCGTGCACGCAACAGCATGCTTTCCGCCAACTAAGTCCGCGGGCCGGGAACCGTTGGCTTGGCTCAGCGCATGAACGTTCTGGATCAGGCGGACCAGGGAGATGCGTCGCCTGATGTCGGCGTCTACGCCACCGTCGGTCACGACGAGCGCTCCTCGGAAACGCTCGTCAGGTCGATGCGCGAGCGCTTGTCACGCGAAGTGAAGCGCAGGTTGACCCTTGCGACACATGCAGAGCCGGAGCTTCGTCTCTGGGAGGCGGTATCTCGCGAGGTCGAATCCTTGTGGTCGCGTCCACGCCGGCAAGCTGTTGGTGTCGACACGAACCTCGTGACGCTGTCGCAAGACGAGCAAGTGGCCGTTGCTCTTGCTCTTGACCTCCAGCTGGCCGGACTGTCGATCCATGAACGGCTCATCCGTAGCTCAATAGGCGGTGACGCGCGCTCTACAGTCACCGACTCGGCGAAGGACAAGGAAGAGGAGGAAACCCAAGTTGGCTTAGCGGATCCTCACGGCCGTGCGTTCGCTGTCCTGGTCGGCGACGTCGCTCTCCACGCCGCCCGAGTGCTCATGAGGTCGGTCCAATCGATTGGTCACACCGATCAATTGGGTACCGATCTCGACGAGGCAACGGCGCGTCTTCTGGGTGTGATTACAGGCTCAGGGCATGGGCCCTGAAGGTGGAACGTCACTGAAGCGGAGAGCGATCAATGCCGGTCGGAATGTTTGGACGGGCGAGTCCCTCACCACCCCTCGCCTTCTCACGTGCCGGCTGCGCGCTGAGCGACTCATTGTGGCGGTATGGCATCACTACCGAGACGTTCAAAAACGATCGATTCCGGCTGGACTGGCCGCGGGGGTACTCCTGGCAGGCCTGACACGGCACCCGGTTCTAAGTCAGGCTTCGAACCGGTCTTCGTTTTTCGGGACCATAAGGGCGCCGATTGGGACGCTGGTCAGATATGTCTGACAACCCGTCCCCGACTGGGCGCCTAGGGCATGGGCCGGTGCTCAGTCAGTCCAGGATCGCCGTGGCCTCGACCTCAACGAGCACGTCCGGCTCGAAGAGGTAGTCCACCCCGATCAAAGATGCTGGCGGCATGGGCAGCGACAGGCCGATCTCCTCCGCGATCTCCGTGACACCGGCCATGAAGGCCTCAATCTTGGCCGGCTCCCAGTCGGTGACGTAGAAGGTCAGGCGGACGACGTCGTCGAATGTGGCGTCAGCGCTGGCCAGTCCTTCGTAGGTATTGCGGAGCGCCTGAGCAACCTGGCCGGCCAGGTCGCCAGGTGCCACCGGAGTCCCGTCCGGGGTCCGCGAGATCTGACCTGACACGTGAACGTGGCGGGTGCCGGTGCCGATCGCGACGTGGTGGTAGGGAGTGGGCTGCATCAGGGCTGTGGGTGAGCTGAGGTGCACGGTCATTTGTGTCTCCTGTCTAGGTGGTACCTCATGGATACCTGGTGCTCAGTGGTCACTTCAACGAGACTGGGTCTCGTGACGGATACCAAAAGCCCCACGACGGACCGATTCGAGATCGACGCGCCCCAGCGTGAGCTCCTAGATCAAGTGCTCGACAAATGGTCCCTACAAGTGCTCAATGAACTGTGCGAACGACCGTGCCGATTCAGCGAACTGCGCCGGCTCGTCCCGGCGGTGAAGCAGAAGTCGCTGACCTCGACACTGCGCCGACTTGAGCGCAACGGCGTGGTCGAGCGAGTTGTGCTCAGCACTCGACCCGTGGCAATCGAGTACCGCATCACGCCGCTGGGCAAGACTCTGCGAGAGCCGGTCGACGCGATTCTCGCGTGGGCACGCGACCAATTGCCCGCCATCCAGGAGGCGCGGCGCCGCTTTGACGACTAACCGCCCTAACCTGACGCGGCACCCGTCACAAACGATCGATTCCGGTGGACTCGGCCGACGGTCGGATCTGCCCGCCAGGAACGGCAACCGGTTCGAGACGGGCTTTCGAAGCGATCCGGATTTCTGGGAAGCCCGCAGACCGCGCGCCCGTTAGACGGTCGTTCATCGCAACACCTTCTTAAGCCGTAGTCGATCGGGTGAGGTCAAGTGGCTCCTGGCCTGCTGATTCGCGTAGGCGTGTCCCGCAAAAGGGCCCGGTGACCGGGGGCTGAACGCTACAGCCGGCGGATGCTCATCGGACACGCTCGCGTCCCGACTTTGGGACAGGATCTCGCAGCACAATGTGAAGGTCTTGCAGCGCTGGGTGCCGACGATCAACACGTGCATGCTGGCCACGGGCCCTCGGGCACCACTCGAGTGCGACCCGGGCTCCGCGAAGCACTGGCCTCGTGCCGTGCCGGGGACGTCTTGGTCGTGACGAAGCTAGACCGCCTCGCTCGTTCGCTGCGCAACGCAACCGACATCGCCGACGAGCTGATGAAGAAGGGTGATGCCCTGAATCTCGGCGGAGAACGTTACGACCCCACCGACCTCACCGACCCTGTCGGCCGGCTGTTGCTCACGTGTTCGGCATGGTGGCTGAGTTCGAGGCCGACCTCATCCGGGCCCGCACCCGAGAAGGCATGGCCATCGCCAAGGCGCCGGCAAGCTCCGAGGCCGCAAGCCCAAGCTCACCCCTCGCAGGAGAAGCACCTCGTGCAGCTGCACCGCACTGGTGCCCACACCACCAGCGAGATCGCGGAACTGTCCGGCGTCGCCCGCTCGACGGTCTACCGGGCCATTCAGTGGGCCGAGGCGTAGGACATCTTTCCTGCGGCGGCGCGTCAGTGTGTTGACGGCTGCCTTCGCTTGCTGTAGCGGGTGGCAGCCGCCAGAGGGTTGCTCCAAGGCCGTGGACGGTGCAGTCTGGTTCGAATCTGGGAAGGAAACCATGACACCGCACGAAAGCACGTCTGCTCTCGAGGACGAGGACAGTTCTGCCTCCAATAACCCTCTCGACGGTCCTGACGATAGTGATGAGACCGAACAAGCGGAGCCGCTCTCCATAGCTCCCGATGAGCGCAAGCTAGTGACACAGCCCTACGACCTCGGCGTGCGTTCGATTCGTGAGGACATCCGCACCGGCAGGATCAGTCTCAACATTGCATACCAGCGGAAGTACGTTTGGGACAGTGGTAAGGCGTCCCGCTTGATCGAATCGCTGCTACTGAACGTGCCTATTCCTGTCTGCTATTTCGCCGAGGATGACGACGGTGTTTACGAAGTAATCGATGGACTGCAGCGGCTTACGACTATTCAGAAGTTCCTCGACGATGATTTCGCGCTGACTGGTGTTTCAGTGCTGTCGGAGCTGAATGGTGAGACGTTCTCCGACTTGGCGCCGAAGGATCAGCGTCGTCTCGAGAGCCGAACCATTCGCTGCATCGTCATCACCGCGGACAGTCATCCCGACATCAAATTCGACGTCTTCGAGCGTCTCAATACCGGTGCCGCTAGCCTCACCGCTCAGGAGTTGCGAAACTCCGTCTACCGGGGCCCATTTAACGATTCTCTTAAAGACCTTGCGAAGAAGAGCTACTTCACCGAGCTCGTTGGCAGTTTTACAAACAAGCGCATGGGGCACGAGGAGCTTGTCCTTCGCTACTTTGCCCTCGTCGATGGAATAAGCACCTACAAGCCACCACTGCGTCAATTACTGAACGCGTACATGAGAACTCACCGTAAGGTCGCGATCGGGGCTACGGGGGCTGATGAATTTGCCGAGGTATGTGCCGTTGTTCGGGACGTTTTCGGAGAACGGCCATTCATGGCTCCAGGCTCTCAAAACCCAGTGAATAAGGCGCTTTTCGACGCTGTAATGGTTTCCGTCGCGTACTCCGATCGGGGTGCTCTCCGACAGAAGAAGGACGCAGCACGGGCCGCACTTCAAGCCCTTGCGGCTGAAAGCCGCTTTCAGCTCGCTATTGGCCGGGCCACTGCGGACCGCACCCGTGTTCTGTATCGGGTGTCTGCACTAAGCGACCGCCTGTCCGCTTTGGGAGTGGGTAGTTCCCTTCCTGCTGAGTTGATTTCAGAGGGCCTGTTGCCACGTGGCTCTTGAAATTTTCTCAGATGGAACGACCGAGGTTGATTTGCTTCGTGAACTTGCGGTGGCGGCGGAGCAGCGGGAAGCCGAAGCAAATGCACTCTGCCGCGCAGCGGTCGTGCTTCTCGTTAGCCACTTTGAGTCATTCCTGAAGACGATTGCTGAGGAATACGTCGATGCAGTTGGGACGGGGGACGTGGAGTCGAGTCGCCTACCTCGAGGATTGCGCGAGGCGCACACTCTTCCGCGACTCGAGTCCATAGTCACATCCCGCGATGAAGATCAGCGGACTGCTCTTCTCAAGAAGATCGGGAGTATCGCCGCCCTTTGGAACGACGATGCCAAGCCTCCAAAAGGTGCTTTGAGCGCCTCGACGTTCGCAAGGCTGGTGACGAGTGCGAAAGCTGACATCATCAATGATCTGTTCGCCCGCATGGGCAATAGTGCTGGAGTATGCGACGGGGACATCGAGGTTCCCGGCAACAACGGCGATGTAGTAACGGCCAATATCGAACTTAGCCTCCGCGACGTTGTCACGTGCCGGAATGACATTGCCCACGGTAAGGCTGATCGGAAGCCCACCCCCGACGACGTTCGTAGGTATCTGGACTTTTTGCGCACATTCGCTGAGCGACTGCAAAGAAAAGCTCTCGTGCTTTCTGCCGCTGTTGTGCAACGCGACTAGCGGATAGAAAGCGAGAGCCGGGCTGGCCTTTGAAGTGCGTGTCAAAAGGGGATCGTCGACCGGTCTTCTGGACCCTGCTGTGCGATTCAGGGGCGGCGACGCCACAGGCGCCGGGGATCAGCGCACCATTGGACCAGCGAGAGTCCTTGGACCTGGGATGTGCACGGCGGCTCTCCGACAACCGTGGAGGTCTACTGCAATGCCGACGAAGTGGACCTGCTCCTCAACGGTGACAGCATCGGCTGTGCACCCGCCGGCCGCAACAACAGCTACCGCAGCACCTTCGAGGTCCTGCACCCCGACGGAGCGGGCGCCGGTGCCGGGCTCGTCGGGCAGGTCGATCACGGCTCCGTCGGGGAAGCGCATCTCGACGCCGTGCGGCGCACAGGTGGGCAGGGCGTCGGTCGAGAGGTCGACCACGATGACCGGCTCGTCCGTGCTGCACCACGGGATGTCCGTCTCGGCGGCCGTGAGGGTGAGCGGCACGTCGGGGTCGGCCCTCACCGCGAGCACCAGCAGGCCCAGGGCGAGGAGGAGCGCCGCCGTGATCCCTGCGAGGAGCTTCATGAGGCGAACCTACTGCTGGGCCGGGGGCCAGGGAGGCGCTGGTCACCTGACCCGCGCCGCCTGCGCCCTGGGCGATCGCCGGTCAGGGCGCTCGGTCGACGACCGTCCTCGTCACCGAGGTCTGGGCGGTGACGGTGCCGGCCGGCGCGCCGTAGGCCGCCTCGAGCTGCACGACGCGCTCGCCGATCAGCTCGCCGGTGCTTGGGTCGATGACGATGTCCTGGCGCTCGGACCTCGTCGGCTCCTCCCGACCGAGGGCGACCCCCGTCACGCCGTCGATCGTCACGTGCTCGTCGACGATCTCGATGCCGGGCACGAGCGCCGCCGCCCCGTAGAGCGCTGACCGCAGGTCCGCCGGTGCCGTGCCCGTCCGGAGGAGGTCCGTGATCGCGACCCAGGTGGCCTCGTCGCGGCTGTTCGACCCGCCGTCGTAGCTCGCCACCAGGTGGTCGTAGAGCTCCTGCGGGTCGCGCGGCAGGTCGGCCGTCGCCGGGTCCGCGGCGGGCGTGCCGTAGAAGGCGCCGTCGCGCGCTCGCCACGTGCCGTTCGTCTCCGGGCTCTCGACCCGGTTCTCCTCCGCGACCTGTTCCGCGTCGTCGCCGTAGAAGGTCGTGGGCTCGTGGTCTTCTCGGACGAGGGTCCACTCGGCGGCGGGGTCGCCCGGCTCGTACACGGTCGACGTCGACGGCACGAGGTACGTGACCATGTCGCCGGCCCTGTTCTGCCCGACGGTGGCGTAGACGGCCTCGGTCGTCGTGCGGAGGAACTGACCAGGTGCGACCACAGGATCGGAGGCGGTGACCGTCAGTGCCGCCGCCTCCCGCAGCAGGGTGGCGGCCTGTGCCTCGTCGCCGGCGCGGGGGAGGACGATGCTCCCGACGACGACCGCGGCGACGACGGCCGTCACCACCGCGGCGTAGACGGGACTGCGGCGCTGACGCCGTGCTCGCGCCGCACCTCTCTCCGCCTCGAGGGTCGCGACGGGGATGCCGTCCAGGACGCTGCGGCGCATGGTGGTGATCTGCTCGTCGGTGGGGCCGAGGGTCGTGGTCATCGGAGTCCTTCGGTGTGCGGTGTCAGGGTGCTTCGGAGTGCCTGGCGGAGGCGGCTGAGACGGTTCCGGACGGCGCCGTGCGTCGCGCCCAGCGACTCGGCGGCCTGCTGGTAGCTCAGCTCCTCGACGACGCAGAGGCGGTAGAGCTCCTGGTCGACGGGGGTGAGCAGCTCGACGGCGTCCTGGATCGACCGGGCCAGCTCACGGTCGATCGCGGAGGCCTCGGGGCCTCGGGCCTGGTCCGACGCGTCATCGAGCAGGGCCATGGTCCGTGATCGCTGCCTCGACCTGGCGAGGCTGAGGTTGCGGGTCACGACCAGCAGCCAGGGCAGCATCGACGTGTCGAGGATCTGCAGGTCGTCGCGCTTCTTCCAGGCCAGCGCGAACGCCTCCTGGGTGATGTCCTCCGCATCGGCCGTGTTCCGCACGATGCGGAACGCGTACCGGTAGACCGGGCGGACGTGGTCGTCGTAGATCCGGCCGAACGCCTCGCGATCGCCGCTGCGCGCAGCTGCGAGGCGCGCCCTGTCGGCGCTGGGTGGCGCAGCCCCCTGTGTGTTCCTCATGACTCGTAGTGTCGGCGGGGG
Source organism: Frigoribacterium sp. Leaf164 (assembly GCF_001423665.1). NCBI lineage: Bacteria > Bacillati > Actinomycetota > Actinomycetes > Micrococcales > Microbacteriaceae > Frigoribacterium > Frigoribacterium sp. Leaf164. The sequence continues at coordinate 1,288,839 of NZ_LMOX01000003.1, forward strand.
CGGGATCGTCTCATGATCGGCTCCGGGCGCACTCGTGGCACTCGTTCGCCCTTGCGTGGAGGTGCCTTCCCGGGCTTCCTAGGCGGTGACCGCTCCGGTCCGGTGAGTCTCGGGCCAGCGCCCGACGGACTGGAAGAACTCGGTCGCGTCGGCGGAGTCCTTGAACTCCAGGAGGTTGCCGACCTTGCTCGCGAGGACGTCCCGTACTTCCCCTGGCGTCGCGAAGAAGAACTCCTTGCGGCTGTTCGCCTGGTTGAGGGCCCGCCCGGCGAAGTGCCGGTGCAGCTCGGTCTCGAGCGTGACGGCGTCCTCGGAGAAGTAGATGGTGTGGATGTCGAAGCGGAACGGGACGGAGGCCCCGCCGAGCTCGTGGACACGGTCGGTCGGCTCCAGTCGTCGCGTGAGACCGATCTTCACGACGCCCTCACCGAACGCTCCACGGTTGGAGATGACGTAGACGTAGCCCGCCCGGATGTTGGCGGCGCGGTAGTCGTTGTCGACGATGGCCTGGTCGATCGCCGCGAGCCGCGACTCGAGATCCCCGTCCGGCGTCCCGGTCGCCTGGAGCTGCGCGATCGTCTGCATGAGGAGCGTGCGCTCCTTGTCGAGCTGCGCCCTCTGTTCTTTGAGCTCCTTCTCGACCCGCGCCTCCTCGCGGAGACGGGCGCGCTCCTCGCGCTGCTCCTCCTTCTCCTCCTGCTTCTTCATCAGCCAGTCCGCGGTCAGCTCGATCTCCTCGAGACGCAGCGCGTGGTAGCTGTCGCTGATGAACATCGCCATCATCACGCCGAGCTTGGCGATGGCGTCACGAGATGCCTCGAGGCGCTTCTTGGCGGTGTGCACGTTGCCGAGCTTCAGGGTGCGGATGCTGTTCTCCGCCTCCGCGTTGTAGGCGCGCAGCATGAGCTTGGACAGGTCGTCGGTCATCTTGCGACCCTTGGCGAGCGAGTTGTCGAACGAGAAGAGGTTGGACTTCTCGATCGCGTGGCCCTCGCGGACCAGGGCGGCGTACCGAGCCTCGACGTCCTTGAGCCTCGGCAGGTACGCGGCCGCGTCCTCCAGGGGGTGGTGGTAGCGGTAGATGCCGACTTCCTGCAGCACCTGCGCGTCGTTCAGCTCGACTGCGTCGGAGACGACCACCGCAGCCGGAGCAGGAGGAGCGGCAGGTGCCGGAGCGGGCGGAGGCGCCGGTGAGCTAGAGCGCGTCACCTGCTCCATCATCTTCAACTGGCGCCGGAGGACGACGTTCTCGGCCTCGAGCTGGTGAGCGCGAGCCTCAGCGTCGGGTCGACCGTCGAGAGAACCGACACCGGACGTGCTCGCGGCATGCTGTTGAGATGCGCCGTGGCCAGACGAGGCGGGCACGGTGGGCGCCGGCGCGCGAGGCGGTGCAGGTGGCACCACGGCCGGCGCCGCTCCGCCCTCCTCGATCCACAGCTGCCAGCCACCGGGCACGGGAGGCCAGTCGGCTGGAGGCGTCCATCCGGCCGGGGGCTTCCACCCCGAAGGGACAGGAGGCCAGCCGGGCGGTGGGTTGAAGCGTCGTTCTCCGACCGTCATGACCGACGGACGCCGGAGCCGTCGACGGCCACGAGCGCGGACGGGTTCTTCGCGACGGCCGCGCCGAGGTGCTGGAGCGTCGCGAGCGGGACGACGCCGCTGAGGTCGATCTCCATGAAGTTCTCGCGAGGGGCCGCGACGGCGATCAGGGGGATGAACGCCGGGCGACCGGTCGCCGGGTCGTTGGTCTCCGGGCCGATCTCGGCCGAGATGGTCTGGATGATGCCCCGGCGGTCAGCCTCGAAGATCTCGTGGAGCGACCGCAGGGCCACCTGGTGGAGGGCCCCGGCGTAGCGCTCCTTCGCCGCCGTCTGGGTGAGTTGGGTCTCCGTGATCTCGTCGCTCGCCTTGACGTACCGGAAAGCCTTGATGGTGCGCAGGGCCTCGGGCGCCGGCACCGTCACGCGCAGCCGCAGCTCCGCGGTCTCCGGGTCGAACTCGGCCTCGTGCTCGACCGGGAACGAGTCGGGGTAGACGGAGTTGGCGAGCACGATGCCGACGTACTCCTTGACCGCGTCGACGGCGCCGTAGGCGAGGCCGGCGATCAGGTCGTCGATCGAGGAGTTCTGCCCGGACGCCTTGGACTCACGGAAGCGGCACGACGCTTCGTAGCGCTCGCGCTCGACCGCGAGCAGCTGGACTCGACCGGCCTCGAGCTCCGCGTGCTCGCGAGCGGCTTCGGCGTCGCGGCCCGGGATCCAGTCCCGGTACGCCTCCCACTGGCTCCAGGCCTGCGCGAACTCGGCCTGCGCCCTCTGCTGCGCCTCGTCGAACTTCTTCTTCTTGCCGAACATGCCGGTGGGCACAGGAGGCTCGACGTAGACCGGGGCCGGGGGGACCGGCGTCGGCAGCGGTGGGACGAGAGGTGTCTCGAGGTCCCAACGGGGGAAGGGCGGGTGCTCAACTCGGACCTTCAGGCTCTCGAGGTCGACGAAGTCGTCCACCTCGAGGGTGGCGGCGAGGAGCCCGTCGATCTCGGCGTACTCCAGCGCCAGGTCCTCGTTGAGCTCGTCGACCTCTGCCGACCGCAGTTCGACGTAGGCCGCCTTGGCTTCGCGCTCGTACCGCTTGCGCTCGGCCTCGCTGGCGCGGTCGGCGGCGGCGTTCGCTCGCTCCTGCGCGGCTCTGGCGCGCTGTGCCTGAGCGCGGGCCTGGGTCTGTGCCCGTGCCGCCGCGTTGGCGCGTGCCTGCGAGAGGCGCTGTTGGTGCTGCATCTCCGCGAGGATCCCGCGTCGTCGTGCCATGCCCTGATCTCCATCGCTCGTGAACGAAGCTCACTGTACTGAACAATTCCGCTCAGTACGGAACGCCTGTTCGGGGGTCGGCGACCGGCCTGCGAGGTCGATGCTGTTCGGCCCGACGGGAGGAGCGCTCGGCCCCCGGCGCCTGGTCGTACGTCGACGACGACCTCGTGACGCGGCCCCTGGAGGAGTGCGTCCGCACCGACGGCTGGCGGCTGCAGCGCCCCTGGCAGTGCACCTCGGCCGACGGCAGCCACGTCCTCACCTTCCTGTACTCGACGGGGCGCCACGGCAGCGGTCTCCATGACCAGACCCTCACCGTCCGCGGCGAGGACGTCCCGATCGAGTGCACCCGCGGCGGCGAGCGGCACGCGGCGTACTACTGCGTGCCGGAGTCGGTGCTCCCTGCGGACGCGGAGTGGCGGCGGCGGAACGCCAGGGTGCCGACTGCTCCGCTGAACACCACCAGGGCGGAGGCGAGGGCCGGCATCCACTTCGTGTCGTCCGGCGAGGCAGCGAGCCAGGCCGATGAGGCGATCAAGGCCGCGGCGGCGACGACGTAGAAGATCCAGCGCATGGTGCTCGCTCCTGAGGTGGAAGGTGCTCGGTGCGAGCAGCCTAGGACCATCTGCCGGAATGTCAATACCGATTCCTCGCCTCGTCAGGATGAGGGCCGTCAACCTAGTGGTTCGTGCCTCGGCGAGTGGTCAGGAAGGTCCGCGATCACTCCGCGAGCCGCCCGCGCAGCACGATCGCGATCTCCGAGGCGTCGAGGTTCGCGAGCGCGTCGGCCAGCACGTCGGCGTCGAAGAGGCCGTTGTCGCGAGCGTCGAGCAAGGCCGACCGCTGCGCCGCCAGCATCGCGAGCGTGTGCGCCACCGACGCGTCGAACGCCTCCTTCGAGCGCTCGAGCACCGGCGCCTCGGGGGCCGGCACGGCGTCGCCGCTCGCGCGCATCAGCTCGAAGATCCTCGTCCGCTCCGACTCGTTGCGCTCGTGCAGCTCCGCCTCGTCGACCGGCGGCGACAGCCGCTTCAGCAACGGACCGACCGTCCCGCCCTGCACCAGCAGCGACAGCGCCGCCACCGCGAACGCGATCAGCACCAGCACCGGGCGTTGCGGCGTGTCCTCCGGCAGCGTCTGCGCCGCGGCGACCGTCACCGCACCGCGCATCCCCGCCCAGACGACCGCCGTCCCGTCCCGCCAGCCGAGCGGCTGCCTCAGGAAGTACTCGATGTCGGCCAGGCCCTGCGTCACCCGCCTCGTGAACTGGTCGAGGGTGCGCTGCGAGGGGGTGCGCGAGGACGCGCGCCGCGGCGACGACGTGCGCCGCGACCGGGTGCGGGAGGCGCGGGGCGGGGCCGTGCGGGAGCCTCCGGAGCCGAGACGGGGGGAGGGGGACGGCGACGCGACCTCCGCGGGGGCGGGCACCGCGACTCCCTCAGGCCCGGCCTCGGCGGCGAGCTGCGACGGGCCGGAGCGACCACGCCGGTTCATCTCGGCGAAGGGCCCGACGGCCCCCTCGGTGCGGATCTGCTCGTGCATGCTCTGCACCCGCGGCTGCATCGCCTCGGCGTGCCGCGCCCTCGCCGACAGCACCCGCAGCAGCGGCGCCACGTACGCCGCCCGCACCACGATCGTCAGCACCAGCGCGCCCACCGCGATCAGCAGCGCCGGCGCCACCCCGGCGTGGTCCTCCTGCACGTCGACCACGATCGACCGGATCTGCAGGCCCATCGTCAGGAACACCGCACCCTCGAGCACCAGCTCGACCGTCCGCCAGTTCTGCGAGTCGGAGAGGCGGTTCTGCGGCGACAGCTCCCGCGGGGCCCGCACCCCGGTCACCAGGCCCGCGACCACCGCCGCCACGAGCCCGGAGGCCCCGACGGCGCTCGCCGGCAGCGACGCCACGAAGGGCACCGCGAACGAGATCACCGTGTTGACGGTCGAGTCGGTCACCCTCCGCCGCAGCGCCAGGTTCGCCGCCCCGACGACGAGCCCGATCACCAGGGCCACGACGACCGAGTACGCGAACGTGCCGACGGCGCCCCAGACCGAGAAGGAGGCGGCGGTCGCCACGATCGCCGTCCGCAGCAGCACCAGCGCGGTCGCGTCGTTGAGCAGGCTCTCGCCGTCGAGCATGGCGACCACCCGCTTCGACACCGACGTCTGCCGCACGATCGACGTCGCGACCGCGTCGGTCGGGCTGATCACCGCCCCGAGCGCCACGCCCCACGCGAAGCCGAGGTCGGGCAGCACCAGCATGAAGAAGACGCCGAGCACGAGGGCGCTCGCCACCACCAGCACGACCGACAGGCCGCTGATCGCCCCGAACTCGCGCCGGAAGTTCATCGCCGGCATCGACACCGCCGACGAGTAGAGCAGCGGCGGCAGCACCCCGGCGAGGATCAGCTCGGGGTCGATCTCGACCGCCGCGAACGCGGGCAGGAAGCTCGCGCCCACCCCGATCGCCACGAGCAGCAGCGGAGCGGCGACCCTCAGGCGCGGCCCGACGAGCGTCGCGGCCGCGATCACGAGCAGCGCGGTCATGAGCACCGCGAGCAGCTCGGTGACCTCCATCAGGCCTCGAGCAGGATGCGCAGCGCGGCGACGAGCGCCTTCACGTCGGCCCGGAGCGCGGCGGCCTCGGCCTCGAGGGCGGCGGCACGGCCGGCGGGAGCGGGCTCGGGGGAGAAGGGAGCGGGGGAGGCGGGGTGCGGGTCGCGTCCCGGCTCGGCGTCGGGGGCGGCGTCGAGGTCGTCCTCGTCCTCGGCGTCGTCCTGGTCCAGCTCGTCGTCCGCCGGGTCCAGATCGGTCTCGGGCTCCGGCTCGAGCTCGGGCTCGTCCGTGTCCTCCGTCGCGGGCGTCGGCTCGGCGTCGTCCTCCGTCACCACCGACTCCTCAGCGATCGGCTCTTCCACGTAGGTCGGCTCCGCCGCCGCGGCGTCCGCCTCGTCGGCGACCGCCTCGTCGTCCGTAGCGTCCTCGTCCGCGGGGGGCGCCTCCTCGAGGGCCGGGGCCGGCTTCGACGTGCGGACGACCTGCGAGAACTTGGGGCGCGGCTTCTTGGGCGCGGCCGCGGACTCGGGCGACGCCTCCTCGACCCAGTCGGCCAGGGTCTGCCGGGGCACGCTGAACTCGTCGGAGACCACCGTGAGCACGTTGCGGTCGCCCGGGTTGGTCATCCTGCGCTGGAGGACCCGCGCGGTCGCGGCCTCCTTCGTGGCGTCGTCGTACCACTCGTCGAAAGGCATGCGCTGATTCTAGGGACGCTCCGGCGGTCGGTCCGCGCGATCCGCCGCCGCACACCTAGAGGGCCCCGCTGATGCAGCGAGGCCCTCCGGTCGTGCGCCGGGCGGGGCTCACGGGGCCGAGGCCCCTGCCCGCCCGGCAGGTCGGTGCAGCGCGGTCAGCGCGCCGCGGTCACGGCGCCGCCGTCACTCGGCGCCGCCGTCGCGCGCGGCCCGGCGGCGGGCGCCGACCAGCAGCGCCGTGCCGAGCGTCAGCATCAGCGCCGAGCCCAGCAGCACGCCGCCGGTGCCGTCCGAGCCCGTGTAGGCCAGGCCGGAGGCGCGGGTGCTGCCGACGGGGCGGGGAACGACGCGGTCGCCCCCGGCCGGGACGATGGCGGCGGGCGCGACGTAGGTGAACGGCAGCGCGTCGGACGCGCCTCCCGCCGTCGTCACCACGATCGTCGTGGCCCCGGCCACGCAGGCCGGGGTGACGAACGTCAGGCGGGTGCCGTCAGCGGAGACCGTGACCGCGGTGGCCGGGATCGTGACCCCGCAGATCGTCACCGTCGTCGCTCCGGGCACGAACGGGCCGCCGATCACCGTGACGGTGTCGCCGCCCGTCGTCGAGCCCGAGCCGGGGTCGACCGAGGCCGCTCCGGGCTCCGCGAGGTACGTGTAGCCGTCCTCGAGCACCGCGGCCCCGTCAGCGCCGTCCAGGACGACGTCGACCGGGCCCGCGACCCCCGCCGGGGTCACCACCGTGACGCGCGTGTCGGTGGGGGTCCCGACGATCGTCGCCGCGACTCCGCCGAAGGTCACGTCGGTCACGCCGGCGAGGCCGGTGCCCGAGACGACCACCGTCTGGCCGCCCGCCGTGGGGCCGGCCGTCGGCGCGATCGAGACGACGGCGGGGCCGCCGGGGCTCACGTAGACGAAGGGGCTCGGCGCGGTCGTCGTCACTCCCGCGGGGGCGGTGAGGACGACCTCGGCGACGCCGGTGCCGGCCGGGCTGGTCACCACGACCTGCGTGCCGTCGGGCGAGACCGAGACGACCGTGCCGGGGGTGCCGTCGAACGTGACGCCCGTGGTCGTGTCGAGGCCGGTGCCCGTCAGGGTCACCGTCGTGCCCCCGACGGCCGGTCCCTGCGCCGGGTCGATCGCCGTGATCGCCGGCGCGACGTACGTGTACGCCAGCTCGGCGGTGCCCGCCGTCGGCTCGGTGACCGTGACGGTCACGGGGCCCGCGGGGGAGGCGGGGGTCGTCGCCGTGAGGGAGGCCCCGTCGGCAGCGACAGTGACGGCGGTCGCCGGCAGCGTGCCGAACGTCACGGTCGTGTCGGGCGTGAAGCCGGTGCCCGTGATCGTGACGACCTGGCCGCCGCTCGTCGGGCCGACGACCGGCGTGATGCCCGTCGCCGTGATCTGCGCGGCCGCACCCGCGGTCGGCGACTCGCACGCCGCCGAGGCGAGGGTGACCGTGCCGAGCGGCACGTCGACGATCTGCGTGTCACCGACGGTGCCGCTGAGGGTGAGGGCAGCGACGATCGACGTGGCGGTCGCGCTGCCGAACCGGGCCTGCTCGACGCGGCTGACGTCGACGGTCAGCGTCGCACCGAGCAGGTCGCCCGCCAGCGCGGCGCTCGCCGAGACGGTCGGGGTGGTCGCGTCGAGGGTCGCCGCGGTGCCGAAGAGGGCGAGGCCGACCAGGCCGGCGTCCGCGGTCGTGCCGCCGCCGCCGACGGGGCAGGTCACGTCGGCCGTGACGGCGTCGGCCGTGAGCACGTCGATCCCCAGGAGCGACACCGCCGCGCCCGCCACGTCGGACGACGCCGACGAGCCGGTGGTCGTGCTGGAGGCGCGGGTGCTGACCGCGCCCACGGTCACCTCCCCGCCCTGGACCGTCGCGAGGGTCGACCCCTGGCTGTCGAAGGCCCCGGGCGCGCCGCCCGTGCCGGCGGTGACGAGGCCGACGGCCGCCGTCGCGTCGAGGGCGACGAGGCCGGGGACGGTGCCGGTCAGCGCGACGCCGGCGCCGAGGGCCGTGGCGTCGCCCGGAGCGGCGGAGGCTGGTGAGGCCAGGAGGACGGACGAGCCGAGGACGAGGCCGGCGGTGACGCCGATCGCCGCGGTCCGCGAACGCAGGACAGAACGCATGTGTTGCTCCTTCGCAACAGGGTGCCCCTGATCGGCACCGGTCCGCCGAATCTAAGCTTTTCTCACGGTGTCGTCACCCCCAGTGCGAGGGTGACCGGTGCGGTCTCGTTTCCGGCGATGCGCGGTCGCGCTGGCCGGGTGACGAGTGCCGGGGCGGCCGAAGCTGGGAGGGGGCCGGAGGCGCGTGACCGGTGGTGAGCGGGACGCGTCATGTAGGGGAGTCCTGCACCGCGCCTCCTGAGGGGAGGGCGGGCGAGCAGGGCCGCGACCCCGGAGGAACCCATGTCCGACGACGACACCCGCGAGGCCCCGCGCCTGCGCGACCAGCTGAGCAGCCGGGCGATCGAGCCGATCGTCCGCGCCGTCCGCACCGAGATCGGCAAGGCCGGGAGAGAGGTCGCCGACCGCGCCCGCAGCGCCCGCACCGGCCTCGTGCTCGTGGGCGTCGGCGCCGTGCTCGCCGTCGTGACCGTCGGGCTGCTCGCGGCCGCCGTCGTCACCGCGATCGCCGTCGCGCTGCCGCTCTGGGCCGCGACGCTCATCGCCTTCGGGGCGTTCGCCGTCGTGTCGGCGATCGTCGTCCGCGTCGGGGTCTCCGCGGTCAGCCGCGGCGTGCCGCCGGTGCCGAGGGACACGATCGCCGAGCTCGGCGGACGCCGCGGGGCGGAGCGCGACGGCGGCGACCGCGACGGCGACCGCGACCGCGACCGCGACGGCGACCGCGACCGCGACCGCGACGGCGACCGCGACGGCGGGGCTGCGCGCGACTAGCGCGCGGCTGCTCCGCGACCGGCGACCCGCGCCTCCCCCTGACCTCCACCCGTTCCACCCCACCCGACCCCCGAACACAGGAAGCAGCACCCCATGGCACGCCAGGACCAGAACCCGAAGCCCGTCAGCCGATCCACCTCCGAGCAGCGCACGCAGCACGCCGAGACCTGGTCGAGCGGGGCGCGGTACGCGTCGGAGGCGTTCGGCGCCTTCCTGCTCGTGCTCGGCGGGGTGGGCACGGCCGTGCTCGCGTCGTCGTTCCCCGACGACGGCAACGCGCTGGGCGTGGGGTTCCTCGGCGTCGCTCTCGCCTTCGGACTCAGCCTGATGGGCGGCATCTACGCCGTCGGCCACATCTCGGGCGGGCACTTCAACCCGGCCGTCACGGTCGGCGCCGCCGTCGCGGGGCGCACCGAGTGGCGCCACGTGCCCGGCTACGTCGTCGCGCAGATCGTCGGCGGAGTCGGCGGCGCGGCCGTCGTCGCCGGGGTCGTGGCCGACGGACCCGCCGGCGCGTTCGCCGCGGCCCGCGAGTCGGGCTTCGCCTCGAACGGCTGGGGCGAGCTCTCGCCCGGCGGCTTCGGCCTCGGCGCGGTGCTGCTGATCGAGGTCGTGCTGACGGCCGTGTTCGTCGGCGTCATCCTCTCGGTCACCGCCAAGAAGGAGTACGCGGCCCTCGCGCCGCTCGCGATCGGCCTCACGCTCACGCTGATCCACCTCGTGAGCATCCCGGTCAGCAACACCTCGGTGAACCCCGCCCGCTCGATCGCCGCCGCGGTCTTCGCGGGGCCGGACGCACTCGGCCAGGTGTGGGCGTTCGTCGTCGCCCCGCTCGTCGGCGCGGTCGTCGCCGGGGTCGCGCACCGGGCGCTGCGCCGCGCGGCGTGAGGTGACGTGCGGCCCCGGCCGGCCGGCGGCCTCGCTGGGGGCGGGGCGGCGCGGGGCGGGGTCAGGTCAGGAGTCGCGGTGCCGGTCGGGCCCCGGGGTCGGCCGGTCGTGCGCGAACCAGCGGGCGAGCGGGCGGGCGCTGGCCAGCAGCAGGACAGCGAACGCCGTCTGGTCCACCGCGCCCCACCCCGGGATGCCGCCGACCACCGCGATCACCGACCAGTTCATGGCGATGTCGGCGAGGATCACGACCAGCCCGAGCACGACCCCCGCACGTCGCCGGAGCAGCAGCAGCACGATGACGAGCGGGTCCCACAGTGTGAGCGAGACCCAGAAGGCCCGGAGAGCGGGGTGGAAGTCGGCGTAGGCGTCGGCGCCCCCGACGACCAGATCGGCCACGTGCGTCGTGGTGCCGACGGCGAAGCCCGCGATCCAGAGCCAGCGGAGGAGCCGGGCGGCGCGGTGGTGAGGCGCCGGGGCTGGGGCCTGCGGGTGCGCGGGGCCGGGAGGCGGGGCGACCGGCTGCACGGCGCGAGCCTAGCCCGGGTCTCGACCCGCGCCTCCTCGGGGCCTCGGGCTACGCGGCGACGTCGAAGACGACGATGCGGGCCGCGGACTCCTGCAGGAACGTCGCGACCTCGACGTGCTGCGGGTCGGGCAGGTAGCCGTCGAGGGCCGCCTTGTCGCGGAAGTGCACCGCGAGCATCCAGTCGAACCCGCCCTGCAGGTCCTCGTCGCCGATGTTCGGGCCGCTCGTCACCGAGAGCACGCCGTCGATCGACGTCAGCTTCTCGGTCGACCGCGCGCTCGCCTGCTCGGCGGTGTCTGCCCCGGCGGACTCCGCCCACTCGACCAGCACCACGTGCACCACTTCTCCTGCTCCGAACGCCATGGGTCTTCCTCTCGTCTGCGGCGCCGACTCGCTCGGCGCCTCCGTCGATCCTGCGCCTCCCGCCCGGACGGCGGCAGGGAGCGTGCGTCCCCCCTCCTCGCCGCTGCACCTGCACCTGCACCTGCTGGCCGGCGGGAGTCGCGGGTCGGCCCGCGCAGGAGAACCACGTCCTCGCACGCGAACCAGGCCGCGGCGTGGTTCGCGTGCGAGGACGTGGTGCCTCTCGAGCCGGGCACCCCGTTCTCGCCCGGGCACCCCGCCGCGGCGGGGTTCGTGTGCGAGGACGGGGTGTACGGCGGGGGCGACGAGGGAGGGGCGGGAGGCGGCGAGGGAGGGGCGGGAGACGCGGGGGGCTGCGAGGGAGGGGCGGGAAACGCGGGGGTGGCGAGGGAGGGGCGGGAGGCGCGGGAGGTGCGGGGGCGCGGGAGGCGCGGGAGGTGCGGGGGCGCGGGAGGCGCGGGAGGCGGCGAGGGCCGGGCCAGATCGGGTCGCGAGGGGGCGTGGCGCATCGTGGCGCAGGGTGACGCGGCCTGACGTGCCTGCGAGGGGCGGTCCAGATCCGCTCCTCCACTCCGGAGTGGATCGGCGGATGTGGACGGTGCCGTCTCCTGCCGTGCGCGGCGTGCGGCAGCCGAGCCCGCTCGAGGAACCACGTCTTCGCCGACGAACCAGGCCGCGGCGTGGTTCGCGTGCGACGACGTGGTGCCTCTCGGGTCGGTGCGCGGCGGGGCAGGAGGCGCCCGCCCCGACTACGGTGGGCCCGGATGAGCGACGACGACGTCACCCGCCCCGGCGACCCGGGCCCCGGCGAACCCGGCGACCCACGCGACCCCGCCGGCGACCCCGCCCCGCGCTGGGCGCCCCGCCGCGGCGCCGTCCTCACCATCGGCCTCATCGTCGGCATCTCGCCCTTCGCGACCGACATGTACATCCCCGGCCTCCCGGCGATCGCAGCCGACCTCGACGCCTCGACGGCGCAGGTGCAGCTCAGCCTCACCGCCTTCCTCGTCGCGTTCGCCGTCGGCCAGATCGTCGTCGGGCCGCTCAGCGACGGATCCGGCCGGAGGCGCGTCCTCCTCGCCGGGACCGCCCTCTTCGCCGTCGCCTCCCTCGCCTGCGCCCTGGCCCCCGACTCGACGACCCTCGTGCTCGCCCGCGTCGTGCAGGGCCTCGGCGGCGCCGCCGGCAGCGTCGCCGCCCGCGCCATGGTCGGCGACTCGACCACCGGCGTCGCCCGCAGCCGCCTCTTCGCCACCCTCGCCGCGATCAACTCGGTCGGGCCCGTCGTCGCCCCGCTCATCGGCGGGCTCGTGCTCGCCGCGGGGTCGTGGCGCGCCACGTTCGCGCTGCTCGCCGTGCTGGGCACCGGGCTGACCGTCGCGGCGTGGCGACAGCTGCCGGAGACCCTCACCGCGCCTCCCCCCGGCGGAGCCTCGCTCGGCGCCTCGCTGCGCCGCATGGGCGGGCTGCTCGGGATCCCGCGCTTCCGCTGGTACCTCGTCACCGGCTGTGCCGCGACGATCGGCTTCTTCTCGTACATCTCGACGTCGTCGTTCGTCTTCCAGCAGCAGTACGGGTTCAGCGAGGGGCTCTACACGCTCGTCTTCGCCTCGAACGCGTCGTGCATGATCGCGTCGACCCTCGTCTTCCGCCGCCTCGTCGGCCGCTTCGCCGAGGACCGCCTCTTCACGATCGGTCTCGCCACCTGCACCGTCGGGTCGGCGCTCGTGCTCGTCGGAGCCGTGTCGGGGGCCGGGCCGGCACTGATCTGGCCGGCGCTCGCGCTCGTGACGGCGGGGTGGGGCTGGGTGATCCCGGGCTCGATCACGCTGACGCAGGCGCTCGGGCACCGCGCCCCCGGCACGGCCGCGGCCCTGGTCGGCGGGCTGCAGTTCGGCCTCGGCGGCGCGGCCACCCCGCTCGCCGGCGCCCTCGGCGGCACCGCGGTCGCGATGGGCGGGCTGATGCTCGGCTTCATCGCCGTCGGGCTCGCGGTGCAGCTGTGGGCGTCACGGCCCGGCTCCCCGCAGGGCGACCGCGGGTAGGAGTCGCGGGTCAGCAGGCGGGGAGAGGCCCGGCCCCGCAGGGCCGAGTGGTCACGACGTGCTGCTCCCGGGGGCGCGGGAGCGCAGATCGTGACCACTCGACGGGACGCCCGGCACGCGCAGCGCGCCCGGCACGACGGAGGGCCCGGCGTCTGCGACGACGCCGGGCCCTCCGGGCATCCGGTGCGTGAGCACCGGGGGAGCGGGACTAGTGGTCCGTCGCGTCCTTGGCCTTCTCGGTCTCCATGCGGGCCTCGCTCATGGCCTGGTCCTTCTGGCCCTGGTGCGTGAGCTCGGCGTCGTCGGTCTTCTTGCCGACGGCCTCCTCGGCGTGTCCGGCGACCTTCTGAACTGCGTCCTTTGCCTTGTCTCCGAGCGACATGACGTCTCCTTCGTGAAGTGGGTGCCGACGAACGTCGACTGCCCTGGACGCTAGGCCGGGCGGAGTCGCGGGGCCTGTCTGCCCGGCAGGTTCACAGCCCGGGCGTCCGGTGGCCATGCCGGGGCCCGGGCCGCGCCTCCCGGTCGACCCGCACCGCGCCTCCCGCCGACCCGCACCGCGCCTCCTCGAGACTGGCTATTGACATTAGCCAAATGGCTACGTAGGTTAGCCACATGATGACGCAGACCACGGAGACCCGCCGCCTCGACCGCCTCGGCGAGGGATCGATCGCCTACGACGTGCAGGGCCACGGCCCGCTCGTCGTGCTCGTGCCCGGCATGGGCGAGCTCCGCTCGACGTACCGCTTCCTCGCCCCGGCCCTCGTCGCGGCCGGGCACACGGTCGTCACCACCGACCTGCGCGGCCACGGCGAGAGCGACGCCGGCTTCCGCAGCTACGGCGACGTCGACACCGCCGGCGACGTCGAGGCGCTGATCCGCGAGCTCGGCGAGCCCGCCGTGGTGGTCGGCAACTCGATGTCGGCCGGCTCCGCGGTGATCGTCGCGGCGGAGCACCCCGAGCTCGTGCGCGGCCTCGTGCTCGTCGGGCCGTTCGTACGCAACCCCCCGGTGAGCGGCGTCGTCACGGCGCTCTTCCGCGTCATGATGGCCCGCCCCTGGGTCGCCACGACGTGGGGCGCCTACCTCCCCACCCTCTACTCGGGCGCCAAGCCCGCCGACTTCGCCGCCGAGAAGGCCCGCGCCCTCGCCAGCATGCGCCGCCACGCCCACGCCCGCGCCTTCAGCCTCACGACCCGCACCGACCACGCCCCCGCCGAGGCGGCGCTCGCCGCGGTCACCGCCCCCACGCTCGTCGTCATGGGCGAGAAGGACCCGGACTTCCGCGACCAGGCCGCCGAGGCCCGCTGGATCGCCGACGCCCTCCACGGCCGGGCCGTCATGGTGCCCGACGCCGGCCACTACCCGCACGTGCAGCAGCCCGAGATCACGACGGAGGCGGTCGTCGCCTTCCTGCGCGGGCTCCCGACCGCGGGCGGTCCTGCCGCCGCCGCGGCCGACGGCGCCGCGGCCGACGGCGCCGCGGACAAGGGCAGCCAGGGCTCGCGTGCCTAGGGCAGGGCTCGACGGCGCGGTCGTGGTGGAGCGGGCGGGCGAGCTCCTCGACCAGCGACCGGGCGACTCCCTCAGCCTCGCGGTCGTGGCCGACAGCCTCGGGGTGCGCGCGCCCTCGCTCTACAAGCACGTCGACGGCCTGCCCGGGCTGCACCGCGGACTCGTGCTGCTCGCCAAGGGCGCCCTCGCCGACGCCCTGCGCGACGCGGTGGTCGGCCGGTCGGGCGACGACGCCGTCGCGGCCCTCGCCGACGCGTACCGCCGGTGGGCGCTGACGCACCCGGGGCAGTACCGGCTGACCGTCCGGGCGCCCCGCGAGGGCGACGCCGACGACCTCGCCGTCTCGGAGCGCGCCACCAGCGTTGTCTACACCGCCCTCGGCGGTTACGGTCTCGACGGCGACGACGCGGTGGACGCGACCCGGTTCCTCCGCGCGGCGCTGCACGGGTTCGTGTCGCTCGAGACGAGCGGCGCGTTCGCGCTGCCGGTCGACCTCGAGCGCAGCTGGCGGCGTGCGGTGCAGCACGTCGTGGCGGCGCTCGCCGCCTGGTGAGCCGGCGCCCGGCGGCGCCGGGTGGTCACGAACTGCTGCTCCCGGGGCTCGGGAGGAGCAGATCGTGACCACTCGGCGCGCGGGGCGGGTGGCGGGTCAGGCGGGGGCGATCTCCGCGACGAGCCGCTCGACCCGTCGACGGATGTCGTCGCGGATCGGACGCACCTCGTCGAGGCCGCGGCCGGCCGGGTCGGTGAGCTCCCAGTCCTCGTAGCGCTTGCCCGGGAAGACCGGGCACGCGTCGCCGCAGCCCATCGTGACCACGACGTCGCTGTCGCGCACCGCCTCCGTCGTCAGCACCCTCGGCTGCGCCCCGGCGATGTCGACCCCGACCTCGGCCATGGCGGCGACGGCGACGGGGTTGATCTGGTCCTTCGGCTCGCTGCCGGCCGAGAGCACCTCGACGCGGTCGCCCGCGAGGTGCTGCAGCCAGCCGGCGGCCATCTGCGAGCGGCCGGCGTTGTGCACGCAGACGAAGAGCACGGCGGGGCGGGCGACGGGAGCGTCGGTCATGGTGGTCTCCGGGGTCGGGGTCGGGGTCGGGCCGGGGCGATGATACGCGGCGCAGGTGTCTCGACGACTCGGGCTCGCGCCTCCCTGCCCGGCCCGCGCCTCCAAGAGGGGCCCGGCCCGCGCCTCCCCGGGGTGGCGCTCCCGGGCGAGAGGGCGCACCATGGCGTGATGCGATCTGACCGAGACCTCACCTCCGTGTCCGAGCCCGCTCGCCCCGCCGTCGTCGACCGGGTGCGCGAGAGCCTCGACGACGCGGCCGCCCGCCACGGCGGGNCGTCCGCGTCACCCACAGCTACGTCGCGGCCCAGCAGCCGGGAGGCGCGGGTCGCGTCGCCGGATGGCAGTCACGCGTGCAGGTGGCCGGCGTCCGTCGTCGCCCGGTCGACCTCTGGTGCGCCGTCGACGCCCGCGACCTGATGGTGCTCGGCGGGGCCGACCTCGCCGGCTGGCGCCTCGACGACCCCACCGCCGAGCGCGAGTGCCGCGCGGCCCTCGGCCAGCTGGTCGACGACTTCGTCGCCGGGCGCCTGCCCGTCGACCGCACGTCGGAGCTCGCCCGCACGGGCGCCGTCGTCACCCTGCTCGCGACGGCGGCCGCCGCGACGGCGCTCGCCGTGGCGTCGGTGATCGCGGGGCGCGGCAAGCGCTGAGCTGAGCTGGGCTGAGCCGGTCGGGGCCGAGTGGTCGCGATCTGCTGCTCCCGGGGCCCCCGACGAGCACTTCGTGACCACTCACCGCCGCCGCGCCGCCCAGTGCCGCGCGTCTCGGGTCGAGTGGTCACGATCTGCTGCTCCCGGGGCCCGGGACGAGCAGTTAGCGACCACTCGGCGCCGCCGTGCCGCGCCGCACCGCCGCGACGTCAGTGGCGGCCGGCGCCTCCGTCGGCGTGGTCGTCGTGCGCGTGGGTGATGGGCTCGCCCTCGACGCGCTCGCGCTTCGCCTTCTCCGCGTCGCCGCGGGTCTTGGCGAGGCTCGCCACGGTGGCGACGGCGATCGTCAGGCCGATGAAGAGCAGCGAGAACCAGATCGGGATCTCGGGCACCCAGAGCAGCGGCTCGCCGCCGTTGATGAAGGGAACCTCGTTGACGTGCAGCGCGTGGAAGACGAGCTTGAGGCCGATGAAGGCGAGGATGACCGCGAGGCCCTGCGACAGGTAGACGAGGCGCTCGAGCAGGCCGCCGATGAGGAAGAACAGCTGGCGGAGGCCCATCAGCGCGAAGGCGTTCGCGGTGAAGACGATGTAGGGCTCCTCGGTCAGGCCGTAGATGGCCGGGATCGAGTCGAGCGCGAAGACCAGGTCGACGAAGCCGATCGCGATGACGCAGAGGAGCAGCGGCGTGACGAAGCGCTTGCCGTCGATCTTGGTCGTGAACTTGTCGCCGACGAACTCGTCGTGCACCGGCAGCACCCGCCGGGCGATCTTGACGAAGGCGTTGTCGGCCGCGTTGCCCCCGTGGCTGCCCTTGATCTGCTGGTACGCGAGCACGAAGAGCAGGGCGCCGAAGATGTAGAAGACCCAGGAGAAGTTCTCGATCAGCGCGGCGCCCGCGGCGATGAAGCCGGCGCGCATGATGAGGGCGATGACGATGCCGATCATCAGCACCTTCTGCTGGTAGATGCGCGGCACGGCGAAGCCGGTCATGATCAGCAGGAAGACGAAGAGGTTGTCGATCGACAGCGCCTTCTCCGTGAGGTAGCCCGCGAAGTACTCGCCGCCGTAGCCCCAGCCGCTCGTGAACCCGATGCCGACGCCGAACAGCAGCGCGAGGCCGATGTAGAAGGCGGACCAGCGGGCGGACTCGCCGATCGTGGGCTCGTGCGGCTTGCGCACGTGGGTGAAGAACTCGTAGACGAAGAAGGCGATGGTGACGCCGATCGTGATGAGCCAGGTGGTCAGGGTGATGTTCACGGGGTGCTCCGCGGGTCTCGGGCAGGGTGCGGGTCGACGTCCGTGCGGGCGCGCGGACGGGGAAGGGCGGGTGTTCTGCTCCTCGACAGTAGGTCGGAGGCGCTGTCAGCTTGCTCGCAGGTAGCCCCCAGCCTCCTGAGAAGCTGCAGTGCCTGCACGGGCGTGTCCCCTACCGTGGCCTCGTGACCACCGCGCCCGGGCCCGTGCCGAACAGCCGCGGCGTGCGCCGTCGGAAGGACATCCTCGACGCGGCCCGCGCCGTCTTCGCCGAGGTCGGCTTCCGCGGAGCGACGATGGCCGCGATCGCCGCCCGCGCCGAGGTCACCCACGCCGGGCTGCTCTACCACTTCGCCACGAAGGAGGACGTGCTCGAGGCCGTCCTCGCCGACGGCAGCGAGCGGGGCCGCTCGATCGTCGAGGCCGGGCGCGGCAGGTCGGACCACCTCGAGGCGCTCGAGCAGCTCGTGGCGCTGAACGCCTCTGACCCGGGGTGGTCGCGGCTGTTCTCGGTGCTGCTCGGCGAGAGCGTGTCGCCCGGGCACCCGCTGCGCGACCGCATGGCCGAGCGCTACGACGGGATCTCGGCGTCGCTCGCGGCGCACCTCCGGTCGCTGCGCACGGAGGGCGGTGCGTGGTCGGACGACGACCTCGACGGGCTCGCCCGCGTGCTGCTGGCCGTGATGGACGGGCTGCAGTTCCAGCAGCTGACGGGCGCCCGGTCGCACATGACCGACGACTTCGGGCTGCTCGTCACAGCGGTGCGCCGCTCGCTCTGAGGGCTGGACGCAGGCCGCTGGCCGCTGGGTGGCGTGCGCTGCGCTCCGCGGCCGGGACGGGGGAGTCGCGGGTCGTGACGGTGCCCCGCCCCGGTTGCGAGGAAGTGACGGTCCAGAAAGGCCGATCCACTCCGGAGTGGAGGAGCGCGACGAGATGTGGGGACGCGCGCGGGAGCGACTTCCAGGAAGGGCGCTCCACTCTGGAGTGGAGGAGCGGGTGGCGGTCGGGTCCTGCGAGGGGGTCGTCCTCCACTCTGGAGTGGATCAGCGATTCCAGACCGTACTTCTCGGTGCCGGCGCCGGCGCCGGCGCCGGAGCCCGAGCCGGGGCCGGGGCCGTAGCCGCCGCCGCGGCCCCCCTCTCCCCCAGGAACGACCGACGCCGACCGTGCCCGAGGGCAGCGGCCGGCGTCGGCGGTGGTGCGCTGGGGCCGAGGCGGCCCCGGGCACCTAGCTCGCGCCTCCGGCAGCCCTGCGGCGGCGGATCACGACGAGTGCGAGGCCGAGGAGCACGAGCAGCGCTCCTCCGACGATGCCGGGCAGGGCGTCGCCGCCGGTGAAGGCGAGCGGGGTGCCGTCGGCGGCGGTCGCTCCCGAGACGACGCGGAGGTCGTCCCAGCCGTACAGCGACCCGTCGGCGGCCTGCACCACGACGCGGTGCGTGCCGAGCGTCGTGCCGGCCGGGATGGTCACCTGCACGCTCCCGTCGACCGAGGCCGTGGCCCGGGCCAGCACGACGGGCTCCGAGTGCAGCCAGACCGCCACCTCACGCCCGGCCCCGGCGGCGCCGAGGTCGACCGTGATGCGCTGGCCGCGCTGGGCCGTCGCCGGCACCGACACGGAGCCGCGGGCGGCGTCGGTCAGCTGCGCGTCGGGCACCGGGACGGTCGTCCCCGTGCCGGGCGCGGGCGAGGGCGACGGAGCGGGCGTGCCGGGGCCGCCGGGCGTGCCGGGGGTGCCGGGCTCGCCGGGGCCGGGCGTGGGCTCCTCGCCCGCGTCGCCGTAGCTGAGGCCGAAGCCGTAGGCGAAGAGCGGCGTCGCCGTGTCGTTCGGCACGTCGGGCAGCTGCGCGTCGACCTCGGCCATCGACGAGGGCAGCTCGAAGGGCAGGCGCCCCTCGGGCTCGGCGGCTCCCGTGACCACGGCGAGCAGCGCCTCGTCCGAGACGCCGTACGCGCCCAGGACGGCGTCGCTCGACTCCACGACGTTCCCCAGCACGAGCGGGCGCGACAGCTGCGGCACGGCGATCGTCAGGGCGCCGGCGGCGTGCGCCGCCTGCAGGGCCTGGAAGTCGGCCTCGGTGCCGGTGAAGTCGAGGTCGGTGAGGTCGTCGCCTCCGCGCGGGTCGGTGAGGCGCACGATGGCGACGTCCGCCTCCTCGGGGGTCGCGACGGGCGTCAGGCCGGCCGCGGTCGCGGCCTCGGCGGAGACCCCGGAGAGGTAGACGGTCGTGCCGGGCGCGACGGTGCCCTCGGCGTCGCCGAGCGGCAGGGCCGCGGCGCCGGTCGCGGGCACGACGTCGTTCGACAGCAGCGTCAGCGACCGGGCCTGGTCGTCGAGGGCGACCGCGCGGGAGGCGGCGCTCCCGACGATCTCGTCGGCGGCGGCCGGGTCGACGTACGGGTCCTCGAAGAGGCCCAGCTGGAACTTCTGCGAGAGCACGCGCTGGGCGGCCTCGGAGACGCGCTCGTCGCTGAGCAGCCCGGTCTGGACGGCCTCGACGATGTACTGCGGCTTGTCGCTGCCGCCGATGATGTCGACGCCCGCGTTGATGGCGCTGGCGTAGCGCGCCGGGAGGCTCAGGCCTTCGACGCCCCACGGCATGCCGGCGCCCCAGGGGCCCACGAAGGAGGCGGGGGGACGGTTGTCGAGGCACGCCTGCGGGCAGTCGTTGGCGATGCCCCAGTCGCTCGTCACGACGCCGTCGAAGCCGTACGTGCCGCGCAGCAGGTCCTGCAGCAGGAACTCGTTGTGGCCGGCGCCGACCTGCTCGATCGGGCCCTGGCCGGGGACGACCTCGAGGTCCTTGAGGATCGAGTACGTCGGCATGATGCCCGCCGCGTCCACGTCGAACGCGCCCTCGTAGGGCACGACGTGCTCGGCGAAGTCGCCGCCGGGGAAGGCCGCGTAGCGGCCGTAGTAGTAGTGGCTGTCGTAGCCGTCGACCTGGGCGCCGTAGCCGACCCAGTGCTTGACGACCGTGGCGACGCCCTCGTCGGTGATGCCGTCGGTGCCGCCCTGGAGGCCCTCGACGTAGGCGCCGACGTGGTCCTTGACGGTCTCGCCGACGGAGCCGAAGGTGCCGTTCTGGCGGGTCCAGCGCGGCTCGGTGCTGAGGTCGGCCTGGGGCGAGAGCGCCTCGGTGATGCCGACGGCGCGGTACTCGTCGCCGATGATCTCGCCCATCGCGAGCGTCGCGGCGGGGTCGCCCACGGCGCCCATGCCGATCGCGTCGGGGAAGGGCGTGAAGTCGGCGTTCGAGACCGTCTGGCCCTCGGTGACGCTGAAGCCGTTGCGGGGGTCGGTGCTGATCTTGAGCGGGATGCCGAAGGGCTCCGCCTCGGCGGCCTCCTGAAGCTGGTTGTGCTGCTCGGCGAGGGCGCCCGCGCCGATGCTGAGGCGCGAGATGTAGGTCGAGATGTGGCGGTCGCGCAGCAGCGGGTCGAAGGCGGCCCGGTCGTACGTGCCGCGGCCGGTGAGGCTCGCGTGCATCAGCAGCCCGGCGCGCTGGTCGAGGTCGAGGCGGGCGACGAGGTCGGAGGCGCGCTCGTCGGCGGTGAGCCGCCAGTCCTCGTAGGGCGTGAGGTCGCCGCTGCGGTCGAGGTCGCGGAACTGCAGCCCGTCGACGGTGATGATCTCGGTCGAGCGGGACTCGAGGGTCGGCTGGGCAGCGGCTGCTGCTCCAGGGCCGGCAGCCGGGTCGGCGGCGAGGGCGGCGGGTGCCGGCGTCGCGGCCAGGGCGAGCGAGGCGACGAGCGCCCCTCCCGCCGTCACGCCGAGTGCCCGGCCCCTGCGGCCGGCACCGTGCGTCAGTGATCGCATGTCTACTCCTTCGTAGGCTCGCCCCTCCCCCATCGGAGGGGCACAGCTGAGCTAAAGCCCCCCTTCGGATTAAGTCAAGCCGACTTCAGGAACTTGCGCTGCTCGAGGGTGCGGGGGTTGGGGGTGGGTGGGGTGAGGGTCGGAGGGGCCGGCCGAGAAAGCTCGATCCACTCTGGAGTGGAGGAGCAGGGCGGGGGTGCGAGATGCGAAGGGTCTGCTGTTCCACTCCGGAGTGGATCAGCGATCCTGGACCGTGGTTCCCGGGCGGCGCGATGAGGCGCGGAGCCGGAGCCGGAGCCGGGGCCGGGCTCGGGGAGCTGCGATCGGCACCCCGTGCCGACGGTGAGGGCGGGAGTGCGGGCGGGAGCGACCCGGGCGGGCGGTCACGAGCGCCCGTCCGGCTCGGACTCGCCCGTCGTCACGGCCGCCCCTCCTGCGAAGGGCCGCCGGGAGCCCTCAGACGCGGCGGTCGAGCTCGTGCGCGATGCCGCGCAGCACCCTCGCCATGTACGGCCCCCAGAGCAGCCCGACGATCAGCCGCACCACGAGCCCGGCCCCCCGCCGCGCCCGGAACGTGTAGCGCCACGAGATGCGCGTGCCGCGCCCGCGGGTCGACCCGTCGCTCGCCCCGCCGGCGCTGTACCACCACTCCGCCCGCCCGCTGCGGACGAGCAGCCGCAGCGGCCCGCGGAAGTCGCTCAGCTCGTACGTGAACGCCCCGACGCGGTCGGCCGGCCCGGTGCCGGGCGGGTCGACCTCGACGATCGTCTCGGTGACCGAGCCGCCGTCCGACAGCTGCAGCCGACGCGTCTGGCCGGGCGTGCCCCAGCCGCCCGTCTGGTCGTGCACGGCGACGACGCCCGGCAGCGGACCCGACCGGGGGTAGAACCCCACCGGCGTCAGGGGAGTGCCGATGTCGAAGGCCCGGTCGACCGGTGCGGTGGTGACGGCCTCACGGGTCGCGCTGACTGTCGTCGTCATGGGCAGGGATTCGGAGTCGCGGCCCCGGTCGACTGGTCGGTCTCGCCCCCGGTCGGGTCATGTCCCGCCGCGCCCGGCTCCGTGGCCCGCCGTCGACCCGACCCGCGCCTCCGCGCCCGGCCCGACCCGCGCCTCCGCGCCCGGCCCGACCCGCGCCTCCTCGGGGGCCGGCCCTGCGCCTCCTCATCCTGCCGATCGGACGACGACTTTTGCATGTCGGTCGACAGAAGTAGCAGAATGAGCACGGGCCGCCGCACCGTGACGCGCCGCAGACCACCGGATACGAAGGAGCATCCCCATGAGCACACCGTCCGTCCAGCTCTACAGCGTGCGCGACGCCGTCGCGGAGGACCTGAACGGGGCCGTCGCGCGCCTCGCCGAGATCGGCTTCACGAAGGTCGAGCCCTACGGCTTCGCCGAGCGCCCCGCCGAGATCGCCGCCGCGCTCAGCGCCGCCGGCGTCACCGCGCCCTCCGGCCACGCCGCCGTCATCGACTCTGACGACGCCGAGCAGATCTTCGCCGCCGCCGAGCAGATCGGCCTCGAGACCGTCATCGACCCGTTCATCCCGAGCGACCGCTGGCAGACCGCCGACGACGCCGCCCGCATCGCCGAGCGCGTCAACGAGCTCACCGCCCAGGCGGCTTCGCACGGCCTCCGCTTCGGCTACCACAACCACCAGTGGGAGTTCACGAACGAGGTCGACGGGCGCCCGATCTACCACTCGTTCGTCGAGCAGCTCTCGCCCGAGGTCGTCCTCGAGCTCGACACCTTCTGGGCCACCGTCGGCGGCCAGGACACCCCGGCGCTGCTCCGCCAGCTCGGCGACCGCGTGCAGTTCCTCCATATCAAGGACGGCAAGGTCAGCGGCGACATCGCCACCGCCCTGCCCAGCAGCGAGAGCGCGCTCGTCGTGCCCGACGCCCTCAAGGCCGCGTTCGAGAACCAGACCCCGGCCGGCCAGGGCGACGTCGACGTCCGCGCCATCCTCGAGGCCGCGCCGCACGCGCTGCGCGTCGTCGAGTTCGACGCCTACTCGGGCGACGTCTTCGCCGGCATCGCCGAGTCGTTCGCCTGGCTGCAGGAGAACGACACCACGCAGCTCGACGGCACCGACGGGGTCACCGCGTGAGCGGGGGCAGCACGGGCCGCACGGGCGTGGTCGGCGTCGGCGTCATCGGCGCCGGCAACATCAGCTCGCAGTACCTCGAGAACCTCACGAAGTTCCGCGACGTCGAGGTGCGCATGGTCGCCGNCGACGAGCTGCTGTCGCGCGACGACATCGAGATCGTCGTCAACCTGACGATCCCGGCCGTGCACACCGAGGTCGGCCGCCAGATCGTGGCCGCGGGCAAGAACGTCTGGAGCGAGAAGCCCCTCGCCCTCGACGCCGAGTCGGGCGCCGAGCTGCTCTCGGCCGCGCGGGAGGCGGGCCTGCGCGTCGCGTGCGCCCCCGACACCGTGCTCGGCGGCGGCATCCAGTCGGCGCTCCGCGCCATCGGCCGCGGCGACATCGGCGAGCCGCTCACTGCGACGACGATGTTCCACGTGCCCGGCCCCGACGCCTGGCACCCGGACCCGGACTTCCTCTTCGCCGTCGGAGCCGGCCCGCTCTTCGACATGGGCCCGTACTACGTGACGACCCTCGTGCACGCCTTCGGCTCGGCCTCGCGGGTGTCGGCCGTCTCGTCGAAGTCGTTCGAGCGCCGCACGATCGGCAGCGGCCCCCGCGCCGGCGAGACCTTCCCCGTCGAGGTGCCGACGCACCACGCGGCGCTGATCAGCTTCGAGGGCGGGCAGTCGGCGCAGTCGACGTTCAGCTTCCAGAACGCGCTGCCCCGCATGGGCTTCGTCGAGATCAGCGGCACCGAGGGCACCATCGTGCTGCCCGACCCCAACATGTTCGACGGCGACTCCGCCCTCTGGCGGTTCGGCCAGGAGGAGCCCGAGACGCTCACCGCCTCCGGCTCGTTCTGGGGCCGCGGCTCCGGCGTCGTCGACCTCGCGCGGGCGATCCGCGGCGGCGACGACGAGAAGGCCAGCGGCGCGGTCGCGGCGCACGTCCTCGACGTGCTGCTCGCGGTCTCGACCGCGGCGGAGCAGGGCTCGCCCGTCGACGTCACGTCGTCGGTGCCGAAGCCGACGCCCCTGCCCGAGGGCTGGGACCCGGCCGCGGCGACGCTGTAGGTCGCGGGCGGAGGGCGGCCGAGGCCGCCCCGCAGCCGAGGAGGCGCGGTGTCCGGACGACCGGCACCGCGCCTCCTCGGCGTCCTCCCGTCCTGGGGTCCTCGGCCTCCCGGTCGAGTGGTCGCGAACTGTCGTCGCCGGGCCCTCGGAGCAGCAGTTCGTGACCACTCGGCGGGCTCCGGACGGGCTCCGGACGACGTCGGAGGCGCGGCGTACCCTCATCGGCATGGCCAGCGAGAGATCGGACCCGCGCATCAACGCTGCGCGGTACCGCGTCGAGGGGGAGGCCCCGCCGGAGGACGCCCCCCGCGACACCCGCACCGCCGCCGAGATGCGCGCCTGGGCCCGCACCGCGATCGACGTCGCCGTCGCGCGCGGCGACTTCGACGACCTGCCCCTGGCGGGCAAGCCGCTGCCCGGCCTCGCGGGCGACACGGTCGACCCCGACTGGTGGATCCGCGGCCTGATCGAGCGCGAAGGGCTCACCGGGCTGGCGCCTCCCGCGCTGTCGCTCCGCACCGAGCACGCGGAGTTCGACGACACCCTCGACCGGCTCGGCAGCGAGGCCGCCGTGCGCGCCCACGTCGACGACTACAACGCCCGCATCGTCGAGGCCCGCCGCCAGCTGACCGGCGGACCGCCCGTCGTGACGCCCACGCGCGACGTCGACGACGAGGTGCTGCGCTGGCACGAGCGTCGTTGTGCCCGCCGTGCGGCCGCGGCCGCCGAGGCCGCCGCGGCCCCGCCGCCGCCGAGCTGGCGGGAGCGCCGGGCCCTCCGTCGTGAGCTGCGACGCCGCCGTGAGGAGTCGCGGGTCGAGCCCCCGGAACCGCCCGCCCCGAGCGGGTGAGGAGGGTGAGGGGCCGACGGCTCACCCGCGTGAGCGGGGAGGCCGGTGTGCTCCCAGGACTCGTGCCGAGGGCGCTCCGGCGATAGGGTCGAGTGTTCCCGACGAGTGACCGAGAGGACCGACCGCGTGACGAGCACCGCCTCCGCCGACCTGTCGGGCACCGAGCACTCGGATCGCGACGCGTCGACCACCGGAGGCGGAGACGCCCCGCTGCTGCGGCCCCGGGGCCGCCGTCGGGCCCAGGCCGCCGTGCTGCCGACCACCTGCCGGGCCTCGTTCGTCCAGTCGGACGCCCTCGTCGCCGCCTCCGAGGCGGCCACCGGCCCGCTGCTCCGCGGTCGCCGTTCGGCCGCCCGTGCCGACGCCGTCGCCGCCCAGGCGGCGGAGCTCGCCGGCGAGCCGGTCGCGGCCCCGACCGCGGGCGTGAGCCGCAAGGTCGTGTCGGCCAGGGCAGCGTCGGCGAGCCGTGCCGCGGACTCGACCCGCGCGTCCGGCCGGCGGGCTGCGGTGCCGAGCGCTGCTGCTGCACCTACGTCCCCCGCCCCCGCCCCTGCCCCCGCGGCTCGTCGTCTCGGTGCCGTCGTGAAGAAGGTCTCGGTGGTCGCCGCGTTGATCGGCTTCGCCGCCAGCGGCACGCTGCCCCTGCTCGCGAGCGCCGACCAGGGAGCCCAGGCCGTCGCGGCCGGCCCCGGGGCGTCGGCGGCGCGGGGAGCGTCGCAGAGCCTCTCCGTCGACGGTGACGTGATCGACGCCGACATGAGCCGTGACGCGTACTCGGCGACGTCGTTGGTCGACCTGGCGACGCAGGTGAAGCTGAACTCCGCCGCCGCGAGCACCTCGGTGTGGGACGGCCGCACGACCGAGAGCTACCTGGCCGACCCGCTCTACCCGACGCTCGACCGCGACCAGGTGCTGGCCGTCGCCATGCAGTACATCGGCACCCCGTACGTGCACGGCGGCGAGGACCCGACGAAGTTCGACTGCTCGGGCCTCATCACGTTCGTCTACTCGCAGTTCGGCATCTCGCTGACGCACTACGTGCCCACGCAGGACGCGGAGGGAACCCGCGTCTCGGCCGAGGACGCCGTGCCCGGCGACCTCGTGGTCTTCGACAACCTCGCGCACGACGGGATCTACGCGGGCAACGGGATGATCCTCGACGCGCCCAAGCCCGGCGGCTTCGTCGCGGTGCGCCCCATCTGGGACCAGCCGCACCACTTCGTGCGCATCGGCGCCTAGGGTCCGTCCCGCCGCCCGCCTGCGCTGCTGTGCGGGTCCGTCGTGGGTCGCCCGCGCCGGGGCGTGAGTCTCCTGGCGCCCGCGCTGCGGCGTGAGTCTGCTGGCGGTCGGCCTCATCGCCGCGAGCTGGGCTGCCAGGAGCTCGCCGTCCGGATGTGACGCCCCAGATTCGTCGATCCACTCTGGAGTGGAGGAGCTCAGCCGTGAACGCGCGTCCTCCCGAGCGCTGTCGCGGTCGGTCCGGCGGGTCCGTGTCGTCGTGGGCGGGTCGGCGCCGACCCGCCCAGGAGGACGAGGACCCGCCTCACCCCGCCGTGTCACCGTGTCCGCAGGTCACCGGTCTCGCTCCTCCACTCTGGGGTGGAGCAGCGGGGTGGGTGTGGGGCGAGAGGCAGGCTCGCTCCTCCACTCCGGAGTGGAGCAGCGGGGTGGGTGTGGGGCGAGAGGCAGGCTTGCTCCTCCACTCTGGAGTGGATCAGCGATCCCAGGGACCACTTCTCCGAGATCTCGCCGAGCGGGTCCGCCACGGCGGACGGCGCCGGCGGCTCGCGCCGGCGGCTCGCGCCGGCGGCTCGCGCCGGCGGCTCGCGCCGGGGAGCGCCCGACCGACCTGCCCCCCTCCCCGACCTACTCCCCGAACTGCCCCGTCAACCTCGAGCGGAAGGCGTGGCTGCGGTCGTCGAGCCCGACGAACTCCACCGCCACGTCGTGGGCCGCGAACTTCGTCTCGACCGAGTCGAGGGCGGCGACGCTCGAGGCGTCCCACACCTGGGCCCGGCTCAGGTCGACGACGACCGAGGCCGGGTCGTCGCGGTACGCGAAGTGCTCGACCAGGTCGTTGCTGCTGCCGAAGAACAGCGGCCCGACCACGTCGTAGCGCACCGCACCGCTCTGCGCGTCGACGGTCCGCTCGACCCGGATCACGTGCGCGATCCGCCGCGCGAACAGCACCATCGCCAGCAGCACGCCGACCGCGACGCCGATCGCGAGGTTGCCGGTCGCGACGACCACGACGACCGTCACCACCATCACGAGCGTCTCGGGCAGCGGCATCCGCCGCAGCGTCGACGGCTTCACGCTGTGCCAGTCGACCGTCGAGATCGCCACGATCATCATCACCGCGGCCAGCGCGACCATGGGGATCCGGGCCATCACCGAGCTCAGCCCCGTCACGAGCAGCAGCAGGAAGAGCCCGGCCACCACGGTCGACACCCTCGTGCGGGCCCGTCCGATCTTCACGTTCACGACGGTCTGCCCGATCATCGCGCAGCCCGCGATGCCGCCGTAGAAGCCCGCGGCGATGTTCGCGACGCCGAGGGCCCACGACTCCTTGCCCTTGTGCGACGGCGTCTCGGTGATGTCGTCGACCAGCTTGGCCGTCAGCAGCGTCTCCATCAGGCCGACGAACGCCACGCTGAGCGCCGTCGGCAGGATGATCACGAGCGTGTCGAGGGACACCGGCACGAGCCACGGCGTCAGCCCGGGCAGCCCGCCGCCCATGGGGCCCTCGTCGCCGACCGTGTGCACGTCGTTCAGCCCGGCGAACACCACGATCGCCGTCACGACCACGATCGCGATCAGCGGTGCCGGCACGGCCTTCGTCAGCCGCGGCAGCAGCACGACGATCGCGATCGTCAGCGCGAACAGCGGGTAGACCACCCACGGCACGTCGACCACGTGGGGCACCTGCGCGACGAAGATCAGGATGCCGAGCGCGTTGACGAACCCGATCATCACCGACCGCGGGATGAACCGCATCAGCCGCGCCAGCCCCGCCGTGCCGAACGCCACCTGGATCACCCCGGCCAGCAGCACCGCCGGCAGCACGTACTCCACGCCGTGCTGCTGCACGAGCGGCGCCACGACCAGCGCGACCGAGCCGGCCGCCGCCGTCACCATCGCCGGGCGGCCGCCCAGCAGCGACATGACGATCGCGAGCACGACCGACGAGACCAGGCTGACCATCGGGTCGACGCCCGCGATGACCGAGAACGAGATCACCTCGGGCACGAGGGCGAGCGTGGTGACGATGCCGGCCAGCGCCTCCCTCGTGAGCAGGCGCGGCGAGCGGAGCACGCCGAGCACGGTGTCGTCGACGTGCACGGGCACGACGGAGGAGGGGGAGGCGGGAGACGTCACGGGGCTCCTGAGGAGAGTCTGGAAGAGTGGGGGCGCACGGCGACCCTGCCGTACGATCAACCCTNGGCGAGCTGGCAGAGCGCGCCGAGATGTCGCTGCGCACCATCCGCCACTACGACGAGGTCGGCCTGCTCGCCCCCACCGGCCGCACCGAGGGCGGCTTCCGGCTCTACACCGAGGCCGACTTCCAGCGCCTCATGGTGATCCGTCGCATGAAGCCGCTCGGCTTCTCCCTCGACGAGATGGCCGAGCTGCTGCGCGTCGTCGCCGACCTCGAGTCCGCGACCACGGCAGGCCCCGAGGGAGGCGCGGAGGGCTCCCCAGAGCACGTCGCCGCCGTCCGCGCCCGCCTGGACTCCTTCATCGAGCAGACCGTCGAGCGACGAGCCCGCCTCGAGCGCCAGCTCGGCATGGCCGACGAGTTCCTGGAGCTGCTGCGCAGCCGCTGACGCCGGTGCGCCGGGCCCGGCCCGTGACTCCCGACGGTCCCGGCCGGCCCCGCGGCTACTGCTGCGAGCCCTCGTCCTCGACGCGGCGGGTGACGAGGCCCTCCGCGAACGACGGCCACCAGGTGCCCGCCGCGGGCCCGCCGTTGCAGGTGCCGTCGCTGATGCCGGGCGTCTTGACCCAGAGCAGGGCGTCGAGCCCCCCGCTGCCCCCGGCGACGTGCGGGTCCTGCCCGAGCGCCGCCCCGTCGGGGTTGCACCAGGTGCCCTGCCAGCCGCGGCCGTTGCGCGAGACGTCGATCACGAAGTGGCTGTCGCCGGTGAGGGCGGAGAGGCGCTCGGCGTAGGCGCGCTCCTCGTCGACCCGGTAGAAGCCCGACACGTTCGTGAAGAAGCCGCGGGCGTCCTCGACCCCGGCGGCGAGCAGGCGCTCCGACATCGTCTGCGCGTCGACCCAGTTCGAGTTGCCCCCGTCGAGGTAGGCGGGCACGCCGGCCGCCGCGAAGTCCTCGACGGCCTGGCGCAGCAGCGGCAGCCTCTCCTCGACGAGGTCGGGGCAGCGGCTGAGGATGCCGAGCGAGTCGGGCTCGACGATCACCACGGCGTCGTGGCCGCGGATCGTCTCGGCGATGGTGCGGTTCCACGCCGGGTACTCGTCGAACGTGAGCCCGCCCGCCGAGTAGTTGCCGCAGTCGCGGTCGGGGATGGCGTACGTGACGAAGACCGCCGTCGCGCCCTGGGCGTCGGCCGCGTCGAGGAAGTCGGTGACCACCTTCACCAGCTGCTCGTCGTCGTAGCCGTCGCCGATCCACATCGCCACGGGCTGCGCCGCGATCACGCCCGCCGCGTCGGCCTGGCCGGGCTGGCCCGCGGCGTCGAGCTCGGCCTGCGCCCGCGAGGCGAGCGAGCCCGGCTCGACGGCGAGCCCGCCGGGGAAGACGAGGTCGGTCGGGGCGGTGCGCATCGTCTCGCGCGTCACGCGGTCGGGCGCGGCGGTCGGCGTGGCCGAGGCGGAGTCGCGGTCGGCGTCGCCGTCGCGCTCGCCGCGGTCGGCGGACGACGTGCAGCCGACGAGGGCGAGCAGCGCGGCGGCGACGACCGCGCCGAGGGCGGCCCGGGCGGCGCGGGGGCCGAGGGCGGCGCGGGGAGTGGTCGACATCGGAGCCTGTTCCCGGGCACGCTCGTCGACGGCCCGACGCTGGTGGTCCCCCATGACAGCACGGCGGGGCCCTCCGGCACAGGCAGCCGAACGGGGGACCGCGGGCGTCCCCCGGGCCCGGGCCGGGCTCGCCGGCGCGGTCGGCAGGGGCCTGCGGGAGGCGCGGTGCGAGCACCCGGCACCGCTCGCGGCACCGCCGGGGCAGGGCCGCCCGCCGACCGGTGGCCTGCTCGGCCGGACGACCAGCGCGTCGGCTGGCGCCCCCGCCGCCCGCTCGGCCAGGCTGGCCGGATGACGCCCCGCGACCGCCTCCTCGCCCTCGTCGTCGCGGTCTGCTGGGGCGTGAACTTCCCGATGACGGCGCTGGCGCTCGAGCACTTCCCGCCGATCTTCCTCGTCGCGCTGCGCTTCTCGCTGCTGGCCGTGCCGACGCTGCTGTTCGTGCCGCGCCCACCCATCCCGTGGCGCAGCCTGCTGCTCGTCGGCCTCGGGCTGGGGATCCTCCAGTTCGGCTTCCTCTACCTCGGCATGGCGGCGGGCATGCCCTCCGGCCTCGCGTCGCTCGTGCTGCAGGCGTCGGCCCCGGCGACCGTCGTGATCGCGGCGTTCTGGCTGCGCGAGCGCATCACCCGGCGCCAGGCGATCGGCATCGGCGTCGCGGTGCTCGCCCTCGCCGTGATCGCGGTGCACCGGGCCCAGGTGGCGGCGCTGCTGCCCGTCGTGCTCGTGCTCTGCGGCGCGCTCGGCTGGGGCCTCGGCAACGTGGCGGTGCGGCGGGCGGCCGCCCCCGACCCCCTCCGGCTCACGCTCTGGATGTCGGTGGTGCCGCCGATCCCGATGCTCGCCCTCTCGCTCGCCGTCGAGGGGCCCGGGCGCATCGGCCGCAGCCTGGCGACCGTCGGCACCCTCGACGCCCTGCCGAGCGTCGTCGGCCTGCTGTACGTCGTGCTGGTCGCGACGGTGCTCGGCTACGGCCTCTGGACCCGCCTGCTCGCCGCGTACCCGTCGAGCACGGTCGCGCCGTTCTCGATGCTCGTGCCCGTGGTCGGGGTGCTCACGTCGTGGGCGGCCTTCGACGAGGTGCCCGACGCGGTCGAGGTGGTCGCCGGCGTGGCCGTCGTGGGGGGCGTGCTGTACGCCAGCCGGGCTCCGCGCCGGGGCCGACCCGCGACTCCTGCCCTGCCGGAGACGCCCGCGGCCTGACCGGGGCGGGCGTCACACCCCGGGGCCCGCCGGTACTGTGTCTCTCCGTGCCCCAGCAAGAGCGTGCCCGAGCGACGCGCGCGGCGATCCTCCACGCCGCCGCCGAGGTCTTCGACGAGCGGGGCTACGGCTCGACGTCGCTCGACGTCGTCGCCGACACGGCGGGTGTGACCAAGGGCGCGCTGTACTTCCACTTCCCGTCGAAGGCCGCGCTGGCCGACGCGGTCATCGCCGAGCAGCACCGCCTGGCGCGCGCCTACGCCGACCGGGTCTCGGCCGAGGCCCGCTCGTGCGCGGAGGCGATCGTGCTGTCGTGCGCGTCGCTCGCGACCCAGCTGACCCGCGAGGTGACGATCACGGCGGGCATCCGCCTCACCACCGAGGTGCCCGACCGCGCGCTCACCGTCGCGCCGCCGTACCTCGACTGGCTCGACCAGATGGGCCGGCTCATCCGCGGAGCGGTCGACGAGGGCGCCTTCCGCGCCGACCTCGACGTCGACGCCGCGACGCACCTGCTCGTCGGGGCCTACACGGGCGTGCAGACCCTCTCCGGGGCGACGACCGGGCGGGCCGACGTGTTCGAGCGGCTCGCGCAGCTGCTCTCGGTGCTGCTGCCGTGGATGGCGGCCCCCGGGTCCGAGGGCCTGACCACGTCGCTCGTCGCGCTGGTCAGGCCCACGGACCTCCCCTCGGCCCCCTAGGCGCCCCCCGGCGCCGTGGTCCCTCTGTACCCCAGGTTACATACCCGCGGGACGGTTTCGACAGGCCCCCGGGCGGGGGGCAGGGGCAGGGCGGGAGGCGCGGGGAGCGGAGGCTGCGGGAGGCGCCTGGTGCGGACGGCGCGGCCTGCGGGAGGCGCGGGCCGGCAGCTCAGGGAGCCGGCGGCGTCAGCCGGGCCAGCGCGTCGTCGACCGTGCGCTCAGCCGCCGCGACCGCTCCCGTGTCGACCTGTGAGAGGCGCTCGCCGTAGTCGTGGGGCACGGTGAGCTGGTGCTCCCACTCGGCGTCGTAGAGGGCGTCGAGGTACCCCGACGACTCGCGGCAGGCGGCGTCGGCGGTGGCGACGTCGAGCTCGGCCTCGGTGACCGGGGTCGTCGGGTCGGACGACGCGAACGCGCCGGCCATGGCGTCGGTCGGCATGCCCGCCGGGGTGGGCGGCAGCTCCCAGCCGGCCTCAGCGACGGGCTGCAGGCACTCGAGCCAGGCGGGCACCGTGTCGAGCACCGCGTCGTCGTCGCGGGCGTCGCGGAAGGCGGCGTCGCTGAGCCGGGTGGCGATGTCGCCGACCGTCCCGGTGCCCGTGCCGAGGTAGCCGGAGAGCAGCTCGGGGTGCTCGGAGTACAGCCTGTCGACGCAGCGGTCCCTCGCGGCGCTCTCGGCGGCCGAGACCGGCCTCAGGACGAACTCGCGCCACGCAGCCTCGCCCGGGTCGTCGGTCGGCGGCACGTGGTAGCCCCGAGCCTCGGCCTGGTCGAGGTCGAAGGCCCGGGTCGGCTGACGTTCGGCCGCGGTGGTCGCCGCGTCGACGTCTCGCCAGGGCACCCTCGAGCCGTCGCCGCCCTCGTCGGTGCGGCACTTCTCGATCATCAGCTCCTGCGCGTAGCCGACGCGGATGTCGCCGACGCCGATGTACTGGTCGAGCGGCATGGCCCAGGAGGCGCGGTCGCGGTCGGGCGTGTCGGGCAGGGCCCAGGGCCGGGTCGACGGCAGCCCCGCGACGACGACCCCGGCCACGACGAGGGCGACCGCGACGGCGGTGACCCGCTTGGCGACCTGCTCGCGGTCGCGCTCCGTCACCCGCGCCTCCGCTCGGCTCCGGAGACGAGGCCGTTCTCGTAGGCGAACACGACGATCTGCACGCGGCTGCGCAGGGCCAGCTTCTGCAGCACGGCGCGCACGTGGCTCTTCACCGTGGCCTCGCTGAGGAAGGCCTCGGCGGCGATCTCGGTGTTGCTCAGGCCGCGGGCGATGAGCAGCGTCATCTCGCGCTCGCGCGGCGAGAGCGGGGCCAGCGGGTCGACGGGCGGCGTGGGGGCGGGCACGGCGTACCGGTGCACGACGTCGAGCGCGGCGTCGGCGGTCGAGACGGGCTCGCCCGCGAACGCGGCCCTGATGGTGCCGAGCACCTCGTCGGGCGTGGCGTCCTTCGTGAGGAACGCGTACGCGCCGGCCTTGAGCGCCCCGTACACGGCCTCGTCGCGCTGGATCGTCGTCAGGGCGACGACCCGCGGCAGCTCGTCGGGCGAGACGCCCTCGAGCAGCCGGGCCGTGGTCTCGAGGCCGTTCATCACCGGCATGCGCAGGTCCATCAGCACGACGTCGGGGCTCGTGC
Organism: Frigoribacterium sp. Leaf164; assembly: GCF_001423665.1. Classification (NCBI taxonomy): domain Bacteria; kingdom Bacillati; phylum Actinomycetota; class Actinomycetes; order Micrococcales; family Microbacteriaceae; genus Frigoribacterium; species Frigoribacterium sp. Leaf164. Next base: position 1,322,466 of record NZ_LMOX01000003.1, read on the forward strand.
GCGCCGCCAGCTCGAGCGCCTGCCGCCCGTCGACGGCGGTGCCGACGCAGGCCATGTCGGGCTGCGCCTCGATGAGCATCTCGAGCCCGCTGGCGAACAGCGGCTGGTCGTCGACGACGGCGACGCGGATCATGGGGTGCTCTTCTCGGTCAGGTCTGGCGTGGTCAGGTCGCGGGAGTCCAGGTCGCGGGAGCCCGGGTCGGGAGGCGGCGGCCCGGGGGAGGTCGGCGCCGGGGAGGCGGTGGTCGCGGCCCGCTCACCCCGTGACGGCACGAAGGCGGTCACCTCGAACGAGGCGCCGTCGTCGGCCGGGCCGGCCGTCAGCCAGCCGCCCGCCAGCCGTGCCCGCTCGGTCATGCCGCGGACGCCCGCGCCGCCCTCGCGACCCTCCCGGGCGGCGACGAGCGGGGAGCCCCGCCCGCGCGAGCGGACGGAGAGCGACAGCCCCTCGCCGCGGTGGTCGAGCACGACCGCGACCGTGCTCGTCGTGCCCGCGTGCTTCAGGGCGTTCGTGAGGCTCTCCTGCACGATGCGGTAGACGGCGAGCTCCTGCGAGGGGGCGAGGGCGGGCGTCCCCTCGACGACGACGTCGAGCTCCATGCCGGCCTCGCGCATCGCGGCGGCGAGCACCCCGAGGTCGGCGAGGGTCTGGCGCGGGGCGGTCACGTCGTCGTCGTGCGTGATGCGCTCGACCAGTCGCCGCACGTCGAGCAGCGCCGTGCGGCCGACCTCGGCGATCGTGGCGAGCGAGGCGTCGGCGGCCTCGGGGCGCGTGGCCCGCAGCGCGATCGCCCCCTGGGCCTGCGACACGACGACGGCGAGCGAGTGCGCGAGGGCGTCGTGCACGTCGCGCGAGATGCGGGCGCGCTCCTGCTCGAGCCGCAGCTCGAGGTCGGCCGCCTCGAAGCGGGTCTCGGTGGCCTCGAGCGCCGCGCGGATGACGACCACCCGGCGGATGCTCGCGAACGCGACCCCGATCGCCCACGCCCCGGCGAACACGCCGAAGAGAGCGGCCATCAGCAGCGAGAACTCGATGCGGAGGCCCGCGGTGCCGGCGCCCACCCAGGTGCTCCAGCTCTGCGGCCGGGTCAGCGTCGGCACGGTGAGCAGCCAGGCGGCGAGCCCGGCCGTCACCCCCGCCACCAGCAGCGCGGCGAGGCGCAGCCACGGCGAGGGCCGGACGGCGACGAAGGCCATGACGAGCGCGACGGCGACGTAGGCCGTCCAGGTGTCCTGCCCGGGGGCCTCGGCGAGGCCGAGCAGCTGCAGCACCGGCACGACGACGACGAGAGCGAGGGCGGTCGACGGCATCCACCACGACAGGCCGATGGCCAGGGCGAACAGGCCGAAGACGACGCTGTTGTCGGCGACGCCGCCGCGGCCCCAGGAGGCCGCCACCCAGAACACGAAGTAGACGGTCGCCGCGGCCGGGGCGACCGCGTGCCGTCCCCACCGCCTCACGTCGATCATGTGCAGAAGGCTAGGTGAGGGGCGGGCCGCGCCGCGCCTCCCGGGGGTCAGGTTCATCCCGGAGGCGCATGCCCGGGGGGTGGGGAGGGACGGCGAGGGGTGGTCGTCCCCAGGGGCGAGCGAGGCCGGACGCGACGGGGCCGCACGCGACAGGGCCGCGCCCCCGGCCCGTCGTGACGGGGGAGGCGCGGCCCTGGTGAGGCAGCGGGTGCGGCTAGAAGGTCAGCAGGCCCTGCGTCTTCGTGGTCGCGGCGGCGTAGCGCTGCGCGACGTTCTCCCAGTTCACGATGTTCCAGAAGGCCTTGACGTAGTCGGCACGGACGTTCTGGTAGTCCAGGTAGTAGGCGTGCTCCCAGACGTCGAGCATCAGCAGCGGCACGAGGCCGAACGGCACGTTGCCCTGCTGGTCGAAGAGCTGGAAGACGCTGAGGCGCTGACCGATGACGTCGTACGCGAGCACCGACCAGCCGGAGCCCTGCACGCCGAGCGCGGTGGCCGTGAAGTGCGCCTTGAACTTCTCGAGGTCGCCGAAGTCGCGGCCGATGGCCTCGAGCAGGTCGCCGACGGGCTCGCTGGTCTCGGGGGTCAGGTTCGTCCAGAAGATCGAGTGGTTGACGTGGCCGCCGAGGTTGAACGCGAGGTCCTTCTCGAGCTTGTTGACGTTGGCGAGGTCGCCCTTGTCGCGCGCCTCGGCGAGGGCGGCGTTGGCCGTGTTCGCCCCGGTCACGTACGTGTTGTGGTGCTTGGAGTGGTGCAGCTCCATGATCTGCGCGCTGATGTGCGGCGCGAGAGCGGAGTAGTCGTAGGGGAGGTCGGGCAGGGTGTACTCAGCCATGGGGGAGTCCTTTCGCTGGGGGTCTGCCACCACCGTACGACCCCCGTGCACCTGCAGGTCAACCGCCTCCCAGGCCAGTCCCAGGCTGGTGGTCTCGCCGGGCGTCGGGGGGCCCCGCTACTGTGGGCCGGGTCGGGGCGAACGAGCCCCGCGCGACGCCGCCGCACGGCGTCGCCCCAGGGTGCAGGAGGCGCGCGATGGCAGGGTTCACCGGCTTCGGCCGACGTCGGGAGGCCGACCCGCGCCTCCCCCCGGGGCAGCACCTCGAGCAGGGCTTCCCCGTGCTCTCGGCCGGCCCCACCCCGAACATCAAGCGGTGGGAGCTGCAGGTCGGCACCGAGCAGGGCCAGCGCTCGCTCACCTGGGCCGACTTCCAGGCCCTGCCGCACGAGGCGATCGAGACCGACATCCACTGCGTCACGAGCTGGAGCAAGCTCGGCACCCACTGGTCGGGCGTCTCGCTCGACACCCTCTTCGACGGCCTCGAGACCGACCACGGCTACGCGATGGCGACGAGCTACGGCGGCTACACGACCAACCTGCCGCTCGACGAGCTGCTCGGCGGCAAGGCGTGGGTGGTCGACACGTACGAGGGCCAGCCCCTGCACGCCGAGCACGGCGGGCCGGCGCGGCTCTTCGTGCCCGGGCTCTACTTCTGGAAGAGCGCGAAGTGGCTGCAGGGCGTCCAGACCATGGCGACCGACCGCCGCGGCTTCTGGGAGAGCATGGGCTACCACGGCCACGGAGACCCCTGGCGCGAAGAACGCTACGCGTGAGCGGTGCCGACCCCTATGCCTGGCGGCCCGGCACGGTCGTCTCGACGACCCCGCTGAGCGGCACCGGCCGGTCGATCGTCGTCGCCGTGCCCGGCCTGCGGGCCGCCCGTGCCGGCCAGCACGTCGACCTGAGGCTGACCGCCGACGACGGTTACCAGGCCGTCAGGTCGTACTCGCTCTCCGACGTGCGGGGCACGCACGGCGATCCGCTCACCGCTGCCCTCGAGATCTCGGTCGAGCAGCTGCCCGACGGCGAGGTCTCGCCGTACCTGGTCGAGGCCGCCGAGCCGGGCGACCCGGTCGAGGTGCGCGGCCCGATCGGCGGCTGGTTCGTGTGGCCGCCGACGGAGTTCGACCCCGACTCGGCCGTGCACGCGGTGCTGCCCGAGCCCGAGGGGGCCCCGGCACCTTCGCGGTCGCCCGTGCAGCTGATCGGTGGAGGGTCGGGAGTCGCGCCCCTGGTCGCGATGATCCGCTCGCGGTCGGAGCGCGACGACGCGCCCCCGATGCGGCTGATCTGCTCGGTGCGGACGCCCGACGACCAGTGGTTCGCGCCGGAGCTCGCCGGGCTCGCCGCCGCGGGCCCCGACCTCACGGTCGACTGGATCTTCACGCGCGGAGCGCCGGAGGGAGCGGCCCGGCCCGCCGGGCGCCTCACCCGCGAGCGACTGCTCGAGCTGGCGCTGCCCGCCGAGCAGCACCCGCTCGTCTACGTCTGCGGCACGAACGGCTTCGTCGAGACGATCGCCGGCTGGCTCGTCGACGCCGGCCACGACCCGACCCGGGTGCGCACGGAGCGGTTCGGCGGGGCGTAGCGGGGGCGGCGCGGGGCGGGCGGCGCGGCACGGGGTGGCGCGGCACGGGGTGGCGCAGCGCGGCGCTGTGCGCACTGCGTGCGGCTCGGGCCACGAGCACGCGGCACCGCCTCGGTGACCACAGGGGGGTCTCCGCGACGATGCCGCTCGTGTGCTGATCCGGTGCTGTGCGTGACGCTACGCCGCCCGCCTCCGTGCCGGGCGGACTCACCGGCCGGGCTCAGGCTCGCCGCCGTCGCGGCGTCGACGTCCGAGCGACGCCGGCTCGAGTGGTCGCGAACTGCTCGTCCCGCCCCGTGCGAGCAGCACTTCGTGACCACTCGCCGGCCGCGCTGGCGCCGAGCTGGCGCCGCGCCGTCGCCTCAGTCGGCGCTGACCTGCTCCCGGAAGGTGTCGCGCCGGGTGTGGAGCCCCCACAGCCGCTCGGCCAGCGCCTCCGGCGTCTTCTCCGGGTCGTCGGGCGTGATGGCCCCGCCGATGATCAGCTGCGACACCTGGATGCCCTCGTCCGCCAGCTCGTCGTGCAGCAGCTGCGCGTACGCGGCCTGGCCGGCGAAGGCGATCGAGGTGCCGGTGACGGTGCGCCCGGGCGTGACGGCCGAGCCGCCGTTGACGAAGAGGATCGTGCCGCCGTGGCCGTCCGGCCCCCGCCCGAGGAAGCGCATGCCCGGCAGCACCTGGTGCACGGCCGCGACCGGCCCGTAGATCGAGAACTCGACGGGCCCGACGAGGTCGGCCGGCGTCGTCTCGAGCACGGGCCGCATGAAGTCCTTCTGCGGCAGCGGGCTGTACTGCAGCACCTGGATCGGCCCGAGCGCCTCGGTCGCCGCCTCGAGCGCCCGGGCCACGGAGGCGGGGTCGCGCACGTCGGCGACGAAGCCCTGCGCGGTGACGCCGTCGGCCTCGAGCTCGGCCGCGAGGGCGTCGAGCCGCCCCTGGTGACGGGAGATCAGCGCGACGCTGAATCCCTCCCGCCCGAATCGACGGGCCACGGCAGCGCCGAGCCCCTTGCCGGCACCGATGATCGCGAGAGTAGTCATGCCCCCCAGCCAAGCAAGGAGGCGCTGGTCGGCACCCAGGGAGCACCGAGCCTCAGCGCGCGTCGTCGCCCTGCCACACGGGCGGCCCGGGCCGCGGGTGCCGGATCGTCTGCACCAGGCCGGTGATCGCGACCGCCAGGGCGACGAGCACGGCGATCGTGAGGACGACGCCGAACGGGGTGACCGGGTCGCCGCGACCGAGGTGCCGGCCGACCAGGACGAGGTCGAGCAGCAGCGGGAAGGCGAGGATGCCCCAGCCGACGGGCGAGCCGCGGAAGGTGGGCCAGGTGAGGCGGAGGCGGCCCGGAGCGGTGTCGCGCGGGGCGTCGTGCCGTGTCGTGTCGTGCTTCTCGTGGTCGCTCATGGAGTCCCCTCGTCGTCGTCGCTGACCTGACCTGACCAGACCAGGGTACGCCGCGCCTCCTGAGGATCCTTCGGAACAGGAGGGGCGCCTCCTGCTGGGTGCGTGGTGTGCACGACGGGAGGCGTCGCCCAGCGGCGGCCTGCGACCATGAGCGGAGTCCCGTCGACCCCCTGGAGCCCCCGTGTCGCCTCGCACCCTCTTCCGTTCGTTCGCCGTCGCCGAGGTCGTCACCTGGGCCCTGCTCATCGGCGGCATGCTGCTCAAGTACGTCGCGCGGGTCGGCGACTGGCCGGTCAGCGTCGCCGGGCCGATCCACGGCTTCGTCTTCCTCGCGTACCTGGTGGCCGGCGTCGTCGTCGCGGTCAACCAGCGCTGGAGCCTCGGCGTGACGGCCGCGGCCCTCGCCAGCGCCGTCGTGCCGTTCGCCTCCCTGCCCGTCGAGCGCTGGATCGACCGCCGCGGCGGCCTCCGCGGCGACTGGCGCCGCACCGCGACCGACGACCCGCGTGACCGGCGGCCGGCCGACCGCCTCCTCCGCTGGGTCCTCGGTCACCTGGTGCTCGCCGTCGTCCTGCTCGCGGCCGCGGTGGTCGTGGTCTTCGTCGTGCTGCTGATCGTCGGGCCGCCCGTCGGGGGCTGACCGCGGGCGGCCGGGCGGCCGCCGTGAGACCGTCGGCCGGTTACCGCGAGGAGTCGCGGGTCGAGAGATCTGGACGGCGACACGGATACCCCCCTAGGGTATGTAGCATGACTCCTCGGCACGACGACTCCGCGCACGGCGACCACGGCGACCACGGCGACCACTCGGACCTCGCGACGGCCGCGCACGGGCAGGAGGCGCACGGCGTCGGGGACGACCACGCGGGGCACGACGCGCACGCCGGGCACGACGCGCACGCCGGGCACGACGCCCACGCGGGCCACGACGCCCACGCCGGCCACCACGGCGGACACGGCGGGCACGGCGACCACGCCGCCCAGTTCCGCGACAAGTTCTGGGTGAGCCTCGTCGTCGCGATCCCGGTCGTGGCCTTCAGCTCGATGTTCGCGGGCCTGCTCGGCTACGACGTGCCGTCCTTCCCCGGAGCCGAGTGGATCTCGCCCGTGCTCGGCACCTTCCTCTTCGTCTGGGGCGGCTGGCCGTTCCTCTCCGGCGGCGTCGCCGAGGCGCGGGCGAAGCAGCCCGGCATGATGCTGCTCATCGCGATGGCCATCACCGTCGCCTTCGTCGCCAGCTGGGCGACGACGCTCGGCATCGGCGGCCTCGACCTCGACTTCTGGTGGGAGCTCGCCCTCCTCGTCGTCATCATGCTGCTCGGCCACTGGATCGAGATGCGCGCCCTCGGGGCCGCCTCCGGCGCCCTCGACGCGCTCGCCGCCCTGCTGCCCGACACGGCCGACCGCGTCGACGCGACGGGCCCCGACGGCTCGACCCGCGACTCCGGCAGGTCCGACTCCGGCAGCTCGGGCTCCGGCACGACCGAGGTGGCGATCGCCGACCTCGTGGCCGGCGACGTCGTGCTCGTCCGCTCGGGCGCGCGCGTGCCGGCCGACGGCACGATCGTCGACGGCTCCGCCGAGATGGACGAGTCGATGATCACCGGCGAGAGCCGCACCGTCTCGCGCTCGGAGGGCGACCGCGTCGTGGCGGGCACCGTCGCGACCGACGGCACGCTGCGGGTCCGCGTCACGGCGGTGGGCGACGACACGGCGCTCGCGGGCATCCAGCGGCTGGTCGCCGAGGCGCAGTCGTCGTCGTCGCGGGCGCAGGCGCTCGCCGACCGCGCCGCCGCGCTGCTCTTCTGGTTCGCCGCGGGGGCGGGCGTCGTCACGTTCGTCGTCTGGCTGCTGCTCGGCGACCTCGACCAGGCGATCACGCGCACCGTGACCGTGCTCGTCATCGCCTGCCCGCACGCCCTCGGCCTTGCCATCCCGCTGGTGATCGCGATCTCGACCGAGCGCGCCGCGAAGGCCGGCGTGCTGGTCAAGGACCGCCTGGCCCTCGAGCGCATGCGCACCGTCGACACCGTCCTGTTCGACAAGACGGGCACCCTCACGAAGGGCGAGCCCGCGGTGACGGACGTGGCCCGCGCCTCCTCGTCCGACCTCGTCGACGACGACGCGGCCGTCCGCCTCGCGGCGGCGGTCGAGCGCGACAGCGAGCACCCGGTCGCCCGGGCGCTGGTGCGCGCGGCCGAGGCCGACGCGGGGCAGGGCGGGGCGCCGGAGTCGCGGGTCGAGTCGTTCCGCTCGCTCACGGGCAGCGGCGTCACGGCCCACGTCGACGGGGTCGAGGTGAGCGTCGGGGGCCCCGGCCTGCTCCGCGACCAGGGCCTCGAGGTGCCCGCCGACCTGGCGACGGCGACCGGGCCGTGGCGGGCCGACGGTGCCGCGGTGCTCTACCTCGTGCGTGCCGGAGCGGTGGAGGCGGCGTACGCGCTGCGCGACGAGGTGCGGCCGGAGTCGGCGGAGGCCGTGCGACGCCTGCACGATGCGGGCGTGCGGGTCGCGATGGTGACCGGCGACGCGCAGCAGGTAGCCGACGCGGTCGGGCGCGAGCTGGGCATCGACGAGGTGTTCGCCGAGGTGCGCCCGGACGAGAAGGACGCGCGCGTCGCCGAGCTGCAGCAGCGCGGCCAGCGGGTCGCGATGGTCGGCGACGGCGTCAACGACGCTCCCGCGCTGGCCCGGGCCGACGTCGGCATCGCGATCGGCGCGGGCACCGACGTGGCGGTGGAGTCGGCGGGCGTCGTGCTCGCGTCGAACGACCCACGGGCGGTGCTGTCGGTGATCTCGCTGTCGCGGGTGGGGTACCGCAAGATGATCCAGAACCTCGTCTGGGGAGCGGGCTACAACGTGCTGTCGGTGCCGCTCGCGGCGGGCGTGCTGGCACCGGTCGGCTTCGTGCTGTCGCCCGCGGCGGGGGCGGTGTTGATGAGCCTGTCGACGGTGATCGTGGCGCTGAACGCGCAGCTGCTGCGGCGCTGGCGGCCCGCCGCCTGAGCGCGGTGCGGCGTCTGGGCCCGTGCTGGCCACGACCTGCGTCGGTCAGTTGCCGTTATGCGGGCCTCCGGAGCCCTCTCAAGCCCTCAAATTGGCAACTGACCGACAGTCGCGGGCAGGGCGTGCCGGACTCGGACCAGCGCGGCTCGCTGGGGGCTGGGGGCTGCCCCGCGACTCCTCAGCACCCGGTCGCTGAGGCTGGGAAGCGCCTGATGATTCAGTAGCTAAGAGATCTCGGCGGCGTACCGTCGCCGACATGAGCACAGCCACGCGAGCCGAACCGCACCCTCCCCAGCCGAGCGACGTCGTCCGTCAGATCGTGGTGGTGGTCGCGGCCGTGCTGGCCGTCGTCCTCGCCGCGGTGGGGTCGGGCGCCTTCGGCGGCACCTCCGTCTCCGGAGCCTCCGGCGGAGCGCTCAGCGCCGACGCCACCCCGATCGCCCCCGCGACCACCGCCTTCTCGATCTGGTCGGTCATCTACCTCGGCCTCGTCGCCTACGCCGTCTACCAGGCGCTGCCCGGCCAGCGCAGCGTCGACCGCCACCGTCGCCTCGGGTACTGGGTCGCCGCCTCCATGCTGCTCAACGCGGCCTGGCTCTTCGCGGCCGTGCAGCTCGGGAACGTGTGGCTCAGCGTCGTCGTGATCGTCGCCCTGCTGGCCGTGCTGGTGCGGATCTTCGTCACCCTCTTCCGCACGCCGACCCACGGCTGGGTCGACGCGCTCGTCACCGACGGCACGATGGGCCTCTACCTCGGCTGGGTCTCGGTCGCGACCGCCGCCAACATCGCGGCTGCGCTGGTCGAGTCCGGCTTCGACGGCCTCGGTGCCCCGAGCAGCGTCTGGTCGACGGTCGTGCTCGCCGTCGCCGGCCTGTCGGGCGTGGCTGTCGCGCTCGCCGGTCGTGGCCGCATCGCGCCCATGCTCTCGCTGGTCTGGGGCCTCTCGTGGGTCGCCGTTGGACGCTTCACCGGCCAGCCGCTCGACACCGCCGCCGGGGTCACGGCACTGGTCGCCGCGGTCGTCGTGCTGGTCGTGACCGTCGCCGTCCGGGTGCGCCACGGCCGCGTCGGCGCGACGGCCGACCTGCACCGCTGACGCGTCGAGTGGTCCCGATCTGCTCTTCCCTCGCGCCGGGAGCAGCAGATCGTGACCACTCGGTCGAGCTCACAAGGCGGAAGCCGGCCCGGGCAGGCAGAGGTCTGCTCGTCTTCCTGCCCAGCGCCATCCGCCTCGTTCTGCCCTCATCTGACGGATATCAACAATTTCACAGTGACATCCTTGACACCGGTCGCCCGGGGGAAGAGAGTGTGAGCGTGACGCGAGCTGTCGGCTCGCATCATGCTCGAGCCGCGTGAGGTCGCACCCTCAGGGCTCCTCCCCGACAGCCGAAGGCCGGCGGTCTGGGGCACCGTCAGCTGATGAGGGGGCGGCCGCGCGGGGACTCCTCGGTCCGGGCTCCCGAGAGGAGCGTCACATGTCAGGAGATGTCGGTCACCCTCCTCATCGGAGGGCCGATCAGGCCGGGGGGTCTGCGCGTGCGTCACGGACAGCCGTGGTGCCGTCTCTGACAGCTCTCGTCCTCGTGCTGGCGGCGACCGTCCTGGTCATCGCAGGAGTCCCCCTCGGGTTCTTGCCGGTCACGGTCGCCATCTGGTTGCTCCGCTGGGCAGACCGGCGCGCTCCTGGCGGATCCTGGCCCGCGATGACCTTCCTCGGGATGGTCCCCTTCTTCATCGTGATGATCGTCGTGCTGGTACGCCGATGACGAGCGACTGGTGCCGACCGGCTCCCTCGTCAGCGCGAAGGGTTCACGAGAGCAGTACGGGGCGACGACCATCGTTCACACGCATGCGGGAGGCGCGGTGCCGGTCTGACCGACACCGCGCCTCCCGCAGTCGCACCGTGCGGTGCCGGGCTGAGCCCGGGGGTCAGCGACCGCCGTCGATGCGGCGGCCGCGCTGGGCGACCCCGGCGGTGCCGTAGGGGTAGTCGTCGATGCGCGGGGCGCTCGCGTCGCCGAGGCGCGTGAGCTCGTCGGCGGTGAGCACGAGGCCCGACGCACCGAGGTTGTCGTCGAGCTGCTCGACTGTCCGGGCGCCGAGGATCACCGAGGTCACGGCCGGCTGCGCCAGCAGCCACGCGAGCGCGACCTGCGAGGCCGAGGCGCCGTGGGCGTCGGCGATCGCGGTGACCGCGTCGATGACCGTCCAGGTGCGCTCGTCCGCGTTGCGCGCCTCCCACGCCTCCATGCCCCGCGTCGGGTCCTCACCGAGTCGGGTCGAGCCGGTGGGCGCCTGGTCGCGGCGGTACTTGCCGCTCAGCCAGCCGCCGGCCAGCGGCGACCAGGGCAGCAGGCCGATGCCGGCGTCGAGCGAGGCCGGCACGATCTCGTGCTCGATGTCGCGCACGAGCAGGTTGTACTGCGGCTGCAGCGTGACGGGCGGCGCGAAGCCGAGGGCGTCGGCGCGGCCCACGGCCTTCGTGACCTGCCAGCCGAGGTAGTTCGAGAAGCCGTAGTAGCCGATCTTGCCCGCGCTGATCGCGTCGTCGAGGAACCGCAGGGTCTCGTCGATCGGCGTCAGGGCGTCCCACGCGTGCATCTGGTAGAGGTCGACGTGCTCGGTGCCGAGGCGCCGGAGCGAGTCGTCGAGGGCACGGGCGAGGTGCCGCCGCGAGAGCCCGACGTCGTTCGGGCCGTCGCCCATGGGGAAACGGCCCTTCGTCGCCAGCACGACCTGCGCCGCGTCGGTGGGGCGCGCGGCGAGCCAGCGCCCGATGATCTCTTCGGAGACCCCCGCGCTGTACACGTCGGCGGTGTCGACGAGCGTGCCGCCGCCCGCGACGAACGCGTCGAGGATCTGGTGAGAGGTGGTCTCGTCGGCTTCTGCGCCGAACGTCATGGTGCCCAGTGTCAGCTCCGACACGGAGGCACCGCTGTTCCCGAGGGTCCTGTAGTCCATGGCCGCGACGCTACGCCGTGCGTCGGCGGCGGGGCTGCGGGAGGCGCGGGGCGGGGGACAGCCCCGCCTCACGGAGCCCTGGGGAGGACTCCCCGAAAAAATTCTGAGACATTCTCCAAACCGTTCCGAGCGGTGCTCCGAAGACTGCACACCACGGCGGTTCGGGCTGGCCGTGGTGAGCACCGGGTCGGGACCCTGGCGGGTCCCCCGGCGTCGGTGCGCGAGCCGGGGTGTGGGTTGGTTCAGGTCTCCACCCCGGCTCGTCCCTCCCCGGCTCGTCCTCCCCGGCTCGTCCCTCCCCACCGCGGCCCGCCTCCGGGGCACATCGGCGTCCGCCGAAGGGGGGGCAACTCCGGAGGCGTCGCACTATGCTGACGCCGTCGGGGGATCAGCCCGACGCTCCGACGCCGTTCCCTGACCCCGAGCGGCCCGGCGCCCACCTCGACGAGAGGCGTGACCGATGCCGTCGCCCCCGTACCCGTCGCAGCCCGTGACGCCGTCGCCCTTCGACGACCCGCGCATCCGCGGCCTGGAGACCACCGACCCCGACGTCGCCCACGAGGCGATGCGGCGCACCTTCCGCATGCGCGAGCTCGTGCCGGGCGACGCCCACGAGTTCTACTACCGCCGCGCGGTGTCGGGCGAGCACCGCTTCGCCGTCGGCGAGATGCGGTACACCGGCACGCTGCGCGCCGAGAGCGAGCCGCTGCCCTTCTTCGGCATCTGCCGCCTGCTCGGCGGGGGCTTCCGGGTGCAGGCGGGCGACGCCGACCACCGGGCGGAGCTGCTGAAGCCGTTCGCGTTCCCCACCACCACGAACAAACGGACCGAGTGGGACGACGTCCACCTGGCCCAGCTCATGCTCGACCGGGCCGCCGTGGAGGCCGAGCTGGTGGGGCTGTCGCTCACCGCGCCTCCCGCAGGCCTGCACGTGATCGGCATGGAGCCCCAGAGCGAGGCCCTCGGCCGGTACTGGCGAGGGCACATGCGACACCTCTACCAGGACGTCGTGCGCAACGACGCGGCGATGGCGAGCCCGTTGATCAGGGGGCAGGCGTTCCGGTCGCTGGTGGCGGCGTTCGTGACGACCTTCCCGACGACGGCGGTCGGCACGAGCGAGGCGTCGAGCGCCCGGCCCGTGCCGTCGACGGTGCGGCGCGCGCTCGCCTACGTCGAGGAGCACGCCCACGACGACATCGGCGTCGTCGAGATCGCCGAGGCGGCCCGGCTGACGCCGCGGGGGCTGCAGCTGGCGTTCCGCCGGCACCTCGACACGACGCCCATGGCGGTGCTGCGGGCGGCCCGGCTGCGCGGGGCGCACCACGATCTGCAGGTGGCTGACCCGACGCGCGGGCACACCGTGGCGGGGATCGCCCAGAGCTGGGGCTTCGCGAACGCGGGGCGCTTCACGGCGGCGTACGTGGCGCACTACGGGCGGTCGCCGCGCGAGACGCTGGAGTCGTAGGCGCGGGTGCGGGTGCGGGTGCCGGTGCCGGTGCCGGGACGCGCCCGGAGGTAGTTCTGGGGAGCCTCATCCACTCTGGAGTGGAGGAGCGTGCCTGGGGGAGGCGTCTCGGGGTGGGGTGCCTGGGGAGCGTCCTCCACTCCGGAGTGGAGGAGTGTGCTCGGGGGCGGGGTGCCGGGGGAGGCGTCCTCCACTCCGGAGTGGATCAGCGCTCAGGGCACACGGGACTCGGCCGCGGCCGCCACCGCGACCACTGCGCACGGCGCTGACGCAGCGGGGAGTGAAGGGGGTGCGGGCGAGAGACCCGACATCGCCGCCCGCACCCAGCAACTCGCAGTCCTGAACCCGTACCGCGAGGCCATCCCAGTGTGATACGAACGCGAGTTTTCTGCAGATCGACCGGACACGGAGCGAATGCCCTGCCCCCCGGGCGAAGCCGAGCACGACGCGTGTCCCCCGACGGGCCGGGAACCGCGCGTGCGCACGCCGACGGCGCAGCGGGGACGACGGCGCAGCGGGGACGACGGCGCTCAGGCGCCCGCCGCCTCCGCCCCGCCCGACACGTCGGTGTGCACGAACCCCTGGAACGACCGGCTCGCCGTCGGCCCGCGCTGCCCCTGGTAGCGCGACCCGTACTCCTGCGAACCGTAGGGGTGCTCGGCCGGCGAGCTGAGGCGGAAGAAGCAGAGCTGCCCGATCTTCATGCCGGGCCACAGCTTGATCGGCAGCGTCGCGACGTTCGACAGCTCGAGCGTCACGTGCCCCGTGAAGCCCGGGTCGATGAACCCCGCCGTCGAGTGCGTCAGCAGGCCGAGGCGGCCGAGCGAGCTCTTGCCCTCCAGCCGCGCGGCGACGTCGTCGGGCAGGGTGACGCGCTCGTAGGTGCTGCCCAGCACGAACTCGCCCGGGTGCAGGATGAACGGTTCGTCGGCGGGCGTCTCGACCAGGCGCGTCAGCTCGGGCTGGTCGGCCGCGGGGTCGATGAACGGGTACTTGTGGTTGTCGAACAGCCGGAACAGCCGGTCGAGCCGCACGTCGATGCTCGACGGCTGGATCAGCGTCGGCTCGTAGGGGTCGAGGCCGATGCGCCCGGCGTCGAGCTCGAGCTTGATGTCGTGGTCGGAGAGCAGCACGCGGCCAGCCTAGACGGCGGGCAGGTCGGGCCCCGGCCCGGGCCCGGCGGAGGGCCTGCGGGAGTCGCGGGCACCGCCCTGGGGAGGGGGCGCCTCCCCGGGTCGTCCCCAGGTCGCCCGGCTCGCGCTCGGCCCGGACGGGGCAGGATGGCCCCATGCGTGCCGTCACCGTCCCCGTTCCCGGAGGGCCCCGTGCCCTCGTCGTCAGCGAGGTCCCGGAGCCCGTGCCCGGCCCCCGCGAGGTCGTCGTCGACGTCGCCGCCGCCGGCGTGAACCGCGCCGACGTGAACCAGCGCGAGGGGCACTACCCGTCGCCCGCCGGAGCCCCGTCGTGGCCCGGTCTCGAGGTCAGCGGCACGGTCGTGGCCCTGGGCAGCGAGGTGACCACCGCCTCCCTCGGCGACCACGTCGTCGCCCTGCTCAGCGGCGGCGGCTACGCCGACCGCGTCGCCGTCGACGAGGGCCTGCTGCTGCCCTACCTCAAGGGGCTCGACCTCGTCGAGGCCGCCGGGCTGCCCGAGGCCGTCGCCACCGTCTGGTCGAACCTCGTCATGTCGGCGCAGCTGCAGGCCGGCGAGACGCTGCTCGTGCACGGTGGGTCGAGCGGGGTCGGGTCGATCGCGATCCAGATCGGGAAGGCGCTCGGCGCCACCGTCTACGCCACCGCCGGCACCCCCGCGAAGGTCGAGTTCTGCGAGCAGCTCGGCGCCGACCGCGGCATCGACTACCGGGCGGAGGACTTCGTCGCCGTCACCCAGGACCTCACCGGGGGCCGCGGCGTCGACGTCGTGCTCGACCTCGTCGGCGGCGACTACCTGGCGCGCGACGTCGACGCGCTCGCCGTGGGCGGCCGCGTCATGGTGATCGCGTCGCAGGGCGGCTCGTCGGCCACGATCGACGTCGCCCGCCTGATGGGCAAGCGGGGCCGGATCTGGGGCACCACGCTGCGCGCCCGCCCGCTCGAGGAGCGCCGCGCGATCATGGCCGAGGTGCGCGAGCACGTCTGGCCGATGGTCGCGTCGGGGGCCGTCCGCCCGGTGCTCGACAGCGTGTTCCCGCTCGAGTTCGCCGCGACGGCGCACGAGCGCATGGAGTCGGGCGAGCACTCGGGGAAGATCCTGCTCGCGGTGCGCTGAGCCCCCGGAAGTCGCGATGAACCACGTTCCGTGCGATGAACCGCGCTCTAGCTCGGTTCATCGCACGGAACGCGGNATGGCGCGGGTGCGGCGCCGCGCGGCAGGCGCGGCTAGGCGACGCGCGGGTCGCTGCCGCGCTTCGCGACCGAGGCGCCGACCACCTCGACGAGCACCGGCACCTCCTCGCCGAGCACCCGGTCGAGACCGCGCACCACGTCGCTCGCCGCCGCGACGACCGGCGCCGGGGCCGCGCCCGCGGTCACCCGCACGCGCACCTTGAGCGCCGGGCGGCCGCGGACCGTCCACGCCGACACGTGCACCGAGGTCACGTCGCGTCGGGCCGAGAGCGCGTCGGCCACGGCCGTCTCGGCGAAGGCGGCCGAGATCGCGATGGACCCGGCCGGCTCGTCGTGCACGACCAGGCGACCGGTGCGTCCGCCACCGTGGGCGACGGCGGCCACGGCGAACACGATCACGAGCAGCAGGCAGAGCGCCGCGAGGGCCACCGCGAGCCAGCTGCCCGCGCCGCCCGCGCCGCCCATGCTGTCCGCGCTGCCCGCGCCCGACGGGTCGAGCGGCGTCGCCGCGACGGCGTCCGCGACCGCCGAGGAGGCGTCGGCCAGCCAGCCGCGGACGGTCCCGCCCAGGGAGCCCGAGCCCCCGGGCAGCGTCGCCACGATCAGGAACGCCCCGACGGCGAGGGCGACGACGCCCACGACGACGAGCAGCAGGCGGTTGAGGAACCGGTTCGACGAGGTCACGCGTCCAGCCTCCCGTGGTCGGCGACGCGCGAGGTCACGCGGAGGGCGGGCTGCACGGGCCGGCTCTCGAGCTCGGAGCGGACGGCGGCGAGCACGCCCTGCTCGTCGACCGTCACCCCGGAGGCGGGGGTCAGCTCGACGCGCGCCTCCCGTCGCGAGACCCACACGGTCACCTGCCCGGCGCCGAGGCGCCCGGCCGTGCGGGCGACCCGCGCGAGCGACGCCGCCAGCACCGTGTCGTCGACGACCGCGGCGACGCGCTCGTCGGTGATCTCGTGGCGCCCGCGGTGGCCGGCGGTCAGGCCGAGCAGCACCAGCACGACGCCGACGACCGCCGCGGCGACCCCGGCGGCCACGACCAGCCCGGGGGCCTCGCCCAGGGCGGTCGTGAGGGCGCCGAGCACGTCGACGGGCGACGCGAGCAGCGCGGGGCGGCCGAGGGCGGCGAGCACGGCCTCCGTGCCGAGCCAGGCGGCGGCGAGGGCGGCGACCACCAGCACGACGACGGCGCTGGCCGAGCGGCTCGCGCGGCTCTCGCGGCGGACGAGCCGCCGGTAGGGCGCCGTGACGTCCGGGCCGGGGCCCGAGCGGACGCCGGCGTCGGGCGCGGTGGCGTCGGGCGCGGTGACGTCGGGCGCGGTGACGACAGGCGCTGTGCCGTCCGGCCCGGCGACGCCGGGCCCCGTGGTGTCGGAGGCGGTGCTCACGCGACCCTCCCGGTGCGGTCGAGCTGGGAACGGCTGACGGTCACGTCGACGCGCGAGACGGTGCGCCCGGTGATCTCGGAGACCCGCCTCGTCAGCGTCGACTGGAGCTCGCGCACGAGGCCGACGACGCCTCCCGCAGGCACCTGCACCGACCCGGAGAGCGCGGGCACCCGCACGGGCGTGGTGACGCGGAGCGCCAGGTGGCCGGCGTCGTCGGAGGCGTCGACGCGCACCTCCGCGCGGTCGACGCGCAGCTGCTCGGCGACGACGGCGGCGGCGACGCGGGTGAGCACGCGGGCCGCGAGGCTCACGTGCCCGGGCACGACCGGCCCGCGCCCGGCTGACCCGTCGCCGTCGCCGTACGCCTCACGCAGGGTGGACGAAGCGGACGGAGCGGACCCGCCGACCGACGCCGCGGCCGACCCGGCCCCGGCGCTCACGACGACGAGCGCCGGCCGCGCAGCGCGTCGAGCAGCCCGCCCAGGTCGGTGCGGCCCGAGACGACACGGCCGACGAGCCCGCCGACCGCGATGCAGAGCGCGACGATCAGCAGGGCGCCGAGGCCCCACTCGAGGCCGACGACCGCGAGCACGGCGCCGACCGCCATGCCGACGACGGTGGCGCTCACGAGACGCGGCCCGGGGCGGCGGCGGCGCCGGCCGCGTCGTCGTCGTCCTCGCCGGGGATGTGGACGTCGTTGATCGCGACGTTGACCTCGGCGACCTGCATGCCGACGAGGTCCTCGATGGCCCGGGCCACGGCGGCGCGCACCTGCTCGGCGACCAGGGTCATCGGCTGCGGGTACTCGACGACGATCGTGACGTCGGCGGCGACCTGGGTCTCGCCGACCTCGACGCGCACGCCCTGGCTGAGGTCGCTGCTGCCGATCACGTCGCGGAGGGCGCCGAACGCGCGGGCCGCTCCGCCGCCGAGGGCGTGCACGCCGGGCACCTCGCGGGCGGCGATGCCGGCCACCTTCGAGATGACGCCGTCGGCGATGACGGTCTTGCCGGGCGAGGCGACGCCCGGGGTGCCGACGCCGCTCGCGGGGGTCGTGGAGGCGACGGGCGCCTTGTCGACACGGCTGGCGCCGGCGGCGGGGATCGTCGCGCCCGACGGCGTGGTGCCGACGGTGCCGGGGGTGGTGGCGGTGCTCGGGGTCTTGTCGGTGGCGGCCATGGGCTGCTCCTTCTCGTCGGTGCGTCGGTGGTGCCGGGTGCGGTCCAGGGGCGCCCGGCGGTACGGTCGTCAGTGAGACGGACGCCGAGGCCCGGGTGTCACGGTCCCCGTCCCTTCCATTTCCTACACGGCCCGGCTCTGCCGGGCCCGGTGACCGAGGAGGCGCGATGGCGGTCGACCTGTCCGGTGCAGCCGACGGGGTGCTCGCGACCCGTGCCGCCGAGGGCGACGAACGCGCCTTCGAGGTGCTGCTGCGCCGCCACCTGGGCCTGATGACCGCCTACGCGACGCGGCTGACGCGCTCCCGGGCTGACGCCTCCGACGCCGTCCAGGAGGCCTCGGTCGTCATCTGGCGCGAGCTGCCGCGGCTGCAGACGCCCGACGCGGTGCGCGGCTGGATGATGACGATCGTGTCGCGCAAGGCCTACGACCTCATCCGCAGCCGCCGCGTCGCCGACGACGTCGACGAGCTCGAGGTGCCCTCGCAGAGCGGAGCGGTCGACGACCCGGAGCGCGTCGCCGCCTCCACCGACGCCATGGGCGCCCTGCGCGGCGCGCTCGCCCGTCTGCCCGCCTCGCAGCGCGAGGTGTGGACCCTGCGCGAGGTCGGAGGCGAGTCGTACGCTGACATCGCCGAGCGCACCGGCACCAGCGTGACCGCCGTCCGGGGCCTGCTCGCGCGGGCCCGTGAGACCCTGACCCGAGAGATGGAGGCCTGGCGATGAGCGACGACCCGACGCGCACACCGCTGACGCCCGCCGGCGCGGCCCCGAGCGACCCGGTGGTCGACCCGCCGGTGGACCCCGCCGACGTCGATCCGACGCTCGACCCCGCCGACGTCGACCCCGCCGCCGAGCTCGAGGTCGTCGACGACGGCCCGATCTCGATGGAGCGGCTCAGCGACTACCTCGACGCCGGCCGCGAGCCGTACGACCCCGAGATCGAGTCCGACCCGTCGGCGCTGGCGCAGCTGGCGGCCCTCGCGCGCCTCCGCTCGATGACCGCGGGCCTCGTCGCGGAGGACGCCGCCGCCGAGCCCGCCCCCGACCCCTCCTGGATCGCCGGCGTCATGAGCCGGGTGCGGCTCGAGTCGCGCACCGGCCGGGAGATCCCGCTCTCGTCGCCCGACCCGCGGAGCACCCTGCACGTCACCGAGGGCGCGGTGCGCTCGCTGATCCGCGAGGCCGGCGACGCGGTGCCCGGCGCCGTCGTCATCTCGTGCGGCATCGTCGGCGACGTCGACCGGCCCGACGCGGTCGTCGGCGTCGAGGTCGCGATCAGCGCGCTCTTCGGCACGACCGTGCCCGACGTGGCCGACGCCGTGCGCGAGGCGGTCGCGGCGCACCTGGCGGCGCAGACCGAGCTCGTCGTCGAGGCCGTCGACGTGACCGTGCGCGACGTGCACCTGCTCGACACCGACGGAGGACTCTGATGGCCGACCCGCTCGACGACGACCGCCTCTCGCTGCTCGCGGCCGAGCTCGGTGCGCTCGCGGCCGCCTGCCCCGGCGTCCAGCGCGTGCAGGCGCGCCCCGGCTTCGGCTCGCTCGTGCGGCAGGCCGTCGAGGGCCTCGGCGCCGTCGTCGGCGGCGGGCCGGGGGGAGGCGCGGACGCGTCGTCGTCGGCCGCCGCGCTCGAGGGCGGTCGCCCGGTGCCCCTCGTGGGCGTCGCCGTCGCGGAGGCGGAGACCCGCGTCACGCTCGACATCGCCGTGGGCGAGGGCGCGCAGGGCCCGGCGGTGGCCCGCGAGGTGGCCGCGCGCCTCCTCGAGCGGGTCGCGGCGGAGCCGCTGCCGCCCGCCTCCGTCGACGTGCGGATCGTCGGCCTCACCTAGCGCGCGGCGGCGGATGCCGGGCGCGCATCGAGGTGCCGCTATCTGGCGCCTGCGAGGCGCCGAGGGCCCGGGACTGGGCACCCCGGGGGAGTCGCGGCGTCGGCACCGCCGTCGCGTCGCCTCCCGCGCGGGTGCAGGTGGGCGTCGCACCGGGGCGAGCCCCGCGCGCGGCGGCGGCCTAGGCGACCCGGTAGGCGGCCCAGTCGCCCGGCTCGAGGTCGAGGGCCGCGGCCTCGTGCGCGAGGTTCGCGGCGTTGTGCAGCGACCAGCGCTCGAAGCCGGGGGCGCCGCGGCGGATCCGCTCGGGCTGCACGCCGCCCTCCCAGAGCTCGAAGGCGACCCGCTCGTGCGGGCGCACGTCGTCGAGGTACGAGAGCCCCTGCACGGCCGAGCCGACGAACCCGCAGCCGAGCCGCTCGAGGGCGTCGTGCATCCGCGCCAGCGTGCCGGGCTCGAGCCAGACGTCGTCGTCGAGGAAGAGCACGGCCGGCGCCGACGCCCGCTCGAGCAGCGACTGCCGGTGCTCGGCGAGCCCGCGCCGCGGGTGGTGCACGTGGGCCGAGACGGCGCGGCCCTGCGCCCGCAGCACCCGGACCATCGCCTGCGCGGCGGGGGCCGTCCAGTCGGGGTCACCGGTCGACTGGTCGCTGATCACGACCGAGAACGGGGGGTCGTCCTGCGCCGCGAGCCCGGCGAGCGTCACCGCGAGCTCGGCCGACCGGTCGGCCGTGGGCACGAGCACGTCGACGGCGGCGGGCGCGGGAGTCGCGGTGCGCTCCCCGAGGACGGCCGACGCCGCCCACGCCCCCGACCAGAGCCGGCTGCCGCTCACGGCGTCGCCCCGCGGATGCGGTCGACGATGCCGGTCGTGGAGTGGTCGGAGACGTAGTCGAGGATGCGGACCTCGCCGCCGCCCTCGACCACCGCCGCGGTCTCCTCGAGCATCTGCGGCGTGTAGTCGCCGCCCTTCGCGTAGAGGTCGGGCCGGAGGCGCCGGATCAGCGGCACCGCCGTGTCGGTGCCGAACGACGTCACGTAGTCGACGCAGCTCAGCGCCGAGAGCACCCCGGCGCGGTCGGCCAGGTCGTTGATCGGCCGCCCCGGGCCCTTCAGCCGTCGGGTCGAGGCGTCGTCGTTGAGGGCGACCACGAGCACGTCGCCGAGCTGCTTCGCCTGGGTGAGGTAGGTCGTGTGGCCGCGGTGCAGCACGTCGAAGCAGCCGTTCGTGAGCACGACGGTGCGCCCGGCCGCGCGCTCGTCGTCGAGGCGGCGGACGAGCTCGTCGACCCCGAGCATCAGGTCGCCGGTGCGGTCGAGGTGCACGACGAGGTCGTCGGTCGAGCAGACGGAGGTGCCGAAGCGCTGCACCACGATGTCGGCGGCGGCCTGCGCGAGGTCGACGCTCGTGGTCAGCGGCAGGCCGGCCGCCCGGCCCACGGTGAGCGCCGCGACGAAGGAGTCGCCGGCGCCGGAGGCCTGCCGTTCGCTCGCCCGCCGGGCCCAGGTGCGGTGCCGGACCCGCGCCTCCGCCCGGCCTGCGGGGGCGTCCTCGCCCGCGCTCACGCCCCCGTCGCCCGGCTCGCGCACCAGCGTCATCGTGCCGTCGTGGTCGAGCGTGACGACGACGACCTGCGACCCGGTCGCCGCGAGCACCCGGTCGGCGGCGTCGGCGACCCGCTCGACGCGCACGTCGGTCGGCAGCGCGTCGCCGACCGCGAGGCCGACGAGCGCGGCGACCTCGCCGGCGTTCGGCGTGACGAGGTCCGGGCGGAGGCGCGCCCACGGAGCCAGGTCGTGCGCGTCGACCACCACCAGCGGCGGGCGCTCGGCGGTGGGCCGCGCGACGAGCGCGTCGAGCACCGGGCCGGTCAGCGAGCCCGTGCCGTAGTCGCAGACGAGCTCGGCGTCGGCCCCGGTCGCCTGGGCCGTCGCGGCCTCGGCGAGCTGCGCCAGGGCCGCGGGAGGCGCGGGCGCGGCCCCGAGGTCGTCGAGCCGGATGAGCACCTGGTCGTCGACCATCACCCGGTTCTTCGCGACGGTGACGAGGCCGCGCACCCGCACCACGCCCGAGGTGTCGACCCCGTGCCCCGCGAGCAGCTCGGTGAGCCGTCGACCGGCCTCGTCGTCGCCGACCAGCCCGGCGAGGCGCACGCGGGCCCCGAGCGCGGCGAGGTTGACGGCGGTGTTGGCCGCGCCGCCCGGCACGTAGCGGCGGGTCGCGACCTCGACGACGGGGGCGGGGGCCTCGCGCGTCATGCGCTCGGTCGTGCCCTGCCACCAGCCGTCGAGCACGAGGTCGCCGACGACGCTGACGACGGGCGCCGCCTCGCGGAGGGCCCGGGCGACCTCGGGGCTGAGGCCACGCACCGCGGAGAGGTCGGGGCGCGCCACGTCAGTCGCCCTCGGCGGGCTGGGCGAGGTGGACGCGGGGCTGCTCGTCGGGCGAACCGGTGCCCTCGTCGCCGGTGCCCTCGCTCTGGGTGCCCTCGCTCTGCGTGCCCTCGTCGGGGTCGCCGCCCTCGGCCGGGTCCTGGGGGTGGGGCGTGCGCCCGGTGGAGGCGGTGGTCGCCGCGTCGGAGTCGGCGTCGGCCGACGGGGAGGGGGCGGAGGCGCGGGGCGCGGCGGGCGGGGCGGCGGCGGTGTCGACGGGGTCGGTGGCGGCCGCGTCGGCGCCAGCCGGGACCGTCGCGGCGGCCACTCCCGAGACCGGCGCGACGGCGGCGGGGCTCGCCTCGGGCGACGGACGGCTCGCCGAGGCGGCCGTGTCGGCGGAGCCTGCGGTGCGGGCGGTGCCGGCGGTCTCGTCCGCGCCTCCTGCGCTCGCCGTCGGGGCAGCCCGGCGCTCGCCCGCGAGCACGGGTGTGCCGTAGTGCACGACCTTCGTGAGCGTCATCTCGTCGAGCAGCTCGGGGCCGTAGCCGAAGCCGGCGCCGCTCTCGCCGCGCGGCTGCGCCGACCCGCCGGGAGCCCCGCCGAAGACCGCGTTGATCTTCACCGTGCCGACCGGCAGCTCGGCCATGGCCCGGTTCGCGTGGCCGATCGAGCCCGTCAGCACCGTCGCCGCGAGCCCGTAGCGCCCGGCGCAGGCCAGGCGGAGGCCCTCGTCGAAGTCGTCGACGACCTGCACGGGGGCGACGGGGCCGAGGGTCTCCTCCTGCACGACGGTCATGTGCGGCGTGCAGTCGACGAGCACCGTCGCCGGGTACCACGAGCCCGGCCCGCTCGGCACGGCCCCGCCGACGAGCGCCCGTGCCCCGCTCGCCAGCGCGTCGTCGACCTGGCGCTGGACCTCGTCACGGAGGCGCCCGTCGACGAGCGGGCCGAGCTCGCCCCGGTCGTTGCGTCGCGTGGCCTCGGCGACCAGCGCCTCGACGAAGGCGTCGGCGACGTCGCGGTGCACGTAGATGCGCTCGACGCTCGTGCAGATCTGCCCCGCGTTCGCGAAGGCGCCGATGGCGGCCTGCTCGGCGGCCCACGCGGGGTCGACGTCGGCGTCGACGATGAGGGCGTCGTCGCCGCCGTTCTCGAGCACGACGTGCGCGCCGGTCAGCGCGGCGACGCGGGCGATGCGGCGGCCGGTGGCGGTGGAGCCGACGTGCGCGACGACGTCGACGTCGGGCTGCTCGGTGAGCGCGGCCCCGACGGCGGCGCCGCCCGAGACGGTGACCAGCACGTCGGGCGGCAGCACGGCGGAGACGATCTCGCCGAGCAGCTGGCCGACGTGGGGCGAGCGCTCGCTCGGCTTGTGGACGACGGCGTTGCCCGTCACCAGGGCGGCGCCGATCAGGCCGCAGGCGACGGCGACCGGGTCGTTCCAGGGGGTGACGGCGGCGACCACGCCGCGCGGCTGGTCGATCGTGAAGTCGGCGGCCTCGCGGGCGCCGACGAGGCTGAGGCCCCGGTGCAGCGGACCGAGCTCGGCGTACTGGCGCAGCGTGTCGGCGCCCGCGAGCACCCCGCCGCGGGAGTCGTCGAACGGCTTGCCCGTCTCGTGCTGGTTGAGCGCGGCGAGCTCGTCGGCGCGCTCGCGCAGGGCGGCGGCGGCGTCGTGCAGCAGCTCGCCGCGGGCGGCGGCGGGGGTGCGCATCCAGGCACCCTGCGCGGCGCGGGCCCGACGGACGGCGTCGACCACGGCCTCGCGGTCGGCCTCGGCGACGTCGCCGACGAGCGTGCCGTCGCGCGGGTCGAGCACGGTGAGGGTGCCGGCGGCGTGGGCGGTGCCGGCGGCGTCACGGGGGTCGGCGGGCGCGGTCGCCGTCGGCTCCGGGGTGCGGGAGCCGGGGATGCTCGGGGCGAAGGTGGTCATGCGGGCCGTCCTCTCGTGTCGGTCGCCCCTGCCCTACCCCGGCCCGGGCGACCTCACACGTGCGCCCCGCGACCCCGCACCGAGGTGACTCGTCCCGGGCCCTCGGCGGGCGGGAGGGCCCAGATCGGGGCACCTCGTGGGCGCGCCTCCCGCGCGCACGCTCCCCGCGCCTCCCGCGCCCCCCACGCCGGTCAGTTGCCGTTTTGGGGGCTTCCTGGAGCGCTACAGCCCCTCAAAGTGGCAATTG
>NZ_LMOX01000003.1:1346512-1409860 GCF_001423665.1 Frigoribacterium sp. Leaf164
GGCACCTTGACGCGCGGGGCGCTGCCCACGCTCAGCGGCGACGCGACGCGACGCCGACGCGCGCGACGTCGACGCGCGGCGCTGCGTCGCTCGCGTCAGGCGGCGCGGCGCCCGGCGGGTTGGCAGCGGGGGCACCACCACGCGCGGCGGGGCCGCTCCGACGTGCTGCCCGGGTCGTCGCGCGCGAGCACCGTCGTGCCGCACCGCAGGCACGGCCGCCCGGCCCGCCCGACCACCCAGTGGCTCTCGCCCCGCCGTGTGCTGCCGGTCGTCACCTGGTAGCCCGCGGCCCCCGACGCCGAGGCCCGCAGCAGCCGCGCCGCCAGCGCCAGCAGCGGCGGCAGGTCGACGTCGCCCACGGGCGTCGCCGGGTGCACCCCGCGCAGGAACCCCACTTCGTTCACCCACAGGTTGCCGAGCCCGGCCACGGTCCGCTGGTCGAGCAGCGCGGCCCGGACCGGGCGGCCGGGGTCGGCGAGGAGTCGCGTGGCGGCCTCCGTAGCGCTCCAGTCGTCGCGCAGCGGGTCGGGACCGAGGTGCCCCACCACCGTGCGCTCGTCGCGCGTCGGCAGCAGCTGCACCACGGGCAGGTCGACGCCCCAGAGCGTGTGGCCGTCACCGAGCAGGAGGCGCACCCGGACCTGGGGCTGGACGCGACGGGGCACGACACGGCCGGGCCGCGTCACCGTCCACGAGCCCTGCATGCGCAGGTGCGTGTGCAGCGTGGTCGCGTCGTCGAAGCGGGTCAGCAGGTGCTTGCCGTGGGTGACGTGCTCGACCACGCGCCGCCCGTCGAGCCGGGTGCCGGCCGCGGCGCCCGAGCGCAGCTCGCCGCGCTCGACGAGCGCGCCGTCGGCCACGGCTCGGAGCCGCGCCGCCAGCCGGTGGACGCTGTCGCCTTCGGGCACTCCTGGAACCTAGCCCGCGCCTCCGACACTCCCTCCGGGGTGCATCGAGGTGACGCGTCCCGGGCCGTCGCGGCGCCCGAGGGCCCAGGAAGCGTCGCCTCGAGGCGAGCGGCGCGGGCGCGCGGCGCGCGGCGCGCGGCGCGACGCCCGCGCGGCCTCACGCCGGGAAGCGCAGCGTCAGCCGGTGCGACCCGTCGTCGTGCGTCTCGCTCGTGACGGTGCCGCCGAGCAGCTCGGCGCGCTCGCCGAGACCGGTCAGCCCGTGGTGGGCGCTCGGCAGGTCGAGCAGCGGCAGCGTCGCCGCCCCCGCGTCGACGTGCAGCACGACCTGGCCCGCGTCGACGAGGCCGGTGACCGCGACCGCCGCGCCGGTCGAGTGCTTGCGGGCGTTCGTGAGCCCCTCCTGCACGGTGCGGTAGACGGCGCGCTGCTGCGACGGCGAGAGCGTGGCCGGCAGGTCGAGCCGGCAGGTGACGTCGATGCCGCTGTCGGCGACGAGCCGGTCGACGTCGGCGAGCGTCGGCTGCGGGGCGAGCTCGCGGCGGTGGCCGCCGGCGGCGCGCAGCACCTCGACCATCGAGCGCAGCTCGTCGAGGGTGGTGACGCTGAGGCCGCGGATGGTCCGCGCGACGTCGCGCGCCTGCTCGTCGGGCGACGCCATCTGCAGGGCCCCGGCCTGCACCGCGATCAGGCTCACCTGGTGCGACACGACGTCGTGCATCTCGCGGGCGAGCACCGCCCGCTCGCGCGCGAGCGCGACCTGGGCGGCCTGCCGACGCTCGAGCCCCTGCGCCTCGCGCAGCTCGACCAGCTGCGCCGCGAGCAGGCGCCGTGCGCGCAGGAACGCCCCGAGCAGCGCCGGCACCGCCGTGTAGAGCGCGGCGTAGACGACGGTCTCGGTGAGGAAGGTGAGGTAGTCCCAGGCGTCCATCGACACGAGGTAGACGAGGGCGGCCGCGGCGACGCCGATCGTCGTCTCCCACCGCCGGGTGCGCTGCACTCCCAGGGTGAAGAGGGCGACCATCACGGGCAGGAAGGTGCCGCCCCACCAGAAGCCGGGCAGCGCCAGCACCAGGCTGACCCACGGCCAGCGTCGGCGCACGAGCAGGCCCGCGCAGGCGAGCACGCCGAGCGCGATCGTCCACGGGTCGGAGCCGTAGAGCACGAAGCCCGAGCCCGCCGCGGCGACCAGGCAGATCAGCACGTCGAGCGCCACCCGCTGCCAGCGACGCCGCAGGTGCAGGCCCGGCCCCGGGGGCTCCTCTGCGCCTCCTGCGCTCCGCCTCTCCGCGCCTCCTGCGCTCCGCCTCTCCGCGCCTCCTGCGCTCCGCTCGCCCGCGCCTCCCGGGGTCCGCTCCTCCGCGCCTCCCGCGCTCCGCTCCGCCGCGGGCGAGGTCACGGCCGCGGCACCAGCCCCGCGCGGTCGGCGACGATGGCCGCCTCGACGCGTGAGCCGACGCCGAGGGCGGCGACGACCGAGCTGACCGTGTCCTTGACGGTGCCGAGGGTGAGCCCGCACTCCGTGCCGATCTCGGTGTTCGAGAGCCCGCGGGCCAGGGCGCGCAGCACGACGGTCTCGCGCTCGCTGAGCCGGGCGACGACCGCGACCTGCGCCTCGTCCTCGGCCGAGCGGAACAGGCGCTCGCGCCGCAGCCCCGGCGCCAGCACGACCCCGCCCGCGGCGAGGGTGAGCACGTGCCGGGCCAGCTGCTCGGGGTCGGTGTCCTTGAGCAGGAACCCCGAGGCGCCCCGGTGCAGCGCCTCCAGCACCTGGTCGTCGGTGTCGAAGGTCGTCAGCATCGCCACGACCGGGGGCGCGGCGTCGGCCATCAGCTCGGAGAGGATCGTCAGCCCGTCGGGCTCGGGCATGCGGATGTCGAGCAGCACGACGTCGGGGGCGAGCTCGCGCACGGTCTCGACGGCGACGGGGCTGGCGACGGCCGCGAGCACCGTGATGCCGGGCGAGGCGCCGAGCACGAGGGCGATGCCCGAGCGCACCAGCCCCTCGTCGTCGACGACCACGACGGAGACGGGGGTGTCGGTCATCGGTGCGGGCCTCTCGGTCGGGTGCGCGGGCGCCGGGGCCCGCGCTGCGAGGCTAGCGCCGCCGAGGCCGCCCCCGGGGAGTCGCGGGCCGACCTCCCGGGCAGCTCCCGGCCGGTCACGAGCCGCCGTGGCTCGCCGCGGGCGTCGCCGTCGCTGCCGGGGTCGTGCTCGGGTCGGCCGGTGACAGCGCGCTCGCCGAGAGGCCCCAGCGCGGGTACAGGTCGCCGATGCCCACCGCGAAGCCCCGGGTCGCGGTCGTCCAGTCGTGCCCCGTGCCCGGCGAGACCCAGCGGGTGACGTGCATGCCCGCGGCCTCGGCGGCGGACGAGTTCGCCGCCATGGCCGCCCCGAAGGTCGGGTCGCCGCCCCCCACGGCGAAGAACGCGGCCGTGTCGGCGTAGGGCGCGTGCGCCGCCATGATCGCCTGCGGCTGGGCGGCGTCGTACGCCGCGCGGTCGCCCGCGAAGCCGTCGGCGACCGTCTGCTCGACCGAGCCGAGCGACGGCCCGACCTCGCCCGAGACGTCCACGATCGAGCCGAACAGGTCGGGCCGCGCCGACCCGAACTGGATCGAGCAGGTGCCGCCCTGCGAGAAGCCGCCGATCGCCCACGCGCGGGGGCCGGTGGCGACGCGGTAGTGCGAGGTCACGTAGTCGACCACGTCGGTCGTGACGTAGGTCGCGCTGTTGCCGAGGGCCCCGTCGACGCACATCGGGTTGTGGTCGTCGGCGCTCAGCTGGTCGGGCACCACCGCGATCGGCGCGAGCCCGTGGTCGGCCGCGGCGTACGCCTCCAGGGTCGTGACGAGGCCGCCCGCGGTGACCACCGCCTCCGGCGAGGCGGGCTGGCCCGACATCATCACCACGACGGGCAGGGGCGGCGGGTCGGCGACGAGCGCCGCCGGGGGCAGCCAGACGACGGCGTCGCGGGCGGGGAAGCCGGAGACCGTGCCGGGGATGTGGACGGTGCCGTAGCGCCCGTGGGCCGGCATGTCGGCGGGCGGGGTCCACGACGCGTACAGCTGCGGGTCGAGGGCGCCGGGTGCGGAGCCGGTTGCGCTCTCCGACCACGACAGCGGCGCGATCGTGCTCTCGCCGAGGGCAGCGGCGAGGGTCGGGTACGCGCCCGCGTCGCGGTTGATCGCGAGGGCCCCCGCCGTGACGAACACGACGACGCCGAGGCCGGCCACGACCCGCTTCGCCGCCGAGGTGCGGACGAGGGCCGCGACGGCCACCGCGACGGCCGCGAGCACGCCCGAGAACCAGGCGCGGTCGACCCAGGTCGGGGGCACCCCGGCGACGTCGAGGAGGTCGCCGAGCACCCAGGAGCCGAGGGCGCCGAGCGCGGCGCCGGCGACGGCCGCGAGCAGGACGCGCCGCCACCAGCGGCGGGGGGACGGGGCGGCCGCGGTGTCCGCTGCCCGACGCCGCCGGCGCGGCGGCCACGCCACGAGCACCGCCAGCACGAGCGCGACGCCGTAGACCACGGCGAGCAGCGGGGTCGACGTGAGGGGCAGGGTCAGGAGGTCCTCCTTCATCGGGCACCGCGCATCCGACGGTCCGCCGCCGTGCCGCGGGCGGCCCGCAGCGCGGCCACCACCTGTCGGGCCCGGAGGGTCGGCACGTAGGCCGTCGCCAGGGCACGGCCGACCGGCGCGAGGTCGGCCGGGCTCGGGCAGGCGAGCCAGAGGGTCTCGTGGGCGGGGTCGAACTTGGCCTTGAAGCGCCGCAGCGACGTGAAGCCGTACGAGGGCTCGAGCACCCGGCCGGTCGTGGCGAGCAGCCGTGCGACGAGCCGGTCGACCAGGGTCGTCGGCACCGTGCCGTCGGCGCTCGCCAGCGGGGTGCCCGAGAGGCTGAGCGTCTCGAGCCCCTCGGCGCGGAAGGTCTGCGCGGCGGTCGCGATGAGGAACTCCACGACGCCGGGCATCGGGTCGTGCCCGCGGCGCATCACGTCGAGGGTGCGCCCGACGAGCCGCCCGTCACGCCACGAGGGCAGCCAGCTCGTCACCCCGTGCACGGCCCCGTCGGCGTCGACCGCGACGAGCAGCCGCACCTCCGGGTCGTCGAGCTCGCGGAGGCCGCCGAGGGTGAACCCCATCTCGGGCAGCGCCTTCGCGGCCACCCAGTCGTCGCTGAGCGCGTCGACCTGGCGGCGCAGCTCCTCGTCGAGGCCGCGGTAGGTGCCCCACACGGCGCGGACGCCGTCGCGGGCGGCGCGGTTGGTGGCGGTGCGGAGGTCCTGCCGTCTCTTGCCCGACGTGGTGAACGTCGCCAGCTCGACCACCGACTCCTCGGCGACCGGGGTCACGCTCCAGCCGAGCTCGGCGAAGACGTCGAGGTGGCGACCGTGCACGCTGTAGAACGCCGGCACGAGGCCGCGCGTCGAGCAGTGGCGGGCGAAGCCGCGGATCGTCTCGGCGGCGTCGTCGGGGGCGCTGATCGGGTCGGAGACCGTGAGGGCCACGCCGTGCGCGACCCGGTAGGCGACGGCGCCGCGGCCGTCGTCGGTGAACCAGTGGCCGTTGCCGGCCCAGGTCGCCATGAAGCCGAGCGAGCCCGCGTCGGAGCGGCGCAGCTGCGCGAGCACCCGGTCGCGGCCGGCGACGCGGAGGTCGGCGGCGGTGCGACGGTCGAAGGCGCGACGGCGGCGCAGCAGCACGATCGTCGCCGTGGCCGGGGCGACCCAGATCAGGAGGAGCAGCACCTGCCACTCGACCTCGCCCGAGCTGAGGCCCGACCAGGTGAACCAGTCGTCGGCGAGCGGGATCACGGTGAAGTACCAGGCCAGCAGGCCCGTCATCAGCACGAGGGCGCCGACGGCGACGACGAGCCCGAGGCGCCGGCCGCGCAGCAGGAGGCCGACGGCGAGGGCGAGCACGCCGACCGCGACGACCGTCACCTCGGGGCCCGCCAGCTCGGAGATCGGCGACAGCACGCCGACCGCGTCGCGGGCGACGGCGGCGATGGTCCAGCCGAGGGCGACGGTGCCGAGGGCGGTGGCGGCGACGGTGCGGGCGCGACGGCTCGGCTCGTCGTGCCAGGGGGCGTGCGCCGAGAGCGGCACGAGGGCGCGGCCGAGCGGCAGGCCGGCGAGCAGGGCGAGGGCCCGGGCGAGGTCGATCCCGTGCCCGCCGAAGAGCAGCCCCGCGAGGGCGACGGCGAGCACCGCGGCGCGCAGGCCCTGGCGGCGGGCCGGGGCGAGCCCGCGGCTGACGGCGACGAGCACGACGATGAGCGTGACGGACGGGCCCCAGACCCGGTCGCCGTCGGCGATCTGCGAGAACTCCTCGCCGACGGCGGAGCCGACCAGGAGCACGAGGGAGGCGGCGGCCGCGGCCCCGAGGGAGCCCACGACCGCGACGGTGCCGGTCCGCACCGCGCCGACCCGCGCCTCCGCCCAGGCCACCGTCACGAGCGCGACGGCTGCGGCGAGGGCGGGGCCGACGACGTGGCGGAGGTCGCCGTCGGCGTGCGCGACGGCGATCCAGGCGACCGCGGCGAGGAGGGCGAGGAGCGTGAGGGGGCGGGCGCGGAGGGCGGCGGCGGTGGTGCGGGCGGCCGCGGTGGTGCGTGCGGCGGCGGTGGCGGTGCGCGCGGACGTGGTGGCGGTGCGTCCGGCCGCGGTGGCTGTGGTGCCGCGCGTGCCCTGAGTGCCGGGGCTGCCGGGGCTGCCCGGTCGGGCGCTCGTGTTGGTGCTCTGGTTGGCGCTGGTGTCCGCCGGGTCGCCGTGGGGGCTGCCGGCGGGGGGCGGGGCGAGGGTCGTGTTCTCCACGGCCCCAGTCTCGGGCGGGGCCGTGCCCGGCGCGTCGGCCCCGGGGAGCGCCCCGCCCGCCGTCCGGCTGGTGCGGGTCCGCCGGACGGCTGGGCGAGGAGAGCCGGGCGGGTCGGGCCCGGCGCCCCCGGTCGGCTACGCCTCGCGGCCGGCCGGCATCTGGGTCTTGCGGGGGTCGGTCTCGGCGAGGCCCTCGAAGATCGACTCGATCTTCGCGAGCACGTCGGCCTCGAGCTTCACCCCCGACGCCTTCGCGTTCGACTCCACCTGCTCGGGGCGCGAGGCGCCGATGATGGCCGAGGCGACGTTCTCGTTCGAGAGCACCCAGGCGAGGGAGAGCTGCGCCTGCGTGAGCCCGAGCTCGTCCGCGACGGGCTTCAACTGGGCGACCGCGTCGAGCACGTCGTCGCGCATCCAGCGCTCGATCATCGACGCGCCGCCCTTCTGGTCGGTCGCGCGGCTGCCCTCGGGCAGGGCGGCGCCCTTCTGGTACTTGCCCGTGAGGACGCCCTGCGCGACGGGCGACCAGACGATCTGCGAGATGCCGAGCTCCTTCGAGGCCGGGACGACCTCCTCCTCGATGACCCGCCAGAGCAGCGAGTACTCGGGCTGGTTCGAGACGAGCTGGATCTTCAGCTCGCGGGCGAGGGCGTGCGCTTCGCGCAGCTGCTCGGCGTTCCACTCCGAGACGCCGATGTAGAGCACCTTGCCCTGGCGCACCAGGTCGGCGAACGTCTCCATCGTCTCCTCGAGGGGAGTCTCGACGTCGTAGCGGTGGGCCTGGTAGAGGTCGACGTAGTCGGTCTGCAGGCGCTTCAGCGAGCCGTTGATCGACTCGGTGATGTGCTTCCGGCTGAGGCCGGTGTCGTTGTGGCCCTTGGGGCCGGTCGGGCCGTAGACCTTGGTGAAGATCTCGACCGACTCGCGGCGCTCGCCCGCCAGCGCCTCGCCGAGGACGACCTCGGCCTGGGTGTTCGCGTAGACGTCGGCCGTGTCGAAGGTCGAGATGCCGACGTCGAGGGACTTGCGGACGCAGGCGGTCGCGGTGTCGTTCTCGACCTGCGAGCCGTGGGTGAGCCAGTTGCCGAAGGTGAGCTCCGAGACCTTGAGGCCTGAGTTGCCGAGGTACCTGAATTCCATGGGGTGTGCTCCTTGTCGGGCGCGCTCCGGTGCGCGCCGCCGTGCACGGTAGTCCGCGCTGCGTGCGCTGCGCGGGCGCGGCGCGGGCGCGGCCTGCGCCGGCACCCCGTTCTCGCCCCGGAACCCCGCCGCGGCGGGGTTCGCGTGCGACGACGGGGTGTCTCGCGTCGGGCGCGGCGCGGGGCGGCGCGGGGCGGGGGCCGCCGGGTGACGCACCACGTCTTCGCCGGGGAACCACGCCGCGGCGTGGTTCGGGTGCGAGGACATGGTTCCTCGGTGCCGCGGGCGGGCGGGCGCGGCTGCCAGCGCGGTCAGGCCGGGCGGAACCGTGCGGCGAGCTCGTCGGCGACGCCGTCGACGTCGACGCCTCGGTGTGGTGCTCGCTCCACGAGCCGCACCAGGCGCCTAGGCCAGCACACGGCGACGCCCCGCACCGTGAAATCGCCGCCGACGAGGGGCCAGTCGGCCTCGACGAAGCAGAGGACGCCTCGCAGCGGCACACCCGGCAGGGCCTCGGCGACCCGGGCGAGCTGCCCCTGCACACCGTCGACGAGCCGCGTCTGATCACGGCCCCGCACGAGGAGCTTCTCGACCCGGGGTCGCAGGACGCCGCCCTCGACCTTCAGCTCGGGCCGGCCCGTGTACCTCTTGGCGTCGATCACCCACACGCCGGACCGCGCGACCACGAGGTGGTCGATGTTCGCCCGGGAGCGGGGGATGCGCCGGTCGTGGAGGACACGGACGTCAGGGCTCGCGAGGGAGTCCAGGCGACGGCCCACCGCCTCCTCGCCGACGGCGCCCGTGGCCCACGCGGCGGTGCTCTGCCGCTCGGGCGTCAGCGCGACCGCCAGGCCGCCGAGGCGGCCCCACTGGTCACGGGTCCGCTGCTCGTCGGCTGCTCGTCGTCGTTCGTGCTCACGTCGGGCTGACGCCCCGGCACGGGCTGCCCCTGCATCGTCCACGGGACCATCTGGCCATGTCGTCGAGGGGAGCGGCCATCCCCACTTCGGGCCGGGTCCGCCTCTCGCTGAGCGGCACGGTCGGGTAAGGCCGCTCCACTCCGGAGTGGATCAGCGATCCGGGAGCACACCGTCCAGCCGTCGTGGGTCGGTTCGGCCACGCGGGCGGGGGCCGCCGGGTGACGCACCACGTCTTCGCCGGGGAACCACGCCGCGGCGTGGTTCGGGTGCGAGGACGTGGTTCCTCGGCACAGCGAGCGGGCGAGCGGGCGGGCGAGCGCGCGGGACGCGGCTCAGGCGTCCTCGTCGAGGATGCGGGTGAGCTCGGGGGCGAGCGCCGCCGCCCAGAGCTGGTGCACCCGCGACCACGAGTAGAGCTCGTCGCCCAGGCGCGCGTCGCCGACGTCGGGGTCGGGGAAGGGCACGAACACGCAGTCGCCGCGGTCGCGGACAAGCCTCACGCTCGCCTCGTTCAGGCGCTGCACCTGGTGCCGGATGCGCTCGCGGCCCCACCGCGGCGTCTGGCGGAAGCGGTCCATCGGCGGGATGCCGCCGACGATCACGGGGCTGAGCACGGTGCCGGTGCGGCGGGCCCGGTCGAGCAGCACGTCGAGGCCCGCGGTCCAGTCGCGCACCGACGTCATCAGCAGCACGTCGCTGAAGCCCAGCGCCACCACCGTCGCGTCGACGTCGGCCGACTCCGCGGCGCACCGTGCCGCGGCCTCGCCGACCGTCAGCACCCCGCCGCCGCCGTCGACCCAGGCGAAGGGCCGCCCGCGGGCCGCCGACACCGTCGCGGCCAGGCGGCTCAAGGTCGTGAGGGCCTCGTCGACGACGCCGAACCGGGGGGAGGCGGTGCTCCCGACCCAGGCGACGCGGTCCGCCGAGACGTCGGTGACGACGTCTGTCGTGGGATCGGGCGCAGCCGGGAAGGTCCCAGCCCGGATCGCCCGTCGGAACTGCTCGAGCTGGAGCCGGAGCACGGGCCGCGCCGCCGACCAGAAGAGCTCGGAGGCGCCGCGCCGAGGGGGCGGGGTGGTGGTCGACCGCGTCATCAGGGCCTCCGTGTCGTCGCGGGCGCTGCCCGGTCGGGTTCGGGCCCCCGCCGTCGGGCCCCCGTGGCCGGGGGCGCCTGCGCCTCGAACCTAGCGGCGACCGGCGGCCCGGCGGGGCTCCGCAGGCGCACTGCGCGCAGATCGGACAGGCCGAGCGACGGGAGCCGGGCGGCGGGCGACGAGCCCTCAGCCCCGAGCCCCGAGCGACCGGGGGCCGGCGACGAGCGACGAGCGACGCCCGACGCCCGTCACTCCGCCCGGGGCAGCCAGCCGCGCTCGAGGGCGAGCGTCACCGCGCGCGTCCGGTCGGCGACCCCCAGCTTCTCGAACACGTGGAGGAGGTGCGTCTTGACCGTCGCCTCCCCGATGAAGAGGCGACGGCCGATCTCGGGGTTCGAGCAGCCGGCCGCGACGAGGTCGAGCACCTGCGTCTCGCGGGCGGTGAGGGGGCTCGCGGCGGCGTCGGTGCCCGGGGCGGGCGTCCGGGCCCGGGTGACGAGCAGCGCCGCCATCGACGGCGCGAGGGCGACCTGCCCGGCGACCACGGCGCGGAGTCCCGCGAGCAGCTCCGCCTCGGGCGCCGCCTTGAGCAGGTATCCGCTGGCGCCGGCCTCGATCGCGGAGAGGATGGAGTCGTCGGTCTCGTAGGTCGTCAGCACGACGACGCGGGCCTGAGGCCGGTCGAGCAGCACCTGGCGGGTGGCGGCGACCCCGTCGACGCCGGGCATCCGCAGGTCCATGACGACGAGGTCGGGGGCGAGCTCCGCCGAGAGCCGCACGGCCTCCGCGCCGTCGGCCGCCTGGCCCACGACTGCGAAGTCGTCGGCCCCCGCGAGCAGGGCGACGATGCCCTGTCGCACGATCGGGTGGTCGTCGACGACGAGCGTCCGGGTGGCGGGGCGGGCGTCGGGGGCGGTCTCGGGCGCTGCGCCCGCGCCTCCGCCCGGTGCCGCGCTCACGCCGCCACCGCCGCGAGCGGCAGCCGGGCCGTCAGGGTCGTGCCGCCCGCGCCGCTCTGCAGGTCGAGCGAGCCGCCGGCGAGGGCGAGGCGCTCGGCCAGCCCCTCCAGCCCGAACCCTTCGCGGGCGAGGGCCGGGTCGAAGCCCGTTCCGACGTCGACGACCGTGAGCACCGCGTCGTCGCCGTCGCGCCGCAGCACGACGCGAGCGGTCGCGGAGCCGCTGTGCCGACGCACGTTCGACAGCGCCTCCTGGGCACAGCGCACCACGACGACCTCGTGCTCGCGGGCCAGGGCCCCGGCGACTCCGGCGACTCCGGCGGCTCCGGCGGCGAGCTCGACCCGCACGTCGACGTCGATGCCCGTCTCGCGGGCGAAGCGCGCCCCGAGCCGCTGCAGCGTCGTGCCGAGGTCGGTTGCGGCGGGGCCGGGGGAGGCGGTGGCCGCGACCAGCGCACGGGTCTCGGTCAGCGCCTCCCGGGCTGCCTCCTCGACCACGTCGAGCCGTTCGCCGGCCGTCGTCAGGTCGCCGGCGACGAGCGCGCTGCGCGCCTGCTGCGCGAGCAGCACCACGCCCGTGAGGCTCTGCGCCACGGTGTCGTGCAGGTCGCGCGAGAGCCGTTCGCGCTCGGCGCTCGTGCCGACGTCGCGGGCGCGGGCCGCCAGCTCGCCCTGGGCGTCCTCGAGCTCGGCGAGCAGCCGGGCCCGCTCGGCGCCGGCGTGGGCGATGCTCGTGATCCAGAGGCCCAGCGCGATGCTGAAGGCGAGCGAGAGCACCTCGCTGGTGGCGGCGGTGCGGACGGTCTCGGCCGTCGGGCCGAGGGCGAGCACGAAGCCGGCCGTCACGGCGGCGACCAGGGCGACGTTGCCGGCGATCGCGCTCCGCACCGACGGCAGCAGCGCCCAGAGCACGGGCATGAGGAAGGCCTGCGCCGTGGCGAGCTGGGGGGAGGCGGCGGTCAGGGCCCCGGCGACGAGCACGACGAGCGCGGCGGCGACGAGGGCCCGCGGGCCCGGACGGTCGGGGCGCGCCGGGTGCCCGGGGCGGGCGGGGCCCCCGGAGCCCCGCGGGCCGCGATCGGCCGCCCGCGCCGCGAGCACGGGGCGCACCGCGCCGATCCACACGCCGACGAAGGCGCCGAGGGCCGGGCCGGCCGTGCCCGGCACGCGCGAGACGTCCTCCGACACGAGGGCGAGCACGGCCAGGGCAACGAGCGTGAGCGCGGCCCCGGCGTCCCAGCCGCGGAGGGCACCGCCCCGCAGGGCGCCGCCCCGCACCGGCGAGCCCGCGGGCGACCCGGCCAGCGACCCGGCGGGCGCCCCTGCGGGCGCCCTCGTCGGGGCCGTGTCGCCGGTGTGGTCGTTCACGCGGCCCCCTCGGGTCGGTCGGGTCGGCGGGCCCGGCGTGGTCGGCCGGGTCGGTCGTCAGTCATCCTGCCGGATCCAGCGGAAGGTCACGAGCGTGACCACGAGCCCGACCACCAGCCAGACGCCGAGCCACAGCACCACCGACGGCAGGTCCCAGCTGCCCGAGGGCTCTGCCGCCGCGAACTCCGGCGGCAGGAAGACGCTGCGGGCGCCCTGCGCCAGCCAGCGCAGCGGGAAGGCCGAGGCCACCGACTGCAGCCAGCCGGGCAGCTGCGAGAAGGGCAGGTAGACGCCCGAGACGAACTGCAGCACGACGGTGATGGGCACGATCACGGCGGTCGCGCTGCGACCGGAGCGGGGGAGGCGCGAGAGGGCGACGCCGAGCAGCGACGTCGTGGCCAGCCCGAGCAGCCAGATGCCGGCGAACCGGGCCCAGGTGCCCGGGTCGGTCGGCAGGTCGACGCCGAACGCCAGCGCGGCGACCGCGAGCAGCAGCACCAGCTGGAGCGCACCGGTGACGAGCACCTGCCCGATCTTGCCGAGGAACCACGACGCGACCGGCAGCGGCGTGCTCGCCAGGCGCTTCATCGTGCCGTCGGCGCGCTCGCCCGCGATGTCGACCGCGAGTGACTGGACGCCGATCAGCAGCACGCCCGAGGCGATCATGCCGGGCAGGTAGTAGGTCGCGGCGTCCACGACCGAGCCGTCGGGCGCCTCGCCGAAGTCGGGCAGCTCGCTGAACGCCGTCGAGAAGACGAGCAGCATGATCACCGGGAAGGCGAAGGTGAACAGGACGGTGTCGCCGGCTCGGAAGAAGGTGCGCACCTCGGTGCGGGCACGGTCGAGGCCCAGCGTCAGGACGGTCATCGCGCCTCCTCCGTGACGATCGGGGCAGTGCCGGCGGTGCCGGCGGTGCCGGCGCGGTCGGGGGCGGGTGCAGCCGTCGCGCCCGCCGCGTCGACCGGCTCGGGCTCGGCGACGAGCCCGAGGTAGACGTCCTCCAGGGTCGGCCGCACGACCTCGAGTCCGGCGGGCTCGCCGCCGTCGGCCACCAGGCGCGCGACCAGCGCGGCGGGCTCCGCCGTCGTCACGTCGTGCGCGCGCCCGTCGGGGCCCGTCCAGCGCACGTGCGGCGTGCGTGCCTCCGGCCCGCCCAGCGTGTCGGGCGTGCCCTCGGCGACCACGCGGCCGGCCGCGACCACGACGACCCGGTCGCTGAGCTGCGCCGCCTCGTCGAGGTAGTGGGTGGTGAGCACGATGCTCGTGCCCGTGTCGGAGAGCGACCGGACCACGCCCCAGAAGGCCCTCCGCGCCTCCGGGTCGAAGCCCGTGGTCGGCTCGTCGAGGAACAGCACCTCGGGCCGGCCCACGATGCCGAGCGCGACGTCGACGCGTCGACGCTGACCGCCCGAGAGGCTCCGGAGGCGCTGGCCGGCCTGGGCGGTCAGGCCCACCGCAGCGATCACCTCGTCGGCGTCGCGGGGCGCGGGGTAGGCGAGGGCGGTGCTGCGGACGATCTCGCGCACCGTCGAGCTGCCGTCGCCGCCGCTGGACTGCAGCACGACGCCGACGCGGGCACGCCAGGAGCGGTCGGCCCGGGCGGGGTCGACCCCGAGCACGGCGACCTCGCCCCCGG
The DNA here is from genome assembly GCF_001423665.1 of Frigoribacterium sp. Leaf164. Lineage (NCBI taxonomy): Bacteria > Bacillati > Actinomycetota > Actinomycetes > Micrococcales > Microbacteriaceae > Frigoribacterium > Frigoribacterium sp. Leaf164. The sequence continues at coordinate 1,360,357 of NZ_LMOX01000003.1, forward strand.
TGCGGCGACGGTGCCCCTCGAGGATCTCGACGGTGGTCGACTTGCCGGCGCCGTTCGGGCCGAGAACGGCGACGGTCTCGCCGGCCCGCACGTCGAACGAGAGGCCGTGCAGTACGGGCCGGTCGCCGTACGACTTGGTGAGGCCGCGCACGCGCACGGCGGGTTGTGTGGTCATGCCCCCAGCCTCGCCGGGCGCCGACCCGGTCGGCACGACCGGTCGGAGGACGGTGCATCCACCGACCGGTGGACGCCCTGGGGAGGGACGGTTCCCGGCCGGATACTGCTCGTGTCCGGGAGCTGACGCCGCCGATCACTCTCGGAAGCGAGAGCTGACGACCCCGATCTCTCAAATTTGAGAGCGATCCGCCGGGGGCGACCCAGGGCAGGCGGGAGTCGCGGGTCGAGAGGTCGGATCGCTCTCGCATTTCGTCCGGCGAGCCGCGCCGTCGGCCAGCCGCACCCGCACCCGCACCCGCACCCGCGCCCGCGCCCGCACCCCGCCCCTACGCCCGCGCCCGCACCCGCGACCCGCCCCTACCCCCGCGGCGCGACCCGAGCGTCGACGACGGCGAGCACCGCGGCCTCGTCCGCCGGGTCGAGCCCGGCGCGGCGCGGGCGGTCGCGCCCCCGGGCCAGCTCGTCGGCGAGCACCCGCTCGACGGTCTCGTGCAGCGGCCGTCGTACCCCGCCCGCCGCGACGTACGCCGCCCCGCTCCGCCGCACGAAGCCGCCGGCGTCGAGCGGCAGCCAGAGCGGCAGCGACCGCGGCCCGGCCCACCACGAGACGCCGGCGGCGAGCAGGGTCGCGTCGTCGACGGTCACGAGCTCGAGCGCCGCCCCGGGGCCGACCGCCCCGGCGGCGACCGCCCCGGAGACCGCAGCCTGCGAGCCCACCGCGACCCGCGCCTCCCGCAGGAACTCCTCGAGCGGCACCGGCTCGCCCACCGCGTCGACGGTGCCGACGACCCCCTCGCGCCCCGCCCGCTCGACGAACGCGGCGAGGTCGGCGACGTCGACGGCCTGCACCCAGCGCCCCTCCGTGGTCGGCACGACGACCCGGCCGCCGCGGTGCATCCGCCCGGGCCACCAGCCGAACCGGTCGCTGGGGTCGCCGGGCCCGACGACGAGGCCGGGGCGCACGACGAGCAGGCGGTCGCCCAGCCGGCCCGCCGACTCCCGCTCGGCCGCGACCTTCGCGTCGGCGTAGCGAGAGGTGTCGACGGGGTCGACGAGCTCGGCGGACTCGTCGGCCCCCGGGGTCGCGGTGTCGGCGTAGACGGAGACGCTCGACACGAGGGTCCAGTGGGAGGCGCGGTCGGCCAGCGCACGGAGGGCCGGCCCCACGAGGGCCGGGTCGGACGACAGCTCGACCACGTCGTCCCACTCGCCGACGAGCTCGTCGTACGCGGCCGGGTCGCGGCGGTCGGCACGGACGAGGCGGGCTCCCTCGGCGACGGTGCCGGACTCACCGCGGGCCAGGCACACGACCTCGCCGCCCCGCGCGACGGCGGCCGCCGCGATCTCGCGGCCCAGCCAGGCCGTCCCGCCGAGGATGAGGGTGCGCGTCATGCCCCGAGCCAACCAGGCCGCGGCCCCTCCCCGTCACCGACGTCGCGCGGGAGGCGCACTTGCCGACCAGGTGCCCCGATCCGCCCGTCTGATGACGGGGAATCCGGTGATCAGGATCTCTACGGTCGGCATTTGCAGGTCAGAAGGGAGCTGAGAGGGGGTTCCCGCAGGGAGGGGTGAGTCGCGGAGGGGAGCCCGCGCGGAGGCGCGGTGCGGCCTAGCGGCGCGCGCCGCTGCCCTGCGTCGTGCGGGCGCGGCTCGAGCCGGCCGTGAGCTCGGGCACCAGCAGCCGCGCACGGAGCACGGCCACGAGCTGCTCGGGCTGGAGGGCGGCGAGCTCGGCGCGGCTGGGGGTGCGGGCGCGGCCCGCGGCGTCGTCGACGGGGCGGGTCACGCGGCGTCGGCGAGCTGCGCGAGCACGGCGACCATGTCGATCGGCTCGGTGACGGGCATGTCGGTGACGGAGACGGGGATGCTCATGGGGGTCCGTTCGGTGGTGCCCGGGCGAGGAGCGGGGCGGGGATCGGGGTGCGACGGTCGAGCACGTCGATGACGTGGTGCGCGACGTGCCTCGGGGAGGCGCCGCCCGGAGTCGGGGACCGGTCCGCCGAGACTACGGCGCGCCTGCCCCCCGATCTCCCCCCTTGACGTCGGCCCGACGGCGGCGTCGCAAACCGGACGCCCGGGAGCGCCGCGGAGACCGAGACCGGACAGTCGCGGCGTCCCCTGACCGTGCGGTCACCGGCCCCGCCTACAGTGAGGGCTCCCCCGCGAACCCCGGAAAGCGTGATGTCCTGACATCCACCGACACCCTCCTCGACCATCCCGAGACCGACGCGCACGCCGTCTGGCTCCGGGCGATGGAGACGTTCAGCGGCACCGTGGCCGACCCGCGCGACCGGGTCCTCTCCCTCTTCAGCTTCATCGCCTCCGACCACACGGCCGCCCCGCCGTGCCCGTGCCTCCACGCCGGCGGCGACGTCGAGACCGCCGAGCGGCACGTCCTCGAGCTCTCCCGTCTCGTCGACCGCCTCTGCCGTGAGGGCGGCTACCCGCCGCCCCTCGGCCACGCGATCGTGCTGATGATCGAGGGCGCCCTCATGGAGGCCCCGGTCATGGGGCCGGACGGGCCGACGCGCGACGCCAGGACGGCCGCGGCGATGCTGCTCGCCGTCTACGAGACGGGCGTCGGCGCGACCGACTTCTGAGGCGACTCCCCGGGGTGCCGCCACGGCGAGGCCGGTGCCCGAGGGGTGCGGCCCGGTGCGCTATCCGGACAGCGCGCCAGCAGTGTCGGTGGCTCGTGGCACGATCCATCGCGGATGACAGACGACTACGACGAGCGACGCTTCCGCGTCGACGCCCACGGTGACGACCTCGACGAAGCCCGCGACACCCTCGCTCACGCGTACGAGGGGATCGAGTGGCGCGCCGAGCGTTCCGACGCGCCCTTCTCCTACCGGTACTCGTCGGCCGGCGACCAGTTCATGAGCCTGCGGGCGGTGCGCTTCGAGGGCCGCATCGAGGGCGAGATGCCGCCCGGCGACGACTACGTCATGCAGTGGATCACCCGCGGCCAGGGCACGCTCGACGTCGGGCCCGACGAGATCCGGCTCGAGGCCGGGCAGCCCCGGCTCTGGCCGTCGGTGCCGTTCCGCTTCGCGTTCTCCGACTACGACCAGCGGCTGGTGCAGATCAACCGCCAGACCGTGCACGACCTCGCGGCCGAGCGTGGCTTCACGCCCGCGCAGCTCCGCTTCGACCACGCCGTCGAGCCGCGGCAGCAGGCGATGGCGCTCTGGCGCAACAGCGTCACGCTGATCTCGCGCAGCGTGCTCGACGGCGAGGCGAGCCCGCTGCTGCAGGCCGAGATGGGCCGCCTCGGCGCGATCGCCCTGATGGAGCTCTACCCGCAGCAGGGCTCGCCCCTGCCCGACGAGCTGCTCCTGCCGCGCAACGCCCACGTGCGCGCCGCCATCGAGCACGTGCACGCCCACGTGCAGCTGCCGCTGACCTCGGTCGACCTCGCCGAGGTGGCCCACGTCAGCGTGCGGGCGCTGCAGCAGGCGTTCCAGAAGCACGTGGGCACGACGCCGAACGGCTACATCCGCGCGCTCCGGCTCGACCGCATCCGCGAGGAGCTCCTCGTCAGCGACCCGCACCGCACGTCGGTCGCCGAGGTCGCGAAGCACTGGGGCTTCGCGCACGCGGGCCGGTTCGCGGCGGCCTACGCCGAGAAGTTCGGCGAGTACCCCAGCGAGACGCTCGAGCGAGCGCACTAGCGCGGCTGCCGCGGCTGCCGCTGCCGCGGCGGCCGTTGCTGCGCCGTGGCGGCGAAGTGCCTCCACCTGGCCCCTCGGCGGCTCGCAGGGCCCACGACGAGTCGTCTCGGCGGCTCGCAGGGCCCACGACGCGTCGTCTCGACGCCCCGGCGGCGGCGCGCCCGGCGGCGCGCCCGTTTGAGCCCGGGCGCGCCCGGGCAGGGAGCAGCCACCAGAGAGAGGACCCTCGTGAGCCCCGACCGACGCCAGACGATCCCCGGACTCCCGCCCCTCGGCGAGCCCTTCCCCGACGTGCGGCGCATCGCCGTGCTGCGCGGCGGCGGGCTCGGCGACCTCGTGTTCGCGCTGCCGGCGATCGCCGCGCTGAGGGCGAGCTACCCGGGCGCCTCGGTGACCCTGCTCGGGTCGCCCGTGCACCGCGCGCTCCTGGCGGGGCGGCCCGACGTCGTCGACGAGGTCGACGTGCTGCCGGTCGTGCCGGGCGTGGGCGACGCGTCGGGCACCGAGGTCGACGACGCCGCCACCGAGCGCTCCGTCGAGCGGCACCGCGCCCGGGGCTACGACCTCGCCGTGCAGGTGCACGGCGGCGGGCGCAACTCGAACCCCTTCCTGCTGCGGCTCGGGGCACGGCACACGATCGGCACCCGCACCTCCGACGCGGTGCCCCTCGAGCGCACCATCCCGTACGTCTACTACCAGCACGAGGTGCTGCGGGCCCTCGAGGTCGTCGCGCTCGCCGGGGCGGCCCCTGTGGGAGGCGCGGTGCTGACCCCGACCCCGGCCGAGCTCGAGCGCGGTGCCGAGCTGCTCGGCCGTTCCGGCGCCGGCGGTGACGGTCGCCCGGTGGTCGCGCTCCATCCCGGGGCGAGCGACCCGAGGAGGCGCTGGTCGCCCGACCGCTTCGGTCACCTCGCGGCCCGGCTCGCGCACCACGGCGTGCGGGTCGTCGTCGTCGGCGACGGGGAGGACGTGGCCCTGGCCGACCACGTCGTGGCGGCGGCCCGTGCGCGGGAGCCTCGCCGCGCCTCCCTGGTGGGCTCGCTCGCCGGTCAGCTGAGCCTCTCCGACCTCGTCGGGGTGCTCGCGTCGGTCGACGTCGTCGTCGCCGACGACAGCGGGCCCCGGCACGTGGCCGAGGCGGTGGGCACGGCGACGAGCTCGGTGTTCTGGTTCGGCAACGTGATCAACGCGGGCGCCCTGGGGCGCACGCGGCACCGCGTCGCCATGGCGTACACGACGGCCTGCCCGGTGTGCGGCGCCGACATCACGCAGGTGGGGTGGACGGCGGAGCGCTGCGAGCACGACGCGAGCGTGGTCGACGCCGTCACGCTCGACGAGGTGTGGGGTAACACGCGGGAGGTGCTCGACGGGGTGCTCGCCGCCCGCGGCGAGCGGGTCGGGCGTGACCTCGACGGCGGCACGCAGGTCGACTCCAGCTACGGCCTGCACGTCTGACCCGGCCACGGCACCCGTCCTCGCACCGACACCCCCTCCTCGCACGCGAACCCCGCCGCGGCAGGGTTCCCGTGCGAGAAGGGGGTTCTCGGGAGCAGAGCGCCGAGGGTCAGCGAGCGTCGATGGAGAACTGCACCGGCTCGGGCAGGTCGCCCATGCTGAGCGTGTAGGTCGTCACGACGCCCGCCGGAGCGGCCAGGTCGAGCGTGATCGACGTGCCCCGCAGCCAGCTGCCCGTCACGAAACGACCGCGCGCGTCGGTGATCATGAAGCTCGCGAACGACGAGCCGTGGACGGTCACCGAGGCCCGGCCGTCGACGATGTCGCCCACGACGACGTCGCCGGGAGCGGGCGTCCCCGGCTCGACGGGATCGACGGGGTCGACGGGGTCGACGGGGTCGACCGGGTCGACCGGATCGACGGGGTCGACCGGGTCGACCGGATCGATCGGGTCGACGGGGTCGATCGGGTCGACCGGCGCGACCGGGCCGGTCCCGGTGCGGTCCAGGACGACATCGTGGCTCTCGACGACCGTCGTGCCCTGACGGACCTTCAGCGTGTACGACGTCGAGGTGCCGTCCGCCGCCTCGAGGGAGGCGCGCGACGTGCCGTCGGTGCCGAAGCTGCCGCTGAACGCGAAGCGGCCGTCGGCGTCGTAGATGCCGAAGGTGTGACCGGCGGGGCCGGTGAGGGCCAGCTGGGCCCAGCCGCCCTGGAAGGCGGACACCGACCACGAGGCGAGGCCGTCGCCGGGCGCCCCGGGCTGCTCGGGGCCGACGGGCTGCTCCGGGTCGACCGGGAGCTCCGGGTCGGCGGGAGTGCCGGGGTCGACGTCGGACCGCGGGTCGACGCTCCACTGCGAGAGGTACGGCACGCCCCCGACGACGGAGCGCACCTCGAAGTGGTTCTCGCGCTCGTTGGCGATGCGGATCGACACGGTGCCGCGGCCCGTGCCGTCGAGCAGGACGCGGGTCTCGACCCCTCGCTCGTTCGTGAACACGACGAAGGCGTCCGGTGCGCCCTGGACGGCGACGTCGACGGCGCCGTCGCTGATCGACACGACGGTGACCGCGGGGCGCTCGGCCGTCCCGCTGGTGTCGATCGAGCTGGCGGCGGCCGCGGTGGCGGCGCCGGCGGTCGGCGCGGGCGCGGCGAACGCCGGGCCGGCGACGAGGGAGGCGAGGACGACGCCGGTGGCGCCGATCGTCGCGAGGCAGGCTTTCTTCGGGGGCATGGTGCTCCTTGGGTCAGGCGTGCCGAGGCGGCACGCTGACCGGAATGCTACACACCGCATATCTCCCATGCTGAGCGCGCGCTCGGTCTCGTGCGCGACCGCCCGCACAGAGGAACGCCCTCCTCCGCCACGGGTGGGGCAGGGGAGGGCGTTCCGGCCGCGAGGGTCCAGGTCTCGCAGCGACGCGTCGACGGACCGTCGTTCGGGCTCGGGCCTGCCGTGGCGACCGGGGTTCGGGCCTCCGATCGCCTGCGTGAGAGCAACGGTAGACGTGACCCCCGACCGGGGCGAGGGGGTGGACCGGCCGCTCCGCGTCGTGGAAGAAAGCGAGTGGTGCTCAGGGCCAGCTGTCCTCCTCGGGGTGGGTCACGACGAGCTCGCGGATCTCGCTGCGCGCCGGCATGCCGAGCACGTAGAGCACCGCGTCGGCGACGTCCCAGTTCGTGTCGTTCCCGATGGAGCGGCCCGAGCGCTGGGCGCAGGTCGAGCGGCTGCTGGCGGTGCCCGACGACCTCGAGCTGATGGCCGTGTACCGGATCGGCCACGTGCCTCCCGAGCGGGTGCGCCCGGCGATCGACTGGGTCAGCGACGAGCGGCGGCGGATCTCGCAGTACGTCTTCCGCGAGGACTGCCGCACGCCGCAGACGGGGTGGGACGAGCCGCCCGTGGCGTGACCGCCGCGGTCACGAACCACGTCCTCGCCCCCGAACCACGCCGCGGCGGGGTTCCGCTGCGAGGACGTGGTTCGTCACGGTGAGGCGGGCGGCGGGCGGCGGACGGCGGGCAGTGGCGGCGGGCGGCTGCCGCGAGCGCACGAGAGCGGCGCCGCCCTCGTCGGGGCGACGCCGCTCTGGCGTGGTGGGGCGGGGGCCGTCGACTAGTTGTCGGTCGACTCCGAGTCCTTGTCGTCGTCGACGAGCCCGGCCTTCTTGCCGTCGGGGAGCTCCTCGGTGTACTTCGCCTGCTCGTCGGTGATCTCGGTGGATCCGTCGGGGGCGGTGGACGGGGTGGTGTCGTCGGTTGCGCTCATGCCCCCGACGATACGCCCGCGGCCGCGCGAGCGACCTGATCCGCGCCTCCCAGCTCGACGACCACGTCGCACCACTCCGCGACGACGGGGTCGTGGGTCGCGACGACCACGACGGTGCCCTCCCGGCGCAGCTCGTCGAGGGCGTCGAGCACCAGCTCGCGCCCCGCGGCGTCGAGCGCCGAGGTCGGTTCGTCGGCCACCACGAGCGCGGGGCGGTGGACGAGGAGGCGCGCGGCGGCCACCCGCTGCTGCTCACCGCCGCTGAGGTGGCCGGTGACGTCGTCGCCCCGTCCGTCGAGCTGCAGTCGACGCAGCGCGGCTCGCCCCCGCGCCCGTCTCGTCTCGCGGCTGACCCCGTGCGGGCGTACGACGTCGACGTTCTCGCGGACGGTCCACTCCGGCACCAGGCTGCCGTGCTGCAGCAGGACGCCGCACGTCTCACGGAGGTGTCGGCGCAGGGCGCGGCTCCCCGCCGTGCCGACGGCGGAGCCCGCGACCGTCACGGTCCCCGTGGTCGGGGCCCGGAGACCCGCGATGCACGCCAGTAGGGACGACTTCCCGCTGCCGTTCGGCCCCGTCACCGCCACCGCGGCACCCGGCTCGGCCGTCAGGTCGAGGCCGCGCCACAGGTCCCGGCGCCTTGTCCGCAGACCGAGGCCCGCCACGACGAGGGGGGCGGTCGGCCCTCGGGACGGTGCGGGAGGCCCGGGAGGCGCGGTGGCGGTCGTCGGCACCGGCGTCGGCCGGCCTCGGTGCGGGTGGGTCACGGGGTCTCCTCGGAGGGCAGGGCGGCGGCGGTGGGGGACGGGCGTGCGAGGCGGCGTCGGGCGGCGAGGAGCGCCGCGCCCGCGAGGGCGACGTGCAGCCCGACGGCCGCGCCGGTGACGACGAGGGCGTCGGCAGGGCCGTCGGGCCGCGCGACCGTGAGACCGAGCGCGCAGGCGGCGGTGGTGAGGCCGGCGCCGACGACGACGTGGGGGAGGTCGACCGACCAGTCCGAGCGTCCGACGGTCGCGAGGAGCAGCCGACGCCGACGGGTGCGCGTGACGTGCGCCGTCGTCGCCACGACGAGCCCGGCCGCGAGGGCGAGCCCGCCGAGCCCCGCCGCGAGGACGACGAGGCGCTGCTCGGCGAGCACCTCGCGGGCGGCGCGGGCGTAGCCGTCACCGACGGTCTCCCACCCGTGGACGAGGGGCAGCACGCCGACGTCGTCGAGGGCCGCCTCCACCGAGGTGCGGTCGTCGAAGACCACCCGGCCGTTGAAGGCGGCGGTCGCCAGCACGTCGTCGGGCAGGTGCACCAGGGGCACCTCGACGATCACGGTCGGCGGCCCGTCGACGGGGGAGAGGCGCAGGGTCGCGGGGTCGGGCACGACGACGCCGGGCGGCAGGGTCTCGAGGCGAGCGCCGAGCGGAGGCAGCACGTCGCCGGTCGTGGTCCAGACCATCCGGAGGTAGGCGACGACGTCGGCGGCGAGGGCCCGTGCCGCCTCGGGGTCGCCTGCGGTCCGCACGACGACGACGTCGTCCCCGTCGCCGTGCGGCTCGCCGGTCTCGGCGCCGGTGCCGGTGCGGGTCCCGACCCGGGCGGTGACGAGCGCGCCGGGAACGGTGTCGGGGTCGCCCATCGTCGCCCTGCCGGAGGCGATCTCGTCACGGGCCACCCGGGCGAGCGCCCGGTCGAACTCGCGGTCGTCAGCGCCGGCGAGGCCGACGCTGAGCACGGACCCCTCGTGCAGGTCGAGCTGCGCCGCGGAGGAGGTCGCGACACGGTCGGCGGCGTCGGCGGCGCGCTGGCCGAGGGCGACCTCGCCCGCCACGACCGCGACGAGGGCGACGTGCAGCGCGATCGGCACGACGAGCGCACGCCGGCGGCTCCCTGCTCCGGTGCTGGCTGAGAGCAGCCTCGACGGCCGGGGTCCGTGCGCCGCCGTCGCTCGACAGAGGAGCAGCCACGCTGTCGTTCCGCCCCAGATCAGAGCGATCACGGGCAGGACGAACTCGGGTCTCCGGAGCCCGCCGACGCTCCACCAGAGAGCCAGCACGAGCAGCACCGAGCCGAGGGCCGCTCCTGCCAGGGGCGATGCTGCCTCCCGGAGCTCGGCGACGAGGGCACGTCGTCGGGTCCACCCGACGAGCGCGCAGACCAGGCGGCGTCGGCGGCCGCGCTCGGCCTCGACGCCGGCCGCACCGAGGGCGACGAGCATCACCGTCACGAGCAGCCCGGCGACGGAGGGCACCGTGACCAGCGCCCGGAGCTCGTCGAGAGGCCCCACCGTCGCGTCCGCCGCGGTGAAGCCGGCGCTGTCGAGAGCGGCGAGGAGGGGGCTCGGGTCGTCCGCGTCGGTCACGTAGAAGCCGCGGGGGTCGAGGTCGAGCCAGGAGTCGTGGTCGGCGAGGGTCCATCGCACCCAGGGGCCCAGGGGCTGCCCGGCTCCGCCGGTCAGGGGATGGACGAGCGAGTCGCCGACACCAGCGCCGGGCGAGTCGTCCGGGGTCATGCGGGCGACCTGGTCGCCCGTCGACGTCACCGCCCGGAGGAGTTCCTGCCGTGTCGCGTCGTGCCCGAGGTCCGGCGGCGTCTCCAGGACGACGACCCCGGTGCCCCGGCCGCCGCTCCCGCCGCTTCCCCAGATGTCCTGGCCCTCGGCGGCGGCCAGGGCGACGCCCGCGGCGAGCGCGTAGGCCGCCACGACGGCGATCACCGTCGTGGCGCCCGTGCGCCGACGGGTCAGAGGACCGCCCACCACGCCGTGTTGTTGCTCTTGCTCTTCGCCCTCACCGCGCTGGCGAGGTAGGACGGTGCCGCGTTGCCCGAGCGCAGGCACTGCGTCTGCCCGTTCGCGCAGGCCGTGGCCCGGTGCGTCCTCGAGTAGTGCTGGTACTTGGCGTACACGGTGGAGGACGTCACGCCCCACTCGAAGTACCCGCCGCCCACGTACGTCGATCCGAGGGTGGAGAACTCGCCGGCCGGCATCATGCCGGACTCCGCCTCCGTGCCGGTGGTCGCGGCCGTGGTGGCCGACTCCGAGGTCGACGTCGATGTCGACGTCGAGGTCGCGGTCGGGGTCGACGCCGGGGCGGGAGCGGCGACCGCAGGTGCGAGCCCCGCGCCGAGCACGAGCGCTCCCGTGGTCGCGAGGGTGGCCAGGCTCCGCCCGACGGTCGTCCCGATGCTGCTGACACTGGTCATGATCACCCGTTCCTGTCTGCTCGACCGATCCTCGATCGTGCATACATACCCTGACATTAAAACCAGGAACGTCACAAGGTCGGCGGCTGTCTGATGCAGGGACACGGGGAATGCGAGAGAGATCCGTCGTCGAGGAGCCGGGTGGCGCGGCTCCGGCCTCGTCATCCGGCGGATCACGCTCAAATTTGAGAAGAGAGCGCGAGAGCAGGGTCACGGCGGCGGACGCAGGGAGGCGCGGTGCCGGTCAGACCGACACCGCGCCTCCGCAGTCCCGCAGCCGTAGCCGCAGCCGCCCCGCGGCTAGGCCGCGCTCGCGACCTCCGCCGCGACAGGGCGGGCGACGAGCTCGCCGTCGCCTCCGACGCTGACCAGCACGTGCCCGCCGGCCGCGACCGCGCCGGAGACCATCAGGTCGGCGAGCCGGTCGTCGACCTCGCGCTGGATCGTGCGGCGCAGCGGCCGGGCGCCGAACTCGGGCTCGTAGCCGTGGTCGACGATCCAGTCGGTGGCCGCGTCGTCGATCTCGACCGCGATGCCCTGGGCCTGGAGGCGACGCGAGGTCGCCCCGAGCAGCAGGCGCACGATGTCGCGCAGCTGCGCCCGGTCGAGCTTGCGGAAGAGCACGATCTCGTCGATGCGGTTGAGGAACTCGGGCCGCATCGCCTCCCGCAGCTTGCCCATGACGCGGTCGCGCAGCGCCTTCTCCGACCCGAAGCCGTTCCCGGCCGCGGGGTCGGAGCCGACGGGCCCGGCCGGCGTGAAGCCGAGGGCTCCGCCGCGCGAGGCGAGGAACTCCGAGCCGAGGTTCGACGTCATCACGACGACCGTGTTGCGGAAGTCGACCGTGCGGCCCTGGCCGTCGGTCAGCCGCCCGTCGTCGAGCACCTGGAGCAGCAGGTTGAACACGTCGGGGTGCGCCTTCTCGATCTCGTCGAGCAGGATCACCGAGTACGGGTTCCGCCGCACGCGCTCGGTCAGCTGGCCGGCCTCGTCGTAGCCGACGTAGCCGGGAGGGGAGCCGACCAGGCGGCTCACCGTGTGGCGCTCGCCGTACTCGCTCATGTCGAGCCGGATCATCGCGCCCTCGTCGCCGAAGAGCGACTCGGCCAGGGCCTTCGCCAGCTCGGTCTTGCCGACGCCGGTCGGCCCGAGGAAGAGGAACGACCCGGTCGGGCGGGCGGGGTCGCCGAGGCCCGTCCGGCTGCGCCGCACCGACTTGGCGATCGCGGTGACCGCGTCGTCCTGGCCGACCACCCGGGCGTGCAGCTCCTGCTCGAGCAGGGCGAGCCGCGAGCGGTCGCCGTCGGTGAGGCGCGCGACCGGGATGCCCGTGGCGCGGGCGGCCATCTCGGCGACGTCCGCCGCGGTGATCTCCGTGCCGACCGCCTCCGTGCCGACCGCCGCCGTGCTGTCGGCGTGACCGCTCCCGACCGCCGCGGCCAGCGACTCCTGCACGGCCTCGATCTCGTCGCGCAGGTGCGACGCCTCCTCGTAGCGCTCCGCGGCGACCGCGGCGTGCTTCGACGACTCGAGCTCGGCGAGCCGGGCCTGGAGCGCCGCGGTGTCGACCCGGCCGCCGAGGCGCAGGCGACGACGGGCGCCGGCCTGGTCGATCAGGTCGATCGCCTTGTCGGGCAGGAACCTGTCGCTGACGTAGCGCGCCGACAGCTCGACGGCCGCGCGCAGGGCTTCCGGCGCGTAGGCGACGCCGTGGTGCTCCTCGTAGCGCGGGGCGAGCCCGGTGAGGATGAGCACGGCGTCGTCGACGCTCGGCTCGGGCACCGTGACGGGCTGGAAGCGGCGCTCGAGGGCGGCGTCCTTCTCGATCGTGCGGTACTCCTTCAGCGTCGTCGCGCCGATGAGGTGCAGCTCGCCGCGGGCGAGGCGGGGCTTGAGGATGTTCCCGGCGTCCATGGTGCCGTCGCCGTTGCCGCCGGCCCCGACGACCGTGTGGATCTCGTCGAGGAAGACGATCAGCTCGCCCTGGTGGGCGGCGATCTCGTCGACGACCGTCGTGAGGCGCTCCTCGAAGTCGCCGCGGTAGCGGGTGCCGCTGACCATGCCGGCCAGGTCGAGCGTGACGACGCGCTTGCCCTGCAGCAGCTCGGGCACGTCGCCGTCGACGATGCGCTGGGCGAGGCCCTCGACGATGGCGGTCTTGCCGACGCCGGGCTCGCCGATCAGCACCGGGTTGTTCTTCGTCCGGCGCAGCAGGATCTCGACGGTCTGCTCGACCTCGTCGGCCCGGCCGATCACCGGGTCGATCTCGCCGCGGCGGGCGCGCGCCGTGAGGTCGCTGCCGTACTGGTCGAGGGTGGGCGTGCCGGAGTCGCGGGCCGGGTCGCCGGCACCGGTCGCGTCGGTGCCCGTGCCGGCTCCGCTCCCGGCCGCGCCTGCGGCGCCTCCCGCGGTCGACCCGCCGGTCGGCGACCCGTCGCGGACGAACGCCTGGAGCGCCTGCGGGGTGATGCCCGCGGCGGCGAGCAGCTGCCCGCTGACCGACTGCTGGTCGACGACCAGCGAGAAGAAGACGTGCTCGGGGTCGACGTAGGTCGAGCCGAACGCGCGGGCGGCCTGTGCGGCCTGGAGCAGGACGCGCTGGGCGGCCGGGGTGAGGGCGACGGTGCTGGGGGTGTCGGACGAGGGGCCGGGGAGGCGGCTGTCGACGGCTCGGAGCAGGGCGTCGCGGTCGACGCCCGCGTGGCGGACGACGTCGGCGGCGGGCGACTCGTCGAGGAGCACCCGCAGGACGTGCAGGGAGTCGACCTCGGCGTGGCCACGGCTGGTGGCGAACTCGCCGGCCCGGGTGACGAGCCCGTGGGCGGCGCTGCTGAGCAGGCGCGAGATGTCGACGGGGCGTCCGGTCTGACCCGACCGGGCGCCGTTCATGAGGCGGGCGAGGAACTCGTCGAACGAGCCGCCGTCGCCGGAGCCGAACTGTGCAGGCATGGTACCTCCTGGGGAAACTTGAGTGGCTGCGACTCAAGTAAACGCAGGGAGCCCCGGGTCATTCCCGGTCGGCGGAAGAAGTTGAGCGGAGTCGGCTCAACCTGCCACGTCAGGTCGCCGGGCGGCTCCCCTCGCCGCCCCCGCGCCTCCGGCCCCTCCGCCCTCTCGACCGCTCCGTGTCGCAAATGCCGACCATCAGCGCCGCAATACGGGGTTTTCCCCCTGTTGCGACCCGGCCGAGCCTGCGACGGTCGGCATTTGCGACGAAGAGCGGGTCAGGAGCCGGTGCGGGCGCCGGCGAGGCGCTCGTCCGTGGCGCCGTCGGGCCCGGCGGCGGCCTCGGCGCCGCTGGTGTGCGCGCTCGCCTTGCCCTGGTCGTCGCCCTCGTCGCCCTCGGCGTCGGCGCCCGGCGCGTTCGCGAACTCGGCGCCGTAGCTCTCGCTGTCGAGGTCGGGGATGTCGAGCATCTCCTGCGGCCAGGCCGGCCGGGAGGGCTGGAGGCGCAGCGTCGCCTCCTCGAGGTCGCGGATGACGTCCTCGTCGACGGGCTCGTCCTGGCTGTTCTCGACCGGGGTGGAGAACACCTGGCTCGCCGGGCCGATGAGCAGGTGCGCGTAGGCCTTGCTGCCGCCCTCGGTCACGACGGGCACGGACACGATGTCGGAGGTGTCGGCCTCGGCGAGCGCCCTCGCGTAGCGGAGCACGGCCTTGCAGGTGCGGTCACCGACCAGCATGTAGCTGCCGGAGTAGTGGAGTCGTCTCATGGGATCGACCGAACCACGAGGGGCCCGGCCGTGCTCGCCCTTGCCCGCGGGGCGTCCGTGCACTACGCGCACCGCGCCTCCGGCGGGCTCCCTACCGCCCCGGAGGGGGAGCGAGGGCCTGCCGGAGGCGCGGGTCGGCCGGGCGGTCAGCCCGCGTCGGGCAGCCGCACCTCCACCGTGCCGTCGACGACGCGGGTGTCGAACCGCGGCTGCGGCGACGTCGCCGGACCGTGCACGACCTCGCCGGTGCGCATCGAGAAGACGCTGTCGTGCCAGGGGCACGAGACGCAGGCCTCGCCGGGCTTGCCCGCGTCGGTGACGAGCTCGCCCTCGGAGAGCGGTCCGGAGAGGTGGCTGCAGACGCTCGAGAGCACCTCCACCTCGTCGCCGCGACGCAGCGCGACGAGCGGCTGCCCGTCGAGGTCGAGGCCGGTCAGTTCGCCCTCGGGCAGGGCGTCGAGGCGGGTGACCTCGTGCCAGCCGGGCGAGACGAGGTGCGGCACGTCCTCCGCGTGGTTCGCGCCGACGGCCTGGCGGTAGGCGAGGTGTCCGCCGATGAAGCCGCCGAGGCCCACCGCTCCGAGGCCCGCGAACGAGAGCACCTTGGCGCTCGTCTGCTTGCCGCGCAGCCGCTGCAGGTACGAGGCGCCGTAGAGCGCGGTGCCGACGAGGTTGGCGGCGGAGTGCACGAGCCCGGTGCGCTTCTGCTGTTCGTGCGTGGCCGACCAGTCGGCGAAGCCGGCCAGGGCCGACGGGGCGACCGCGAGCACGCCGGCGCCGACGAGGGTGCGGGCGGGGCGCTCCTGGCCGGGCATCAGGTCGAGGAGGGCCGCGCTGATCCACGCGCCGGTCGGCACGAGCACCATCACGGGGTGCAGCGGGTGGCCGGCGGGCACGCCGTGCAGCAGGTCGCGCAGCGCCCGGGGCTTCAGCACGGCGTCGACGACGCCGGCCACCTTCTCGACGAGCGGGTCGAGCCTCTTCTCGCGCTCGACCGCCTCGAGTGCCTTGACGATCCTGAGTTCGCGCATGGTGCCTCCTCCGCCCTCGCGGGCTGTCGTGCGCCGCGGCTGCTGTGCCGCGGGCGGTCGTGCGGTCGGTCGGGCCGTGCTCCGAGTCGACACCGGCGGGGCGCCGGGCGCCCGGCCCGGGCCGGAGCTGTTCGCGTCGCGGACGACGCGCGGTCGGTGCGGTCCGGGTGCCTCAGGCCCGGTCGGCGCCGGTGCCGCTGCTGGTGCCGGTGCCCGCGCCGCTGCCGGCTTCCGGGCCGCGGCGGCTGCCGAGCTTCGCGAGCAGGTAGAGCACGACGCCCGCGGCGAGCATGATCGCGCCGAACAGCCACACCTGGGCGCTCTGCTGCGTGAGCAGCAGGACGCAGGAGGCGACGCCCAGCACGGGCACGGCCGTCCAGACCCGGAAGTGCTCGTGCTCGACGCGGTCCTTCCGCAGCACGAGCACCGCGACGTTCGTGCTGACGAACACGAAGAGCAGCAGCAGCACGACCGTCTCGGCGAGCGTGCCGATGTCGCCGACGAGGGTGAGCCCCATCGCGACGGCCGTGGTGACGAGGATGGCGGCCCACGGCGTGCGGCGCTTCTCGAGCACGGCGCCGAGCGGGCGGGGCAGCAGCCCCTGCTCGGCCATGCCGTAGGTGACGCGGCTCGACATGATCATGGTGAGCAGGGCGCCGTTGGCGACCGCGATCAGCGCGATGAGGCTGAACAGCCACGAGGGCACGGCGACGCCGCTGGCCGCGACGACGTCGAGCAGGGGGCCGGTCGAGCCGCTGAGCTCGTCGGCGGGCAGGGCGATCGCGCTGGCGAGGCAGACGAGCACGTAGACGACGCCGGCGGTGGCGAGGGCGCCGAACAGGGCGCGGGGGTAGACGCGGCGGGGCTCGCGCACCTCCTCGGCGATGTTGGCGCTCGTCTCGAAGCCGACGAACGAGTAGTAGGCGATGATCGCGGCGCCGAGCGTCGCGATCGCCGGGTCAGCATCGGCCGGGAACTCGCCGACGCGGCCGACGTCGCCGCCCCCGCTGCCGAGCATCACGGCGACGACGACGATCACGATGACGAGGCCGCTCACCTCGATCACGGTCATCACGACGTTGCCCTTGAGCGACTCGCTGATGCCGCGGGCATTGAGGCAGGCGACGAGGGCGAGGAAGGCGATGGCGGTCGGCACGGTCGGCAGGTCGACGAAGGTCGACAGGTAGTCGCCGGCGAACGCGAGCGAGAGGCCGGCCGCGCTGACGACGCCGGCGGCGAGCATGCTGAAGCCGACCAGGAACGAGATCACCGGCTGACGGAACGCCCTCTCGGCGAAGATCGCCGCGCCTCCGGCCTTCGGGTACTTGGTGACGAGCTCGGCGTACGAGCCCGCGGTCAGCAGCGCGAGCAGCAGGGCGAGCAGCAGCGGGGCCCAGAGCGCGCCGCCGACCTCGGCCGAGAGCGTGCCCATGAGGGCGTAGATGCCGGCGCCGAGCACGTCGCCGAGGATGAAGAGGTACAGCAGCGGGCCGGTGATCGCCTGCTTGAGCTTCGAGCCGCCGGCGGCGCCGTCGGCGCCCGGGGTGCCGGAGTCGCGGGTCGAGCCGGAGTCGCGGGTCGAGCCCTCGGGACGGGCCGGCTCCGAGGAGGCGGCGGCGGGTCGGGCGGGCGTGGTCACGTGTCCTCCTGGCGGCGGGCGCCGTCGGGCCCGGCCGTCCTGTCGGCCGCGCCCCGGCGCCCACCGAGGCAACCACCGGCCCTGCACGCGGGGCCTCATCGCGTCAGGGGCTTGCGCCGCGCCGCTGCCGTGTGCTGAGCCTGCGCGGGGTGCACGGGTCTGTCGCCGCCCGTCTCGCGTCGGACCGGGTGGTGTGGGCAGTGCGGCGGGTCCGTGTCCCCGTGGGCGGGTCAGCGCCGGCCCGCCCACGAGGACACGGACCCGCCCGCTCGCGAAGGGCTCGGCCCGAGTGCGGCAGGGCGGGCCGGGCGCCGCACCGCTCAGGCGGGCGGCAGCAGCGCCCCCGCGGCGCCCGCCCGGACGGCCGCCGAGACGCGGTCGAGCAGGGGGGAGGCCAGCGTCCAGCGCTGCCACCAGAGCTCGACGTCGACCACGTCGCCCGGCGACAGCTCGACGAGCCGCCCCGCGGCGAGGTCGTCGGCGCTCTGCTGGTCGGGCAGCAGCGCCCAGCCGAGGCCGAGCCCGACGGCCCGCACGAAGTCCGACGACGAGGGCACGTAGTGCCGCGGCGGGCGCGGGTCGTAGCCGAGCGCCCGGCGGAGGAACCCCCGCTGCAGGTCGTCGTTGCGGTCGAACGAGAGCATCGGCGTCGCGTCGACCCGGCCGATCGACGGCACCCCGCCGAGCCAGCGGTCGACGTACCCGGGGCTCGCCACCGCGCGGTACCGCATCGTGCCGAGCGCCTCCGACGTGCAGCCCTGGATCGGCTCCCTCGTCGACGTCACCGCCGCGAGCACGTCGCCCTGGCGCAGCAGGGTCGTCGTCCGCTCCTCGTCCTCGCGCCGGATGTCGAACACCACGGGCGCCTCCGGCGGCAGCGACGCCAGCGCGTCGAGGAACCAGGTGGCGAGCGAGTCGGCGTTGACGGCCAGGGCCAGCGACGGGGGCGGCGCACCCGCGTCGGAGGCGCCTCCTCGTGCTCCGTGCCCCAGCTCGGCCGCCGTGTCGGCGGCGAGCAGCTGCACCTGGCGGGCGTAGCGCAGCACGACGTCGCCGGCCGCGGTCGGCACGACCGGCGTCGTGCGCTGCAGCAGCACCTGGCCCGCGGTGCGCTCGAGCGCCTTGATGCGCTGCGAGACAGCCGACTGCGTCATGTGCAGCCGCTGGGCCGCGGCCTCGAAGGTGCCCTCGTCGACGATGGCGCGCAGGGTCTCGAGGTGGTCGAGCGCGAACGGCGTCACGCGCGCGGCCCCGAGATCGTCATCAGCACAGCTTATGCGGCATGACGATCTGTAGCTGGAGAGATGCACGGCGCGGACGTAGCGTCGCCGGGTGACCACTTCCACGCTGCTGCTGACCTCCCTCACGGGCATGGGCACCGGGCTCGCCCTCATCGTCGCGATCGGCGCCCAGAACGCGTACGTCCTCAAGCTCGGCCTGCAGGGCGTGAACCGAGTGATCGTGCCGGTCATCGTGATCTGCGCCCTCAGCGACGCCGTGCTCATCACCGCGGGCGTCGCCGGGGTCGGTGCGGTGGTCGCCGCTGCTCCGCAGGCGCTCGTCGTCGTGCGGGTCGTGGGGGCGGCGTTCCTCCTCGTCTACGCCGGGTTCGCCGCCCGTCGGGCGCTCCGGCCGGTCGGAGGGCTGACGGTCGACGGGCCCGACGAGGCCCCCTCGCCCGGCACGCCCACCGCGTCCGGCACGCCCGCCGCGCCCGTGGTCGGCCCCGGCTCCGGGCCCCTCGAGCCCGTCGGCGCCACCGGCCCGGTCGAGGGACCCCTCAGCGGCTCGGTCACCAGCCCCGCCACCGGCTCGGTCGCGACGGTCGCCGCCCCGGCGCCGGCCCGCTCGTCGACCCCTGGCCGTGCGCCCGGCTCCGCCCCGGTCCGCCGCCGCACGGCCGTCCTCACCGTCCTCGCCCTCACCTGGCTCAACCCGCACACCTACCTCGACACGATCGTCTTCCTCGGCTCGGTGGCCAACCAGCAGGAGGGCGACCTGCGCTGGTGGTTCGCCGGGGGAGCGATCGCGGGCAGCCTCGCGTGGTTCGCGGCGCTGGGCCTCGGCTCGCGCCTCCTGCGCCCCTTCTTCGCGCGGCCGTCGTCGTGGCGGATCCTCGACGGGCTCATCGCCGTCGTCATGACCGTGCTCGGCCTGGAGCTGCTGCTCGGCGCCTGACGCTGCAGGTCGGGGTGCGCGGCCAGGGGCGCTGAGCCCGGGAGGCGCGGGCCCGGTCGGTAGGCTCACGGCGGGGGGCACATGGACTGGCTGGGCGTCGCGGTGCTGCTCGTCGTCGCCGTCGGCGCCGCGTGCCAGGTCGCCTCGGGGCTCGGCTTCGCGCTCGTCTGCTCGCCGTTGCTCGTGCTGGTGCTCGGTCACGGCCCCGGCGTGCGTGTGGTGCTGGTCATGTCGATCGTGCTCAACCTCGTGGTGCTCGCGCGCTCGTGGCAGCACGTCCGCCTCGGCGACGCGCTGCGGCTGCTCGTGCCCGCCGCCCTGTTCGTCACGCCGACCGCCCTGCTGGCGCAGTCGGTGCGCACGCCGCTGCTCTCGCTGCTCGCGGGGTCGGTCGTGGTCGTCGCGACCGCGCTCGTCATCGCGCGCCGCGAGCTGCGCTGGCTCGACGGCACCCGCGGGGCGGTCGCGGCCGGGGCCGCCAGCGGCGTCTTCAACACGCTCGCCGCGGCGTCGGGCCCGCCGGTGGCGATCTTCGCCGCGCAGCGTCGGTGGGAACCGCGCGTGATGAGCGCCACCCTCCAGGCCTTCTCGCTGCCGCTCAACCTCGTGACACTCGCCGTGCTGGTGCTCGTCGGCGACGGCGCTGGCGGTGGCGGTGGCGGTAGCGCCGCCTCCGCCACCGCCGTCGCCGTTGGCGCGGCCGCCCCAGCCGGCCTGCCCCTAGCCCCGCTCGCCTGGGCCGTCGCCGGCCTCCTGGCCGGAGCCGCCGCGGGAGTCGCGCTGGGCCACCGCGTCCCCGCCCCCGTCGTGCGGGCGGTCGCCCTGGGCGTCGCGCTGCTCGGCGGCGCGACGCTGGTGACCACCGGGCTCACCGGGCTCCTCTGAGGGGCCGCGCCCGCGCCTCCTCGACGCCGCTACGGGCGGAACACCGCCCGCACGCAGCCGTCCTCCTTCTCCTTGAACATCTCGTAGCCCCGCGGCGCCTCGTCGAGCGGCATCACGTGGGTCGCGAGGTGCTCGGTGGTCAGCTCGCCGGCGGCCATGCGCTCGAGCAGCATCGGCGTGTACCGCTGCCCGTGCATCTGGGCCCCGCGCATGGTCAGCCCCTTGTTCATCAGCGCCCCGAGCGGGAACTTGTCGACCACCCCGCCGAAGACGCCGAGCACGAACACGCTGCCGCCCTTGCGGGCCGCCGTCACGGCCTCGCGCACGGCCGTGGGCCGGTCGGTCTGCAGCCGCAGCTGCTGCTTGACCATGTCGTAGCCGAAGTCCGGCCGGTCGCGGTGGGCCTCCATGCCGACGGCCTCGATGCAGACGTCGGGGCCCCGGCCGCCGGTGAGCTCGCGCAGCTCGGGCAGCACCTCGACCTGCGTGTAGTCCATCGTCTCGGCGCCGATCACGTCACGCACCTGTGCGAGGCGCTCGGGCAGGCGGTCGATGACGACGACGCGTTCCGCCCCGAGCAGCAGGGAGGCGCGGGCCGCCATCTGCCCGACGCCGCCGGCACCCCAGACGGCCACGGTCGACCCCGGCCCGACGCCGCCGAGGTCGGCGCCCATCCAGCCGGTCGGCGCCGCGTCGGAGGCGAACAGCGCGCGCTCGTCGCTGACCGACTCGGGCACGGTGAAGGCCCCGACGTCGGCGTACGGCACCCGGATGTACTCCGCGTGGCTGCCCGCCCAGCCGCCGACCGCGTGCGAGTAGCCGAAGCAGCCGCCGGGTGACTGGCCCCAGAGGCCCTCGGCGATGCCCGCGTTCGGGTTGCCGTTGTCGCAGAGCGAGTACTGCTCCTGCCGGCAGTACCAGCAGCGGCCGCAGGCGATGAACGAGTTGACGACGACCCGGTCGCCGACGGCGTGCCGGCGGACGGCCGAGCCGACCTCGACGACCTCGCCGACGAACTCGTGGCCGAGCACGTCGCCGGAGCGCATGGTCGGCACGTAGCCGCCGAGCAGGTGCAGGTCTTTGCCGCACGAGGTGGTGAGAGACACCTTGACGATCGCGTCGTGGGCGTTGAGCAGCCTCGGCTCGTCGACCTGCTCGACACGGAGGTCGTTCACCCCGTTCCAGACGAGCGCCCTCACAGCGCACCCGCCCCGAACGCGCGACGCTCGGCGCCGTCGACGAGGGCACCCGCGACCGTGTGCTTCCGGCGCCCCTCGGGCCGCGGCAGCTGCTGCAGCACCTCGCCCGTCTCGACGCGCGTCTTGAGCTCGCGGAGGGCCCGGCGCAGCGTGTCGGCGGGGTCGCCGCCGAGCTGCTCGCGGACGACGGCCTCGGCCCGGCCGCCGGGCAGCACCCGCGCGTGCAGCTCGGTGCCGCGGTCGCCGGGGGCCGGCAGGAGGCGCGTCTCGACGACCTCCGCGAGCCGGTCGAACGGCGGCCCGACGACGCCGCCCGGGGCGATGTCGTCCGGCGTCGCCAGGACGGTCACGGACTTCCAGCCGTCGGCGACGGGCTGCTTCTCCGCGTGGCGCCGGGCCAGGGCCGCGGCGGCCGCCGCCGCGGAGGCGGCGACGCCCGCGCCGGCTCCGAGCAGGGCGAGGGTGCTCTTGTTCATGGTGGTCTCCTTCGGGGGCGGGCGGGTGCGGACGAGCCGACCCGCGACTCCTTCGTCATCAGGGTGGGGGATGCACGAGGACCCCGCCCCGGGCGGGCGTCCCGGGCGGGGAAGCTCGTCCGGGACGGGGTCCTGGTGAGGGAGGGCCGGGTCAGCCCTTGTGGAGGGCGTCCTTGACGGCGCCCTTCGTCTTCTCGAGCAGCGGCGACTTGCCGGTCGTGCCGTGGAAGCGCTCGTCGGGCGTCGTCGGCGCGGGCATCGGCGCCGTCGTCGTGGGGCCGTCGTGGTAGCTGAACTCGCCCTTGCCGTCGGGGGTGGGGCCGCTGGCCCACGAGCCCTCCTTCGCGTGCGCGCCGTCGGAGAAGTTGAGGTACTGGTAGTTCACCGTCTGGTCCTCCTTCGACTGCGGGAAGGTGCTCGGCACCGGGAACTGCTCGATGCCGTCGTCCTGCAGCTCCTGGATCGCCGCGAGCCACTGGTTCTGGTGCATGGTGTCGCGCGCGATGAGGAAGCTCAGGAGGTCCTTCACGCCCTTGTCGTCGGTCATGTGGTAGAGCCGGGCGGCCTGGAGGCGGCCCTGCATCTCGCCGTTCGCGTTGGCCGTGAAGTCGGCGAGCAGGTTGCCGCTCGAGGTGATGAACGCGCCCTGCCAGGGGTTGCCCATGCTGTCGACGGGGCGGGCGCCGGCGCCGGCGACGATCGCCTGCTGCACGTCGGTGCCGCCGATCACGGCCGCCATGACGGGGTCGTTCTGCACGGCCTCGTCGGTGAGGCCCACGGGGGCCTTCTCGAGCAGCTGCGAGATCATGATGGCGAGCATCTCGACGTGCCCGAACTCCTCGGCGGCGATGCCGAAGAGCAGGTCGCGGTACTTGCCGGGGATGTGGGTGTTCCAGGCCTGGAAGCCGTACTGCATGGCGATGGTGATCTCGCCGTACTGGCCGCCGAGCACCTCCTGCAGCTTGCGGGCGTAGACGGCGTCGGGGGCGTCGGGGGTCGCGCTGTGCTGCAGCTCTTGCTCGTGGAAGAACATGGGGGTCCTCTCGTCGAGCGGATGGACCTCCACACCACGCCGGGAGGCGCGGGTCGACACCCAGGGGAGCGCTCGCCGGGGCACGCATCGCCAAACGGGCTTGACGGGAGGCGCGGGGTGCGGGACCCTGCGCGGGCTCGGCTCGGCTCGGCTCGGCTCGGCTCGGCGGGGTTAGGCGCCCTCGGCCCCGGTCGCCCCGGTCGCCCCACTCGCGACGGACGTCGTCGGGGTCGCCTCGCCGGCGGCGCCGACGGGCGGCTCGGGGAGGAGCTGGAGGCCCTGGCCGCTGTTGGCCGACTCGGTGAGCACGGCGATCCACCGCGGGTTGATGGTCGGCGGTCGGCTGCCCGCGAACGAGAAGCGCAGGCTCACGGTCGGGTGGATCCACACGCTGCTGCGGCCGTCGCCGGCCGAGGCGGGCTCCTTCCAGGAGAAGACGAAGCTCTCCTGGCGGCGGATCTTGGTGATGATCACGATCTGGAGGTGGGCCAGCACGCGGTCGTCCAGCTGCACCTCCGCGGTGCCGCCGTCGTAGGTCAGGTAGCCCACGGTGCCTCCCGTCTCCTCGGCACGAGGGGCGCAGGCCCCTTCCCTCCCATGGTGCCAGGAGGCCGAGCGCTGCGCACCGTGGTGACCGGAAGGCGCACTGGCGCCCCGGACGGCCGCCCCGGCCGCCGTCAGGTGCCCGTCACGCTCGTCCTCCTGACGGTGCGGGGCTCAGCGGGCCGTGTCGTCGGCGTCCTCGATGCACGACAGCGCCTGCTCGGCGGCGTCGGAGTCGTCGTCGGCGTCGGTCGCACGGGCGAACGACGAGTTCTCGGCGGCGTCGTCGTTGGCCGACTCGAAGGTCGCGTCGAAGTCGTCCGACTCGACGTCGCCCGTCGTGGTCCAGAGGCCGATGGTGTCGCTCAGCACGTTGTTCTCGCCGAGGGGCGCCGCGACGTACCAGGTGTCGCCTTCCTGGACGGCGTAGCCGAGCAGCACGTCGTCGGTGGCCCCGTCGGCGAGGGTCGAGAGGGCGGTCGCGCCGATGCGGGTGCACGCGGCGTCGTTGGCCTGGCCCGGGTCGGTGCGGGTGGCGGACGAGCCGGGCACGTCGCCGGCGGGGTCCGTGTTCTGCGCGCCTCCGGTGCAGCCCGCGAGCGGCAGCATCAGCAGGGCGGCGAGGGGCAGCAGGGTCTTCTTCGTGATCATGAGGCCGACGCTAGGAGGACGGCCCCCGTTCCGCCCGTATTCACAGGCCCCCTTGCCCTTGGGCCCGTCGCGTCCCCCGGTGGGCGGGCCCCGCGCGGCCCGGTCGGCGTCCCCCGCAGCGCCCGGTCGTCGTCCTCGGCGCGGCCTGAGGGTCTCTCCGCTCCTCCGTCCCTGCCGAATTCGCGAGTGATCCGTGCCGCGGGCCCGCGGCTCCCGCCTGACACGGCCGCGGCGGGCCGGATCCCTCTCGGATTCCCCGGGGAGTCGCGGTCCGGTCGCGAGGACCGGCCTGCCCCCCCCCCCCCNACCGAAGGTCGGTCGCCCGCATCGCTGATCCACTCCGGAGTGGATCGGCGGCTCTCGACGTGGCGGGAGGGCGGGGGCTGCTCCACTCCGGAGTGGATCGGCGGCTCTCGACGTGGCGGGAGGGCGGAGGCTGCTCCACTCCGGAGTGGATCAGCGGATGTGGACCGTACTTCTCGGGGCGGATCTCGGTCCGGAGCTGGGCCGTGCCGCGGAGAGCAGCCCGTGCCCGCGACCGCATCGAACCGCGCCGCGCCGCGCCGACCAGGGCGCACGGCTCAGCCCAGCTCGACCCCGTGCTCGACGAACGTCAGCGCCGCGCAGCGCAGGTCGGGGCACGGCACGTGGTCTCGCGGCCGCCCCATCAGCGTGACCTCGGAGAGGCCCCCGGTGCGCTCGACGAAGCCGAGCAGCGCGGCGACGTCGTCGAAGGGCAGGCGCCGGTCGAGCACCCGCCACTGGCCGTCGTCGATCCGGTGCAGGTGCACGTCGGCGACGTCGGTCAGCGGCACGCGCACCAGCTGCTGCGCGGTCGACGTCTGACCGGCGAGGGTCATCAGGCCACCCCGCTCGCGGCGGACTCGGCGACGAAGAAGTCGCCGTAGCGGACCTCGTCGCGGCGGGTGGAGCGCTGGCCCGGCGTGGTGTGGCGTCGCGGCCGCGGCGGGTAGGTGGTGATCTTGACCGGTCGAGCGTCAGGGTCGCTGACGTAGTGGCTCATGAGGTTCTCCTCTGTCGCCCGGGTCCGCCCAGTCGGCCCCGGTGGTCCCCTCGACGCTAAGCGGGTGGACGGATCGGTGCAGGCCCTTGACAACCGGCCCCTGACCGGGGGGCACCGGGTGGAACGGGGGACGCGACGTCGTGAGCGTGCCGTCGGGCCGGCCGTCGGGCGGCCGCACAGACCGAGGAGTCGCGGGTCGCTATAGTGGGGGAGTCCGCCTCACCGCGGCGCGCGAGTGTAGTTCAATGGTAGAACTCCAGCTTCCCAAGCTGGTAGCGCGGGTTCGATTCCCGTCACTCGCTCTCAAAGTAGATACCTGGTCTTGCAGGTAGAGCGACCGAATGGCACAACTCGCCGGACGGTCGGATATGACGGTCCTTCAAGCTGTGCCATTCGGTGTGCCACTAAGAGGACTGATCCTCGTCCGGGCCGTCAGGCTGAGCTGCCTGCTGCTCTAGGCGGGCTCGTTGCCGTTCTTCCCATTTACGTTTGGCGAACAGCTCGGCCTCCTGCGGTCCGCGCTCGGCAGCGCGATGTTGGTAGTTCATGGCAGCCTGAACTGTTCCGTGACCGGCCCGGTGCTTCAGCACAGAGAGCGGAGCGCCCGTCTCGGCCATCATTGTCAGACCGACGTGGCGAAGGTCGTGGAAGTGAAGGGCGGGCAAACCGGCTGCCAGTCGCGCCTTTGACCAGGCTCGCTGTACATGCTGGTGACGCAGCACACTCTTGTCTGGTCGCCGGAAGAGCCGCTCGTCAGCAAGTGGGTCTCGGTTATGAAGCACTTGGATCAGTAGCTGAACGGTTTCGCGATCCACGTCAATGAATCGCTGCGAGGCCGTCTTGGTCTGCCCCTCGTATTGCCCGGACGCCGTTTCCGTTACACCCCGAGCTACCCGAACGCGAGCCCGGTCGAGGTCGATGTCGCTGCATCGCAACGCAAGGACTTCGCCAAGTCGAAGGTGCGCATTGAACGCAACGAGAGCAACGACGCGGATGTGGGGCGGTAGGAGAGCAATGACGGGCTCCACTTGTCCGAGTGAGAAGTAGGGCCGTTCGTCGTACTTGTTCTGTCCTGCCGACTTCAGCCGGCAGGGATTCGCGCCCCTGATCTGTTCCTCTCTGATCGCCAGGTTCAGGAGAGCCTTGAGGAGGGAGTAGCACTGGCGACGGAGAGTGGGCCGCTCGGGGAGGGAGCTGAACCAAGCATTGACTGCATGCGTCGTGATCTCGTCCAAGGGCTTATCTCCGAAGGTAGGGAGAATGTGGTTTTTGAACTGGGATTCGGAAAGTTCGCGAGTGCGTGGCTTGATGGGCCCGCCTCCCCGACCTTCCCTCACGCGCTGAAAGTGAGGGATGTAAGCAGCAAGAGTGGGAGCCTTCTTCCTCGGATCCTTCCAATGATTGTCTTCGATTTCTACCTGCGTGCGGTTGAGGAATGCGTCCGCCTCCTTCTGGGTGCGGAACGTGGTTGGGCCGGGCACCATGACGCCAGAGCCGTCGGGGCTTGGGTAGCGAGCTTGGAACCGACCCGCGCTTGTTTTACGAACGTTGCCGAATTTTCGTCGGCGACGACGATTCGGGGGAGTGGGGGCCACGCTGCTTGTGGGGTTGGAGGGCATTGGATGACTTTCAGTAAGGACGAGGCGCAGCAGCACCGGCGGGCTCGTGGTCCGCTAGTACTGCTACGGGTTTGACGCGGCTTCGTACGCGAGTTTCGGTGCTCGGAGCTGAAATGACCCCACAACTGGGGGCAGAGGGGCCGGACCGGACGGGGCGTCACCGCCTTGTGGACTCGCTGGGCGCCCCCACGGCGGTGACTAATGAATGAGGTTGGCTCTAGGCCGTCAACGCAGAGACTCGAAGGCGCGGTAGACGGTGGCCCGGCTCACTTTGAGCGTCACGGCAATCTCGGAGGGCGTGAAGCCAGCCTCGCGAAGGCTCCAGGCCTGCTCGACCTTGGGTCGGTCGAGGGCGCGAGGTCGACCGGTTTGCTTTCCGCGGGCGCGTGCCGCCTCGCGCGCGGCGTCCGCACGCTCCTTGATCAATGCACGCTCGTACTCAGCCATGGCGGCAAAGATGCCGGCCAGCATCTTGCCAACGGGCTGCGAGAAGTCGACTCCCTCGCGCAAGGACCGAAGAAGGATGCCCCGCTCCTGAAGCTCCTCAATTGTGAGGATGACGTGGGTCATGCTCCTACCGAGTCGATCAAGGGCTACGACCGTGATCGTGTCTCCGGCCCGCGCGTAGTCGAGGAGGCCTTGCAGCCCGGCCCGGTTCTTCTTCGCGCCGCTCGTGACGTCCTCGAAGATGCGAGTGATGCCCGCCGCCTTGAGGGCGTCGTGCTGTTGATCCGTTGTCTGCTTGCTCGTGCTCACCCGGACATATCCGAGCTGCTCACCCTGGCTTCTCATGTTGTATTTTACATGAGGTGTTCTCAGAAGTCAACGAAGTCACATGCCTGAGACGCCATCTTTTGAACGCACTTTTGCTACGCAGGGGAGGCGAAAAGCGGTGACTGAGTGCTGACGCAGTCAGATGTCCAAAAGCAAGAAAAAGGACGTGTGCATCCACCCCAGCCCCGCATCACATGTCAGAGTGAGGTGTGGCTCAGAGACCTCGTTGGTGGCACACCTTGCAAGAGGCCCGCCGTCAAGCAACAACAGCTATCGACTTCTACAACCGATCCGGGGACAAGCGCAGCTTTTCGGACTTCGTCATTCACATGCATCTCGCATGGCAAAACCTGCTTCACGCGGAGTTTGAACGTCGCAAGACGAACATCTACTTTCGCGAGGCGAACGGGCACTACAAGCGGGACAAGACCGGTCAGAAGGTGTCTTGGGATCTCACGACATGTCTCAAGAAAGAATTTGCAGATCGCGATCCCACTCGGCTCAATATTGAGTTCTTCGTCGGCCTGCGTAACTCCATTGAGCACCGGTTTCAAGACGCGATCCTGATTGCCACTGCGGCTCAGTCTCACGCCTCTGTCATCAACTTCGAACGAGAACTCATCACTCGTTTCGGAACTGAATACTCGCTCGGTGACGAGCTGCGCTTTCCTGTCTTTGTCCAATCATTGACGCCCGAAGGAATGGATGAGCAGAGGAAGCTGAGAAAGCAACTGCCCCAGGTAACGCGCTCTTACATCACGAGTTTTGAGGCCTCCATTGAGGACACTCTGCGGGAAGATCTCCGTTACGAATACCGAGTCCAGCTCATACCGCTAAAGGGTCCGAAGACCGATGCCGACCTCGCATTCACGTTCGTGAACACGAATGCATTGACTCGAGAACAAGTGCAGGAGCTTGCTGCTGGGGCGAAAACAGGCACCGTGATCGTGGCCGAGAAACAGAAGTCTGTGGGCCTACTTGAGGAGCTGCTGCCGAAGGCCGCCACCGCTGCGATTGCGGAGCGCATTCCCTTCCGCTTCAACCTCCATCACTTCACAAAGCTTCGGCATGCCCACCGCATCGGCCCAGCCGTCGGCGTGAAGCGCGAGTCAGGCGACGGCGTCTTCTGCATATTTAGTAAGCCTCACCAAAATCACCTCTACACCCGCGCTTACGTCGATCGTTGCGTTGGTGAACTCGCAACTCGGGAAAACTGGGTTGCCCTCTTTGGCGTCGAACCAAAGGAAAAGATTGCGGTCGCTCCTGCTCCGGCGACCTAGCGTGAAGGCACGAAGAGGCGTTCTGGTATCGAAGCGAGAAGGTGGTCCGCCTCAGGAAGAGAAATGAAGCGGACCACCTTGACCGTCCCGCAGAGCTCAATCGACTGGACGGCCCTTCCGCTAGCTCGGGACGCCGGAGTCCGAGCCAACAGGAAGTTGAGGGGGCAGCCCTGCAACGAGCAGGGAAGCCAGTTGACTGAGAGGCATGGTCACGTAAGCGTCGGAAACCGAGTGGCCGCGTCGCCGGTGCACCGCGGCGTAGAACGTTGCTCCAGCCTGAGTCGCCTCGTCGCGGGCAGTGTTCATGGCCCCGGACAGGTCCATTGTCCGCTCGTTCCGAACTTCAATGGCCCACGGGCCAAGGCCGAGGAGGTCTCCGTGGTCTTGGCCCTCAATGAACTGCTGCGCCAAGCTTCGATGTATCGGACGCGCAACCGTTTCCGCGAGTCCGCGAAGCTGGAGATACGCGGCCGCCTCCAGGCGGAACATGTAGGAGTTGCCGACGTTGCTCACGCTAGCTGTCCTTCGTGACGGACAAGATACGGCTTGTTGTCAGCGCAGGGCCGAACTTGCTTTCAACCTTCTTCAGAGCAGCTCGTCGCTCAGGCTCGTCGGGCATGGCAAAGGCTGCCGCTCTTGCTGATTCACGAGCTTCCTGCCACTCGAACGAACCTGTGAGGAGACGAGGCTCGTCTGCCGGCCAACTGCCGAGTCTGGCGCTCGACGAAGGAGTCCCGATGCCATCGAGCCAACTGTCGCCGTTTCGGTCCGTCGAGAGTTCTACGATCTCGGAGGTGATTACGAGTTCGTCTCCGTAGGAGAGCACGGTTGAATGGTACTGATCGATGGCAACCGTCTTTGCTGCGAGGAAGTGAACTGTTTCACCCACGAAATTGCTCGGGGTCGACGTCATTTGTGTGCCTCCGGTCTCTTGAGCACGACACGGTCGTAGAGCGCGCGCTGCATGGTTGGGTCGTCGAGGTAGGTGAAGGGATTTGTACCGTTCGACATGGTCAGTTCCTCTCGGGCCAGGTCGTCCACGGGAAGTTCGAGGGTCTGCTCGATGCCTGAGCCGTCAGGCGGGAGCACGTAGATCACGACGCTAGGTAGTACTTGAGTTGCCACTCGTCTCAGCCCTCTCGGTCGATGCCAGGGCCCGAACAGAACCTGACAGGTTGGTCTCACCTCGGAGATCGAGGCGAGTGGCTAGCTCCTGGGCAAAATCGTCGAAACGACCGGAATGCACCATGGTGCCGACCTCTTTGGACAGCGATCGAGCTTCGCGGTGCAATTCCGCAGCCTCGTCGGAGTCGATGCCCAGTCGCCGCATGAGAAGTGACAGGAGATCGGACTCGCGTCTGATGGCCTCGAGAATGAGGCGCGGGTTTGCGGTCGCTTCGGCGTATTCCCGCACTCGCTCTGCCGCCGACACTAGGGACAGGAGCTTGTTCACGAAGCTGGACAGATCGAGGTCAGGCTGAGATCGTCCTAGTTCCGCCACAAGGGCGGGGCGCATGTGGAGCCGAATGTGCCTATTCGCTGCCGAGACCGAATACGGGGAGTCGGCCGACACAACCGATACCGGCTCGCCACTTTGGACACGGCCTTCCCAGTCCGTCCGGTTGGGCGACGTGCACCAGCCGCAGGACCTAGGCACGGGCGCCGCCCAAAGAACTCTCCATGCCTAGACCATCGGCAGGCGGGGTCGCCAACCCTGCGCCTGCCCAAAAAGCAGTGAACTGCTAGTGTCCCGTCGCAATCTCGTAGTCGGTGAGGTTTGACGTACTTCTCGACATGCCAGTCGCGAGACGCTGTCGGTTGTTCTCCGAGGCTCTCTGCTGACCGGCACGCAACCGCTCTGGGTCGTAGAACCCACGAGCGAGTCGCCAGTCCGCCGGCGTCCGACCCGCGTCATCGGCTTGTCCCTGTAGCAGTCGTTCACATTGGCTGATGGACTCTCCAAGTTCCGCTGTCGATCTAGTTTTCAGTTCGCGAATCTCACGAGGCGTAAGGGGGTCGCCTAGCAGGCGTCGTTTCCTCGCGTAGTACACGAGCTGCAGGCCGGTGGCTTGGCCTGGAATTCCCACAAAGTCCTTAAGCTCTCTCTCCTCCACGAGGTCCTTAAGCGCAGCTATTTTCTGTGACGCGATGTCGCTGTCCAGGTCACGGAATCGGCGCAGTTCAATCAGGTTCAGGGGGCGTCCCGACCGCAGCGCCAAGCGCTCGAAGAAAGCGACTTGTTTGCCAGTAGCTCGTCTGCCAGTCGTCATCATGTCGATCCTCTCGTTCGTTCAAGCAGGCGGAGGGCGGCAGCTGAGTGCTCTTCGAGCAGAGTTGTCCCTACCCCGAGTGCAGCGTTGCGGCCACCGTGCAAACCGCCTTGCTTCGGGCCAAGGGCTCCGGCGAATGAGCGCCGAGCAGTTGTCGTCCACTGAGTTAATCGGCAGCCAGACCGGCTAACCCCCCATGAGGCTCGTAACGAATTGGTAACGCTCACGATCCGATGCGGCTTGGCAGTTTCTGCCGTTTTCGGTGAGAGCAGGTCGGCTACTGCGGACGACCGGCCAAGTAAGCGACTCGGTGACTAATTTGAGGAGACATCCGCGATCCCTAGTTGCAACGCATGGTTGCTGCGAGGCCACCGCCCAGACGCGGCGTTCGTCCTAAATGCTCGTTTTGACTAGCTGAATTTGCTCCTCGTCGAGTCCATACGCCTCGAAGACGAGGGCGTCGGCGTGATCTTCCGCGTCGCGAATCTCATTGCTGAGTCGTATCGCCGTGGCCTGATACCCCTCGAATACATCGACAACTTCAGGGCGTCGGCTAAGCGGCAAACTGGACGGCAGGGAGGCCAGGAGTTCCTCTTGGGTCAGGGCCCACCATGATGGGTGCTCCCCCGTCCAGCCGGGGGCCTCTACGGAGATGGAAGCCTGGAAATGGCGCGTTGCCGCAGCCCGCTCGCCTCGCAGCCTGATGTTCGCATCCGCGAGGTCTGCTAGTTCTGCTGACCGGGCTGGGAACAGAAGAGGAATTGACAGCAGCGGTCCCTTGTCAACCTGGTATGCGTCGCCTTGGATCTTGCCTTTGTATCGGAGCCAGAAAGCGATGAGGTCAGAGTTCAGCAGGGCTGTCAGGGCTTTCGCTTCCCACCGCGTGGTCTTGACGACAAAGAAGGTTTGTGACACGTATGCGTCGAAGTCCGTATAAGTGAAGGTTGGACGCGCGGCTTTTCGCAAGGAGATGATTTTTTCTCCCTTGAAGAAGCGCTCATCCCTGGCCCGGTGAAGACCGTAAGGCTTGTTGTCCGATGTGATGACGTCCGCGAATGAATCGAGGTGTGCACGAAGATTTGGTAGACCAGACATGGCGTCGGCGTCCTTGTAGGACGAATCGGTGTATATGACCCATGCATCATGCTTGTCATTGCCGAAGTATCGGCCTAGCTGCTCGGTCGTGTAGAAGGGGCGAACCAGGGCCCGCTCGGCAGCGTTCAAACGAAGATTCGTGTACTCACGATGAGAAAGATTGAATATCCCACTGCCGACAACGGACGCTTCGCCCAGAATTTCTGCGCCTTTTTTGTTGAGGTAATCCTGGTGCACGTCAATGCCGGTGGCGACCTCATCGCTCGCTAGTTGCGTTGTCGCAGTGCCCTTGATGTGATCGAGCAGGTCGTCCACAGTCTTGCGATTGATATTTAGACTGGTTCCGAGAGAGTCTGCCTTTCGAACTGCTCCCTCAAATCGCGTGAATCTCGCATCATCAGCGCCCTGGAGAAAGCGGACGACCTCGGCTGACGTGAGCTTGGAATCATTTACACGAGCGTATGGGAAGGCGTAGGCGTCGTTCACTGTTGCCCGAGTCATGATGTAAATCATGGTCTGAATGCCGGCCTGCGAAAAGACGAAGTAGTTCCCAAAGTCCCAGTACTCAAGAATTTTGGCGTCATTGACGACTCGGTCACGGAACTTTGACGCCCCTGAATTGGTAATCCAGTTGCTCGGGGCTATGAAACCAATGCGTCCAAAATCTTTCTTTACAATCCGCAGCGCGAGATCGCCGAACATGTACCAGATGTCCATTTTACCCTGGTAGACGGGATTGGAATAGAGGCCTTCGAAAGCATCCTTATGCGTGTATTCCTTGATGTAGGGCGGGTTGCCAATAACGACGTCAAAGCCTCCCGAATTCATGACCTCAGGAAACTCAGCGAACCAGTCGAACGCCTTATCGCCGTCGGCTTGAGCCTGTGGCTTTAGGGAGTTGCCCACCCTTACATTGCGGTCCAACCCCTGAAGCTTGTTGCCCTTTGTCGCTGACTTTAGCCACAGGCTCAACTTGGTAATTTCGACGCTTTCCTCGTTGATGTCTACGCCGTAGAGATTCGTGCGAAGAATCTGTCCAGTAAGTTCTACAGCGGAGAAAAGGTCGTTTCCAAGAATGCTGGATACTCGGTTGTGTTCGGCTTGCAGAAGATCGAGCGCGCCAGTGAGAAAGGCCCCGGAGCCAGCAGCTGGATCGACAACAGTCACCGCATTGAGAAGCTCTCTGTATGCCAGATAAGCGTCTTGCTCACGCCGCTGATAAGTGCTGTCGAGGATGTCGGAATGGAGCTGGAACTCTTCGAGGACTCTTTGCTCGGTTTCGCGCAAGAACGCACCCAGCGTGTGGTCGACGATGTGCCTGACTATGTACTCAGGTGTGTAAAAGATGCCGTCGTTCCGTCGGCGTCTCGACTCGAAGGCATGAATGTCGCTGCTGCCGCCAATCTGGGCGCGAATTTCAGCGAGGTCATTGATGCTCTGCTCGAACAAATTTCCAAGAACGTTGACTGACAGGTCGTCGACGAAGTCGTAAACACCCAGCTCTAGCAGCCTGTCGATGGTCGTGTCGTCAATGCTTAGAGCGTCAAGGGCCTCATCCTTTGCAAACAGTCCCCCGTTGTAGCCCACCGGAATGCCTAGGCCCTCGTCGCCTCGATCGATACCCTCGAACAGAGCCTTGAGAATGCTCCACCTCGAGAGACCGGTTCCTTGGGCTCCCGCCTGAATGCGCTTTAGGGTGCCGTCCGGAAGAAGCCCGCCGTCCTCGGCGAAGCATGCGAAGACGACTCGGTCCAAGACCTTCTGGGCCTTTTCGATACCAAGTTCAAGGTCATCCCGAACTGCCTTGTTTCGGTTGTAGAGATTTTTGAGTAGAGCGGTCCTGGCGGCGTCGTAGTCGTCGTAGAACTCCTTGCCGATTTTGGCCTGAGTAATGCGGATGTCGCTTAGATAAGCCTCGGTCTTCGAAACACCGTTGCGGCGGGGAAGGCGATCCGAATGGAGCAGAAGAAAGAAAGTCTTGAACTGCAGGAAGTCGTCTTTTTCGTCGATCAGACTTTCCAGGGTCCAACTTTGGTAGTCCAGCTGGTTGTCGTTGTACAGACGAATCTCGAAGAAGTTGGACACGATGACGAACGTGCATCCGCGGTACTGGGGGCGGTACTTAAATCCTTGCTGCACGGGAGAAAGGTTTGAGTGACCTCGCTGCGGGCGATCCAGGTCTATCGCAGCGCCTTTGAGCTCAATGACGGCAGTCGTCTCCTCAACCCCGTTGGCCGGGTCGAAGTAGCCAAGTCTTGCATCTGGTATTTGCCCGGTGGCTGTCGAGGATTTGGGCTCAAGCGTGAAGGGGTGCGTCGGCTTTTCGACATAGCCGAGAATGGTCTTGAAGAAGTCGTTGTTGTACGACTGTTCGCGGGCCGTCTCGTTGTCGCGTATCAGGCTTCCAGTGCGGTAGTCCCTGAGCCAACTTCTGACTATGTCTAGCTCAGATTGAAAATCTGCCGAAGACCACCCCGCCACAAG
The DNA here is from genome assembly GCF_001423665.1 of Frigoribacterium sp. Leaf164. NCBI lineage: Bacteria > Bacillati > Actinomycetota > Actinomycetes > Micrococcales > Microbacteriaceae > Frigoribacterium > Frigoribacterium sp. Leaf164. The sequence goes on from NZ_LMOX01000003.1 coordinate 1,395,013, forward strand.
GTCCTTCAGTCTGTTCACGCCAAATAGTTCAGCCAATTTTCCCCCAAGATGCTCATGTGCAGCGTATATGCATCGAATCATGTTCGGTAGCACGGGTGCATTTGCAACCAGAGCGTGGCGTTCCGGGGCTTGCCAGTGGGGTGGTGACCTACCGACAGGCCATGGGCGCCCTGCCGCCTGCTGCCCCCTGCCGTCCGACATGCGGGGTCTGACATTCGCCGGGGCGGCCTTTTAGAGGCACTTCTCGTCACCAGCCCGCGTGTTGGACATAATGAACTCTTCGAGTTCCTGAGGGTCGATCCGGATGGACCTTGCGAGGCGGACGGCGGGAAGTTGGCCCGATCTTACGAAGCGTCGGACCTGTGTCAGGGAGATGGCCAGCACTTGGGCAGCCTCGGGCAGGGTGAGCAGGCTGGGCCGGTCATGTGTGGCAGCAATGTGCGTTTCCATCTCCTTACTACCGGTTCGAGGGGTGTCCGCCAAGCTTGATGCTCTCGGTATTCCCTGAGCCGGTGCGTGTGCCATGAGGCGTGCCATTTCTAGGCGCGTTTCCAGACCACTCGAGGTTGCCCCAGGCCACTACGCTTGTGAATTAATGCTGATCAACGCCTACCGGAGCTCTCATTCGAAGAAATGCCGGCCCAGCTTCCCAAGCTGGTAGCGCGGGTTCGATTCCCGTCACTCGCTCTCCTCGCTCGTCCGTCCCCGTGCTCGCCTCCCCGGCGCGAGTGGTCGCGAACTGCTCGTCACGAGCCGGGCAGCAGCAGTTCGCGACCACTCGGCCGCGCCGTCACCGCCGCGCCGCGCCCGTCCCCGCACCCAGCCGCTGCACCAGCGCGATCGCCGCCGCGCGACCCGCCCGGTTGGCGCCGACCGTCGACTGCGACGGCCCGTAGCCGATCAGGTGCACGCGCTCGTCGGCCCGGGCCCGCGTGCCGACGAGCGGCACCCCGCCGAGCGGCCCGCGCAGCCGCAGCGGGTCGAGGTGGTCGAGGTCGGCCCGGAACCCCGTGGCCCAGATGACCGCGTCGACGCTCGTGCTCGACCCGTCGGCCTCGACCACGTGGTGCGGGCCGAGCGCCGTGAACATCGGGCGACGGGTGAGGACTCCCCGGCGCCGCGCCTCCACGGCGTAGCTCGTCCAGCCGAGCCCGGTGTACGAGACGATGCTCGCGGGCGGGCGGCCCTCCGCCGCGTCGGCCGCGACACGGCGCTCGACGTCGACGCCGTCGAGGCTCTGCGTGAAGTCGTGGTCGAGGAAGACGGGCTCGCGTCGCGTGTACCAGAGGGTGGTCGCGACCCGGCTGACCTCCTCGAGCAGCTGCACCGCCGAGATGCCGCCCCCGACGATCGCGACGCGCCGGCCCGCGAAGTCCGAGGCGCGTCCGTAGTCGCGGCTGTGCCGCTGCAGGCCGGCGAACAGCTCACGGCCGGGCACGTCGGGCACGACGGGCGTGTTCCACGTGCCGGTGGCGTTGACGACCGCACGCGTCAGCCAGGTGCCCGCCGACGTCTCGACGAGCAGGTCGCCGCCCGGGTCGTCGTCGACCGCCCGCACCGCCGTCACGCGCACGGGCCGCACGATCGGCAGCCGCTCACGCTCTTCGTACGCGGCGAAGTAGCGCGGCACCGCGTCGCGGCTCGGCTCGTCGGGGTCGACGGGCGGCAGGGGCATGCCCGGCAAGTCGAAGATGCCGTTGACGGTGCCCATGCGTAGCGACTCCCAGCGGTGCTGCCACGCGCCTCCCGGGTGGTCGTCGGCGTCGAGCACGACGAGCGTGCGCTCGTCGTCGTCGGCGGCCTCGGGGTGGGGGTCGGGGTCGGGGTCGTCGAGCGCGGAGCCGAACCCGCGCCGCGCCAGGTGGTGCGCCGCCGAGAGGCCGGCCTGGCCGGCACCGATCGCGACGACGGTCGCGCGTCGGGCCGTCGGCGACCGCCTGCGGACCGGGACCGGCGTCGCGTCGCTCATCCGCGCCTCCTCGTGCCTCGGTGCGGGCATGCCCGTCGACACGTCGACGGTAGCGGAGCCGCGGTACTCGCCACGTCGAGGGGCAGATCGACGCTCCCAAGCCCTCGAATCGGCAACTGGCGAGCCCCGCCTCGTCGAGGTGACCCGATCTGGGGCCCGCGCACCGCGGAGGGTCCGGGACGGGTCGCCTCGACGCCCGAGCGTCAGCGCGGGACGCGCTCCGCCTGCGACGCGATCACGGTGCTCAGCTCGTCGAGGAACGCGCTGATCACCTCGGCCTGCTCCGGGGGCACCTGCATGAGGAACTCCTGCACCGGCGGCACCGTCGTGGTGGTCTCGCAGGCGTCGCGCCCCTCCGGCGTGGTGTGCACGGTCTTGCGGCGACGGTCGCTCGGGTCGGCCTCGCAGAGCACGAGACCGGCGTCCTGCAGCCGGTGCAGCAGGTTCGAGACGGCGGGGGTGGTGAAGCCCAGGGTCGCGGCGAGGGCGCCCGGCGTCATCGGCTGCTCGGTGGCCTCCGCGGCGAGGATGAGCGCGAGGGCGTCCCGCTCCGTCCGCGGCAGGGGCGACGACCCGGCCGTCCGGTCGAGGCGCTGCTCGGTGATCCGGTAGCTCTCGAGGGAGGCGTGCAGGCGGGCTGCCTGGATTCGCTGGGGCATCGCGGGGTCCTCTGGGTGATCAGGCCGTCGGGGTGACGGTGTTCGGTGCGGTGCCCGTCGGGCGTCGCCCTCGCGCTGCCGGCCCTGGTGGAGGCGGTGGTCGAGCGGGGTCATGCGGTGGTCGTCATGCTGTCGTGCGGTCGTCCTGTGCTGCTGTCGTGCGGGTGGTGCCGTGTGCCTCGGGGGAGGCGTCAGTCGAGGTCGTCGTCGTCGATCGACGTGTCGAAGTACGAGACGTGCTCGAGCTCGGGAGCGAGGGCGCGGGCGGAGAAGGGCATCAGGCCGCCTCCATCCTCGCGTGCTCGGGGCGGGCCGAGGGGGCCTCGACGGGGCTGGCGGAGAACGCCTGCACCTCGGCGCCCGAGAGCGACTGGGGGCCGACCAGGCGACCCGAGACGGCGGCGACGAGCGCCTCGTGGGTGAGCGACCGGAGGTCCATCAGGCGGCCTCCGCCCGGAAGAGGTCGGCGAGGTCGAGCGGCTCGGTCGCGGGGAGCGCGAGGTCCGACCAGGTGGCGGCGGCGCCGGCGGCGTTCACGCGGCGACCCCGAGGGCGACGAGCATGCCGGCGACGACGGTGCCGCACGCGGCGACCGCCGAGGTCGCGATGACGAAGAGGGTGGCCTGGCGTTCGGTGGCTCGGATCTCCGTGAACGGAGACTGGCTCGTGATGCTCATGTCGTTCTCGTTCCTGACGGCCCTGCGCCGTCGTCGTTGCGGGTGGCCCGCCGTGAAGTCGGGCCGTACCGCCGTGAACCGGTACGAGGGAGATCGTGACACGATTTAGCTAGGCGGGCTAGTTAGTCCTCCTAGACACTTCGCTTTCCGGACAAGCGCGTCGCGGAGCGCGCCGGGCGGCCAGCTCGGGCGCCCCCGGCGGGCGCGGCCCGGAGCCACCGCCTGACGGCGCCGGCCCCCGAGGAGGACACTGGGGGAGGCGGCAGCCCCGTCCCGCACCCGACGAACGGACCGAGCACCATGGCCATCTCCAACCTGCCCTACGACGACGGCGTCATCGTGCGTGCGGTCGCGGACGTGCCCGCACGCGACCAGTCGGTCTCCGACGTCCGGGTCGACTTCCTCAGCGACGACATCGGGGCGGGCGGCAGCGCCACGGTCACGGCGACCATCACCTGGTCGATCTCGGCGGCCGACGCCGTGTCGATCCTCGACCAGGCGCGCCTGCCGCAGGGCGCCTCCGGCCCCGCCACCGAGAACGGCGCCCACGACCCGCACGCCGACCACGACCAGCACGCCGACCACGCCCCGCACGACCACGCCGTCGACGACGCGGCCGTGCCCGGCGCCTGAGCGGGGGCACGACCGTGGGCCACCTGATCTACGACCGCGGCACCGCCGAGGTGCAGATGGACGACCGTGTGCTGGCGCACCTCCAGATCGTCATGGTCGCCAAGCTGCGCCGCCACGAGAGCTTCGCCTTCTCGTGGAAGGAGCCCGCGGCGTCCGGCGACGGGCGCAGCACCATCTGGGTCTTCCCGACCGTGAGCCTGCGCTTCCGCTTCGCCGGCAGCCGCCCTCCGGCGATCAACCCCGCCTGGCTGAGGGCGCTCGCCGCCTCCGCCGACAGCGGCCCCGGCCTGCACGTGCTGCCCGAGCCGGCCTCGGCCACCGGGGCCTCGGCGCCGGAGGTCAGAGGCTGAGCTCGCGACGCACCACGCCCTCGGCGACCTCGCGGAGGCGCACCCGGTGTCGCCGGGCGTGGTCACGGATCAGCGCGAAGGCCTGGTCCACCCCCGTCTCGTGCTGGTAGGCGAGGAACCCCTTCGCCTGCTCGATCGTGACGCGGGCGTCGAGCGCCCGCTGCAGCTGGTCGGCGAGCTCGTCGCGGGCGTCGGCGTCGCGCTGCTGGAGCACGCTGATCGTCGCCACGTGGGTCATCGCCTGCAGCAGCACCAGCTCGACGTCGCTCAGGCGCCCCGCCTCGCGCAGGAAGACGTTCATGCCGCCGATGGTCCGGTCGCGCACCGTGAGCGGGATGGCGGCGGCGGCGCGCAGGCCCGACGCCTCGGCCGTCTCGACGAAGTCCGGCCAGCGGTCGACGACCCCGTGCACGTCCGGCACCTCGAGCAGGTGGCCGTCCGCGTAGGCGGCGACGCAGGGGCCCGACGCCGTGCCGATCTGCGCCTCCTCGACGTCGACGGAGCGCTCCGAGGTCGACGCGACGACGTGGAGGGAGCCGCCGGCGTCCGCCAGCACGACCGCCGCCTCGGAGGCGCGGGTGTGCGTGACGGTCGCCTGCACGAGCACGTCCATCGTGTCGATGACGTCGTGCCCTCCCCGGAGCGAGTCCGCCAGGTCGACGAACACGCGGGCCAGGTCGATCTCCCTCTGATCAGCGCTCATGCACCGACCCTACGAACGAAGACCGCGGCTCGCTCGCCGATGTCCGGTCACCGAACCGGGAGCTCCTGCAGCTTCGCCACCAGCGCGGTCTTCGTCAGGCGCGAGTACCCCGTGAGCCCCGCCGCGCGGGCGAGGCCGCGCAGGTGCACGAGGGTCTGGGCGTGCAGGTCCTCGCGGGCCTCGCTGCCGTCCTCGCGCGTCACGGTCGTCTCGTCGCTCGGGGGGAGCGGCAGGGCGTAGTCGACGGGAGCGGAGCCGGCGGCGGCGGCGGCGGCCGGAGTCGCGGTGCCGGCGGGCGCACCGGTCGCGTCGGCCGCCGGGCCGGACGTCGGCGTCGACGAGGCGCCCTGTGCCGTGGCCGCCGTGCTGCGCGACGCCTTCGCGGCGGCCTTCTCGGCGCGGCGGGCGGCCTTCGCGGCGGCCTTCTCGGCCGCGGCGACCTCCTCGCGGGCGGCGTCGGCCTTCGCGGCCTTCTTCTCGGCGCGGGCACGGGCCTTCCGGGCGGCGGCGCGGCGCTCTTCGAGCTCGGCGCGCTGGGCATCCGCCTTCTCGGCGCGACGGGTCGCGGCCTTGATCTCGCCCTTGACGACGACGAGCTGCTGCGCGAGGTCGTCGAGGCCCGGCCGCGTGACGGTGGTCAGCGCCGCCGACCGGGCGCGCGCCTCGGCGACGGCGGCCTTCGCGGCGCGCAGGGCCTCGCGAGCGCGGGTCTCGGCCTCGGCGGCCTTCGAGCCGCCCTTCGCGGAGCCCTTCGCGGAGCCCTTCTTCGTGGCCCCCTTGGCGGAGCCCTTCCCTGCGTCGGAGTTCTTCGGGGTCTTGTCGTCCTTGGGCACGGCGGTCCTTCCTCGGGTGGACGGCGCCGCGGGCACGGGCGCCGGGAGATCGCTGCGGCGAGTCTGGCACCGCGACCTGCGACCGGCCTCAGGTCGCACCTACCGCATCCGTCCCCCTCCCGCGATGTGGACAAGTCGAGCGCGAGATCGAGAGTTATCCACAGGGCTAGCCCTCGCCGAAAGTGCTGGTCACAGAGCTATGCGTGAATTACACCGGTGTGATTTCCACACCTTTGTCCCCAGTTGTCCCCAGTTCTCCACGGGGCGGGCGGCGTGTCGGCACAGGTTCTCCACACGTCATCCACACCCTGTCGACAACTCGTGACTCGGGTGCCGACGCCGGGCGGGGGTGGGCGACCCCCGCGAGATGTCGCGTCCTGGGTCGTCACGGACTCCCAGGGCCCAGATCGAGTCACCTCGGTCGAGGGGCGGCCTCGCCTCAGTCGTAGACGCGGCCCAGCACCCACCGGCCCGCGGCGTCGCGCAGCACCTCGAACATGTGGGTCGTGCCGACCCCGTCGGTGGCCTGGAACCGCCACCCGACGAACTGCCGTGGTGGGTGCGTGATGAGCGCGTGCACGAAGGTCGGCTCGTCGAAGAGCTTCGTCGGCATGTCGGAGACGCGGTACCGCACCCCGTCGTGCACGAGCCGGTCGGGCACCTCGTCGACGAACCAGAGCGCGACGTCGGATCGGGTCGTGGAGATGTTCATCAGGGCCGCCTCTCTCGAACACGTGTTCGAACAGGGGTCGAGTGTAGGCAGCCCCTCCGACGCTCCGCAAGCGCTCCGGCGCGTCGCCCGCGGACACCGGCGCGTCGCGCCGAGGCACTCGGGAGCACGCTGCGGCGCGCCCTCCGGCGGGCCCTCCCTCGCCTAGCCCAGCGGCAGCCCGAGCGCCGTCGCGACCCCGGCGTTCGTGACGCGCCCGCCCACGACGTTGAGCCCGAGCGCGAGGGCCGGGTCCGCCTCGGTCGCCGCACGCCAGCCGTGGTCGGCGAGCGCCGCCACGTAGGGCAGCGTCGCCGCCGTGAGCGCCCGCGTCGACGTCTCCGGCACGGCGCCGGGCATGTTGGCGACGCAGTAGTACACGGCGTCGTGCACCGCGAAGGTGGGGTCGTCGTGCGTGGTCGGGCGCGACCCCTCGAAGCAGCCGCCCTGGTCGATCGCGATGTCGACGAGCACCGCACCGGCCTTCATGCCGGCGACCATCTCGTCGGTCACGAGCTTCGGCGCCGCGGCTCCGGGCACGAGCACCGACCCGATCACGAGGTCGGCGTCGCGCACCTGCGCCGCGATCTCCCACGGCGACGAGTGCCGCGTGGCGACGCGCCCGTCGAAGCGCGCCTCGAGGCTCCGGAGGCGCGGCAGCGACAAGTCGACCACGGTCACGTCGGCGCCCAGGCCGACGGCGGCGGCCGCCGCGTGCTCGCCGGCGACGCCCCCGCCGATCACCACGACCTTCGCGCGCGGGGTGCCCGGGACGCCGCCGAGCAGGGTCCCGCGACCGCCGGAGGCGCGCATCAGGTGGTACGCCCCCACCGTGATCGACAGCCGCCCGGCCACCTCGCTCATCGGCTGCAGCAGCGGCAGCGAGCGGTCGGCCAGCTGCACCGTCTCGTAGGCGATCGCGGTCGTGCCCGAGGCGACCAGCGCCTCCGTCAGGGCCCGGTCGGCCGCGAGGTGCAGGTACGTGAAGAGCACCTGGTCGGCACGGAGGCGGGCGTGCTCCTCGGCGACGGGCTCCTTGACCTTGACGAGCAGGTCGGCGGCGTCCCACACGGCCGCGGGGCCGTCGACGACCGTCGCGCCCGCCGCGGCGAAGTCGGCGTCGGAGAGACGCGAGCCGAGGCCCGCCCCCGACTGCACGAGCACCTCGTGGCCCCGGCGCACCAGGGCGTCGACCCCGGCGGGCGTGATCGCCACGCGGGCCTCGTTGTTCTTGATCTCGGTAGGCACGCCGACGCGCATGGGGGCTCCGTCCGTCTCGCGGTCGTGTCGACGTCTCTGTCGGGTGACCGGGTGCCTCCATCGTGGCCCGTCGGCGACGCGGGGGCTACCAGGCGTACTCGTCGAAGTCGATGGCGGCGTCGATGCGCGCCCACTCCGTGGCTTCCTCCGGCTCGTGGGCCGCGTCGACGGGCTCGGTCGGCACCGACTGGAGGCGCACGACGCTCGACGCCGTGACGAGCACCGAGACCAGGCCGTGCGCGACCGTCGAGAAGTCGACGAAGTCCGCTCCCTGTCGAGCGACGGCCGAGATGCGGGCCTTGAGGGCGCCCACGTCGACCGAGGGGTCGAGGTGGTAGAGCTGGCCGTCGATGCTCAGGCTGGTGACGTTCACGGTGACCCCGTCCGGTAGAGCGGCCGAGGCCGCGTGTCCGCCGCTCCCGGGGTCCGGGGGAACGGTCTCTCGTGCTCCGATGGTCGCACGTCACGGGGCCCCGGCGACAGGGTCGGCGGTACGGTTGACTCCGAGACCGGAGTGTGCAGGGAGGGCTGGGACGCCGTCGCCGCCCGCCGACCGGTGCTCGAGCCCGACGTCGCGGGCTCGCCCGTGCGCGTCTGGCCCGCGTTCTCGCGGGCGCTCGCCGACGAGCCGATCGGTGCCCTCTTCGCCTTCCCCCTGCTGCTCGGCCCGCTCGCGCTCGGCGCCATGGACCTCTGGTGCGACCACGCGCACGACCTGAGCGACGAGCACGCCCTCCGCGCCTCCGCCCTGGCCCGCGAGGTCAGCCGCCACCTGCTGCGCGCCGCCGTCCGCGAGATCGCCGACGAGCAGCACGACGACGCCGTGACCGACCGCTTCTCGCGCCGGCACGTCCACCAGGCCACCGGCATGGTGCTCGCCCAGGTCGGCGTCTCGCCCGAGGACGCCGAGCTGCTGCTGCAGGGCCACGCCTTCGCCACCGGGACGTCGATGCGCGAGGTCGCCGACGACGTCCTGGCCGGTCGCCTCAGCTTCGCCACACGCCCCACGGGCATCGAGGAGTCATCATGACGGAATCCACACGGGAGGCCGCTCTCGTCGACGCCTTCACCACCCTGGCCGACTCGCTCGTCGCGGGCTTCGACGTCATCGAGCTGCTGCAGTCGCTCGTCGAGACCTGCCACGACCTGCTCGACGTCTCGGAGGGGGGCATCCTGCTCGCCGACGACTCGGGCGAGCTCGAGGTCGTCGCCTCGACGAGCGAGGCGACCTCGCTCGTCGAGACCATGCAGCTCGACGCGGAGGAGGGGCCCTGCTGGGAGTGCTTCCGCACCGGCAAGGTCGTCTCGGTCACCTCGCTCGACGGGGGCGACGCCCGCTGGCCGCGCTTCGCCCGCGTCGCGCGCGAGCAGGGCTTCCGCTCGGTGCACGCCGTGCCCCTGCGCCTCCGCGAGACCGTGATCGGCACGCTCAACCTGCTGCGGCACGAGCCCGGTGAGCTCAACGAGCGCGACGTGCGCGTGGCGCAGGCGCTCGCCGACGTCGCGACCATCGGCATCGTGCAGGAGAGGACGCTGCGCGAGAGCACCGCCGTCCAGGCCCAGCTGCAGTCGGCGCTGACCACCCGCGTCGTCATCGAGCAGGCGAAGGGCGTGCTCGCCCACACGCACGACGTCAGCACCGACCAGGCCTTCGAGCTGATGCGGTCGCACGCGCGGCGCACCCGCACGCGCCTCGCCGACGTCGCCCGCGGGCTCGTGGAGCGGCGGCTGACGCTCTAGCCGTCGGCTCCTCCCTCCGGCCGACGACAGCGTCGGCGGCGCGCCCTACGCTGGCCGTCGTGGCTCCCTTCGACGACGACTTCGACATCCGTTCCTTCCCCGCCGCGCTCGAGCCGACCCCGGTCGCCGATGCGGGCGACGACGCTGACGGTGCCGCCGGCGACGCCGCGGGCGACGGCGCCGCGCCCGCCGACCCGCGCGCCGACGCCGACTCGACGGCCTGGACGCGGGCGGTCACCCTCGGCTTCCACAACGCTGAGCCCGACGCCGGCACGATCGGCCGCGAGACGCAGCGCGGCGTCGTCGACGGCCGGCTCTACACGGGCGTCTACGCGAAGGAGGCGCGGGAGGGCTCCCTCGCCGCGTCCGGAGTGCCCGTGGGCACCTTCGTCAGCCTCACCCGCTCGATCAACGTCGGCGGCGGGCGCCTCCTCGACGCGCACCTCGTCTCGGGCGTGACCGTGCAGCCGACCTACCGCCGTCGGGGCATCCTCCGCAGGTTGATGACCGACGACCTCGCCGCCGCGAAGGGCGCGGGCCTCGCGGTGGCCGCGCTGACCGCCAGCGAGGGCGTGATCTACCGACGGTTCGGGTTCGGGCCGGCCACCCGCGAACGCAAGGTCGAGGTCGACCGGCGCCGCGCCTCCGGCCTGCTCTCCGAGCCCGCGGGCAGCGTCGACCTGGTCGCCCGCGACGAGGCGTTCGAGGCGACGGCCCGCGAGGTCTTCGCCCGGTTCCACCGCCGCAGCCCGGGGTCGATCGACCGGCACGAGGGCGTCTGGTCGCACCGGCTGCACGGCGGCCGGCCGGGCGGCGTCTCCGACCCCGCGATCCGCGCCGCGGTGCACCGTGACCCCGCGGGCGCGGTCGACGGCTACGTCACCTACAAGCTCGACGAGGGCGCGACGACCGTGCTGATCGTCACCGACCTCGTGGCGGCGAGCGACGACGCGTACCTCGGCCTCTGGCAGCTGCTGCTCGAGGTCGACCTCGTCGACACCGTCCGCTACGAGCAGGCTCCCCAGGCCGACCCGCTGCTGCACGCGCTGGTCGACCCCCGCGCGATGCGCATCACCCACGACGAGGACCACGTCTGGCTGCGCGTGCTCGACCCCGTGGCGGCGCTGCAGGCGAGGCCGTGGTCGGCCGACGGGGTCGTCACGCTCGCGGTCGCCGACGCCCTGGGGCACGCGGCCGGCACCTTCCGGGTCACGAGCGAGGGCGGCTCGGCGACCGTCAAGCGCGCGGGCGTCCGCCGGGCCGACCTCGACCTCGACGTCGCCACGCTGGGCTCGCTCTGGCTCGGCGGCGTCGACCCCGTGACGCTCGCCGGGGCCGGTCTCGTCCGCGAGCGCCGCGCGGGCGCGGTGCAGTCGCTCCGGGCGATGCTCGCGCCCGACCGGCCGCTGCACGGCATCACCTCGTTCTGACGGCGGGCCCGGCCGCTCGGCGGCCGGGAGCGCACACGCCGCCGTGCCCTGTGTGGGGGACAACGCTGGGTGCAGGCCGTGCACGCCCCGTACGGTCGGAGCATGCACTTGTCGCGCGCCGTCCCGCCAGGGTCGACGACCTCCTTCGTCCGTGCTCACCTGCCGGCCTCCGTCGCCGAGGCCCTGGGCCTCGCCGCGAGCCTGACCGGCCCCGGGCGGCGGGGAGGCGCGGTGCCCGCCCCCGGCACCGGCCACACCGCGGACCTCTGGCGCGCGCTGGCCACGCTCGCCGCCCACGACCTCTCCGCGGCGCGGGCCGTCGAGCCGCACCTCGACGCGGTGGCCGTCCTCGAGCAGGCGCGGGAGGCCGGGCAGGTGGCGCCGGCCGTCGCGGGCGCTGCGGGCGCTGCGGGCGCTGCTGGCTCGGGTGGCCGGGCCTCCGCGGCCGGGCCGGTCTGGGGCGTCTTCGCCGCCGAGGGCCCGGGGGTGCGGCTCGACGCCACGCGGGCCCCGACCATCGCTGTCGACCCCGACGACCCCGCCGCCCCCGCTGCCGACGGCGCCGCGACCGCCGCCCCCGAGCGCTGGACGCTCACCGGCGTCAAGCCGTGGTGCTCCCTCGCCGGCCAGCTCGACGCGGCCCTCGTCACCGCCTGGGCGGGCGACGAGCGCCGTCTCTTCGCGGTCGACCTGCACCAGCCCGGCGTCGAGGTCGTCCCGGGCACGTGGCACGCCCGCGGCCTGGTCGACATCCCCTCGGGCCCCGTCCGTTTCGACGACGTCGCGGCGAGCCCGGTCGGCGAGCCCGGCTGGTACCTGCGCCGCCCGGGCTTCGAGTGGGGCGGCATCGGCGTCGCCGCCTGCTGGTACGGCGGAGCGGTCGGCGTCGCCCGCACCCTCCACGCCGCGACCGTCGGCCGCGAGCCCGACCCCTGGCGGCTCCGCGCCCTCGGGGTGGTCGACGAGCGCCTCGGCGACGCGCGGCGTGCGCTCGCCGAGGCCGCCGACCTCGTCGACGCGGGCGAGGCCACCGGTCGCGAGGGGCGCCTCCTCGCCAAGCGGGTGCGGGGAACGGTGGCCCGCGCCGCCGACGACGTGCTCACCGCCGTCGGCCGGGCCCTCGGGCCCGCGCCCCTGGCGCTCGACGCGGCGCACGCCGCCCGCGTCGCCGACCTCGAGCTGTACCTGCGCCAGCACCACGCGGAGAAGGACGAGGCGTCGCTCGGCGGCGCTGTCCGCGAGCGGGCGCTCGACCGCGTGGCCGAGTCCGTCCAGCCCGCCGGCGACGGGGTCGACGCCGCCGGGGAGGGGGTGGACCCGTGGTGAGCTTCGACGCCCGCGAGCCCGGCACCTCCGTCGCGACGTGGGAGGCCGACCCGCGCCTGGCGGCGCTGCCGGCTGCACCGCGCCTCCCCGGCTCCCTGCTCGTGCTCGCGGCCCACGCCGACGACGAGACGCTCGGCGCCGGCTCGCTGATCGCCGCCGCCGCCCGGCGGGGGCAGCCCGTCACGGTCGTCGTCGTGACGGACGGCACCGCCTCGCACCCGGCGTCGGAGACGACGTCGAGCGCCGAGCTCGGCGAGGTCCGGCGCCGCGAGGCGCGCGCGGCCCTCGACGAGCTCGGCCCCGGGGTCCGGCTCGTGATGCTCGGCGTGCCCGACGGGGCCGTGCGTGAGCACCGCGAGGCCGTGCGCGACCGGCTCGTCGACCTCGTCGACGAGCTCGCTCCCTCCGCGGTCGTGTCGACCTGGCGCGGCGACGGGCACCGCGACCACCGCGTGCTCGGCGAGGTGGCGGCCGAGGTCGTCGCCGGAGCGCACCCGGCGCCCGAGCTGCTCGAGTACCCGGTCTGGATGTGGCACTGGGGCTCGCCCGACCACCCCGACGTGCCGTGGGCTCAGCTGGTCCAGCTGACGGTGGACGAGGAGGCGCGGGTCGCGCGCCAGCACGCCCTCGCCCGCTACGTCAGCCAGGTCAGGCCGCTCTCCGCGCGCCCGGGCGACGAGGCGGTGCTGCGGCCGGAGTTCCTCGCCCACTTCGCCGCCGGGCGCGACGTGTTCGTGCGCTCCGTGCCCGCGGACGTCCCCGTCGACGTGCCCGTCGCCGGTGACGCCCCCGCCGACGACGCCTCGCGCTTCGACGGGACGCACGCCGCCCGCGACGACCCGTGGGGCGTCACGACGCGGTGGTACGAGCGGCGCAAGCGCGCCCTGGTGCTCGGGGCCCTGCCCGACGAGCGGTACGGCGCGGTGCTCGAGGTCGGCTGCTCGATCGGCGTCGTGACGAGCGAGCTCGCCGCCCGGGCCGACCGGGTCCTCGCGCTCGACGTCTCGCCGGTGGCCGTGGAGCGTGCCCGCGAGCGGCTCGCCGACCAGCCGCACGTGCGGGTGGAGCGGGCCGACGCCTCCGAGGGGCTGCCCGAGGGGCGCTGGGACCTCGTCGTGCTCGGCGAGGTCGGCTACTACCTCGAGCCCGGTGCGCTGACCGCCCTGCTCGACGGCGTCGCCGCCGCGCTCACGGCGACCGGGACGCTCGTGGCCTGCCACTGGCGGCACGGGGCCGACGACTTCGCCCAGGGAGGCGACGAGGTGCACGCCGTGCTGGCCGCCTGGGCCGAGCGCGCCGGGCTGCGCCGCGTGGTGCAGCACGTCGAGGCCGACTTCCTGCTCGACGTGTTCTCGCTCGACGGCCGGTCCGTCGCCGAGCGGACGGGCCTCCGGTGAGCGCGCCCGCGCCCTGCGCCGTGCCCGCCGACGACGCGCGCGACCGGGCCTCCGTCGCGGAGCCGGCCCGCGACTCCTCGCCGGCCCCGGTCGTCGGGGTCGCCGTCGTCGTGCCGGCGCGCGACGAGCAGGAGCTGATCGAGCGCTGCCTCGCCTCCGTCGCCGAGGCGCGGCGTCACCTGGTCGAGGAGCGCCCGGAGGCGCGGGTCGTCGTCGTCGTCGTGGCCGACGGCTGCACGGACGACACCGTGCGGCTCGCAAGGGCCGTGCCGGGAGTCACCGTGCTCGAGACCAGCGTCCACAACGTCGGGCTCGCGCGGTCGACCGGCGTCGAGTGGGCGCTCGTGGAGCTGCGCCGGGGCGAGGGCCGGGGCGGGCCGGACGACGGGCCCGCGACCACCGCGGACCGCGTGTGGATCGCCAACACGGACGCCGACTCGCAGGTGCCGCCGGCCTGGCTGACGTCGCAGCTCGACGAGGCCGACGCCGGGGCGGACGTCGTGGTCGGCACCGTCCGGCCCGACTTCGCCGACCTCAGCCGGGAGCAGGTCGCCGCCTGGACGGCCCGCCACACGCCCGGGCGGCCGAACGGGCACGTGCACGGGGCGAACCTCGGGGTGCGGGCGTCGCGCTACGCGGAGGCGGGGGGCTTCGGCGACCTCGACCTGCACGAGGACGTGACGCTCGTCGGGCGGCTGCGCGCGGCGGGGGCGACCCTGCTGGCGTCGGAGGCGGGCGAGGTGCTGACCTCGGGGCGTCGCGTCGGCCGCACGCGCGGCGGCTACGCGGGCTACCTCGCGAACGACCTGCTCGCCTGAGCGCCGGCGCCGGCGCCGGCGCCGCGCCGCGCCGCGCATCGAGGTGACCCTTCCTGGGCCCTCCTCCGCACGGAGGCCCCAGGAAGGGTCACCTCGACGTCGTCGCCCGGCGCGGTGCGGCTGGCTCGCTGCTGCGGTGGCCGGCCAGGACGTCGTGGTCGAGAAACGTCGATCCACTCTGGAGTGGAGCAGCGGGGGTTGAGAAGACGTCTCCCCGAAGTCGTCCTCCACTCTGGAGTGGAGGAGCGGGAGTCTGGTCGCTGTTCGCCCCGAGGGCCGTCCTCCACTCTGGAGTGGAGGAGCGGGAGTCTGGTCGCTGTTCGCCCCGAGGGCCGTGCTCCACT
>NZ_LMOX01000003.1:1409885-1416616 GCF_001423665.1 Frigoribacterium sp. Leaf164
CTCGCCCCGAGGGCCGTGCTCCACTCTGGGGTGGAGGAGCGGGAACGCGGGCGTCCTCCGTCGGCGTCGTTCTCCACTGTGGAGTGGAGGAGCAGGCACCCGCTCATCCTCCACCGGGGGTCGTCCTCCACTCCGGAGTGGATCGACGTTCCTGGACCGTCTCGTGCTGGCCGGCGCGCGGCGCGGCGGGGACGCGGCGCGGCGGGGACGCGGCGCGGCGGGGACGCGACCCGACTACTCGGAGGGCAGCGCCCCGTTGCGGTCCAGCGCCGCACCGAAGTCGAGGAAGGCGTCCGCCATGCCGCGGTACTGCGGCGCGCTGAAGACCTCGCTGAACGAGCGGCGGTAGACGCCGGCGATCTCGATCGCGGCCGCGCGGCCCTCCTCGGTGAGGCTGACGATCACGCTGCGACGGTCGCCCGGGTTCGGGCGACGGTCGAGGTGCCCGCTGTCGATCAGCCGGTCGACCAGGTTCGTCATGGCGCCGCTCGAGAGCTCGAGGTACTCCGCGGCTCGCTTCGGCGTCACCGCGTCGCCCGCGGCCGACACGTAGAACAGGAACCGCAGGTCGGTGAGCCCGAGCCCGTGCTGACCGCCCTGGTGGCTCAGCACCCGCGAGTGGTGCAGCATCAGCAGCCGGAACGAGTTCAGCAGGCGGTCGAGGTCGAGCTCCGCGTCGACCTCGGAGAACGGCGGCCGGTCGAGGGCCGCGAGCGGGTCCTCGTCGACCTCGGGGTCGAGCTCGGGGTCGAGCTCGGGGTCGTGCCCGAGCTCCGTCTCGTCGACGGGCGAGGCGGCGTCGGGAGCCGGGAGGGTGGTCGAGGTCTGGCCGTCCGTGGCCGTGGTCATCGTCATGGTGCTCCGGTCTGGGGGCGGCCTGTCGGCGCCCGGTCGGGGTGGGGACGCCGTCCGTGGCCTCCCCGTGCCTCTCATGTTCCGTGAATCTCGACCGTCGAGATACCCCCACTACTGGGCGGCCCGGCAGCGCGGGCCCCGGGACTGTCACCGAGGGCACGCAGCGGGACGCCGAGGAGTCGCGGTGCTGGCAGGGGGGGGACAACCCCCGTCCCGCTCCGGGTGGTGCCGTCATGTCGGCCGCCCCCGCCCCGCGGCGACGATGGATCCCATGCAGAAGACCTCCGCCCCCGGCCCCGCCGCTCGCCCCGCTCGCCCCGCCCGCCCCGCCCGCCGCGCCGCCCGCCTCGCGCTCGTCGCCTCCGCCGCCCTCTCCGTGGTCGCCCTCACCGGCTGCTCCGCGATCACCGACGCGGCGCTCGCCGCCGTCGGCTCCGCCCCGGTCCAGGAGCGTCACTTCGACACCGCCGGGGAGGCGCCCCGCCCGTCGAACTCCGACGACGTGGCCTGGTTCCTGCCCGAGTGGGTGCCCTCCGACGCCCGCGACATCGACGTCCGCCTGCACACCTCGCAGCCGGGCTACGAGATCAGCTTCACCAGCGCCGACGGCGTCGACCTCACGGCCTGCGAGCCCGTCGACGGCGACCTCGGCGGCCCCGCCCTCGAGACCGAGGTGCTGCCCGACGACCTGCCCGCGACGGGCCTCGTCAGCTGTGGCGACGGCCGCGTCACCGCGCAGGTCGGCGACCGCTGGCTCGGCTGGACCACCGCCGAGCCCGTCCCCGGCGACGACGGCTCGGGCACGCTCCGCGGCTGACCCGCCCCGCACCCCGCACCCCGCACCCCCGCCCGGCCCCGCGTGCCCGCCCGCCCGGCCCCGCACCGCCCTCGCCCCCCCGACTCCC
Source organism: Frigoribacterium sp. Leaf164 (assembly GCF_001423665.1). Classification (NCBI taxonomy): domain Bacteria; kingdom Bacillati; phylum Actinomycetota; class Actinomycetes; order Micrococcales; family Microbacteriaceae; genus Frigoribacterium; species Frigoribacterium sp. Leaf164. The sequence continues at coordinate 1,411,646 of NZ_LMOX01000003.1, forward strand.
CTCCCACCTCCTCCCCGGAAGGCCCCCTCGTGACGCACCCCACCGCCGCCCGCCCCGCACAGCCGGCCCGCGACTCCTCCGCTCCGTCCGCCCCCGCCGGAGGCGCGGCGCCGGTCGCCCGCCTCGCCGACGTCTCGAAGACCTACGGCCGGGGCGACGGCCGGGTCGAGGCGCTGCGAGGCGTGTCGCTCGAGCTCCGCGCCGGCGAGTTCACCGCCGTGATGGGGCCGAGCGGGTCGGGCAAGTCGACCCTCATGCACCTCGCCGCCGGCCTCGACACCGCCACCTCGGGGCAGGTGCTGCTCGGAGACACCGACATCACGCACCTCGACGACACGGCCCTCACCCTGCTGCGTCGCCGCCGCGTCGGCTTCGTCTTCCAGGCGTTCAACCTCGTGCCGACCCTCGACGTGACCGGCAACGTCGAGCTGCCGTTCCGCCTCGACGGGCGGCGCCCCGACGCCGACGAGCGCGCCTGGATCGACCGCCTCGTCGAGACCCTCGGCCTCGGCCAGCGCCTCGGCCACCGGCCCCACCAGCTCTCGGGCGGACAGCAGCAGCGCGTCGCCATCGTGCGCGCCCTCGCCACGCGGCCCGACCTGGTCTTCGCCGACGAGCCGACCGGCAACCTCGACTCGCGCACCGGGCGCGCCGTGCTCGAGGTGCTCGCCGCGGCGTCGCGCGAGCACGGCCAGAGCATCGCGATGGTCACCCACGACCCGGTGGCCGCCAGCTACGCCGACCGCGTCGTCTTCCTCGCCGACGGCCGCGTCGTGCACGAGGTCGGCCGCAGCACGCCCGCCGAGGTCTCCGCCGTCATGCTCGAGCTCGAGGCCGCCGCGTGAGCGCCCGCGAGCTCCTGGCCGAGCACCGCCCGAGCATCCTCGTCACGACCCTCGCCACGACGTTCGGCGTCGCCCTCGTCGGCGCCACCCGGGTGCTCGACCAGGCCCTCCGCGCCGACCCCGTCGCCGGCGACAGCGCCACCGTCGGCCAGATGCTCGGGGTCGTCGCCGTCGTGGTGATCGGGATCGCCCTGTACGTCGGCGCCGTCGTCACCGCGAACACCTTCGCGACCATCGTCGCGGGCCGCACCTCCACGATCGCGCTGATGCGCCTCCTCGGCTCCTCCTCGCGTCAGCAGCGCCGTGCCGTCGCGGGCGAGGGGCTCGTCGTCGGCCTCGTCGGCGCCGCCCTCGGCGCGGTGCTCGGCAGCGTGCTCGTCGTCGTCGCGGTCGCCGTGCTGGTCGGCCGCGGCACGCTGCCCGACCTGCCGTACTCCGTGGTGTCGGCCACCGCCCTGGCCCCGGCCGTCGTGGTCGTCGCGACCACCCTCGCCGCGGCCTGGGTGGGCTCGCGGAAGGTGCTCGCGGTCACGCCGCTGCAGGCGATCGGCACGGCGCAGGAGTCGCCGGCCCACGAGGCCCCGCGCCGCGTGCTGCGGACCGTCGTCAGCGCCGCCCTCGTCGTCGTCGGCGGGGCGCTGCTCGCCGCCGGCGTCGTGACCGGCCTCGCCGACGCGACCGGCGTCGTCGTCGCCTTCCTCGGCGGCGTCGTGTCGTTCACCGGGGTCGTCGTCGGCGCGCACCTCGTGATGCCCCTCGCTCTGCGCGGCGTCGGCCGGCTCGGCGGCAGCGGCGCCGTGGCCCGGCTCGCGGCGGAGAACGCCGTGCGCCACCCCGAGCGCAGCACCCGGGCCACGGTCGGCATCGTGATCGGCGTCACGCTCGTCTCGACCCTCGCGGTCGCCCTCGGCACGCTGCGCGCCGTCATCGAGAGCATGACGGCCGCCGACCCGGAGTACTTCGCCGAGCTCGACGCGCTGTTCAGCACGACCCTCCTCGTCGTCACGGCGCTCGTCGGGTTCTCGGCCCTCATCGCCGCCGTCGGCCTCGTCAACGACGTGTCGCTCAGCGTGCTGCAGCGTCGCCGCGAGCTCGGCCTGCTGCGCACCCTCGGCGCCACGGCCCGGCAGGTGAGGCTGATGGTGCTGCTCGAGGCCGCCCAGATGACCGTCGCCGCGGTGCTGCTCGGGCTGCTGCTCGGCGTCGTCTACGGCTGGGCGGGCGCGCAGTCGCTGCTCGGCTCGGCGGCCGGCGAGCTCGTGGTGCCCCAGGTGCCCGTCGGGCTCGTCGTGGCCCTCGTGGTCGCCGCCGCGGCCCTGGCGCTCGTGTCGTCGGCCGTGCCCGCCCGCCGGGCGACGTCGGTGCCCCCGGTCGTGGCCACCGCGGTCGCCTGACCGGAGGCCGGGCCCGGGCCCGGGCCCGAGCGCAGGCCCGAACCGGCCGGGCCCGGGCCTACGCCCCGGTGGGAGCGGGCAGCGCCGCCTCGATCACCGCGACGACCGCCGGGTCGTCGGGCTCGGTGGTCGGGCGGAAGCGGTGCACCGCGCCGTCGGGGGTGACGACGAACTTCTCGAAGTTCCACTTCACCTTGCCGGCCTTGCCCGCCGCGTCGGGCGTCTTCTTCAGCTCCGTGTAGAGCGGGTGCTCCGCCTTGCCGTTCACGCGCACCTTCTCCATCATCGGGAAGGTCACGCCCCAGGTCGCCGAGCAGTACTCGTCGATCGCCTCGGCCGAGCCGAGCTCCTGCAGGAACTGGTTGCTGGGGAAGCCCACGACCGTGAAGCCGCGCTCGCCGTAGGTCCGCTGCAGCTGCTCGAGCTTCTCGTACTGCGGCGCCAGGCCGCAGCGGGAGGCGACGTTCACGACCAGCACGACCTTGTCGGTGAAGGCCCCGAAGCGGGTGTTCTCGCCGCGGAGGGTGGTCAGCTTGATGTCGTCCAGAGTGGTCATGGGCTGACCGTACGCCCGGGGGCCGGGCGCCACCGGAGGGCTCGCTGCGACCGGGCTGTGCGGCATGCACGGCGCGGCCCCCTCGGTCAAGCCCCCCTCCCCGAGTTGTCACCCGCGCCTCCCTCGCTGTTCACTCGTGTCTGATGGGTGACGAGGGCGACGATCGCGTCCGCATCGAAGCGGCCGGCACCGACCTCGACGAGGCCGTCGCCGTCTTCGAGCAGGGCTACAACGGCACGGGGCTCGTCGCGCGCGCGACGGAGCTCGATTTCTCGTACCGTCACTCCGCCACCGGCGACCCCGACCTGACGCTCCGCACCTCGAAGTTCGCCGGCGAGATCTCCGGCACGATCGAGCCCCCCGGCGAGCACATCGTCCAGTGGCTGAGCCGCGGCCGTGCCGTGATGGACCTCGGGCGCGACGAGGTGCACATCGAGGTCGGCGTGCCCGTGATGTTCCCGCACGGGCGGCCGTTCTCGTTCCGCTACGCCGACTTCGAGCAGAACCTCGTGCACGTCGACGACGTGCTGCTGCACGAGGTCGCCGCCGAGCGGGAGGGCGCGGCCCCCGGCTCGCTCCACTTCGACCACTCCGTGCCGCCCTCGCCCGCGGCGCTCCGCACCTGGAACAGCACGGTGCGGCTCATCGCCCAGACCTACCTCGGCGGCGAGATCGCGCCGATGATGCGCGCCGAGATGGCCCGGCTCGCCGCCGTCGCGATGCTCGACACCTTCAGCCACTCGTCGACGAGCCTGCCGGAGGCGCTGCTCGCGCCCCGGAACGCCTCGCTGCGGAGCGCGGTCGAGTACGTGCACGCCCACGCCCACCTGCCCATCACGGCCGCCGACGTCGCCCAGCACGCCGGCCTCACGGCGCGGGGGCTGCAGCAGTCGTTCAGCCGCCACCTCGAGACCACGCCCACGGAGTACCTGCGGGGGGTGCGCCTCGAGCGCGTCCACGAGGAGCTGCGGGCCGGGTCGCCCGACCGCGTCACGGTGGCCGAGGTGGCCCGCCGCTGGGCGTTCGCGCACCTCGGGCGGTTCAGCGCGGCGTACGTGAAGCGCTTCGGGGAGTACCCGCGCGACACGCTGCAGCGCGCGTAGGTCGCGGGGCGAGGCGGGTGGGGCGGCTGCCCGCCCTCAGGCGGGCGCCAGGAGTCAGGCGTCAGGCGCCGGCGTCGACGGAGCCGCCCGCGGCCGCGGGGGAGGCGTCGGCGAAGAAGTCGCCGTACGAGGGCCCGGCGGCGACCGACCGGCGCCGACCGAGGGGCGGCACCACCGCGAGGCGCGCGTCGCGCGCGGGGCGCCGCTTCGGGTAGCCCTGGATGCGCACGGGCCGCGTCTCGGGGTCGGAGACGTAGCTGCTCGCGTCCTCGTCGAGCCCGGCAGACGCCAGGTCGGTCGTGGTCGTGGTCGTGCTGGTGCTCACGTCTCCTCGTTCCTCGAGGATCGGCCAGCCTCGCAGTGTCGTGCGCGACGTCGTGCGACGGCGCCTCCTCAACCTAGGGAGGCGGCACCGGACCAGGCAGGCTGGTCGTCCCCGATGCGAACAGGGTGTGCCGTCGTCGGACGGCCGGGGGCTCACGACCATCCGCGCGTAGCGTGAGGGGCATGCAGACACCCCAGGCCGTGGCCCAGCCGTGAAGCGCCTCCACTACGTCGAGGGCCACGTGGTCACGGGCGACGACATCGCGGAGGCGGTGGTCGCCTACGCGCGCGCCCTCGCCCTCCGCGGGCGCTCCGACTCGGTCGACCTGCCCGGCATCGACGTCGACGGCGAGGAGCGTCGCTTCCAGCTGCTGCTCGGCCCGTCGAGCCAGATGCTCGTCTCGCACGAGCCGTGGCACGGCGACGAGCTGACCGACGAGGCGCTGGTCGCCGACGTGGGCCGACGTGGCCTGCTGATCTCGGGCCCCGACCCCGTGACCACGCCGAGCGGCGGCAGCCCCGTCGCGCTCGTGCCCCTCGAGGCCGACGAGTTCACGCCGGTCGAGATCAGCTCGCCCGAGGGCTGAGCCGGCCCGGCCCCGGCACCCGCGACCAGGTGCCCCGACGACGGAAGGCCCGCCCTGCACGAGCAGGGCGGGCCTTCCGTCGTCGGGGCGCGAGCCCCTGGGTGCTACTTGGTGGCGACGGTGATCTTCGCGACGCCGACGAGCATCTCGTCCTGGACGGCG
>NZ_LMOX01000003.1:1416668-1416792 GCF_001423665.1 Frigoribacterium sp. Leaf164
GGCGTCGGGGCTGACGTGCACCGTGGTGCCCTCGAGGATCGCGTTGTCGCCCTCGGTCTGGAGGGGCTTCAGCGAGCCGCCGTAGAGGTTGAAGAGGTAGGCGTCCTCGGCGGCGACGGTGCCG
>NZ_LMOX01000003.1:1416911-1417089 GCF_001423665.1 Frigoribacterium sp. Leaf164
GGACTGGTCGACGGCGACCTGGGTGTCGACGCCCTTGCTCAGGTCGGGCAGCGAGGCGACGGGGGTCGCGGCGGCGCTGGGCTCGGACGAGGCCGAGGAGGACGACGACGAGCTGCCGGTGGACGAGGTGTCGTCCATCGAGCAGGCGGCGAGCGAGAAGACGAGTGCGCCGGAGGCG
>NZ_LMOX01000003.1:1417103-1492873 GCF_001423665.1 Frigoribacterium sp. Leaf164
CCGACCTTGGTGATGCGCTTGCGGGTGAAGGCGTTCATGATCAGGTCCTTTTCTGTGGTTCCCGGTGGGGTGCAAGGGATTCGCCACCGGGACCGACACGGATTGGTCCCGCTCGTCGCTCTCAGGAGACGGTCAGGTGCGGCAGTCCGCACCGCACCCGGCACCGCCTCAGAGGCCGGGCCCGCCGTAGACCCGGAGCGCCCCGGGCGCGACCTCGACCGTGACGGGCAGCGCGCCGATCCGCTCGCCGTCGGCGTAGGCGACGACGTCGTCCGACTCGATCACCACCCGTCGGGCCCGGTGGACGTGCACCCGCGGGTCGTCGAGGTGCGTCCCGGCGGCGACCCGCGCGAACAGCCGCACGAACTGAAGCCGGGTGAGCCGCTCGACGACGAGCACGTCGAGCAGCCCGTCGTCGAGCCGCGCGTGCGGCAGCACCCGCATGCCGCCGCCGAACGACTGGCCGTTGCCGACGCTGACCAGGGTGCCCCGCACCTCCGACGCGACGCCGTCGATCTCCAGCCGGTAAGCGAGGTGGCGCAACGCGAGCAGCTCGAGCGCGAGCGCCAGGTCGTAGCGTCGACGGCCCCTCGGCCAGCGCAGGCGGTTCGCGCGCTCGTTGACGACGGCGTCGAAGCCGGCCGAGAGCATGCAGCCGAACCAGGTCGACTCGTCGCCGCGGGTCACCCGGCCGGCGTCGATCACGGTCGCGGGCTGCTCGAGGCGGTGGACGAGGAGGCGCGTGGCGGCCGCCACGTCGTCGTGGGGCAGCCCGAGGGCCCGGGCCATGTCGTTGCCGGTGCCGGTCGGCACGACCCCCAGCCCGACCGGCGTCCCGGCCACGAGGTCGACGCCCAGGGCGACCATGCCGTCCCCGCCGACGACGACCAGGGCGTCGGCGCCCCGGTCGAGCTCGCGGCGGACGGCGTCGACGAGGGCCGCGTGCGACTCCTCCTGCAGGGGCGCCACCGTGTGGCCCGCGTCGCGGAGGGCGGCGACGACGCCGTCGCCGACCCCCCGGCGGCGGCCGGTCGAGGCGGAGGGGTTGACGGCGACCACGAGGCGGAGCGGGGGCATGCCCCTGATCATGGCACCGCACCTCCCGCGGGCCAGCGCGCCGTGCGCGGCCCCCGGCCCACCTGGCATGATCGAGGGATGACGACCACGACGACGCCCGCCGCCTACGAGCCCACGATCCGCGAATCGCCGAACCGCGCGCTGGCCCTGACGATCGGCACCGTCGTGCTGCTGCTCGGCGCCGTCGGGTTCTTCGCAGAAGACATGGGGTCGTTCGTCAGCACCGAGGGCGCGCCCCTCGGGCCCTGGAACGTGAACCCCGCCCTGATCGTCATCTGGGTGCTGACCGGTGCCGCGCTCATCATCGCCGGTGCCTCGGGCCGTGCCGCCGCCCGCTCGATCAACCTCGCGGTGGGCCTGCTCTTCGTCGTCTTCGGCGTCGCCGGGTTCCTGGTGCGCGACACCGAGGCGAACTACCTCGCGCTCAACCTCGGCGACGACGTCACGCACCTCGTCGCCGGCGCGCTGCTCGTGCTGACCGCGGTCGGCGCCGAGCGTCGTCGCCGCCGCTGAGCCGCAGCTCCCGGCGGGGCCGCCGCTAGGGCGCACGTTCACGGCGGACTCCAGGGCGCGGCCCTGGCCGACCCGCGCCTCCCCGGCTATGGTTAGGCTCACCTAACCGGCCTCGTGCCGGGTCGCCGACCGGATCGGAGGTGGGAGCGATGTCCGTCGTCATCCCCTTCTCGCAGGCCCTCCGTGAGCGCACCTCGGCCAGCGCCTCCGGCGTCGACGCGGGCTGCTCGTTCATGACCGACCTGATGACCGGCCGCGGCACCCGCGACGACTACGTGCAGATGCTCGCGCAGCACCACTTCGTCTACGAGGCCCTGGAGCGCGTCGCCGAGCGGTGGGCGGGCGACTCCGTCGCCCGGCCGTTCCTGTCGCCGGCGCTGACGCGGCTGCCCGCGATCCGCGCCGACCTCGAGTTCCTCCTGGGCGAGGGGTGGAGGCGCCGCATCGAGCCTCTGCCCGTGACGGCCCGGTACGTGGCCCGCATCGAGAGCGCCTCCGCGTGGGTGGGCGGGTTCATCGCGCACCACTACACGCGCTACCTCGGCGACCTGTCGGGGTGCCAGATCATCCGCACGCTGATGCAGCGCCAGTTCGGCTTCGAGACGAACGGCGTCGGGTTCTTCCTCTTCGCCGAGATCGCCCGCCCGAAGGAGTTCAAGGGCACCTACCGTCAGCAGCTCGACGCGGTCGACTGGACCGCCGACGAGCGCGAGCGCGTGATCGACGAGGTCGTGGTCGCCTACCGCTTCAGCACCGAGCTCTTCGTCGAGCTCGCCGCCGCGAAGGCCGCCGCCGCCGCGTAGCGCGCCGGCGCCCCTCCTCGCTCACGAACCCCGTTCTCGCACGGGAACCCGGCCGCGGCGGGGTTCCCGTGCGAGAACGGGGTGCCGCGCGGGAGCGAGGTGCCGTGCGGGAGCGGGGTGCCGTGCGGGAGCGGGGTGCCGCGCGGGAGCGGGGTGCCGCGCGGGTGCGCGCGGGCGTGCGCAGGCGCGGGCGCCCGCGCGACGCGACGCGCTACGCGGTCGCGGCGTCCTCGGCGGCGCGGATCGCGGGCACGCGCGTCGACTGGCTCATGAAGCGCCGCACGTCGAGGTCGACGATGATGTCGGCCGGCCGCAGCGGCCGCGTCAGGTAGAGGCCCTCGAGGGTCGTGATGCGGCTCAGCGCGACGTAGGTCTGCCCCGCGCTGAACACCCGCGACCCGAGGTCGACGACCGCGCTGTCGTACGTCTTGCCCTGCGACTTGTGGATCGTCACGGCCCACGCCAGCCGCAGCGGGAACTGCGTGAACTCCGCCACGACGTCCTTCTTCAGCTGCTTCGTCGTCGCCGACCACGAGTACGCGAACTTCTCCCACACCGCCGGCTGCACCTCGTGCTCCTCGCCGTCGACCTCGACGAAGACCGTGTCTCGCACCTTCGTCACCGTGCCGGTCGTGCCGTTCACCCAGCGCTGGTCGGGGTCGTTGCGCAGGAACATCACCCGGGCCCCCGGCTTCAGCTCGAGCGCGTCGTCGGCGGGGTAGGCCCGGCCGCCGAACTCGCCGCTCACCTCGGCGCGCGCCGTCAGCACGCGCCCGGGCAGCCGCTCGAGCTCGACCTTGTTGATGCGGGTCACGGTGTCGTTGCGCGTCGCGAGCGTGATCGCCGAGCCGTCGGTCGGAGCGGGCCGCGCCCCGGCCGCGTTCAGCGCCCTGGCGATCTCGGCCGTCACGCGCCCGTGCCGCACCGCGTTCAGCATCTCCTTGAAGTCGCCCGCCGTCTGCCGGTGGATGAACGCCAGCTCGTAGATGCGCAGCGAGGCCTCCTGCCAGACGTGCGCGTCGAAGAACCACATCGACCGGTAGTTGTCGCGGAAGTACGACTTCTCCTCCAGGTCGCCCGGCACCGGGGGCAGCTGGTAAGGGTCGCCGAACAGCACGACCTGCACGCCGCCGAAGGGCTCGGCGCGGCGCTGGCGCGCCTGGCGCAGCGAGCGGTCGATCGCGTCCATCAGGTCGGCGTTGACCATGGAGACCTCGTCGATGACGAGCGTGTCGATCGTGTTGAGCAGCTTGCGCAGCTCGCTCTTCTGCTCGATGTCGTGGTCGGCGATCAGGCCGATCGAGAGGCGGAAGAGCGAGTGGATCGTCTGCCCGCCGACGTTCAGCGCCGCGACCCCGGTGGGCGCGCAGATGACGATCTGCTTCGACGTGTTCCACGACAGGTGGTTGAGCAGCGTCGACTTGCCGGTGCCCGCGCGGCCCGTCACGAAGACGTTCTCGCGCGAGTTCTCGATCGCGTCGAAGACGGCCTGCTGCTCGGCGGAGAGGGCGACTGGCACGGGCGGGACGACCTTCCGGGGCACGAGGCTGATCAGGGGCGAGGGGGAGGCGCGGCGAGGCCGGGGCGACCGGCCCCGGCGACCGCGGCCGGAGCACCCAATCTACCCGCGACTCCTCTCGGGCACGGCTCGCCGTGACCTGCTCCGACCTATGCTGTGGAGATGTCTTCTGCTGTGGGGGAGAGGAGACCCGCCCTGCGCCGCTGGCCGTTCGTCGCGATCTGGGGCGGGGCCGCCCTCCTCGTCGTGATCGGGTTCGTCGTGACCGTGTCGGCGCTCAACGCGACCCTCTACGGCGCCGCCGGCTTCGCGCGCGGCTACCTCGACGCCGTCGACCGCGGCGACACCTCGAGCGCCCTCACCCTCGCGGGCGTCGAGCAGACCGACGAGCTCGAGGACTCCCTGCTCGACGTGCCCTCGCTCGGCGGCCTCGACGACGTGCACGAGGTCTCGCAGCTCTCGCTCGGCGACGGCACGCGCACGGTCACCCTCGGCTACACGCTCGACGGCGTCGAGGGGCAGTCGCAGTTCGTGCTCACCGGGGCGGGCACGCGGTTCGGCGTCTTCCAGGCCTGGCGCTTCGCGCAGCCGCCCACGGCCATCCTCAGCGTGACGCCCGAGCACGACCCCCGCTTCACGGTCGACGGCCGCGTCGTCACGACCGCCGGCGGCGACGTCGCGACGCGCTTCACGGTGCTCGCCCCCTCGCGCTTCGAGCTGTCGCACGAGAGCACCTGGCTCGAGGCGCCGACGGTCGAGGCGAGCGTGCTCGGCGTGGGCTCGACCTCGTCGGCGACCGTGGCGACCGTGGCCCGCGCCTCCTTCGCGGAGGAGCTGCAGGGCCAGCTCGACGACCAGCTCGACGACACCTGCGTCACGCAGTCGGTGCTGCTGCCCGCCGGCTGCCCGTTCGGCCGCCAGGTCGACGACCGCGTCACGAGCGACCCCGTCTGGTCGATGGTCGAGCACCCGCAGCTCGCCGTCGTGCCGTCGGCGACGCCCAGCCAGTGGCTCGTGCAGGAGACCCCCGGCACCGCCCACCTCGTCGTCGAGGCCCAGTCGCTCTTCGACGGCCGCCGCTACACGATCGACGAGGACGTCCCGTTCACCGTCAGCTACCAGATGACCATCGGCACGGACGACCAGATCACCTTCCAGTAGCGCTCCGCGGCCGGGGGGAGTCGCGGGTCGGCCGCCCGGCAGGGCTCCCGCCCCGGTCCCGGCGAACGCCCCGGGTCTGCATCGGCCGCGCTGCCATACTGTGCCGATGATCCCGGGCGACGAGCAGGCTGGCGCGCTGACGGGGGCCTCCGCGGCCCCCCGAGCAGCCGTGACGCTCGTCGACGTCGCCGCCCGCGCCGGCGTCAGCCTCAAGACCGCGTCGCGCGCCGTGAACGGCGAGCCGCACGTCGCGGAGGAGACGAGGAGGCGCGTGGTCGAGGCCGCCGACGCCCTCGGCTTCCGCCTGAACAGCATGGCCAGCATGCTGCGCCGCGGCATCCGCTCCAGCGTGGTCGGCTTCGTCACCGGCGACCTCGCCAACCCGTTCTACGCGGCGATCGCGTCCGGGATCGAGCAGGAGCTGCGGGGCCACGGCATGCAGCTCGTCGTGGCCAGCACCGACGAGGACCCGGTGCGGGAGCGCGAGCTGGTCGACGAGCTCGTTTCGCGACAGGTGCGGGCGCTCGTCGTGGTCTCGACCCGCGCCTCCCACGCGGAGCTCGCCTCGGTGCAGGAGCGCGGCGTCCGCGTCGTGCTCGTCGACCGCCCGCCGGTCGGGCTCGAGGCCGACACCGTGCTGCTCGACAGCGTCGCCGGAGCCCGCACGGCCGTCGAGCACCTGCTCGCCCACGGGCACCGACGGATCGGCTTCGTCGGCGACTTCTCGCGGCTCTCGACGCACCACGAACGGCTCACCGGCTTCGGCGAGGCGATGACCGCGGCGGGCGTCGACGACTGGCGCCGGTGGGTGCGCGAGGACCGGCACGACGCGGCCTCGGCCCGCTCGGGCGTGAGCGACCTGCTCGCGCTGCCCGAGCCTCCCACCGCCCTCTTCGCGAGCAACAACCGCGTCACGACGGGCACGCTCTCGGCGCTGCGCGGCCTCGCGGTGCCGCCGGCGCTCGTCGGCTTCGACGACTTCGACCTCGCCGACGTGCTCGGCGTGACGGTCGTCGCGCACGACACCGTCGAGATGGGGCGCCAGGCGGCGCGGCTCGCCCTCGCGGCCGGGGAGCCCCCGCGGTGCGTCGTGGTGCCGACCCGGCTCGTGCCGCGCGGCTCGGGCGAGGTCGCGCCCGGCGTCAGCTGGCGCTGACGCGCCGCGCTGCCCGCTGCCCGCCGCCCGCCGCCGCACGCCGCACGCCGCTGCCCGCACTGACGAACCACGTCCTCGCGGCCGAACCACGCCGCGGCCTGGTTCGGCGGCGAGGACGTGGTTCTTCTCCGGGGGCGCCGCGGCGCGACTCCGCGGGACGACAGAGACCCCCGTGCGGGCACGGGGGTCTCTGCGGTCAGGGTGAGCGGGGCGGCGGGACTCGCCCGCCGCCCCCGGCCGCTAGGCGTCGTCGCCGACGGCCAGCAGGTGGCGGCGCCGACGTCGCGCCGCCTCGATCGCCAGGGCGAGCGCCCCGGCCGCGAGCAGGACGCCGGCGACGAGCCCGCCGTCGACGGGCGACTCCGGCCGGCCGCCCGTGTAGGCGAGCGACCCGTCGTACGAGCCCGGACGCAGCGGGGCCACGCCGGTCGCGGACGGTGCCGTGTCGACCACCGAGAAGGCGACGCGGACGGCTGCCTGCGACGTGCCTCCCAGGGCCTCCACCTCGTGGGCACCGGTGACGGCGCCGGCCGGCACGGTGAACGAGCCGCTGACCAGGCCGTCGGCGCCCGCGGTGAGGGTGCCGAGCGCGATCGGGTCGCTGAACAGCGTCAGCGAGACGGTCTCGCCGGGCGCGAAGCCCGCGCCCTCGACCGGAACCGCCGTGCCGCGCGTGGCGGAGTCGGCGAGCACCCGCAGCGACGGCGTCCACGCGCCGGGGCCGCCGGGGTTGCCGGGGTTGCCGGGGTTCCCCGGGTTCCCGGGGTTGCCGGGGTTCCCGGGGTTCCCCGGGTTGCCGGGGTTGCCGGGGTTGCCGGGGTTGCCGGGGTTCCCCGGCTCGCCCGGCTCCTCCGGCTCGACCGGCGCCGCCGCGACCGTGACGGTGGTCGTCGCCGAGGCGCTCGACCGCCCGTCGTCGACCGTGACCGTCACCGTGTACGTGCCCGGCAGCGCCCAGGTGTGCGCTCCCGAGACGGCCCCGCCCGCGACCGTGCCCGCGGTGACGGCCGTGCCGTCGCCCCAGTTCACGGTCGCCGTGACGGCGCCGTCGGCCGCGTCGCCGACGCCGCCCGTCACCGTCGCGAGCTCGCCCGCGACCTCGACGCCCGCCGTGCCCGTGAGGCCCGCGGCCGTCCCGGTCACCACGAGGTCGGTCGGGGGCGCCAGGCGCGTGCCGTCGGTCGCCAGCGCGAACACGTGGATCCGCCCGGCGGCCCGCGGGTCGCCCGTCTGCACCGGCAGGGTCAGCGAGACCGCCGTCTTGCCGGTCGGCAGCGTGACCGGGGCCGTGGCGTAGACGCCCGCCACCGCTCCGTCCGAGCCGTTCGCCCCGTTCGTGCGACCGTCCGAGGTCGCGACGACGACGTTGCCGAACGCCGGGGTGGTGACCCCGGCCGTCCAGTCGCCGAACTCGATCGGGAAGGGCTGGGTCGAGCCGTCGTCGAAGGTCAGCGTGCCGACCGTCTGCTGGGCCCGCTCGTTCGCCGTGCCGATCACCGACAGCTGGGTGACGTCGTCGCCGAGCTCGAGCGGCAGCACCTGGCCGGCGCCGGTCGCGTTGTCGGGCTCGCCCGCCGGGATCGCCGGCAGGTCGAACGTCAGCGCGGTGCCGGGCACGGCCACCGTGGTGCCCTGCACGAAGCCCTTCTCCGCGAGCGACTGCCGCTTCAGCCCGTTCTGCAGGTAGTCGCAGTTCGCGGCCTGGCCCGGCTCGCCGAGGCAGACGCTGTCGAAGGCGCCGACCAGCGAGGGGGCGGTGCGGGTCACCACGACGTCGGCGGTGGTCGACGCCGACTCGGTGCCGTCGGTCGCCGTGACGATCGCCGTGTAGGTGCCCGGCGCGTCGAACACGTGCGCCGGGGCCGTGACGTCCCAGCCGCCGAGGGCGGTGGGCGTGAGGGCCGCGCCCTGCGGGCCCTCGCCGTCGAGCCAGTCGACCGTCGCGGTGAGCTCCTCGGGGGCGTCACCGCCGCCTCCTGCCCCGCCGGAGGCGCGGGTCACGGTCGCGACGGAGCCCGAGAACTCGGCCCCCGCCTCGCTCGTCAGGCCCGGCTTGCCGGTCAGCGTGAACTCCCCGGCGGGTGCCGTGGTGTCGGCCATCAGCTCGAGCTCGGAGAGCGTCATCGCGCGCCCGTCGGTCGTGCCGGTGGCCGTCAGCCGGTACCAGGTGAACGGCCGCGGGTCGGTGACCGTGAACGGCCTGGTCTGCAGCGCCGACGGGAAGGTCTGCGCGGCGCGCTCGTCGAGCGGCAGCCAGGTGGTGCCGTCGGTCGAGCCCTCGAGGGCCCAGCCGGTGGGCGCCGCCGAGCCGGCGGGGCCGTTCGTCAGCGTGTAGCGCGAGACCGTGACCGGCCCCGACGCCGAGCGCCAGGTGACCGCCGCGTCGGGCGCGTCGAAGGCGACCGCGGTGCGGGCCGAGTCGTCGGCGAGGCGGTCGACGACCGTCCCGTCGCTCGAGCTCAGCACGCCCTGGCCGGCCGTCGTCGCGTCGACGAGGGGCACCGGCACCTCGACGGGCTCGGGGGCGTGCGCCGCCCACGTGCTCGGCCGGGTGCCCATCGTCAGGTCGAGCACGCCGCCGGCCGCGACGTCGTCCTGGCTGAGCGAGACGGTGTCGATCGCCGCTCCGTTCAGCCGGGCCGACTGCACGTACACGGCCTCGTTCGAGTTGCCCTCGGCGCGCACCGTGAACTCGCGGCCCGACCCGAGGTGGATGGTCGCCTCGTCGAACAGCGGCGAGCCGATCGTGTACGAGTCGGTGCCCATGGCGAGCGGGTAGAAGCCGAGCGCCGAGAACAGGTACCACGACGACATCTCGCCGTTGTCCTCGTCGCCGGGGTAGCCCTGGCCGATGTCGCTGCCGACGAAGAGCCGCTGCGTGATCTCGCGGACGACGCGCTGCGTGGTCGCGGGGTCGCCGTTCGCCGCCGAGACGTAGGGGATGTGGTGCGAGACCTGGTTGCTCATGCCGAGCTGCCCGATCCGGACGTCGCGCGCCTCCAGCATCTCGTGGATGACGCCGCCGTACCCGCCGGGCTTGTCGGCGTCCTCCGGCGTGGAGTAGAACTCGGCCAGCTTGGCGTCGAGCCCGTCCGAGCCGCCGTAGAGCGCGGCCAGGCCGGCCACGTCGAACGGGGCGTGGAAGGCGAAGTTCCAGCCGTTCGTCTCCGTGTACGCGCCGCCCCACGACTCGGGGTCGAAGGTGTCGGGCGACTCGGCGAAGGTGCCGTCGGCGTTCCGGGCCTGGAAGAAGCCGACCGCGGGGTCGAACAGGTCCACGTAGTCGCGCGACCGGTCGAGCAGCCAGGCCGACTCCTCCCTCAGCTGCGCTCGCCGCGCCTCCGGGGTGGCCGGGTCGTCGGCGAGCGCCGCCGCCATGTGGCCGAGCCCGAAGTCGTTGATGTTGCCCTCGAGGCCCCACGAGACGCTCTCGCCGGTGCTCGCCGGCGTGTAGCCGAGGAAGAGCGACTGGTCGAGGCCCTTCCGGCCGACGCCGCTCTCGGTGGGCTGCACCGACGCGTTCTTGAGCGCGGCGTCGTAGGCCTCGAGCGCGAGGTCGCCGCTGACGGCGCCCTTCAGGTAGGAGTCGGCGAACGCGACGTCCGAGCTGGTGCCGGTCATGAGGTCGGCGTAGCCGGGGCTCGACCAGCGCGCGATCCAGCCGGAGTCGCGGTACTGCTGCACGAAGCCGTCCATGAGCTCGCTCGCGACCTCCGGGTAGAGCATCGAGTAGGCGGGCCAGACGGTGCGGTAGGTGTCCCAGAAGCCGTTGTTGACGTAGATCTTGCCGGCCTTCACCTGCGCGTTCGTCGTCGTGTCCGTCGCCGCGCCCTCCTTCGGCGCGACGGGGCTGGCGTACCGGTAGTCGGGCACCGAGGCCGTGCCGGTGTTCTCGAACTGCGAGTTCGGGTACATGTTGAGGCGGTAGAGGCTGCCGTAGAGCGTGGCGAGCTGGTCGTCGCGCGCCCCCTCGACGGTGATGACGCCGAGGCGGTCGTTCCAGAGCTGCTCGGCGGCGCCGCGCACCTCGTCGAAGCTGCGGCCGGTGACCTCGAGGTCGAGGTTGCGCGTGGCCTGCGCGGCCGAGATGAACGACGTGGCGAGGCGCAGCTCGACGACGCCGGCGGGGCTGTCGCCGCTCGGCGCCGTGGCGTCGAACGAGGCGTAGCGGGCACCGTCGCGGTCGCCCGCCGCGGTGCCGACCGAGGTCGGCGTGCGGTCGAACGTGCCGGAGACGAACATGCGGCTGGCGCCGGCCGAGAGGCCGGAGCCGTTCTCGACCCAGCCGCTGACGCGGCCGTCGGCCGACACCGTGAGGCCCGAGCTGCCGGCGACGCGGTCGACGATGACGCTGCCGGCCCGGGTGGTGCTGCCGGGGTCGGTGCCCGCGGTCTCGGGGAAGGCGAAGCGCAGCACGGCGCCGTGGTCGGTCGGCGTGACGGCGGCCTCGAGGCCGCTCGTGGTGGCGACGCTGTAGAGGTCCGGTCGCGCGACCTCGGCCCCGTGGTCGAACTGGAGGGCCCGGGTGGCGAGCGAGGCGTCGGGCGCCCCCGCGCCTCCCGCACCCGCGACGGTGGTCGACGGGAGGATGGCGAGCTGGTTCCGGTCGCCCATCCACGGGCTCGGCTCGTGCGAGACGCCGAGGCCCTGCAGGCGGGGGAGGTTCTGCGCGTCGTTGCCGCGGGCGTAGTCGTACAGCCACGACTGGCTCGACGCGTTCGTCATCGGCGTCCAGAAGTTGAAGCCGTTCGGCACGGTGGCCGCCGGGACGTTGTTGCCGCGCGAGAAGCCGCCGGTCGCGTTGGTGCCGCGACGCGTGTCGACGTGCGCGACGAGGCTGCTGCCGTCGACGCGGGCGGGCGCCGGGTCGAGGTCGAGGTCGTCGACCCAGCCCTGGAAGCGCGTGTCGGCCGTGCCGCCGTCGTTGTCGTAGGTGAACAGCACGCGCTCGACGGTCTGGCCGGCCAGGTCGCCCAGGGGCACCTGCACCGAGTTCCACTGGTCGGCGTAGAGGATCTTCGCGGCGCCCTGGTCGGCGGCGGAGGTGCCGCCGCCCTGGCCGTCGACGACGCCGTCGGCCGCGCTGACGAGCGAGCCGTCGCTGAGCTGCAGGTCGACGGCGGCGTAGGTGGCCGGGTACTGCAGGTCGCCGCCGAGCTCGGGGAAGACCTTGTACGAGAAGACGGTGTCGTCGCCGATGAGCAGGTCGAGGTCGTCGTAGAGCACGTTCGTGGCACGGGCGGGGCCGTCGGTCGCGTGCTCGCCGGCGTATCGCAGAGAGCGGGTGCCGCTGAAGCCGGCGCCCGGCTTCATGTTCGGGCCGCTGACCGGGCCGGTGCCGACGACGGTCACCATCGGGCCGGCCGGAGGCGCGGTGTCGGTCCCGTCGCCCAGGCTCCAGTCCGCGAGCTGGGTCAGCCCCGCACCGGCGTTGGCCGTGATGTCGAGGCGGTACGCGTCGTAGGCCCCGGGCGTGGTGACGGCGTACTCGTTCGTGGCTCCGCGGCTCGCGAAGGAGATGCCGGTGAGGGCGGTGATCGGGGTCCAGGTGGCTCCGCCGTCGGCCGAGCCCTGCAGGGTCACGTCGCGGGGGTCGCGGGTGGGGGCGTCGCCGCCGCTGGTGAGCGAGAACTCGGCCGCGGTCTGCGGCGAGTCGAGCAGGTAGGTGATCGACGCGGTGCGCTCGAAGGCGAGCCACTTGCTCGCCGCGTTGCCGTCGGTGAGGTTGATCGCGACCTCGCCGGGGGCGTTCTCGGCGGTGGCGGTGACCTCGGTCACGTGGCCGAGCAGGCTGCCGGCGGGGAGGCCGGTCGAGCCGGAGACGTTCTCGCTCGGGGCGACCGAGGCCGACCCGGGGTCGACGTCGGTGAGGGGCGTGCTGGCGAGCGGCTGCGCGTCGGCGGCCTCGAAGCTCGTGCGCCAGTCGCTGCCCGCGACCGCGGCGGCGCGGGCGTCTCCGCCGCGGGCGTCACCGGAGCTGCCGGAGCCGCCGGAGCCGCCCGGTGCGGCGGCCGCGGGGCCGGCGCCGGTGAGGGCGCCCGTGACGGCCAGGGCGATCGCGGTGGTGATCACCCCCGCCCGTCGTGCCTGCTGCTTCGCGGAACTCCGCCTCCAGCTCGCGCCCCTGCGCTGCTGCTCGTCCGTGCGGACACGACCTGACGCCATCGTCACTCTCCTGCTGTCGACCCGTGATCGGGGGTGCGGCGGCCCGGGGGCCTGCCGCCGGCCGCTGGTACGGCCGAGCACGACGACGACGCCTGTCATCGATGACAGCGTTGTCATGCACGTGTTCTTTCTACCCCCGCCCGGGGGTGGTGGTCAAGGCCGGCGGCGCGTGCCGTTGCCGCCCGGCGCCGCTCGAACCGCAGCACGCGCCTCGGCCGCGGGTGCGCTCGCCGCGGCGGCGCCCAGCCCCCGTCGCGCACGGCACGGGGCCATCGAGGTGCCTCGTCCTGGGACCTCACGTGCGTCGGGGCCCCAGATGGAGTCGTCTCGTCGTGGCAGCAGGCTCGCGCTGCTCGTGTCGCCGCCTGACGCACCACGTCTTCGCAGCTGAACCAGGCCGCGGCGTGGTTCGCCGGCGAGGACGTGGTGCCTCCCGCGCTGCACTCCCGCGCCGCACCTCGCCCGGCGTCGGTTGCACCCGCTACCGTCGCCCCATGGTCAGCGTCGCCGACAAGCCCGCCCTGCACCTCACCGAGCCGCAGTGGGTGCACTACCTCGAGACGGTCGCCCACCCCGACGGCGTCCGGCTCCTGCTGCGCAAGAAGTCCTCCGCCCGGGTCGGCATGACCTGGTCGGAGGCCCTCGACGTCGCGCTCTGCCACGGCTGGATCGACGGCCAGTCCCAGCGCGTCGACGACGACTTCCTGCTGACGGCCTTCCAGCCGCGGCGCCGTGCGAGCCCGTGGTCGCAGGTCAACCGCGACCACGTCGCGCGCCTCGTCGCGGAGGGGCGGATGCTCCCCGCGGGCCAGGCCGAGGTCGACCGTGCGAAGGCCGACGGCCGGTGGGAGGCGGCCTACCGTCAGAAGGACGCGGTCGCCCCGCCCGACCTCCAGGCCGCCCTCGACGCCGACCCCGCGGCCGCCGCGCACTGGGCGACGCTCACGAAGACCGTGCGCTTCCGGACCTACTTCCGCCTCGCGGCCCTCAAGCGCCCCGAGACCCGCGCCGCGCGCGTCGCCGACGTGGTCGCCGCCGCCGCCCGCGGCGAGCAGCACTACCGCTGACGCGCCCGCCCCGCGCCTCGCCTCGCGCGCCCGCCCCGCGCCTCGCCTCGCGCGCCCGCGCAGACGACGAACCCCGTCCTCGCACGGCAACCCCGCCGCGGCGGGGTTCGAGTGCGAGGACGGGGTGTCGGGAGCTCGGCGCAGGCGGCCGGGCCGGCCCCGGGGGGCCGACCCGCGCCTCCTACCGGCGGCGCCGTTTGCTGTACACGTCGAACGCGACGGCCAGCAGCAGCACGAGCCCCTTGATGACCTGCTGCCAGGCGGCGTCGACCGAGAGGATCGACAGCCCCTGGTTCAGCACGCCCATCACGAGCCCGCCGATGACGGCCCCGACGACGGTGCCGATGCCGCCCTGCACGGCCGCGCCGCCGATGAACACCGCGGCGATCGCGTCGAGCTCGAAGCTCTGGCCGGCCGAGGCGACGGCGCTGCCGGCACGGGCGGTGCTGACGACGCCGGCGAGCCCGGCGAGCAGGCCCATGTTGACGAAGATGCCGAAGGTGACCCACTTCGTCTTGACGCCCGACATCATCGCGGCGAACAGGTTGCCGCCCATGGCGTAGACGTGGCGGCCGAACACGGTCCGCGTCAGCAGGAACGAGTACAGCAGCACCAGCGTCGCCAGGATGATGAGGATGATCGGCGTCCCGCGGTTGTACGCCAGCAGGTAGCAGAGGTACATGATCGCGGCGACGGCGATGGCGATCTTCAGCACGAACGACACCGCGCGCTCGCGGGGCAGCTCGAGGCGGCGGAGGTTCGCGCGGGCCCGCAGCTGCTGGGCGATCAGGCCCGCCGAGGCGAGCAGCCCGATGCCGAGCGTGAACAGGTCGGGCTGGCCCGTGGTCGGCAGGGTGCCCGAGCCGATCGAGTTGAACGCGCGGGGCAGGCCGCTGATCGTGCCGCCGGTGAGCAGCACGAGGGCGACGCCGCGGAAGACGAGCATGCCGGCGAGCGTGACGATGAACGCCGGGATCCCGACGAACGCGACCCAGAAGCCCTGCCACGCGCCGATCAGCGCGCCGACGAGCAGCGAGAGCGCGACGGCGGCGCCCCAGGGCAGGCCCCAGTCGTTCATGGCGAGCGCGGCGACGGCGCCGACGGTCGCGACGACCGAGCCGACCGAGAGGTCGATGTGCCCGGCGATGATGACGATCACCATGCCGATCGCGAGGATCAGCACGTAGGCGTTCTGCTGGATGAGGTTGCTGACGTTGCCGGGGTAGAGCAGCCGGCCCTCGGTCAGCACCTGGAAGAGCAGCACGATCACCAGCAGCGCGGCGAGGATGCCGTACTGGCGCATGTCGATCCGGAGGCGGCGCTTGGCGCCCGGCACCGGCGCGGGTGCCGGCGGCGGAGCGGAGGGGCGAGGAGGTGCGGTGGTGGTCACGAGGCTTCTGCTCCTAGGGTCCTGGTCGCGGTCATGTGGCGCATCAGCTCTTCCTGGCTGGCGTCGGCGCGCGAGAGCTCGGCCGTGAGGCGGCCCTCGGCGATGGTGTAGATCCGGTCGGAGAGGCCGATCAGCTCGGGCAGCTCGCTCGAGATGACGATGACGGCCTTCCCCTGGGCCGCCATCTCGGCGATGATCCCGTAGATCTCGTACTTGGCCCCGACGTCGATGCCCCGGGTGGGCTCGTCGAGGATGAGCACGTCGGGGCCCGAGTAGATCCACTTGCTCAGGACGACCTTCTGCTGGTTGCCGCCCGACAGGTTGCCGACGATCGCCGAGACCGTGGGGGTCTTGATGTTCATCTGCTTCCGGTAGTCGTCGGCCACGGCGTACTCGCGGTTGCGGTCGATGACGCCGAGCTTGGCGAGCTTGCCGAGGGCGGCGGCCGAGACGTTCACCGTGATGCTGCCGATGAGGTTCAGGCCGTAGCGCTTGCGGTCCTCCGTGACGTAGGCGATGCCGTTCTTGATCGCCTCGCCGACGGTGCGGGTCTGGATCTCCTTGCCGTCCTTGTAGACGCGGCCCGAGATGTCGGTGCCGTACGACCGGCCGAAGAGGCTCATCGCCAGCTCGGTGCGCCCGGCGCCCATCAGGCCGGCGAAGCCGACGACCTCGCCCGCCCGCACGTGGAACGACGCGTGGTCGACGACGAGCCGCTCGGAGTCGACCGGGTGGTGCACGGTCCAGTCCTCGACGCGCAGCTTCTCGGCGCCGATGTCGGGCACCCGCGGCGGGAACTGGCTGTCGAGCGGGCGCCCGACCATCGCTCGGATGATGCGGGTCTCGATCTCGGGGGTGTCGACGACGGGGAACGACTCGATGGTCTTGCCGTCGCGGATGACCGTGACGGTGTCGGCGATCGCCCGGATCTCGCCGAGCTTGTGGCTGATGATGATCGACGTGATGCCCTGCTCGCGCAGCTGGTCGATCAGGCCGAGCAGGTGGGCCGAGTCGTCGTCGTTGAGGGCCGCGGTCGGCTCGTCGAGGATGAGGAGCTTCACCTCCTTCGAGAGCGCCTTCGCGATCTCGACGAGCTGCTGCTTGCCGACTCCGAGCTCGAGCACCTTGGTGACCGGGCTCTCGGCGAGGCCGACCCGCGCGAGCAGCTTCGAGGCCTCGAGGTTGGTGCGGTTCCAGTCGATGACCCCGGCGCGCTGCACCTCGTTGCCGAGGAAGATGTTCTCGGCGATGGAGAGGAACGGGCTGAGCGCGAGCTCCTGGTGGATGATCACCACGCCGTCGCGCTCGGAGTCGTTGATGGACGAGTAGCGGACGGGACTGCCGTCGATCTCGATCGTGCCGTCGAAGCTGCCGTGCGGGTAGACGCCCGAGAGCACCTTCATCAGGGTCGACTTGCCGGCCCCGTTCTCGCCGCAGACCGCGTGCACCTCGCCGCGCTGCACGCTCACCGAGACGCCGTCGAGGGCCCGGACGGCGCCGAACTCCTTGACGATGTCGGTCATCTGCAGGATGACGTCGTTCATGTCTTCTCGCTTCGGGTCGAGGGAGCCGGCGGCGGCCCCGAGGGGCCGCCGCCGGCTGCCGGGGGTGGGGTCAGAGACCGACGTCGGAGGCGTCGACGAAGCCCGAGTCGACGAGCGTGCCCTGCACGTCGTCCTTGGTGACGACCACCGGGTCGAGCAGGTACGCGGGGACGACCTTCTCGCCGTTGTCGTACGTGTCGGTGTCGTTCGTCTCGACCTCGTCGCCCGCGACGATGGCCGCCACCATCGCCTGCACCTGGGTGCCGAGCTCGCGGGTGTCCTTCCAGACGGTCATCGACTGCTGGTCGGCGAGGATCGCCTTGACGTTGGCGACGTCGGCGTCCTGGCCGGTGATGATCGGCCAGTCCGAGCCCGGCTGGTAGCCGGCGGCGTCGAGGGAGGCCTCGATGCCGAGCGCGAGGCTGTCGTTCGGCGACAGGACCACGTCGACCTTCTCGCCGCCCGTGTAGAACGACTGCAGCCGGTTGTCCATCTCGGCCTGGGCGTCGTCCGAGCCCCAGCCGAGGATGCCGATGGCCTTCCAGCCGTCGTCATCGGCGGGGGCCTTGCCGCTCGGCACGACGAGCGCGCCGCTCTCGACGTAGGGCTGCAGGACGTCCCACGCGCCGGCGAAGAAGAAGCCGGCGTTGTTGTCGTCGGGGCTGCCGGCGAACGGCTCCATCGTGAAGGGGCCCTTCTCGCCGTCGGCGAGGCCGAGCTGCTCCTCGATGTACTGGCCCTGCAGCTGGCCGACCTTGTAGTTGTCGAAGGTGGCGTAGTAGTCGACGGCCTCGGTGCCGTTGATCAGGCGGTCGTAGGCGATGACGGTGGCGTCCTGCGACTTCGCGTCCTCGAGCGCCGGGCCGAGGGTCTGCCCGTCGATGGCGGCGACGACGAGGATCTTCGCGCCCCCGGCGACCTGGTTCTGGATCTGGCTGATCTGCTGGTCGGTCTTGTTGTCGGCGTACTGCAGGTCGACGGTGCAGCCGTCGCCCTCGAGCTTCTCCTTGAGGCCCTCGCCGTCGTTGATCCAGCGCTCGAGGCTGCGGGTGGGCATGCTGATGCCGACGTTGCAGTCGGTGCCCGAGGCGTCGTCGCCGCCGCCGGAGGAGCCGGAGGAGCCGGCGGGCGCGCAGGCCGCGAGGCCGGCGACGAGGCCGACGGTGAGGGCCGCGACGGAGAGCTT
Source organism: Frigoribacterium sp. Leaf164 (assembly GCF_001423665.1). Classification (NCBI taxonomy): domain Bacteria; kingdom Bacillati; phylum Actinomycetota; class Actinomycetes; order Micrococcales; family Microbacteriaceae; genus Frigoribacterium; species Frigoribacterium sp. Leaf164. The sequence goes on from NZ_LMOX01000003.1 coordinate 1,434,685, forward strand.
CCGTGCTGTGGTCATGGTGCGGATCCTTTCGATGGGATCTGCCCGGGCGGCGCCGCCCGGACGCGTCGTCGATGACGGCGTGCCGTGCGGTGGTGCGTCGTGGCCGGACCAGATCGAGCGGGTACTTCGCTGTAGGGCTCGAACCGACGTGGGTGGCGTCGGGGTATTTGTTGGCTCTCGGAACATATACGGGCCCCGATCGTCGGCGCAAGGGCCTCGGAGACCGTTACCGGATCGAGATGAGCCGGGCTCACCGCGGCTATGCTCGCCGTCGTGCCCGCCGACGTGCCCCTCGCTGCCGACCCGACCACCGCCTCCGCCCGGCCCCGCGCGACGCCGGTGCTGCCGGGCTTCCACCCCGACCCGAGCGTCTGCCGGGCGCCCGGCGACGACGTGGTCTGGCTCGCGACGTCGACCTTCGAGTACTGGCCCTCCGTCGCGCTCTCCTCCTCGACCGACCTGCTGACCTGGGAGGCGCGGGGCTCCGTCGTCACCCGCCCCGGCGCCCTGGACCTGGCCGGCGTGCCCGACAGCGGCGGGGCCTACGCGCCCACGCTGCGGCACGGCCTCGGTCGGTGGTGGCTCGTCAGCACGGTGGTCGGCGGCGACCGGCCGGGGTCGTTCGCCTGCACGGCCGACGACCCGGCCGGCCCGTGGTCCGACCCGGTCGTCGTCGAGGGGGCCGAGGGCATCGACCCGGCGCTGTTCTTCGAGGCGCGGCCGGGCGGCCGGCGCGACCGCGTCTGGTGGCTCGGCACGCGCCTCCGCGACCCCGGCTCGTACGAGGGCGAGACCGAGATCTGGCTGCGCGAGCTCGACCCCGACACGCTGCGGCTGACGGGGCCCGAGCACGTCGTCTGGACGGCCGCGCAGCGCGGCGCCGTCTGGAGCGAGGGGCCGCACCTGGTCGAGCGCGACGGCTGGTTCCACCTCGTCACCGCCGAGGGCGGCACCGAGCGGGCGCACGCCGTCGTCGCCGCCCGCTCGCGCGCCGTCACCGGGCCGTACGAGGTCGACCCGCGGGGCCCGCTGCTCACGCACCGGCACCTCGGGCAGGGGCACCCGGTCGTCGCCGTCGGCCACGCCGACCTCGTCGAGCTGCCCGACGGCGAGTGGCGCGCCACCGTGCTCGGCATGCGCCCGGTCGGCGGCCACACGGTGCTCGGCCGCGAGACCTTCCTCGCCCGGGTCACGTGGGAGGACGACCGCCCCGTCGTCAACGCCGGCGTCGGCCAGCTCGACGACGCGGTCGTCGGGCACGGGCCCCGGGTGCCGGAGGCGCGGGTCGACGGCCTGAGGGGCTCCCGGCCCCTCGACGCGGCGTGGCTCTCGGTGCGCGGGGCGCCCTCGTTCGCGGTGCCTGGCTCCGACGGCCTGGTGCTCGACGGCGCCGGCGCCGCCCGCCTGCACGACTCGACCGGCGTGCCCGCGTTCGTCGGGGCGCGGCAGCGCGACCACCACGAGACGCTCGAGCTGGCCGTCACGGCGCGGCCGGGAACGGGCGGAGCGGCGGGCCTCGTCGTGCGGCAGTCCGGGGCGGCCGACCTCCGCGTCGAGGTCGTGCGCGGGCTCGACGGCGACGGCCTCCGCGTGCGCATCGTGGCGCGCGAGACCGGCGTCGACCGCGAGATCGCCGGCGCCACGGTGGAGGAGACCGGCTCGGGTGGTGTCGAGATGCTGCTCCGCGCCTCCTGCCGGGGCGACGCCTACGACCTCGTCGCGCTCGTCGTCGACCCCGCGGGCGGGCCGCCGGCGGAGCTGCTGCGGGCCCGGGCGGAGGCGCGGGTCGTCAGCACCGAGACGGCCGGCGGGTTCGTCGGCGTGGTCTGGGGCGCCGCGGTCGACGGGCCCGGTCAGCTCGTGCTGCACCGCGCCTCCCGCGCCGTCCGCTGACCGGGCCGTCCGCTCCGGGCGCTCGCGGTCGCGGAAGTGGGCAGACCTCAGGTTGGACAAATCGTCAGCCGTTGCGCATGATGACCTCGCCGCCGATCGCACAGTCGTGCACCGGGGGAGCGCCTGCGTCGCCGCTCCTGTCCTGCGACGCACGACCGATCGAGGTGGATGCCATGGGTGCGACCCGTGACGACGTGGCGCGCCTCGCCGGGGTCTCGTCGAGCACCGTCTCGTACGCGATCAGCGGTCGGCGCACCATCTCGGAGGCGACCCGGCAGCGCGTCGAGCGCGCGATGGCCGAGCTCGACTACACCCCGAACGCCTTCGCCCGCGGCCTCGCCGGCTCGCGCGGCGGGATCCTCGCCCTGCACTACCCGTCCAGCCCCCGCGGCGTGACGTCGTCCGAGTTCGAGTACGTCGCCGCCGCCACCGAGCGCGCCCGGTCGTGCGGCTACCACCTGCTGCTCTGGTCGAACCCGATCGGCGACGTCGAGGGGCTCGGCAGCCTCGTCAGCGAGCGGCTCGTCGACGGCGTGATCCTCATGGAGCTGACCTCGACCGACGCCCGCGTCGAGGTGCTCGAGCGTGCCGGGGTGCCCTTCACCAACATCGGTCGGCCCGACGACGCGAGCCGCCTCTGGTTCGTCGACGCCGACTACGAGGCGATGGGCCGGCTCGCCGTCGACCACGTCGCCGACCTCGGGCACGAGCACCTGTTCTTCCTCAGCCAGGGCCTCGGCGCGCTCGAGCGGGGCTCGGGCCCGCTGACGCGGACGACGCGGGCGCTCGCGGGGCCGGTCCGCGACCGGGGCCTGCGGGTCGAGGTGGTCCACGCCGACACCTCCGTGCGCGGCGGGCGGGAGGCGTTCGCCGCGTTCGCCGCGCTGGTGCCGCGCCCGACGGCCGTGCTCGCCTTCAACGAGATGGCGCTCGCCGGCTTCGTCCAGGCCGCCGCGCTCGCCGGCTGTCGCGTGCCCGACGACGTCACCGTCGTCGCGCTGAGCATCGGCGACCTGGCCGCCGACATGACCTCCCCGCCCCTGACCACGGTGTCGCCGCCGGGCGACGAGATCGCCGCCGCGGCCGTCGACGACCTCGTCGCCGCCATCGAGGACCGCCGCGGCGAGGCGCCGCACCTGCTCGTCGCGCCGCGGCTCACGGTGCGCGGCAGCTCCGCTCCGCCGACACGCTCCTAGGCGCGGTTGCGCGCCTCCGCACGGTGTGTGACACTCATCGTCGACGCGCGTCGATGACGACACGTCGACGGTCCGCTCGACAGCACGAGCGATCGCCCGCCGCACCACTCAATGAGGAGAACCCCATGCGAGCACCCCTGAACCGCCGCGTCACCGGCGGGATGGCCTTCCTGGCCGCCACGAGCCTCCTGTTGGTCGGCTGCTCCGGCAGCTCCGACCCCAACGACCCCAACGCCGGCGGCGGAGCCGGCGGGTCGGTCGGCACCGCCGACGGCGTCGTGAACGTCTACGGCACGATCAACGGCGACGAAGCGACCCTCCTCGAGCAGTCCTGGGCGGACTGGGAGAAGGAGAACGACATCGAGATCAAGTACACGGGCGACAAGGAGTTCGAGAAGCAGATCGGCATCAAGGTCCAGGGCGGCGACACCCCCGACCTCGCGATCTTCCCGCAGCCCGGCCTGCTGGCCGACACGGTCAAGTCCGGCAAGGTGCAGGAGCTCCCCGCCGACGCCCTCGCCAACGTCAAGGAGGGCTGGTCGGGGGACTGGCAGAAGTACGGCCAGGTCGACGGCACCCAGTACGGCGCGCCCCTCATGGCCAGCGTCAAGGGCTACGTCTGGTACTCGCCGGCGAAGTTCAAGGAGTGGGGCGTCGAGGTCCCGAAGACGTACGACGACCTCGTCGCGCTGTCGAAGACCATCCAGGAGAAGACCGGCGGCCCGTCGTGGTGCGCCGGCTTCAACTCGGGCGAGGCCTCGGGCTGGCCCGGCACCGACTGGGTCGAGGACCTCGTGCTGCGCGAGGCCGGCCCTGACGCCTACGACTCGTGGGTCGCCGGCGACACGAAGTTCACCGACCCCGAGATCAAGTCGGCCTTCGACGCGGTCGGCGAGATCCTCCTCGACCCGACGCTCGTCAACGCCGGCTACGGCGACGTGAAGTCGATCAACTCGACCGCGTTCGGCGACGTCGCGACCAACGTCGCGAACGGCACCTGCGCCCTGACCCACCAGGCCTCGTTCTTCGAGGGCTTCCTGACCGCGGCGAACAACGCCGAGGGCCAGCCCGCCACCGTCGCCGAGGACGGCGACGTCTGGGCCTTCCTCACCCCGCCGATGGAGGAGGGCGACCCCGCCGCCGTCACCGGTGGCGGCGAGTTCGTCGCCGCGTTCTCGAACGACGACGACACCGCGAAGGTGCAGGCGTACCTCGCCAGCGCCGACTGGGCCAACAGCCGCGTCTCGCTCGGCGGCGTCATCTCCGCCAACCAGGGCCTCGACCCGGAGAACGCCGGCAGCGACCTGCTGAAGAGCGCCGTGGAGATCCTCCAGGGCACCGACACCACCTTCCGCTTCGACGGCTCCGACCTGATGCCCAAGTCGGTCGGCTCCGACAGCTTCTGGAAGGGCATGGTCGACTGGATCGACGGCACCGACACCGACTCGGTCCTCGAGGAGATCCAGGCCGGCTACACCTCCTAGTCGTCCTTCCGTCAGGGGCCGTCGTACGTCGGCGGCCCCTGACCCGTCCCCGAAAGGACAGCGATGTCCAGCTTCTTCCAGTGGTTGGCGGGTGTCCCGCCCCTGGCGCAGATCCCCCTGATCCTGCTCGCCTTCACCGCGCTCGTCGGCATCGTGCTCGTCTTCGTCGAGTTCGCCCCGCGTCGCGGCCTCCAGTACACGATCCTCCGGCTCGCGGTCTGCGTGCTCGTGCCGGTCGTGGTGCTGCTCGCGTTCGGCCTCTACAACTCGGTGATGTGGGTCGCGGTCGTCGCGGCCGTGCTCGGCGGCGGGCTGTTCCTGCTCGACTACCGCTCGAAGCGCGGCTCCGGCTACTCGCTGCAGCTGATCGCCTTCATGGCCCCCGCGGTCTTCTTCCTCATCATCGGCCTGATCTACCCGACGATCACCACGGCGGGGCAGGCCTTCATGAAGAACGACGGCTCCGGCTTCGCCGGCATCGACAACTTCATCTGGGTCTTCACGAGCCCCGACGGCCTCACCGCCTTCGGCAACACGCTGGTCTGGGTGCTGCTCGCCCCGATCACGGCGACGGCCATCGGCCTCGCCTACGCCGTGTTCATCGACAAGAGCCGCGGCGAGAAGGTCCTCAAGCTGCTGGTCTTCATGCCGATGGCGATCTCGTTCGTCGGTGCGTCGATCATCTTCAAGTTCTTCTACGACATCCGCCAGGGCGAGCAGATCGGCCTCCTGAACGGCGTCCTGGTCGCGTTCGGCGGCCAGCCCGTCGACTGGCTGGGGCTCGAGCCCTGGAACACCCTGCTGCTCGTGATCGTGCTGATCTGGACCCAGGCCGGCTTCGCGATGACGGTGCTCTCCGCCGCCATCAAGGGCGTCCCCGCCGAGCAGCTCGAGGCGGCGTCGCTCGACGGCACCAACGGCTTCCAGGCCTTCCGCCACATCACGGTGCCGGGCATCCGCACGACGATCATCGTGGTGCTCACGACGATCTCGATCGCCTCGCTCAAGGTCTACGACATCGTCTCGGCGATGACCGGCGGCCGCAACGACACGACCATCCTCGCGTTCGAGATGGTGCGCCAGTTCCAGCTCGGCAGCCGCACCGGCTACAGCTCGGCGCTGGCCGTCATCCTGTTCGTCCTGGTGCTGCCGATCGTGATCTACAACGCCCGCCAGATCCAGAAGCAGAGGGAGATCCGATGACCGCCACGCCCACCCCGGTCGGGGTCGCCGTCCCCCCTCGCACCGAGAGCCAGCTGAAGCGCGGCGTCGCGAAGATCGAGAACTCCAGCGGCAAGCTGAAGAAGGGCACGACGAGCCGCGGGGCGACCATCGCCGCGCTGATCATCGCCGTGATCTGGACCCTTCCCACCGCCGGCCTCTTCATCTCGTCGTTCCGCCCCGCGACCGACATCAAGACGACGGGCTGGTGGACGGTCTTCGCCAACCCCGGCTTCACTCTCGACAACTACGTCAACGCGCTGAACTCGGGCGACAGCCTGACCCTCGGCAAGGCCTTCCTCAACTCGCTCGTCATCACGCTGCCCGCGGCGCTCATCCCGATCACGATCGCGAGCCTCGCGGCCTACGCGTTCGCCTGGATCGACTTCAAGGGCCGCAACACGATGTTCGTGCTGGTGTTCGCCCTGCAGATCGTGCCGATCCAGATGGCCCTCGTGCCGCTGCTGCGCCTGTTCTCGGACGGGCTCGTCATCGGCGGGCTGTACATCCTCCCCGGCCTCGGGGTGAACGGGCTCGACGGCTCGTTCGCCAAGGTGTGGATCGCGCACACGATCTTCGCGCTGCCGCTGGCGATCTTCATGCTGCACAACTTCATCAGCGAGATCCCGGCCGAGGTCATCGAGGCCGCGCGCATGGACGGCGCGGGGCACGGCCAGGTCTTCTTCCGCATCGTGCTGCCGCTGTCGATGCCGGCCATCGCCTCCTTCGGCATCTTCCAGTTCTTGTGGGTCTGGAACGACCTGCTCGTCGCGACGGTGTTCACGTCGGGCGAGGGGCTGCCGATCACGAAGGCCCTGCAGGACCTCTCGGGCTCGTACGGCCAGTCGTGGGAGCTGCTCACGGCGGGCGCGTTCATCTCGATCATCGTGCCGCTGATCGTGTTCTTCGCCCTGCAGCGCTTCTTCGTGCGCGGCCTGCTGGCCGGCGCGACGAAGGGCTGACCCCGAGGAGTCGCGGGTCGGCCCCCGCAGGCTGCCTCACCACGGACGCCGGTCCGGTGCACCCGCACCGGGCCGGCGTCCGTCGTCCGCCCGGGGGTCGCCCGGGCGACGACGAGGTGACGCGATCGGGACCCTGGGCGACGACGAGGTGACCCGATCGTGGCCCTCGACGGTGCCGTGGGCCCAGATCGCGTCGCCTCGACCCGGCGAGGGCGCGAGGGCGCGCGAGGCGCGCGAGGCGCCCGAGGCGCCCGAGGCGCCCGAGGCGCCCGAGTCGCGGGAGTCGCGGGTCGCCTCGCGCGGGCCCGCGCACACCGGAGGGGGCGGCGCCTCCACAGCACCGCCCCCTCCGTTCCCTCGCCCCCGCGCACCACGGCGGGGGCCCGGTGCCTCAGCGCACCGTCACCACCGAGGTCAGGCGGCGGGTGTGGTCGACGACCCGTGCCTCCCCGGTCACCTCGACGTCGACCGCGGCGACGACGTCGCTGCTCGAGCGGGCGACCCGCAGCTGCAGGGCCCCCGTCTCGATGCGCCGCAGGCCGTCGCGACCGGTCGCCGAGGCGAGGTCGACCGGCACGACGATCTCGAGCACGGCCTGCTCGCCGGGCGCGAGCTGCGGGGTGCGCCCGTAGGCGACCAGCCGCTGCCCCGGCCGGACCGTCTCGGCCACCGGGTCGTGCAGGTAGACCTGCACGACATCGGCCCCGATCCGGTCGCCGGTGTTGTGCACGGTCACCTCGAGCGCGACCTCGCCGACGGTCGGCACGCGCAGCGGCCCGTCGCCGCCGCCGGGCACGACGACGTCCCAGTCGAAGGTCGTGTACGACAGCCCGTGCCCGAAGCCGAAGGCGGGCGTCGGGTCGACGTCCGACACGGCCGACCGCGCGGCGAGCGGGCTCTGCAGGTAGGTCGACGGCTGGGATCCCGGGTGGGCGGGCACGCTCACGGGCAGCCGGCCCGACGGCGTGGTCGCGCCGGTGAGCACGTCGACGACCGCCGCCGCGCCCTCCTCGCCGGGGAAGAACGCCTGCACGACCGCGGCCGCCTCCGTGGCGGCACGGCCGAGGGCGTAGGGGCGCCCGGTGAAGAGCACGACCACGGTCGGCGTGCCGGTGTCGAGCACGGCGTCGAGCAGCTGCTGCTGCACGCCGGGCAGCGCGAGGTCGACGGCGTCGCAGCCCTCGCCGCTCGTGCCGCGGCCGAAGAGGCCGGCGCGGTCGCCGAGCACGACGAGCGCGACGTCGGCGTCGCGGGCGGCGTCGACGGCGGCGGGGATGCCCGAGGCGTCCGTCCCGTCCACGTCGCAGGCCGCGACGACCGCGCCCAGGCCGGGCACCGCCTCCCGCAGGCGCTCCGCGAAGGTGGGCAGCTCGATGCCGACCGCGACGTCGGGGTGCTGCGACCCCACGTGTGCCGGGAAGGAGTAGCAGCCGAGCAGCGCGGCGGAGGTGTCGGCGTTCGGGCCGACCACGGCGAGGCGCGGGGCGGTGCCCCTGCCGGCGCCGGTGCCCTGGTCGGCGCCGGAGGCCGAGCCGACACCGGTCAGCGGGAGCCCCCCGGTGAGCGGCAGCACCCCGTCGTTGCGCAGCAGCACGACGGCCTCGTCGGCGAGCCGCCGGGCGAGGGCGCGGTTGCCGGCCGTGTCGAGGTCGATGTCGTCGGCGCGGGCGAGGGGCGCCTCCGGGTCCCACCCGGGGTCGAGCAGCCCGAGCTCGGCCTTCTGGGTCAGCACGCGGAGCGCGGCCCGGTCGATCAGGGCCTCGTCGACCTCGCCGGCGCGCACGGCGGCGACGAGGGCCGGCCCGAACGCGTCGACCGTGGGCAGCTCGACGTCGACGCCGGCGGCGAGGGCCAGCCCCGCCGCCTCGGCCCGCGAGCCCGCGACGCCGTGCAGCGTCTCGAGGAAGGCGACGCCGAAGTAGTCGGCGACGACGGTGCCGTCGAAGCCCCAGGTGTCGCGCAGCAGCCCGGTCAGCAGCGACTCGTCGGCGGCTGAGGGCACCCCGTCGATGTCGGTGTAGGCGTGCATGACGCTCCGCACGCCGCCGAGGGCCACGGCCATCTCGAACGGCGGCAGCACGACGTCGGCGAGCTCGCGCCGCCCCATCGAGACGGGGGCGAGGTTGCGGCCAGCACGCGACGCCGAGTAGCCGGCGAAGTGCTTGAGCGTCGCGACGACGCCGGCGCTCTCGAGCCCCTGCACGTAGGCGGTGGCGACGGTGCCCACGAGGTGCGGGTCCTCCCCGATGGTCTCCTCCACGCGGCCCCACCGGGCGTCGCGCACGACGTCGAGCACGGGGGCGAGCCCCTGGTGCACGCCGACCGAGCGCAGGTCGTCGCCGATGCGCGCCGCCATCTCGCGGACGAGCTCCGGGTCGAAGGAGGCGCCCCACGAGAGCGGCACCGGGTACGCGGTGGCGCCCCAGGCCGCGAAGCCCGCGAGGCACTCCTCGTGCGCGAGGGCCGGCACGCCGAAGCGGCCGCTCTCGACGATGGTGCGCTGGGTGCGGGCCAGCGAGTGGGCGCCGGCCACGGCCTCGACCGGGGCCGTGCCGAACGGGCGCGTCAGCTGCCCGAGGCCGGTCGGCAGCAGCTCGTCGAGCGAGACGGGCTCGGCCATGTCGTGCTGGTGCGGGGCGACCTCGGCGCCGTCGGCCGAGGCGCCGACCCAGATGCCGAACAGCTGGGCGGTCTTCTCCTCGAGGGTCATCGCCGCGACGAGGGCCGCGGCGCGCTCCGCGGCCGGCAGGGCCGGGTCGCGCCAGGGGCCGTCGAGGGGGGCCGACGAGGAGGCGCGGGCCGGCTCCGCCGCCGCCCCTCCCGCCGCCGGGGTGCTGGTGCTGGTGCTGGTGGTGCTGGTCATGTCACTTGCCGCCTACTCCGATGAGGCCCTGCACCAGCGCGCGACGCGCGAAGAGGTAGAGCACGAGGATCGGGATCATCGAGAGCACCACCGCGGCCAGGAGGCCGGGGATGTTCACGCCGTACTGGGTCTGGAAGTTGAAGAGTCCGAGCGTGACGACGCGGGTGTCGTCGGACTGCGTGAGGATCAGGGGGAAGAGGAAGCCGTTCCACGCCTGGAGCGCCGAGAACACGACGATCGTCGCGAGGCCGCCCTTCGAGAGCGGCAGCACGAGCCGGAAGAACGCGCGGAACGGCGTCGCGCCGTCCATCGACATCGCCTCGTAGAGCTCGGGCGAGATGTCGCGCATGACGCCCGACAGGATGAGCGTGCAGACCGGCAGCGCGAACGCCGCGGTCGGCAGGATGACCCCGAGGAGGTTGTCGTACAGCCCGGCGACCGAGATCAGGTAGAAGATCGGCACGATCACGGCCTGCGCCGGCACCGCGAGCCCGAGCAGGAAGACGCGGAACACGCCCCGCACGAGCGGCGAGGTGCTGCGCACGATCGCGTAGGCGAGCGGCGGCACGAGCAGCAGCACGACGAGCACCACGGCGACCGTGACGAACAGCGTGTTGAGGAAGTACTGGGCGAAGCCGGTGTCGAAGGCGTCGACGTAGTTCGAGAGCGTGAAGTCGCCGAACGGCAGCGAGAGCGGGCCGTTCGCGGCGTAGCCGGTGCGGGTCTGCAGGGTGGCCGTGACCATCGCGTAGAGCGGCAGGGCCACGACGGCGAGCCAGATCGCGGCCAGGGTGCCGGCGATCCAGTTGGGTCGGGTGGTCATCAGACTCCTTCTGCCTGGGAGCGCATCTCGCCGTAGCCCGAGAACTTGACGACGATCAACGAGATCGCCGTCGCGACGATCACGAGCGCGACCGCGATGACGCTGGCGCCGCCGAAGTCGAACGACGAGAAGGCCTTCTGGTACATGTACAGCGGCGAGACGAGCGTGTCGGTGCCGGGGCCGCCGTTGGTGAGGATCAGCACGGTCTCGAAGGTGGTGAGGCCGCCGACGAGCATGAGGATCAGCGACGTGACCACGGTGTTCTTGAGCTGCGGCAGCGTGATGCTGAAGAACTGGCGCACCATGCCGGCGCCGTCGAGCGAGGCCGCCTGGTAGAGCACGGCCGGGATGCCGCGCGCGCCGCCCTGGTAGATCAGCGTGTGGAACGGCGTGTACTGCCAGGTGCTGACGAACACGAGCACCGCGATCGCCGTGCCCTGGTGGCCGAACAGGTTGCCGTCGCCGAAGAGCCAGGGCGCGCTGCCGGGGATGCCGAAGTTGGGGTCGAGCAGCGCTCGCCAGAGCACCGAGATGGCGGCCGACGAGAGCAGCAGGGGGATGAACCAGATCGCGACGACGGCGGCGCGGGCGCGCTGCTGGCCGGCGGCCCAGACCCCGAGGAGGAGCGAGACCGGGGTCTGGACCGCGATCGAGAGCAGCACGAGCACGACGGTCAGCCCGATGCTCTTCAGCAGCAGGGAGTCCTGGCCGATGCGGGTCCAGTTGTCGAGGCCGACGAACCGGGGGTCGCCGATGCCGCCCCAGGTGACGAACGACATCCAGACCGTGGCGACGAGCGGCACGAGGGCGAAGAGCCCGAAGAAGACGGTGGCGGGCAGCGCCCAGACGGAGCCGGGCCGGCCGACGGCGGCCTGCCCCGTCCGGGGCCGACCGGCACGGCGAGCCGTGCCGGTCGACCCGAGCGCCCCGCGACGAGCGGTGGCGGACGACATCACGGAGCCTGCAGCGCCTGCATGGCGGCGATGAAGCCGTCCTCGTCGAGGGTGCCGCTGAAGTACTGCGCGACGGCGGTGTGGATCGGCGTCATCGCGGCGGGCGGGTAGGCCTGGTCCCACGAGAGCTGGAACGAGGGGGCGTCGGCCACGAGGTCGAACTGGTACTGCGAGTAGGCCGGGTCGGCCGCCGTCGACAGGAAGTCGGGCGTGTTCGTCGTGGTCGGCAGGTTGCCGATCGCGAGCTGCTGCTGCACGAACTCGTCGCTGTACATGATCTTCAGGAAGTCCTCGACGGCGTCGGGGTACCGCGTGCCCTTGATGACCGAGTAGAAGTTGTTCGTGTTGCCAGCCAGGTTGGCCGGGTCGCCCTTGCCGCCCTCGACGGTCGGGAAGGTCGTGTAGCCGAGGTCGGTCGCGGCGAACTCCGGGTCCTCGTTCTGCTGCGTCGAGTACTCCCACGAGCCCATCAGCTCGAACGCGGCCTTGCCGGTGCGGAGCAGGGCGGGCGAGCCGCCGTCGGTGAACTTGACCGAGTCGAAGTTCGTGCCGAAGCCGCCGGCGTCGACGAGGTCGCGCAGCATGCCGAGCGCCTCCCTGCTGTCGTCGCTGGCCCAGGCGTCGGCGTCGCCGTCGAGGGCCGACTGGAACAGCTCGGGCCCGGCGACGCGGTCGTAGGCGTACTGGAACCACATCTGGGTCGGCCACTGGTCGCCGCCGCCGAGCGCGATCGGGGTGACCCCGGCGCCCTTCAGCGTCTCGACGGCCGCCATCAGGTCGTCCCAGGTCTCGGGCACGGCGATGCCGGCGTCGGCGAGGACCTTCTTGTTGTAGAAGAGCATCACGGGCTGCGTGCCGCGCATCGGCACCCCGTAGGCCTTCTCGTCGAAGCGGGCCGTGTCGAAGACCGAGGGCAGGAAGGCCTCTTCCAGCTGCGGGTCGTCGGCGATCATGTCGTCGAGCGGCAGCAGCAGGTCGGCGTCGACGAACGGCTTGATGCTGCCGCCGCCCCAGTTGAAGAAGACGTCGGGCGCGCTGTCCGTGTCGATGATCGTCTGCAGCTTCTGCTGGTAGTTCGCGCCGGGGATGACGTCCAGCACGGCCTTGACGTCGCTGGTCTCGTTGAACTTCGCGACCACCGCCTCCTCGACCTTGTTGGTGGCGTCGCCGTAGACCGCGACGTGGATCTCGTTCTCGGGGCGGCTCTCGGCGCCGGAGCCGCCGGAGCAGCCGGCGAGCAGCGCGCCGGTGGCGAGCGTCGCGACGACCGCGAGCGACCGCCGCAGTCGCCGGGAGCGGGGGGATGAACTGTTCATCGTTGAACACCTTCCGAAAGTTTCGGTGATTCGCCCGAAATGAGTGCCGGACGGTCGAAGCATAGGCAGGAGGCGCCCCCGAGGTCAATAGGTTGTCGCAGACCACAAATGGCGGGCGCCGCCGACCGCCAGCTACGATCACCGGATGGACGAGCTCGACGCCGCACCCCGGACGACGCTGGCCGAGGTGGCCGACGAGGCCGGCGTCTCGCTGTCGACGATCTCGAAAGTGTTGAACGCGCGGGCGGATGTATCGGCGAGCACCCGCGCCCGCGTCGAGGCCCTGCTCGAGGACCGCGGCTACCGCCGCCGGCCCTCGCCCTCCCGGTCGTCCACCCTCGTCGAGCTGGTCTTCCACGAGCTCGACTCGGCCTGGGCGCTCGAGATCATCCGGGGTGTGGAGGACGTCGCCCGCGCTCGCGGCCTCAGCGTCGTGCTCACCCAGAGCGGCGACCGGCACTCGCCCGACGCCGGCTGGGTCGACGGGGTGCTGCGCCGTCGGCCGGCCGGCGTGGTGCTGGTCTTCTCCGACCTGGGGGAGTCGCAGACCGCCCAGCTGCGCTCGCGCGACATCCCGTTCGTGATCGTCGACCCCGCCGGCGACCCCGCGCCCGACGTGCCCTCGGTGGGCTCGGCCAACTGGTCGGGGGGCATGGCCGCCACGCGGCACCTGCTCGAGCTCGGCCACCGGCGGATCGCCGCGATCACGGGCCCCGACGACATGATGTGCTCGCTCGCCCGGCTCGACGGCTACCGCTCGGCGATGGGCGCCGCGGGCGTCGCCGTCGACGAGCGGCACGTCGCGTTCGGCGACTTCCAGGTCGGCGGCGGCCGCGAGGCGGCGATGCGCATGCTCCGGCTGCCCGAGCCCCCGACCGCGATCTTCGCGGGCAGCGACCTGCAGGCGCTGGGCGTCTTCGACGCGGCCCGCTCGCTCGGCCTCGCCGTGCCCGACGACCTCTCCGTCGTCGGCTACGACGACCTGCCGCTCGCCGAGTGGACGAGCCCCCGCCTCACCACCGTGCACCAGCCGCTCCGCGAGATGGCGCAGGAGGCGACGCGGCTCGTGCTCGGCGGCACCGCGGGGCGGCCGACCCGGCTCGACCTCGCGACGTACCTGGTGCGGCGCGAGAGCACGGCGGCGCCGGCGCCCGCCGCAGCCGCCTAGCCGGCCTGCCGCAGCGGCGCGCGCCCGGCGAACGTCGCCCGGTACGCCCGCGGCGTCGTGCCGAGCACGCGCCCGAAGTGGTGCCGCAGCACGGCCGACGACCCGAAGCCGACGCTCGCCGCGATCGCGTCGAGCCCGAGCGACGTCGTCTCGAGCAGCTGCTGGGCCCGCAGGAGGCGCTGCCTCGTCACCCAGGCCGCGGGCGTCGTGCCCCGCTCGGCCCGGAAGCGCCGGGCGAACGTCCGCGGCGACATGTGCACCCGCGCGGCCAGCGACTCCACCGGGAGCTCCTCGTCGAGGTGCTCGAGCACCCACGCCGTGAGGGGAGCGAGCGAGGTGTCGGGCTCGGCCGGCAGCGGGGTCTCGATGAACTGGCTCTGGCCGCCGTCGCGGTGCGGGGGCACCACCATGCGGCGGGCGACGACGTTCGCGGCGGCCGCGCCGGCCACCCGGCGGACGAAGTGCAGGCAGGCGTCGATGCCGGCCGCGGTGCCGGCCCCGGTGATGACGCGGCGGTCCTCGACGAAGAGCACGTCGGGGTCGACGGTGACGGCGGGGTGCTCGGCGGCGAGGCGGTCGGCGTACATCCAGTGCGTGGTGGCGCGGCGGCCGTCGAGCACGCCCGCCGCCGCGAGCACGAAGGCGCCGCTGCAGACGCTGATCAGCCACGCGCCGCGGGCCTCCGCGCGGCGGATCAGGTCGAGCGCCGCGGGGGAGAGCGCGTCGGGGCCGGTGCCGAGGGCGGGCACGCAGATGACGTCGGCGCCCTCGGCGGCGTCGAGCCCCAGCTCGACCGTGATCGAGAAGCCCTGGTTCGTGCGCACGAGGCCGGGGCGCTCGGTGACGACCCGGTGCTCGAAGGCGGGGCCGCCGACGGCGCGGCGGTCGAGGCCGAAGACCTCGCAGAGCACCCCGAACTCGAAGGGGGCGACGCCGTCGGCGACGAGGGTGGCGACGGTCAGGGGCTCCACGGGTCTCCTCGAGGTGGTCGTGCTTGGCAGGAACGGTGCGTCTCGTGGCGATGCTGCCACTCGTCGGCGCCCGTGTCCACTCGTAGGGTCGCTGCATGACCTCCGCCCCGGCCCCCGCCCCCGCCGACGCCGCCGCCCGCGTCGAGCAGCTGCTCGCGCCTCCCACCGTCGTGGCCGCGCGCTCGCGCGCCGTGGCGGCCGCCCACGCCTCCGTCGCCCTGGTCGGCCACAGCGAGCGGTCGTGGGTGCTCGCGGCCGAGCTCGGGCGCCGCGAGGGGGTGGCCTTCGACCCGGAGCTGCTCTACGCCGCGTCGCTGCTGCACGACCTCGGCCTCGTCGCGTCGTTCGACAGCCACGAGGTCGCCTTCGAGCGGGCGGGCGGCGACGTGGCGCGCGTCTTCGCCGCGGGCGCGGGCTGGGACGACGACCGCCAGCGGCGCCTCGGCGAGGTCGTCGTGCGCCACATGTGGCCGGCGGTGTCGGCCGAGCTCGACGCCGAGGGGCACCTGCTCGAGCGGGCCACGAGCCTCGACGTCAGCGGGGTGGGCGGCGACGACTGGGAGCCCGCGTTCGTCGCGGCCCTCGTCGAGCGGGTGCCGCGCACGGGCTTCGCGGCGGAGTTCGGCGTCGCGATCGCCGCCCAGGCGCACCGCAAGCCGGCGACCGAGGCGGGCCGCGCCGTCCGCTCGGGCATCACCCGCCGGCTCGCGGAGAACCCGCTCGACCGCCTCGGCGGGGTCCCGCTCGACCGCCTCGGCGGCTGAGTGCGATCCGTCGGAATGGGGAGGCGCCTCCCCGGGTTGCCCCGCTAGCATGATGCAAACGCATGGAAATGGAGCGCACCCCATGGCACACCCCCTCGAGTTCGGACTCGACACCTTCGGCGACGTCACCGAGCGCCCGGCCGGGGCCGCCGACGCCGGCCAGCTCGTCTCGCACGCGCAGTCGATCCGCGACCTGGTCGACCAGGCCGTGCTCGCCGACCAGGTCGGCCTCGACTTCATCGGCGTCGGCGAGCACCACCGCGTCGACTTCGCCGTCAGCGCCCCCGAGGTCGTGCTCGCCGCGATCGCGGCGCGCACCGAGACGATCCGCATGGGCTCGGCCGTGACCGTGCTCAGCAGCGACGACCCCGTCCGGGTCTACGAGCGCTTCGCCACCGTCGACGCCCTGTCGAACGGGCGGGCCGAGGTCATCCTCGGGCGCGGCTCGTTCACCGAGTCGTTCCCGCTCTTCGGCCTCGACCTGCAGGACTACGAGGTGCTCTTCGAGGAGAAGATCCAGCTCTTCGCCGAGCTGCTGAAGGACGAGCCCGTCACCTGGACGGGCACGAAGCGCGGTGCCCTCAGCGAGCAGTGGGTCTACCCGCGCCCCGAGAGCGGCACCCTGAAGACCTGGGTCGGCGTCGGCGGGTCGCCGCAGTCGGTGATCCGTGCCGCGCACTACGGCCTGCCGCTCTTCCTCGCCATCATCGGCGGCCAGCCCGCCCAGTTCGCGCCCTACGCCGACCTCTACCGCCGGGCCCTGACCGAGTTCGGCAAGGAGCCGCAGCCGATCGCGATGCACTCGCCCGGCTTCGTGCTCGAGACCGACGACGAGGCGAAGGAGCTGCTGTACCCGTACCAGGAGGCGCAGACGAACCAGCTCGGTCGCGAGCGCGGCTGGCCCCCCTACTCGCGCGCGCAGTACGAGCAGAGCGCCGGCCCCGACGGCGCCCTCTACGTCGGCTCGCCCGAGACGGTCGCAGCGAAGATCGCGGGGAACATGGCCCTGCTCGGCGCGACGCGCTTCGACATGCGGTACAGCATGGGGCGCCTGCCGCACGAGGCGATGATGCGCAGCATCGAGCTGTACGGCACGAAGGTGGTGCCCCTGGTGCGCGAGATGCTCGCCTAGCGAGCACCGCGCCTCCGGCACGCCCCAGCGCCGCGGGCGAGAGGGCCGGGGGGAGGCGCGGGGCCGGCCGTCGGGGAGCGCTCAGCCCCGGCGGTCGCTCCGTGCCAGCGCCCCGAGCTGCTCGTTGTACGCGTCGAGCTCGGCGTCGCCGTCGCGCTCGGCCTGGCGGTCCTTGCGCTTGGCCTCGCGGCTGTCGCTGCGGCTCCACATGATCGCGACGGCGATCGCCAGCGAGACGGTGGGGATCTCGCCGACGCTCCAGGCGATGCCGCCCGCCGCGTACTGGTCGGCCACCGGCGTCGCGCCCCAGGTGCGGCCCATGGCGCCGTACCAGTCGGCGAGGAAGAGCGACGTGCTCGTCATGATGCTCAAGCCGAAGAAGGCGTGGAACGCCATCGTCGCGAGCAGCACCAGCAGCCGCATCGGGTAGGGCAGGCGGCCCTTGACCGGGTCGATGCCGATCATCGACTGCACGAAGAGGTACCCGACGATCAGGAAGTGCACGATCATCCAGTAGTGCCCGAGGTGGGTCGTCGTGGCCCAGCTGAACAGCGACGTGTAGTAGAAGACGAACAGCGAGCCGGCGAAGAGCACCGCCGAGACGATCGGGTTGCTGATGACGTGGGCGTACGTCGAGTGCACCAGGACCATGATCCACTCGCGGGGGCCCCGCGTGCCGTCCTGTCGCTTGCGGATCGCGCGCAGCGCCAGCGTGACGGGGGCTCCCGGCACGAGCAGCACCGGCACGACCATGCCGAGCGCCATGTGCGCCAGCATGTGCATGCTGAAGAGGTACTCCTCGTAGACGTTCGGGGCGCCGCAGGTGATGTAGAAGAGCACGACGAGGCCGGCGATCCACGACACGGTGCGGCCGAGCGACCACTGGTCGCCGCGGCGTCGCAGCCGGACGACGCCGGCCACGTAGAAGAAGATGCCGAAGGCGCAGAGCAGGGCCCAGAGCAGGTCGGGGTTCCACTCCGTGAGGTACCGCAACGGCGTCAGCTCGCGCGGCAGCACCTCCTCGGTGAGGATCTCGGCGGGCGTCGGGTCGGCGAGGTCGGTCGCGACGACCTGCTCGACCGGCGTGGCCGTGCGGCCGAGGGCCGCGGCCACGCCCGAGGCGAGGCCCATGAAGGCGAGCTCGGCCGAGACGAACCACCAGAAGAAGCGGTTGGTCGCCGCGGGGTGCGTCGACATGCGCGCGACGAGCCAGCGGCGCTGGACGACGCCGAAGAGGCCGAGGGCCACGAGGGCGAGGGTCTTGACGAGCACCAGCACGCCGTAGCCGGTGGTGAGGGCGGCCCAGTCGCCCAGGCGGAGGGCTGCGCTGCCGACGCCGGAGACCGCGACGACGACGAAGCAGATGATCGCGACGGTCGAGTAGCGGGCCAGGACGACGCCGATGCGGCCCTTCTCGAGCGTGGGGCGCAGCAGCACCAGGGCGACGAGCCCGCCGAGCCAGACCGAGGCGCCCTCGAGGTGCAGGGCGAGGTCGGTCACGGCGGCGTCGTGCCCGCTCGCGCCGGCGGCGTGGCCCTGCTGGGCGATGGGGATGAGCCCGCCCATGGCCAGCAGCGTCAGGGCGACGAGCGACCAGATGTTCCGCAGCGCGAAGGCGAGCACGGTGACGCCGGCGGCGATGAGGGTCGTGGTCAGCCAGGCGACGCCGAGCTCGGTGTTCGTGAGGAAGAAGGCGAGCGTGCGCCCGAACTGGTCGTCGACGGTGACCGGCACGTTGGCGACGCTGAGGAAGGTGAAGAAGGCGGTGGCCGCGGAGGCGACGGTCCAGGCGCCGGCAGCGCCCGCGGCGATGTCCATGGCCCGTTCGAACTCGGCCTCCTTCCGCGACAGCGCGAAGCAGGTGAGGAACAGCGTGCCGATGGTCACCGCGGCGGTGACGTTGTTCAGCATCTTCGCGATGGGGAGGCCCCACCGGACGGCCTCGCCGGGGTCGACGACGAGCGGCGCGTCTGCCGCGCCGCCGAACTGCAGGGCCGCCAGCAGCGAGAGGAACGCCACCAGCACGAGCAGTGCGGGACCGGAGGCGCGGGTGATCCTGGTCATCGAGGCCTAGCTTAGGTCGGGTCGACTGGGAGTCGGCGGCCGATCGCTCGGCGACGAGCGACCCGTCGCCGGACGCACGGAAGGGGCGGCGACCGAGGTCGCCGCCCCTTCCGGGGTGCTCCGTGAGGAGCGGAGGACTACTTGACCGCAGCCTTGAGCTTGCTGCCGGCGCTGACCTTGACCGAGTCGCTCGCGGCGATCTCGAGGGCCTCGCCCGTCTGCGGGTTGCGGCCCGTGCGGGCGGCGCGGTGGGTCTTCTCGAAGGCGATCCAGCCGGGGATGGTCACCTTGGTGCCGTCGGCGACCGACTTCGAGACGACGGAGAAGAACGCGTCGACGACGCCGCTGACGGCGGCCTGGCTCTGGCCGGACTCGGAAGCGACAGCTGCGACGAGCTCGGTGCGGTTCAGTGACTTGTCAGCCATGTGGTGTCCTCCTCGGACTTCGTTCGGTGAGACGAGGCACGGTGTCCACCGTGCCCGTGGAGTTCGGGCCCCCCGGGGCCGAGGCCCCGGGGAAACGGCTCGAACCTACCAGGAAGACTTCGTGATGCCCGGAAGCTCGCCTCGGTGTGCCATGTCGCGGAAGCGGACACGGCTGATGCCGTACTCCTTGAGGTGGCCACGGGGGCGACCGTCGATCGCGTCGCGGTTGCGGAGGCGGACCGGCGACGCGTCGCGGGGCAGCTTCTGCAGGCCGAGACGAGCGGCCTCGCGGCTCTCGTCGGTGCCGGCGGGGTCGACGAGGGCCTTCTTCAGCTCGAGACGCTTCTCGGCGTAACGAGCGACGATGACGGCGCGCTGGTCGTTCTTGGCGATCTTGCTCTTCTTGGCCATGGTTAGCGCTCCTCGCGGAATTCGACGTGCTTGCGGATCACGGGGTCGTACTTCTTCAGCACGAGGCGATCGGGGTTGTTGCGACGGTTCTTCTTGGTCACGTACGTGAAGCCGGTGCCCGCCGTCGAGCGGAGCTTGATGATGGGACGAACGTCCTGCTGACGTGCCATCAGATCTTCTCCCCACGCGCGAGGAGGTCCTTGACGACCTTCTCGATGCCACGAGCGTCGATCACCTTGATGCCCTTGGCGCTGAGCTGCAGGGTGACGTTACGACGAAGCGACGGCACGTAGTACGTCTTCTTCTGGATGTTGGGGTCGAAACGACGCTTGGTGCGTCGGTGCGAGTGCGAGATGTTGTGGCCGAAACCGGGGATGGCTCCGGTCACCTGGCAGGTTGCTGCCATGGTTTCCTCCGTAGGTACCGTAGGAGCCGGAGCCCCTACCCAAGGTCACTTGTCGGCGCGCCGGTCCCCCTGCCCGATCGTGAGAACGAGCGCTGCTCGGTCGTGAGACCGGGCGGATGGTGCTGGGGGGCGGTGCACATGGGCGCAGATAGCGCCCAACCAAAGGGAGAGCCTACGCGACACGCCCGGCCGGGGTCAACTGCGGAGCCCGCCCCGGGTCACGACGGGGTCGCGCCCGGCGGCCTTCTCGGCCGAGCACGCCGCGCAGAGCCCGAAGACGTCGACGATGTGCTGCGCCTCGGTGAAGCCGTGCTGCGCGGCGACCTGGCGGGCCCAGGTCTCGACCGCGTCGGCCTCGATCTCGACCGTGGTGCCGCAGACGCGGCAGATCAGGTGGTGGTGGTGCGTGCCCGGCGTGCAGGCGCGGTAGAGGCTCTCGCCCTCCTGCTGCAGGGAGTCGGCCGAGCCGTCGGCGGCCAGGTCGGAGAGGGCGCGGTAGACGGTGGCCAGCCCGATCGGGGAGCCGGAGTCGCGGAGCTGGGTGTGCAGGGACTGCGCGCTGACGAAGCCCTCGCTGCTGCCGAGCGCCTCGCGCACGGCCTCCCGCTGCCAGGTGTTGCGCTTCACGACCACGTCAGGCCTCCTTCGTCGGTGTCGAGGGTACCGGCGTGCCTCGGCGTCGGCTGGGCGTCGCCCCGCCGCGCGACCCCGCGCGCTCCCGGCCCCGCCCGACGACGCGGCAGACGAGCCAGATGGCGAACGAGATCGTCGTCACGTAGGGGCTGATCGGCAGCCCGCCGCCGAGGGCGAGCAGGATCCCGCCGACGACCGAGGTCACGGCGAAGGCGACGCTGAGCAGCGGCACGAGCCGAGGGTTCACGGTGACGCGCAGGGCGGCCGCGGCCGGGGTGACGAGCAGCGACAGCACGAGCAGCGCCCCGATGACCTGCACCGACACGGCGACGGCGAGCCCGAGCACGAGCATGAACAGCAGCCCGAGCGCGCGCACCGGCACGCCGGCGGCGGCGGCGACGTCGGGGTCGACGCTCGCGAAGGTCAGGGGCCGCCAGATGACGAGCAGCACGACGATCACCACGGCCGAGATGCCGACGAGCCAGCCGAGCTGGGGATTGTCGACCGACACGATCTGCCCGGTGAGCAGGCCGAACTTGTTGGCCGAGCGGCCCTTGTAGAGCGCGAGGAAGAGGATGCCGAGGCCCAGCCCGAACGGCATCAGCACCGCGATGATCGAGTTCCGCTCCCGGGCGCGGGCGCCGAGCAGCCCGATCAGCAACGCCGCGACGACGCTGCCGACGAGGGAGCCCCCGACGACGTTCGCGCCGAGCAGCAAGGCCGCGGAGGCGCCGGCGAACGACAGCTCGCTGATGCCGTGCACCGCGAAGGGCAGGTTGCGCGTCACGACGAACGGGCCGATGAGCCCGCCGACGAGGCCGAGCACGGCCCCGGCGATGATCGAGTTGCGCACCAGCACGACGAGCTCGCCGAAGTCCTGGAACGAGAACAGCTGCGACCAGAGGTCGGTCATCGGGCACCTCCCTCGTCGTCGGCGGGCTCGTCGACGTGGTGGTCGTCGTGGCCGTGGCCGCCGACGATCACGATGCGGCCCATGGTGCGGATCACGTCGACCGGGGTGCCGTACAGCTCCGACAGCACGTCGGCGCGCAGCACCTCGTCGGGCGTGCCGACGCGGAACGAGCCGCCGGCGAGGTAGAGCACCCGGTCGACCACGTCGAGGATGGGGTTGACGTCGTGCGTGACGAACACGACGGCGGCGTCGCGGGCCCTGCGCTGGCGGTCGATGAGCTCGGTGACGCCGCGCTGGTGGCGCAGGTCGAGCGAGATCAGCGGCTCGTCGCAGAGCAGCAGGGCGGGGTCGGCGGCGAGTGCCTGCCCGACGCGGGCGCGCTGCTGCTCGCCGCCCGACAGGGTCGCGACCGGCGCGGAGGCGAAGGAGGCGGCGCCCACCTCCTCGACGAGGCGGTCGACGGCGGCGCGTTCGGCCGCCGACTCCCGGCGGAGCCCCCAGCGGTGGCCCGTGACGCCGAGCGCGATCATGTCGCGGGTGCGGAGCGGCGTACCCGACTCCATCAGGCGCTGCTGCGGCACGTAGCCGATGCGGCGGTGGCCGCGGCCGACGGCCTGGCCGAGGAACTCGATGCTGCCGCTGGTGAGCTGCTGCTGGCCGAGGATCGTCCGGAGCATGGTGGTCTTGCCCGCGCCGTTCGGCCCCAGCACGGCGAGGAACTCGCCCGGCGCGACGTCGAGGTCGAGCCCCTGCCACAGCACGCGGTCGCCGAACCGCACGCCCGCGTCGCGGAGGCGCAGCACGGCGTCGCCGCCGCCCGTGCCCCAGGGGGCGGGGGCGGCGGCGACGGGGGAGTCGGTGGGGCCGGGTGTCACTGGTCGAGTGCCGCCTTGATCGCGTCGATGTTGCTCTGCTGCCACGAGACGTAATCATCCCCCGACGGGAGCAGCTCCGTGACCGGCACGATCGCGACGCCGGCGTCGGTGGCCGCCGTCTCGACCTGCTCGGTCTCGGGGCTCGAGGTCTGCTCGTTGTAGGCGAGGAGGTCGACGCTGCCGCCCGAGAAGAGCTGGAGGGTCTCGTTGAGCACGGCCGGGGAGACGTCGGTGCCCTCCTCGATCGCCTCGGAGAAGGCCTCCGGCGTGACGTTCTCGAGCCCCATGGCGTCGAAGAGGTAGCCGGGCACGGGCTCGGTGTAGGCGACCGACTCGCCGCCGTGGGCGGTCTCGACCTCCGCCGCCTGCGACTCCAGGTCGGCGATCTGCGCGCCGAACGACTCGGCGTTCGCGGTGTAGGCGTCGGCGTTCGAGGGGTCGAGGCTGCCGAGCTCGTCGGCGATCGCCGTCGCGAGCGCGGCCATGCTCGGCAGGCTGTAGAAGACGTGCTCGTTGAACTCGCCGTGGTCGTGACCGTGGTCGTCGCCCTCGGTGGTGGCCTCGTCGCTCGCCTCGTCGCCGGAGTGCTCGTCGTCGGAGTGGCCGGCCTCGTCGTCGGGGTCGAGCCCCGAGATCTCGACCGCGTTCAGCACGGTCGCGCTCGTTCCGCTGGCGTCGACGAGCGTGTCGACGAAGTCGTCGTAGCCGCCGCCGTTCTCGATGACGACGTCGGCCTTCGAGACCGCGAGCTGGGTGCGGGCGTCGGCCTCGAACGAGTGCGGGTCCTGCGAGGAGTCGCTGATCACGCTGGTGACGTCGACGTCGTCACCGCCCACGGTCTTCGCGATGTCGCCGTAGACGTTGGTCGAGGCGACGATAGAGATGCCGTCGTCGGCGGTCGGCGCGCCCGCGCCCTGCTCGCCGCCCGAGCAGCCGGCGAGCACGAGGGCCGCGGCGGCGGGCAGGGCGAGCAGGGGCAGGGCGCGTCGCGAGGTCATGACGGCCACGCTATTGCTACTGATAATGATTGTCAAAACGAGGAGGCGCGGGTCGCCTCCCCGGGCCCGCGCTCAGTCGAGCAGCAGCGCCGGCTCCTCGAGCACGCTCGCGACGTCGGCGACGAAGCGGCTGGCGACGTCGCCGTCGACCACGCGGTGGTCGAAGCTCGCACCGATCGTCGTCACCATGCGCGAGCGCACCTCGCCGTCGACGACCCAGGCCTTGGGCTTGATGGTGCCGAGCGCGACGATCGCGACCTCGCCGGGGTTGAGGATGGGGGTGCCGGTGTCCATGCCGAAGACGCCGATGTTCGTGATGGTGATCGTGCCGTCGCGCATGTCGGCCGGGGTCGTCTTGCCGTCGCGGGCCGTCAGCGTCAGCTGCTCGAGGGCCTGGGCCAGCTCGAGCAGGCTCATCGACTGGGCCTCCTTGACGTTCGGCACGATCAGTCCGCGCGGCGTGGCCGCGGCGATGCCGAGGTTGACGAAGTGCCGCACGAGGATCTCGCGGTCGGTCCAGGCCGAGTTCACCATCGGGTTGCGGCGCACGGCCCAGATGATCGCCTTCGCCATGATCAGCAGCGGCGAGACCTTGACGCCGGCGAACTGCGGCGACGCCTTGAGGCGCTTGACGAACTCCATCGTGCGGGTGGCGTCGACGTCGACGAACAGGCTGACGTGCGGGGCCGTGTAGGCCGACGACGTCATGGCGGCGGCGATGGCCTTGCGGACGCCCTTGACCGGGATCCGCTCGACGCGCTCCTCGCCCCACTCGGGCGTCTCGATGTTGCGGAAGACGCTCGCCTGCTTGGCGTGGCGGATGACGTCGTCGCGGGTCACCTCGCCGGCGAGGCCGGTGGGCTGGACGAGCGTGAGGTCGACCTCCAGGTCTTTCGCGAGCTTGCGGATCGGCGGCTTGGCGATGATCGGCAGCGCCTGCGCGGCGGGCACCGAGGTCGCCGGGCGGCGGCGGCCCTGCTCGGCGATCCGCAGCTGGCGCGCGTCGACCTGCCCCTTGCTGGGCTGGCGACGACGCGTCTGGCCGTGGCCGCCGGCGGCACCGTAGCCCACGAGCACCGCGCCGGAGCCGCTGTCGTCGACCACGGGGGCGGAGGCCGCGGGGGCGGCGGGGGCCGCCGGGGCGGCGACCGGGGCCGCGGGGGAGGGGGCGGCGGCGGAGGCGACCGGGGCCGGGGCCTGCACCGCGACTCCTGCAGGCGCGGCGGGAGCGGCAGCGGCCGGAGGCGCGCTGACGGCGACCGGGTCGACCGCGTTCTCGAGGTGGCGGGCCCGCTGCTCGGAGAGGGCCTCCTCCTCCTGCGCGATGATCTGCGCGGTGCGGGCCATGCCGCCCGACTCGAGCGACTCGGCCTGGGCGGCGCGGTCGCCGGGGGTGGTCGGTGCGGTGCCGTCGCCGATGGTGATGATCGGGGTGCCGACGTCGACGGTGTCGCCCGAGCTGACGAGGATGCTCTCGACCACGCCGGCGAACGGCGAGGGCAGCTCGACGAGCGACTTGGCGGTCTCGATCTCGACCAGCACCTGGTTGATCGCCACGGTGTCGCCCGCGGCGACCTTCCACTCGACGATCTCGGCCTCGGTGAGGCCCTCGCCGACGTCGGGGAGGGCGAACTCTGAACTCATGCGGGGTGACTCCTCGTGACGCGGTGGGGCCGGGGCCCGGGGTGCGGAGCGGCGCGCGGCGGGCGCGCCGGGGGGCGGACGCTCAGTACGCGAGCGCCCGGTCGACGGCCTCGAGGACCCGGTCGGCGTCGGGCAGGTACAGGGTCTCGAGCTTGGCGGGCGGGAAGGGCGTGTCGAAGCCGCTGACGCGCAGCACCGGCGCCTCGAGCGAGTAGAAGGCCTTCTCGGCGACGGTCGCGGCGATCTCGGAGCCGACGCTGACGAAGCCGGGGGCCTCCTGCGCGACGACGAGGCGGCCGGTCTTGCGGACCGACTCGAGGATCGGGCCGTAGTCGACGGGCGACAGCGAGCGGAGGTCGACGACCTCGACCGAGATGCCCTCGGCGGCGGCGATCTCGGCGGCCTGCAGCAGCACGCTCACCATGGCGCCGTGGCCCAGCAGGGTCACCTCGGTGCCGGTGCGCACGACGCGGCTGGCGTGCAGCGGCGCCTGCGGGTCGCTGAGGTCGACCTCGCCCTTCGGCCAGTAGCGGCTCTTCGGCTCGAAGAACATCACCGGGTCGTTCGACGCGACGGCCTCCTGGATCATCCAGTAGGCGTCGTGCGGCGTGCTCGGGCTGACGACGCGGAGGCCCGCGGTGTGCGCGAAGTACGCCTCGGGGCTCTCCTGGTGGTGCTCGACGGCGCCGATGTGCCCGCCGTAGGGCACCCGGATGACGACGGGCATCTGCAGGTCGCCCTCGTGCCGGTTGGTCATCTTCGCGAGCTGCGAGGTGATCTGGTCGAAGCCCGGGTAGATGAAGCCGTCGAACTGGATCTCGCAGACGGGGCGGAAGCCGCCCATCGCGAGGCCGATCGCGGTGCCGACGATGCCCGACTCGGCGAGCGGGGTGTCGATGACCCGGCTCGCCCCGAACTCGGCCTGCAGCCCTTCGGTGACGCGGAAGACGCCGCCGAGCGTGCCGATGTCCTCGCCCATGAGCAGCACGCGCGGGTCGTCGGCCATGGCCTTGCGGAGGCCGGCGGTGATCGCCTTGCCGAGCGGCATGGACACGCGGGAGTCGCGGGTCGGGTCGTCGACGCCGGCCGCGGTCGCGGTCTCGGTGCGGTCAGCGGTGTCGGTCATGAACGTGCTCCGTCGGTGGGTGCGTCGGCGGCCGGGCCGAACGACTGCTCGTAGCGGGCCAGCCACTCCTTCTGCTCGGCCATCAGCGGGTGCGGCTCGCTGTAGACGTGGTCGAACATCAGGCCGATCTCGGGCTTCGGCAGCGTGGTGGTGCGGCGGCGGATGTCGGCGCCCAGGTCGTCGCACTCGACGGCGAGCTCGGCGAGGAAGGCGTCGGTCTCGCCGAGGCCCTTCAGGTAGGTCTCGAAGCGGGCGATCGGGTCTCGGGCGATCCACCCCTGCAGCTCGTCGTCGGTGCGGTACTTCGTGGGGTCGTCGGAGGAGGTGTGCGCCCCGACCCGGTAGGTCATCGCCTCGATGAAGCGCGGGCCGCCGCCCGTGCGGGCGGCGTCGAGGTCGCGGCGGCTGACGGCGTACGAGGCGAGCACGTCGTTGCCGTCGATCTGGGTGCCGGGGATGCCGAAGCCGCCGGCGCGGTGCACGAGCGGGGTGCGCGACTGGCGCGAGACCGGCACGCTGATGGCCCACTGGTTGTTCTGCAGGAAGAACAGCTCGGGCGTCTGGAAGCTCGCCGCGAAGACCAGCGCCTCGCTGACGTCGCCCTGGCTGGTCGCGCCGTCGCCGAAGAACGTGACGACGGCCTGGTCGGTCTCGACGTCGCCGGTGCCGGCCTTGCCGTCGAGCGTGAGGCCCATCGCGTAGCCCGTGGCGTGCAGGGTCTGCGAGCCGATCACGAGCGTGTAGACGTGGAAGTTGTGGTGCTCGGCGGGGTTCCAGCCGCCGTGCGTGTGGCCGCGCAGCAGGCGCAGGATGTCGACGGGGTCGACGCCGCGGCTGAGCGCGACGGCGTGCTCGCGGTACGACGGGAAGAGGTGGTCCTGCGGGCGGGTCGCGTGCGCGAGACCGATCTGGGCGCCCTCCTGGCCGTGGCTCGGCACCCAGAGGGCGAGCTGGCCCTGGCGGGCGAGGGCGGCGGCCTCGACGTCGAAGCGCCGGGTCAGCACCATGTCGCGGTGGAACGCGCGCAGCTGGTCGTCGGTGAGCGCGTCGACGTAGGGCTGGAACTCGGCCGAGGCGTCGGAGTCGACCCGCTCGCCCGTGTGGCTCAGCAGCTGGATCGTCGTCACGTCGCGGCCCGCTTCGGTGGAGGACATGGGGTCCAATCTACTCAGGCCCACATGCCGTCAGGAGGATGTGTCGCCGCGCAGCTCGCGCGCCGCGCGCAGCAGCCCGTCGACCGACGCGGGCTCGCCGATCGTGATGCGGAGGCCCTCCGGGGCGAAGGCGCGCACGACGATGCCGTGCCGCTCGAACACCTCGGCGGCGCGGGCCGTGTCGTCGCCCGTGGCGAGCCAGACGAAGTTGCCCTGGGCGTCGGGCACCGACCAGCCCTGGTCGAGCAGGGCCTGCCGCACCTGGTCGCGCAGGGTCGCGAGGCGGGCGACCCGGTCGAGCAGCTCGCCCTCGAGCTCGAGCGAGGCGAGCGCGGCGGCCTGGCCCTGCTCGGTGACCGAGAGGGGGATGGCGGTCGCGCGGGCGGCGTCGAGCACCGAGGAGGCGCCGATCGCGTACCCGACGCGGAGGGCCGCCAGCCCGTACGCCTTCGAGAAGGTGCGCAGCACGACGAGGTTGGGGTGGCGCTCGGTGAGCGACCCGCCGCGGACGGCGTCGTCGGCCGTGACGAACTCGGCGTAGGCCTCGTCGAGCACGACGAGGAGGTCGTTCGGCACCGCGGCCATGAACGTCTCGAAGTCGTGGGTGCTCACGGTCGTGCCGGTCGGGTTGTTGGGCGAGCAGACGATGACGAGGCGGGTGCGGTCGGTGACGGCGGCGGCCATGGCGTCGAGGTCGTGGCTGCCGTCGGTCCGCAGCGGCACCGGCACGCTCGTCGCGCCCGAGACGGTGACGATGCCCGGGTAGGCCTCGAACGAGCGCCAGGCGTAGACGACCTCGTCGCCGGGCGCCGCGGCGGCGAGCACGAACTGGTTGAGCAGCGACACCGACCCGGCGCCGACGTGGACCTCGTCGGTGGTGACGCCCCATTTCTCGGCGAGGGCGGCCCGCAGGGCGGAGGCGCTGGCGTCGGGGTAGCGGTTGACGGCGACCGCGCCTCGCAGCGCCTCGACGACGCCGGGCAGCGGCTCGAAGGGGTTCTCGTTCGACGACAGCTTGAACGCGTCGGCGGCGGCCTGCTTCCCCTGGCGGTAGGGCGGCAGCGCCGCGATCTCGGGGCGGAGGCGCACGGGACTGGTCACCCGGCCACCTTAGGGCGGGCGGAGGCGGTCGGCGACTACCGCGGGCCGCGTGGGGTCGGCATGATGGGCCCATGACCCGATTCGTCGTGCGGCTGCTGATCAACGCCCTCGCCCTCTGGGCGACCACGTCACTGGTCTCGGGGGTGAGCGTCGACGCGTACGGGTCGGAGGGCACGACCGAGACGGTGCTCACCTACCTCCTCGTCGCCCTGATCTTCGGCGTCGTCAACGGAGTCGTCGGCACCGTCATCCGCGTGGTCGCGTTCCCCCTCTACGTGCTCACGCTCGGCCTGCTCTCGCTGATCGTCAACGGGCTCCTGCTGGTGATCGTCGCCGCGGTCTCCGACGTCATCGGCTTCGGCCTGCAGGTCGACGGCTTCTGGTGGGGCGTGCTCGGGGCGCTCGTGCTCGCGATCGTCGCCTGGCTGATCGGCATCGTCGTGCGGCCCGTCGTCGAGCCGCGCGACCGCCGGCGGTGAACCGCTTCCGCGTCTGCTTCGTCTGCACCGGGAACATCTGCCGGTCGCCCATGGCGGAGATCGTGCTGCGCGAGGTCGCGCGCCGGGCCGGGCTGGGCGACGCCCTCGAGGTGACCTCGGCCGGCACGGGCGACTGGCACGTCGGGGAGGGGGCCGACCCGCGCACCGTGAGTGCCCTCGCGGCCCGCGGCTACGATGGTCAGCGGCACCGGGCGAGGCAGTTCGAGACCGCCGACTTCGCGCGCTACGACCTCGTGGTCGCGTTGGATCGCGGTCACGAGCGGGTGCTGCGGTCGTGGGCGACGAACGAGGCCGACCGGTCGAAGGTGCAGCTGCTGCTGTCGTTCGACCGGGCGAGCGGAGGCGAGCCCGTCGGCACCGACGTGCCCGACCCCTACTACTCCGACCCCGCGATGTTCGACAGCGTGCTCGCGATGGTCGAGCGTGCCTGCACCGCCCTCTTCCGCCAGATCGAACCCGCACTCCGCAAGGGACCCTCATGACGTTGCCCCCTCAGCCCCTCAGCCCCCTCGACGGCCGGTACCGCGCCTCCGTCGGCCTGCTCGGCGACCACCTCAGCGAGGCCGGCCTCAACCGGGCGCGGGTGCACGTCGAGGTCGAGTGGCTGATCGCCCAGACCGACCGCCGCGCCTTCGGCTCGTCTCCGCTCGACGAGGGGCAGAAGGCCGCGCTGCGCGCCGTCGTCACCGACTTCGGGCAGGAGGCCATCGACGAGCTCGCGGGCCTCGAGGCCACCACCCGCCACGACGTCAAGGCCGTCGAGTACTACGTGCGCGCCCGTCTCGCCGACCTCGGCCTCGAGGGCATCGCCGAGCTGACGCACTTCGCGTGCACCAGCGAGGACATCAACAACCTCTCGTACGCCCTCACCGTGAAGCAGGCGGTGACCGAGGTCTGGCTCCCCGCGTTCGACGCCGTGCAGGAGGCGCTCGCCGGCTGGGCGACGGAGGCCCGCGACGTGCCCATGCTGGCCCACACCCACGGCCAGCCCGCGACCCCGACGACCGTCGGCAAGGAGTTCGCGGTCTTCGTGCACCGCCTCCGGCGCCTCCGCGCGCAGATCGAGGGCACCGAGTACCTCGGCAAGTTCAGCGGCGCCACCGGCACCTTCTCCGCCCACGTCGTCGCCGACCCGTCGGCCGACTGGCCCGAGGTCTCGCGCGAGTTCGTCGAGGAGCGCCTCGGCCTCACCTGGAACCCGCTGACCACCCAGATCGAGTCGCACGACTGGCAGGCCGAGCTCTACTCGCGGGTCGCGCACGTCAACCGCGTCCTGCACAACCTCGCGACCGACATCTGGACCTACATCTCGATGGGGTACTTCACGCAGATCCCGATCGCGGGCTCGACCGGCTCGTCGACGATGCCCCACAAGATCAACCCGATCCGGTTCGAGAACGCCGAGGCGAACCTCGAGCTCTCCTGCGCCCTGCTCGACTCGCTCGCCGCGACGCTCGTCACCTCACGCCAGCAGCGCGACCTCACCGACTCGTCGACGCAGCGCAACATCGGCGTCGCCTTCGGCCACTCGATGCTCGCCCTCGACAACCTGCGCCGCGGGCTCGGCGAGATCGCCGTCGGCACCGCCGCGCTCGAGGCCGACCTCGAGGGCAACTGGGAGGTGCTCGGCGAGGCGATCCAGACGGTCGTCCGTGCCGAGGTCGTCGCCGGCCGCTCGTCGATCGCCGACCCCTACGCGATGCTCAAGGAGCTCACCCGCGGCCGCCGGGTCGGCCAGGCCGAGCTCGTGGCCTTCGTCGAGGGGCTCGACATCGGCGCCGACGCGAAGGCGCGCCTCGTGGCGCTGACCCCCGCCGGCTACACCGGCATCGCGTCGCAGCTCGTCGACCGCCTGGCCTAGCCGCCGGGCCGCGGCCCCCGAGGTCGGGGGCCGCGGTCCGGCGCCGCGCTGTGCGGGCTCAGTGGCCTCGCGACCCGCCGCTCTCGTCGATCTCGTGCTGCTCGTCGTCGTTCGGCTTGGCCGCGAGGGCGAGCATCGCGATGACGACGAGCGCGACGATGAAGCCGATGCAGAGGAAGATCAGCGCG
This sequence comes from Frigoribacterium sp. Leaf164, assembly GCF_001423665.1. NCBI lineage: Bacteria > Bacillati > Actinomycetota > Actinomycetes > Micrococcales > Microbacteriaceae > Frigoribacterium > Frigoribacterium sp. Leaf164. The sequence goes on from NZ_LMOX01000003.1 coordinate 1,465,730, forward strand.
AGGTCGAGCTCGCGGGTCGTCATGAGCACGACGACCCCGACGAACACCGCGAAGACGGCGCTGAGGCCGAGGAACTCGGCGGGGCGGACGCGGTCGCGCCAGCTGGGCTGTGTCATGGGTGCTGTACTCCGTCTGCACTGGTCTGGGGGGCGGCGTCGGTCGCCGCGTCGGCGCCCGTCTGCCACTTGAGCGAGAGGCCGGCGATGACGAGGTAGACCCCGACCACCGCTCCCCACGCGCCGAGCAGGCCCACGAGCACGGTCGACGACGTGAGCACGCCCTCGATCTGCTCCACGCCGCCGAGCTGCTCGGCGTAGTCGGGCGGGACGACGAGGAAGGCGAGGGCCAGCAGGAGCGTCATCGCGCCGACGGTGGTCCAGTCGCGGGCCAGGGGGGTGCGTCGACGGCGACGCAGCCCGGTGACGAGCTCGAGCGCGCCCGTGACGAGCGCGAAGGTGGTGACGAGGGCGACGAGCACCGGCAGGCCGCCGCCCGAGAACGCGAGGGCCAGGGCACCCACGACGAGGCTGACGAGGCCCTGCACGAGGCCGAGGGTGCGGCTCGACGGGTCGTCGAGCCGGCGGAGCGACCCGAGGGCGAGCACGAGCCCGCCGACGACGCCCGCGACGCCGAGGGCGAGCAGGCCCACGCGCGGCGAGTGGTCGGGCGAGAACGTGATGGCGACGCCGAGGGCGATCGCCGGGACGGCCCGGAGGATCGGCACGGGCCAGTAGCGGGGCGCCGACCCGGCGAGGTCGACGCGGCCGACGGGCCGGTCACGGCCGTGCGCACCAGCCTCGTGCGCGGTGGTCGCGGGGTCGCTCGGCCGGGGCTCGGTCGGCCCGGGGGAGGGCGCGGCAGCAGCAGGCACGGGAGACCTTCTTCGACGGGGGCGGGCCCGGCGACGCCGAGCAGACGGCCCGAGTTTACCGCCCCTCGCTGACAGCCCACCTCCGGGCGGCGCCCACGGCCGGAGCCGGGGCGGAGTGGATGCGGCCCGCCGGGTGGTCGGCCAGGCCCCCGACCCGGCCGGGCCGCCGCACCTGGAGCATCCCGGTCGAGACGAGGCTGAGCGAGACGAGCCGCCCGGCGAGCAGGCGCAGGCAGTCGTCGGCGCCGTCCGGGCCCGGTTCGTCGATCGCGACGCCCTGCGGCAGGGCGCTGAGGCGCACGGCGGCGACGGAGGCGGCCCGCCAGCCCCGGGACGGGTCGCGACGCAGGTCGCTGAGGAGCTCCAGCACGAGGGGCACGTCGGAGCGCCCGCGGACGAGGAGGCGGTGGTGGAGCTGCGGCGACCCCGCGCCTCCCGCAGTCCCCCGCCGGGCCTCGACGAGGGTGACGAGACCGTGCCGCACCGGCCCGTCGTGCTCGGCGGAGAGCCCGTCGACGCGGGCGCCGGGCGGCACGGCCACGGGGTGCGCGCCGGGGAGGCGCGGCGCCCACCCGTCGAGGCCCCACCCGCCGAGCCCCCGCACCTCGAGCGTCGTGGCCCCGTCGCACGGCCCGCCGCAGGGCGCCGCGACGAGCTCCCGGATGCCCGCCCCGACCCCCGCCGCGCCCGCCTCGTCGAGCCCGGGCAGGGCCAGGGGCGCGGGCGGGCAGCCGTGCACGAGGCCGACGAGCGGGGCGGGGGAGTCAGGGAGCGAGGCCGTCATCCGTCCATGGTGACATGCCGGATGTCAGTATCACCAGGGGCGAGGGCCCCGGGAGGCGAGGATCACCTGGGCGGTCGTGGCCAGGACCACCCGGAGGGGACAGGGGGGACACGAGGCGATCTCCCTACCGATGCCCAGCCCCGGCCCCTACGGTCGTCCCATCCGAGGGCGCATGCTCACCACCACTGGCTGGGAAGTCCACCATCGCGGGAGCTGCATGACCTCCATCGCCCCCTCGGCTCCGGCCGGGTTCCGTCCGACCGTGCCCGGATCGGCCAGCAAGCCGACCAGCACCTACTCGACGCTCCTGGCGTCGGTGCGCGAAGCAGGGCTGCTCCGCCGTCGGACCGGGTTCTACGTCACCGTCTTCGTCGTGCTCGTCGTCTGCCTGCTCGGCGCGGCGACCGGCTTCGTCCTGCTCGGCTCGAGCTGGTTCCAGCTGCTCATCGCGGCCGCGCTCGGCGTCATCCTCACCCAGTTCGCCTTCCTCACGCACGAGGCCGCGCACCGCCAGGTGTTCGACTCGGGCACGCGCAACGACAAGGTGGGCCGCGTGCTCGCCGCCGGCGTCGTCGGCATGAGCTACGCGTGGTGGATGTCGAAGCACACGCGCCACCACGCCAACCCGAACACCAAGGGCAAGGACCCGGACATCGCGTTCGACACGGTCTCCTTCCTCGAGGAGGACGCGGCGAAGCAGACCGGCCTCATGCGCCAGCTGACGCGTCGCCAGGGCTGGTTCTTCTTCCCCCTGCTGCTCGGCGAGGGCGTCAACCTCCACGTGCACTCGATCAAGGTGCTCCTCACGAAGGAGAAGGTCGAGGGCCGCGCCCTCGAGGTGTCGCTGATCGCCGGGCGCATGATCGCCTACTTCGCCGTCGTCTTCGCGTTCCTGCCCGTCGGCATGGCGTTCGCCTTCATCGGCGTGCAGATGGCCGTCTTCGGCCTCTACATGGGCTCGTCGTTCGCCCCGAACCACAAGGGCATGCCGATCATCCCCGAGGGCGCGAAGGTCGACTTCCTCAGCAAGCAGGTGCTCACCTCGCGCAACATCACCGGTCGCTTCTCGACCGCGTTCATGGGCGGCCTGAACTTCCAGATCGAGCACCACCTCTTCCCGAGCATGGCCCGCCCGCACCTGCGCGCCGCGAGCCTGCTCGTCAAGGAGCACTGCGCGAAGCACGACATCCCCTACGCCGAGACCACGGCGATCAAGTCGTACGGGATCGTCATCCGCTACCTCAACCGCGTCGGCCTCGCCGCCCGCGACCCCTTCGACTGCCCCGCCGCGGCGACGCTCCGCCCGCGCTGAGCCAGCCCGCACACGACGACGGCGCCGTCACCTCGCAGGAGGTGGCGGCGCCGTCGTCGTGCTGCCGGGGGCAGGCTCCGGCAGGGCAGGAGGCGCAGGTCGGCCCGGTCAGGCCGCCGTCGCCGGCCAGGCGGCCAGCTGCCACCCCAGCCACGGGCTGAAGGCGAAGGGAGCCGCCTCGACGGCCCCGCGGAGCGCCTCGGGCTCGAGCCAGGCCCACTCGGCGACCTCGTCGGGCGAGGGGTCGGGCACGCCGACCGCGCGGGCGGTGAACACCGGGCAGATCTCGTTCTCGACGATGCCGGAGGCGTCGGTCGCGACGTACCGGAACTCCGGCAGGATCACGCTGACGTCGGCCACCTCGATGCCGAGCTCCTGCGACGCGCGGCGGTAGACGGCCTCCTCCGGGGTCTCGCCGGGCGCGGGGTGGCCGCAGAACGAGTTGGTCCAGACGCCGGGCCAGGTCTTCTTCGACAGGGCACGGCGGGTGACGAGCACGCGGCCCCGCTCATCGACGACGTGGCAGCTGAAGGCGAGGTGCAGCGGCGTCGTCGTCGTGTGCACGGTGGCCTTCGGCGTGCTGCCGACGGGCTCGCCGGCCTCGTCGAGCAGGACCACCATCTCCTGATCAGACCCTGCAGGAGGGCTGTCGAGAGGCTGAGCATGAGCGCGTTCGCCGAGTTCCATGGGAGGTAGTCTGCCCTCTGTGGACGCTCAACAGCTGCGCGGCGGCGCGCGCGCCCGACACGAGCGTGTCGAGGTCGTCCTCGACGACTTCTTCCGGCTGGCCGAGCGCCGGGCCGCGCTCGTGGGCCGTCGCTACGTCGAGCTCTGGTCGGTGCTCGAGCGCAACACGGTCGGCGGCAAGCGCTTCCGGCCCCGCATGGTCTTCACCGCCTACGACGCCCTCGGCGGCACCGACGACGAGGCCGTCGCCGGCGTCGCGGCCTCCTTCGAGCTGCTGCACACGGCCCTGATCGTCCACGACGACGTCATCGACCGCGACTTCTCGCGCCGCGGCATCCCCAACGTCTCCGGCAGCTACCGCGACACCGCCACGACGGCGGGCATCCCCACCCCCGCCGCCGAGCACCGCGGCATGTCGGCCGCCGTCATCGCGGGCGACCTCGCGCTCGCCGGGGCCAGCCGGCTGCTGCTCGACGTCCGGTGCGAGGGCGGCGTGCGGGCGCGCCTCCTCGACATCCTCGACGAGGCGATCTTCGTCAGCGCGGGCGGCGAGATGGTCGACGTCGAGCTGTCGCTCTCGCCCGAGGTGCCGACGGTCGCCGAGATCCTCGACATGGAGCGCGCCAAGACCGCGGTCTACTCGTTCGAGGCCCCGCTGCAGGCCGGGGCCGTGCTGGCCGGCGCCCCCGACGCCGTCGTCGACGCGGTCGGCGAGTTCGGCCGCGAGGTCGGCGTCGCCTACCAGGTGGTCGACGACCTGCTCGGCGTCTTCGGCCTCGAGGCCGACACCGGCAAGACCACCCTCGGCGACCTGCGCGAGGGCAAGCGCACCGTCATCGTCGCCCACGCGGCCACGACCGACGAGTGGTTCGCGATCCGTCCGTTCATCGGCAAGGCCGACCTCACCGAGGCCGAGGCGGAGCACGTGCGCTCCCGGCTCGAGGCGTGCGGCGCCCGCGCGTTCGCCGAGTCCCTCGTCGAGCAGCACGCCCGCCGCGCGCTCGCCGTGCTCGACGGCCCGGCCGTGGGCGACGCGCTCCGCGAGGCCCTGACCCCCGTCGTCGCGACCGTCCTGGAGCGCGTGCGGTGACCGGCCTCTCGCTCTACGACGCGGTCGCCGACCAGACCGCGGCCGGCGTGATCCGCCGGTACTCGACCTCCTTCGGGCTGGCCTCGCGCCTCCTCGGGTCCGACGTGCGGCAGCACGTCGAGAACGTCTACGCGCTCGTCCGCGTGGCCGACGAGATCGTCGACGGCCCCGCCGCCGAGGCCGGGCTCGACGTCGAGGCCGCGGGCCGGTGCCTCGACGACTACGAGGCCACGACCGAGCGGGCGCTCGCGGAGGGCTTCAGCTCCGACCTCGTCGTGCACGCCTTCGCGCGCACCGCCCGGGCCACGGGCTTCGGCACCGAGCTCACGCGGCCCTTCTTCGCCTCGATGCGGGCCGACCTCAGCGCCCGCGAGCACGACGACGAGTCGTTCCGCCGGTACGTCTACGGCTCGGCCGAGGTCGTCGGCCTGATGTGCCTCCGGGCCTTCCTCGTCGGGCACGGCTACCCCGCCACCACGCTCGCCGCCCTCGACGAGGGCGCCTGCCGCCTCGGCGCCGCCTTCCAGAAGGTCAACTTCCTCCGCGACCTCGCGGCGGACTTCGAGCACCTGGGCCGCAGCTACTTCCCCGGCGTCGACGTCGACACCTTCGACGAGGCGACCAAGCGGCGGCTCGTCGACGACATCGACGACGACCTGCGGGTCGCCGGTGAGATCATCCCCGTGCTGCCCGCGTCGTCGCGGCGCGCGGTGGCGCTGGCCCACGGCCTGTTCGCTGAGCTGAACCGACGGCTCGAGGCGACCCCCGCTTCCTCGCTGATCCGGGCGCGCGTCCGCGTGCCGAACCCGGTGAAGCTGCGCATCGCGGCCGGCGCCGCGGTCGGCCGCGTCGTGGCCGTGCCGCCCGCCCGCACCCCGAGCACCACCCCGACCGACGGAGCCCCTTCGTGAGCACACCCTGGCTGAAGTCCACCACCGGCGCGACGACGGTCGAGCGGCACGGCCGCCGGGTGGTCGTGATCGGCGGCGGCATCAGCGGCCTCGCCTCGGCGGCGCTGCTCGCCCGCGAGGGCCACGACGTCACGGTGCTCGAGAAGAACGACGCCGTCGGCGGCCGCGCGGGCAGCTGGGCGAGCGACGGCTTCCGCTTCGACCTCGGCCCGAGCTGGTACCTCATGCCCGAGGTCTTCGACCACTTCTTCAAGCTGATGGGCACGAGCGCCGACGAGCAGCTCGACCTCGTCGCGCTCGACCCCGGCTACCGCGTCTTCTTCGAGCCGGGCGCCGAGCCCGGCGACGACGACCCGGCGCCGATCGACGTGCCGCTCGGCCTCGAGCGCAACGTCGCCCTGTTCGAGAGCGTCGAGCCCGGCAGCGGCGAGCGGATGCGCCGCTACCTCCGCTCGGCCCGCGACACGTACGAGATGGCGAAGCAGCGGTTCCTCTACACGAGCTTCGAGAGCGTGTCGCCGCTGCTCCGCGGTGACGTGGTCGTGCGGCTGCCCAAGCTCGCCCGGCTCCTCCTGCAAGACCTCGACACCTTCGCGTCGAGGACGGTCAGCGAGCCGCGCCTCAAGCAGATCCTCGACTACCCCGCGGTCTTCCTCGGCTCGTCGCCGTTCCGCACGCCGAGCATGTACCACCTGATGAGCACCCTCGACCTCGACGACGGAGTGCTGTACCCGCAGGGCGGGCTGACGACGGTCATCGAGCGCATCGCCGCGGTCGCCCGCGACGCCGGCGTCACCATCGTCACCGGCGCCTCCGTCACGAGCATCACGACGGCCGTCGAGGCCGACCCAGCACCCCGACGCGGTCGCCCGCGGGTGCCGACGGCGCGGGCCACGGGCGTCGAGTACACCGACGCGGGAGGCGCGGAGCACGCCCTCGAGGCCGACACCGTCGTCAGCGCGGCCGACCTGCACCACACCGAGACGCGCCTCCTGCCCCGCTCGCTGCGCACCTACGACGAGAAGTACTGGCACGGCCGCGACCCCGGCCCGAGCGCCCTGCTCGTCTACCTCGGCGTCGAGGGCGAGCTGCCCGAGCTCGAGCACCACTCGCTGTTCTTCGCCCGCGACTGGCACGAGAACTTCGACCGGATCTTCGGCGACGACAAGCGGATCCCCGAGCCGCCGTCGCTCTACGTCTGCAAGCCGAGCACGATCGACCCGTCGACGGCTCCCGAGGGCCAGACCAACCTCTTCGTGCTCGTGCCGCTGCCCGCCGACCCCGCGCTCGGCCGCGGCGACGTCGACGGCGACGGCGACCCGATGGTCGAGCGCCTCGCCGACCAGGTGATCGACCAGATCAGCCGCTGGGCGGGCGTGCCCGACCTCGCGTCGCGCGTCGTGCTGCGGCGCACCCGCGGGCCGCGCGACTTCGTCGACGACGTCAACGCCTGGCAGGGCAGCATGCTCGGCCCTGCGCACACGCTCGACCAGAGCGCGATGTTCCGCGCCGGCAACACCTCCGAGCACGTGCGGAACCTGTTCTACGTCGGCGGCTCGTCGCGCCCCGGCATCGGCCTGCCGATGTGCCTGATCAGCGCCGAGGTGCTGCTCAAGAACATGCGCGGCGACACGAGCACCGAGCCGCTGCCCGAGCCCGCCGCCGAGGCCGGGGCCCCCGCCGCGCCGGCCACCGCCGGAACGGCCTGATGGGCGCCGCCTACCTCGTCGCGCTGCTGATCTCGCTCGCCGGCATGGCGGCGCTCGACCGCCGCTTCACGCTGTTCTTCTGGCGCGACGGCTGGCGCGCGGCGGTGACGCTGCTCGTCGGCGTCGCCTTCTTCCTGGTCTGGGACGTCGTCGGCATCGACCTCGGCATCTTCTTCCGCGGCGAGACGTCGTTCATGACGGGCGTGCAGCTCGCGCCCGAGCTGCCGCTCGAGGAGGTCTTCTTCCTCGTGCTGCTCTGCTGGCTGACGATGAACCTGCACTCCGGGGCGCGCCTCGCGCTCGGGGTGCTCGCCGCCCGCCGCGAGGGGGCGAGCGCGTGACGTACTGGGCGGTGAACGCCGTCTTCCTCGGGCTCGTGGCCGTGACCGCGGCCGCGGCGCTGCTGCTGCACCGGCTCCGGGCACGGGGGCGCGCCTCCTCGGGGGGCCGCGACCGCGCCGAGGTCGTCCGCGCCGCCGGGCTCACCACCGTCGTGCTGCTCGTGATGACCGCCGTCTTCGACAACGTCATGATCGGCGTCGGCCTGGTCGGCTACGACGAGTCCCGCATCAGCGGCGCGAAGCTCGGCGTCGCCCCGCTCGAGGACTTCGCCTACTCCGTCGCGGCGCTCGTGCTGCTGCCGAGCGTCTGGACGCTGCTCGGCGGCCGCCGACCGGCCCGCGAGCCGTCGCTCGAGCGACCGGCCCGACGGGCGCGGCCGGCCCGGCCCGCGGGTCGACCGGGGGAGCCACGGTGATCGCCACCCTGCGCGCCCTGGCCTGGTCGTCACGCCCCCTCAGCTGGATCAACACCGCGTTCCCGTTCGCCGCGGCCTACCTGCTGAGCGCCGCGAGCAGCAGCACGCCCGACGGCGGCACGAGCTACGACGTCACCGCGGTGCCGTGGCTCGTCGCGATCGTCGGCACCGTCTACTTCCTCGTGCCGTACAACCTCGCGATGTACGGCATCAACGACGTCTTCGACTACGAGAGCGACCTGCGCAACCCCCGCAAGGGCGGCGTCGAGGGGGCGCTGCTCGACCGCAGCATGCACCGGCCCACGCTGGTCGCGGCGGTCGTCACGAACGTGCCCTTCCTGGTCTTCCTGGTCGCCGTCGGCAGTCCGCTGAGCTGGCTCGTGCTGGCGGTCAGCGTCTTCGCCGTCGTCGCCTACTCGGCCCCGCGCCTGCGCTTCAAGGAGCGCCCGGTCGTCGACTCGGTCACCTCGAGCACGCACTTCGTGAGCCCCGCCGTCTACGGCCTCGTGCTCGCCGGGGCCGACGTCACCCCCGCGCTGTGGGCGCTGCTCGGCGCGTTCTTCCTCTGGGGCACGGCCAGCCACGCCTTCGGGGCCGTGCAGGACGTCATCGCCGACCGCGAGGGCGGCATCGCCTCGATCGCGACGGTCTTCGGCGCCCGGACCACGGTGCGGCTCTCGGTCGTCGCTTACCTGCTCGCGGCGCTGCTGATGACCTTCACCGACACCCCGGGGCCGTTCGCCGCGCTCCTCCCGGTCGCCTACGCGATCAGCTGCGCGCCGTGGTGGAACGTCGCCGACGCCGACGCGGAGGGGGTCAACCGGGGGTGGAAGCGGTTCCTGACGCTGAACTTCGTGTCGGGGTTCGTGGTGACCATGCTGCTGATCTGGTGGGTCGCGCTCGGCTGACCCGCGACTCCCCGGGGGCTCGGCCGACCGGCCGCGTCGCCGACCCGCGGGGCCGGACGGCCGATCGGCGGAGGGCCGCTCCGTCGCGCGGATGAGATCGGCCCGATGTGGCCCCGAGTTCACCCGGGCGAAAGGTCCTGGCCGTATCTTCGGCCCGTGAGCACGCAGACCTCCCGCACCCCCGAGCGCCCGCGGCCCGCGCGCGCCCTCCGCGACCTGGCCGGCCGGCTGGCGTCCCGGCGGCGGTGGGTGCGTCAGCACCCGCACGGGCTGTGGTGGACGTTCGCGGCCCTGCACGCCGCGCTCTTCCTGGCCCTGACGCCCCTCATGCTCTCCGGCGGCGTGAGCGGCGACCTGCCGCTGTACCGCACCTGGGCCACCGACGCCCTCAGCTCGGGGTCGTGGCCGGTGCTCGACTTCACCTGGGTCTACCCGGCGGGGGCCCTGCTGCCCATCGTGCTGCCGAACGTGCTCGGCGAGTCGATGTACCAGTTCGTCTGGCTGGTGATGCTGACGCTGCTGAACGGCGTCTCGCTCTGGGTGCTGACCGACCGGGGCCGCCGCACCGTCGAGACCCCGGCCGCCTGGTGGTGGCTGCTCGTGCTCTTCCTGCTCAGCCCGGTGGCCTTCCTCCGCCTCGAGGGGTTCAGCGCGCCCATGGTGCTCATGGCCCTGGTGCTGCTCGCCCGGCGCCCCCGCGTCGCGGGCCTGCTGCTCGCCGGCGCGACGTGGATCAAGGTCTGGCCGGCGGCCGTGATCGCGGCGGTCATGGTCGCCTCGCGGCGCCGCTCGACGGTCGTGCGCTCCGCCCTCCTGGTGACGGCGGGCGTCGCCGCGGCCGTCGCCCTCGGCGGCGGCCTGAGCCGGATCGACACGTTCATCAGCACCCAGTCGAGCCGCGGCCTCCAGCTCGAGGCGCCGCTCTCGACCCCGTGGGTGTGGATGGCCATGCTCCGCGTGCCGGGGGCGTCGGTCTACCAGAACGTCGCCCTCGCGACCCGGGAGGTCATGGGCCCGGGCGACACCTGGGCGATCAACAGCAGCACCGAGCTCATGCTCGGCGTGGTGCTGGCGCTGCTCGCCCTGCTCGCCGTCGCCGCGTTCGGGCTGCCGGGGGCCCGCCGCTCGACCTCGGGCGACGAGGTCCAGCTCGTGCTGCTCGGCGCCCTGACCCTGACGACGACCTTCGTCGTGTTCAACAAGGTCGGCTCGCCGCAGTACATGCTCTGGATCGCCCCGGTGGTCGCGGTCGGCCTCGCGCAGCGCCCCGACCTCTTCCGCGTGCCGGCCCGCCTGACCGCGTGGGCGGCCGGCCTCACGACCCTCGTCTTCCCGGTGATGTACCGCGAGCTGATCGACCTGCAGCCCGCCGCCGTGCTGGCGCTCGCGGCGCGCAACGCCATCGTCGTCGCGCTGTTCGGCTGGTGCGTCGTCCGGCTGATGGAGGCGGCGCTCGCCGCGGCGGGGCTGCCGGGCTGGACCCTCCGGCGCGCCCTCGGCCTGCTCGCGCCCGACCGGGGCGTCGCCGCGGGCGTCGCGACCGAGGCCCGGGTGCTCGACCACGAGCGGTAGGAGTCGCGGATCTGGTCGGCCCGGGCGCGAACGTGCCAGCGTGGTCCCCAGACATCTCGACACCCGCCGTGAGCGGGTCTGACCCAAGGAGCACTCATGAAGGGCAAGATCCTCTTCGTCGCCGGAGCGGCAGTCGGCTACGTCCTCGGCGCCCGCGCGGGCCGTGGCGCGTACGTCAAGATCAAGTCGCAGGCCGAGAGCCTGTGGGAGAACCCGAACGTGCAGAAGACCGTCCAGCAGGCGGAGGGCTTCGTCAAGGAGAACGCTCCCGTGGTCGGCAAGAAGATCCAGGAGGTCGCGGGCGACGCGGCCGCCAAGGCCAAGTCGGTCGCCTCGAAGTCGGGCGACTCCGACGTCGCGGACAAGGTCGGCGCGCTGGCCGACAAGGCCGAGTCCAAGGCCTCGGACGCTGCCGACGCGGTCAAGGACGCCGGTCGTGGCGCCAAGGGCAAGGGCGAGCCCGGCTCGGGCCCGCTCCCGGGCGTGAACGCCGGTGAGTGACCTCAAGGCACCTGACCAGAGCACCAAGCGGTCGCTCGGGTCGCTCCTCGGCAGCCTGCCCGACCTCATCTCGCGGTTGATCCGCGGCGAGATCGCGCTGGCCAAGAAGGAGCTCGCCACCAAGCTCAAGGAGGCCGGCGTCGGCGCGGGCCTGCTGGTCGGGGCCGCGCTGTTCGGCTTCTTCCTGCTGGCCGTGCTCATCACCGCGGGCGTCCTCGGCCTCGCGACGGTCGTCGCCCCGTGGCTCGCCGCGCTGATCGTGGCCGGCGTGCTGCTGGTCGTCACGGCCGTCCTCGCGCTGCTCGGCGTCAAGGCGCTGAAGAAGGGCGTGCCGCCCGTGCCGGAGAAGACCGTCGAGAACGTCAAGGCGGACGTCGCCGCGCTGAAGGGCACCGGCTCGTGAGCCGGGACGACTCCGGAGACCGCCGCGACGCTCGCCCCGGCGACGGTGACGGTGCGGGCTCCGACGAGTCCGCCCCGAGCATCCCCGAGCTCGAGCTCGACGTGGCGCGCACGCGCGAGGAGTTCGCCCGCACCCTCGACGCGATCGAGGACAAGCTGAGCGTGCCGGCGCACGCCCGCCGCCTCCGCGACAGCGTCTCGCGACGCTGGCACGACGACCCCCGGCCCGTGGTGGCCGCGGGCGTCGCCGGGGTCGTCGGACTCGCCTCGCTCGTCGCCGGCGTCGTGCGGATCGCTCGACGCTAGGGCCCCGGGTGCGGGAGGCGCGGCGCTGACCGGCTCCGCGACTCCCGCACCGTCCTCTCCCCACCCACCCACCTCCAGCCCCCCGCCTGACGGCTGCCCCGTCGCGCTGGTGGGCACCCCTCACCCAGGGCGTCCCCCAGAACGAAGGACAACACCATGGCGCAGAGCAGCACCGAGCGCGAGCAGCAGGCTCCCGACCCCGACGACGCGCGCAAGCCCGACAGCCCGGACGACCTGCACAAGCCCTCCTGGGGCTACGTGCTCAAGAAGACCCTCCGCGAGTTCACCTCCGACCAGTGCACCGACCTGGCGGCGGCCCTCACCTACTACGCCGTGCTCGCCCTCTTCCCGGCGCTGCTCGCGATCGTGTCGGTGCTCGGCCTCTTCGGCCAGGCTGAGCAGACCACGGACACCGTTCTCCAGCTGCTCACCCAGCTCGGCGGCGGCTCGGTCGCCGAGACGCTGCGCGACCCGATCCGCGAGGTGACCATGTCGCCCGCGGCGGGGATCACCTTCGTCGTCGGCGTGCTCGGTGCCCTCTGGTCGGCGTCCGGCTACGTCGGGGCCTTCGGCCGCGCCATGAACCGGGTGTACGAGATCGACGAGGGCCGACCGATCTGGAAGCTGCGCCCCACGAACCTCGCGATCACGGCCGTCACGGTCGTGCTCGTCGTCGTTGCGGGCCTCATCCTCGTGCTGAGCGGCGACGTGGCCCAGGCCGTGGGCGATGTGATCGGCCTCGGCTCGACGGCGGTCTTCGTCTGGGGCATCGTCAAGTGGCCGGTGCTGCTGGTCATCATCGTGGTCGTCGTCGCGGTGCTCTTCTACTTCTCGCCGAACGTCAAGCAGCCGAAGTTCCGCTGGATCAGCATGGGCTCGCTGCTCGCCATCGCCATCTGGATGATCGCTAGCGTCGGCTTCGGCTTCTACGTGAGCAACTTCTCGAACTACAACAAGACGTACGGCTCGCTCGGTGCCGTCATCGTCTTCCTGCTCTGGCTCTGGATCACGAACAACGCCCTGCTCTTCGGCGCCGAGTTCGACGCCGAGATCGAGCGCGGCCGTGAGCTGCAGGCCGGCATGGAGGCGGAGAAGGACATCCTGCTGCCGCCGCGCGACACGAAGCAGAGCGACAAGAAGAAGGCCCAGGAGGCGCAGGACGAGCTCGACGGGATGCGCCTGCGGCAGGCCGCGGCCGCGTCGATCGCCGAGCAGGAGGCGCGCGAGCGTCGCGAGGGCCGCGAGCGCCCCGCGGACGACGACCGGCCCGACGCCGACGCCCTGCCCGACGGGAAGGAGCGCCGCGAGCGGCGCGACCGGAGCTGAGGCGTCCGGGCCGGCGTGACCGGTGCCCGATCTCTCTCGACCGAGGGCCTCTGAGCGACAGTTGTCGTGCAGGGGCCCTCGGTCGTCGTCCGTCCCGGGCGCCTCCCGGGCGGGTCGACCTAGCATCGACGTGACCTGGACCGACCAGACATGACCCGACCTGACCTGACCTGACCCGACCTGACCGCGTCACCCGAGGGGGCACCGTGCTCGAGCGCCTGGCCGGCCTGCCGTTCGGCGGGCTCGTGGCGGCGCTGTTCGCGATCGTCGTCTGCCGGGCCCAGGCGACCTACTGGTTGGCGCGGGGCGCGCGACGGGGAGCCGCCTCGACGAGGTGGGGCCGCTGGGTCGACGGGCCGGGCGTCGCGCGGGCGTCGCGGGTGCTGGCCCGGTGGGGGCCTCCCGCGGTCACGCTGAGCTTCCTCACCGTGGGGCTGCAGACCGTGATGAACGCGGCCGCGGGCGCGTCGCGGATGCGGTGGCCCGTGTACCTCGTCGCGATGCTGCCCGGGTGCGCGGCGTGGGCGCTGATCTACGCCACCGTCGGGTTCGCGGTGCTCTGGGCGGTCGTCGGCTCGGTGGCGGGGTCGCCGGTCGGTGTGGTCGTGCTGGTGCTGCTCGGGGGCGTGGCAGCGGTCGCGGTCGCGGTGCTCGCGGTGCGACGGCGTCGGGCCCGGGAGGGCTGATCCACTCCGGAGTGGATCAGCCCTCCCGGGCGTCACCCGGTCTGGGCGCGGCTCAGAACGAGAAGCCGAGCTCCGCCGGGTACTCCTCGCGGGCGGTGAGGCGGGTCGCTGCGTCGCGGAGGTGCGACAGCGTCAGGCCCATCGACATCGGCCCGAAGCTCACGCGCGAGACGCCGAGCTCGGCGAGGCGGGCGAGCGGCACCGAGGTCGGTCCCGAGATGACGCTGATCTTCCCGTGGATCTCGTCGAGGGCGCGCTTCACGAGGTCTTCCGTGCCGAGGCCGAGCACGAAGGCGCAGTCGGCTCCCGCGTCGAGGTAGGCGTTGGCGCGCGTGACGGCGTCGTCGAAGCTGTCGGGGTCGCCGGCCAGGGCGTCGACCCGGGCGTTGACGACGATCGGCACGCCCGCGCGGTCACCGGCGCGGCGGGCCGCGGCGACCTTCGAGACCTGGGTGTCGATGTCGTAGAGCGGGGCCTTGGCCTGGCCGATGCTGTCTTCGAGGTTGAGGCCGGCAGCGCCCTCCTCGATGAGGCGGAACACGTTGTCGAAGGTGCCGGAGGCGTCGGTCGCGTAGGCCTTCTCGAAGTCGACCGAGACGGGCAGGTCGACCGAGCGGACGATGATCCGGGCGGCGGCGAGCATCTCGTCGACGTCGAGCCCCTCGCCGTCCTCGACGCCGTGCGCCTCGGAGATCGAGTGGGAGGCGGTGGCCAGGGCCTTCACGCCCGGTGCGCCGGCCACGACGCGGGCGGTGATGCTGTCCCAGACGTTCGTGACGATCAGCGGGTCGCCCGGCACGTGCAGCGAGCGGAGGAGTTCGGCCTTCTCGGCCGTGGTGGAGATGGACATGCCCCCAGCCAAGCAGCCCCGGCTGGGCGGCACCAGCCCCCGGCCGGGCGGGCTCGCCGCCCGGCCGCGCCCACGAACCACGTCGTCGCAGGCGAACCACGCCGCGGCGTGGTTCGCGTGCGACTTCGTGGTTCGCGACGACGACGACGACGACGCGGCGACGCCCGCGGCCGGGTGGTCAGGAGGCGCGCAGCACCTCCGCGCGGACGGCCGCGACGCGGTCGGGCACCGTCGAGTCCTGCAGGCTCGTCGTGTCGCCGAGCGGCCGGCCGTCGACGATGTCGCCGAGCAGCCGGCGCATGATCTTGCCCGAGCGGGTCTTCGGCAGGTCGGGCACGACGACGACGGTCGCGGGCTTCGCGATCGGGCCGATCTGCTCCGCGACGTGGGCCCGCAGCACGGCGGAGAGCGACCCCGAGAGCGGGGCCCAGACCTGCGGTTCGTCGGCGGAGCCGGCGTCGCGCACCGCGCCTCCCTCGGGCCGTGCCGCGGGCACGACGAACGCGGCGATCGCCTGGCCGGTGCGCTCGTCGGCGACCCCGACGACGGCGGCCTCCGCGACGAGGGGGTGGGCGACGAGCGACGACTCGACCTCGATCGTCGACAGCCGGTGGCCCGACACGTTGATGACGTCGTCGACGCGGCCGAGCACCCAGATGTCGCCGTCGGCGTCGTACTTGGCCCCGTCGCCGCTCGCGAACCAGCCCTGCTCGCGGAACTGCGTCCAGTAGCTGTCGCGGTACCGCTCGGGGTCGCCCCAGACCGTCCTGGCCAGCGACGGCGGCGCCTGCTGCACGACGAGGTAGCCGCCCGAGCCGTTCGGCACGCGATGGCCGTGCTCGTCGACGACCGCGGTCGCGACGCCCGGCAGGGCCCGCAGCGACGACCCCGGCTTGAGCGTGTCGACGCCCGGCAGCGGGGCCATCACGGCCGCGCCGGTCTCGGACTGCCACCAGGTGTCGACGATCGGGCACTCGCCCCGGCCGAGCTGCTCGTGGAACCAGACCCACGCCTCCGGGTTGATGGCCTCGCCGACGGTGCCGAGGAGGCGCAGGGTGCTGAGGTCCCACGTGTCGGGCAGGCCGTCGGGGAACCACGACGACAGCGTCCGCACGAGCGTCGGGGCCGTGTAGTAGGTGGTCACGCCGTAGCGCTCGATGATCTCGAGGTGCCTGCCGGGGTGCGGGGTGTCGGGGGTGCCCTCGTAGATCACCTGCGTGAGCCCGTTCGACAGCGGGCCGTAGATCTCGTAGGTGTGCGCGGTGACCCAGGCGAGGTCGGCCGTGCACCAGTGCACGTCGTCGGGCTTCGCGTCGAAGACGGCCCAGTGGGTCCAGCTCGCGGCGGTGAGGTAGCCGCCGCTCGTGTGCACGAGGCCCTTGGGCTTCCCCGTCGTGCCGCTCGTGTACATGATGAAGAGCGGGGTCTCGGCGTCGAACGCCTCCGGCTCGTCGGTGTCGGGCTGCGCGTCGACGAGGTCGTGCCACCACAGGTCGCGGCCCTCCGTCCACGGCACGTCGGGGGTCTGGTCGCCCGTGCGCCGCACGACGAGCACGTGCTCGACCTGGTTCTCGCCGCTCACCGCGTGGTCGGCGGCGGCCTTGACCGGCACCGCGCCTCCCCGGCGGAACTGCCCGTCGGTGGTCACGAGCAGCTTCGCCCCCGTGTCCTCGACGCGGAACTTCAGCGCCTCGCCCGAGAATCCGCCGAAGACGAGCGAGTGGATCCCCCCGATCCGGGCGATCGCGAGCGTGACGACGATCGTCTCGGCGATCACGGGGAGGTAGACGACGACGCGGTCGCCCTTGCCGACGCCGAGGCTGCGGAGCCCGTTCGCGGCCTTCACGACCTCGCGTTGCAGCTGCGCGTAGGTGACGTCGCGGCGGTCGCCGGGCTCGCCCTCGACGTGCAGGGCGACCTTCTCGCCGCGGCCGGCCGCGACGTGCCGGTCGACGCAGTTGACGGCGACGTTGAGGCGGCCGCCGGCGAACCAGGTCGCCTCGGGCACGGTGAGGCCGCCGTCGGGCAGCTCCTCGACCGGGCGCCAGGTGTGGGCGGTGTGCCAGGGGGTCTCCCAGTCGAGGCGGTGCGCCTGCTCCTCCCAGAAGGCGACCGGGTCGGCCGCGGCTCGCGCGTGCTCGGCGCTCGTGACGTTCGCCGTCGCCGCGAGGGCCGCCGGGGCGGGGAAGGTGCGTCGCTCGTCGAGCAGGTTCGAGATCGTGTCGCCGGTGGCCATGCGACGAGCGTACGGAGGCGCGGTGACCGCCACCGGGGAGCCCGTCACGTCGCGTAACGGGCCGGGCCGGCACCGTCGTCGGGGCGGACGCCCAGCGACCTCGGAGGGTCGCGGGGCGATCCCCGGGGAGGCGCGGATCGGCCTGTGGACAACCGCCCGCGCCCGCGGGGCAGACCGCCCCGTCGGAGTTGGACCCCGTCGCGGGCGTGGCTACCGTGGGCGACCGTCCCGCTCAGGGGCACGTGGTGCGTCGGCCCGATCGGGGCGGCGCAGGCCACACGGCGCCGCTCGTCACCCCCGCTGCCCTGCGAGCGGACGCCGCCGACGGACCTGATCTGACCAGAGGCGGGCAGCGGCGGCCGTGTCCGCGCGGCCGTGCCGGGGTGACCTCGACCGGAGCAACGACATGACACGCACGACCCGCAGCACCCGCGCCTCCCGCACCACCTCGACCTCGCCCGGCGACCCCGCCGCCGTGGCGGGCCCCGCCGCCCGCGCGCCGCGTCGCGTCGGCCGGGCCCGCGCCCTGCTCGGCGGGGCGGCCCTCGTCGCCCTGACCGGGGGCGGGGTCGGCCTCGCCGCCGCGCCCGCGAGCGCCGCCGACGTCTCCACCTGGGACGCGATCGCCGCCTGCGAGAGCGGGGGCAACTGGTCGATCGACACCGGCAACGGCTACTCGGGCGGGCTGCAGTTCAGCCCGAGCACCTGGTCCGCCTACGGCGGCTCGGGCAGCGCCGCCTCCGCCAGCAAGGGCGAGCAGATCGCCGTCGCCGAGCGCGTGCTCGCCTCCCAGGGCTGGGGCGCCTGGCCCTCCTGCTCGGCGAAGCTCGGGCTGAGCGGCACGAGCGGCGCCGCCCCGCAGGCCGCGGCACCCGCACCGGCACCGAGGGCCGCGGCGGCTGCGCCGTCGTCGGGCTCGTCGTCGGGCAGCAGCTCGTCGCGCGCCGCCGCCCCCGCGGCGCCCGCGGCGCCGCCCGCCCCGACGATCGCGGCCGTGCCGACGAGCGGCGAGACCTACACGGTGGCGGCGGGCCAGAGCCTCGACTCCATCGCGACCGAGCGGGCGATCCCCGGCGGCTGGGTGACCCTCGCCGGAGCCAACCTCGACACGGTGCCCGACCCCGACCGCATCGAGGTGGGGCAGGTGCTGCAGCTCCCCGCCGTCTGACGCCGCGCCTCCCGCCCGGGCCCGACGAGACGACTCGTCCCGGGGCCGGGCGGCGGGACAGGCCCCGGGAGGCGTCGCCTCGCCGAGCGAGCGAGCGAGCAGGACGGGCGGAGGCGCGGGCCCGGCCCGGGAGCCGACCCCCGACCTAGGATGGTCCGGTGCCCGCCACCGTCGGAAGGACTCCGTGACCAAGGCCCCGACCGTCTACGACGTGGCCGCCCACGCGGGCGTGTCGATCGCGACGGTCTCGCGGGTGCTGCGGCGGCCGGACGACGTCCGCCCCGAGACCCGCACCCGCGTGCTGGAGTCCGTCCGGAGCCTCGGCTACGTGCCGAGCGGCGCCGCCCGCGGCCTCGCCGGGCGCCGGCACGGCGTGCTGGGCCTCTTCCTGCCCGGGCACGACGGCATCGACGAGCCCGAGCCCGACTGGGCTCGCGTGGTCGACCCCGGCCGGATCCCGCTCGTCGACGACTCGGCGGGCCGGGGCGCCCTCCGCGTCGACGCCCCGACGTCGTCCACCCCCAGCCCGGCGACCCTCTACTTCGACGAGGTGCTGCGCGGGGCCGAGGTCGAGTCGTGGCGCCGCGGCTTCGCCCTCATGGTCGCGGCCGGCCGCGGCTCGAGCCGCGAGGTGATGCTGAACGACATCGCCGGCCGGGTCGACGGCCTCGCCGTCCTGGCACAGACCGTGCCCGACGACCTCCTCGCGCACGTCTCGCGGCGGATCCCCGTGGTCGTGCTCGCCGACTCCCGCCCGGGCGACCAGCTCGACCACGTCAGCGTCGACAACGTCGCGGGCATGCGGGCGCTCACCACGTTCGTGCTCGAGGCGCACCGGGCGCGTGATGTCGCCTACGTCACCGGGCCCACCGACTCGCCCGACGAGGCCGACCGCCACCGCGGCTTCGACGAGGCCGTCGCGGCCGCGCCGGAGCCCGTGGCCGTCCGGGTCGAGCGGGGCGACTTCTCGCGCGACGGGGGGCGACGGGCGGGGGAGTCGCTGCTCGCGTCGAGCGCACCGCTCCCGCGCGCGGTCGTCTGCGCCAACGACCAGACCGCGCTCGGCCTGCTCGACGTGCTCGCCGAGCACGGGGTGGCGGTGCCCGGGCAGGTGCTCGTCACCGGCTTCGACGGCATCGAGGCCGGGCGCTTCTCGACGCCGCGGCTGACGACGGTGCGCCAGCCGATGGGCGACCTCGGCCGTGTGGCGGTGCGGAGCATCGTGACCCGGCTGACCGACCCCGGCGCGCCGCCGCAGCGCGTCACGCTGCCCGTCGAGGTGCTGCTCCGCGAGAGCTGCCCCGCCGTCTGAGCCCCCCGCGCCGCTGCTGCGCCGCGCCGCGCCGCGCCGCGCCGCTGCCGCGCGCCGCGCCGCTGCCGCGCGCCGCGCCGCTGCCGCGCGCCGCGCCGCTGCCGCGCGCCGCGGCCGCGCCGCCCCCGCACCCCGCGCTGCCCCGCCCCGCGCAGGCTGCACCCCGAACCACCGACTGATCAATGAACCACGTCGTGACGTGGTTCATTGATCAGTCGGTGGTTCGGTGGGACGGTCGGGGCGGAGAACGCCGCCGAGCCGCGCCGCCGCCGAGCCGCGCCGCCGCCGAGCCGCGCCGCCGCCGAGCCGCGCCGCGCCGCTGCAGCGCCGCGCCGCTACCGCCCCCGCGCCCCGCGCTGCCCGGTGTCGACGCCGGTCACGCTCCCGTCGTCGGGCCCGAAGACGAAGTGGTGCACCCGCGACGCCGGCACCCCGTGCGCGATGAGGGCGTTCCGGGCGATCGCCATGAACGGCACCGGCCCGCAGAGGAACACGCGGTGCTGAGGGGTCAGGTCGACGGTGTCGAGGTCGATCGGGTCGAGGTAGACGCCCGGCCCGTCGAGCGACGCCTCGGCGAGCGCCGTGACGGCGCTGAGGCTGCCCTGGGTGTAGCTCACGCGGAGGCGACCGGCCGGCATGGCCGCGACCAGCGCCTCCAGCTCGGCGCGGTGCGCGTGCCGCTCGGGCGTGCGCTCGAAGTGCAGCACCGTCACCTGCCGCCGGGGGTCGGTGCGCACGAGGTGGTCGAGCATGCCGAGCACGGGGGTGCAGCCGATGCCGGCCGAGACGAAGACCAGGGGGGAGTCGTCGAGCTCGTCGATCGTCAGCGACCCGATCGGCGGCGAGACCGAGACGACGTCGCCGACCGCGACGTGCCGGAGCAAGTGGTTCGAGACCTCGCCGGGCGGCAGGCCGAGCTCGGGCACCCCGCCGAGCACGCGGGCGCTGACTCGCCACTGCTCGTCGGAGCCGCCGCGCAGGCTGTACTGCCGGATCTGCCGTGCCCCGTCGGGCAGCGTCACCTGGATCGACGCGAACTGACCGGCGCGGTAGGTCGGCAGCGCCTCGCTGTCGGCCGAGACGAGGGTGAGGGCGACGACGTCCTCCGCCTCGACGCGGCGCTCGGTCACGAGGGCCTCGCGCCAGTCCTCCCCGGGCTCGAGGTCGGCCGCGCGGTAGGTGCGCTCGACCGCGGCGACGAGCTCGTCGCGGGTCTGCCGCCAGAGCGCGAGCCAGGCGTCGACCACGACGCCCGACCAGTCGTCGCCGAGGGCGGCCGCGAAGGCGTCGCGGAGGTGGCGCTCGAAGACGTCGTGCTCGTCGCGGGTGACGCCGATGGCCGCGTGCCGCTGGGCGAGGCGCGACAGGGTCTCGCGGGCGGCGACCCGCACGGCCCAGGGGCTCGGCGCCGGCGAGGACCACGGCGCGACGGGCACGGCCGGGCCCGTCGCCGAGCCCGCCGGCCCGCTGCCCACCTGCGTCCCCACCACGTCGCGGGCGACGGTGACGATCGTCAGGGCGAGCTCGCGCTGCTGCCGCCCCTGGGCCTGGTCGCCGCGGTTGAACTGGTCGCGGAGCAGGTCGGGCCGGTCGGCGAAGAGCCGGGCGTAGAAGTCGTCGGCGATCGCGGCGGCGCGCGCCTCGACGAGCGGCAGCGTGGAGCGCAGGGCGGTCAGGTGCGACGACGTGATCACGGGGGCTCCCACGGGCGATCGGCACGCCCGGTGCCCCGGCGGCCAGGAGGCGACGACCGCGGGAGGCGCGGTGCGCGTCATCCGCGCACCCTCCGATCATGGCGTGGCCGGCCGGCCGCGCGCCTCCCCCTCTCTCGACCTCGAACCACCTCCCCCCGTCCCGCCTCCCGCCCCTCCCGCCCCGCCGAGTGGTCACGATCTGCTGCCCCGCACGCCCGGGAGCAGCAGATCGCGACCACTCGGCACCGCGCGTCCGGTCCGGGACCGACCGGTCCCGTTGCGTCCGGCAGATGTATGCGCTTACACTGGCGGAGCTCACCTCGACGACGAATGAGAGACCCGTGGCGATGAAGCTCACGTCAAGACCCCGCACGCTCGTGCGCACCGCGGTCGCCGCCCTCGCGGCCACCGCGCTGCTGGCCGGCTGCAGCATCCAGATCCGCAGCCAGCCCGACCCGACGATCGGCGCCGACACGATGCTGATCAACGCCGACAAGGGCAACCCGCAGTTCGAGCGGAACTTCAACCCGTTCCTCACGAACAAGCGCACCGCCTCCACCTGGATCTACGAGCCGCTGCTCGAGATCAACCCGCTCGACGGCGAGATCACGCCGTGGCTCGCCAGCGAGACCACGCTGCCCGACGCCCGCACGGTCGACATGACGATGCGCAGCGGCGTCGAGTGGTCCGACGGCACGCCGATGACGCCGGCCGACGTGGTCTACACGTTCGACCTGATCAAGGCGGCCCCGTCGCTCGACATCAAGGGCGCCTGGCAGCACATCGAGTCGATCGAGACCGAGGGCGACCACGTCGTCTTCCACCTGCAGACCGACGACGTGCCCGCGATGGAGATCATCGGCCAGACGACGATCGTGCCCGAGCACCTCTGGTCGCAGGTCGACGACCCGGCGACGTTCCGCAACCCCGACCCGGTCGGCACCGGCCCCTTCACGCTCGGCAACTACTCGCCGCAGCAGTACTCGATGGACAAGAACGAGACCTACTGGCAGGCGGAGAAGATCGAGATCGGCCACCTCATCCTGCCCGCGACGAACAACCAGCTCGACACCGTCACGCGGGGCTACGACTGGTCGTACTCGTTCATCAGCGACGTCGAGGGCACCTGGGGCGCGGCCAGCCCCGACAACACCTTCTGGTTCCCGCCGGGCGGCGTGATCGGCCTCGTGCCGAACCTCACCAAGGCGCCGTTCGACGACGTCAATGTGCGCCGCGGCATCGCCCTGGCGCTCGACCGAGCCCGCATCGCCGAGACCGCCACCGAGGGCTACCTCGAGCCGGCCGGCCAGACCGGGCTCATCCTGCCGAACCAACAGGACGACCTCGACCCGAGCATCCC
The DNA here is from genome assembly GCF_001423665.1 of Frigoribacterium sp. Leaf164. Taxonomy (NCBI): domain Bacteria; kingdom Bacillati; phylum Actinomycetota; class Actinomycetes; order Micrococcales; family Microbacteriaceae; genus Frigoribacterium; species Frigoribacterium sp. Leaf164. The sequence goes on from NZ_LMOX01000003.1 coordinate 1,488,172, forward strand.
CAACGGCGGCGTCATCGAGCAGGACCGCGACGCGGCCCTCGCCGCCTTCGCCGCCTCCGGCTACGCCCTGCGGGGCGACCAGCTCGTCGGGCCCGACGGCCAGCAGCTGCGCATCACGATCACCACGGCCAACGGCTACACCGACTGGCTGCGGGCCGTGCAGGAGGTGCGGCGCCAGCTGGGGCTGATCGGCATCGACGTGCAGGTGCAGGCTCCCCAGCCCGCCGGCTACCAATCGGCCATCGCGAACGGCGAGTTCGACATGGCGATGGGCGGCATGGGCAACGGCAACGTGTACCAGGCGTTCAACAACCTGCTGAACAGCGACTTCGCGACGCCGGTCGGCGAGACCACCGCCAACAACTTCGAGCGGTTCAGCGACCCCGCGGTCGACGAGCTGCTCGCCGAGTGGCGCGCCTCGACCGACCCGGCCGACCAGCAGCGGCTCAGCCACGAGCTGCAGAACGTCGTCTACGACCAGATGCCCGTGATCGGCCTCTACTACGGCGGCCTCTGGGGCCTCTTCAACGACGCGAAGTTCACCGGCTGGCCGAGCGCCGACGACCCGTACATGGCCCCCCAGAACTACGACCAGGCACCGCTGCTGATCTTCACGAAGCTGAAGCGCGTCGACCAGGAAGGCAGCGACCAGTGAGGTACGTCGCCCAGAAGCTCGGACTCTTCGTGCTCACGCTGTGGGCCGCGGTCACGCTCAACTTCATCCTGCCGAGGCTCATGCCCGGCAGCCCCACCGACGCCGCGATCGCGAAGCTCTCGCAGAACGGCCCCGTCTCCGACGCTACCCGCGCCGCCATCGAGGCCCAGCTCGGCGTCCCGACCGGCAACGTCCTGCAGCAGTACGTCGCGTACCTCGGGCAGGTCGTGCGTCTCGACTTCGGCACGAGCTACACGTTCTTCCCCGAGACGGTCGGCCACCTCGTCGGCCAGGCGCTGCCGTTCACGCTGATCCTCGTCGGGGTCTGCACGGTCATCGCGTTCGTGCTCGGCACCCTGATCGGCGTCGCGGCGGCGTGGAAGCGCGGCACCTGGCTCGACTCGCTGCCCACCCTGTCGGGCAGCTTCATGAGCACCTTCCCGTACTTCTGGACGGCCCTGCTGCTGCTCTTCTTCCTCGGCTACGTGCTGCACTGGTTCCCGACCACGGGGGCCTACGGCGCCACGACGACGCCCGGGTTCACGCCCGCGTTCGTCGGCGACGCCCTGCTGCACGCGGTGCTGCCGGCGATCACGATCCTGCTGACGAGCCTCGGCGGCTGGATCCTCGGCATGCGCAACGCGATGATCTCGACGCTCGGCGACGACTACGTCACCTTCGCGGAGGCGAACGGCCTCAAGGGCCGCACGGTGGCCGTGCGCTACGCCGCCCGCAACGCGATCCTGCCCAACCTGACCGGCTTCGGCCTCGCCCTCGGCGGCGTCGTCGGCGGGTCGATCCTGGTCGAGCAGGTCTTCGGCTACCCCGGCATCGGCTACCTGCTGTTCAACGCCGTCATCGGCCAGGACTACCCGCTGATGCAGGCCCTCTTCCTGATGATCACGGTCAGCGTGCTCGTCGCCAACTTCCTCGTCGACATCTTGTACGGCGTGCTCGACCCTAGGACCCGCCGATGACCTCCACCGTGTCCGTCCACCTGCCCGAGGGCGCGCCTCCCACCGGCCCCGCCGAGCAGAAGGCGCCCAGTCGCTGGCTCACCGTCGGCCGCATGGCCGCGACCATCTGGTCGAACCCCAAGGCGAAGATCGGCGTCGTCATCTTCGGCGTGTTCGTGCTCGTCGCGGTCTTCGCCCCGCTGCTCGCCCCCTACGGCGGCAGCGAGAACGGCTTCGAGCGCAACGCCGACGCCAGCTGGGCCCACTGGATGGGCACCACGGCGGCCGGCGAGGACGTCCTCAGCCAGCTGATCCACGGCGCCCGCATCAGCGTGTTCGTCGGGGTCGTCGCCGGGGTGCTGTCGACGCTGGTCGCCGTCGCGATCGGGCTCAGCTGGGGCTACATGAAGGGCTTCGGCGGCGACGTCGTCGGGTTCATCGTGAACCTGTTCCTCGTGATCCCGGGCCTGCCCCTCATGATCGTCATCGCGGCCTACCTGCAGAACGGCGGCATCGCGGTGATCCTCGCGGTGATCGTCATCACCGGTTGGGCCTGGGGCGCGCGCGTGCTGCGCAGCCAGACGCAGTCGCTGCGCTCGCGCGACTTCGTCACGGCGGCGCGGTTCTCGGGCGAGAGCTCGGGGCGCATCGTGTTCCGCGAGATCCTGCCCAACATGACGTCGCTGATCACGGGCTCGTTCTTCGGCGCCGCGACCAGCGCGATCCTCGCCGAGGCCGGCCTCGAGTTCCTCGGGCTCGGCGACTCGTCGATCGTCAGCTGGGGAACGATCCTCTACTGGGCGCAGAACTCGAACGCCCTGCTCACCGGGCAGTGGATCCTGCTGTTCGCCCCGGGCCTCTGCATCGCCCTGCTGGCGATGAGCCTGACCCTGATCAACTTCGGCGTCGACGCCGTCGGCAACCCCCGGCTCCGCGAAGGCGCGAAGCAGGAGAAGAAGGAGGCGCGCGCATGACCGTCAGGGACCTCACCAACCAGCCCACCGCCTCCGGACCGTCCTCTGGCTCGTCCACCTCGGGCGACGTGCTCCTCGACGTCCGCGACCTCAGCGTCGTCTACGAGAGCGCCGGCGCCGAGCCGGTGCAGGCCGTCGACCACGTGTCGTTCCGGCTGAAGCGGGGCGAGTTCGTCGGCCTGGTCGGCGAGTCCGGCTCGGGCAAGTCGACGCTCGGCTACGCGCTGACGCGGCTGCAGAAGCCCCCGGCCCGCACGAACGGCGGCAGCATCTGGTTCGACGGCGCCGACGTGCGCGACCTCGGCACCGAGGCCCTGCGGCAGCAGCGGCAGGGCGGCTTCGCGATGGTGCTGCAGTCGGGCATGAACGCACTGAACCCGGTGCGGACGATCCGCAACCACTTCGTCGACGTCTTCAAGGCCCACGGCCACGTGCCGCGCGACCGCTGGCACAGCAGGGCCGCCGAGCTGATCGCCAAGGTCGAGCTCGACCCCGGCGTGCTGGCGCGCTTCCCCGGCGAGCTGTCGGGCGGCATGCGCCAGCGCGTCTCGATCGCCCTGGCCCTCTCGCTCGAGCCGCAGCTGATGGTGTTCGACGAGCCGACGACGGCGCTCGACGTGCTCGTGCAGCACGCGGTGATGGACACGATCATCTCGCTGCAGCAGAGCGAGGGCTTCACGGCCGTGCTGATCAGCCACGACCTCGGCATCGTGCTCGAGGCGACCGAGCGCGTGCTCGTCATGCACGAGGGCCGCATCGTCGAGGAAGGCACGAGCGCCGACGTGCTCGCCGCCCCGCAGCACGAGTACACGCGGATGCTGCTCTCGCACTACGCCGACCCGCGCGCCGAGACCGTCTCGCTGCCCGGCTTCGAGGACCGCTCGCTGCGCCGGGCCCGGGGCGAGCGCCGCGTCGACACGACCACGAGCGTGCCGAGCGTCAGCACACGGAGCACGAAGGTCGCCCAGAGCGCGATCGTCGTGAGCGGCGTCAGCAAGACCTACGCGCCTCCCCGCCGTGGCGACGAGCCCGTGCGGGCCGTCCGCGACGTGTCGTTCACGCTCGAGCCGGGGCAGTCGCTGGCCCTGGTCGGGCAGAGCGGCTCGGGCAAGAGCACGATCGCGAAGCTCGTCACCGGCGTCGAGTCGCCCACCAGCGGCAGCGTCACGTTCGGCGACACCGACGTGACGTCGCTGCGCGGCCGTGCCCTGCGCAGCTTCCGCAGCGACGTGCAGATGGTCTTCCAGGACCCGTACGCCGCCCTGAACCCGCTGCACACCGTCGAGTACACGCTGACGCGCCCCGTCGTGAACTTCACCGGGCTGAGGGGGCGGGAGGCGCGGAGCCGGGTCCTCGAACTGCTCGAGACGGTCGGTCTGACGCCGGTCGAGCAGTTCGCGGCGAAGCTGCCGCACCAGCTCTCCGGCGGGCAGCGGCAGCGCGTCGTCATCGCCCGGGCGCTCGCGAGCGACCCGCAGGTGATCATCGCCGACGAGCCGGTCTCGATGCTCGACGTGTCGCTGCGGGCCGGCGTGCTCGCGCTGCTCGAGGACCTCCGCGAGCAGTGGGGCGTCTCGCTGCTCTACATCACCCACGACCTGCTGAGCGCGCGGCTGATCACCGACCACGTGATGGTGCTGCACGACGGCGCCGTCGTCGAGCGCGGGGCCACGGCGGAGGTGCTCCAGCGACCGACCGACCCGTACACGATCCAGCTGCTCGACGCGGTGCCGAACCCGCGGCGGACCCACGCGGCGGCCGCGGCGGCGCGCGCGTCCTCGGGTCGCGCGTCCTCGGGTCGCTGACCCGCGCCTCCTGACCTCCCCTCGAAAGGAACCACCCTGTGCTGACCTTCCCCGACGGCTTCCTCTGGGGCGCCGCGACCGCCGCCCACCAGATCGAGGGCGGCAACGTCGCCTCGAACTGGTGGCAGCACGAGCACACGCCCGGCACGACGATCGTCGAGCCGAGCGGCGACGCGGCCGACAGCTACCACCGGTTCCGCGACGACATCCGGCTGCTCGCCGAGCTGGGGCTGAACAGCTACCGGTTCAGCATCGAGTGGGCGCGCATCGAGCCCGAGCGCGGGTTCGTCAGCAAGGCCCAGATCGCGCACT
>NZ_LMOX01000003.1:1492886-1496342 GCF_001423665.1 Frigoribacterium sp. Leaf164
CACGGTGCCGCGCTGGTTCGAGCGCGACGGCTTCTGGCGGGCGCCCGACGCCGCCGACCTCTTCGCCCGGTACACCGAGCTCGCGTTGCCCGTCGTGAGCGAGGGCGTGCGGTACGTCTGCACGATCAACGAGCCGAACATCGCGGCGATGCTGGCCGGCGGCGAGGACGCCTCGAACCTCGTCGCGTACGGTCTGCCGAACCCCGACCTCCAGGTCGCCGACGCGCTGCTCGCCTCGCACAAGCGCTCGCGGGAGGTGCTCTCGCAGGTCGACGGCCTCAAGTCGGGCTGGACGGTCGCGACGCAGGCGTTCAAGGCCGTCGACGAGCCCGGCGCCGCCGAGGCGACGCGCGAGTACGGCTACGTGCGCGACGACTGGTACAGCGAGATGGCGGCGGGCGACGACTTCGTCGGCGTGCAGGCCTACACGCAGACCTTCGTCGGGCCGGAGGGCCCCCGCCCGGTCGCCGAGGGGCTCGAGACGACGCTGACCGGCTGGGAGTTCTGGCCGCCGGCCGCCGCCGAGGGCATCCGCAGCGCGTGGGAGCTCAGCGGCCACGTGCCCGTCATGGTCACCGAGAACGGCATCGCGACCGCCGACGACACCCGGCGCATCGCGTACACGCAGGGTGCCCTCGAGGGCATCCACGACACCATCGAGGAGGGCGTCGAGGTGCTGGGCTACCAGCACTGGAGCGCGCTCGACAACTACGAGTGGGCCAGCGGCTTCCGCCCCACCTTCGGCCTGATCGCGTGGGACCGCGACACCTTCGAGCGCACCCCCAAGGCGAGCGCCCGCTGGTACGGCGGCGTCGCGCGGGCCAACGGCCTCGAGCGGAGCTCGGCCGACTGAGACCGCGGCGGCGCCTCGTGCCGGGGCGCCGCCGTGCGGCACGGAGCGCGGGAGGCGCGGGTCGGCTGGCCCGTGCCTCCCGCGTCGTCGTCGGGGCCCGCGGCGCTCCCGTGTCGCTGGTCGCCTGCGAGGTGCTGCCGTGCGAGGTGCTGCCGTGGTGGTTGCTGACGTGAACCATGTGAAATACGATGTGAGGATCGATCCGCTCCTGGAAGGCCCTCATGCCCGGCGAGAACCCGCACCCCGACCCTCTTCCCGACGCCCGACCCGACCCTCGGCGGGGCCCGCAGCCCGACTGCGCTGCCGGCACCGCGACTCCCTGGGGCCCGAGCGCCCGACGCAGCAGCCACGCCGCCCGGCGCGAGGCGCTCCGGGCCAAGGCGCGCGAGGTGCGCCTCCGCGAGCAGCGTCGTGAGCGGGGCAGGACGCTGCTCGTGCGCGCCGGCGTCCTCACCGGCGGGGTCGCGCTCGTCACCGCCGCGGCCCTGGCCCTCGTGACCGCGGTCGGCCCGGCCCCCGCGACGGCCGTGCCGGCGAACGTCGCCGACGACGGGGTGCGCGTGGGCACGGGCATGCTCGTCGAGCGCAGCGCCCCGCGCCCCGCGGGGGAGGCGCCCTCGGTCGAGCCGGCCCCGGCGGCCCGCGACGTCGCCGACGTCGTGGTCTGGGTCGACTACCACTGCCCGGCCTGCAAGGAGTTCGAGCTCGACAACGCCGCCTACCTCGAGCAGCTCGTCACGACGGGGGCGGCGACCGTCCGGGTGCACCCCGTGGCGATCACCGACGGCTCGTCGCGCGGGGCCCGCTACGCGTCGCGCGCGGCGGGGGCGGCCCTGTGCGTGGCCGACCTGTCGCCCGACCAGTTCTGGCGCGCCTCCGACACGCTCTTCCTCGCCCAGCCGGCCCCCGGCGACCGTGGTCTGACCGACGAGCAGCTCGCCGCCCTCGTCACGGGCCTCGACGGGGTCGACGACGCCGCCGCGCTCGCCGAGTGCGTCGACGAGCGGCGCTTCGTGCCCTGGGTCGGCGCCGCCACGGCCCGCGCCTTCGCGGGGCCGCTGCCGACCGACGACCTCGAGTCGCTCCGCGGCACGCCGACCGTGCTCGTCAACGGCGAGCTGTTCGACGCGTCGCAGCAGACCTTCCCCGAGTTCGTCACCACCGTGCTGGGCGACGCCTACGCGGCCGAGCAGGTGACCCGGTGAGCGGGTCGCGCCGGGCGGCCCGGGCCGCTCGCGCACCCCGCGCACCCCGCGCGCCCCGTGCACCCCGGGTGCCGCGCACCGGTCGGGCTCCGCGTCCGCCGCGCCGCCCCTGGACCACCGCGCTCGCCGCGGCCGCTGCCGTGCTGGTCGGCGTGCCGACCGTCGTCGCCCTCGTGGTCGCGGGGTTCGCCGCGCACCTGGTCTCGACCTTCGACGACCGGGCGACGACCATCGACCGGGCGTTCCCCTCCGAGCTCGGCCGGCCGCCGGTCGACGAGAGCGGCGCCCTGACCGTCCTGCTGCTCGGCACCGACTCGGCCGGCACGTCGCCGACCGACGCCGCTCCGGGCGTCGCGACCCCCGCCTCCCGCACCGACACCGTGATGCTCGTGCGCGTGCCGGCCGACCGCAGCGAGGTGGTGGTGCTGTCCGTGCTGCGCGACTCGTGGGTCGACGTGCCCGGCCACGGCTCCGCCAAGATCAACGCCGCCCACGCCTGGGGCGGGGTGCCGCTGGTCGTCGAGACGGTCGAGGCCCTGCTCGGGGTGCGGGTCGACCACGTCGCGACGGTCGGCTTCGAGGGCTTCGCCGGCATGAGCGAGGCGCTCGGCGGGGTCGACGTCGTCTCCGAGCGCTCGTTCTCGGCCGGCGGCCACGACTTCGACGCGGGCGTGAACCACCTCGCCGGCGACCGGGCGCTCGACTTCGTGCGGGCCCGGGCGCCCTTCGCCGACGCCGACCACCAGCGGGCGCGCAACCAGCAGGCCTTCGTCCGCGGGCTCGTGAGCGGGCTGCTCGACCGGGGCACGCTCAGCGACCCGGTGGCGGTGAGCGGCTTCGTCGGCGTGGCCACCGAGCACCTCGCCGTCGACCCGGGCCTGACGCCGCGGCGGCTCGTCGAGATCGGCTGGGGGCTCCGCGACCTGTCGCCGTCGGGCATCCGCACCGCGACGGTGTCGACCGCGGGCGGAGGAGTCTCCGACGACGGCCAGTCCTACGTCTCGCTCGACCCTGAGGGGGTGCGGTCGCTCGGCGACGCCCTCCGGGCCGACGAGGTCGGCGCCTGGCTCGACGGGCGGGCTGTGTCGGCGCCCTGACGCCTCGGGGCTCGACCGGTGCGGGAGGACGGGCGAGGCCCCCTGCAGCTGGTGCTGCGGGGGGCCTCGTCGTGGTGTTGGTGCTGTGTCNGGTGCTGTGTGGTGTGGGTCAGCTTCGGGGTGCGAAGCCGGTGAGGCGGGTCTGCTGCTGGTTCTCGGTGTCGGCGTGGGTGGTGAAGAGGATGGTCCAGGTGTAGGAGCCCATGTTGGTGCGGGTCCAGGTCCAGTCGCCCTCGTCGTTGACCTCGACGGCGGTGCCGAGGCTGAGGCCCTTGGCGTTGGTGACGGTGAGGGTGCTGCC
>NZ_LMOX01000004.1:0-5460 GCF_001423665.1 Frigoribacterium sp. Leaf164
TCCCCTCTACAAGGGAAGAGTGTTGTCAAGTTATCGGCTTATTAGTACCGGTCAGCTCCATGGGTCGTTAGTCCCCACTTCCACATCCGGCCTATCAACCCAGTAGTCTAGCTGGGAGCCTCTCACCCCGAAGGGTATGGAAATCTCATCTCGAAGCCGGCTTCCCGCTTAGATGCTTTCAGCGGTTATCCGTTCCGAACGTAGCTAATCAGCGGTGCCCTTGGCAGGACAACTGACACACCAGAGGTTCGTCCATCCCGGTCCTCTCGTACTAGGGATAGATCTTCTCAAATTTCCTACGCGCGCAGCGGATAGGGACCGAACTGTCTCACGACGTTCTAAACCCAGCTCGCGTACCGCTTTAATGGGCGAACAGCCCAACCCTTGGGACCTACTCCAGCCCCAGGATGCGACGAGCCGACATCGAGGTGCCAAACCATGCCGTCGATATGGACTCTTGGGCAAGATCAGCCTGTTATCCCCGAGGTACCTTTTATCCGTTGAGCGACAGCGCTTCCACAAGCCACTGCCGGATCACTAGTCCCGACTTTCGTCCCTGCTCGACTTGTCAGTCTCACAGTCAAGCTCCCTTGTGCACTTACACTCGACACCTGATTGCCAACCAGGTTGAGGGAACCTTTGGGCGCCTCCGTTACTCTTTAGGAGGCAACCGCCCCAGTTAAACTACCCACCAGGCACTGTCCCAGAACCGGATCACGGTTCGTAGTTAGATATCCAAAGTGACCAGAGTGGTATTTCAACAATGACTCCACCTGAACTAGCGTCCAAGCTTCACAGTCTCCCACCTATCCTACACAAGCCACTCCGAACACCAATACCAAGCTGTAGTAAAGGTCACGGGGTCTTTCCGTCCTGCTGCGCGTAACGAGCATCTTTACTCGTAGTGCAATTTCGCCGAGTTCGCGGTTGAGACAGCTGGGAAGTCGTTACGCCATTCGTGCAGGTCGGAACTTACCCGACAAGGAATTTCGCTACCTTAGGATGGTTATAGTTACCACCGCCGTTTACTGGGGCTTAAATTCTGAGCTTCGCTTGCGCTAACCCTTCCTCTTAACCTTCCAGCACCGGGCAGGCGTCAGTCCGTATACATCGTCTTGCGACTTGGCACGGACCTGTGTTTTTAGTAAACAGTCGCTTCCCACTGGTCTCTGCGGCCTTTCCCGCTCCGGGAGTAAATCCCATCACGGTTCCGGCCCCCCTTCTCCCGAAGTTACGGGGGCATTTTGCCGAGTTCCTTAACCACGATTCTCTCGATCTCCTTGGTATTCTCTACCTGACCACCTGAGTCGGTTTGGGGTACGGGCGGCTTGAACCTCGCGTCGATGCTTTTCTCGGCAGCATAGGATCACTGATTTCCCCCAATCGGGGTACGCATCGGGTCTCAGGCACATTGACGACGGATTTGCCTATCGTCAGCCCTACATCCTTACACCAGGTTCACCTTACGGATACCATCGCCTGGCTCAGCTACCTTCCTGCGTCACACCTGTTAATACGCTAACCGCACCAGCATGGGGTCGAGCGTTAGACCGGCCGGCATCACCCCGAAGGGATCCGCTCAGCCGGGTTAGGACTCTTAGCACCACTGGATTAGCTTGGGCGGTTCTTCGCCGGTACGGGAATATCAACCCGTTGTCCATCGACTACGCCTGTCGGCCTCGCCTTAGGTCCCGACTTACCCAGGGCGGATTAACCTGGCCCTGGAACCCTTGGTCTTTCGGAGGACGGGTTTCTCACCCGTCTTTCGCTACTCATGCCTGCATTCTCACTCGTGTGGCCTCCACGGCTGGTTTACACCGCCGCTTCACTGGCCACACGACGCTCTCCTACCACTCCGTACGACTGAACCACGAAGGCTTGTCTATAATACGAAATCTACAACTTCGGTGGTGTGCTTGAGCCCCGTTACATTGTCGGCGCGGAATCACTTGACCAGTGAGCTATTACGCACTCTTTCAAGGGTGGCTGCTTCTAAGCCAACCTCCTGGTTGTCTATGCAACTCCACATCCTTTCCCACTTAGCACACGCTTAGGGACCTTAGTTGGTAGTCTGGGTTGTTTCCCTCTCGACGATGAAGCTTATCCCCCACCGTCTCACTGCTGCGCTCTCACTTACCGGCATTCGGAGTTTGGCTGACGTCAGTAAGCTTTTGGGCCCCATCGGCCATCCAGTAGCTCTACCTCCGGCAAGAAACACGCAACGCTGCACCTAAATGCATTTCGGAGAGAACCAGCTATCACGAAGTTTGATTGGCCTTTCACCCCTATCCACAGCTCATCCCCTCCATTTTCAACTGAAGTGGGTTCGGTCCTCCACGACGTCTTACCGTCGCTTCAACCTGGCCATGGATAGATCACTTCGCTTCGGGTCTAGGACATGCGACTGGATCGCCCTCTTAAGACTCGCTTTCGCTACGGCTACCCCACACGGGTTAACCTCGCCACATATCGCTAACTCGCAGGCTCATTCTTCAAAAGGCACGCTGTCACCCCTACAAGGAGGCTCCAACGGTTTGTAAGCAAACGGTTTCAGGTACTATTTCACTCCCCTCCCGGGGTACTTTTCACCTTTCCCTCACGGTACTTGTCCGCTATCGGTCATCTGGGAGTATTTAGGCTTATCAGGTGGTCCTGACAGATTCACACGGGATTTCTCGGGCCCCGAGCTACTTGGGATCCCCATTCAGCCAGCGCCAGCATTTCGGCTACGGGGTTCGCACCCTCTATGACCAGCCATTCAAAGCTGTTCGCCTATACTGCGCTGTAACTGTTCCTGTCCGGCAGAACAGGACAACGGGTCCCACAACCCCGACCATGCAACGACCGCCGTCTATCACACATGACCGGTTTAGCCTCTTCCGATTTCGCTCGCCACTACTCACGGAATCACTGTTGTTTTCTCTTCCTGTGGGTACTGAGATGTTTCACTTCCCCACGTTCCCTCTACCCGCCCTATATATTCAGGCGGGAGTCACCAGGTCAAAACGCCTGGCGGGGTTTCCCCATTCGGAAATCCTCGGATCAGGGCTCGATTATCAGCTCCCCGAGGCTTATCGCAGATTTCTACGTCCTTCTTCGGCTCCAGATGCCAAGGCATCCACCGTTTGCTCTTAGAAACTTGACCACAAAGTTGCCACCAGCCAAAGCTGGCAGCTCAGTGTTATCTCATTCGCCAACCCAACCCGAAGGCTGAGTTGGTCTAAGAAATTGCACTTAGTATCACAAACCCGGTCACCAACCCCCTAAAGGGCCNGGCTCGTGATTTGCGACTAAGATGCTCGCGTCCACTGTGTAGTTCTCAAAATACGGGCGGCACCAGAATCACCCTGCGATACATGCAGGACTTTCCTGGCCCAGAGGTAAAACCCCACACCCCGAAGAGCGTGGAAGCTTGGTCCCTCAGGACCCAACAGCGTGCATACCGTTCCGCTTGTGCGCCACACCGTTCCAGACCTCCGAAGAGATCGTACTAAGCACTGCGCCGTCACAAAACGACCATTGTCAATGTTCCACCNCATGAGCGCCAGCCAGAGACATTCGCTCCGGAACTGACTTGACCAGATGATCCCTGTGTAAACAGCAGGGCTGGTACATGCTCCTTAGAAAGGAGGTGATCCAGCCGCACCTTCCGGTACGGCTACCTTGTTACGACTTAGTCCTAATCACCGATCCCACCTTCGACAGCTCCATCCCACAAGGGGTTAGGCCACTGGCTTCGGGTGTTACCGACTTTCATGACTTGACGGGCGGTGTGTACAAGGCCCGGGAACGTATTCACCGCAGCGTTGCTGATCTGCGATTACTAGCGACTCCGACTTCATGGGGTCGAGTTGCAGACCCCAATCCGAACTGAGACCGGCTTTTTGGGATTCGCTCCACCTTACGGTATCGCAGCCCTTTGTACCGGCCATTGTAGCATGCGTGAAGCCCAAGACATAAGGGGCATGATGATTTGACGTCATCCCCACCTTCCTCCGAGTTGACCCCGGCAGTCTCCTATGAGTTCCCACCATAACGTGCTGGCAACATAGAACGAGGGTTGCGCTCGTTGCGGGACTTAACCCAACATCTCACGACACGAGCTGACGACAACCATGCACCACCTGTATACCGACCTTGCGGGGCGACCATCTCTGGCCGTTTCCGGTATATGTCAAGCCTTGGTAAGGTTCTTCGCGTTGCATCGAATTAATCCGCATGCTCCGCCGCTTGTGCGGGCCCCCGTCAATTCCTTTGAGTTTTAGCCTTGCGGCCGTACTCCCCAGGCGGGGAACTTAATGCGTTAGCTGCGACACGGAGACCGTGGAATGGTCCCCACATCTAGTTCCCAACGTTTACGGCGTGGACTACCAGGGTATCTAATCCTGTTCGCTCCCCACGCTTTCGCTCCTCAGCGTCAGTTACGGCCCAGAGATCTGCCTTCGCCATCGGTGTTCCTCCTGATATCTGCGCATTCCACCGCTACACCAGGAATTCCAATCTCCCCTACCGCACTCTAGTCTGCCCGTACCCACTGCAGGCTGGGGGTTGAGCCCCCAGATTTCACAGCAGACGCGACAAACCGCCTACGAGCTCTTTACGCCCAATAATTCCGGACAACGCTTGCACCCTACGTATTACCGCGGCTGCTGGCACGTAGTTAGCCGGTGCTTTTTCTGCAGGTACCGTCACTTTCGCTTCTTCCCTACTAAAAGAGGTTTACAACCCGAAGGCCGTCATCCCTCACGCGGCGTTGCTGCATCAGGCTTTCGCCCATTGTGCAATATTCCCCACTGCTGCCTCCCGTAGGAGTCTGGGCCGTGTCTCAGTCCCAGTGTGGCCGGTCACCCTCTCAGGCCGGCTACCCGTCGTCGCCTTGGTGAGCCATTACCTCACCAACTAGCTGATAGGCCGCGAGTCCATCCTTGACCGAAATTCTTTCCAACTCCTAGCCATGCGGCTGAAGCTCGTATCCGGTATTAGACGCCGTTTCCAGCGCTTATCCCAGAGTCAAGGGCAGGTTACTCACGTGTTACTCACCCGTTCGCCACTAATCCCCCCAGCAAGCTGGAGTTCATCGTTCGACTTGCATGTGTTAAGCACGCCGCCAGCGTTCGTCCTGAGCCAGGATCAAACTCTCCGTAAAAGAAAAAACAGACCAACCGGAAAAAGGCCGAATCTGCTGAATTTGATGCTGACCAAAGAACAAAACAATCTGACGATTGTTGTTGTCCATCAATCTCAAAGAAACCTAAACACCACTCAGAACCGAAGTTCATCACGATGCCAGGGTATAATTTGGCATTTGACAATGTGCACGCTGTTGAGTTCTCAAGGACCAAACGCACCCGGAACCCGACCTATATAAAGGCCCTCGTCCGAGGCAGCTGTGAAACCTTAGCACCGATCTTCACCATGTAAGACCACCGCTCTTCGACCCCCGTAAGGAGCCGGTGTCGC
>NZ_LMOX01000005.1:0-2249 GCF_001423665.1 Frigoribacterium sp. Leaf164
GCGACACCGGCTCCTTACGGGGGTCGAAGAGCGGTGGTCTTACATGGTGAAGATCGGTGCTAAGGTTTCACAGCTGCCTCGGACGAGGGCCTTTATATAGGTCGGGTTCCGGGTGCGTTTGGTCCTTGAGAACTCAACAGCGTGCACATTGTCAAATGCCAAATTATACCCTGGCATCGTGATGAACTTCGGTTCTGAGTGGTGTTTAGGTTTCTTTGAGATTGATGGACAACAACAATCGTCAGATTGTTTTGTTCTTTGGTCAGCATCAAATTCAGCAGATTCGGCCTTTTTCCGGTTGGTCTGTTTTTTCTTTTACGGAGAGTTTGATCCTGGCTCAGGACGAACGCTGGCGGCGTGCTTAACACATGCAAGTCGAACGATGAACTCCAGCTTGCTGGGGGGATTAGTGGCGAACGGGTGAGTAACACGTGAGTAACCTGCCCTTGACTCTGGGATAAGCGCTGGAAACGGCGTCTAATACCGGATACGAGCTTCAGCCGCATGGCTAGGAGTTGGAAAGAATTTCGGTCAAGGATGGACTCGCGGCCTATCAGCTAGTTGGTGAGGTAATGGCTCACCAAGGCGACGACGGGTAGCCGGCCTGAGAGGGTGACCGGCCACACTGGGACTGAGACACGGCCCAGACTCCTACGGGAGGCAGCAGTGGGGAATATTGCACAATGGGCGAAAGCCTGATGCAGCAACGCCGCGTGAGGGATGACGGCCTTCGGGTTGTAAACCTCTTTTAGTAGGGAAGAAGCGAAAGTGACGGTACCTGCAGAAAAAGCACCGGCTAACTACGTGCCAGCAGCCGCGGTAATACGTAGGGTGCAAGCGTTGTCCGGAATTATTGGGCGTAAAGAGCTCGTAGGCGGTTTGTCGCGTCTGCTGTGAAATCTGGGGGCTCAACCCCCAGCCTGCAGTGGGTACGGGCAGACTAGAGTGCGGTAGGGGAGATTGGAATTCCTGGTGTAGCGGTGGAATGCGCAGATATCAGGAGGAACACCGATGGCGAAGGCAGATCTCTGGGCCGTAACTGACGCTGAGGAGCGAAAGCGTGGGGAGCGAACAGGATTAGATACCCTGGTAGTCCACGCCGTAAACGTTGGGAACTAGATGTGGGGACCATTCCACGGTCTCCGTGTCGCAGCTAACGCATTAAGTTCCCCGCCTGGGGAGTACGGCCGCAAGGCTAAAACTCAAAGGAATTGACGGGGGCCCGCACAAGCGGCGGAGCATGCGGATTAATTCGATGCAACGCGAAGAACCTTACCAAGGCTTGACATATACCGGAAACGGCCAGAGATGGTCGCCCCGCAAGGTCGGTATACAGGTGGTGCATGGTTGTCGTCAGCTCGTGTCGTGAGATGTTGGGTTAAGTCCCGCAACGAGCGCAACCCTCGTTCTATGTTGCCAGCACGTTATGGTGGGAACTCATAGGAGACTGCCGGGGTCAACTCGGAGGAAGGTGGGGATGACGTCAAATCATCATGCCCCTTATGTCTTGGGCTTCACGCATGCTACAATGGCCGGTACAAAGGGCTGCGATACCGTAAGGTGGAGCGAATCCCAAAAAGCCGGTCTCAGTTCGGATTGGGGTCTGCAACTCGACCCCATGAAGTCGGAGTCGCTAGTAATCGCAGATCAGCAACGCTGCGGTGAATACGTTCCCGGGCCTTGTACACACCGCCCGTCAAGTCATGAAAGTCGGTAACACCCGAAGCCAGTGGCCTAACCCCTTGTGGGATGGAGCTGTCGAAGGTGGGATCGGTGATTAGGACTAAGTCGTAACAAGGTAGCCGTACCGGAAGGTGCGGCTGGATCACCTCCTTTCTAAGGAGCATGTACCAGCCCTGCTGTTTACACAGGGATCATCTGGTCAAGTCAGTTCCGGAGCGAATGTCTCTGGCTGGCGCTCATGGGTGGAACATTGACAATGGTCGTTTTGTGACGGCGCAGTGCTTAGTACGATCTCTTCGGAGGTNGTGGAACGGTGTGGCGCACAAGTGAAACGGTATGCACGCTGTTGGGTCCTGAGGGACCAAGCTTCCACGCTCTTCGGGGTGTGGGGTTTTACCTCTGGGCCAGGAAAGTCTTGCATGTATCGCAGGGTGATTCTGGTGCCGCCCGTATTTTGAGAACTACACAGTGGACGCGAGCATCTTAGTCGCAAATCACGAGCTGGCCCTTTAGGGGGTTGGTGACCGGGTTTGTGATACTAAGTGCAATTTCTTAGACCAACTCAG
>NZ_LMOX01000006.1:0-1979 GCF_001423665.1 Frigoribacterium sp. Leaf164
CGAACGAGCGGGTCGACACGATCGGGTCGAGGTTCTCCCAGTACGGGGTCTCCGTCACGGTCATCGTGTGGTCGCCCTCCGCGAGCGGAGCATCGACCTCCACCGTCCAGGTGCCGTCCGCGAGGACGTCGGCCTTGCCGATCTCGTCGGCGAGGACGCCGACGCCGTCCGTGTCGGTGGTGACCTCGACGGTCGATCCGGGGATGCCCACGCCCGTGAGGGTCGCAGTGTCGGCGGCGATCGTCTCGCCGTCGGCGGGGGAGACGACGTTCAGCGGCCAGTCGGCCGGGGCGGTGCTGCCCTCGGTCTCGACGAGGGTGATCGTCGTGCGCTCCGACATGTCGAGGCTCCGGACGGTGATCAGGTCGATCTGCTCGCCGGCGTGCTCGGCACCGATGTTGAACATGAAGGCACCGTTCCAGGTGGTCTCCGTCCCGTCGACGTAGACGCCGTCGGCCTGCGCGATCACGCCCGGCAGCTCCCACTCGGTGGCGAAGTAGCTGGCCGTGCCCTGGATGTAGTAGCTGCCGTCGCTCGCGGGGAAGACCGCGTGCATCGTCGGCGCCGTGAGCGGGGACGGCTCAGGCGCCTCGAGCGGGGTGAGGGGCGCGTCGAGCGAGCGGCCCTCGCGCTCGAGCGAGATGCCGGTGATCGTGGCGGTCTGCCCGGCCAGGCCCGCGGGCAGGATGAAGGTGAACCGACCGTGCTGGGCGCGCACGGTCTCCACGTGGTCGCCGACCTCGATCCGGGCCTCGGCGGCTCGGGTCGAGATGCCGCGCAGCACGATCTGGCCGTCGGCGTCCTCCGTCACCGACGAGAGCATCGGCAGGGCCGGGGTCCAGTCGCCGTCGGCGGTGTCGGCGACGGTGAACGACGCACCGGCTCGCTGCTGCGCGGCCGAGGCCCACGTCGGGGTCTCGACGACGGTCGTCTCATAGCTGCCGGCGGGCAGCGCGGCCGAGGTGCAGCTCCAGTCGCCGGTGACGGCGACGCGCGTCTCGCAGAGGGTCGCCGTGCTGCGGGCGGTCTCGCCGTCGCGGGTCACGACGATCTGCGAGTTGGGGATGCCCGTGCCGGCGAAGGTCGGAGCGGGCTCCGCGACGACCTCGCCCTGCGCGGGGGAGGCGAGCTGGAGGGGGTGCGTGTCGGACGCCGTGTTGCGCTCCGTGGGGACGAGCACGACCGGCGTCGCCTCGCTGGCGCGGCCCCGGTAGTAGGCCGTGACGTCGATCGTCTCGCCGGCGCGCGAGGCGGGCACCACGAGCGAGAACGCCCCGTTATCGGACGGGAAGTCCCACGACGCGCCCGATCTGCTGGCCCAGACCTCGGTCTTGGTGAAGAGGTCCGGCTCGTGCGCCACGGTGCCCTCGATCACGAGGTGGTCGTCGTCGTACTGGCTCACCGCGTGGACGACGGGCGTGCCGGGGGCTCGGTCCTCGCCCTCCGCGTGCTGCAGCTCGAGGACGAACTCGACCTCGACCCGGCCCTGTGGCGTGTACGCCATCAGCGTGGCCGGCTTGCCCAGGTCGGCGAGGTCGACCGAGGTGGCGAAGCGGTCGTCCCAGACGGCGGCGGTGTAGCGGCCGCCTCCCTCGACGTCGATCCCGGCGAGCCGGGCGCCCGGCGCCAGGCCGGCGACCGCGAGCTCGCCGTCGTCGCCCTGTTCGACGAAGGCGATGCGAGGCGCGGCCGGGGCGGCGGTGGGGGCGGAGGCCGTCGGCTGCGACGCGGCCGAGGCCTGGTCGACGTCGGTGGTGGCGGCAGGGGCCGCGAGGGCCGCGGCGGGGGCGAGGGTGCCCGCGGCGAGGGCCGCGAGGCCCACGGCCGCGAGGCCGGTTCTGATCGTGCTCATGTCTTCTTCCGGATGGAGGGAAAGGGGAGACCGATCGGGGCGGCCAGCCGATATCTTACATGCCGACGGGCGAGGCCCCCTGCAGCTGGTGCTGCGGGGGGCCTCGTCGTGGTGTTGGTGCTGTGTC